>NZ_LRAC01000001.1 GCF_001517085.1 Paenibacillus sp. DMB5
CCGGGTTCCGCGTTATCCGCTGCGCCACCCGTCGCCGCATCTCCTGACGCACAGTGTCCGGGTTCCGCGTTATCCGCTGCGCCAGTACACCGCAGCCTCTTAACGCGCTCTGCCGCCTTACCGGGTAACGGTTCGGCGTGCGTTAGTCCGTATGCTTCCGATTCTTCTGCGCCGCAGGATGAAGAAGCCGCTGATTTTATCAGCCGCTGTCTGGTCATTACCTTCCGGCTGGCTTGATCTTCACGTCAGCACTTGCCTGTTAACGCCGGGGAGCTCGCATGGGTGACATTTCCAGGCGGGATTCCCGGTTTTTCTATTCCGCCAAAGCGCCTTGCTGCTGCTGGACTTTACCGCCCAAAAGCACATAAAATGCCTGTCCTCCTTTCCTTGACGGTGAGAATTAACCATGAGTATAATGAATCCAATAATCAAGGGAGGCACGTAATGAACAAGCCAAATGAAATTATCGTCGTTCTCGATTTTGGAGGACAGTATAACCAACTTATCGCGCGCAGAATCCGGGACCTGGGGGTATACAGCGAGCTTCTGCCGTACAATACGCCAGTAGAGAAGATTAAGGCACTTTCACCTAAGGGGATTGTTTTCTCCGGCGGTCCAAGCAGTGTATATGCTGAGGATGCTCCGCATGTAGATCCGGCTGTATACGAGCTGGGCCTGCCGATTTTCGGGATTTGCTACGGCATGCAGCTGATGGCACATCAGCAGGGCGGCAGAGTAGAACGTGCATCCAAGCGCGAATACGGCAAAGCAGACGTAGACTTCCAGCCTGGCTCGGTGCTTGCCGCAGGTCTTGACGGAAGCCAGACCGTATGGATGAGCCACGGTGACCATGTAGTTGAGCTTCCGGGCGGCTTCAAGCTGGATGCCGGTACCGAGAGTGCTCCGATCGCGGCAATGAGCTATGACGAGAAGAAGTTCTATGCGGTACAGTTCCACCCGGAAGTGCGCCACTCCGTGAACGGCAACGAGATGATTTCTAACTTCCTGTATGAGGTGTGCGGCTGCGAAGGCAACTGGACGATGGAGTCCTTCATCGAGGATGCAATTAAGGATATCCGGGATAAAGTCGGTGACAAAAAAGTACTGTGCGCACTTAGCGGCGGTGTAGACTCCTCCGTTGTAGCCATGCTGATTCACCGGGCAATCGGCGATCAGTTGACATGTATGTTTATCGACCACGGCCTGCTCCGCAAAGGTGAAGCTGAGAGTGTAATGGAGACGTTTGTCGGCAAATTTGATATTAACGTTATCAAAATTGATGCCCGTGACCGCTTCCTCGGCAAGCTGGCCGGTGTATCCGATCCTGAACAGAAGCGCAAGATCATCGGCAACGAGTTCATCTACTGCTTCGACGAAGAATCGGCCAAGCTGGGCGACTTTGCCTTCCTGGCTCAAGGTACGCTGTACACAGATATCGTAGAGAGCGGAACAGCGACTGCCCAGACCATCAAGTCGCATCACAATGTCGGCGGTCTGCCGGAAGACATGAAGTTCAGCCTGATCGAGCCGCTGAATACCCTGTTCAAGGATGAAGTCCGCAAGCTGGGCGAAGAACTGGGTATGCCTCATGCGATCGTATGGCGCCAGCCGTTCCCGGGTCCGGGCCTTGCTATCCGTGTACTGGGTGAGGTTACAGAAGAGAAGCTGCAGATCGTTCGTGATTCCGACTACATTTTGCGCGAGGAAATCGCCAAAGCCGGTCTGGACCGCGAAATCTGGCAGTATTTCACTGCACTTCCGAACATGAAGAGCGTGGGTGTTATGGGGGATGAGCGTACTTATTCCTACACCGTAGGTATCCGTGCTGTTACTTCCATCGACGGTATGACTGCAGACTGGGCCCGTATCCCATGGGATGTGCTCGAGAAAATTTCCGTCCGCATCGTCAACGAAGTCGACAATGTTAACCGCATCGTGTATGACGTAACTTCCAAACCGCCTGCGACTATCGAGTGGGAATAGTGGGAAATTAAACCAATACTCTCTTTTATCTGCATTTGTTCTGCAGACAGAAGAGAGTATTTTTTTGTAACAGGGAAAAATGTGGATATCAGGTGTTGTCCTTGATTAGTTTAATATCACTTTTTTGAAGGAAGTATTCATAGTCTGCTTCAATCTCAAACTCTGTTTCTGCAATACCGGTTTTTCTGAGTCTGAACATAATGAAATAGGATAAGAACTGGTTCACAAGGAACAAAGCAACCGTTCCAAATGTGAAGCTGTGATTTAGCGTATCGATAACTAGACTGATTAGCATAAGCCCGGTTGTCAAAAAGAAGGCATACATGCAGGCGCCGGCCAGAATTTTATGTATTTCCCCCTGCTGATACTCATCCCGTTCCTCCAGATAGCCGATAAAGGGTTTCAGCATAAGAGTTGCGTTAATTTAGACTATTAAAATCTACCGGCCTCACCTTTCACCACATTCATAAAAACGCCTCATTTACGAACAATAACGAAAACATTACGTCCAATGTTCGTATTTACCATTGACAAGTCATGTGAGTTACACCTAAAATAAAAAAGCGTTGAGCAACAAAATTATTCGTATAATTCCGGGAATTGGCCTGGAAGTTTCTACGAGGTCACCGTAATGACCTGGCTACGATTAAAAAGAGCGATTCCATAAGAACCTTCGGCCGTAAGGCTGGAGGGAGATGAGGGACCTTCTCTTTTTTCGGGCCGGTGTCGATCAGATGCCGGCTTTTCTGTGGGCTCATACACAACATACACCTTAGGGGGAGAAACAATTGGACCGCTTTTTTAAATTGAAAGAAAACGGCACTACCGTACGTACAGAGATCATGGCCGGTATTACTACCTTTATGGCGATGGCCTACATCCTGTCGGTTAACCCGGGTACGCTGACCGCCTTTGGCCGCATCGACATGGGCTGGTATTCCGTATTCCTGGCAACAGCGCTGGCAGCAGGTATTTTCACGATTGCCATGGGTTTGTTCATTAACTTCCCGGTTGCGCTGGCACCTGGTATGGGCCTTAATGCATATTTTGCTTCCGTAGTACTCGCTTCACAGACTACTGATCACCCGTTCACCTGGCAGATGGGTCTGACCGCCGTATTTATTTCCGGTCTGATCTTTGTTCTCCTGACGGTTACCCGAGTCCGGCAGATATTGCTTACTGCAATTCCGGACAGCCTCAAGCATGCGATTACCGTTGGTATCGGTCTTTTCATCACGATTATCGGCCTCAAGAACAGCGGTCTGATGACAATCGGCGTTGAAGCAGGCAGCGATATTCCCGCTAACAAGTTTACAGACGTTCTGTCCTTTGAGACAGTCATTCATATGGGCAGCCTGGAGAACACCAATGTCCAGCTCGTTATTATCGGCCTCCTGCTGATCGCGATCCTGATGGTTCTGCAGGTACGCGGCGCAATCCTGTTCGGTATTCTTGGTACAACGCTTGTAGCTATTCTGATGGGTGCCGTTGATTTCGGTTCGCTGAGCAGCCCGCAAACCCCTTGGGTTCCGGATTTCACCCAGCTGAACTTCATGGAATTTGACTGGGACGGCATCATGCACACCGGTATCGTATCCGCAATTGCCACCTTTACTTTTGTAGAGCTGTTTGATACTTTCGGCACACTGGTAGGTACTGCTGAGCGTGCAGGCATTATGAAGAACAAAGAAGAAGGCAAGAGACGTGTAGGTAACGCAATGTTCGTAGATGCGATCGCTGTAACAGGCGGTGCAATGCTCGGTACTTCCACTACTACGGCTTATGTAGAAAGTGCTGCCGGTGTCGCTGAAGGCGGACGTACAGGTCTTACTGCCGTAACAACAGGTGTTTGCTTCCTGCTTGCATTGTTCCTTGCTCCGGTAGTTGCCCTGATTCCAGGCTCGGCTACTGCTGCTGCCCTGATCGTTGTCGGTGTGCTTATGGCCCAGTCGATCCGCGAAATTGATTTTCAGGATATGGTTTACGCTATTCCGGCCTTCCTGACCTTTGCAATTATGCCGTTCACTTACAACATCGCTAACGGAATCTCGTTCGGTATCGTTACTTATGTAATCCTGGCTTGTGTAGCTAACATTGCCGGCAAAAAGAAATATGATATTCACTGGATGATGTGGGTACTGGCGGTTCTGATTGTTATGCGTTATGTATTCTTCGGCAGCGCAGGCTAAGCACAACCCCATTTAATAGAACAACATGACAGCTCCTTCAGGGATGAGGGGGCTGTTTTTTTGTATATTCCGGCTTTCCGGCTCTTTTTGGCCCATTCCTGAACAAAGCGCGGCTGCGGTCTTTCCATCATCCAGTATTTAGATTATATTGTTGAAGAGGTGATGTAAGTTGTCCGGCATCCTAAACAGAATTGTTAATTCCTGCAAAAATAACCCCTGGCCGCTGCTGCTGTTCGTGCTCGGGGCAATTGTAAGGATAGTGTACATAGGTTCGGTTCCGCCCGGTCTGAACCAGGATGAGGCTTCTATCGGTTATGATGCATACGCTATTCTCCATTACGGAATAGACCGTAACGGTATTCATCTGCCTGTTCATCTGATTGCCTGGGGCAGCGGGCAAAACGCTTTATATGCCTATCTGTCCATGCCGTTTATCCTGTTGTTCGGATTGACTCCGCTGTCGGTGAGGGCACTGAGTGTGATCATGGGACTTGCCGGAATGGTTTTCTTCTATTTAATAATGAGACGGATTTTTCCTTCCAGAGCGGCAGGCATAGCTGCCATGTTCTTTATAGCCATTAACCCGTGGCATATTATGATGTCGAGGTGGGCGCTGGAGGCCAATTTATTCCCGACTTTGATTTTGATTGCGGTATACTTCCTTATGCGTTCGGTTCAATCTGCCGATTCCCGCTGGACTTATGCTTTTACCGCTGTATTGGCTTTATCTTTATATGCATACGGAACTGCCTATTTCTTTGTTCCTGTGTTTGCTGCGGGAACGGCAATTCTTCTATTATATTGCAGGGTGCTTAAAGTGCGGACGCTTGCGTGGAATACCCTGCTATTTGTATTACTGTCCCTGCCCATATTATTATTTATAGTAATTAATCATTATGAGGGCCTGCAGGCAATCGCTACCCCGCTGTTATCTGTCCCGAAGCTTACCATGCCGCGGGTGGAACAAATCTCCTCGGTTTTTGGCGGACAACTGCTGCAGACGGCTGCAGCGAATTTCCGTGAATTCCTCTCTATTATCTGGAGCGGAAGCGACGGTCTGCCCTGGAACTCTTTATCCTGGTACGGTTATGCTTATCCGCTTGCCCTGCCGTTTGCGCTCATCGGGCTTATCGTCATGGCAAGTACGGCCTGGAAGAACCGGCGCAAGGGAGCGGAACAGGGAATTATTCTGCTTTGGCTGCTGTCAGCAGTACTTATGGCCTTTATCACCACTGTAAACATTAACCGGATCAACATTGTTTTTATTCCGCTGGTTATGCTCACTGCGGCAGGCTTCATCTGGCTCTATTCACGTATAAAAATGGTTGCTGTTCTTTCTGCTGCTGCCTTTACAGTCATGTTCGGCCTGTTTATCAGCGAATATTTCGGGGAATATCCGGACAGAATCGGCCCGAGCTTTTACGAATCTGCCGGAGAGGCGATACAGTATGCTTCCGGGCATACCACCGGAAATATTTACGTAACAGACGAAATCAATATGCCCTATATCTTCGTCCTGTTTTATGAGAGAATCAGCCCCCATGACTTCCTGGACTCGGTCGTTTACTCTAATCCCGGCGGTGCATTTCAGCAGGTTTCATCGTTTGGCAGATACAGATTCGGCAGATATGATGTACTGGAAGGAAATTCAGCATATGTTGTCAGCAATCACTCAGGGGTGCCGGCAGCTGCTGCTGGAGATTATACCGTGAAGCAGTTTGCTAACTATACGGTAATAATTACAGGCGATTATACTGCAGAGGAAGTTCCCTTGAATACGGCAGTGAATAATGAATTGACTAACGGAGGCTTTGAGGAAGGTCCGGCCGGCTGGAAGTTCTCAGCGGGAACGGGAGTTGCCGGCAATAATCCGTACTCGGGGCACTCACTGGCTTATCTGGATGCAGGGGTGGACAAAACTGTCAGCCAGGCCTTTACGGTTCAATCGGAGCCGGGAGAATATGCATTGACCGTTATGGCAAGCGCCGGCGGCAGCGGAGGAAAGATCGGATTGCTCGTGAACGGCAGCCTGCAGGCTGAAGCGGAGCTGACGGCGGGAGACGCGTATCATGAAATACGGCTACCGGCAGTGGCTCTTGAACAGGGAGACCATGCAGAAATTATTATAACCGGCGGGAACGGCTGGATTAACATTGATGAGGTGAGGTTGGAACGATGAAAAATCTACGCACGGCCGCAGTCTTTATATTCATGCTGCTGATGTTCGTATTTCCGGTAACCAGCATTTATGCAGAGGGTAACCTGCTGCAAAATCCGGGATTTGAAGACGGGGAGAACGGGGCACCGGCAGGCTGGACGAAGGATGCCTGGATTGCCGGAGACGGCTCAGGGATTCTCTCTGTTCAATCTGAAGAGGTTCATTCCGGCAGCAAAGCGGCTGTCATTGAGAATCTTGAACCGAATCATCTGAAATGGGTCCAGACGGTTACTGTCACACCGGGAAGCTACTACAAGATTTCCGGTTATATCAAAGTTGCCAGCATTTCCGGCGAAGGCTTCGGGGCCAATATCTTTCCGGTGGGTGTCGGCGGCGGGTACCCGGCTACGACAGATACCGGAGGAGATTGGCAATATCTTGAGTTTATTGGCCAGACCGGAAGCGAACAGACCGAGCTTGCCGTCGGAGCGGCCCTTGGCGGCTATGCCAACCTTATTCAGGGGAAAGCCTATTTCGATGACCTGTCTGTAGAAAAGCTGGAGGCCCTTCCCGAAGGAACTGGCTTCATTTCACTGGACAGCGGAGCGGCTGCCCCTGCCGATAACAGTGGTGCAGAAGCTGTGCCCCACAAAGTCTCGCCGGCCAAAATCCTGCTGATTTCAGCAGTTTTCAGTGTATTTTTTGCCCTTCTGTATAACA
This sequence comes from Paenibacillus sp. DMB5, assembly GCF_001517085.1. Classification (GTDB taxonomy): domain Bacteria; phylum Bacillota; class Bacilli; order Paenibacillales; family Paenibacillaceae; genus Paenibacillus_AQ. Next base: position 7,051 of record NZ_LRAC01000001.1, read on the forward strand.
GAGGATTGCGCAGCAACAAACTGCTGGCCCAGCCGGATGTCGTCTATACGAGATGGCTGTATGTTGCATTCGCCGGTGCCTTTATTCTGCGGATCTGGATCGGCGTCACCGCGCAAGGCTATGAGAATGATATGAACACCTTCATTGCCTGGGGGCAGCGCCTTGTTGACATGGGGCCGGGCGGATTCTATGAAAAGGGCTACTTTGCGGACTATCCGCCAGGCTACCTGTACATATTATATCTGCTGAGCGCCATCCGCGGTCTGTTTGGTCTGACGCATGGCTCAGCCGGAGAAATGCTGCTCTTCAAAATGCCGGCGATCCTCTCGGATCTGGTACTCGCCGGCCTCATTTACAAGATTGGACGCAAGAAGCTCGGCGGCGGAATGGCTACCGGCCTGATGCTGCTCTACCTGTTCAATCCGGCTGTGCTGATGGATTCGGCTGCCTGGGGCCAGGCGGATTCCTTCTTTATGATATTCCTGCTGATCAGCATTATGGGGGCGGCGGACAAGACCTTTGTACGATCAGCGATCTTCTTCGCCATTGCCGTACTGGTCAAACCGCAGGCGCTGATCTTTACTCCTGTCCTGATGTTTGCCTTCTATCATCACCGGGCCTGGAAGCAGCTTGCTATAGGTGCGCTGTACGGGCTGGGGATCTTTGCCCTGCTGGCAGCCCCGTTCTTCTGGAACAACGGCGGCTTCATCGGGCTGATTAATCTGTATAAAGCTACCTTATCGTCGTACCCGTATTCGACGGTTAATGCGTTTAACCTGTACGCTCTCACGGGTCCGATGTGGTCGGCTATGGATGTAACATGGCTGGGTATTACATATCGCGTCTGGGGCTTTATTTTCATCCTGGCCGCGGTAGCAGCCGCAACCTATTATTCATTCCGCAAAAACCGCAAGGACCTGTCCAAATCTTATTTTATCGCTATTGTGCTGATTGCCGTCGTGTTCGTTCTTGGCACCAAAATGCATGAGCGTTATATCTATCCGGCCCTTATTCTCTCTCTGTTCAGTTATATGGAGAGTAAGGACCGCCGCTTCCTGACGCTGTTCCTGGGCTTTACGCTGACACAATATATCAATGTCGGCTATACCCTGGCTCATCTCAATGCCGGCGGCAACCCGCCGACGGACGGTATTGTACTGGTTACGTCGATTGCAAATCTCGGTTTGCTGGTCTATACGCTGTATACCGGGTATATGGTATATATCCGCAAACAGACCAAGCCGCTGTCACCTCCGGATACTGATGCTGAGAAGTATGCTGCCGATCTGGCGCTTGCTGAAGGAATCCGTCCGCTCGAGACCAAAGGAAAGGTCCGGTTCAGACTGCAGCGTAAAGACTGGATCTGGATGCTGGCTATTACAGCAGTCTATACAACTATTGCTCTCGTGAATCTCGGTTCAACCAAGGCACCGGAAACGCTGTGGGAGCCTGCGGCCAGCGGTGAGAGCTTCTATGTCGATCTCGGCCAGAGCAGACAGCTGGAGCGTGTAAATATATTCGGCGGTGTAGGCACAGGCAAGTTCAAGCTGGAATTCAGTGAGACCCCTGACGTCTGGGGCAGCCCGCTGGATATAAGCGAAGATGTGGGCAATGTCTTCATTTGGAAAAGCCAGCCGTTAAATGTAGCGGCAAGGTATGTGAAGCTGACCGTTACCGAGCCTGGCTTTACCTTGAATGAAATAGCCTTCTATGAACAGGGGGGCGGCACAGCCACGCTTCCTGTTGCTGGTGTGACACCGGGTGCCGGGGCAGCAGCCAAGAGAGGAGAGCCTGCCAATCTGTTCGACGAGCAGTCGCTGGTTCCGGAACATTCGAATTTCATGAACAGCACCTATTTTGACGAAATTTATCATGCCCGGACTGCGTATGAGCATTTCCACGGGATCGTTGCCTATGAAAATACCCATCCGCCGCTCGGCAAAATTCTGATCGGAGTAGGTATGGAGCTGTTTGGCGCTAATCCGTTCGGCTGGCGGATCATCGGTACCCTGTTCGGGGTTGCGATGCTGCCGCTTATCTATATGATGGGCCTGCGGCTGTTCGGGAGAACCCGGTACGCCGCATTGTCCGCGGGGCTCTTCGCTCTGGATTTCATGCATTTTACCCAGACGCGCATCTCTACGATCGACGTATACGGCGTATTCTTCATCATGCTGATGTTCTATTTCATGCAGCGATATTTTACAATGAATTTCTACCGTGTTCCGCTGCGCAAAACCCTGGTGCCACTGTTCTGGTCAGGCCTTTTCTTCGGAATCGGTGTCGCCTCCAAATGGATTGTTCTGTATGGCGGTGCCGGACTGGCGGTTATGCTCGCATTGTCCCTGTTTGACCGCTATAAGGAATACCGGGCAGCAGGGCGCATGCTTGCGGAAGGCAAGCTCGGTGATCAGGAGATTAAGACAGCCTGCCGGACAGCCGACAGCTCCTTCTGGAAGAATACGATCATAACATTGGCCAGCTGCGTTGTGTTCTTTGTGATTATTCCTGCTGTAGTGTACAGCCTGTCCTTTATACCGGTGCTGTCCGTAACGGCAGAAGGGTATACCATTAAAGGACTTATTGATGCCCAAAAAAATATGTATAACTACCACAGCCAGCTCGTAGCTACACATCCGTTCTCCTCCTCCTGGTGGGAATGGCCGTTTATGAAACGTCCGGTGTGGTTCTTCAGCGGAGGAGAAGGGCTGCCTGAGGGCCGGGTGAGCAGTATTGTTACTATCGGCAATCCGCTGATCTGGTGGACCGGGATTTTTGCGATGCTCGGCACAGTATGGCTTACAATCAAGCGCAAAGAGAAGAGTCTGTATATGCTGTGGATCGCCTTTTTCTCACAGTATGTGCCTTGGATGCTCGTTCCGCGCGAGACGTTCCTGTATCATTATTTTGCAATGGTGCCGTTCATGATCCTGGCTATTGTATATGTAATGAAGCTAATCGACAGCAAGGTTCCGGAAGCCGGAGCAACCAAGATCCGTTATGCTTATGTGGCAGCCGCCGCTGTGCTCTTTATTATGTTCTATCCGGTGCTGTCAGGAATGCAGGTTAGTGCCGACTATGTAAATATTGTGCTGCGCTGGTTCCCTTCCTGGGTATTCTAGGGGCCAGCCAGCTTAATGAAGTAAAGCTCCATAAAACTAAGCGTATGCTTTCGAAGCGAGTTTTGTACGAAGTAATACAAGGAAGCCCATGCTCACAAAACTTGGAGTATGCTTTCGAAGCGATTTTTATTGCGAAGCATCCCAATGAAGTAAAGCTCCATAAAACTAAGCGTATGCTTCCGAGGCGAGTTTTGTACGAAGTAATACAAGGAAGCCCATGCTCACAAAACTTTTAGGAGGAACAAAGGTGAAAGCCAGATACAGTGTAGTTGTACCGATGTACAATGAGGAGGAAGTCATTCAGCATACGTATGAGCGTCTAAAGAAGGTTATGGACGAATGCGGTGATTCCTACGAGCTGGTCTTCGTCAACGATGGCAGCCGTGACCGTACAGCTGAGATTATGCGCGGGATCAGCAGCCGTGACGAGCATGTCAAGCTGATCGACTTCTCGCGCAATTTCGGACATCAGGTCGCGATTACCGCCGGGATGGACTATGCTGAGGGGCATGCGGTAGTGGTCATCGATGCCGATCTTCAGGACCCGCCGGAGGTTATTCTGCAGATGATTGCGAAATGGAAGGAAGGCTACGAGGTTGTCTATGCCAAACGGCTTAAACGCCATGGGGAGACGCTGTTCAAGAAGGTAACCGCCAAGCTTTTTTACCGTCTGCTTAGCAGCATGACGAGCGTGGAAATTCCGACCGATACAGGCGATTTCCGGCTGATTGACCGCAAGGTCTGCGATGTCCTCAGGGGGCTGAAGGAGAAGAACCGTTATGTCCGGGGGCTGGTAAGCTGGGTAGGTTTCCGCCAGACGATGGTAGAATACGTGCGGGAGGAGCGCTTTGCCGGAGAAACCAAATATCCGCTGAAGAAAATGGTCCGGTTTGCGCTGGACGGTATCACCTCCTTTTCCCATAAACCGCTCAAAATAGCATCCTATGTCGGCTTCTTTCTGGCCTTTTCCAGTTTCTTATATCTCTTCTTCATCTTGTTTCAGAAGCTGTTCACGACGTGGGCGGTTCCCGGCTGGACCTCAATTGTCGGCGTCAATCTGCTCTTTAACGGCATCGTGCTGATGCTGCTGGGGGTAATCGGTGAATACATCGGGCGGATTTATGATGAATCCAAAGACCGGCCGCTATATATTGTAAGGGAAACCAGAGGGTACGAGGACGGAGAATATCCGGACATACGGGAAGGCAAACGTTATGAAAAGTAACAGGCTGAATGCCGGGTTTATCCAGTTCCTAAAGTTCAACGCCGTAGGTTTGCTTAATACCTTGATAGATTTTGCAGTATTTACACTGCTGCATTCACTGGGCATTATGAACGCTCCGGCGCAGGTCATTTCTTATAGTGCAGGGACAGCGAACAGTTTTTTCTGGAACAAAAAGGTGACGTTTCGTGACCGGGCAACAAACCAGCGCGGCTCTAACCGTCTGCAGCTGGTGAAATTTATCGTCCTCAATCTGGCCGTGCTGGGTATTTCGGTGCTGCTGATGCACTTCCTGACGGACAGCTTCGGCATTCAGGTGCTGATTGCCAAGGTGCTCGTTACGTTCGTAACGGTAATTATCAACTTTTTCGGAAGCCGGATGTGGGTGTTCTAGGTAAAGAACAGGACAGGGAATGCCCTGTCCGCAACGAAGCGAGGGGGATGTTCATGCGCAAACTATCTTATTTGATTATACTGGCGGGCGTCCTTATCATGCTGTATCCCAAAGCAAGCGAGTGGTACAACGACAGGCAGCAGGCTATATTGCTGGAGGAAGCTGAACAAGCCTACAGCGAACTGGCACCAACAGCCGGACCGGATCTGCAAAAGCCCTATGCGGAGGTGACCCAATTGCTGGCTGAAGAATCGGTGCAGGAGGATGAGGTACAGCCTTCTGCAGAGCCCGCTGAAGAAATTGCAGTAGGCGGCAAAATCACCGGGATCATTGAGATTGACAGGATCGATCTGAAGCTTCCTGTGCTTGAAGGTGCGACAAAGGCGAATATGAAGCACGCTGCCGCCCATATGAAGGAGACGGCTCCGCTGGGTGAGGTAGGCAATGCGGCTATAGCTGCACATAGATCCAGAACAGCCGGCAGGCTTTTTAACAGGCTGGATGAAGTGAAGATCGGGGACACCATCAAAATCAAGACGAGTGCAGAGGAGTATCAGTACGAAGTGTATGATATTTCTATAGTGGAGCCGACGGATGTGTCGGTGCTGAACGGCAATGGTGAAGATAAAATCCTGACACTAATCACCTGTGATCCGCTTGTTAACCCGACTCACCGGCTGATTATTCATGCTAAACTTTCTTAAAAACAGACAAAAAGGGATTCAGCGCGAATTAGCGAAAATTTTATTGAAAAATGCTGAAATTCTAGTAAAATAGGTCTTGTATCTGGGCGAATATATGGTAGTATATAACTATAAAAGCACACACGATAACGGCAAACCTATCGAAAGGTAGGGACGCAAAGCTAAAGGGCCTTCCCGTAAGGATGGCAGCCAGCTACCGAATGAAGGGCTTTTTTTGTTGGCTATTCAATCCAAAATCTAGTATTTATGGTAGATTAAGAGATAGATAAAGCTGCAACGATAACGGCAAACCTATCGAAAGGTAGGGACGCAAAGCTAGAGGGCCTTCCCGTAAGGATGGCAGCCAGCTACCGAAAGGAGTTTTATCCGTGAAAAAATTTTATTTCATGCTGTTAACATTGTTCGTAGTTGTCACTTCCGTTCAGACAAGCACAGCTTCAGCTGCAACTGCAGACTCAAGCTGGTTGAATACATCGAAGCTCGATCAAGGTGTTGTTGCAGTATCCTATGATGTACCTGCTGACAAGCGTATCAAGGTTATGATCACTAAAGACGGCAACAGCTACACTTACAATCTATATGCTTCCCAGTCGACAGAATCCTTCCCGCTGCAACAAGGCAACGGCACTTATAAAGTATCTGTTCTTGAGAACACAACCGGCAACAAATATAAAGTGGTATCTTCCGAAGATGTTGAGCTTAAACTCAGCGATGCTAACGCCGTATACTTGAGCTCCGTACAGAACGTGAAATGGACCTCTTCCGATAAAGCAGTAGTGAAAGCTAAACAGCTTACAAAAGGCTTGACGACAGATGAAGCTAAGGTAAAAGCGATCTATAACTACATCGTAGCAAATGTTAAGTATGACAATGCATTGGCTGCTAATGTAACACCGGATTATATTCCTAAGAACGACAATACTCTGCTCTCCAAAAAAGGCATCTGCTATGACTATGCTTCCTTGTTCGCTACTATGCTGCGCAGTGAAGGCATTCCAACTAAGCTTGTAATGGGTAACACCAGCTATGTATCGACATATCATGCCTGGAATGAAGTTCTGCTTAACGGCAAATGGGTAACAATTGATACTACAGTTGACGCGGGCTTGGCTAAGAACAACAAAGAGGTTGGCCTGACTAAAGTTGCGAGCAAATACAGCGCTGCAAAATTCTACTAAGAACGAAGATAATACGGTGATATGGGGACAACCTGCTAATATAATTTAGCGGGTTGTCTTTTTTTTGATTAAGGGGTTGCTTTTTGTCAGCGATGTGGGGTATTATAGGTAAGCGTTGTTAGAGCGCGTCAAAGTTTGACTGAAATTGATTGAAAAAATGAATTTCAAAAAAAGCTTGCGCTTCTGAAACAAACGTGATATTATATAAGAGTTGCTGCTGACGAGAACATCGAAAGTAACAACGAGCTTGATCTTTGAAAACTGAACAACGAGTGAGTATCGGAAATCAC
>NZ_LRAC01000002.1 GCF_001517085.1 Paenibacillus sp. DMB5
GAGCTGCGAAGTTGAGTTATGATTTTTAGATAGTTTTACATGAATAATAATATTTTTTTGCGAAAATAGCAAAAACACCCTCCGCAAGCACTGGTCAATGATTTCCAGATTGCGAAGGATGTCTCTATTCGTACGGTGCTTAAGACCTTGTTTACCCTTTTAACTATGCAGCTCAAACAGTCTGGCCGTTCTTCCGGCCGGAACAGATACGGTCAGGCTGCCCTCCGCCTTATTCCAGCTCCATTCGGAGCCATGCTGTTTGGGATAAGCACAACTGAGCTGTACCTCCCGGCCGGCAAGCTCCGGCAGCGGCAGCGTTATTCCCTGCTCTTCCCCGGCAATCCGCCAGACTGCCAGATAGCGGATATTACCGTGCTGCAGACCATAGCTGACCCACTGTCCCCGGCTGTCCGGCAGGCCAAGCGGCCAAAACGGCATCGCCTGCGGGATTTGAGCACGGATCGATTTATAGTAATCCAGCGCTTCACGCACCAGCTCCCTGCGGCCGGGCGCAAGCTCTGCCAGATGGCCGCTCTGGTGCACACGCAGCAGGAGGGCGTTGATCATGTTAAAAATGACCTCTTCATCATCGCCTTCGCGCAGCGGGTAAGACCAGACCGCCGATTGCTCCGGGGTCAGCGCCAGCGGGGAACCGGCGGCAATCGCCGCATAGCTCACGTAGTCCTCCTGGTCACTTGTGGACTGGATACTGTGACGGCTCAGCATAGCATAATCCATCCGCATGCCGCCGCTGGAGCAGTTCTCGATGACCAGCTCCGGGTAACGCGCAAAGATGCTGTCGAGCCAGGCCAGATAGGCCCGGTTATGCTGCAGAAGCCCGTCGCCAAAGCTGTCTGCATCCGTCTCGGTGCCGATACCTGCATTAATGTTGTAGTCCATCTTGATATAGCCTACACCATACTCCTCTACCAGCCGGGCAATAACACCATCCGCATGTTCGATAACCTTGGGATTGCGGTAGTCCAGCTGATAACGGCTGCGGTCCTTGACCCGCTTGCCGTGCCGCATGAAGAACCAGCTGTCATCCGTTTCGGCCAGCTTCGGACTGTTGATCCCCATGACCTCCAGCTCCAGCCACAGCCCGGGAATCATGCCTTTGCCGCGGATGTAATCCAGCACGTATTTGATCCCTTCAGGAAAACGTTCAGCCGAAGGCTCCCACTGGCCTACACCATCCCACCATTCTCCGGGCGCGTACCAGCCGGCATCAATACAGAAATATTCACAGCCCACATCTGCGGCGGCATCAATCAGCGGCAGCAGCTTCTCTGTCGTCGGGCTGCCCCACAGACAATTCATATAATCGTTAAAAATAATCCGCAGCAGCTCATTGTCCTCATTCGGTCTGCGGATGATCCGGCGGTAGGCCGTCAGCTGCGCGGCAGCAGCTTCTATTCCCCCTTGCACGGAGCCGGCGGCAACCGGCACGGAGGTGAATTCTTCACCCGGCGCAAGCTTCAGCCACCAGTGGTTGTCATGCTCCGTTGGTCCGCTGACCAACAGAGTTAGCTGATCGTACTGGTCGGTCAGCTCCCAGTGCCAGGAGCCGTTATGCTCGATCTGCCAGAACAGGCTGCTTCCGCTCTCATTGTTGTGCAGCACCGCCATCGGCAGCAGCTCCGCCGCCGACCAGGAGCCGGTATTGCTGGCGGCAATCCGCTTCGAGCCCCGGTCAGCCAGATGGTACATGCCCAGCTCCGGCAGGCTGTAGGTCCGCCACTGCAGCTCGCTCTGCCAGCCGCTGTGTCCCAGGGTAACTTCTATCTTGTCCCCCCTGTCACCGCCCCCCTCCTTGTCCACACCTGTAAGGGCAAAGGAAGAAATATATTCTACAGCCGTTTCACTGTCTCCTTCATTCTTCAGCACTGTCCAGGAACGTACGATCTGCACCCCGCTGTAAAATTGAAAATGCTGCACTGCCTTAACACCCGTTACTGGATCCGCGAGTGTAAGCTCCAGCTTGCGTCCAAGTGTGTTAACGGTATCACTGTGACCGCTGTATTCCATCCGCAGCCCCGGATAAGAGGCGCGGTGCGTCCGTCCGTGATACTCTGCGCGGTCCTCCCCTGACAGCTGCAGCTCCAGCAGCCGGAAGCCCGGCTTATGCTTGTCCGCAATTGCTCCCGGGTTAAGCGGCGCGCCCCGAAATGCAGCAGTCTTACATCCAGCTCCTCTGTAATTTCAATCGTAAGATATAATCCATTTTCGTTTATTTCTAGCAGCTTGCTGGTCATATAGTAAGCCTCCTGACAAGTACTGTTTTCTATCCTGATTATATGCGTATTAAGTGAAATTGCTCTATTTAATTCTTCATGGATAAGCGGGATTGAAGGCTCTCAAATTGGCTATTAATCTGTAATGAATTTATAAATCCAAATAAAAGGTATAAGTAACGGAGGGGAGGTTTGGAATTGGAGGAGCGAACGCGTCCGCCTTTATGTTTGGATTTCTACTGCAGCCAGCAGTTTAAATCAAGAAATCCAAACATAACAGCGGCCGGAAATCCAAACGCTCTCCGCAGTTACGGCCAATACCAAAAAATCATTTTACAAATCATCCCTGTCTTATCCCTACAGTAAAAGACGGCCCCGCCGGTAAGAACCTTACCTTCGAGACCGTCCCGGATTATCAATTTCTGTTATTCAGCAGAACCGAATTGAATCCACGCTTTCTGAATTTCATCGATCGCCTGGTCCTTCGTCTTGCTGCCGCCTATGTAGGCCTGCATCAGCTCGCCGAATTTCTGGTGGAACGTATCCAGCGAGTAGTTGACGGACAGGTCACCGGATTTCTCGGTTTTGAGGATTTCATCCATTTCCTTAGGCATCTGCAGGTCAGGCATCGGAGCATCCTTGATTGGCGGGATTACTTTGGCTACAGTAGAGAACCAGCTTTTACCGTAGTCGGAAGTATACAGCCAGTTGAAGAACTCGATGGTTTCGGCAGCTACTGCGGAATCCTTGTTGATGCGCAGCGCCTGGTCGGCACCGGTAATGATCTGGGATTGCTCAGCCTTGTCGCTGACCGGATAGCCGGCGATGCCAAGGTCAAAGTCCGGGGTGATTTTCTTGATCGCTTCTTCATCCCATGCGCCTTTACCGGTCATGAACGCGGCCTTGCCAAGTGCAAAATCGCTCACTTCGGCATTGCTGTCACGTTCCAGCGGCTTGTCTGTTCCGTGCTTAACGGTAGTATCGATGAAGTTGAAGAAGTTATCGTACAGCACCGGATGATCCTTGAAGGTGGTCTCACCGGCGATGAAGTTCGCTACCAGTGTCTTGGCATCAATACCGGCATCCATAGCCGCTGCGTCTACAAAGTGCTGGAAGATGTGCTTCCATACCCACCACTCTTTGTAGGCGTTCGCGAACGGTGTAATTCCCTTAGCTTCCAATTTGGTGATGGCATCGTCTAACTCAACTGTTGTTTTCGGAACCTCTGTGATGCCGGCATCGGCCAGCAGTTTTTTGTTATACATCAGCACGAACAGGTTACCTTTTACCGGAAGCCCCAGCACCTTGCCGTCAGAGGATGTCATGTTGGCCCGTACGGCGTCTGTCATGGCTGCTGCCAGCGGTTCATTGGTCAGGTCAGCGCTGTATTCGGCAAAAGTATCAATATCCCCGCCGGCCGTGGTCTGGAAGACGTCAGGCGTGCTGCCTGCGGCAATTTTGGATTTCAGTACGGTGTTATAGTCGGCTTGCATAATTTCCAGGTTGATGGTCACGTTCGGCTTCACTTTTTTGTACTCGGCAATGTATGCATTGAAGGCGTCCGTGTATTCCGGTGATGCGGTGAACATATTAATGGTTACAGGCTTGGAGGAGTCTGTTTCGGTAGCTGCATTTTCCCCGCCATTTGTTCCAGCTGTGTTGTTAGCGGCATTATTGTTATTGCCCCCGCAGCCGGCCAGCAATCCCCCGAATAGCAACAGGCTCGCTGAGACTGCATAAATCTTTTTAACATGATGTTGCCCCCTTTTCCTCATGTATCTTGTGTTCTTGGTGTTTATTCTAAATAAAAAGAAAAAGGATAAGAATGTACATAAGTGAACTTCTAAGGGTAAAAAAGTGGGCTAATGTAACCGTTTCACTTTTCTCCCTCCAGGTTCCCGGTCCGGAATTCAGAAGGCGAACAATCATAGTAATTGCGGAACGCCTTGCTGAAATAATTCTTGTCCTTGTAGCCCAGCATTTCGGAAATATCTTGAACCTTGAGCGCCGGGTCGGCCAGCAGATCCCTGGCTTTGTCCATCCTTACCTTTTGCACATACTCATGAATGCCGCAGCCGTATTTGCCCTTGAACAGCTTCATCAAGTATTCTCTGCTCAGGAAATACTTATCCGTGAACATCGATATTTTAATATTCTCAAAATAATGGTTATCAATGTATGCTTTAATATTTTCCAGCACACCGCTGCGGTTGCCGGCAAGCGACCTGCTAATTTCACCGGCATAGGCATCCAGAAGCTCATTCAGCAGTCCTTCAAACTGGCTGAACGAAGCATAATCACCGCTGAGGCCTAGTGCAGCCAGCCCTTTATTCTTGACTGCACGCAGCGAAGCCGGCACCTCATCCAGCTCTCCGGCAATATCGCCGAGCAGAATCAGGAGTTCGCGGAGTGTCCGGTCCGCATCCCCCAGGCTGAAATGGGCCGAGGACTGCCACCTCTGGGTGAATTCGTTCAGAATGCTTTTGGCATGGGCGGCATTGCCGCTCTCCAATATGCTGCGGATCTGCGGCATCCGTCCGGTCAGGGAAGGACTGTCCTTGAATTCCTGCACCGCTGCACCCCCGCCCGCTACCACCGGCCCTTTCAATTGCAGCAGGTCAACATCATCCAGCCGCGCTTTGGCAGTTTCGTATGAACCGGCCAGCTCAAGGTAGTCGCCATAAGTAGCTCCAAGCCCGCCGGCACAGTGTATTCCGAACAGCTCTTTCAGCGTCGCAGCCGCTTTTTTCAGCTGATGCATTGAGTGGAAGGCCGCATCCTCCTCATACCCTTTTTTCATTGTAAAAATCGCAATCAGTTCCCGCTCATTCCTTGGGCTCACGAAGCTGAATGCTTCAAATGCTCCGCCGCTGTTCTCATTAATCACATTCGTCACGGCAAAATGCATCAGATCACGGTCCTCATGGAACCGCCCCTTGCGCACCTGTTCAAGATTAAGCAGCCGCAGAATGCCGGCCGTAAACTGGTTGCCGGCTGTATCCGCGCCGATCAGCGGCAGAAAGGCCTCATTCGACTGGTTCTTGAAGCTGCGGTCCAGAATGGACAGATACATCTTTTCCTTGAGCTTGGGCACAGACATATTCAGCGTGATGTTCTGTGCAATGAACTCGCTTTTCTTCCGCTTCCTGGCTTCAAGCAGATCCACAGCTTTGCGCAGTGCACTGTTTAGATCGCCGCGGTTCACCGGCTTCAGCAAATAATCGACCACCTTGGAGCGGATCGCCTGCCGGGTATATTCAAAGTCATTGTAGCCGCTGATCACAATCAGCAGCAGCTCCGGAAATTCCTGCTCCGCAATCTGCAGCAGCTGGCTACCGCTGAGCTCCGGCATTTTCATATCCACAAGGGCCAGATCGAATTTCTCCCTGCGCAGCATGTCCAGCCCGGTCTTCCCGTCATTCGCCTCCAGTACCTCGCTTACCCCGAGTCCCTTCCAGTCGCCCAGAATATGAATCGCTTCGCGCAGCGGCTCCTCATCATCAATGATTAGTACTCTATACATGTTGTTATTGGCCTCCCCGCGGTAAAAGAATATCCATTTGCGTTCCGTTTCCTTCACTTGTTATCAGCAGACCCGCTTCCTCACCGTACAGCAGCTTCAGCCGGGTATTCAGGTTTTTGAGGCCGATGCTCTCATGTCCTTCGTCCTCCCCGGATGCTTCAGTACCGCTGCCCTCCTCATCCCACTGAATCTGCAGCGAGCCCAGCACCTCGCCAAGCCGCTCCGCCGTCATTCCCGGCCCGTCATCCATCACCGAAATGACACTGTAGGCCGGCGTCACATGCGCCTCAATCCGGATGGTCACGGTGGTCGACACCTTTTCCAGGGCATGCTTGATGCAGTTCTCCACCAGCGTCTGCACGGACAGCTTCGGAATCCGCAGACTAAGCAGGCTCTCATCCCATTCATAGACCACCTGCATCCGGCTGCCGAACCGGGCTTTCTGCAAAGCCATGTAGCGCTCAATATGCCGGAGCTCCTCGCTCGCCTGGACGACATCACGTCCGCTGATGCAATACCTGAGGGTAAGCGCCAGATTGTCCACCATCTCGACGATATCATCATTGTTGTTCTTGAGCGCCTTGGTGGAGATTGCCTGCAGGGCATTATACAGAAAATGCGGGTTAATCTCCGCTTCGAGTGCTTTAAGCACCGCATTTTTTTCAACTATCTTCATCTTGTAACGTTCATTGATTAACTCATTCGTACGTTCTACCATTTTGTTAAAATGCCGTGACAGATAGGCAATCTCATCATTGCCCTCCACCCTCGCCTCCGCCTCAAAGCTGCCGGCGCTGAAGCGTTTCATCTGCAGGGACAGGTTTTTCAGCGGATGGGTAATCCGGTTGGACAGGAAGCCGACCAGAATAACCGAGGCCATCAGAAAGAGCAGCCCGATCGAATAGCTGAGCTTGCGTGTCGTGGTCGCCGCTTCATAGATCTGTTTGTAAGGAATCGGCTTGACCAGCTTCCAGCCCTCTTTTTGGCTGATATCGTAGATCACCAGGTATTTCTCCTGATCGTCTGACCAGGTCACCTGTCCGCCTTGCTCCGCTGTAAGCTTATTCAGCAGTTCCGCCTCTTCCGTCCGGGCATAGAACGCTTTATCATCCACCACGTACGGCTCATTGTCCGGGCTGATATACATCAGATGGTCCCCTTCCGAGAAGGGAATATCCTTCATAATCTCATCCGCTACACTGGAGTTGAAATACAGCGACAGCACCGCCTGAGGCTCACGGGAAGCGATCGAACGCAGCAGCCGGTGATAGCCCATAAAGCTTGCATCCGTATTGACCTTGTAGTCGCCCTTCTCCGCTGTATCGCTGACAAAAGACTGATAGGACCGGTTATTCGGGCTGGCCAGCGCACGCTTGTACCAGGTCAGATGATCAATCGGCGGATGCTCGGCGACCCGGACAGTAATATTGTAATTCTCCTTGGTCACGTAATAATATTTCTGCTCCTTGATGATGTAGAGATAGATGGACTCCAGATCCTTGCGTGAAAAATAGAGATTTTTCAGATAATCCTCCACATACATCTTGGAAGCATAATCCTGTGATTCATGCGTAATGGCGTAAGCGAACTCATCATAGGAGATCTGCGGCAGGGACAGCTGCTCAATTCCGTTCAGATAGCTCTCCAGATTGCGGCCGACCAGCAGCAGATTGTTGCTTGTGCTCGCTATACTGTTGTTCACCGATTCCTTGCGCAGCATCCCGTAGGAGATGAACGTCAGCGACGTGACCACGAGGATGATAATAATGGAGAACAGCAGGATCAGCTTGTTGGCCAGACGGCGGGAAACCCGCTCCAGGAGCGGCTCCAGCAGCTTTTGTATGTTGTTTTTTATGATGGCCGCAGCCTCCCCGCCTCTAATTTTGTTTCCGCTTTCAGTTCACTTTTTTACCCCTAACTGTCTTCTTAAATCCATTTCTGAGTATACGGCGCTGCCCTATAATACACAATATAGACTAACCGGAATGGTTAAGTGTGGCAAGCGGGGTCCTTTACTCCCACCCTATAAATAGCAGAAGAGGTGCATCCATGTTAAAATCACTCGGCAGAAAATGGCGCGAGAAAACGGAGTTCGGGCTCTTCACCCTCCCCGTTCTGATCTGTATCGCAGTAGCCTTCTATGTTCCGTTTATCATGACCATCCGTTATTCCATGACCAAATGGAACGGGATCTCCAAGCATCCCAAGTTCGTCGGGCTGGATAACTTCAAGCAGATTTTTACGGGAGATACCAATTTCTCCGATTCGGCCTGGTTTACGATCAAATATGCGGTGCTCTACATCGTTATCGTCAATGTGCTGGCTATTCTGCTGGCCGTGCTGCTCGATATGAAGCTGAAATCTACCTCCTGGCTGAGAGCGGCCTTCTTCATCCCTTACATTCTCAGTTTGGTTATCGTAGGCTTCATCTGGAAATTCATCTTTATGCAGGGCTTCAACTCGCTCGGGGAAAGCACCGGCTGGGGCATTTTCGGCCTGAGCTGGCTGGGGACGCCGGGGCTGGCCTTCATATCCATATTAGGGGTATCCATCTGGCAATCCATCGGATTCTATCTCGTTATCTATATCGCCGGCCTGCAGTCCGTGCCTGAGGATCTCAAAGAAGCCGCAACAGTTGACGGTGCCGGAGCACTGAGAAGATTCTTCAGCATTACCCTGCCGCTGCTCGCACCATCCATTACCATCTCGGTATTTATGGCGCTGACCAACTCCATTAAAGTATTCGACGTTATCCTGTCGCTGACCGGCGGCGGTCCCGGGGGAACCACCTACAGTATCGCCTATGACATTTACCGTGACACGTTCCAGAATAACCTGTACGGCTACGGTACGGCGAAAGCGCTTATCCTGTTCGTTGCAGTGCTGATAGTTACCGTGATCCAGCTTACATTCTTCAAGAAAAGAGAGGTGGAGGCATAATGAAAACCAACAACAAGACCGGCAAAATTATACTCGAGATTGTGCTTGTCCTCCTCTCCCTGCTGTTCCTGTATCCGCTGTTCCTGACCATTATCAACTCATTCAAAAGCTTCAGCGAGGTCATGACCGACGTGATTGCCCTGCCGCAAAAGCTGACCTTTGCCAACTACTCTTATGTATGGGAATTCATCAACTATCCGCGGCTGTTCCTGAACAACTTCATCATTACCGGGCTCGGGCTGCTGGGGATTGTGTTCGTCTCCTCCATTGCCGCTTACAAGCTGGCCCGGACCAAAACGAAATGGAGCGGCGTCATCTATTTCCTCTGCATTATGCCGATGCTGATTCCGTTCCAGTCCATTATGCTGACCGTGCTGCAGACCGCCAAGAACCTGAACCTGTCTGAGAGTACCTGGGGCCTCGGCCTGCTCTACTGGGGCTTCGGCGCACCGCTTGCCGTCTTCATCTATCACGGCTTTGTTAAAGGGATTCCGCTGGAAATCGACGAGAGCGCCACGATCGACGGGGCTTCCGGCTTCCGCCTGTTCTTCAGCGTCATCTTCCCGCTGCTGAAATCGGTAACGACTACCATCGTTATCATCGACGTAATGTGGATCTGGAATGACTTCCTGCTCCCGCTCCTCATGGTCAATGGCTCACCGGACACCAAGACACTGACGCTGGCCGCCTACACCTTCGTCGGACAGTACACCTCCGACTGGCAGTATGCAATGACAGCTATGGTGATGGCCGTACTGCCGTCCATCATCGTGTTCATCTTCCTGCAAAAGTATATTGTTAAAGGCGTTGTCGCCGGGGCGGTTAAGGGCTGATCTGGTTGGCCTTGCTGCAAGCTTCTGCCTGAATGAGCTGTAAAACACCCCCATGCCGCATGACTGACACAGCAAACACCCCATAGCCGCGAAGGCTATGGGGTGTTTTTACATCTTTGTATGAACGATGCTCCTGTTTGCGGATTGAACATGTTTGACTCCATTCATCTAAGTGGAAATTCGTCACCTAATTCCGGGCTAAATGCCGGGAAGAGGACATTAGTTGGAAAAAAGACACCTAATATCGCTGATATCGCTCCGACTGGAGCTTTGCGGCCGAATTAAGATACGTTTTTCCAACTAATCAACAATAACTCCGCGTTAGCGCAGGATTAAGTGACTAAAATCCAACTAGATGATGGTTCGAAGCAGAAGAAGCTATAGCATGAAGCTGTAAGGTGAGCAGCTGTGTTAACCTAGCTTATGGTGTTTGGCGTTCAGCCTACAGTCTGAAGCTCACAGCTTCTCACTAACCGTTCCGTCCGCAGCTATCTTCGCGTTGAACGACAGCTTGTTCAGCTTCATGATCGCTTCCTTATTATAGGCAGCTCCCATGAAGTTCGGCTGTCCGCCGATGATCTTGAGCGGAGTGATCCGGCTGGTGATCCCCGAACCCGTTATGGTGAAGTCGGCCAGCATCGTATGCACAGTCTTCTCTCCGCCGCGCGTCGATTTGTTGAACACAAAATTACCCAGCGAATAGTAGATCGGCTTATGCTTGTAATACTCGATTCCCATCAGACAGTGGCTGTGTGCACCGAGAATGATGTCCGCGCCGCTGTCGATCATCTGCTTGGCCAGCGTACGGGCGTACTTCTCCGGATAATCCGCGAACTCTTCGTTCCAGTGCAGATATACAATCGTATAGTCATTGTCTTTGGCGGATTTCTTGATGGCCCCGAGCAGCGGCTCCGCCGTGTAAGCCGAGGCAGCACCCGGTGTATTTTTTCCGGCATGCCAGGAAGGTCCGGACAGCACCCGGCTTGCCCCAAGCACAGCAATCCGCTTGCCTTTGACTGTTTTGACATACGGCTTGAAAGCCTGATCCATATTGCTGCCGGCTCCTGTATGGCCGATCTTGTTCCTGTCCAGATGGACCAGTGTATCCAGCATCGCATTCTGGCCGTAATCGAGGATATGATTATTTGCCAGCGTTACGCCGTCAATACCGGCATAGCTTAATCCGCCGAGCGTCTCCGGTTTGGAGCGGAAGGCAAAGGTCTTCTCTGCCGCCTGGCCGCGCACCGATACAGGCGTCTCCAGATTGGCGAAGGCCAGATCAGCTTTTTGCAGAACAGGAGCTACCTTCGCAAACGGAAAATTCACCCCGTACCTTGCTATTTGCTCCCCTACGAAGCCGTCCAGCAGAATATCTCCGGCAAATGTAAGAGTAATACGGTCTGCCGGCTGCACCTTGGACGCTCCGCCCCAAACCGCCGGGGGAGGAATCAGCAGAAAGAATAATAGAATAAGTAGGATTGCTCTGCGCACTCATTTTACTCCTTTTGATAAGATATCTATCAACTATAACGGATAGCGTAGGTTATCTAAAAGAGTAAAAAGTCCCGGCTATAGAGCGTGAATTTAAGAATAGTGAACCGGCAGCTGCTGTCGAGCCTGAACCTAAGGGTTCTACAGCAGCTCAACTATCCGATTCTCAAGTTCATCTATAGCTTTGCGCTTTCTTCAGCACTGCCCGGAAGCAGCTGAGCCCGCCCCACTGATCCGTCCGCAGCGCATCCTCCGGAAGATTAAAATCTGTCTCACCCCAGTACTGGAAGCCAGCCTGCAGCAGCACGTCGTTCATCACCGGCAGATTGACGGTCGGATAATCAAAGGTCAGCACCAGCAGCCCCTCACCGTTCAAAGTCCTGTGAAATTCCCGTATGGCCAGGATCGTATCATTCAGCGATAAATGCTCGAGTACCGAAATACAAAAAATCGTATCAAAGCTTTCATCCGCATACGGCAGGGAGGTGAGCTCCGCCTGGGCCAGATGCAGGCCTGTCGTCCTCCTGGCCAGGATCTGACGGGCTGCCTCTGCGCCAATGTCATCTTCAATATTCCGGATGATGGCTTCCTGTGATAGGATCCGTGCATCCCTATCGCAGGCATGCACCTCGGCGCTGAAGCCGGCAAGATAGAACTTGAGCGGATGGGAAATGCCGCAGGCGGCATCCAGTACTACATCATGGGGAGAAACAAAGTTGGTACACCATTCATATTCATAAGGCCGGCTCCACCAGGACTCCGGCAAGTCATAAATCAGCTTGTCACGGCGGGCATCGGAATGGACGAAAAAACGGGATACATAAGGATGTGTCGGCATGACCAGGACTCCTTTTTTACGGGTTTCGGTAGGTAGTGAGAGTATATTCACCATTCCCTGATTCATGCCACATCCGTGTTACACGTAGTATGAGAGCAGCTTGGCATCAACACCATGTCTGCTGATCAGCATGTCCAGCATTTTGGACCACTCCGTATCCACGGAGCAGAGCTGCGGCCGGGCTTCGAACCATTCAACCGACATCCTGATTCCTTCGGCAAAAGAAACCGCGGCGCTGAACTCCGGCACCAGCCGTTTGAGCTTGCTGTTGTCGAATACACTGCTTACCGCCTGGTCGCCGATCAGGCCGTCTGCTGTTCCCGCCGGCGTATGGGCGGCGATGAAATCTGTCGAGATATGCACCACCTTGGGTTCTCTCCCCGCAGCTTCACCGATGGCCGCATAAATCTGGTTCCAGTTCAGTGACTCATCGGAGGTGATGTGGATCGCCTCACCGATCGCTTCAGGATTGCCCAGCAGGCCGATGAAGCCTTTGGCAAAGTCTGTATTGTGCGTCAGCGTCCAGAGTGAAGTACCGTCACCATGAATAACCAGCGGCTGGCCTTTGCGGATACGTTCCACCAGCGACCAGGGATGCTGCCAGCTGGTAAGCGCTGCCGGAATTGCCGTAACGCCGTAAGTGTGCGAAGGCCGGACAATGGTGACCGGGAAGGCATTGGTGCGGTGTACCTCCATCAGCAGTTCCTCGCAGGCGATTTTGTCACGGGAATATTGCCAGTAAGGATTGGCCAGCGGTGTTTCTTCCGTAATGAGGTAGCTCCGCTGCGGCTTCTGGTAGGCCGAGGCAGAGCTGATGAAGATATACTGCTTCGTCTTGCCGGCAAACAGCTCAATATCGCTCTGCACATGCTCCGGTGTAAAGGCAATCCAGTCTACAACAGCATCAAACTCGTAGCCCTTGAGTGCTTCTGCGGCCCCCGCTGCATCGCGGATATCTCCCCGGATTACCTCCGCCCCGTCAGGTACGAATTCACTGCGCTCCCCGCGGTTAAACAGATACAGCTCAATCCCCTGTTCGATTGCAAGCCTGGATACGGCCTGGCTAATTAATCCTGTGCCCCCGATAAAAAGTACCTTCATCTGTATCTGCTCCTCTCTCTTTAGGCAATAATTTCGTCAATCCGCGACAAGACTTCACCGCTCAGTTCGACACCTGCAGCCTTCACATTCTCCTCTACCTGCTCCGGCCGGCTTGCACCGACAAGTGCGCTTGCTACATTAGACTGCCGCAGTATCCAGGCGAGGGCCAGATTGCCGACCGAGAGATCCAGTTCTGCTGCAATTTTACCCAGCTGCTGCACCTTGGCGATTTTTTCTTCCGTAACCCCTTTACGCATCCATTCCAGCCTGGAGGCCCGGCTGCCCTCAGGAATGTCCTCCGCCGAGCTGTATTTTCCGGTCAAGAGACCTTGAGCCAGCGGCGAGAATACAACCTGTCCGATCCCTTTGCGTTCACCGAGCGGAATAATTTCTTTTTCTATATAACGTTCGAACATATTGTAAATCGGCTGATTGACCACAATGCGGTCCAGCAGATACCGGTCCGCGACAGCCAGCGCCTCTGTCATCTGGGCAGCCGTCCACTCGCTTACACCGACATAGAGCACCTTGCCCTGACGGACCAGATCATCCAGTGTGCGCAGCGTCTCCTCAATGGGTGTCTCCGGATCGTAACGGTGGCAGTACATAATGTCCACATAATCTGCCCCCAGCCGCTTCAGACTGGCATGGCACTGCTCTGTAATATGCTTGCGTGACAGGCCGCGGTCATTCGGACCGTCTCCCATAACGCCGTATACCTTGGTGGCCAGGACATAAGATTCGCGGGGAAATCCGCGCAGCGTCTCACCGAGCAGCTTCTCGGCCGCACCTTTTTCATACACATTGGCCGTATCAAAAAAATTCACACCCAACCCGTAAGCGGTTTCAATAGCTCTGACAGCATTTTCCCGTTCCACATATCCGCCGTACGTCAACCAGCTTCCCAGACTGATTTCACTAACCTTTAGCCCCGATCCGCCTAATCTGCGGTACTTCATTCCACACTTCTCCTCCCATTTCCTCTTTATCCGGCCCGATTGTGAACCGGTGTTTCTATTGCACTTGTTATTTTAGACCAGTTTGCTAGGAATTTCTATCTGTTTGAAAAAAAATAACCAGCCCTATGACAGACAACGATAATCTGCAGACGGGAAATCGGGCATAGCTATATATGAGGATAGCGAGTAACGAGTAATCGGATCACAAAACTACTCTCTGCATTAGTTCTTATTTAGTTTCAAAATTATACTTGCTTTATAAAAGTAATATGCTATAATTAACTTCATAAAGGTCAACACGAAATCCAATACACTTACTTTTGGGAGGAATTTCAAATGACAACATTGAACATCGGGATTATTCTGGGAAGCACACGCAAGGGCCGCGTAAGCCCGCAGGTCGGGGAATGGGTGAAAGGCATTGCAGATGCCCGCGGAGATGCCAACTATGAGATCGTAGACATTGCCGACTTCAAGCTTCCGCTGCTGGGCGAAAGCGATGATTACGCCCCTGCCGCAGCCTGGGCCGCCAAGCTGGCTACTCTGGACGGTTTTGTTTTTATCGCCCAGGAGTATAACCACAGCATTACCGGAGCACTCAAGAATGCGCTTGACTCTGCCCGGGAAGAATGGAACAACAAGGCTGCCGGGATTGTCAGCTACGGTTCGGCAGGCGGAGCACGCGCGGCTGAACATCTGCGCGGAATTCTAGGTGAGCTCCAGGTAGCTGATGTCCGGGTGCATCCGCTGCTCTCCCTCTTCACCGACTTTGAGAACGGCACAGTCTTCAAGCCGGCTGATCTGCACAAAGCGAACGTCAATGCGATGCTCGATCAGGTGCTGGCCTGGAGCGGTGCCCTGAAGACACTGCGCCAGTAACATCATCGTATCCCTAACAAATACAGCAACCAGCCGCTTCTCACCGGGAGCGGCTGGTTGCTGTTATTAATGTCGTTAAATGAAAAAATTCTCATGAAACCTTAATCTAATCATGGCGTACTTAAGGGTAATAAAAGAGTAAGATTATATTATAAGCACAATATATCTTATAAGGAGGAAACATGATGCTTAGAAAACTTCTTGGCAAGGTACTGCATTCTGTAGAACATTCCAGGCCGGGCGGACACCGTAAATACTCAAGCAGTCACAAAGGGAGGTCATTTTACGGCAGACATTCAAGCAGCAGCCGCGGATATAAGCGGTATTCATCATCCGATGCGCACCGCGGCGGAAGCGGTCATAAATATTATAAAAACCGTTACGGCAGTTCCAGCTAAAAGCCTGCTGCCGGAATGGTCCAGGAGGCGCCTTCATGCTCAAGCTGAAGGCGCCTCTTTAATGTTATTTCAGCAGGCTCTGATGTATTGCCTCAGCATCCCGGACAAAGTCCGCAGTATCCGCATAAGGTTCGGCGTGTTCTCCAAGCAGCCGGTTGAGGAGCATCAGCATGTCCGGCGATACCTGCAGCTCCTCCCGCCAGCTCCGTTCTTGCTTCCCGCGTTCAGGCTCATAAGCAGAATACAGCATAAACAGCATCAGCTGGCCCATATCATAGAGATCCGAAGCAACAACCGGCGGCATCCGTTCAGGCAGCACTACTGTCTGCATGGCATCCGCGCCACTTGAATCCTCCTGCTCCCCGATCCTTTTTGCCAGGCCGAAATCAATCAGATACAAGTCATCACCCTGCAGAATCACATTAGGAATCCGCAGGTCCAGATGGACGTATCCCCGCGAATGGACATGCATGACCAGCTCTGCCAGCTTAAGAATGACTGCAAGGCTTTCCCGCTCCCCGTAGATAAGCTTGTCGTCAAAGATCAGGTCCTCCAGTGTTTTTCCCGTAACATATTCGCTGACCAGCCAGTTCGAGCCTTTAAACTCCAGATAATCCCGGCATGCGGGGATCCTGGGATGATCCATGGACTGGAGGATCCTGTACTCCTTCTCGAGGAGCTTCCGTCCCGCGTCTTTTTTGCTGGGTCTGGACTGCTTCAGCGCATAAAGCTCCCCGTCAGCAGTATCACGGCAGCAATAGGTAAGCCCATAGCTCCCCTCACCTAGCAGATGCTGTATTACATAACGCCCGCCGATCAGCTTCCCCTCCGGGAGCGGGTAATCCTGCCAGGCCTTTATAAATCCGCGCAAGCGCTCCGCCACCAACCCCATAGCCTTCCATCTCCCGTCCTGCCCAGATATGGAATAAGGTTAACATATTGAACCTCCGTACGCCAAATACACCGGCATCCATATGCCGGTGTAGACAGGTGGGACACGTTCTCCAGGCTTCCAGTATTCAACCGGACCTCACGGATCAGAAGATCCGTTTCTTGTCCTTCTCCTCCATCAGGATCTGTACGGACTCCTTAAACCGGATCGCGTGAATAATCTCCCGCTCGCGCAGGAATTTCAGGCTATCCTGCAGGTCTACATCATCCGTCATGTCAATCAGCCACTGGTATGTAGCCCGGGCTTTTTCCTCGGCGGCAATATCTTCATACAGGTCAGCGATCGGATCACCCTTGGCTTGGATATAGCTGGCAGTCCACGGAACCCCGGCTGAATTCTGGTAGAACAGGGCGTGGTCACGCTGCGCGTAATTCGGTCCCAGGCCTGCCGCTTCCAGCTCCTGCACGGATGCATCCTTGGTCAGCTTGTAGATCATCGTAGCAATCATCTCGAGGTGGGCAAATTCTTCCGTCGAAATATCGTTAAGCACGCCGATTACCTTATCCGGAATCGAATACCTCTGATTCATGTAGCGCAGCGCTGCGGCCAGTTCCCCGTCAGCGCCTCCGTATTGCTCCATCAGGTAGCGTGCCATCCTTACATCACATTTGCTGACACGAACAGGATACTGCAGCTTCTTCTCATAAATCCACATCCGGGAGCCTCCCTCCTATACGTTGTGATATCGCTACACTTGCCAGGGCCACGGGCTCTGGTTCCATTCCCACGGACATTTGGAGTAGGCCCGCCCGAAATTCTGCAGCGGCCCGTACAGCTCCTGAAACTGATTGGCCAGCCGGGTCCGTTCCTGGGTCAGCTGATTAAACTGCTCAATCGCCTTTAGATCCTCCGGATGGGTATTCAGATACAAATTCAGCTCGACCAGTGCAAAGTCAAGCACCTGCAGCTGCTCCAGCATTTCATAATATCGCGGCTCACATGCATTTGGCTGCTCCATCTGACTAGATGCCCCCTTTCCCTTTTCCGGCTTTGGATTCGTAAGGACTGTAAAATGCCGGCCATAAAGTCCCTGCCCTCAGGGCTTCCGGCAGCGGATACTGCGGCAGGCCCGGCGGCTGGAAGTTGATATACTGGTTCGGCGGCACAACATACGTTTTGAATGGCACCGGCGGGCAAGGATCAAACGGTCCGCGGTAAGTGGCCCATACACGCTCCTGGGAGTTCAATAGCGTTCCCCTCCTCATTGGTTGATACCTCAATTCTGGCTATGATCTCTTCGTAGCTATTGTATGAGACTTCGCCAATCAATCAGAACGTTCATGGCAAAAAAAACCGCACCGCCGCACCAGGACAAAACCCTGAATACAGCAGTACAGCTTATTCTTACCGGCAGCGGCTTTAACCCAAGCCGCTCTATTCTATTCCCTCATCTGCAGCGCTGTCTGTTTCTTCCGCCTCGGGCGGATTCTCCCGGTGGATTTTGATTCTGGTAATCCGCAGCCGGGTTGATTCCTCCACCTCAAAGGTAACATCGCCCACAACAATGTTTTTACCCTTCGACGGGTTGCCCTCCAGCTCCTTGAACAGCCAGCCGCCGATGGAATCGACTTCTTCGTCTTCTATAATTACACCAGTCAGGTCATTGACATCCTCAATCAGCATCCGCCCGTCCACGGAGATATATTCCCCGTTACGTTCAACGTCTGGACGCTCATTCTCGAACTCATCATGCAGATCGCCGACGATTTCTTCAAGAATATCCTCGGCAGTCAGCAGGCCGGCCGTTCCGCCGTACTCATCGACCACCAGCGTCAGCTGGGCTTTATTCTTCTGCATCAGCCGCAGGGCATGGCTAATCTCCATTGATTCCGGTACATTCAGAATCGGACGTACCAGCGAAGCCAGATCATTCTGCTGATCGAGCGGGGCAAACAGCAGGTCGGTGATGTGAATAAATCCGATAATCCGGTCTTTGTCCTCATTGGCTACGGGATATCTGGAATGCTTGGTTTCCGTTATAATCCGCATGTTCTCTTCCAGCGATAGATTGCTGTACAGCACATCCATATCGGTGCGCGGCAGCATGACTTCACGGGCCAGCAGGTCCGAGAATTCAAATATATTATCCATCAGCTTCATTTCATCCTGATCAATGACCCCGCTCTTGGCGCTCTGATTCATCAGGATGCGTATTTCCTCCTCCGAGTGGGCGGCTTCCGCTTCACTGGCAGGCTCCACGCCAACCAGTCTAAGAAGCGCATTTGCCGAAGCATTCAGAATCCAGATGAACGGAAGAAACAGATTATAAAAGAACATCAGCGGTGCAGAGAGCAGCAGCGCAGAGCCTTCTGTTTTTTGAATCGCCAGGGATTTCGGAGCCAGCTCCCCCAGTACAATATGTAAGAAAGTAATAATGGAAAATCCGACTATAACCGACACAGTAGAAATTAAAGTATGATCGGTAACGCCTAGCTGAAACATCAGCGGCTCTACCAACAGCTCCGAGATTGCCGGCTCCCCGATCCAGCCCAGCCCGAGGGAGGCAAGCGTAATTCCGAATTGGGTAGCAGACAGGTACGCATCCAGCTTCTTGTTAACCTTCAGCGCGTATCCGGCCATTTTGTTCCCCTCGCTCACCAGCTGGGTCAGACGGGACTGTCTGACCTTCACCAGCGAAAACTCCGCAGCAACAAATATACCGTTTAACAAGACAAGCACCAGAACCAGAACCAGATTAAGCAATAAGCTTCCTATGTCAAATTCCGTATGCACAATAACAACGCCTCGATTCTACAGTGTGATCGCCTTTCTTGATTTGAAATCGACCTTGGGGTAATACATATCAGCCACCAGCAGATTCGGACCGCAGCAGCCCGCAGCATCACAGAAGCAGTTCACCTTCTGGTTAAGAGGATGGCTGTTCTGCCAGTCGGCAAAGATATCGTCCAGCCTGCTTGAGCCAATGTTGCCGAAAGCGGAAATATCGGCAAAATCCGTCACAAATACATCGCCGGTAAACATATTCACATTCACCCGGTTCCGTCCGTCCGGATCATTGCGCAGCGTCACATTCTTCTCTGTCCGCAGTCTGTGCAGCAGCCGCTGGTCCTCTTCAAGAGAACTGCAGGCGAAGAACGGAAGCGTGCCGAACAGCATCCACATCTCCGGATCACGGGCGTCCAGCAGAGAATGAATCGCATCGCCCATCTCCTTCAGCGATAACACCGGCAGTGAGGAGGCAAAGCTTGAGGCATACATCGGATGAACCTCATGGCGTCTCGCGCCCATGTCACCGATCAGCTTATGGATTTGCGGCAGCTTCGTATGGGTACGGTAGTTGATCATGGATTCTGCGGAGATCAGCATGCCATCCTCACTGAGCCGGCGGGAATTCTCAATCATTGTGTCATATAGCCGGTACGCGGCTTCCCTGGCGACAGGATGTCCGCTGTTCGCGAAGCCGACCTCATGGAAGTCATCGCCGTTTACATAATTAAATGAGATATGCATAACATCCAGATAAGGCAGCAGCTTCTCATACCGGGCGTACGGCATCGTCAAATTTGAATTAATCTGTGAGCGGATGCCCCGCTCGTGTGCATATTTCAGCAGCGGTACAATAATGTTATCTACGGTAGAAGCACGGAACATCGGCTCTCCCCCGGTAATGCTTATGGTTTGCAAATGCTCCACTTCGTCAAGGCGCTTGAGCATATTGGCAAGCGGCAGCATTTCCCCTTCCTTCATGGTGAGGCTATCACCGACCGCACAGTGTTCACAGCGCATATTGCACAGATTAGTAACCGTCATCTCCACACTGGTCAGTACATGCTGTCCATGCTGACGCAGCGAAGTAATCGGATCCCAAGGATCATAGCTTGGCGACAGCTCCCTTATTATTCTTGATGAAGGTTCTAATATACTCATTTTTGCTTGCTCCTTTAATACGTATTCCTTATTATTAACCCAAATAAATGAAAAAGATAGGCAACTTACCCTTTATCATACCACGCCCGGCCAAAAAACTGCATATTCCGAAACCGCTGGATGCCGGTGTGCCGAGAAAACAGCTCCTAATGAAAAACAGCGGGGCGATAACAGGCATTGTCAACCGCACAATTGCGGCTGCTGCCTGTTATTCGCTCCTCGCTGCTAGGAGGCAGAATGCTTCGTGCGAAGCCTCCTGCCGCAATTTCTGCAATTCAGGTGGACTTCGTCTGCTCGTCTTCATCCGAGACATCGGAAATCACTACGGAAAGCGCGGTGCCCAGATCAATCTCATACGGCGTAACCGGTTCACCTTCCTGACCTGTAATCACCCGTACTACCGGCCTATGCGGTATGCTGGGGTCTATCTTCACAACAATACCGCTTTCCCCTGTACTCAGCTTGACTGTCAGCCCAAGCGGATAGATTGCCACTCTGTCTCTGAACAGCTCAAGCTGCTTCTGCTCGTACAAGGTACCGGAACCGACATACAGCGCTTCAACCGCCTGGTGGGGCAGCATCGCTTTTTTGTAGATCCGGTTAGAGGTCATCGCATCATAAGAATCAGCGACACCCAGCCACTTGGCGTATTCATGAATCTGCGGACCGGTCAGCCCGCGCGGATAGCCGGTGCCGTTAATACGCTCATGATGCTGCAGTGCGCAATGCGCCGCGAGCAGCGGGATGTTAGGCTCATCCTTGAGAATCCGGTAGCCGATCTCCGTATGGGCCTGCATATGGCGGAATTCTTCATCGCTAAGCATACCGGGCTTTTGAACGATTTTGACCGGAATCTGGGTTTTGCCGATATCATGCAGCAGCGAACCGAGACCGAGCACGCGCAGCTCTTCTCTGCTGTAGCCATAAGCAATGCCAAGGACAAGTGTATACAGACATACATTAAGTGAATGGACATACAGGTAATTATCAGCTGTGTGCATATCCGCCAGCATAATCATCGGATCTTCCTGGGAGGACATATCGTCCAGAATGGAATCCATTACCTTGGAGAATTTTTTGTCCAGATGATAAAAGCCTTTGGTAATACCGGACATGCTGGACATCTCCTGGAACTGGTTACGGATTACCTTAAGCGCCTGGTTACGCGTTTCATCATGCAGCAATGTGGTGATCACAACATCATCTGTATTGGCGTCCTCTATATAGACATAGCCGATGTCGATCCTGGCCAGCCGCTTAATTAACGCATCCGTCAGTTCTACCCCGTCAGCGAGCAGAACAAGTCCTTCATCATTATAAATCTTTTTTCCCAGCTTCATCCCCGACTGAAGCCGATTCACGGATACTAAACGCACCTTGGCTCACTCCTGCCTTTAACGGTAAATTACTATTCTGTTTCTAAAGCTATAAATGCATTCTGTGTCTATACCGTTATATTGAACGAACCTGGGCTAGCGCATAATAAACAGCCAGAAAACGGCTGCCAGTATAAAACGGTAAATGGCAAAATGCGTCGGTCTGATCTTCTGGATCAGCTTCATAAATAATACCACCACGACATAAGCGACCACAAAGGCAATCACGAAGCCGATCGCAAAATCCCAAATGGTATCCTTGGTGAAATATTTGTAAGAATCCAGCAGCTCATAGCCGGATGCAGCGCACATAATCGGAATGGCAATAAGGAAGGAGAAGTCGGCTGACGCCTTATAGCTTACCCCGCTCAGCATACCGCCTGAAATCGTTGAACCGGAACGTGAAAATCCCGGCCAGAGCACTGAAATAATCTGGTACAGACCGATGGCCAGCGCCTGGCCGTAGGACAAGTCATCCAGCTCATGCGCAGTCACGCGCGATTTGCGCTTGTTCCACCACTCCGCCACAATCATCAGTATCCCGCCGGCAACGAGCGCCCAGAGCACCGTAGTGGCTCCGAACAGGCCTTTAATAAAGTCCCGGGCAAAAAAGGCCACAGCCAGCGCCGGAGCAATCCCAAGGATCACGTGAATCAGATTGAGCCGTGAGGCCGGCATTACTCCGCCTCTGCCCCGGTTACTGCGCCCGATGCCGAGCAGATCCAGCACCCGTTTGCGGTAGACCAGTGCAATGGCCAGAATTGCGCCAAGCTGAATCACGATTTCATAGGTCTTCATGATCGGCGACTGTTCATCAAAGCCAAGCAGCTTGGTAGTGAGAATCATATGGCCCGTAGAAGATACCGGAATAAATTCGGTAATTCCTTCTACTATAGCTAGAATTATTGCTGTAATTGTATCCATAGCTTCCTCCTGATTGAAAAATGAACACTGCTTCGGGTTATTGCCTTTGCTGTTATGTGCTTATGTAAGAAAAGCTATTAAGCGCCTGTGTCTACCCAGCGGATACCGGCGCTTTCTTCCAGGCTTCCAGGACGCTGCAGCTCCATCCGCAGCAGATCGCGCAGAAAATGCGGCACCAGATACACCGGATCGCGTCCGTTCGCAATACTCTCATAGCCGGAACGGAAGGTGAACATATCCAGGGTACCGACCTCATATTCCGTTTCGTCCTCCAGCGGCTCCCCTTCGACAAAAACTGCAATACTGTTATCATAAGGCATCACAGCAGGGTCGTACAAGATTTTTAATCCGTCGGCAGCCAGGCTGCCGAGCACCTTTCCCCTGAAGCCGTAACCGAATATCGGCTTCATGCAGAACGCTTCTGTCAGGCTCTGCGCAAGAGCGGTCCGGATGTCTCTGCCCGTAAGCTTTATAATGCAGGGATTGATCGGTGACGGGCACAGCGCATGCAGCATACCTGCTGTTATGTTGCCTTCCGGAAGCGGACCGAGCAGCTGACCCGTATTGACCAGCGACAGTCTGGTGCCTGTAAACCGGCGCACGGCCTGGGCCAGCAGATTGCCGAAGGGCGATTCACCGAGCAGATCCAGCGGAAGCTCCCGCTCTGTAATCGCTACAGTCTCTTCCAGCGCCTCATGCCCCTGCTGCTGATGCAGTGCAGCCGCCGGAGCAATCACGGACTCGGTCAGCTGCTGATCCAGTTCAACGCAGCCGCCGCTTACCAGTCTGAACGGGCTGCCGGCTTCAGGCCGCTCAAACTGCAGTCTGCCCAGATAGCGGCCGAATTTCCCGGCCCCGCAGACCGCGGTTCCGTTAATCAGGAGCGGCTGCTCCAGCAGATGATGGGTGTGGCCTCCGAGAATGGCATGCACGCCCTCCAGACGCTCGGCCAGAATCTTATCTGCCGGCAGTCCCAGATGGGAAAGGATGATCACAATATCCGCCTGCTGAGCCAGCAGCCGGCATTGCTCACGAAGCGCATCCTCAGGCTCCATGACTTCCCATCCCAGCAGTGCATAAAAGGAGGTAAACGCAGCAGTAGCCCCGGTTATGCCGATCCTGATGCCGTTCTTCTCCACAATGGCATGCTGCCTCATCCATTGCGGAGGCTGCCCGGTGGCGGCATCAAGAAAATTACAGCATACTACGGGGCACTGCAGCCCTGAGAATATGGCGGCCAGCGTCTCCGGTGAAAAGGTCAGGCCTTCGTTATTGCCGATGGTTACCGCGTCATACCCGGTCAGATTGATGATGTCTATATTCGCCTGACCCATTGTACCTTCCGTCTCTACAGCGGCCCGGTCCATATGGTCGCCGATATCCACCAGCAGCACTGCGTCCTCACCTGCTGCAGCTTTAAGCCCGGCTATTCCGGCGGCAATGGGACTCATCGTCTCAAAATGGCTATGTATATCATTGGTATGCAGTATCGTCAGTCTTTGCGGTGCAGACTCCATGAGCACTAGTTCCCTTCCTTCTGTAAAGCCGTTCCGGCAGAAGCGGCAGGCATGTAATCTTATGTAGCCTAGCATAACATTTTCAGGGGCATTATGGTATATTGGAATCATTATTAGAACCCCGAGGTGAAATGAACAATGCAGATC
The DNA here is from genome assembly GCF_001517085.1 of Paenibacillus sp. DMB5. Lineage (GTDB taxonomy): Bacteria > Bacillota > Bacilli > Paenibacillales > Paenibacillaceae > Paenibacillus_AQ. The sequence continues at coordinate 24,001 of NZ_LRAC01000002.1, forward strand.
AACATTCGCCTGTTCGCCGGCCTGGCCGAGCTGTTCAGTGCATCCACCCTGAAATTCCAGGCACCCGAAGCCCCGTTGACCGCAGGCAGACTGAAGGCGCTGCTTGCCGCTGCTTATCCTGAGGCTGCACAGCAGATCCATACTTCACTCGTAGCTATTGACCACGAATATGCGCCTGATGATACACCTGTTACTGAAGACTCTGAAGTAGCACTGATCCCTCCAGTATCAGGAGGGGAACCTGCAGATACCGACGGGGAGACAGCCGACGGACTGTTTATCATTACCGGCCAGCCTCTTAATGCGGAAGCACTGCTGGACAAGGTGCTGGATCAGAATCACGGCGCTTCCCTTGTATTTGTTGGTACTACCCGGGAAATGACCGGGGACCAGCGGACAACAGCCCTTCATTATGAAGCCTATACTCCCATGGCGCTTGCCAAGCTGCAGGAAATCGGCAACGATGTCCGGAGACGGTGGAATGCTAATTGCGCAATTGCACACCGGACAGGCCTGGTAGGACTTAAGGAGGCCAGTGTCATCATCGCCGTCTCTGCAGCCCACCGCGACATCTGTTATGAAGCAAGCCGGTATGCCATCGAGAAGCTGAAGGCCGATGTACCGGTATGGAAGAAGGATATCAATGAATCCGGTGAGGTCTGGCTCGGCTCTGACCCGAAAGCCAAAGCGTATAAATCCCTGTAAACCTTACGGTAAAACCATTGAATAATTCCGTCTTTGTTGCTATGCTGGGTACAAATTACTATTAGTAAGGTGGCATAGCATTGAGAGTACACGTCATGGATCTTAAAGCCGGTGATTACCTGCAGTCGGATACCTTTAGTTCAAGAGGCCTACACGTATTATCCAAAGGATCGCGCCTTCGGCTTGAAGAAATCTCCAGGCTGATACAGCACGGCGTTGATTACGTTGATATTGATGCCCGGGAGCACATCGTTATTCACACCGGCAGTTCTCCCGTCATCGAGACTGTAAATGCAAGCTTTGACAACAGTATAGAAGGCTTTGAGTCACTGTATTTGGAAGCGTTGACCAAAGGGAGCTTCAACCAGTCCGTGGTAGATGACATCCTTCAGCCTACCCTGCAGGCACTGGACAAGCACAAAGATGTAGTAACGCTGCTGATGCTGCTGGACAGGGAAGATAATTACACGTACAACCATTCCCTGCAGGTTGGCATGCTTTCCTATTATATAGCATCATGGCTCGGATATTCCAAGCAGGAGTGTTATGAGATCGCTCGGGCCGGATATTTAATCGACATCGGCAATTGCCAGATTCCTCCGTCCATCCTCCAGAAGCCGGGTAAGCTTACACCTCAAGAATATGAAGAAGTCAAACTACATACGCTTTACGGCAATGAAATTATCCGCAGTTCCATGGACCACCCCTTTACGGCGCTTATTGCCCTGCAGCATCATGAACGGGATGACGGCACCGGCTATCCGAACAACCTGACCAAATCCGAGATCCATCCCTATGCCCAGATTGCAGCCGTTGCCGATACTTACAGTGCAATGACCTCCCAGCGGGCCTACCAGTCGAAACAGGAATTCATCTCCGTCCTGCGGGAACTTAATTCCCTCAGCTTCGGCAAGCTGAACGGCAGTCATGTACAAGCCTTCATCCAGCATCTGATGCCCAATTTCATTAACAAAAAGGTGCTGCTCAGCACCGGTGACAAGGGTGTTATTATTATGAACAATCCCCTTGATGTCTTCCGTCCGCTGGTTCAGATTGAGAGCAAATTTGTTGATCTGTCCCGTGAGCGCCATATCACCGTAGCAGAAATTTACATGGAATAAGCACAAGAGGCTTCCTACGCTGCTGATTGCGGCTGGAGCCTCTTTTTTAACTTCCGCCCAGCTCCTTAACTTAAAATTTCAGGTCCATTCTAGATACTGATTCAGTTCATCAGGGAAATTACTTTTTATGGCTTGTACAACCGTTTGGACTCCTGTTTCTCTGGCGAGGCTGTTAAGACAGCTGCACAAAAACTGGAGGTGGAGTGATGCTACTGATTCATCAGCGGCTGGCTGAGCTGTATACGATAAGCCGCATGCGACCGCTTACGCCGGCAGAGCTTACAGAACAAGAGCACTGCCTGCACGCTAATAGCGTCTACTGCTGGGAAATAAGCCGGCTGAATATGGAGGGGCAGCTTGCAGCCCGGACCGGGGACGCGTTATGGCAGGAGGAGATTCAGGCACAGCTGCTGGAAGTACAATGCAGCGGCAAAGCTGCCAGACGGCGCAAAGAGTAGCACACTTGAACGGCAGGAGGCTCATATTTTATGATAAAGGCACTATAAAATGTAATAGGCATCCAGGAGATGAATACTATGATTACAGGCCTTTTCGAAACCCATATTAATGTTAGCAATTATATCAGGTCATCGCAGTTTTATGAGCAGCTGCTCGGAATTCTTCCGCTGCTTGATGATCCTGTCCGCAGGTCTAAATTTTACTGGGTCGGCAAACCCGGGGAAGCTATGCTGGGAATACGCGAGAATTACCCGTCTCCGCTTGTTCAGCGCCAGCATTTTGCCTTCAGAATTGAGCTGAACGATATGCTTCGGGCTCGCAGCTATCTTGAAGGGCTAGGCATCAAGGCCGAGAATTTCCGGGGTGAGAGCGCTGAAGAGCTGCTGGTCTTCCCCTTCATGCCGGCAGTATCGATCTACTTCGATGATCCGGACGGTCATTCCCTGGAGCTGATTGCGATGCTGCCGGATGTTCCCAGACCGGAGCTTGAGATCATGCCCTGGACAGAATGGGAAGGTCTGCACGGCAGGGAGCTGCCTGCCTCCTCTTCCTTTACAGAGTAAACATAAAGCAGCAGCCCGTAACCTGGCAATCAGGAACGGGCTGCTGCTGTTTATTGCTATAGGAAGCGGAATTGCGCTTCAATTAATCCGTTATAAATCCCATCGCGTTCGGTGAGCTCGGCATGATTGCCCTCTTCCTTGATTTCACCGTGATCAAGCACGACGATCTTGTCGGCATGGCGGATCGTCGAGAGCCGGTGGGCTACGATGAAGGAGGTCCGTCCCTGCAGCAGGATTTTGAGCGCATCCTGGATTTTGATCTCTGTCTCGGTGTCGATGCTGGCTGTTGCTTCATCCAGAATCAGAATCCGCGGGTCAGCCAGCAGCGCCCGGGCAAAGGAGAGCAGCTGGCGCTGTCCCATCGACAAGGCGCTTCCCCGTTCCTCTACCTCCGTATCATAGCCGCGCGGCAGCTTCATGATAAATTCATGTGCATCGACCGCCTTGGCAACCTCTTCAACCTCCTGGTCGGTTGCATCCAGCCGCCCGAAACGGATATTGTCACGGATCGTCCCCGAGAAAATGAACGTATCCTGCAGCACGATCCCGATCTGCTCGCGAAGACTCTGCAGCTGTACATCACGCACATCGTGACCGTCAATCGTCAGCTCACCGCTTTTAATATCATAGAAACGCCCGATCAGGTTGATGATGGTGCTCTTCCCTGAGCCGGTATGCCCGACAAGCGCAATGGATTGGCCTGCCTTGACGTCAAGCGAGATGCCCTTCAGCGCCGCACGGCCTTTTTCATACTCGAACACGACGTTTTTGAAGCGGATAACCCCTTGAATCTTCGGCAGCGGCTTCGCATCCGGCTTATCCTGAACCGCAGGCTGCTCATCCAGATATTCGAATATCCGCTCGGAGGAAGCCATGGCCACCAGCAGCTGGTTGTACATCTGGCCCAGCCGGTTAATCGGATCCCAGAAGTTGCTGACATAGGTGCTGAACGCCACCAGATAACCCACTGTCAGCTCGCCTGACTGAATAAGGTAAGCCCCGAACCAGAACAGAATCATGGTGCCGATCCCGCCGGTAACCTCGATGATCGGACCAAACGCCTGGTTCATCGCTGAAGCCTTGTTCCAGGATTTGCGGCTGTCCATATTCATCGCGTCAAAATACTGCATGTTCTCCTGTTCCTGCGTATACGCCTGGGTAACCCGAATGCCCTGAATCGACTCATTCAGGTGGGAGTTGATGCGCGAATTTTTCATCCGCACATCCTGCCAGGCGATCCGGATTTTCTGGCGCAGCTTGGTGGAAACAAAGAACATAATAGGTACGGTAATCATTACGGCCAGTCCGAGCTTCCAGTTAATCAGCAGCAGAATGACCATAATCCCGACAAGCTGCACACAGTCGATCATCAGATTGACGACCCCGTTCGTGAACAGGTCCTGCAGGGAGTTAATATCATTGGTCACCCGTACCAGTACGGAGCCCGCCGGTCTTTTATCGAAGAAGTTAAACGACAGCTTCTGAATATGCCGGAACAGATCTGAACGCAGGTCGTAAATGACCCGCTGGCCGATCACATTCGTATATTTAATCCGGTATACCCCAGCGATCCACTGGATCAGATAGAGCACAATTACACTCACCGTCAATGTATACAACAGGGTCAGGCTGGGGCTTCCTTCCTTGGGGGCAATCGCCTTATCAATCGCCATACTGGTCAAAAAAGGAACGGTCAGCTTCGTTACCGTACCCAGAATCATCAGCACCGAGACAATCGGCAGCATCTGCCTGGCATAAGGCTTCATGTAGCCGAACAGCCGGGTGAACTGCTTCCAGTCAAACGCCTTGTCGATCTGGTCATCGTCCTTGTATACAAAACGCTCCTCAAGGAGCTGCCCTGCAGCAGCCTTGCCCGGTTTACCCGGCTTGCCGGCAGGTCCCCCTGCCGCCTGTTTCTTTTCAAGCTCCATGCTCCGTTCCCTCCCCTCTATCCTGCGTCCTGGCCAGATAATCGGCATATTGAATCCGGTATACATCCTGATAAGGCCCTGGAATTGCAATCAGCTCATTATGCGTACCCTTCTGCACCATCCGCCCCTGATCCATCACGATGATCTGGTCGGCATGGCGCAGCGAGGAAATCCGGTGGGCAATAATCAGCGTAGTCCGCCCGCGCATAACCTCCTGGAACCCGGCCTGGATTTCATGCTCCGTTTCCATATCGACGGCACTGGTCGCATCATCGAGAATCAGAATCCGCGGATTCTTCAGCAGTGCCCTGGCGATGGCAATCCGCTGCTTCTGGCCGCCGGAGAGGCCCATCCCCCGCTCGCCGACTACAGTATCATAACCTTCCGGCATCTCCATAATAAAATCATGGGCCTTGGCAAGCCGGGCTGCGCGGATAATCTCCTCCATGCTAACATTTTTGAGGCCGTAGGCAATATTGTTGCGGATGGATGAGGAGAACAGGAACGTCTCCTGGAACACGGTGGAGATCTGTGAACGCAGACTGCGTACATTGAACTCCCGTATATCTGTGCCGTCAAGCGTGATGCTGCCCTGGTTCACATCATAAGCACGCATCATAAGCTGGATAATCGTCGATTTACCGGAGCCCGTACCGCCAAGGAAGCCGATTACCGCCCCTGGCTTGGCTTCGAAATGAATATCCTTAACTGCCGGCATTTTGTTGCCGTAAGCAAAGGTTACGTGATTAAAAACAACCTCCCCTTTCACCGCGGAAGCTTCCAGCGTAAGGGCATCTGCCTTATCCTGCACGTCAATCCGCTGGTTCAGCACCTCGAGCACCCGTTCTCCGGAGGCTTTGGATTGCGTATAGTTATTGATATGGAAGCCAAGTCCCCATACCGGGCCGATAATGTACCAGATCAGACTGAAAAAGGCTACCAGCTCGCCCAGCGACATATGCCCTTTAATGACCAGCGTACCGCCTACACCGAGCAGAATGGCAACACTGACCGAAGCCAGCAGCTCCATTACCGGAAAGAACTTGCTCCACAGCTCAGCAGCAAAAATCTGGTTATCCTTATAACGTTCATTACGGTGGGAGAACTTCTCAACCTCATAAGCCTCTCTGGCAAAAGATTTGACCGTCCGCACACCGGTAATATTCTCCTGAACTGCCGTGGTCAAAGAGCTCAAGGCAAGCCGCATCTCCTGAAAGGCCGGATGAATCCGCGATTCAAATCTGAAGGCTACTGCTGCCAGAAACGGCATCGTAATCAGCGTAATTAGCGTGAGCTGCCAATTGATGCTGAACATCATAATAGAGCCGAACAGCACCATGAAGAATACGTTCAGCAATTGGGCGAAGCCGAATCCGATAAAGTTACGGATTGCTTCCAGGTCCCCGGTCAGCCGGGACATCAGATCGCCTGTCTTGGCGGTATCATAGTAACGGAAAGACAGGAATTGCAGCTTCTCATAACAGGCATTGCGCAGGCGGTAGGCCAAAAAGTTACCCAGCCGTCCTCCAAAAAATCCGTGTGCAAACTGCAGGCAGGCTTTTACAAATACTACAGCTACAACGCTGAGTGCCAATACCGGCACCTCGGCAAACTTCAGGGGAACAATTACATCGTCAATCAGCCTTCTAAGTAAATTGGGGGTTATAAGCCCCACTGCAGTTGCGGCGGCCAAAGCAATAATCGAAAGAATCAAATAGTGCAGCTTCTCCCGGTAAAAGCCCCGCAGTTGCCTGAGAACATCCATGTCTCTCCTCCTTAAAGCTTTACAGGGTACAGCTTATTCCGTTTGCGCACCTGGCTGTACGAAATAACGCCGGCTCCGTAAGCATACTCTTCGTTCCTGCAATCTCGGCGCAGTCTGTAAGATACAGTTGCTTGCGATGCAAACCTCACATCGCAAGCCATATTTTTTAGCGCTTTCAATTTAGGGACTTTAAGCAGTTTATCACCCATGTTTTAATGCGGCAAAGGGGAGAAATGAGCATATTTCAGGTTTTTTCCGGTTAAATCAGGCTTAACCTGGGCTATTATAACTGCCGTATCTTTAATTGCTCCCGTTTCCTCCCAAATGCTGCTCAATTTAGCTTTAACGAAATTCAACGACTTTTTAATAGCAAATCACAAACGATAACCACCATATTTTACCATAATCTACCTCACAAAACTTTAATAGGCAATATTCTTTGGCAAATTGATCAAAAGTAATGCCTAACACTATTTTGCTAATCTTTCTGTAGTGATGATATAGCAGTACCGTATATATATGGCTACCGTTATTTCCTCGGCAATATTCCGGAGAATCCGACGCTTATACTCTGTTTCACGTCCGTTAACGGTTACCTTTTATCAGCTTAAGGCGATAGCGCAAGCTCATCTATCAGCAGCCTATTATCAAATGACGACAAACTTATTCTCAATAAAAAAGTGTCCGCTGTCTCAGACATAAAAATGTCAGAGTACAGCGGACACTTATTAATGAATCAGGTACGGAGCACGGGTCCCTGTAAGTACAGGGATTAGCCGATGCTTCCTTCCATCTCGAACTTGATCAGTCTGTTCATTTCGACCGCATATTCCATCGGCAGCTCTTTGGTGAACGGCTCGATGAAGCCCATGATGATCATCTGTGTAGCATCAGCCTCAGTCAGGCCGCGGCTCATCAGATAGAACAGCTGCTCTTCGGATACCTTCGATACCGTAGCTTCATGCTCAAGAATAACATTGTCATTCATGATCTCATTATACGGGATCGTATCCGATGTGGATTGGTTATCCAGAATCAGCGTATCGCACTTGATATTCGCTTTGGCGCCTTCAGCCTGACGGCCGAAGGAAGCGAGCCCGCGGTAAGTTACCTTGCCGCCGTGTTTACTGATCGATTTGGAGACGATAGTCGATGTTGTGTCAGGTGCCAGGTGAATCATCTTGGCGCCTGCATCCTGGTGCTGGTCTTTACCGGCAACCGCGATGGACAATACCGAACCCTTGGCTCCGCGTCCCTTCAGGACAACCGCAGGATACTTCATAGTCAGCTTGGAGCCGATGTTGCCGTCCACCCATTCCATAGTGGCATTTTCTTCGGCTACAGCACGCTTGGTTACCAGGTTATAGATGTTCGGGGCCCAGTTCTGGATCGTAGTATAACGAACACGTGCGTTCTTCATACATAGGATCTCAACAACTGCGCTGTGCAGGGAGTTCGTGCTGTAGATCGGGGCTGTACAGCCCTCTACATAGTGCACGAAGCTATCCTCATCCGCAAGAATGAGCGTACGCTCGAACTGTCCCATATTCTCGGAGTTGATGCGGAAGTAAGCCTGCAGAGGCACTTCGCATTTCACGCCTTTTGGAACATAGATGAAGCTTCCGCCTGACCATACTGCACTGTTAAGTGCGGCAAATTTGTTGTCAGCCGGAGGAATGATCGTGCCGAAGAATTTCTTGAACAGCTCAGGGTGCTCACGCAGCGCAGTATCTGTATCTGTGAAGATAACGCCCTGATCCTCAAGGTCCTTCTGCATGCTGTGGTAGACTACCTCGGATTCATATTGCGCCGAGACACCGGCGAGGAACTTCTGTTCCGCTTCCGGAATACCGAGCTTGTCAAAGGTTTCCTTAATTTCGGAAGGAACCTCTTCCCAGGTCTTACCCTGTTTCTCGGAAGGTCTTACATAATATTGAATATCATCAAAATCCAGTTCGTCCAGATTGCCGCCCCATTTAGGCATTGGCATTTTACGGAACTGCTCCAGAGACTTCAGACGGAAATTAAGCATCCACTCCGGCTCATTTTTGATTGCGGAGATTTCGCGGACGATTTCTTCCGTGAGTCCTTTACCAGACTGAAATATCGACTTGTGCTCATCACGGAACCCGTACTGGTACTCCTCCATATCAGGCGCTTTCTTAGCCATGGTGTCAGCCTCCTTGTTCTAATGTTGTTGTTGCCCTTCTTCTGTTTCAATCCCTTTACGCAGCGCGTTCCAGGCCAGGGTGGCACATTTGATCCGCGCCGGGAATTTATTTACACCGGACAGGGCTTCTATATCTTCGTAATCTCCGAAATCTGCATCTTCACCCTTCATCAGAGAGGAAAAGCTGTCAGCCAGCTCAAGTGCACGGCCGATCGTCTGGCCTTTGACCGCTTCAGTCATCATGGAAGCAGATGACATGCTGATCGAGCAGCCTTCACCGCTGTACCGGGCATCCTTGACGATGCCGTCCTCTACTTTGAGCTGCAGCGTAATGCGGTCGCCGCAGGTCGGGTTGTTCAGTTCGATCTTTAGTGCATCGTCTTCAAAAGAACCGCGGTTCCGGGGATTTTTATAATGATCCATAATAACACGTCTATACAGGTCATCCAAGTTCATAAGAGAAGTACTCCTTTGCCTTGATTAGGCCTTTAACCAGCGCATCTACATCCTCTTCGGTATTGTATAGATAGAAGCTGGCCCGGGCCGTCGAGCTGACCTGCAGCCAGCGCATAAGCGGCTGGCAGCAATGATGTCCGGCCCGCACAGCGATGCCTTCGGCATCAAGTACGGTAGCCACATCATGCGGATGGACGTCGCCGAGATTAAAGGTGACTACGCCAACCTGGCGGTTGCGCGGCCCGTAGATGGACAGGTCGCTGATCTCCGAGAGCTTCTGCTCCGCATAAGCGGCAAGCTTCATTTCATGGGCATGGATATTGTCCAGCCCGACCTCCTGCAGGAAATCAATAGCGGCCCCAAGACCGACAGCACCGGCAATAATCGGTGTGCCGCCTTCGAACTTGTACGGAAGCTCTTTCCAGGTCGAGTCATACAGGCCGACGTCGTCAATCATCTCGCCGCCGAACTCAACCGGCTCCATGGCTTCCAGCAGTGCTTTCTTGCCGTACAGGGCGCCGATGCCGGTCGGAGCCAGCATTTTGTGGCCGGAAAACGCATAGAAGTCGCAGTCCAGATCCTGGACATCCACCTTCATATGCGGAGTGCTCTGTGCGCCGTCCACTACAATTACTGCACCGTGGCGGTGGGCGATGGCAGCCAACTCTTTTACAGGATTCGTAACCCCCATTACATTAGAAACATAAGCAATGGCCACAATCTTGGTCTTATCCGTGATTGTTGATTCCGCATCCTCCAGCCGTACCGTTCCGTCCTGCTGCAGCGGGATGAACTTCAGGGTAGCCCCTGTCCGCTTGGCCAGCTGCTGCCACGGAATGAAATTGCTGTGATGCTCCATCTGGGTGATAACGATCTCGTCACCTTCGCCGACTGCAGCAGGACCATAGGAGGAAGCTACAATATTCAGCCCGGTTGTTGTTCCGCGGGTGAATATGATCTCCTTGATGCTGCGGGCGTTAATGAATTTCGCTACCTTCTCACGCGCGCCTTCGTATGCATCCGTAGCCCGGCTGCCCAAGGTATGAACACCGCGGTGCACGTTTGAATTATCCCATTCATAATAGGCTTTCACTGCTTCAATGACCTGGCGCGGCTTCTGTGAAGTCGCGCGCTGTCCAGGTAAACGAGCGGATGCCCGTTAATCTTCTGGTTCAGGATGGGAAACTGCTCCCGGATACTGCTGCTGATCATTGGCCTAACTTCCTTTCCACAAGAGATTGGAGCTGGCTGCGCAGTCCCTCCAGTGGAATTTGCGACACGACAGGTGCCAGGAAGCCGTATATGATAAGTTTCTCTGCGTCATGCCGTGTAATCCCGCGGGACATCAGGTAATATACCTGCTCCGGATTGACCTGTCCTACGGAAGCGGCATGGCCTGCTGTTACATCGTCTTCGTCTATGAGCAGGATCGGATTGGCGTCTCCGCGCGCTTTCGGGCTCAGCATCAGAACTTTTTCAGTCTGCTGGCCGTCAGCTCTTGTAGCACCCTTCTCGATCTTTGTAATTCCGTTAATAATGGAATTGGCTGATTCGCGCATAACCGCACGTGTGATCATGTCACTTGGCGTATGTTTGCCGAAATGCTGTGCCTGGGTAGTATAGTTCAGCTTCTGGGAGCCAGAGCCTACAGCAATCACTTTGGCATCCGAGCTGGAACCGTTGCCTTTGAGCACCGATTTGGTATCGCTGGCAGTATCACCATAGTTCATCTCACCGACAATCCATTCGATTGTGCCGTCATTCTCAACAACCGCCCGGCGGTAAGTGACATCCGTTGTGTCTGCACCCAGCTGATGGACAGTTGCATAACGCACTGTGGCACCAGCACCCACGAAGACTTCAACCGCACCGTTGTGCAGGCCTGCTTCGGTCTTGTCAGATACATAGTTGTCAACATAGGTAACAGAGCTGTTGGTATCGGCAACGACAAGAATATGCGGAACAAACGCAGCTTCGGCATCATCGGTAAGCAGAACGGCCTGCAGCGGAGTATCAATAACCACATTTTTGGGAACATAGAGGAATACACCGCCGTTCCACAGTGCAGCATGCAAAGCGGCAATGGAATGCTCGCCCGGTAGCACAGCCTTGTGCAGATAACGCTGAACAAGATCGCCATGCTCTTTGGCCGCAGTCTGCAGATCGGTAAAGATTACCCCTTGTTCTGCCAGCTCAGGCGCCAGCCGGGTGTAGACCACACCTGAATTCTGCTGAATAATCAGGCTGCCCTCCTCTTGGTCCTTAATAAGCGCAGCAATCGCCGCAGGTGCTTCATTAAGTGCCGTTAGCGGCTTGCTTGCCTTATAGCTTCCGTAGTTATTCACGTTCCAGCGGTCAATCCGCGTCTTCTCCAATTTCGGCAATTCCAGTTCGGCTGCCAGAGCCAGCGCCTGCAGGCGCTGTCCTTCAGCCAGCCCGGCTCGCCGCTGCCCTGCGATAATTCGCTGAGCCGCTCGGCGTCCACCGGAAGAATGGTTTGCGTCGTCATAAGTGGTTTCCTCCTTCCTGGTGTCTTTGTTTAGGCTTCCTGTCCTACTGTTTCGTCTTCAATGCCAAGCTCTTCCTTAACCCATTCGTAGCCTTCTGCTTCCAGACGCTCAGCCAGCTCAGGTCCGCCGGATTTAACGATACGGCCCTGCATCATGACATGCACGAAATCTGGCTTGATGTAGTTAAGCAGGCGCTGATAGTGGGTAATGACCAGGAAACCGCGTTCCGGGCTTCTCATCGAATTTACGCCTTCCGCTACAATCTTAAGAGCATCAATATCAAGGCCGGAGTCGATTTCGTCAAGAATGACGATCTTCGGATCCAGCATCATCATCTGGAGAATTTCATTACGCTTCTTCTCACCGCCGGAGAAGCCTTCGTTCAGATAGCGGTGCAGGAATTCCGGATTCATCTCCAGTTCCTTCATTTTCGCTTCCATCTGGCGGATGAAGCGGATCAGGGAGATTTCATTACCCTCTTCACGGCGGGCATTGATGGCGCTGCGCAGGAAGTCGGAATTGGTTACACCTGCAATTTCACTCGGATACTGCATAGCCAGGAACAGGCCGGCACGTGCACGCTCGTCTACCGCCATTTCCAGCAGGTCTTCACCGTCAAGAACGGCTGTACCTTCAGTAACTTCATACTTGGGATGACCCATGAGTGCGGAAGCCAGTGTACTTTTACCGGTACCGTTAGGTCCCATGATGGCGTGAATTTCTCCGCCCTTCATCTGAAGGTTAATGCCCTTCAGAATTTCTTTTCCTTCAATGTTTGCTTTCAGTCCCTCAATGACAAAATCTGCTGCCATAATTAATATTCCCTCCACTCGTCAATTTGCGAAATCAGAAAGTTGTATTGTCACAGGATTTCCCTGATTGCCAGCACAATTATATTTTATATCACATTGTAATGATTATAAACAGAATCATAATGATTATCAATGATTCTCACTAATTTTATTACAAAGGATGCCTTTTTACAAATGTTGCTTTTCAATTTTCACAGCTATTTTACATGAGCCGACAGTTAACAACAGCTTGTTAGCTGCCTAACGCGGACAGGATTTCCGACCTCCGCCGCTCGAATTCGCTGTCGCTAAGAACCGGCTTCCATTGCTGCTCCGGCGGCGCATCCTTCAGTTCAATCCAGGAGCGGCAGCCTGAATATTCAGGCAGCACAGGTATGGTTGCCCCAGCCTCGCTCACATATACCCGCAGAAGCAGGACATGCAGCGGTTCCTTGGCTTTCCAGCGAAGACGTTCGGCGGCAAGCTGTTCGCTCCAGATATGGAACGGATACAGCAGCTCCAGCTGTTCCAGATCGCGGACCTCAATATCGTCAGTTGCTTCGGCATATACCGCAAGCGATACGGTTCCGCCCCCGCCTGCAGCCTCATCGGCCAGCGTCTGCGCGACCAGCGGACGGTAAGGTTCCTTAAGCAGCTCTTCACGCTGATGCTCGTAGGTGGGGTACAGGAAGAACGAGTGGCTTTTCAGCTCAAAGCGTCTGGTCTCCTCCGCAATGCCCCCTTTGCGCAGCAGGATGATCTGCCGCCTCCGGCCAGGGCATGTACAGCGGAAGCCCATTCCTTTAACGCTACAGGATTAATATTCAAGTACAGTCTCCCCTTTCCGTCTACGTGTACTTAACAGCAGGTTTACTATGGATTATATAACTTGCAGCAGCCATCTACAAATTGCTTGGATCACACCTTCCGCAGAAATATCTGTAGGTTATGGACTTCATTATATTTTACCGCAAAAAAATAAAGCCTCCGCACGGGCTATGTCATTAAGAAGCTGTTACTTAATAACTTTGCCCGTAAGGGAGGCTCTATTCCATTATCCAGCTTTTATAATGCCGCAGTGTTACGCCCCCAGGAAGGAGCGGAGCATCCACTGGTGTTTTTCCAGATCGGTGCGGATTCTGATGAACAGGTCCGCTGTCGGCTGGTCGCTGCTCTCCTCAGCCAGCTCAATGCCTTCAGTAAGCTCTTCCGCTACAGTTGCAAAGTCCTCGATCAGGGTCTGCACCATACCGCGGGTGTCCTCTTTGCCTGTGGCTTCCTGAATTGTACCGATTTCCAGATATTCCTTCATCGTTGCAGCAGGACTGCCCTTGATGCTGAGCAGGCGTTCAGCCACTTCGTCCATTTTCAGTGTAATATCGTCGTACAGCTCTTCAAATTTCACATGCAGGGAGAAGAACTGCTCCCCTTTGACATACCAGTGATAATTGTGGAGCTTGACATAAAGTATGTTCAGGTTAGCCACCTGACGGTTAAGTACTTGTTCCAGTGAGGTTGTATCAACTTTGTTCGTTGCTTTAGCCATTTCAGATCCCATCCTTGTCCATAAAATTTGCCGGCTGCATGTCCATCCTCCGCCAGCAGTTGTCTATATTCATTGTACCCCTGATGCCCGGGTACGAAACAACAGCATACCGGCTGCGCCAGCATGCGTAGGTAAGCGGACATGCTTTTTCCTCTTTGTAGGATGACCATGTATTACAGCCTTATCCGCTTTTATTCCGGCAGCATAAAAGGGGCCGGAGAGGCCCCTGTAAGTCATATTTTAAAGGTAAAATCTTACTGGCTAGAGCATTAACAGCAGTGCTTCTTCACCGGTCATTCCGGGAACAATCCCCAGCTTCTCAGCTTCAACAGTAACAGACTCCAGCGGAGCAGCAAGCAGTTGGGCCAGCGTACGCACACCCACTGCTCTGGCTGCAATGATCTTGCGGTCACCCAGCTTCTCATTAAGCAGGCCTACATCAAGTGCCCCGCACATAATATACCCGCGGTCCGTGCTTATAGTCAGCAGGGTGGTTTTGGGCAGCTTGACCTCGACACCAACCAGCGTATGACCGCCTACTTGAACAGGCTCCAATGTTACCACTTTGCATTTCCTCCTTATAATCACATTCACGATGTATGTGTATGCGTACCAAAGGGCCGGCGTGTGGACGAATGGACTAGGGCGGTCATAGAATACCTGAGTCCCAAGTCCTTCCTCCGGACAAAGAAGTATATGCTTATTAGAATTTTAATGGTATAGTTTACTTGGCTTACGAATTGATTTGATGAAAAAGCTGGGGGATTTATGGACAAGAAACTGCAAAATACGGACGGTAATTATTTGTTTAACGTCGACATCCTGATTAACGCCCGTACCAACCCGCTTGCTCTGCAATATTTGCTTGAAATGCTGAACAACAGCGATAAGGTTACGGACTTCAAAATCATATCGGGTCTTGAGCTGGGAAGAAGCATCGATACGCTGCTCCGCTCAGCCAAAGCGGCTCTGAATCAGGAGTCACCACAGCCGGTACCGATCAAGCTGCCGCCGAAGCCGGTGAATGAGAAGCCAGTCATTGAGAAGCCGTTAAGTGAAAAGACAGATAAGCCAAATGTTTCCAAACCCTCTTCCGAAGGGTCTGTAGACGCTTTTGCCAAAATCCGTCATTACATTAAAAGCAATCAGCTGGTCCGTCTGCGGACTAACCGGCCTGGCAACCAGGTCTCCATGCCCTGCCGGATTTTGAACTTTGATGAAGCGTCGTCTACCATCAGTGTCTATCATGTCGACGAAAAACAAGTGTACACCTTTAAAATTTATGAAATTGATGAATTTATGTAAGGGTATTCTTTACTGTAAAGAGCAAACAGGCACCTCCCGCTGCGCGGGCAGGTGCCTGTTTGCTTATGGTGACATCAGCTTTTGCGGGACAGGGCCTCCCAGGCCAGGCTGACCCATCCGGCGATGAAGCAGACACCGCCCAGCGGGGTAATGGCGCCCAGAATAGTAATTCCGGAGATGCTGAGCACATACAGGCTGCCGGAGAACAGAACAATTCCCGCTATAAGCAGCCAACCGGCCCAGCGAAGCCGGGCACTCTCCCCCCATTGGCCTATCAGGACCGCAATCACAAGCAGGCCAATCGCATGAACCATGTGATAATGAACGCCAGTCTCATAGACTGCTAGATCGTCGCTGCTTATCACAGTCTTCAGCATGTGAGCACCGAAAGCGCCAATCATCACCGACAGCATGGCCAGGATTGCGCCCCAGGCCATAAATTTTCGCTGCATTGCAGTCACAACTCCTCTTCATTAAGCTCATCTTATCTTAACTTATTGCCGCCTGTGAATTCCAGCTGGAGGCGACTTCCGGAATTTTCACCGTTAAACCTTGCTTTTATAGCTGTGTTGTGAAAAAGTGGAAGGTATAGAGTCTTCATCCCCATTTACGAGGAGTGCTGAATATGGATCACCAATATCCGCCCAAAACCGACCTTCAGGGCAATCCGCCTGAGTCCTTTCCGGCCGCAGCAGGCATGCAGCCGGAAACAAACCCGGGATATGCTTATCAGGAGAACAAACGCGATTATAAGCATTCCGGACCAGGGATCGCATCCTTCGTGATTGCCCTTGTTACAGTAGTCGGCTATGCCATTTCCTTTGTTTACGCAGGTATGCAGGCTTCCTCTATCCTCAGCAGCAGCAATGATGTGATCAATGATTCTTCGCAGGCCATCATGCTGCTCGGACTGACGGTCCTTATTCTGGCAGCCGTCAATGTAGCCGGTGCAGTTGTCGGTATTATCGGACTTACGCTCCGCAGGCGCAAGAAGGTATTTGCCATTATCGGTACCGTTATCAATGCCGTGATTCTGCTCCTGTTCATGCTGATGATCGCTACTGTGCTCGTAAATGCCGGTGCCTGATCCGGCAAGCCATAGGTTTGGTGCAGCAAAAAGGCCGCTGCGGATAAATCCGCAGCGGCCTTTTTGGGCCATGCTCAGATGTTAACGGTTAACAAGAGAATCCAGCGAAGCATATACATGCGGCCCGAACCCTTCCGAAGCTTCGCGCTGCGGGATATTCAGCCGGATGATATAGCCTTGGCCGTCAACCTCTTTGACGATGTACTGGTCGGTAAGCCCGGAGCCCATCGCTGTAAGATAGAGCCTTACGCCGGACATCCGGCGATCCTGCTCCTCCTGGCTCAGCTTCGTAACCTCTCCCACGGCCGAAAGTGCTTCACGGCCTTCCTCTTCCAGTGCGTCAAGATTGAAATCGGAAGGCAGCCTGGTGATGTCAGCATAATACCCGGGATCCACCTTCATCGCCAGCCTGCCCGCTGCCGGGTCAAAGGTGAAGATATCAAAGACATACAGGGAATAGCCGTCTCCTTCGGCCAGACTAGCGGTCTTCTCCTCCTCCATACCTTCGAGGGTAAGCTTGATTACTTTGGTAGCCGGCAACTCCACTCCAGAGGAGGCTTCCCCGCCCTCAGCCTTCTCCAGTCTGGATAGCACCCGCTGAACGACCGCAGGATCGCCTTCCACCGGTTTTTCCACGTATTCAATAATGACGGTATCATCCATTTCAAGCGCTGTAGGCGCGTCTTCAGTACCTGCTCCCAGCTCAAATGCGGTTGGGCCTTCTTCTGTCTCTATCTCCACGGAATGATTGTCAATCTGGCCGATATAGGTGCCCGTACCCTGAATGGTCTGCTCAGGCTCAGCAGTAGGTGCTGGTGTAGGTGTCGCTGCTGCGGTCTCTGTCTGGACCGGGGCAACGGTTGCCGAGGGTTCGCCGGGAGCTTCTGCCGGGCTCCGGCCGCCGCATGCCGTAATGGCCAGCATCAGGACAGCAACGGCTGCGGCTGCCGGTAATGAACGTTGTGATCTCATGTTGACGGCCTCCTTAGGTTTGCAGGTTTTTATAATGTCTACCCTTATTAACGTTTAACCCTAAGGCAGGGTTGCATAAACTTGTTCTGTTTGCTGACCGTATTACCCTGAAACCGGCAGAAGCTTGCTTAACCGGCACTATAAGCCACAGCGCCGTTGATTACGGTCATCCGCACTTTAGCCTCAAGAAGCTCTTCCGCATCCGTAAGGATATCACGGTCCGCAACTGTGAAATCCGCCCGGTAGCCGGGTGCTATTCGTCCCCGTTCCAAAGCCTCTCCTGCGGCAGCGGCGCTGCCCTCCGTGAACAGCCGGAGCGCTTCCTGAGGATTAAGCTTCTCTTCAGGCAGATAGCCTTCATGATGCTCTCCGGGTCTGCAGCGGGTAACGGCAGCATGCATCCCGAGGAACGGGCTCAGCGGCTCAATCGGGGCATCGCTGCCTCCGGCGCAGGGAATGCCCGCTTCCAGGAGCTTCTTCCATGCGTAGAGATAACCGGTTCTGGCCGGGCCGACCCGGTCCAGCACCCATGGAAAGTCACTCGCCACAAACCGCGGCTGAATATCGGCAATCAGCCGCATGCCGCGCATCTGACTGACCAGACTGCTGCTCAGTACCTGGGCGTGAATGAAGCGGTCCGGAAGCGCCGCATCCCGCTGGAGCGGCACATGCCGCATTGCGGCCAGCGTCATCCGGGCCGCCGCATCGCCGATGGCATGCACCGCCACCGGATACCCCAGCCTGCGGGCTGAGCTGACGATGTCATTCAGCGCCTCCTGGGTATGGATCGCAATGCCTGAGGTCTCAGGCGCATCGCTGTAGGGCTGCTCCAGCAGGGCTGTCCGGCCGCCGATCGCCCCGTCGGCGAACAGCTTGACCGCGCCAAGCCGCAGCCACTCATCTCCGCTGCCTGCGGCCAGCCCCAGCTGCTCCACCTCCTGCAGATAGGCATAGTAGAGCAGCTGATGGGTACGGAACAGCAGCCCTTCCTCCCGCAGCTCACGGTGAATGCGCAGCATCGTCTCCACGCTGCCCAGAAAACGCAGGTCCTCCGTGTGGACCGCGGTCAGCCCAAGCGAGAGCGCATCCGTGATGCCGCGGCGCACCGCCTGTTTCAGGGCGGCATAATCCGGCGCCGGCTGCACCTCATTGAACGGCTGGACGGCATCCTCGTAGATCCAGCCGTTCAGCTCGCCTCCGCTGTCGCGGCCGTAAGCGCCGGAGGCACAATCAGGCGTGGAAGCCGTGACGCCTGCCCGCCGGAACGCCTCGCTGTTGCCCAGAAAAGCGTGGAAGCAGGTCCGGGTCAGGAACACCGGATGCTCCCGGGTTACAGCGTCCAGCTCCGATATATGCGGAGCGGCCGCAGGACTGAATTCATTCTCGTTCCAGTTGAGGCCGAGAATCCATTCCCCGGGAGGCGTGACCGCCGCCCGCTCCTTAATGGCTCGCAGCATTTCCTCCTTGGAGGTCATGCCCGTGAAATCCAGCATGT
Source organism: Paenibacillus sp. DMB5 (assembly GCF_001517085.1). Lineage (GTDB taxonomy): Bacteria > Bacillota > Bacilli > Paenibacillales > Paenibacillaceae > Paenibacillus_AQ. The sequence continues at coordinate 42,877 of NZ_LRAC01000002.1, forward strand.
CCAGCTTCATCCCATGCATGCCCAGATGAACATGGGCATCTACAAGTCCGGGCAGGACATGCCCGCCGTCCCAGTCGATAACTGCCGCCTGGCGCCCGGACAGCTGCAGGGAGAGCTCACTCCCTTTACCGACAGCCCTGATGAAGCCGTCCTCCGCAAGTACAGCATCATAGCCGGGATAGCCTGCAGCGGCCAGGTTTCCATTTTTGAACAAGGTTAACGTCATTTATAGCTGCTCCTTTATTTTTGGAATCTTTTGCTTATTAATAGGAAGAAAAGCGCTGTAGTACGTTTCTTTCCCGCATCATAGGCATCTACCGGAAGCAGGAGCCTGCGGAAATAATACTATAGTGAAGAGCCTTATTTATCCCCCCGAAGGAGTGATTTCCTTGAAAATCGATATCGGCTGCGGATCCGCCAAAGAATCAGGTTATCTGGGAATCGACCGGACCTCTTACCCCGGAGTGGATATGGTATGTGATATTAATCAAGAAATTCCGTTGCCGGACAACTCCGCAGAATTCGTCATGGCCAGCCGCGTACTGCCGTACGTGGACGATCTGATGTCGGTTATGGCAGAGATTTACCGGATCAGCTGCCATAAAGCGGTTGTCTGCATCCTGGCTCCTTATGCGCATAGTTATCCGCACAGCTCAAACCCTTTTTTCAAGCAAAAGTTCGATGAGTATACCCCCCGCTATTTCACGGGCAGCTTTTATCAGCCGTCTGCGGGCCCGCTTTCGCCGCCGGTTCCCGATTATCCGGCTCCCGCACCTCCGTTTGATTACCGGCTGCTCCGGATGGAGCTGTTCTATCAGTATCCTTTTGACCAGTCGCTGTATGAAGCAGAGGAGCTTGATGTCCTTAAAACGCTGCAAGCAAACGTCGTCCATGAAATCATGTACCATTTCGTTGTGGTCAAAAAGGACATTACCTATGCCGAGCTGGAAGCAATGAGCCGTACTCCTTATCCGGAGCCGCGTGCTCTCCTGGAACGCAGACGGTTAGCCGGACTTCGAGAGAAACCAATGTAGAAAAGCCGCTGCCCGGAACGGAAGCCATCCTGAGTTTCACTTAAAATTTTGCTATGGACAAACAAGTAACCTCATTCCCCCTCATAGGCTAATATATCACAAGAAAGATGGCACATCGTCTCTGCAGGTGACGGTCTGCTTTTTTTTCGTTGCAGAGTATACGCAGTATTCAATGAAGGAGGTGAAAAAGATTCCTCTAGTCGTTCGGTCTACGATCAATGCAACCGGTGCTATTACTTTTACAGGAAATACACTCGGATTGAGCCGTTCGGATACATCGGGCGTACCCGGCACACAGGACAGTATAGGCGCCTTCTCTACAGTCAATACGGCCTCTACCTTCGGCACTTATCCTGCCGGGACTACCAGCCTGTATCAAAATAACAGCTCCTCCGCCATTCTGACGATTCCCGCCGGAAGTACGGTGCTGTATGCAGAACTGATCTGGGGCGGCTCCTATATTAACGGGTCCGTCAATCTTAGCGCGGCCATCAATAATCCGGTTTCGCTGACAACCCCGGCCGGCAACACGGTCAGTGTCTCTCCGGATTCAGCCACCAGCAACACGGTTGAACTGGGCGGCGGCGCCTCTGCCTACGTGCGTTCAAATAATGTAACCAGCGTCATTCAGGCTGGCGGAGCCGGAACCTATACCGTAGCCGGGGTAGTCGGCACCATTGTAATCTCCGGTGATTCTACAGCCAACCATGCCGGCTGGACCCTTGGCGTCATCTACCAGAACCCGGCGCTGCCTTTCCGTAATATGTCACTGCGCGCCGGTGCCGTACTGGTCCAATCGACTTCAGCACCTGTGGTCACCAACATTACAGGCTTTGCCACCCCTGTAACCGGTGCGCTAGGCGGACGCATTTTGTTCAGTGCACAGGAAGGCGATGCCAACCGTTCCGGTGACCAGGCATTGTTCGGCCCTACCTCCGCTACCCAGGTTGCGCTGTCCGGTCCCAATAACTTTGCCAACAACTTTTTCGCCTCACAGATTAACAATGATGCCGGAGCGCTGAATACCAGCGGAACGTTCGGCAACCGCAACCAGACCAACGGCAGTCCCGGCAGCAATATTGTCGGCGGCCGTCAGGGCTGGGATATTACTAATGTTGATGTGTCAGCCAGGCTGGTTAATAACCAGTCTTCTGCGCTGCTTACACTGACGACTTCCGGTGATGCCTATGTAGTAAACGGAAATGCCCTGCAGATTGATATCAATGCCCCCAAGATCAGTCTTACCAAAAGCGCCAACGTAACCGGGACCATTGTCGGCGATACTGTAACATACACCGTAACCGTCAGCAATACCGGTACAGCAAGCGCCGCCAGTGTTGTGCTGTCGGATACTTTGCCGGCCGGTTTGACTTTTGTCGCCGGTAGCGTTGTCGTCGCCGGGGTTCCGAGGCCTACCTACGATGTAACAGCAGGCATTCCCTTAGGTTCACTTGCTCTTGGCACCTCTGTGACCGTTACATATCAGGCAAGGGTCACTTCACTGCCCAGCCCGCAGTTTGTTCCGAATACCGCCAATGCGGCCTTTACATTTCAAAGCGTGGCCGGCGGCCCTGTTGTGTCCGGCGTCATCCCGTCCAATACAAGCACTCTGCCGGTATACTCTCCCGTACTGGGACTTGTCAAAAGCGCCAACATCACCAATGCAACCGTCGGCGACCAGATTACCTATACAATACAGGTCTCCAATACCGGAAACATCGGAGCATCCACAACGCTGACCGACAATATCCCGGCAGGCAGCACTTATGTGCCTGGCAGCTTTACGGTAAACGGCACACCGGTAGCCGGAAATCCAGCCACCGGCATTCCAATCGGCACCATTGCCGCCGGAGGAAGCTCCACCGTGCAATTCCGGATTGTCGTGGGCAGTCTGCCATCACCGCCCCAGCTCGTTGATCAGGCAACCGCCGCCTACACCTTTCTGGTGCCTGACGGCCGTACCGTACCCGGCTCTGCCGCTTCAAATACACTCAACATCCCTGTAACCCTGCCTAATGTATCAGTAGTCAAGAGTGCCAGCCTGCCTGATGTTGCTGTAGGGGATACTCTGCTCTACACCTCAGTCATCAGTAATAACGGCATTGCTGCCGTCACCAGTGTCGTTCTGTCCGATCCGATTCCCGCCGGCAGCACCTTTGTTCCGGGCAGTGTTGTTGTCGCCGGTTCAGGCCGGCCCACAGCGGATCCGGCATCAGGGATCAGTATCGGAGCTATCCCCCCCGGCAACAGCGTCACTGTCACTTTTCAGGTTACTGTTACTTCAGTCCCTGCAGGCTCCCAGCTTTCAAACCGCTCATCGGCCTCTTACAGTTCAGGGGCATTCACCGCCATTACACAGTCCAATATTGTAACGACCCCGGTCTTCCAGCCAGTCATCGGGATCGTCAAAAGCGCCAGCCCGTCCAGCGCAACCGTCGGCGGGAATGTGCTGTACACGCTGCAGGTGCAAAATTCAGGTAATATTGCTGCTGCCGTCACACTGAGCGATAACATTCCGGCAGGCTCCGCTTTTGTACCGGGCAGTGTCATTGTCAACAACGTCGTCCGTCCGTCGGATTCCCCGCTCACCGGTATTCCGCTCGGATCATTAGCACCGGGAGCGGTTGTAACGGTGACCTTCCTGACATCAGTACAGTCGCTGCCTTCACCGGCGGTATTAACTGATCAGGGTAGCAGCAGTTATACCTACCAGCTGCCCAGCGGCCGTTCACTTGCCGGCACAAGACTATCCAATACGGTCAGCATTCCGGTATCCGCACCTAACATTAATCTGCTGAAAAGCGCCAGCCTGAATGCCATTGCTGTCGGAGAATACATCACCTATACCGTGTCAGTCTCCAATCCCAGCGGCGTGGCGGTTAACAATGTTGTCCTCTCCGATCCGATTCCGGCCGGAGGCGCTTTTGTGGCCGGCAGCACAACCATTAACGGCGCCGCTGCACCCTCTGCCAATCCCGGTGCCGGCATTAACCTGGGCACCATCGCTGCAGGTGCAACCGTGGTTGTCACGTTTCAGGTCAACGCAACCTCTGTGCCGCCGTCCGGACAGCTGGGCAACCGGGCCAGCGCGTCCTTTACCGCCGGCTCATTCAGCGGTACCGCGTTGTCAAATACGGTCAATACACCGGTCTTTATACCGGTAATCAGCCTTATCAAAAGCGCCAATGCCGTTCAGGCTTCGGTAGGCAGCACCCTGTCTTTCTCCATTCTGGCCAGTAACACCGGAAATATCGCTGCTACCCTGAACCTGACAGACAGCCTTCCGCCCCAGGTGACCTTCGAGCCTAACAGCGTCATCGTCGGCGGTACACCGCTGCCAGGCTATAATCTGGTGAGCGGAGTGCCGGTAGGTCCGCTCGCCCCCGGCGACAGCGTTACGGTGAGCTTCCTGGTCACCGTTACAGCTCTGCCTCCGAACCAGCAGCTGCTGAATACCGCAGCAGCCTCGTATACCTTCACCCTGCCTGACGGGCGGCAGCTTGGAGGAAATACCGCATCGAACACACTCGCCGTTCCTGTCTCTGCACCAAATATCAATGTCGTTAAAAGCGTCAATGCCATTGATGCCGTTACAGGCGACATCCTGACCTTCACCTCCGTGCTGACCAACACAAGTATCGCCGCCGTCAATAACATCATTCTCAGCGATCCCCTGCCTGAGAATGCAGCCTTCATCCCCGGAACCGTAATTGTGGGCGGCGTCTCCCAGCCGCTATCAGTTCCGTCCACCGGCATTCCAATCGGCAGTCTGGCCCCAGGGGCATCAGTTGCCGTAACATTCGAGGTGAGGATTACAATGCCGATTCCTTCACAGATTAATAACCAGTCAACCGTCAGCTTTACCTCCGGGGTCTTTTCCGGTTCATCCAGTTCCAATGTGACCACTACCCCGGTCATACAGCCGCAGATCTCACTAGTAAAAAGCGCAAACGACCTAAATGCAACAGTCGGCGATACAATTATATATACCATCGACGTCAGTAATACCGGTAATCTGGCAGCAAACGTGACCCTGACCGACAATATCCCTGCAGGGACTACCTTTGACCCGAACAGCGTCATTGTCGGCGGCTTCCCGCAGCCGGGCTCCGCACCGGATACCGGGATCGCGGTCGGCACCGTCGCTCCCGGTACCAGTGTAACGGTCAGCTTCACGGTCTTTATCGTCTCCCTGCCAACCCCGCAGCAGCTAGTTAACCAGGCCAGCTCCACCTTCACCTTCACACCGCCTGACGGGCGCCTGCTGACCGGTACGGCAGCATCCAATACAGTAACCATCGCTGTATCTGCACCTAACCTCGCAGTCGTAAAAAGCACAACCTTCACCGCTGCCGCACTCGGGGACACCATTCCTTATACAGTAACCATTACTAATAACGGGATCGATCCGGTCAACAGTGTGCAGCTTAATGACCCGACGCCGGACGGCACTGTTTTTGTTGTCGGAAGTGTGGCTGTTAACGGAGTGCCTTTCCCGAATGCCAATCCGGCAACAGGCGTGTCCATCGGCACACTGGCGGCCGGCGCCTCATCAACAGTGACCTACAATGTACTGGTGACTTCCGTACCGGCTGATGCTTCCATTGATAATCAGGCAACTGTAACCTACTCATCAGGGGTGTTCTCGGGCTCGACGTTTTCCAATCCTGTGGCCGTACCCGTCTTTCAGCCGAATATCGCTATCGTCAAGGGTGCCAGTACCACCAATGCTACAGTCGGCGATACGGTGACCTACTCCCTGACTGTAAGCAACACAGGCAACTATCCGGCTGTTCTGACCGTGACCGATAATATCCCGGCCGGCACAACCTTTGTTCCTAACAGCGTGCTGGTGAACGGCCTGCCGCTGCCGCAGGCCGATCCTTCCACCGGCATCGCCGCCGGAACCGTTCCTGCGGCCGGAAGCGTACAGGTGCAGTTCTCGGTTGTTATCACCTCACTGCCGTCGCCGCAGCTTCTTGTCAATCAGGGGACAGCGTCCTACACCTTTACCCTGCCGGACGGGCGGACACTCAGCGGGTCGGCCCTGTCGAATACCTTCACCATTCCGGTATCCAATCCGAATCTTGGCGTGGTCAAGAGCACAACTACTACTGCTACCACAGTCGGCGATTCTATTACTTATATAGTGGTGCTGACCAATAACGGCATCGCTGCGGTTAACAATGTCGTCTTTACCGACGCGCTTCCGGCAGGCACGACCTTTGCAGCAGGCAGTGTGCTGGTGGACGGAGTACCGCGTCCGGGTGCCTCACCGGCTACCGGGGTTACCATCGGCAGCATTGCTCCAGGCGCTTCGGTCACGGTCGCCTTCACGGTCAACGTCACCTCGCTTCCGGCGGGGGGAGTGCTCAACAACCAGTCCTCCGTCAGCTTCACTTCCGGAGCGATTGCCAATGTCGCCTTCTCCAATATCGTCACTACACCGGTCTATCAGCCGATCGTCGCTGCCGTCAAATCCTCCAACGTCACCAATGCAACGGTCGGTGATACCATCACCTATACGGTTACCGTCAATAATTCAGGGAATTACCCGGCAACGGGCACCCTGACGGATACGATACCTGCCGGCACTGTACTTGTTGCCAATAGTGTGCTGATCAATGGCCTGCCGGTGCCGGGCAGCGATCCGGCCACAGGCGTTCCGCTCGGAACCATTGCTGCCGGAGCAGCGCTGACCGTCACCTTCTCCGTGCTGATTGATACGCTGCCGCCGAGCCAGCAGCTCAGCAACCAGGCTGTTATTTCTCTAGCTTATACGCTGCCTGACGGCCGTACCTTTAACCAGACCGCTTCTTCAAACATTAATCTGATTTCAGTATCATCTCCCAACGTTGCCGTTGTCAAAAGCACCAGCGTCATTGATGCCGTCATCGGCGACACCGTCCCTTACACGGTCGCTGTCACCAATAACGGGATCGCGCCGATCAACAACGTTGTGCTTAGTGACCCGATACCGGCAGGCGCTTCCTTTGTTACCGGCAGCGTAGTCGTAGACGGCACTCCGGTGCCGGGAGCCAATCCGGCCAATGGTGTTGCCATCGGTACCATTGCACCGGGAGCAACGGCCACCGTTACCTTTAACATTCTGGTAAATGCCCTGCCTGCCAGCACTGTTCTGAACAACCAGGCTTCGGTAAGCTTCACCTCCGGTGCTTTCTCCGGTGCTTCCTATTCTAATAACCTGATCACACCGGTGTTCCAGCCGTTCATCAATGTCGTTAAGAGTGCAGATACAGCTAACGCAACTGTCGGCGATACAGTCACTTACTTCCTGAATGTGAGCAACACAGGCAACCTGCCGGCTGATGTTACCGTAACCGACGCCATTCCGCCGGGAGCTGCACTTGTGCCGAACAGTGTCCTGATCAACGGCGTACCGCAGCCGGGAATTGACCCTACCTCGGGAATTCCGCTGGGTACAGTTGCACCCGGAGCTACCGTTACTGTAACTGTAACTCTACAGGTAACAGTTGCCTCCCTGCCGTCACCGCAGCAGCTCGTCAACCAGGCAGCCGCCAGCTTCACCTTTACTCCGCCGGACGGACGTCTGCTCTCCGGTTCCTCACTCTCCAACGTGCTCGTCATTCCGGTCTCTTCTCCGGATGTTACAGCAGTTAAGAGTACTCCGGCAATTGATGCGGTAGTCGGTGATCTTATCACCTACACCATTGTGGTAACCAACAACGGCATTGTCGCCGTAAATAATGTCGTGCTGGTTGACCCGATTCCGGCCGGCAGCCAGTTTGTAATAGGCAGCGTGGCCGTCGACGGTGTTCAACGTCCAAATGCCAACCCTGCAGCCGGTATTGTAATCGGTACGATTGCCGCAGGCGCTTCAGTGACCGTTACCTTCCAGGTACAGGTAATTGAGGTATGACACCAGGCCCGAATCTGCAGCCCGTCGTGACGAATCAATCCATGGTGCTGTTCAGCTCAGCAGCAGGGAATGACGGGATCACCTTCTCCAATACCGTCAATACACAGGTTGTTGGTCCTGTTCTCTCACTGGTCAAAAGTGCAGACAAAACCAGTGTTTCCCTTGGGGAAACACTGGTTTATACTATCACGGCGAGGAACAGCGGCAATCTCCCTGCCCTGGTTACCGTTCTGGACGCCCTGCCCGCTGGAGTATCATTTATTGCCAACAGTGTCATAAGAGACGGCGTCCCGCTGCCCGGCGTATCTCCAGAGGGCGGAATTCCGCTTGATAAGGTTGCACCGCAAAGCCAGGTTACGGTCGCTTTTCAGGTTATCGTGGTTTCGCTTCCGCCTTCCCTTAAGCTGCAGAATGCCGCAACCGGCAGATATTCCTTCTCCACCCCGGGCGGCAGAATGGTGCAGGGGGAGATCCGCTCCAATATTGTTGCGGTACCGCTGCTATCCTACCAGCTCTCCGTCCTGCTTACTGCAAGCACCACGACCACCTTCGTGGGGGATGTGTTTACGTATACCCTGCTGCTGAGAAACGAGGGGACACTGTCACTTGGTGGTATTACCGCAGTCATTCCAGTCCCGGAGGGAGCGGTGTTTATTCCCGGAAGCGTAGTTGCAGGTGGAGTATACTCTCCCGAGGCGGACCCGGCTGCCGGAATACCGCTGGGTACACTCGGCGTTGGAGCCGCGGCGGAGATTTCCTTCCGGGTACGGGTCAGTGCAGTGCCGCCCGGCTCTGTCCTTGTTACCCCCGCAACGCTCTCTTATATCGTGAATGATGTTGAGGAACAAGCGGTGAGCAACACAGTAACGGTTACAATTGTGCAGGCAGGAATCCATGTGAGCCTGAAGGTAGACCGGCATAGCGCAACTCCGGGCGACAATCTCCGCTATGAATTTACGGTCCGGAACAGCGGCAATCTTGCAGTGGAAGCCGTGCTAACCGATACCATACCCGCTGGCACCCTGTTTATCTGGGACAGTATACAGGTAAACGGAGTTCCCCGTCCGGGAGTGCGGCCTGGGGATGGCGTTCTGCTCGGTACGGTAAGACCGGGAGCAGCCGTTCATGTAGCATTTCTCGCAGCTGTACCTGCTGCCACCGATATCCGGGAGCTGCCGGCCATCCGGAACCAGGGAAATGCCACGTATACCTACACGCTTCCGGACGGGAGGAGCGTCAGACAGAATTCCCGGTCCAATGCAGTCACTACATTGCTTTATGCGCCGATCATTTCGATTCAAATGAGCGGTGAGCCGCCGGTTGTCGAGCACGGAAGCATTGCCGAATTCAGCATTCATGTAACCAACAGCGGCAATTATCCTGCTGAAGTAACAGTGATCCGGATTGTGCCGCAGGGCACGGTCATTGATCCGGATATTGTCACCGTCAGCTCGGTCACGGTACCGGGCAATTCCTATAGCGGCACTGTGCAGCTGGGAGTCCTTGAGCCGGGGCAGACGGTTCATCTGACCTATAGGGTCAAAATCAATATCGATTATATGGGCAATACGCTTCAGGGCAATTCGACCGCGCTGTATGTGTATACCATTGAGGACCGCCGCTATTCAGGCGAAGCCATATCCAACAGCTACCGTCTTATCATTGAGGAGATCAGCGAATAAAGACAGTTCACATATCCCCCATCCCCATGAATATACTTTAGTTACAACCCTTTCAGCGGAACTAAGGCTTGTGAAGGGACTGATTTATATTTCATGGGAGGTGGTCATCCTGCCGCAATCACCGGAGCCGTATGCATTTGTTGTCTCAAAAGAAGACTGGTCCCTTCACCGTAAGGGCCACCAGGATCAGGAGCGTCACCAGCAGAAGGTAAGGGAAGCCATCAAGGATAATCTGCCCGACCTCGTTACCGAAGAGAACATTATCATGTCTGACGGCAAGCAGATTGTAAAGGTGCCGATCCGCAGTCTGGATGAATACCGGATTATCTATAACTTCCGCAAGCAGAAGCATGTCGGCCAGGGGGACGGAGACAGCCAGGTGGGCGATGTCCTCGGCCGTGATTCCCAGTCCTCCCAGCCGGGCAAGGGTGACAAGGCCGGGGATCAGCCGGGCCAGGACACCATTGAAGCGGAGGTCAATCTGGAGGATCTGGAGGACATTCTGTTTCAGGATCTCGAGCTTCCGCATCTTGCCCCCAAGGATAAGGAAGAAATTGAGGTCAAGTCGATTGTGTTCAACGATATCCGCAAGAAGGGCATGATGTCGAACATCGACAAGAAGCGCACCCTGCTGGAGAATCTGCGGCGCAATGCCAGCAGCGGCCGGCCGGGCATCCACAGCATCAGCCCCGATGACCTGCGCTATAAAACGTGGGATGATGTCACGGTCCCTCACTCCAATGCCGTTATTATTGCAATGATGGACACTTCGGGCTCGATGGGTACCTTCGAGAAGTACTGCGCCCGCAGCTTTTTCTTCTGGATGACCCGCTTCCTGCGCCGCCAGTACGAGAAGGTCGATATTGTCTTCCTGGCCCATCATACCGAAGCCAAGGAAGTCAGCGAGCATGATTTCTTCACCCGGGGCGAAAGCGGCGGCACAATCTGTTCGTCGGCTTACCAGAAGGCGATTGAGATTATCGACAGCCGTTACCCGCCGGCCAAATATAACATCTACCCTTTCCACTTCTCTGACGGGGATAACCTGACCTCGGATAATGAGCGCTGCGTCAAGCTGATCGGCGAGCTGCTGAAGCGCAGTAACATGTTCGGCTACGGCGAAGTGAACCAGTACAACCGCAGCAGTACACTGATGTCCGCCTACCGCCATCTGAAGCAGGAACAGTTCATGCATTATGTGATCAAGGATAAGAAAGAAGTATACCAGGCTCTCAAGACCTTTTTTGGCAAAAGAAGCCCGGTAAAGTAAGCTTAGGCATATCTAAAACCTGAAACCTCCTCCCTCCGGGGATGAGGTTTTTTTGCTGCGCTATTGCCTGTTGACATCTATATCGGCAGACGATATAGTAACTATATCGGTTGACGATATAACGTTTGACGGTATATCAGGAAAGAGGTGATCCGGAGTGCCGGACAATAAAGATTACGGAGCTTTAACGGAGGGCGTATATTATATTCTTTTATCTTTGCTCACCCCGATGCACGGCTATGGCATTATGCAGAACGTGAAGCTGCTGAGCAATGAGCGGGTTGAGCTGGGCGCAGGCACATTATACGGGGCGCTGAGCACACTGGTGGAGCGTGGCTGGATCGAGCTGCTGCAGGGGGAGCAGGATTCCCGCAAGAAGGAATACAGAATTACGGAGGACGGCCGGATTGCAGTCCGGACTGAAATGGCCAGACTTGACGAGCTGCTGGCGAACGGCAGAAAGCTTATAGGAGGGGACCCGGAATGAGTCTCGTAAAACGCAGATTTTTCAGTGATTTTGAGAAGGAAGAGGAATGGCTCAATGAGATGGCTGCCAAAGGGCTGGCGCTTAGCGAATACTCCTGGGCAAGGTACACCTTCGAGGAGAGCGGCAAGGGAGAGTATATTTACCGCATCGAAATGCTGAAGGAAGATCCGAAGGGGCCGGAGGCTGCCGAATACCTGCAGTTTATGAAAGAGACAGGGGCAGAGCTTGTACCTACCGGAAAATGGCTATGGGGCACTCTAAACTACAGCAACCTGCGCTGGGTTATCTTCAGGAGAAAAGCATCCGAAGGTGCCTTCACCATCTATTCCGATATTGACTCCAAAATCAAACATTATAAACGGATTCACAGCCTGTGGATGTCTCTGGCCGTGATGGAGCTGATTATCGGCTTTTTCAATATCGCTTTGATGTTGGTAAACAACCCTACTGCCCTTAACAGAATCAACTTTGTCATGGGCCTGCTGCTCATCGTTCTGGCCCTATTCTTTATTTCGATGGGCAGGTCTATCCGCAAAAAGATTACCAGACTGCAAAATGACCAGCTAATCCGGGAGTAGGACTTCTTTTCTTACAATGTAAAATAAGGCCGAAAGCAGACTTTTCCTGCTCCCGGCCTTCTATTCGAATTAGTGCACCTTCTCGCGGTCCTTGCCCTTGTCGGATTCACCGGCATTTTTATTGGCGGCATCGCGGTCCTGCTGCATTTCCTCTACTGTCTTCACTTTCAGGCGTGCTGCTCCTTCGTTGTCTGTACGGGTAGGAATCAGGTTGCCTGAAGCCAGGCGTTCCTTCGCTGCGGCAATCGCCGTCTTGTACTGCGGCAGCCACTGCTCCCCGGCAACGAGCATCTCATCGACCATCTGCCAGATCTCCTTCGGATTGCAGACTGCCCCGACCAGCGGATCCATCATGAACGCCTGGCGCAGCAGCTGATCGTCACCGTGCACCGCTGCCTCAACCGCCAGACGCTGTACCGATATGCTGACATTGCAGACCGCAGCCGGACCAAGCGGCAGCTCCCCGACCAGCGGCATGGAGATGCCGTTATGATCCACATATCCCGGAGCTTCGATAATAGCATCTGCAGGCAGGTTAGCAATTACGCCATTGTTCACTACATTGAAGTGGCCCCGGTAGACCCGGCCTGTCTCAAGCCCTTCAATAATATACGAGCCGTGCTCCTCCCCGCGGTTCTCCGCCTTATACTCCAGTGCCGGGTCCTTCATCCAGTTCGGAAAATCCGTCTCAAACCAGTTACGCCCTTCCGTGCACACCCGAAGATAACCTCCTGTTTCGCCGTTAATCCAGCTGCCGAGATCAATCCAGTCCATGATTTCGCCGCTGCGCTTGCGGTACCATGGCACATATTCGCTCAAGTGGCCGTTGGATTCAGTGCTGTAGTAGCCGAAACGGCGCAGCATATCAATCCGCACCTTTTCTGTCCGGCTGAACTCCGGATGACGCTCGAACGCTTCGAGCAGACCTGCCGTGAGATCCTTGCCCTTATGCTTCGCCGAGATATACCAGGTCTGGTGGTTGATGCCGGCACAGATAATGTCCACTTCTGATTTCTCCAGCCCGTAGACCTCGGCAATCTGGTGATGACCGTGCTGCACGCCGTGGCACAAGCCAATCGTCCGGACGCCGCCGTATTTGTTGCAGGCCCAGGTCAGCATGGCCATCGGGTTGGAATAATTGAGCAGCAGCACATCCGGCGAAGCCACTTCTCGGATGTCACGGCAAATCTCCAGCATTTCTGCAATCCCGCGTTGTCCATACATAATCCCTCCGGCACACAGCGTATCGCCCACACACTGGTCAACACCATACTTCAGCGGAATATCCACATCGGTGGCAAAAGCCTCCAGTCCGCCCATCCGGATTGTACAAAATACGTACTTGGCATCCTTCAGTGCCTCTCTGCGGTCAGTGGTGGGCTTGATCCGAATCGACAGGCCGTTCTCTGTGATATCCCGCTGGCACAGCTCGGTCACCATCTGCAGATTGTGATCGTTAATATCCATAAATGATATTTCGATATTGCGGAATTCCGCTACAGTAAGCAGGTCGCGCAGCAGTCCGCGGGTAAATCCGATACTGCCTGCCCCGATAAAGGTCACTTTAAAAGACATCGTTATCATCCTCCGTTATGGGTTGTTCTACCTGTCCATTGTAGCAAGGAGACTAACGGAAGCGTAACCAATATCATGACTATTTTGCCGGTACACTGTCAACTATTCTCACTTTTCATCTGTAAACGAGCTGATTTCACTCCAGGAATAACGTTCAATGGAGTTACGATATTCGACCGGAGTGACGCCGGCATACTTTTTGAACAGCAGATGAAAATACTGCCTGCTGCTGATTCCGACATAGTCGGCAATCTCCGCCACCGGGATCTCACTCTGTCCTAGCAGCATTTTGGCCTTCTCCATCCGCAGCAGGTTGAGATAATCAGTCAGTGTCTTGCCTGTCTGCGCCTTGAAAATACGGTGCAGATACCCGGGATGTACATTGACGGCCGCTGCGACCTCCTTGACCTGAATGCTTCGGTCATAATTCTGGTGCAGGAATTCGATGGCCCGCCGTACATACAGCTGGGAGGGTTGCTGGCTGGCTATCAGCCGTTCGCAGTGCAGCCTGGAGAGCCGGAGCAGCAGCTCAGCGAACAGCAGCTGAACGAGGCTGCCTCCCTCCTTGCCATACTGGTCCAGTTCCAGCACCAGCGCTTTCAGCACATGAAAGACTTCCTCCGGATCAGACAGCACAAGGCTGATGAACGGTTTTTGCAAAAAATCAGCCAGTTCTCCTTCCTCCCTTGCCAGCCTGCTGAGTGACGGCGCAACTCCCTTGTGCTCTGCAAAGCCAAACTCGACATTCAGCATCCGGCAGGCGCTGCCCGGTTCAACGATCAGACGGTGCGGGACATTGGCATCAAGCATAATCAGCTCACTGCGCTTCAATCTGAACCGCTCCTCATGACCTGCAGCACTGCGGACATCCACCGCACAGCTTCCGGAAATGACATACATTATTTCAGTTGAGTTATGCTGATGAAATGGCATTGTATATTGATCCCACTGCTTATAATAGTAAGCAAAAAAATGAGGGCTATACTCCTTCTCCAGCAGAGACTGCTGAAACAGGCTCCCGCTTAGCTCATTCATGCTGTTCACTCCTTTCCATCTTGCATCCGGTCCTTGCCGGTATACCGCTAAACTAAGCTGTACTTTGTACAATACAATAACGTTTGGTCAGCAAACAAGCCTCTGTCTCCGTAACAGTAACGGCGACAAAGGCTTGTTCTATTAGCTGCAAGGTTTATCTGCAGCTGGTGGAGCGGATTTCGGCTCTGCTATAGTCAGCCTTCAAAAGAAACCAGTGACTGCTTCAGATTCTCCGCCAGTTCCTCCAGCTTCGCCGAAAGGGCAACCAGCTCCTCGCTGACGATGAATTGCTGCGACGACATCGAAGCCACCTCCTGGGTAGATGCGCTGGTCTGCTGCACAACCGAAGTTACGCTGGCCATCGATTCACCGAATTGGCGCTGGAATCTGCCCAGCTCGGCGACGGAGGCAGAGGATTGGCCGATCAGTTCTAAGAAAGCTTCCATTTCCGTCCGGACACTCTCAAATATAATAGAAGATTCCCGAACGGATGTAATCTGCTCCCGGAACTGCGGGCCGGCTTCGCTTACGACCTTCACTGTATTTTCAATATGGCGGCTGATCTCTTCTGTTATTGTGGAGACGGACTGGATCGATTGATTGGACTGGTTCGCCAGCCCCCTGATCTCATCGGCGATAACAATAAACCCTTTACCCGCCGCCCCTGCACGGACCGCTTCGATTGAAGCGTTCAGCGCCAGTATATTCGTCTGCTTGTTGACGGCTATCATCGGGCTCAGGATACTGCGGATCAGATGGGTGCTCTCCTGCAGCATAGCAGAGTTCTCCTGAATCAGATTCATCATCTGGACTGTGGATTCGCTCTGCTTGACCAGCGTCCGCATCAGCCCGGCTCCCTGGTCACTGACCGTCAATACCCGCTCTGCCGTACTGTCCATAATGGAATTGATTCCGGCCACCTCCTGCATCTTGGCGCCCATCAGCTCCACATTCCGGTTGCTGGCTTCAGCTTCAGCTGCCAGACTGGCTGCCCCCTGCGCAATTTCCCCGGTTGCTTCCGCAACCTCTTTTGCATGATTGGAGGTTGCGCCGGATGCTCTCACCAGCTGCTCCGAGGTTGCCAGCACTTCAGCTGCCGATCTGCTGCTCTGGCCGGCCAGAAGGGAGATCTGTTCCATCATCTTATTGAAGCTGTGGCCCAAGCGTCCAATTTCATCCTGGCCTTTGAAATTCGTCCGTACCTGCAGATTGCCCTGCTCGCCTTCTTCCATCAGCCTGGCCAGCTTGCCGAGCGGGCGGCCGATCAGGCGTACCAGAATATAACCGATCAGCAGTGCGATCAGAGCTGCTGCCAGCACTACTGCCAAGGTAATATAGAGCAGCTTATCAGCGGATTTGGTGAAATCGCTGACCGGGGCATAGCCGAGAAGAGTCCATCCTCCGGTAGCCAGCGGCTGGTAGACTACCAGCTGGGACTCGCCTTGTTCATCATTGGCTGTAAAAGACTGTTCCTGCCCGTCCAGTGGTTCAGCGGCAGCTTGTATGTATGAGGCCTGTCCAAGCAGCGCATTGTCCGCTCCATATACAATGCTGCCCTGCGGGTCTAGTATACGGATTTCTCCGGTCTGACCGATATGGAGGTTAGACAGCACATCCGTCAAGGCGCTTCCCTTAATCTCAATGAGCATATAATATTCGGCAGCCGGGTTCTGGATATTGCGCAGCAGCCGGCCCATCGTCATGGATGACTCGCTGTACATTCCGAAGAACCCTTTATCCAGTACAGGGAACCAGACCGGCTGGCCCTTACCCTCGTCGATCTTTTTTATTCTTGATTGAATATCCTCACCGTCACGGACAGCACTTACTCCGGCCGATTTGTAGGACTGCGCATCCACCAGGCTTCTGGATACAAGCCGTATGGCGATCAGCCGGTCGTCTGACCCTTTTACCGAATCAAGCTTGCGGCGTATGCGGTCCTCGGCTGCTACCTTGGCTACCGTTCCGGCCGCCGGATTATTTACCAACTCCATGTCGGCTTTCAGTGCAGAATCAACTGCAAATTGTCTTGATAGCGCTTCATATTCTGCAAACAAAAAATCCAGCTTGTCCGCTGCCTGAACGATTGATTGGGAAGAGGCTGCTGCTACTTCATCCGTAATAATGCCTTTGGCTGCATAGTATGATGTGATTCCAAGCACGGTGGACAGCAGGACAATGGTACTGAAGAGAATAACAAACAATTTGACGCCTACCGATTTTAATTGCACGTTTCGCGGCCGTTTCATCAGGCTCTCTCTCCTCATGACAGAAATAAACAGGGTACCCCCTTACTAAACTGCATAAAGGTGTACCCTGTTTTCATGGAGTACTCTAAATTTGTTATGTTTATCCTTTGCTCGCGCCGGCAGTCAGACCGTCAACCAGCAGACGCTGCAGGAAGCCGAACAGGATCATAATCGGAACAGAGATCATTACCGCGCCAGCAGCAAACAGCGTAAAGTTGGAATTCTGCTGGCTGTTGACCATATCCCACATTCCGACCGCAACGGTCCAGTTTTCCTTGGTCCGCAGAACAAGCTTGGCGAAAATGAAGTCCACCCACGGGCCGACAAACTGGGTCAGCGCCATATAGGTGATCATCGGACGGGATAACGGCAGGATAATCCGGATAAATATCCCGAAATTGCTCGCACCGTCAATCCGTGCCGCCTCATCCAGCGAACGCGGAATTGTATCCAGGAAACCTTTGGCAATCAGCGTCCCGCCCAGCGGCGCTCCTGCTGCATACACAATGATCAGAGCCAGATGCGTATCAAGCAGGTCGAATTGCTTCAGCAGCAGATAGATGGCAATCATACTCATGAAGCCCGGGAACATCCCGAGAATCAGCAGTGTTGACATCGTGGTCTTGCGGCTTTTGAACCGGAATCTCGACAGCGCATAGCTGGTTAGCAGCGTCAGCAGAACACCGATCAGCATGGAGAATACGGCAATCTTCAGTGTATTGGTGTACCAGGTGCCAAACATGTAGACATCTGAAGTAAACAGCTCTTTGTAATGAGAAAGAGTGAACTGCTCAGGGATCAGCGTCTTACTGTACAGGGATTTCCCCGGACGGAAAGAGGCCAGAAGAATCCACAGAGCCGGATACAACGCTACAACCGCCATAACAATCAGAATGATATAGCTTGCAGCCAGGCGTACGATATTCGCGAATTTGCGTCCGATCATTGGATCATATCCTCCTCTTTAAATGACTTGGTCCGGCGGTAATTGTACAGGGAGAATCCGGCCACAATGATGAAGATGATAATCCCGATTGCGGAAGCCATATTATTTTTGTTCTGGTCAGCCGTTAATTTATAGAGCCAGGTAACGAGCAAGTCGGTTGAGCCGGCATATTGATAGTTACCGTTAACTGGTGCACCGCCTGTTAGCAGGTAAATAGCGTTAAAGTTATTGATGTTGCCGGCAAACTGCATGATCAGTGTAGGTGCGGTTGAGAACAGAATCATCGGCAGTGTAATAATCCGGAATTTCTGATAATTTGTAGCACCGTCTACTTCAGCAGCTTCATACATATCACGCGGGATGGTAGTCAGAACACCCATTACCAACAGCATGGAAACCGGTATACCCACCCACATGTTAACGAGGATAACGGTGACTTTCGCCCAGAACGGGTCGGTCAGCCATGGCAGTCCGCCAAGTCCGAAATACCCCAGATACTGGTTGATCGGACCAAACTGCCCGTTGAACAGGTTGCGCATGAGCAGAAGCGAAATCATCTGCGGAACCGCATACGGAACAATCAGAATAACTCTCCAGAAGCCTTTAAAACGTATCCCCTTCTGGTTAACCAGCAGCGCCACAAGCACGCCCCCGAAGTATGTAGTAACCGTCGAGAGTACCGCCCAGACGATCGTCCACGTTAATACGCCATAGAAGGTTTGGCTCCATGTTTTCAGGAACAGCAGATTGCGGAAGGTTTCAAAGCCGACCCAGTCTACCAGCTTGGCAGGCGGAATATGGTCCGGTGCAGCAAAGTTGGTGAAGGCGAGCATGATCATAAAGATGATCGGCATGATCGTAAAGAACAATATGCCTACGCTGGGAAGAATCAGAAATGTCTGGGCAAATTTATAATCCAGAATATATCTGACGGTTTGCTTGAATGTATTGGACTCAAGACCGGCATCGCGTGCCGCTCCGATCTTATAAGCATCTCTAATGTTTATAAACCATGCACACAGAATAATGATGAAAAACAGGAGAGTAATCAGACTCTCAATCATAATGAAGATGGAGTGGTCACCTGCGACCATTTTGGCAATGCCGTTTACTTTCTCAAGACGGTTTGGAGTATCTCCCAGTGTGGTAATGCCCCAAAAAGCTCTTCCAAGGTTGTTGATGAAATAGATAAGGCCTAACGCCTCTACTGCTAAGAAGATAAGACCCTTGATGAATTGGCGGTTATATATTTGTCCCAATCCCATAAATACGGTCGACAGTATTGCGGCTCTCGTACGGTGTCGCTGCATTTCCCTTCCGTTCTCCTCTCCGCGCGGAATTCAGGAAACTGCCCGCCGGTGAAGCTTCGGCGGGCGATTCATTCCACAGTTTGCTATTGGTTGTTCACTGCTAAGCATCCAGGGTATTACTGGGCACCGTTATTAAGATCTTTAATCTGCTGAACTGCTTTGTCCATTGCTGTTTTTGGATCAGCATTGTTATCCCAGATTTCTGGAAGCGCAGCATTTACAGGAGCCCATACGTTACCCATTTCAGGAATGGAAGGCATTGGCTGCGAGCTCTTGGCCTGTTCAGCAAAGGCGGATACATAAGGGTCGCCAGTGATCTGCGGATCAGCAAGTGCTTCATTGTTAGTAGGGATGGAACCGACGAGCTTGTTCAGGGTCAGCTGTGAATCTTTGCTGGAGGCAAAGTGTGCATACAGCTTGGCTGCGTTCGGATATTGCGTATAGGCGTTAACCCCGAAAATTTTGATACCGGAGAAAGTAATCGCCTGTTTGCCGTTAATAGTTGGAACCGGAGCAACACCCAGGTCGTCGCCAAGTGCTTCTTTATAAGCTGCAAGCTCCCAAGGACCTGTGATGTCCATGGCTACGTCGCCGCTGGTGAACAGGGCGCGCTTGATGTCAGCGCTGATGTCACCGCTCTTAACCGGCAGTGCTTCTTTAATCTTGGCGAATGCAGTCAGACCTTCGATAGCACCTTCGTTGTTCAGGCCGATATCATCCTTGTCAGTGCCGTCTTTACCGAACAGGTAACCGCCGGTAGTTGCAATGAAGGTGTAGCCGTAGTACATGTTGCCGACTTCCCACATGATGCCGTATTTGTTCTGGTCTTTGTTGGTAAAGGTTTTGCTGAAGGCCAGAACGTCATCAAAGGATTTCGGAGCTTCAGGCAACAGTTTCTTATTGTAGTAGAGGGCATAAGTTTCAGCCGCTCTAGGGTATCCGTACAGTTCACCGTCATAGGAGGAACCTACGATGGAAGCTTCAGTATTCTCAGCTTTGGTCTGCTCGGCAAAAATATCATTTGGCAACAGCAGGCTCGCGCTTGCGGCTTTACCAAGGTTATCATGCGGGATCAGGATTACGTCTGCAGCCAGTCCGGAAGGTCCGTCCTGTGTCAGCTTGCCCACTTGGTCTGGCGGCGGAATCTCTTCGATTTTAACCGGGACATTGTATTTCTCGGTAAACTGCTTGGCGATTTCTTCAGCAAATTTTCTCTCTTCTTTACTTTCCCATACAACCAGCGAAGCGCCTTCTTCAGGTAATACCTCGTCAGTTACAGCCTCACCGCTGTTTGTAGCAGGTGCGTTAGTGGCTGCAGTATCTGCAGGAGCATTAGTTGCTGCTGCATTTCCCCCGTTATTGTTGTTGCCGGAGCCGCATGCTGTAATGGACGCTGCCATTGAGACCGCTGCGGTGATAACCATGAGTTTTTTCAACTTCATTCCTTTAACCCCTCCCGATTTGTATATCGCCTTTTGTGCTTGAGATGATGCTGCAGAACATGCGCAAACGATTTCAGAAGATTCAAAAAAAATGTGTGTCTCTGTCAACCATCCTTCTGAATACGCTTCAACAAGTTCTAGAAAGCGCTTCATTCATAAATTCATAATACAACAGTAATGTTAATTGTTAAAACGTTTGCACAGTGTATATTTGCCCATATACTCCATTTAACACGCGTCAACGGACTATTATCTTCACAGTTCACAGGATTCCTCTTATTTACTCCAAAATACACCTTTCATAACATAGAGTTTGGCCAAAATCAGTCACTCCAGCAATAAAACCTTGTGATAAAGGTGTACTTTTTATTATTTTGAGTACAGAAACGTTGTGCTACTCGTGAAAAATAGTGCAATGGTTTGAACAATAGTATTGTACGGCCATTTATTCCATGCTATAATCCAAACCATTATGAGCAGCCAGCACTGCCGGCGGCAGAGGAAGCATGCGCCCTTGTTCTTACAACAACCAAAAGGCAATGTTACTTATCAGGGACAACCTCGGACAAGCTTAGGCTGGAGTTGTGCCTTTTTGCTATGGGCAAATTTCACAAGCAATGTGTGCAACTGTGGCGCAAGTGACGGTGCCATACAGGCATAACGCCTGTTTCTTCACATATTTGGCCAGTTTTGTACGAAGGATCTCTGGAAGCGCAGCTCACAAAACTAAGCCCATGCTTTCGAATCAGTTTTGTACGAAGGATCTCTGGAAGCGCAGCTCACAAAACTAAGTCCATGCTTTCGAAGCCAGTTTTGTACGAAGAATCTCTGGAAGCGCAGCTCACAAAACTTTTAGGAGGAATTATCATGTTACTTGAAGCTGTATATCACCGCCCGCGGTTAAACTGGTCATACGCCTATGATTATGAAACCATCCATCTCCGTCTGCGTGCCAAAAAAGGTGACCTGACTGAAGTATTCGCCTGGGCCGGGGATAAATATGCATGGGACACTACTAAAGAACTGATTCCAATGAAGCTCTTCACCAGTGATGCAATGTTCGATTACTGGGAATGTGAATCCGTTCCCCTGTACCGCCGCCTTAAATACGGATTTCTGCTGCAAAAGGGACATGAACGCATCTGGATGACAGAAAGCGATTTTCAGACAGAGCGTCCGGCAAATCCCAACCGGCTGTTCGAATTTCCCTACATAAACCGCGGAGATGTCTTCACCCCGCCAGCCTGGGTTAAAGATGCTATATTTTATCAGATATTCCCTGAACGCTTTGCCAACGGCGACCCCAGCCTGAATCCTGAGAATGTGCAGCCTTGGGGCGGTACGCCTACCCCCGAAAATTTCTTCGGCGGAGACCTGCAAGGGGTTATCGATCACCTCGATCATCTGACAGAGCTGGGGATTACGGGTATTTATTTCACGCCAATCTTTGCCGGAACAACCAACCACAAATACGATACCGAAGACTATATGAAGGTCGATCCGCATTTCGGCGATGTCGAAACGCTCAAAAAACTGGTCAGCGCCTGCCACGAGCGCGGAATCCGCGTGCTGCTGGATGCCGTATTCAACCATTCGGGCAGAACTTTCGCCCCGTTCGTGGATGTGCTGGAGCACGGGGAGAACTCCCGTTATAAGGACTGGTTCCATGTCCGTGAATTCCCGCTTCAGGTCGTGGACAATATTCCGAACTATGATGCCTTCTCGTTCGAACCGCATATGCCTAAGCTTAATACGGAGAATCCTGAGGTCAAGGAATATCTGCTCAAAGTGGCAGAGTATTGGATCAAAGAGGTCGGCATCGACGGCTGGCGCCTGGATGTGGCGAACGAAGTGGATCACGGCTTCTGGCGCGAATTCCGCAAGGTTGTCAAAGCCGCTAACCCGGAAGCCTACATTCTCGGTGAAATCTGGCATGAATCTGCTCCTTGGCTGGAGGGGGACAAATTCGATGCCGTCATGAACTATCCGTTCACGGATGCTGTACTCGACTTCTTCATCAACGGCTCGCTTGACGCTGAAGCCTTTGCCAATGCGATCGGCAAGCAGCTGTCGCGTTATCCGCTGCAGGCCAGCGAGGTTGCCTTCAATCTGCTGGATAGCCATGATACCGCACGCCTCCTGACCCTGGCCGGCGGCGACAAGAAGAAATTTAAGCTGGCTGCGCTGTTCCAGTTCACCTTCATGGGCACGCCTTGCATCTATTACGGCGATGAAGTCGGCCTCGACGGCGATAACGATCCGGGCTGCCGCAAGTGCATGGAATGGGACCCTACCAAGCAGGATCATGACCTGTTTAGCTTCTACCAGAAGCTGATCTCCATCCGTACCAGCCATCCGTCCCTGCGCAGCGGGTCCTTCAAATTCCTTGAAGCCGGCCGCGGCGGAAGCAAGATCGCCTTCGAACGCAGCCTGGGCGACGAAATCATCATCGTTCTGATGAATACGGAAGAAACCGCCCAGACCTTCCGGCTGGGCGTTGAGGAGCGCAGCTGGGAGAACCTGTTCACCGGTGACTCCCTGCGCGCAGAACGCGGTACGCTGTCTGTTAAGCTTCCGGCTTACGGGTACACGGCGATCAAAGCGGTTTTGTAAGAATGCCGCCCTGCTACTAGGCGGATCGCTAAAGACTAGTTGGATTTTAGTCACTTAATTCTATTATTTTCCCACATTTCTGATACCTAAGTGGAAAAAACGCCATCTAATCCAGTAGAAACCCGCCTTCGGGAGCTAATTCTGCAAAATTAAGTGGCGTTTTTCCACCTAAAATCTCAAACAAGGCAAATGTTAAAGAATTAAGCTGCGAAAATCCACTTAGTTTGATCAGCGCATACGTACAGGCATTCTCCTTACATTGTTCTGATTAAGCTGGTTTCCGAATCAAATACAAGCCAAACAGCACCCTTCAACGGTTGAAGGGTGCTGTTTTCACAATAATTTAGGCGAGAGCAGTTCAACGTTATCCCGCCCCCCGCCAATCTCATCATACCAAATCAACACAACGCAAAGGAGCGGTCTCCAGTAAATGGGGACCGCTCCTTTTTGCAAATCTAACTCTGGCTTTAAACTCTACTTAGCCAGCAATTTGTAGATAACCTGTGCGCTTTCTGCGCGGGTCATATTGGCCTTAGGCGCAAACTGGTTGGCTTCTCTGCCCTGCACCAGTCCAAGACCTGCGGCTGTATTTACATACACCGCTGCCCATGGGCTGATGCTGGCTGCATCCGCAAAGCCTGCGGAAGAAGCGCTCTGGCTTACCTTCTGCCCCTGCTTCACTTCAAGCGCACGGATGACCATAGCCGCCATTTCTTCACGGCTAATCGCCGCATTCGGTGCAAAGAGCGCAGAGCTGCGTCCGGAAACAATGCCCTGGCTGACTGCAGCGGCCACATAAGGGGCGTACCAGGCATCCGCCTGTACATCACTGAATGTGGTCTGGCCTGCTGCTTCGGTTCCCAGTGCACGGATCAGCAGTGCAGTAAATTCTGCACGGGTAACATTAGCACCCGGATTGAATGCTGATGCAGACACACCTGTTATAATCTGCTTGGCGCTCAGTGACTTCACGGCCTGTGAAGCCCAGTGCGAAGCAGGCACATCTGTAAACGACTTGTTCAGCTCAAGTGCCGCATATTTGCTGAAATGCGTTACCTGTGCTGTAATCCGCTCACCGTTAACCGCGCTGCGGACGTACTCCAGACTGTTGTTCTCACCTACATAGAACACGCCTGTGAGATCTTTATCCGCACTGCTGCTGATGGCAAAGGTTAACTCAACCGGTGCTGCAAAAGTACCTGCCGGCGTGATTGTGCCGTCCTTCTTCACTACAGACAGTGAGAAATCATAGATCTTCGAAGCAGCGCTTACTTGGGTAAAGGCGTTGCTCAGCCCGTTCACCAGAGCGCTTGCCGCACTATCCTGCAGCGCATTGGCGCTAAACCGGATTTGCGCACCCTCCGCATCAGCTCCGCTGAGTGATTTCTGGAGCTGTAGCAATACTGCATTAGGTAGGATCACACTTAATCCGCCCATCTGCAGCTCAAGAGCGTTTGTGCCCAGCGCTTCTGCAGCCTTGACAGGCAGCAGAACAGACGTTGCAGCAACCGGAATTTCAAGGCTCACTTTGCCGTCCTTGGCATTCTTCAGACTGTCTGTACTGATGGTATGGGTATTCTGTGCAGCCGGAGTAACCGGTGTACCTGTAGACGGATTGGAGCCCGGCACAGATACAAGCGCCGCTGCCAGAATAACGGTTCCGCCGTCAGCTCTGCCCGGCAGCTCAAATGCCACCTTCCGGTCAGAAGATACTGTATACGTCTTGCCGCTGTATTCATCTGTTACCTTTGCTCCTGCGGCAAACGGCACAGGGATGCTTACAGCTGCTGCCTCAGCTTTGGTATTGATTACTGTTACAACATTTTCATTGCCATACTGCTTGTTAAACGCCAGGTATCCCAGCTCATCCGAGCCTGCCAGCGTTGTGCGGGTCCCCTTGGAGTACACCTTGGAATACTTGGCACGGATATTCAGCAGCTTCTGGTAATGGTCGTGCAGCCCTTGCTCCGCAGTCAGCTGATCCCACGGCATATCGCTGCGGTTTTCGCTGAACTGTCCTTGTGCCATATCACCGGCATTGCTGCCGGAACGGCCGAGCTCTTCGCCGTAGTAGATTACCGGCTGGCCTTTTGCCGTTATTTGCAGCGCAGCAGCGATCATCAGCTTGCCTTTATCGCCGCCCACATAATCCGAAAGGAAGCCGTTTTCGTCATGGCTGCTCAGGAACTGGGCCATAGTCTTCGTATTGTCCAGCTTGGCTTCACGGTCCTGCAGATAAGCATCCACTTCGCTGATTTTGCCGTCCGTGAAGTTTTTGGCTGCGCCCTTAAATCCGAAATCAAGCAGACTGTCCATCTGACCGGACTGCAGATTGCCGCCGTCGCTGTCAATCGTACCGCCGAAATATTCGCCGACCAGCTTGAATTCAGGATCAATCGCAGTCAGCGCATTTTTAAATGCTTTCCAGGTTGTGCTCTCCACATGCTTGACTGTGTCCACACGGAAATAATCGATTGTATCCCCGCGGTCAGTCCGGGCATTGTCAAGCCAGCCGGTCTGCCAGTCAATAATCTGCTGACGCACCGCAGGATCTTCTGTTTTAAAGTCCGGCAGTCCGGCCAGCTCACCTTTAACCGGGTCGGTATCCGAAGATACGCCGTCCGTGCGGAGCATGCCGTCGAAGCGCGCTTTATCTTCAGCCGTTACTCCTTCTTCATTGTCGCTCGCTTTCAGGCCATAGCCTGCATGGTTAAGGACAACGTCGACCATAATTTTGATGCCTTTGTCATGCGCCTTCTCGATCAGTTCCTTGAAGGTGTCCATATCACCCAGATGCTCATCGAGCTGGGTGAAATCCTTGGCCCAGTAGCCGTGGTAGCCGTACTGGGTGCCGCCGAAGCCGACACCTTTGTTAAAGTCGATGTTATCGACAACCGGCGTAATCCACAGCGTATTGATGCCAAGCTCCTTAAGATAATCAAGATGATCAATCATCCCCTGGAAATCCCCGCCGTGATAGGCTTCCAGATGACTTTTATCCACATTCTCATTGTTCGCCGGGTCACCGTCAGCAAACCGGTCAGTCAGCGCAAAATAAATCCGCGCCTCATCCCAATCAAAATCAAGCTTATCTCCGCTATAGGTTCTGGCTTTGACTTCCAGTGCTGCCGAGCCTTTATGCGTATTGCCATACTCGTCAACCAGTGTAAGCGGAATGGTTTTGATTCCCGCTGCCACGGTATCTTTTACAGCAACCGTCTGCTTCATCAGCCCGGTATCAAGCTGAACTTTAGCCGGTCCGCCAAGCGCGGTCAGATCCATATAGCCGTCTTTATAGGAGACTTCCTCTGCTGAAGCCGCGGTAATGGTAATGACCGCATTTTCATTTGAGCTCACCGCTTGCGGCGCTGCTGCTGCAGTAATTTTAACCTCCGGCTTGTGGTAAGTTACTGAGGATTCTCCGCCGACTGTATTTTTTGGATCAGCCAGCTCCTCGGTTACTCCGTCCTTTGTGACCAGGAAGGTGTATTTGTACGTGCCTGCCTCGGCACCTGTCAGCTCATAGCTGAACCATTCATTCACCGCGTCGTAAGTCATCGGATATTCGGAACCATTTACTTTTACAGCTACGGCCTCAATATCCTGCTGATTGCCGCTGCGGAACAGCGCATCATCACGGTACATGAAGGTGATTGTTCCGTCCTTCATCACCGGACCGCTGATAAACGGCTTGATATCCAGCTCCTTCACCATGCTGGTGACAATGACCTTGGTATAGCTCTCGCCTGCGGTCAGCGGAATAACCCGGTCATCCGGATAATCCTGCTTGCCGGTATTCCAGTCGGTGCCCTTGCGCAGGACAAAACCTACGCTGGTCGCATTCGGAGCAACCTCAATCAGCACGCTGGCCTTCCCGTCCTTGAAGGTAGTGAAGTCAATCTGGTCGTTCTTCGCGCCTGTATTCCAGACCCAGATATTCCAGTCGGTATAATCCTTGTCTTCGCGCACATAGGTAAATTCTACATAACGTTTGGTATCTACAGCCTCTGTGACTACCTTAACCGTTATAACAGAGGACTTTCCGCCGTAAGTCACCGTAATATGTGCCGTTCCGGCTTTAACCCCGGTCACAACACCCTGTGCCGACACGCTCGCTACTTCAGGTTTGTCAGAAGTATAGACGGCAGTTTTGGTAATATTACGTTTGCTTCCGTCGTCATATTTGGCATAGGCAGCTGTCTGATGACTTGTGCCCACCTGCAGCGAATATGCTGCACTGTCCGTCTCTACTGAAGCAAAGACCGCTGCCGCTGCATCCATACGGATGATTACCGCAGTAAGCGGCTGGAGCTGAATCGATGTGCCAGTAAGAGTGAACCCGCTCTGCTCTCCGGCTGGAATGGCTGTCACTCCTGCCTGATCATCATCGGCAAGCACCGCACCTTTGGTCAGATCCTCAGACAAGCTAAGGGTTCTGGCTTCATCATCAGCATTAACGAACACATAATAGATGCCTGTGCCGTCTGTTGCTTTATTTTTGTAGCCGATTACGAGATCGGTTGCCTTCATTTCCGGCGCCTGGATCAGCGTAACATTGGAATCCACCAGGCTCTTGTCGCCCAAACGGAAGGCATCCGAGGACTTTCTGAGCTGGATAAGACCCGCAGTGTAATCCTTGGTCGTGTTCTGTACCGGATATTTCACGGCATCAGTCGCTTTGGACCAGTCAAACATGTTGACTGCATCCGAGGAATCATAAGAGTCATGGATAAAATAGCCGAAGGACTGGCCGTTTGCATCCTTCATCTCGGTGTATTTCTGTTCAGGAATACCTGTACCCAGCCATTGCTTGGTACGCCCGTATTCCTGGCCGGCCTGCATAAAGGCCGTTCCCTGTGAAGTAAGCTCCAGTGTATTTCCCAGCCTGATCCGCTGCTGAATTTCCAGCTCATTAGCCGGAATAGCCGGATCTTTCTTGATGGACTGGGCAATGACATCATGCAGGGTCAGATTATCATGCGCCTCGATATAAGGCACCACATCACCCGGATCATCCGCGGGAATATTGGACGGCTGGGCCTTGATATTATTCAGGATGGTCGCAATGGAGCGCGCTCCGCCTGTAATAAATCTCGCTCACCTTCCGATCCGAAGCCTGATTTCAGCTCGTTGCGGAACTCATCGGAGAAGACGCCGACGCTGTCCGTTTTGTCCATCCATTGCTGGTCAGCACCCTGTCCGGCAAGTGACGGATCGGAAGCCGCGCCGCCGAACGTAACCCAGCCTTCGCCGATAAACAGCGCCTGCGGATTGATCGCCTGGGCTGCATCATAAGCCGCCTGCACCGCATCCTGTGTAGCATCACCCATCATATCCCAGCGCATGCCGTCGATTTTGTACTCGCTGAACCAGTATTTAACGGAATCAATCATCAGCTTCTCGGCCATTTTGTGATTGGTGGCCAGGTTGTTGCCGAAGCCTCCGATAAAGTTGCCGCTCGCATCCTGGAACGCATAATAATTTGGCACGATGTCATCCAGGAAATCTTTTTTCGCCATGTGAGTGTATACAACGTCCAGAATAACACCCATTCCGGCTTCGTGAACCGCATTGATCAGGCCCTTCAGTTCCTTGATCCGCTCCTCGGGATCAGCAGGGTTTTCTGAATAAGCGCCGTCCGGGGAGAAGTAGCTGTGCGGATCATAACCCCAGTTGTACTCGTTGTTTTGTGCGGAATAGCCCGTTTCTCTTTCGCCCATCCCTGTTTCATCCCCGTAATACCAGGCCATTACCGGAAGAAGCTGAATGTGGGTTACACCCATTGATTTGATGTAATCGAGCTTTTTGGCAAAAGCATCGTAAGAGCCCCATCGTTCGCCGCCCAGACTGCTCTCAATAGAGACATCGGAGGTAAAGTCGCGGATGTGGACTTCGTAGATAACGGCATCCTCGCGTTTTTCATAGCCCTCGATATCAGCCGGATGAACCTCCGCAGGATTCGTTTTGCTCAAATCTACGATTGCCGCTTTGCCGACAGTATCCCCGTCCGGACCGGCTGCACCGGTAGAATCGACAGTAAATACGGCCATTGATTTGGCGTAAGGATCAAGCACAGGCTTCGTAACACCATGATTGGTCACTTCATACTGATAGTAGTAGCCGCGGACATCCTTTTCCCCGCTCACTCCGGTTATATCAGCCGGTGTAAGTTGAGTGGACCATACGCCCTGTTCGCCTCTGGTCAGGCTTACATGTCCGACTTGCTTGGAAGCGTCCGTTTTGCTGTATACATTGACTGTAACCGAGCTGGCCACAGGTGCCCACAGCTTCAGCGTTGCCGATTTGTCTGCGGCGTGATAGGTTGCACCCAGGTCATCGCCAGTGTAGTTGTACATTTCATCAAGCATTCTCCAGCCGCTGGACGCAGAGACCGTTTTTCCGGAATAAGTAACACTCAGCGGTGTCTTTTCCAGGTCAAAAGCAGCCGTGTCCACTTCAACAGACGCTGTGCCGGTAATTCTCACGGCTGATACATCAACGGCAGCACCATCTTTGTCTTTTACAGTGATCGCACTTTTCAGCGTCGCTGCATCAAGTCCGTCAGTAAGTGTAAATCCGAGCAGCAGCTTGCTGCTGGAGAGCACTTCAGCCGATACCAGACCTATAGGCTGTTCGCCGAACGGGGAGACATAAACAGTATTGTCGCCTTCTTTGATCCACAGCTGATTGTAGCGGTCAAGCAGGCTGAATGCTTTATCTCCGCCGTCCTTTGCTTCATTCGATGGGTTAACGACAAGGAAGCCAAGCTTTCTTGCATTCTCTTTTAGCGGAATATCCACATAAGCACCGAAACGGTCTGTATTCTCGGCCGGGAACATAACAGCATCCGTCGGCCACTTAGAAGGAGCCTGTGCTACGTCCTCCCAGGTCCATAAACCGAAATCACTCTGCTTGTGATCCGCACGGATGTAATGAATCCGGACAGTATTGGCAGGCAGTGTAACCGGTTCGTACGGCGTCACCTCATTGCTGCCCTGCTTAATCCAGATTTCATTGGTCTGCGGAGTATTGATCAGGAAGGTTTTATCCCCGCTGTCCTTAGTCTCATTGGTGCGGTTAACGACGAGGAAGGAGATTTTTTTGGCGCCTGCTTTTAACGGAATATCTACGAAAGCTCCGTAGGAGTCCAGCTGTCCTTCAGGAAAAGCAGTTGCCCCGGATGGCCAGCCGGACGAGGCGGCAGCTACATCATCCCACAGCCACAGGCCCTGATCGGCATAATCGCCAGCCGTACGGTTGTAATGAATCCGCATACTTCCTTCCGGAACAGGCGTTACAGTACCCGGATTCACCGGAGCTGTAAACTTGGCGCTCACATCATGCGTCAGCGCACTGTAACGGAACGTAACCGGCAGATCCGCCGGCAGATCAAGGTTCTGCTCAGCTGCAGGATAATATTTATCCCCTTCTGCAGAGGCTCCCGGTACAAAAATCTGATAATCATAATCGCCCTTAGGCAGATTTGCCGTATGCTCGTAAACGCTGTCAAAATTAGTGTCTGTCAGTAAGGCGCGGGCATCGGCCGCAGAATGGTCCTTTGCATCACCCAGCTCAGTCTGCAGAGAGCCCGTAAGTCTGGCAGTTTATCCTGGGCAAGCGGTGTGTAATACGTGGAGTCTGCAATTTTCTTGGTAATATCGTTGTAGTAAAAGGTCACTGCCGTCTCGGCTGCGAGCGTAAGCACAATATTGCCGTCTTTGTTTACGCCCTGGGGATTGGTATAGCTGCTGTGTCCATAGCTTTCATCCCATGTGCCGTTTAGCGCAACCTTATATTCATAAGTGCCCGCCGGCAGTGTTCCTGTGAACATATAAGTGCCGTTGTTCATATACGTCATTTCAGTGACTGTCGTATCCGGATTCCAGTCCCCGGTCTGTTTAGTTTCCGTAGACAGCTCCGACTGAAGGCTGCCGACCAGAACCGCTCTGGCTGCCGCCGCCTGTACCGTAGATGCCGGAAAACTAAAATAGGAGCACACCAGAACGACAATCATACTGATGGCGAACATTTTTTTGCTCCATGAAGCCAGTTTCATTCCAAAAAGCCCCCCTAAATGTGAGATTTGCTCCGCAATCTGCGGAAATACATCATGCCGTGAATGGGTTCACTTTCCGCCGCGGCTGCTTAGACCGTCTTAAGCCTATTCCCTCCTTTTCATAATGAATGTAATGCTCCTTCCAAATTCACGAACATTAGCGCAAACGTTTGCAAAAGAAAGCAAAGGAAGCTGCGGCCATCAACAAACAGACTTTCGGGTTACTCCTGCATGACAAATACACTTGTAAGCGCTTTTAAGTTCTGTTTACCATATTAATCCTCGTTTTAAAGCGTTGTCAACTGTAATTCTTTATTTTTCAAGAACAATAATACAGGAAGCTCACTGAAAATATTTTCATCCAGTTGCACATAATTGCACAAACCTCCCGGCAAAAAACCAACAAAGAAACCGGTTTTCTCAATGAAAATCGTTTGCACACTTCTATATCCCGCATTTGACGCTAAGATCGCCAATTACGCTGCAGAAAGCCTCTGACTGCCTCAGTTTGTCTGATCCCGCTGTAAAAACATGCAAAATCGGGCCGCGAATCGTGGATATTATTCCAAAAAGGCAGCAAAACGGCCTGTTGCAAGACTTTCTCTATTTACAATTATCAGCACTTCGATTAATATTACTGTGTAAAGCAAACGGTTCCATGAAGGAGGTTTCTATGACAGTTACCATCAAGGATGTGGCTAAGAAAGCGGGAGTTTCTCCCTCCACGGTATCCCGGGTGTTGTCAGGCCATCCCAGAATCAGCCTAGAAACTTCCCGTAAAGTGAAAACGATCATGGAGGAAATGGGCTATACTCCGAACATGATGGCAAAGAGCCTGGTTTCGAAAACAACCAACAGCATTTGCATCATCCTGCCGAAGCCGGCCGAGGAGCTTTTCTCCAATCTGTTCTTTATGGAATTGATCCGGGGGATTGTCACCCAGTCAAGCCGTTCCGGCTATGATGTGCTAATAAGCTCCGGAGCCAACGAGAAGGAAGAGCTTGAAGCTGTTTCCCGCCTGCTCAAGGGACGCCGTGTTGACGGCGTTATTCTGCTGTACTCACGCAAGGATGATGCGGTTATTGATTTTCTCGAATCCGGCGGATATCCGTTCGTCCTTGTTGGACGAAGCGACCGCTATGAGGATATATTATCCGTGGATAACGACAATGTCATGGCAGCCTTTGACGCCACGAATCATCTGATTTCAATGGGTCATGAGCGTATCGGCTTTGTCAGCGGACCGCCCAATCTGATCGTTTCGCGCGACCGTCTTGAAGGATACCGCAAGGCTATGCAGAACAGCAGCCTTGAAATGCGGCCCGAATGGATTGTGGAGGGCGAGTTTCTGCAGGACAGCGGCTACCGGGCGATGTCATTCTTTATGAATCTCCCGAACCGGCCGACCGCACTGGTTGCAGTCGATGACATGGTCTCTTTCGGTGTACTGCGCGGATTGAACGAGCTGAAATACAAGGTGCCTGAAGATCTGGCGATTGTCAGCTTCAACAACATCCCGCTTTCGGAATTGTCCAGCCCGCCGATCAGCAGTATTGATATCGGTATTTATCATCTCGGATATACTGCTTCCCAGGTGCTTATCCAGACCATCCAGAAGCCGGACAATGATCAGGGATATACGAACCGTTTCGTCATTCCTCACCGTCTGATCGTGAGAGAGTCATCCATGTATGCTCCAGGCAAGAAATGACCCGGATTCAAAAATAAATGAAGCAGTCCGATGCTTCATTTATTTTTTCGAATATTGTACAAACGTTTGCGCTAAATTTCGGCTACAGCTCTTCAAAACCGGAACCCTCTTGCCGAAGCTATTTCTATAACACAGAAACGGATGCAAGCAAGCGCTAACAAAACATAGCAGGTGCTTCCAAGCGGGTTTGTACGAAAAAAGTATTTCAGGAAGCACTGCTCACAAAACTTAGCTAATGCTTCCGAAGCGAGTTTTGTACGAAGTAATCTCAGGAAGCACAGCTCACAAAACTTAGTTAATGCTTCCGAAGCGAGTTTTGTACGAAGTAATCTCAGGAAGCACAGCTCACAAAACTTAGCTAATGCTTCCGAAGCGAGTTTTGTACGAAGGATTTCAGGAAGCACAGCTCACAAAACTTTTAGGAGGTTCAACATGTCAGAAATCAAAGCCTGCCTGTTCGATTTGGACGGCGTTCTCGTCGACACCGCCAAATATCATTTTATTGCCTGGAGAGAGCTTGCGGAGCAGCTCGGCTTCGTATTCACGGAACAGGACAACGAGCGGCTCAAGGGTGTCAGCCGGGCCGCATCACTTGACATTCTGCTGGAGATCGGCGGACTCACGTTCAGTGAAGAAGACAAAGCGCGCTTTGCCGAGCAGAAGAACAACCGCTATGTCGAATACATCTCTAAGATGGACAGCTCCGAGATTCTGCCGGGCGCCCTCTCCTTCCTGCAGGAATGCCGTGAGGCTGGAATCAAGGTTGCCCTGGGGTCTGCCAGCAAAAATGCAATGGCTATTCTGAACAATACCGGCCTAACCCCTTACTTCGATGCCATCATAGACGGGACTCACACCAGCGCCGCCAAGCCGGACCCTGAAGTATTCCTGCTGGGCGCACAGGCGGTAGGCATTGCCCCTGAGCATTGCGTCGTATTCGAGGATGCCGAAGCCGGAATCCTGGCTGCAACCCGCGCCGGCATGCGCAGCATCGGCATCGGCTCACCGGAAACCCTGTTCGAGGCTGATTTCGTCGTTCCTTCTCTGGCCCAGGTTAGTGTCTCCAAGCTGGGAGAATGGTTTACAGCGGTTTGATGAATATTAACCGGTAATTGTGAAATGCGTTTACTGCCCTACTACTCTTATAAAAGAACTATCTGTGAGAGATCTGAGGACACGTGATTAGCGGAGAATGCAAAAGGAATGAGCAGAAGCATCAGCGTTCGCTCTTGTCCCCGGATGCTTACCAGCTATATAAAGTGAACTTACATTTTTAACATAAAGGGACAAGCGGCGGAAGAGAAGTTTGGAACTGTAGGAGCGTTAGCGTCCGCCTGAAAGCTTTTCGCAGAAAAGCTCGCTACGGAAGCATAAGCTTGTCTTCAGATTTCTACCGCTAGAAGCGGTTAAAATCACGAAATCTGAAGACAACAGCGGCCGGAAGTCCAAACATTCTCTGCAGCCGCGGCCAGCCCAGGTGAAAAACCATAAGTTCAGTTTAGATAGCCAGAGCTGAGCACCCCGGGACAATAGCGATCCCAGTATTCCGTTGCTTTCGGAGCGGTTCCCCACGTGACCGTAATGTCGAACCAATAGTTCCATTTATATCATCCCTCATTTAAAAGGAGCCAAAAAACAATGAAACAATATCTGAAAATTGATGAATGGTCCATCATTGAAGAATCCTTTGATCCGCACACCCAGGAAATTTCCGAGAGTATCTTCAGCATCGGTAACGGGTATATGGGCGGCAGAGCCAACTTTGAAGAACAATACAGCGGCCACAGCCTGCAGGGCAGCTACATGGCAGGCGTCTACTATCCGGATAAAACCCGGGTCGGCTGGTGGAAAAACGGCTATCCGGAGTATTTTGCCAAGGTACTGAACAGCACCAACTGGATCGGTATCAACATTGATATCGACGGTACGCCGCTCGATCTGGCAACCAGCACTGTGACCCAGTTCCGCCGTGTACTTAATATGAAGGAAGGGACACTGTTCCGCAGCTTTACTGCTGAGCTGGAAGACGGCAAGCAGGTACAGGTGGAGAGCATCCGCATCGTCAGCATGGCCCGTCATGAGATCGGCGCGATCCGTTATGCGGTTACTCCACTGAATTTCGCCGGAACGCTCACTGTTACTCCTTACCTTGACGGAGACATCAAGAACAAGGACTCCAACTATGACGAGAAATTCTGGAATGAAGTAGAGAAGAAAAGCGGTACTGAAGGCGGCTATTTGACGCTCAAAACGAAAAAGCTCGATTTCCATGTGACTTCGGCCTTCGCTTTTGACATTGTGGTTAACGGTGAAAAGGTTACTGCAGAAGCTGAAGCGCTTGAGCAGGAGAAATATGTGGGCAGCAAAGTGGCACTTTCTGTGCAGTCCGGCGACCAGGTGGTTATTTATAAGTATGCCGCCAATGTAACCTCCCGCAATTACGGCCTGGGCCAGCTTGTTGAAGCCGCCCACAGCGCATTGAATGGTGCCCGCGAAGCCGGCTTTGTTACCCTGCTGAACGAGCAGGCCGCTGCCTGGGGCGACAAATGGAAGGAAAGCGACATTATTATTGAAGGAGACGTATCGGCACAGCAGGCGATCCGCTTCAATATTTTCCAGCTGAATCAGACCTATACCGGAGAGGATGACCGTCTGAACATCGGGCCTAAAGGCTTTACGGGTGAAAAATACGGCGGCAGCACCTACTGGGACACTGAAGCTTATTGCGTGCCGTTCTACCTGAGTACTGCGGATTCCAGCATTTCACGCAACCTGCTGATCTACCGCTACAAGCATCTGGAGAAGGCTAAGGAAAACGCGCGTAAGCTCGGCTTCAAAAAAGGTGCACTCTACCCGATGGTGACCATGAACGGTGAGGAATGCCACAACGAGTGGGAAATTACCTTTGAAGAGATCCACCGCAACGGCGCAATCGCCCATGCTATCTACAACTATGTGAACTACACCGGCGACAAGGCTTACCTGGGCCAATACGGGCTTGAGGTGCTGGTGGAAATCTCCCGCTTCTGGGAGGAACGCGTGCATTATGTGCCGCGCAAGGATCAGTATGTCATGCTGGGCGTTACCGGCCCGAATGAATACGAGAACAATGTCAACAACAACTGGTACACAAACCGGATTGCTTCCTGGACGATGGAATATACGCTCGAAGCACTGAAATATCTGCAGGAGAACGAAGCTGCCCGTTACGCAGAGCTGGCTGATAAGCTGGAGCTCCAGGACAGTGAGACTTCCAAGTGGAATGAAATCATCAGCAAAATGTACTATCCATCTGATGAGGAGCTCGGCATCTTCCTGCAGCAGGACGGTTTCCTCGACAAAGAGATCATTCCGGTGAAGGAAGTGGCTCCGGAGAATCTGCCGCTCAACCAAAAATGGTCCTGGGACCGCATTCTGCGCTCCTGCTACATCAAGCAGGCCGATGTCCTGCAAGGGCTGTACTTCCTGGGCGACCGCTATGATCTGGATACGAAAAAACGGAACTTCGACTTCTACGAGCCGATCACCGTTCATGAGTCCTCCCTGTCCCCTTGCATCCATGCCATTCTGGCCTGCGAGCTGGGCTACAAGGAAAAAGCCTATGAAATGTACCTGCGTACGTCCCGGCTGGATCTCGACAACTACAACAACGATACGGAAGACGGCTGCCACACTACAAGTATGGCGGGCACCTGGATGTCGGTTGTCCACGGCTTCGGCGGACTGCGCGTTCAGGCAGACCGGCTGATTCTGAACCCGTCCAATCCGGGTCACTGGACCTCGTATTCGTTCAAAATCATGTTCCGCGGCTCACGGCTCAAGGTTAACGTTACCGATGCACAGGTTACAGTAACCAATGAGACCGATGTACCGGCGGCACTCACGATTCATGGCAAAGAGTATACTGTGAACGGGCTCGGCAGCGTTACGGCTGAAGGTTCCTCGGTAACGGCATAGTTTTTGTCGGCCCCGGGGGATCCTGTCCCCCGGGGCTTTTTATGCGGGTACACAAATAAGCACATAGAAGGAGTCGTTAACATGAACAGAGCCTTTTGGAAAGAAGCGGTAGTCTACCAGATATATCCGAGAAGCTATCAGGACAGCAACGGAGACGGCATCGGCGATCTGCGCGGGATCATATCCAGGCTGGATTACCTTAAAAAGCTTGGCGTCGATGTCGTCTGGCTGTCCCCGGTCTATAAGTCGCCGAACGATGACAACGGCTACGACATCAGCGATTATGAGGATATTATGGATGAGTTCGGCACGCTGCAGGATTGGGAAGAGCTGCTCGCCGGGCTGCATGAACGCGGCATCAAGCTGATGATGGACCTTGTCATTAACCATTCCTCGGATGAGCATGCCTGGTTCGTAGAATCCCGCTCCTCCAAAGACAACCCGTACCGTGATTATTATATCTGGCGTCCGGGCGGTCCGGATGGCGAGCTGCCTAACAACTGGAGCTCTATCTTCAGCGGTCCGGCCTGGGAGCTGGATGAAACAACAGGTGAATATTACCTGCATCTGTTCTCGCGCAAGCAGCCGGATCTCAACTGGGAGAACCCCAAGCTGCGCGAAGCGCTCTACAAGATGATGACCTTCTGGCTGGACAAGGGTGTTGACGGCCTGCGGATGGATGTCATCAACATGATCTCCAAGGTGGAAGGCTTGCCTTCAGTCAAGCGTGACGATCTGGAGCCCGGCAGGCTGGCCGGCGGCGGCGAATATTATATGAACGGCCCGAGGGTTCATGAGTATCTGCAGGAGATGAACCGTGAGGTACTCTCCAAATACGATGTTATGACCGTCGGAGAAACTCCCGGTGCCAGTGTGGAGGATGCGATTCTTTATACGGCAGAGGACCGCAAGGAGCTGCAGATGGTGTTCCAGTTTGAGCATATGGACATCGACTCCGGTCCCGGCGGCAAATGGGAGGTTACACCGTGGAGCCTCAAGGGGCTGCGCGATATTTTGCATAAATGGCAGGTTGGGCTCGCTGAGCAGGGCTGGAACAGTCTATACCTGAATAACCACGACCAGCCGCGGATGGTTTCGCGTTTTGGTCATGACGGTGAGTACCGTGTACAGTCGGCCAAAATGCTGGCTACCCTGCTGCATACGCTTAAAGGCACTCCTTACATTTATCAGGGTGAAGAAATCGGCATGACGAATGTGAAGTTCCCTGTACTTGAAGACTATAAGGATATCGAGATTCTGAATATGTACCGGGAAAAGGTTACGGAGGGCGGCGAGGATCATGATACGATTCTGAAAGCTATCCATACCAAAGGCCGGGATAATGCCCGCACTCCAATGCAGTGGGACGACTCGGCAAACGCCGGCTTTACGGAAGGCACGCCATGGCTGAAGGTCAATCCGAACTATAAGGATATTAATGTTGAGCAGGCCTTAGCCGACCCTGACTCCGTCTTTTATTACTACCAGAAGCTGATCGCTCTGCGCAAAGAGAATCTCATAATGGCTTATGGCGAATATGAGCTGCTGCTGCCGGAGGACGAATATATTTATGCCTACACCCGGGCGCTGGATAATGAAAAGTGGCTGGTGCTGCTGAACTTCAGCGATGCCCTGCAGACTGTTCAGCTTCCGGAAGAGCTTGCCGCAGTGGATGAAACAATCATCAGTAACTATCCCGGTGAGCCGGCTGCCGGGGAGCGCGACACGCTGCGTCCTTATGAAGCCAGAGTCTACCGGCTCGGGAACTGACAGCAATGCCTGCAATACGTTATACTTTGAAAAGAAACCTGTCATTAATGAGCAGAGAATAACAGGACTGGTTCCTCTATCCATGATAGGATGAACTCAAAGGGAGATGACAGCGTCTTGGAATGGCTGATCCGGATGAAGGAAGCTATGGATTATATGGAGAGCAGGATGACCGAACCGCTGCGAATCGAGGATGTGGCAGGGATCGCACACGTATCTCCGTTTCATTTTCAGCGGATGTTCAGTATGCTGACCGGCTTTACGGTGGCAGACTATATCCGCAAGCGCAGGCTGACACTGGCTGCCCAGGAGCTTGCGAGCTCCAGAATCAGGGTGCTGGATGTAGCGCTGAAATACGGCTATGACTCACCGGAATCCTTTGCCAAGGCGTTCCGCAAGGCCCATGGGCTTACTCCCTCGGCGGCGCGTGAACCCGGGGTACAGCTCAAAGCGTTCCCCCGCCTCTCTTTCCACCTATCATTGAAGGGAGATCAGGAAATGGAATACAAAATCATGGATAAGCCTGCTTTTAACGTAATCGGCAAATCAATCCGGGTTACCTGCAAGGACGGAGAGAATTTCCGCAGAATTCCCGAGTTCTGGAACGAATGCAACGAGGACGGCACCTCGGATGAGCTGATTGGACTTGCTTCAGAGGAAGCATGGCTCGGTATCTGTATGAGCATGGATATGGAAAAGGATCTGCTGTCTTATTGGGTCGCCGTTCAGGCAGATGAAGCTGCAGATGCGCATGGCTACGAGAAGGGCGTCGTTCCGGCTGCCAGCTGGGCGGTATTTACTTCCAAAGGACCATTGCCCCATACGCTTCAGACTGTCTGGCAGCGGATCTATCAGGAATGGTTCCCGGGAACAGGCTATCAGCATGCCGGCGGACCGGAAATCGAGCTGTACCCTCCCGGAGATACATCAGCGGAAGATTATGTCTGTGAGGTTTGGATTCCGGTTGTCAAAAAATAAGCTGTGCCCCTCCCTACCGCTTGATCATAGAAGAGTGAAGACTATCCCCCTGCGGATAGTCTTTTTTTCTATCAGGCTGTGATTTTTATTTTGAGAATCGGCATGGGCTTGGTATAATAGACAGATTATATGGTATATTTCTGTAACATAATTGTGATCCGAAGTTCAGATTCGGTGAAGGAGAATTTCATGTCTAATGTAAAGATTTTTTCAGACAGCACTTCCGATTTGCCGCAAGGCTGGAAGCAAACGTATGATATCGGCATCGTTCCGCTGTACGTAGTATTTCAGGACGGTACATACAAAGACGGTGTAGACATTACACCCGAGGAAGTTTACCGCAGAGTAGCGGCTAACGGAGCCTTACCGAAGACGGCTGCCCCGTCGCCGGCTGACTTCATCGCGGCTTTTGAGCCGGTTATCGCAAGCGGCGGAGATGTAGTCTATATCAGCCTGTCTTCTGCCTTATCCTCTACATACCAGAATGCCCTGCTGGCTGCAGGCGAATTCCCGGAAGGACGAGTACGGGTCGTTGATTCCGAGACCCTGTGCGGCGGGATTGCGCTGCTCGTTATGAAGGCTGCCCGCGCAGCCGCCAAAGGCCATAGCAGTACAGAAATTACCGCCATGCTGGAGCAGTGCCGCAGCCGGGTGGAGACTGAATTTGTCGTTGATACCCTTGATTACTTATATATGGGCGGCCGCTGCTCGGGGATGCAGAATTTTATCGGCAGCCTCTTGAAGATCCGGCCTGTTCTACGGCTGA
This sequence comes from Paenibacillus sp. DMB5, assembly GCF_001517085.1. Classification (GTDB taxonomy): domain Bacteria; phylum Bacillota; class Bacilli; order Paenibacillales; family Paenibacillaceae; genus Paenibacillus_AQ. The sequence continues at coordinate 83,237 of NZ_LRAC01000002.1, forward strand.
TCGACGGCGCCATCGTGCCCGTCAGCAAAGTCCGCGGCAAAAAGGAAAAGGCTGTAGAGCAAATGCTGCAAAACGCGCTTGCTAATGTCGGCGAGATGGATCAGGAGCTGCTGATTGTTGCCCATACGCTGGCCGAAGAAGACGCTAAGTTCCTGGAGAAGGCGCTGCGCGAGCAGACCAGCGTTAAGGAAATCGCCGTTATCAATGCGGGCTGTGTTATCGGCAGCCACTGCGGACCGGCTACTGTCGGCCTGATGTATATGCGCTAGGAGTGGTGGGGCACCTATCTACTTACGGGTTAGGGGCTGACGGGTTAGCGTAGTTAACGCTAAAACCTGCCCAAGGAGAGCCTGTTAAGATTTAGTTGGATTTTCGCCACTTAATTCAGCCTAATTTTAACTTTTACAATGATTAGTTGGAAAAACAACACCTATTATAGGCTCAATAGCCTTCCAGCGATGAAATCACTGAAATTAAGTAGCATTTTTCCAACTAAAGTTCTGAAGCCGCTGTTCTGGCGGAAAATAGGTGTCATAATTCCACTTAGTCTGTTGAGCACCCTCTGCAACTGAAATGCAAACAACAAATAAGCCAGCCTGACTCCGAACTCTCGGGGCGAGCTGGCTTTTGTATTAATAATATGAATGCGTTGCCGTGCATCCCCCTCTTACGCTTCCACCGTTTCCTTTACGAATGGCAGCATAAACCGGAATATGGAGCCGCGGCCTTCTTCGCTCTCCACAAAAATGGTTCCGCCCATAAGCTCCACCAGCTGCTTGCAGATCGCAAGCCCCAGGCCGGTACCGCCGTATTTGCGGTTAATGAACGGGTGCAGCTGCGAGAAGGACTGGAACAGCAGGTTCAGCTTGCTGTCGGCAATTCCAACGCCGGTATCACGAACCGAGAATTCCAGCAGATATTCCTCCGAGCCCGGCAGCGGTATATTCTTCACCGACAGGGTCACGCTTCCCCGTTCGGTGAATTTCAGCGCATTACCCACCAGATTCACGATGATTTGCCGCAGACGGCTGGGATCGGTGGTTACAGCCTCCGGAACACTGGTATCGGCCCACCACCGCAGAGCAAGCTGCTTCTCCTCCGCCTTAGGCGTGAACAGGTCAATCACACTCTCGATCATCTCCCGCAGATCGAAGGTCTCTGACTGCAGCTGCATCTTCCCGGCCTCCATCTTGCTGAAATCGAGGATGTCATTCAGAATCTGCAGAAGACTGTAGCTGCTGCTCCGCAGAATCTCAGCATAGCTTCGCTGCTCTTCTTCAAGCTCCGTCTCCAGCAGCAGATCGGCCATGCCGATCATTCCGTTCATCGGTGTACGGATTTCATGGCTCATCATGGCCAGGAAATCAGACTTGGCCTGGGCTGCCTGCTCAGCCGATTCCTTGGCACGCCGGATTTCACGTTCATTGGTAATATCGGCGAAGGAGAGAACCACCCCGCAGATCATGCCTTTGTCAAGCAGCGGAGCGATCCGGTAGCTTACAAAAAAGCTGGTGCCGTCCTTGCGCCAGAATATTTCGTCTGAGCTGCTGCGGATAACCCCGTCGTCCAGGGTACGGCGGATCGGGCACTCCAGCGTGGCGTAGGAGGCGGTGCTGCCATGGCTCTGATTAATCAGGTCCATCAAGTGGACGCCGTACAGCTCTGACGGGTGATAGCCCAGCATATCCGCGCCTTCACGGTTGATAAAGATGGTACGGCCTTCGTTATCCAGACCAAAGATCCCCGCCGATACCGAATTCAGAATCAGGCTGAGACGCTTATCTTCAGCCATCTCGCGCATAAGCGCCGGGAGCTTCTCTTCCTGCTGCTCCGGTTCCTCTTCTTCGGTCCCGGCTGCGGCGAGCCGGCTGAACCATTCTAGCAGTGCTGCAGGGAGCAGCGTATTCACATCATAATGGATAATGGCAAACACACCAGCTATCCCCTCTTCAGCCTTAACCGGAGCATACGTTATGGTGGGAGAGACAGATACGCTGCCGTCTTCCTCATTCTCTGCAAGCTCAAAGCTGGAGGTTACCCCTTCCAGTGCCGCAGTAAAATGTGCTTCACCGGGAGTCAGCCCCTCCTCAGTGCCATTAAATGTGTGCGCTGGAACGCACGGAACGGCAGAGCCGAAAGCCCGGTTGCTGTCCACGAATTTTCCCTGCCTGTCCAGTATGATGATCAGATCGGGATGATGATCATATAACGATTTAAAAGCACTTTCCTCAGAAAGCACCCTGCTCAGAATGGCAGCCCAGTCTTTAACCATTGCCCACCTCCTCCGCTGCTCAGAACCTGCTATTATGCATCCGCAAATGCGGAAATTATCTATATATGTAGAAATTCCTGAATTAAGCTTTATTATAGCAAAAAAACCGCTTGCGGTCGCCAGTAAAACAGCGGCATCAAGCGGTTTATTCACCTTTTTTTATAGTCCAGATTTCCGGTTAGCCTACGTCCTGCGTCTCAATCTTGCGGATCGAGAAATAGGCAACGGCAACACCTGCAAGCCCAAGGAACAAGGATACGCCTACCTGATTGCCCAGGCGGAAGCTGCCGAAGTTGGATGACAGAACACCTGCGATCAGCACGCCGGATACGATCGTAACGGGGACAGATTTTTTGCGCATTCCGAAGAACAGCGGTATCAGCCCGATCCCTGCCGAGTATACTGCATCCGAAGCGGATATCGCCAGCTGCTCGCCGATCAGCCCCGTTGTCAGGTCGCCTGAGATCGCTTCAACAAAGTAATGATTAAATAAGACCATTGCCGCACCCACCACCACATTGGATACAAAAATCGTAACCAGCATAAACAAGGAAACAATCAGCAGCTTGGCTGCCATCAGCTTTTTGCGGGGAATCGGATACATAAAGAGGAGATCAATCGTATTATTTTTATACTCATCAATGACCAGCTTGCTGATCAGGACGGACCCAAAGACCATAAATACTACTTTTACGAAGATATGCACACCGTCAAAAACATCGGCATAGGTAGAGAAGTCACCTTTATCATCTATTTCTGTGAATACGAGCAGCAGCATAAACAATATAATAGCCAAGACTGCTATCAGAGACCCCGTAAACAAACTGATTCTGTTCTTTCGCATTTCCAGTCTGATCAGCTTAAGCAACGACTTCACCTCCCATCAGTCCGACAAAATAATCTTCCAGCGAGTGCTGCTTCCGGTTCAGGCTCTCCAGCTCCACATCTGCCTCCGCCAGCGCTTTGCTCAGCTCCAGCTGTGAGATTTTCTCATAAATCCGGACGGTCCGGGCACCAATTACCTTAAAGTTGCTAAGTCCGAGCGTATTGGTCAGCGTGTATACCGCTTTACTGCTGTTATCCGTAATCAGCTCGATATAGTCCGTATCCCGGCTTCGGATCTCATCCATGGCAACCTCCTCCAGCAGCACGCCGTCCTTGATGACACCAATGGTATCGGCAATCTGCTCAACCTCACCGAGAATATGACTGGAGATCAGCAGTGTCATCCCGTATTCACGGCTCAGCATGCGGAACACCTCGCGCAGCTCCTTGATGCCCAGCGGGTCCAGCCCGTTGATCGGCTCATCCAGAATCAGCAGCTCCGGCTTGGTCATTACCGCTCTGGCAATGCCCAGCCGCTGCTTCATGCCCATCGAGAACTGCTTGACCGGCTTCTTGTCTGTCCCGGTAAGGTTCACCAGCTCCAGCGCCTCCTTCAGCGCCTTCGGGTCATAGTAGCCCATGTATTCCCCATGCAGCTCCAGATTCTCCCGGGCGCTCAGCTTGTCATAGAACACCGGATACTCAATGATGCAGCCCATGCGCTTGAGCATTTCGTAAGAGCGGGATGTCATCTTCTCGCCAAAAAATTCGATCTCGCCCGCAGTAGGCTTCACCAAATTGGTGATCATTTTCATCACCGTTGTCTTACCGGCCCCGTTCGGCCCGAGAAAACCGTAAATTTCACCCTGCTTGATATTCATATTCACGTTGTTTACGGCTTCTTTGCCCTGATAGACCTTGGTTAAGTTCCACGTCCGCAGTATGGTTGTCATTTTCCGTTATCCCCTTTGCCTTCGTTGTCTTCCTTGATTTATATAATACAGGGGGGAATTTTCTTTTTTATTACCTGTTTCTTACGAAAATCTTAAGCTTGGAGTTTAAATATTAATTTGGGCTTCGCCGTGGCTCCAGCATTTATTTTCAATTCCAATCTGTAAAGCCTTCATTCTTAAAATTCCAGCCTGCGGAAGGACAAAGTGAACGCCGTCTTAACGTAGGGCTTGCTCGTTAAAGTAATACTGCCGTTCATCTGCTCGGTCAGTCTTTTGGTGATGGTCAGGCCAAGCCCGCTGCCCTGGTAATCACGGTTACGCGAATCCTCCAGGGTGTACAGGCGCTCAAAGATTTTATCCTGATGGCCTTCGGCTATGCCCTTCCCTTTATCCCACACCTCAATGCATACCTTGTCTTCCTTCAAAAACAGCTTGAGTCCCAGCACGCCCCCGTCACCGCCATAAGTGATTGCATTGGACAGCAGATTGCCGAGTACCCGGTCCAGCGCCTCCTCATTCCCCATAATATACAGCGGCTCATCCGGGATCTCGATCTGCACATCGCTGCCTCCGGCGCTGAGAAGCTCATAGAAGGACAAAATGTTGCGGCGGCACAGCTCACCCAGCTCCACCCGCGTAAGCGGCATTTCTTTATCCCCCGACTCCAGCTTGGCCAGGTCAAAAAACCGGTTCATCAGCGCAATAACCTCCTGCGCCTTGGCATGAATGGTCCGTAGCATCGCCTCCCGCTCCCCGGCAGGCAGATCATGGTCCTGAAGCAGGGTCTCAATATATCCGAGTACAACGGTCAGCGGTGTCTTCAGGTCATGGGAAATATTAGCCAGCATATGACGCATGGACTGCTCGAGCCGGACCCGCTCCACCGCGCCCTTGTGATTGACATTTAGCAGGTCATTGAGGGTGGCCAGCAGCTGCTGCAGCGCCGGATCGCTGTTGAACAGCAGCAGCCGTTCATGCGAGCCGCTCGCCATTATGCCCGTAAGCTTGGTCCGGATGTACTGCAGCTGGCGCCCGTGCTCCCTCAGCCTCAGCGTCTGCCACAGGATAAGAAGCAGAAGCACAGCGATAATTCCGCCGAGAAAAATAATCATGGCAGCACATCCCCAAGCTTGTAGCCGATGCCCCACAGTGTTTTTATATATTCAGGATGGGAGGGGTCATCCTCTATCTTCTCGCGCAGTCTTCTCATATGTACATTTATAACATTCTCGTCTCCGTAATAATCATCCTCCCAGACCAGACTGTAAATCTGCGCCTTGGTGTACACTCTGCCCGGATTGGCTGCGAACAGCCGCAGGATCTGGAACTCCTTGGCGGTCAGCTTGACTTCTTCTCCGTGCTTCTCTGCCGAAAAAGTATCCAGATTAACAGTCAGCCCGCGCAGGGGAATAACCTTGGCTTGCTGTGCTTCGGCTGCCGGAGGCTCCTCAGCCCTGACAGTACCCGCAGCCGCATAGCCAGCCCGGCGGATCGCCGCCTTCACTCTCGCCGCAAGCTCGATCATCGAGAACGGCTTCGTAATATAATCATCTGCGCCGAAGCCGAGTCCGAGCGCTTTATCCACATCACTGTCCTTGGCGGACATAATCAGCACCGGCACCAGGCTGGCTGCACGGATGCTCTGCAGCACATCCATCCCGCTGCGCCTCGGCAGCATGAGATCCAGCAGCACCAGATCATAAGCCTCCCCGCTGCGCACCTTGCGCTCGGCGGCTTCCCCGTCAAATACCTGCTCGACCTCGTAGCCCTCTTTTACTAAATAAGAGCTTACCATTCTGCTAATATCTTCATCATCTTCAATCAGCAGTACACGCTGTTGCATAGCCAGGACCTCCGTGAATTCTAGTAGATTTGCTTATTTGGGCTTGGCCGTGGCCAGCTCTTATTCATAATAACCTTTTGTCTCCGGCAGCGCCTGATAAAATTCCCCTTCCTGCACCTCGCTGATCATGTGCTGTGCCACTGCAGTCATTCCCTCTCCGTCTGCACTATGGTCGCATTCACTCCAGGCAAACTTCCGTTCGCTGCCGTTCATTTGTACCAGCAGCTCGTAGCTGACAGCAGGCTTGATATTGCAGTCTTCGGTCAAGGTCTTATTCCTTACATAGCCGGCCAGCACCAGCTCGCGGTAAATGCTCTGCAGCTTCGCCTGCGGCAGCCGGAACTCCGCTGCTTCTACTGTAGTGCCATCCTGGAGATCCTTGACCAGCTTCCCCTGGAGCGTATTGATCTCGTTCTTCCGGTTCACCCCGTACTTCAGCACAAAGCCAAAGTCATCCTGTTCTGACAGCTTGTAATTGATCCAGAGCAGTGCGGCTTCCGGATATTCCCCTTCACAGCCTGTGAGTGTATATTCCAGCGCTGTGCTCCCTTTACTCTTTTCCAGTGCCCGGCAGGTATACGTTCCCGTCTCCTTTGGCCCAAATGCGTCCTCCATGCTGTCATAAGCAAGAACAAGCTTCCCCTCTCTATACCGCACCTCTGTGAAAATCGGGTCACCCTCAGGCGTGAACTGAATAATCCGCTGGCTGCCTTTTTTCCGCTCCATGAAGTCATCCAGCCTGTCCAGGTTCAGCGGACCCGTTCCAATGGAATAAACCACATCCTCCTGCTCATTGATCTCATGGCTAAGCCCGTCATTCACGGCGTCTCTGCCAGTAAGAAAGCAACCCTGAATAAGCGTCATAATGAGCAGTATAGCTAGCGTCAATGCCCCATGGCGAAGCCCACGCCCCTTTATAGATTCCGGCTTATGCATCCGTCTGTTTTCGGGTGATAACCGCATTTTTACAGCTGCCTCCTTATCCGCTCTGGAAAAGTTTGTCTATTGCTTGAGTATACCAAGCCGCTGCGGCTGTTACTACCCCATTACCGAAACTTACAGACAAGCAGAATCTTCCTACTCCATCCCTGTCTTTCATTTCAGGTTCACTAAAGGTAAGGCGCGTATCATCCTGCTTAAGAACTTACACGTAGAGGTGATGCTGTAATGATACAGATTGACAAGAGAAAATCCCTGAGCTTAAAGCAAAAAGTAGGAATCATGATTCTGGCCGTAGTCCTGGTAATCGGCGGAGTGGTGTATAAGCTGGCTGACCGTTACCTGATCGAGCATGTGGAGGTCGTTGTGGCCGATGAAGCCGCCGGAACGGCAGACAGCAATAATACAACCGGAAGTGCTGAGACTGCATCTTCTTCAGCCGGGGTTGATGCTACATCCGACGACTGGAGCTACAGCAGCGATGATATTCAAATCCAGATCGACCAGGTTGAGACCGGCTCCGGTTCAGACAAAATCACTTATTTTGTGGCGGATGTCTTGTTAAAGGATGCGAACAGTCTGAAGTCCGCTTTTGCCGATAACAGCTTTGGTACCAATATTACTGAGGTGACTTCAGAGATTGCTTCCAGTAATGATGCGATTTTTGCGATTAACGGTGATTATTACGGCTTCCGCGAGGACGGGGTGATTATCCGTAACGGTACGGTGTACCGCGATGAACCTGTACGTGATGCGATGGCGCTGTTCGGGGACGGTACGATGCGGACGTATAACGAGGAGGAGGTTTCCTCTGACGAGCTGCTGGTGCAGGGAGTAACCAACACGCTGTCATTCGGACCGATTCTGATTCAGGACGGGCAAATCACCAGTGATTTCAGCAGTGTCAAAATTGACACCAACTTCGGCAACCGCTCGATCCAGAACGCCAATCCGCGGACGGCCATCGGCATGATTGCCCCGAACCATTATGTGTTTGTTGTTGTCGACGGGCGCAATGAAGGCTACAGCCGCGGTATGACATTGACCGAGCTGGCGGACCTGATGCAGGATCTCGGGGCAACCGAAGCCTACAATCTGGACGGCGGCGGCTCCTCGACCATGTACTTCATGGGCCGGGTGGTCAATAATCCGCAGGGTAAAAACCAGGAGCGAGGCGTCAGTGACATACTTTACATTAAGGAGTGACCACGATTATGACTATCCTAATTCCTGCATATGAACCTGACGACCGGCTGCTTGACCTGATTATTAAGCTGCAGGATTACGGGCTTGGGCCGATTCTGATTGTGGACGACGGCAGCGGCCATGCTTACCGGGGGCTGTTCCAGACGGCTGAAGCTTTCGGCTGCACAGTACTGACTCATCCCGTCAATTATGGCAAGGGCCGGGCGCTCAAAACCGGATTCCGCTACATTCAGGACAATAACCTGCCCGGCTACGTAGTCTGCGCCGACAGTGACGGGCAGCATTTACCTCATGATATCAAGCGGGTCGCTGAGGCGCTGTATAGCCAAAACAAGCCCGGAATCGTGCTGGGCAGCCGGCGCTTCAGCGGTAAGGTCCCGCTGCGCAGCCGCTTCGGTAACTCCGTGACCCGCGGAGTATTCGCTCTTACTACCGGCAGCAAAGTCTACGATACCCAGACCGGCCTGCGAGGTTTCCCTCCGTCCATGCTGGACTGGCTGGGCCGGATTCCCGGCGACCGGTTCGAGTACGAAATGAACATGCTGCTGACCGCCCGCAAGGAGGGCTACGATATCACCGAGGAATTCATTGATACCGTGTATCTGGACCACAACAAATCGTCGCACTTCCGCCCGCTCGCCGATTCCATCAGGATCTATCTGCCGATCCTGATGTTCAGCACCTCATCGCTGCTGTCTGCGCTGATCGACTTCGTGCTGCTGTTCCTGTTCCAGCGCCTGACGCACAATCTGTTCCTGTCCGTAGTCGCCGCGAGACTGTGCAGCTCGATCTTTAATTATTCCGTCAACCGGAGATATGTCTTCAGCGGCGGCAAGCGTTCACGCCTCCAGTCGCTCCCGAAATACTTCTCGCTCGTCGTTCTTGTGCTGCTGTTCAACTACGGCCTGCTCTATTTCTACAGCGAGCAGCTGATTATTCCTCTGGCAGTAGCCAAGATTCTGACCGAGGTGTCGATCTTCGTGTTCAGCTACTGGGTGCAGCGGCGGTTTGTGTATTGAGGTTGGATGATCAAATGCAAAGAGCAGCGTATCTCCTGTGTAACGGGAGGTGTGCTGCTCTTATTTGTATAGGCTGGACGATTTCGGATAATATACTCTCCCGGGTCCCCCATCATACTCTCCCCCTCCCGCCCATATACTTAAAAAGAACAGCAAGCCGGAGGGAGAGTAGAATCATGCCAAGTGAAGACGAAATTAAGGCGCTGGAGCGGTCGATTGCCGAGATTACGGAGATTGCTACCGGGTTCGGGCTGGATTTTTACCCGATGCGGTATGAAATATGTCCTGCCGATATTATTTATACCTTTGGAGCCTACGGGATGCCGACCCGGTTCGGGCACTGGAGTTTTGGAAAAACTTTTCATAAAATGAAATCACAATACGACTTCGGACTCAGCAAAATTTACGAGCTAGTTATTAACTCCAATCCCTGCTACGCCTTCCTGCTGGACGGTAATTCCCTGATCCAGAATAAGCTGATCGTCGCCCACGTGCTTGCCCATTGCGATTTTTTCAAAAATAATATGCGATTCTCCATGTCGAACCGAGATATGGTCGAGAGTATGTCTGCCACAGCCGACCGGATCGCCGGTTATTCGGTGACCTATGGCATTGACCGGGTGGAGCGGTTCATCGACTCGGTGCTGGCGATTCAGGAGCACATCGACCCCAGCCTGATCCAGCCGCGCAAGCTCGGCAAAACGGAAATACTGGAAGCAAAAATGAGAGCCAGCAAGGATGCGCAGGCCGGCAAACCTGCCGGGGACAATGCCTACAGCGAGCTGTGGAAGCTTGATCAGGCCAAAGCCGGTCCGCAGGAGCCGGACGCTGCCGCCAAGCGGACGTTTCCGCCTGAGCCGGAAAAGGATATCGTCTGGTTCATCCAGCAATATTCGACCACACTGGAGGACTGGCAGCGCGATATTATGACCATGCTGCGCGACGAGATGCTCTATTTCTGGCCGCAGATGGAGACGAAGATCATGAACGAAGGCTGGGCTTCCTACTGGCATCAGCGGATCATGCGCGAGCTGGATCTGACGCCGGAGGAGACGATCGAGTACTCCAAGCTCAATTCGTCCGTTGTGCAGCCGTCACGCCAGAGCCTGAATCCGTACTATTTGGGCCTGAAAATCTTTGAGGACATCGAACGCCGCTGGGACCGCGACAAAATGTTCGAGGTGCGCGAGCTGGATTCCGACATCTCCTTCATCCGCAGCTACCTGTCAAAGCAGCTGGTTAACGACCTTGACCTCTATGTGTTCGAGAAAAAAGGGCCTGAGTGGAAAATCACCGACAAAGCCTGGGAAAATGTCCGCGACCAGCTCGTGCTCGCAAGGGTCAACGGCGGCTCCCCATACCTTGTCATTCAGGATGCAGACTATGAGCGCAACGGCGAGCTATTGATCGTCCACCGCTACGAGAGCATCGAGCTTGACCTGAAATATCTGGAGCGCACCCTTCCGCACATCTATTCTCTCTGGGGCCGCACCGTTCATCTGCAGACCGTCGTTGAGGATAAAAAGGCCCTCTTCACCTATGACGGGAAAAAGGTGCAGCGGAAGTTTATGTAGACAGCTTCATATCATTGATTATTAAAAAGGCACTATCAGCTGGCGTTCCTAGGGATGCGCCACTGGTAGTGCCTTTTATTTTTCGTTTCACACTGCATTCAACCACATTTGCATTTAACCTTACTGCGCAGTTCGTGCAAATTGCAGGCTGCTATTCCCCAAGGAAAAACTGCATCGTACGGTCGCCGCCGCCCGGCAGATATTCATGCCCGAAGTCCGGGTAAACGACCAGCTGCTTGGGCGCGGTGATTTTGTTATAGGCTGCGAACTGGGTGGACGGCGGGCAGATGGTATCCATCAGACCGGTGATGAACAGTACCTCACCCTGAATGCGGGAAGCCAGATACTGCAAGTCGATATAACCCAGCTTCTCAAAAACCTCGTCCTCCCGCTCATGCAGCGGATCGAACTTCCGGAAATAGATGTTCAGCTCATGGTAGGCATCCTTGGCCAGATCCATTTCCCATACACGCTTATAGTCGCACAGGAACGGGTATGTAGTGGCAGCCTTTTTTACCCGCGGCTCGAGTGCGGCACAAGCGATGGTAAGGGCTCCGCCCTGCGATCCGCCCATGGCATACACCCGTTCAGGATCGACTCCCGGCAGCTCAAGCGCAATTTGCGCCAGACGGACAGTGTCGAGATAGATGTGGCGGAACAGCAGGTTGTCCGGATGATCATCCAGCCCGCGGATAATATGTCCGTTATGCGTATTGCCCTTCACTCCGCCTGTATCCTCCGATAATCCACCCTGTCCGCGGCAGTCCAGTGCCAGCACCGAAAAGCCCAGCGACACATAAGCAAGCTTATCCTGCCATTCACCGGCGTCACCGGTATAACCATGGAACTGCAGAACCGCTGGCTGCGGCGTGCTTACTGCTCTCGGACGCAGGTATTTGGCATGGATGCGCGCACCGCGCACTCCTGTAAAGTACAGATCGAAGCATTCGGCCTGCGGGGTCTGAAAAGTACTTGGGATTAGCTCAAGCTGCGTGTCAACCGTGGCAAGCTCCTCCAGAGCGCGTTCCCAGTAAGCGTCGAAGTCAGCCGGACGCGGGTTTCTTCCCTGGTATTGTTTTAACTGTTCTAGCGGCATATCTACTAATGGCATTTGCGGAACATTCCTTTCAGCAATAGGTATACATTCTAACCCATTATAGAGTCCGCCGGGAATGATTGGTATTAGATGATCTTACGAAAAAAACGTTTGCAAAGTGTGGCCGGGTGAGCGTAACGGTGGGAATTTTGGAGCTGCAGGAGCGGGATCGTCCGCCTAAAAGCTTTTCGTAGAAAAGCTAGCTTCGGAAGCATAGGCTGTCCCCGGATTTCCACCGCAATGCGCGGCCTCAATCAGGAAATCCAACCTTAACAGCGGCCGGAAGCCCAAACATTCCCGTAGTGCAGCCCCTTCACCCGGACAGTATTTGCCCCGCAGCAGCAGCACCAGCAGCACAACGTTAAAGTCTTATTTTCACGCCCGCTCCCTCACAGGAATGTAAATCTCCATGACCGTATCCACCCGCAAATGGCAGCGTTCATCGTAGAATTCAAAGTCCAGCTTATCCTCGTCGAACGCATAGCCGCTGGCCGGAAACCATTCCTCAAAAATGTACCTCCAGGTGCTTCTGATCACCTGCACGAATACATCCGGGTCGCCATCCTCAGTCCCGTCCACCGGCGGTGTGGTGAATACCGCATACTCCGCGGCCGGCACCTCCACAGTCAGCATATCCGGTGTTACCCTAGAGAAGTCCTCGACAATTACACCCAGCAGGTACACAGCATTGCCGTCGCCGTTTGCTGGTACACACAGCCCCACTTCACCGTGTCTGGGCGGATTAAGAATGCTGTACATTTTGTCCTCCAGATTCTCGCCCTCATACTGGCTCCAGAATGAAGCAATATCCTTCGTATAGCTGCTGTCTGTCACATTCGTCGCAATGCCGTAGCCGGCCGTCTTAAAAGCGGGCTTCGTCACAAACACAGGATCCATTAAATACCCTCCGATCTCAAATTCCGGACCGTCCTGTAGATATCCGGCCATCCGCGCCGCGTACTGCGAGGGACTGTAGCCGTAGGCTTTGCGGAACGCTTTGGTGAAACCGCCGGGCGTTTCAAACCCGTAATCCAGCGCAATTTCCGTCACACTCCGCCCGCTGAACAGCTCCACTGCCGCCAAAGACAGCTTCCGGCTGCGCACGTATTCCATCACAGTCATCTCCCTGCATAGGCTGAATACCCGGCAGAAATGATACAGCGAATAGCCGGCCACAGCGGCAATCTCTTCCGCAGTCAGGTTTTCCTTAATATTCGCCTCAATATAATCAATGCATCGCTCTATATCTTTACTGTAGTTCACTGAGCAGCCCAGCCCTTCCCGTACGGTACCTTCATTATATCAACCCGTTGTGCAGAGAACTGCTCCTGTTTTGCTGTAATGAAGATCCTTGCAGCATAATAAAACCTGACCCACTGTAGTCAAGTTAGATAAGGTATAGTTAGTATAGAAAAATTAACCACTACACCCTATTTGCAGGAGGATCAAGTTATGGCACCAAAAACAAACGCTCAGCGGGTATCCGAATTTCAGTCTTTTATCCCCTACATACAATCCCTGGAATCTCTGGACAAGGAGGTCTGGGAGAGCCCGGTCGGAGAAGGTAAATGGTCGCTCAAAGAGCTGCTGTGCCACATGATGCGCTGGGATCAGTATTTTTACGAGGAGGCATTTGCCAAAGTGAAGGAAGGCCAGCCGGTGACCGCGAAGCATCTGAACTTTAACGAATTTAACGCCAGGGCAATTGAATACGCGCAGACCGTAACCGTGCAGGAGGCGATTCAGCAGTTTGTAAGGTACCGGGGCCTGATTGTCGGTCAGATGACAGACATTAGCGAGGAGGAATTTATACGGACGCATAAGGACGGGGACGGCAAAAACTTCAGCTACCGCGGGCATCTCCGGGGCTTCCTGCCCCACGATAAGCACCATAAGAAGCAAATAGAGCAGTACATTCAGTCTCAGGCAGTCTCTAAAGGCTGATTTAACCTTCACGTATCTATCCGGGTAAACTCCTCACACAATAGCCGGCGGGGTCTGGGACATACCGTTCCGCCCCCGGTCTTAACTGCACTCTGTACAACTAAAACAGCTCTTTTTTCCCGCAAAACCCGTTTAGCTGTATTCCATACACTTAAAAAGCGCAAAAAAGCCTGTAGCAGGCCGATCCAAGCAAATTTAGCTGCACAAACTACACTTATATCGCGAAGATACAAATTTTGGCTCCTTTTAACTGCACAAACTGCAGCTATATCAGCAAACTCAACTCTAATCAGCAAAAAAACTGCCCCTCCCCCTCGAAACAGGAAAGAGCAGGCAGCTCCTCGGGACCATAGGCTACATTACAGCAGCACATGATTCTCTACATTTACCGGGTGGATCAGCACCCACATATAATACAAAGCCTTGGCGGCTTTGGCCCGGGTAACCGGCAGCTTGGGCTCAAGTGCGTCAGCGTAGGACAGCTTGCCCCGCCGGATTCCTTTTTCCGCACGGAAGAGTCCCAGCTTGTAGGCCGCTTCAATCTTGGGCAGCAGCTCCGGGTCAACCTGATCCGTATCCGTCAGCTGTTCATATGAGACAAGCGGGTAATACATAATTCCTCTCTGCTCCGGGGGCAGATTAGGGTTATAATCAGGATCGTCCGGGCCAACGGTATCCCCGTTATAATCGGTCATAAAGCGTGGTTTTCCTGCTGCAAAAGTTACCAGATACACATCCCAGAGCATCGCGCCCATCATTTCCCTCGTCAACGTGTCTGCTCCAGCCGCATCCATATAGTCTGCCAGTACTCCAGGGTCAAGCTTCATTAGTTTGGCAAGTGCCGCAGCAAATTCCGCCGGGCCGATCTCCGTATCCGGGTTAAACCGGCCTTCCCCGTCTGTGCCAAGCACACCCAGCTGCAGCAGCTTCTCAATCTGATTGCGGTAATATGCGCCGGGGCCGGACACGATATCGGGGGCAATTTCGGGATACACCGTTGACCAATCCTGCGAACGGATAGCCTCAAGCACCGAAGGCTTAAACATTCCGGCAATTCGGGCAGCGTCAGCATCCCCCATCCTTCCAAGCTCAGCAATGAGGGTAACGACCATCCTGGCAAACTGCTTGGACAGGGCTTCCTTGTAGTGCGTGCCGTCGTTTTTGGAGGAGGGGTGGCCGCCTGCGTAGCTGCCGTCATTGGTTTTACCCGGAGTCTCTCCGGCTTCAACGGACATAAAAACCGCCGTTACCGCTTCAACGCCAAGCTCATTGTAATACTCCAGGCTGGCCTTATTCAGGTCGATGAGCGGGACTCCGAGCTTCCCGGCCAGCTCCCTGAGGATAACGGGAAATTTACGCATTGCAAAGGAATCCTCATACCTGTGCCCCGGCTGCGCCGCACCGTCTATCCGCGACATCGGGGTCAGCAGTACCGGAATCATCCCACGCTCGCGTACAGCCGGGATATAGATTTCCTCCACATAGGTGCGGTACATTTCCTCGGTAGATCCTCTGCCAAAACGCTGCTCTTCATCCTCCGACTCGTCATTATGGCCGAACTGGATCAGGAGATAATCGCCTGCCCGGCCGGTCAGCAGAATGTCGTTGAACCGCCCCTCGTTGTGTGCACTTTTGAAGGAACGTCCGCCCTGTGAGTAATTGACGATCTGCACTTTATTCCCGTCAAAAAGCCGGCCAAATACCTAGCCCCAGCCGGACATCGGCGCTTCCTCGAACACATATGATTTTACCGTCGAATCCCCGAGTGTAAAAATAACCGGCAGTTCCGCACCGGTACGGTACTTACGTCCAATTGGCGTAAGCACCAGCTCAGCCAGCCCCACCTTCACACCCGGCCGCCGCGGTTCGATCTCTACATCCAGATACTCCCGGCCGCATACATAGTCGTAGGACCAGACCTTTCCCTGAGTCCGCGGACGGGTAAGGTTGGGCACGAGCCTGGCTGCATCCCAGTACTCCGCCTGGCTGAGGGCGTCAGCATTCATGCCGGAAACGGCGATGATTGTATCCTCAGGAGCAGAGCTCAGCGTGACTTGAATGGTGTAGGCACCGCGGGGAAGCTTGATACGGAATGCCATGCCGCCACTATGACCGCCTATTTCCTCTGCCTGACCTTCCGTCCGGCTGCCTGCCTCCTGCATATTAAGCTCGAATCCTCCATTGCCAGCCGTTATCTGCGCACGATTCACCCGGCGCGGCGGCATTGCACAGGTCTGCTCCACAAATCCGTAGCTCCCCGTATCCTCATACCGCACTGCCCCTGTCTGCCGTTCATAGGGAACCGCCACATATCCGTCTTTCGGAATGCCGGTGAAGTTATACCGGTATCCCCCCGATTGCCCAGATTGTTCCGGCTGCTGTCTACTGCCCGTCACCATATTTCTCTACCTCCAGCGATGCCAGCAATAGCGGCCCCACTCCCATCGGGGTATCCGAAACAACCGCCTCGGAAATGTAGTAATCATAAGAACCGTTACGGTCCTTACTCAGTCCTGCTCCATTGCAGATTTGATGCAGGTGGATGCCCTCACTGTCCTCAGTGACCAGATGCTTCACAATGCCTTCATAGCCTTTAAGCATAGCTTCTCTAAAAGAACGCTCCAGATAGCCCAGCCTCAGACCTTTGGCCATGGCATAGACGAACATCGTTGAGCCTGTCGCTTCAAGGTAGTTACCCTTGCGCCCCGCCTGATCCAGCACCTGATACCAGAGGCCGGTCTCGTTGTCCTGTACCTCCAGAAGGGCACCGCACACCCGCTGGAAAATGCCGATAATGGTCCCGCGCTGCGGATGGGTCACCGGGAAGTGCTCCAGGCAGTCCACGCAAGCCATCACATACCAGCCCATCGCCCGGCTCCAGAAGTGGGAGGACAAGCCTGTTGTGGAATCGGCCCATTCCTGTTCCTTCGATTCATCCCAGCCGTGATACAGCAGCCCGGTACGGGGATCTCGGGTCCGCCGCTCGATCAGCAGCAGCTGGCGGGCCGCCTCGTCGATCAGCTCGGGACGCTGGAAGACTGCGCCGAACTGGGCCAGGAACGGTGAAGCCATATATAAGCCGTCGAGCCACATCTGGAACGGATAGACCTTTTTGTGCCAGAAGCCGCCTTCCGAGGTGCGGGGATGGCTGATCAGCTGGGCCGCCAGCAGGTGGGCGGCTTCGGCGTAGCGCTGCTCTCCGGTTTTCTGGTAGAGCAGGAACAGATTTTTACCCTGGTTGATCTGGTCCAGGTTGTATTCCTCGAGCCGGTACGTCCGGATCGAGCCGTCCTCCCCGATGAAGCTGTCCATATGCCGCTGCATATAGCCGAAATACTCCGGCTCACCCAGCTGAATCCCGGCTCTGGCCATCGCCAGCTGCAGCATCCCCGGGACATAAGCCCAGCGTTCCAGCAGGTAAGCATGCTCACCCTGTTCATTACACTGCCCGAGGATAGTGTCCGCAATCCTGCGGGACCAGCTCAGCGTACTTGCTTCTGTTGTTGGCATCCTTCATTCCTCCTGTCGTTGATCTACACTCTTACACTTCCAAAATTCTCTTCCGCCACTTTACGCTTTGTATATTTCCAGTTCAATCTATTTGTCTGTCTCATTAAGCTGCCCGCGCAGCCACGCAAACGCCGGCCCGCCGTGAATCTCATGTCCGCCCGGGAAAAAATCCGCCCCGATCTGCCCGGCATGACCCGCCGCAGTGTAAATCTGCTGCAATCTGGCTAACGCCATTGATGCGCCTTCCGGACCAAACAGCGGATCAGCGTCGCCCGACTCCAGAAACAGTCCACGCGGCGCAATCAGGCCGAGAAGATCGGGCATCTCGGCTTCCAGTAAAATCCCCGGAATGTAGTTATCCAGGCAGTGGTTCCGGGAGAGAATACTGGCGGCGAATGTATTGGCATAGCCGCTGACAACCGCGCAGGCTATCCTTTCATCAAGCGCCGCTGTGAATCCGGCCACCAGCCCGCCGCCGGAAATGCCCATAATGCCAATCTGCCCGCTGCACACTTCACTGCGGGTCTGGAGATAATCGACAACCCGCATCGATTCATAAATGCGGTATCCCGCCATCGTCTGTCCTGCCATTAGCAGCGCCGAGGACAGGCGGAAGCAGGAGTTTTTGCCCGGCTCGCCGCTTGCACGGTCTTCAGCCAGCCGCCGGTCACCGAAGCCAAGCACCTCCGGCGCAGCGACAACGAATCCTTCTTTGACGAGGGATACGGCAAAATCCTTATGCAGCCCCGGGTCACTCTGCCGCTCTGAACCATCCGGATTCAGGCCGCAAATCTCCCGGCTGCCGTAGCCGTGCCCGTGCACGGCAATAACTGCTGGCGCGGGCGAATCTGAAGCCTGCTCTGGAATCAGCAGGTACAGCGGCATACGCAGTCCCTCATAGGTGGTGATTTCTATCCGCTCCCGGACATAGCCGGGGCAGCCAACACGTTCCAGCAGTACGGGTTCAAGCTCCGCGTGCCGCCCAGGAAAACCGCCCAGCTTCTCCGTGAAGGCACCGGCAAGGCCGGACCTCCACTCTCTGAAAGAAACATTCTCGCGGTAAGCAGAGCTCCGGGGCGCAGAATCCGTCAGCTTATTCATATATTGCTGCAATACATCCATGCGTTGTTCTGCCTCCTCAATTCAGTCCGCGTTATGCAGGCGCTTAATACCCCTCCGGATGCCAGCCGCCGAGGACGTTCAGCACCCTGTATTCCGCCGCTTCCCCGGCACTCAGCTGCCGGGACCACGGCACTCTCGCCTCAGGATTGGCGCCTTGGCCGCTGCTGGCAAATTCCTCATAACGGCTTGTTGTTTCCGCCCCGGCTGTCCCCAGTTGTGCCATCCTTCCGGGGTAACAGATGCATCCATAGCGGTACGGATAAAGGCCACATGGGCAAAGTCCCGCCATGGCCGTCCCAGGTACACCTCACTAACACCCTCGCCGCCCGTAATCCGGCAGTCCAGAAAGACATAGCCGAACCTCGTGCCTTCCGGAGTTGAAGCAGCGGTAATGTAGCCTCTTGAGCGCTTGTTGTGCAGCTCACAGCGGTCGAACAAAGCGGTGGCCGCACCGAAAATATAATCCACATCGCCCTCAATATAGCAATTGTCGTAATACTGTCTGCCTTGGCCGGTATAAAGGGTGTCCTGGTCGCCAAGCAGGCGGACACGCCGGAAGACAGCCTGGTCTGCGTCGATAAAAGCCGCCACAGCCTGACCTGTACCCGGACCGGAGGCGTTGCGGACGGTCAGATTCTCGGCCGTGAAGCCTGCGGCGAACACATTCAGCGTGCCCGAGCGGAATGTGCCGAGCGGCTCGCCGTCCGGGCCGAGCGTATGCGCGTTATCCGACCAGCTTATGATCGTGGAATGCGGATCTTCGCCAAGCAGCAGAATCGGCGGCAGATGCTGGCCTACGGTGATCTTTTCTTCATAGATACCGGGCTTAATGCGGATGGTGACCGCTGAACTATGCCCCGGCGGAATGGAATCCAGTGCCTCCTGCAGGCTGCTGAATGCTTCAGCGCTGTTTAGTGAAACGGTAATAAGCATGTGCTGCTCCTTTCATAACCAACTGAATGTATTCTATAATAGCCGTATCGGCCTGTAGAAAAGAGGAGATTCATGACCAGCTTAAGCAGCCCTAATCCCAAATATCATATTGCAGACGGGCGCTGCAGCATCCAGCATATGAAGCGCAAAGGTATTACCGCCATGCCGCGCCCGCACAGCCACGAGTTAACGGAACTGTATTATCTGCTGGAGGGCGAGCGCGTCTACTTTGTCGATGACAGGGTGATTACGGTTCACAAAGGTGAGCTGATTCTCATCCCCGGCAACGAGCTTCATGCTACTGCAAGCTCCGAAATCGCCGAATTTGAGCGGATTCTGATCAATTACGACCCGGCCCTGCTGCCGCCGGCTCTGCGCAGCAGCGCGCAATGGTTCAGCAGCCGCGGCTATCGCCTGTTCAGGTTGACACTCCGTGAACAGGACGAGGCGGAAAGCCTGCTGAACCGGATGCTGGAGGAGTGCCGGCTGCAGCGGCCTTTTTATGAAACGTCCATCATTACGCTGCTGACGGAGCTGATGATTCTGCTGCAGCGTTCCGAGACTACCTCACAGGCCGGGGCAACCAAGCATCCGCTCCATCAGCTGGTTACAGAAGTCGCCACCTATATCCGGGATCATTACCGGGAGTCACTGACGCTTGAGCAGACTGCAACGCATTTTTTCATCAGCCCCTCTTATTTAAGCAGGGTCTTCCACCGCCTGACGGGCTTTCACTTCCGGGAGTACATCGTGCATATCCGGGTCAGGGAAGCAGAGCGGCTGCTGTCCGGTTCTGCCGGCAAAATCCAGGAAATCGCCTCGGCAGTCGGCTTCGAGCATCTCTCCCACTTCAACAAGACATTTAAAAAGTCAACCGGGCTGACTCCGCTTCAGTACCGGAAGGAAGCCAAAGCCCGGCCGTCCTCCGGCTCACGGAGTGCCCGGGAGAACGCGGACGGTGACATTATCCTGACTCCGGGCGAGTAACAGCTCATCCGAATCGGTAATGGTCACATTGCTGCATTTCGTAATCTGCAACGCCGGCAGCTGCGCAGTCTGCAGCCTGATCCCGTCAAGCTTCAGACCGTCGGCATTCCGCAAAATAATGCCCTGCTCACTGTCCGCACGCAGCTTCTCAACAGTGAGCCCCGCCAGCGGCAGCTCAGGCAGCCCGTTGACCAGCAGCGCGGTATTGGCTCCCTGGCAGACGATATTGCGCAAGGTAATATCCCGGAACTGCGGCGTTTCCTCAGTCACTGGCAGAAGCTCCACATCATGTCCCTCCGAGCCTTCTACACCTGCGTAGAACATATGGAAAGAGACTGCCTCATGAATAATGCCGCTCATAGTGATGTTCTCCATGACAATATCCTCGACCACCCCGCCCCGGCCTCTGGCGCTTTTGAATCTGAGCCCGATATCTGTTCCAATGAACAGGCAGTCATTGACCCGGACGGCATGCACGCCGCCGGACATCTCGCTGCCGATGACAACGCCCCCATGCCCGTGATACACGGTGCAGTGGCGGATCGTAACATACCGGCAGGGTTTTCCCAGCCTGCGGCCCTCTTCATCCTTGCCTGATTTCAGGCAGATCGCATCATCCCCGACATCGAAGCTACAGTGTTCAACAAGCGCGTGACTGCAGGATTCCAGATCAATACCGTCTCCGTTCTGCGAAAACCAGGGATTGCGGACCTGGACATTTCGGACTGTAATCTGCTCGCAAGCCATCGGATGCAGACACCACGCAGGCGAGTTCTGGAAGGTCGGCCCGTCCAGCAGCACTCTGCGGCAGTTCCGCAGGCTGAGCAGTGTCGGGCGCAGATAATCACGCGCCGGCAGATAGGCTTCCATAGCGGTTTCACCGCTCTCCTGCAGCTTGCGGACATACGCTTCGCCTTCCAGCGCTGCACGTGACGGCCACCAGATCTCTCCGTCCTCATCCACAACTCCGCCGGAGCCTGTCAGCTTCTTCCACTGCTGCTCTGTCATTTTGAATCGCTTTACCGGACGCCAGCCTTCACCGCTCCCGTCAAAAATCCCCTCGCCTGTAATGGCTACATCGCTTAATCCGTCACCGTCCAGCGGCGCCTGGCAGCGCCAGCCTGAATTGCCTTCATAATAGGAAGGCAGCAGCGGATACAAGGAGGAGTCGGACACGAACTGCACCATCGCTCCCCGCTCAGCATGCAGATTAATCCGGCTGTGCAGGGTCAGCGGCCCGGTACGCCAGAGGCCCGGAGGAATGATAACCGTTCCGCCCCCTGCAGCAGCACAGGCATCAAGCACAGCCTGAATTGCAGCGGTGCTCAGGGACAAACCTCCGCTCTCTGCGCCGTAGTCCGTTATACGAAAAGTCCGCTCTGGAATTTGTGGTAGCTCAGGCAGCAGATAAGCTTCAGTTCTCTCATTAACAGTCATAGTATTTGTTCTCCTCCTATTCAAGCCCTTCATAGCTGAACCAGTCGAAATCTGCGTAGTTGCTGCTTTCTGCGCCCTGCGAGCTGGCATACATGCCGATGTACGCCCCGGTAAAGCCTCCGGCCAGATCGGTGCTCAGCACGGTTCCATCCGCCTTTTCATACAGTGCCGTCCACTTGTCCGCCTCGGATGTTCTGTAGTAGAAGCTGTATTCCTGCCCCTTTGCCTGGACTTTGAACTGCACTTTATTCCCGGCATACGGCTTCGATGCGAGCAGCTGCTCACTTCCGCCGCGCCGCTCAATCAGGCGGAGCACCTGCTCGCCCGCATCCAGTCCCAGCTCATAGCGGAAGTGGTAATTCTCATTCTGCAGCAGCACAAGCCCTGCAGCCTCTCCTTCCTGCGCCGGACTGAAGGTCATGTCCGCCGCAGCCCGGAAGCTGAGATGCTGCTGTCTTCTTCCCACAAAGGAAGGGTTGGCTACCTCCGACAGCTTTTCCGGCTTCATCTGCAATCGCAGATGTCCAGGGTTCTTGGTAAGACTCCAGAATTCACCGCGCGGTGTCCGCAGGAAGTTCCAGCTCAGGCCCAGCTCACCGCCGGCAAAATCATCACGAGCCGCAGCTCCGGCCACTTCGTCTCCGGCAGATCCGGTGCAGCAGACTCGAATTCCAGTACGCCTTTACCGGGATTCACTACAGGCCACTCATTCTCCCAGGCTACCGGGGTGAGGAAGGTTTCACGCCCCAGATTGCGGTAATAGCCTCCGCAGGTGCGTGAAGCCAGACAGAACATCCACCAGTCGCCATGCTGGGTCTCAACCAGCTCGCCGTGACCGACGTTGACGATCGGGTATTGCCGGCCGAGATGGCGGTGGGTCAGAATCGGATTAGCCTTGTGTCCCTCATAAGGGCCGGTTACGTTTCTGCTTCTGGCGATCGTTATCGCATGGGTATGCCCGGTACCGCCTTCAGCAATCAGCACATAATACCAGTTGCCGATCCGGTAAATATGCGGACCTTCCTGGGCGTGGGCCACTTTAAGCGCACCCTTCCAGATGCTGATCTTTGGCCCTATCAGCCTGCCTGCCTCCAGGTCAATTTCCTGCAGCCAGATGTCCATATCCTTCGGATAATCCTGGCCTTCGGGCGGTACACGGTTACCGGTATAATACACCTTGCCGTCTTCATCGAAGAACAGCGAGGAATCAATCCCCGGAGCATCCTCCAGCCAGACCGGATCGGACCAGTCGCCGGCGGGATCAGTGGCGGTGACATAGAAGTTATGCTGGTTTTTATCATTGTCCACATAGGTCGTAATCATATAAAAAATCCCCTGATGATAGCGCAGCGTCGGCGCCCAGATGCCCATGGAGGGAATCGTATGGTCGAGATTCAGCTGTGACGGCCGGTCAAGCACATGCCCAAGCTGCCGCCAGTTGACCAAATCCTTACTGTGAAAGATCGGAACGCCGGGGAAAAATTCAAAGCTGGAAGTAACCAGATAATAATCCTCACCGACACGGATAGCGGATGGATCAGGATAGAAACCCGGCATGACCGGATTGCGGAATGTTCTCAATACAAGAAGCCTCCTTAGAAGCGGTAGTATGTAAGCACCACCAATTATAGTTCGCCCAGGTTTAACTTTCTTGCATTTCTCATGCTCTATTTATCCTTTTTTATACTTTCATGCTCTAAATCTGCTATTTCACTGCTTGTCAGAAGCCGATCTGTCACCATAGAATGGGGGTAGCAGGTTTTACACAAAGGGGCGATTTGTTTGGGAAAAAGAAAGCGATTGTACACCCGTTTCTTTATAAGCCTGACCACAATATCCGTCTGCTGCATTCTTGTGCTGGCGGTGGTCATCTTTTTCTGGTACCGGAATATATCGATAGCGAATGTCAACAAAGCCAACCGGAATGTGCTGCTCAATACTGAAACCGTATTCATGAACTATAAGGAAATCGTCCAGAATTACACGATGGATTTCTATGCCAATCCGAACATTAATGCGCTGATGCTCAGCGGGGATACGGGCTGGAGTGACCAGCTCTACAGTGCTTTGAGCCAGATTAAGGGGGCGCTGGTGGTCAACCAGTATTTGGAGAACGCTTATATATTCGGAGTGGATGAGCCGGTTGCGATGTTTGAAAATATGCCGCTGAGCCCGGAATCCAAGCTGCAGCTGGCGGAGCGGATGCGGGATAGCCGGATTGTCGAATCTCCGTTTCTATGGGATGCTGCCCAGAACAATGGCGCTCCAGTAAAGCTGATGACGGTTTTCTATAATGACCGGGCCTTTGCGGACAGTGAATATTACGGGGCTGTTGCTTTAACAGTGAATCTGTCCAAGCTGCAGAACAATCTTTTTACACAGGCTGAAGGGGAAGCGACACGTTATGCTGTGCTGGATGACAACGGTACTGTGCTTATGCACAGTGCGCTTTCCGGTCAGCCGCTGGAATCCGGGATGCTGGAGCAGGTCGTCAAGTCTTCTCCCGGACAAGACTCCTTTGTCTATAAGGGAGCCGGCGAGCCCCGGCTGGTTACCTATGTCTATTCCCTGCAGGATAATCTGTGGTTTATATCGGACACTCCCTATAAAGACAGCATCCGGGATATTTCCAGTGCCCGCAATCTGATGATTACGCTGTGTCTCGTCCTCATTGCGGCGGCAGCACTGGTCTCCGGCCTGATCTCCCGCCGGATGTACCAGCCGATCGGCCGGTTGTTCGGCAACATCCTCCACCTGTCGGGCAATGAGGAGGCGCTGAAGACCGGCAGTGATTTTGCGGCGGCCAGCCAGGAGCTCGAGCTGATCGGGGCACGGCTGAACCAGCTCAAAAAGGAAAGTGACGACAGCGCCCTGATGCGCTGGCTGCTCTCCCCGCGCCGGGCTCCGGACGAGTCGGTCAATCCCAATATGCGCCTGGGAGCAACGGGAGGAGCATACTGCGTCTGCGTACTGGCCGTGTTGGAGGAGGCCCCGGCTGCCGGGCTGCAGCAGATTTGCAGCGAAGCGGTAGAACAGATCCGCACGGGATTCTCCGGATTGGCTGCTGTGCAGGCTTTCCACCCGCATGAAGGGTCGGCCGTCCTGATCCTGAGCGAGCTGCACAGCGGAAGCTTTGGGGATTATGCCCTGTACCGGGATCATTGGGAGTCGCTGGCGGTCTGGCTTACACAGCCCGGTGCCCGCTGCGCACTTGGAATCAGCGGATTGGCGGAGGACCTCAGCCTCCTGAAGCCCAAATACAATGAAGCAGCTAACGGACTCCAGTACGTCAAATTCCATGACCAGCGGAATATTATTTTTGCCGATGATACGATCCACCTGAATAACAGCCCGGTTCCAGACAGTACATTTGAACCGGTGCTGCAGGCGGTCCGACTGCCGGAGCAGCGCAGCCATATCCCGCAGGCTGTGGAACGTCTGCTTGCTGTAGTTACCAGCTACCGGATTGAACAGGCTGCAATCGCCGTTTCGAGGCTTGCCCTGGAGCTGGAACGTACTGCCGGGCTGGGCAGCGATATCCGGCATTCCGGCTTTCTGGATCATTACCAGGTCATCTGGCAGATTCAAAGCTACGGGAAGCTGCGCGGCTGGCTGGAGGAATGCTGCTATACTGCGACCGGACGGATCGACGGCATGAGCGCAGTCCAGTCCAGGAGTATCGCGGCTGAAGCCATCTTCTACATCAGAGAGCATTACAACGATCCAAGGCTGTCGCTTAACTCGCTTGCCGAGAAGCTGTCGCTCAGCCCAGCGTACCTCAGCCGGCTGATCGCCGATGAAGTAGGCAGCAGCTTCCCCGACTTCGTCAATCTGATCCGGCTGGAGCAGGCACAGCTGCTGCTCGTAAACGAGCTTGCGCTGGATATCCGGCAAATCGCTGAACAGGTCGGCTACAACAGCAGCACCTACTTCACCACCCAATTCAAAAAACGGTACGGGGTAACCCCGTCCAAATGGCGGATGAGCCATATTCTGCAGTCGCACGGATAGCAGATTAGCTGGGATAGCACCGTTAGGGCAAATAGTCGGTTAGTGTGGACAGCACGGGTAGCGTGGACAGCACGGGTAGCATCGATAGTACCAATAGTACCAATAGCACCAATAGAACCAACAGCACCAGCACCAACACCTGTAGCACCAGTAGCACATATAGAACCAACAGCACCAACAGCACCAACAGCACCAACAGCACCAACAGCACCAACAGCACCAGCACCAACACCAACAGCACCTGTAGCACCAGTAGCACATATAGAACCAACAGCACCTATAGCACCAATAGCACCGTTTACGCCAATAGCACCGTTAAACGTATCACTTCACGCTACAACAACTACAATGATAAAGGGGATGCTTCCTCAGCCGTAGGCTGTCAGGAGGCATCCCCTTTTGCAGAAGTAACATGAGCCACAAAGAAAGCGGCAGCCGCTGTTCCTGAAGCTGGCCTTCCGGCATCTAAGTGGATTATTGCTACTTAAATTTGTCCTTTTCCGGATTTTACGATCATTAGTTGGAAAAAGCACACCTAATTGCGGCCATAAAGCGTAATGGGAAGGATTCCGGGGAAATTAAGTGACGTTTTTCCACTTCGTTTCTTAATTCCTGGATTCACCGAAGAATTAAGTAGCAATTTTCCACTTAGTCCAACTGGTGAATGCATAACAAGGGGACGCTATATCCGGCAAGCTTCTTGTACTTGCCAAAGCTCATCCGCAATCACCAATCATGCCATTTTATCCGCAAAACAGCCCCCAAAAGCCCCGTTTCAAGCCCAAAAAGCAGAAAAGTGATGGCTTTTACGTTTTTTTAAGCCCGCAGATTCCGTCTTTTTTAACTTTTTCCCGTTTATTTTGATAGCGTTTTCATTTGTCTGCGATTTATGCTTTGCGATGTAAAGCGTGCTGCCAAGGCACGGAAAATATACCGCTACACGAGTTGGCTTACAAATGAAATTTACAGGCGACAGCAACGGAAGGGAAGCCTGGAACTGCATGGAGCGTCGCATCCGCCTTTAGGTTTGGATTTCTACCGTAATCAGCGGCCGGACGTCAGACGCTCCCTGCAGCCTACGCCCCTGCGCCGGCCAAGTAAACAGAAGTCAACTGGTTAAGCGGCACAAAGGAGTGACTGTTAATGATCCAAGAGGCTGCACCCGGAGCACCGGTACGGCAGAGCCCGGTCCCCAAGACTTCCAGAACAGGAAGCCTCCGCAAAACACTGAAGCGGGACAGCTCGCTGTACCTGCTCGCCCTGCCGGGCATCATTATTCTGATCCTGTTCGCCTATCTGCCGATGAGCGGCCTGATCCTTGTCTTCAAGAACTACAACTTTAATGACGGGATCTTCGGCAGCCCGTGGGCGGGCTTCTCCAACTTCGAGTTTTTCTTCTCCAGCATGGAGGATGCTCTGCGTGCAACACGCAACACCGTAATGTTAAATGTGCTTTATATGCTGACCGGCACCTTCTGCTCCGTAGCGATCGCCGTCATTCTGAATGAACTGCGCAGCAAGTGGTTTATCAAGGTGACGCAGAGCGTGATGTTTTTCCCGTATTTTATCTCATGGATTATTATCGGGGCGATTCTCTTCTCCCTGCTGGATTATGACAAGGGGATTTTCAATCAGCTGTTTCAGGCACTCGGTCTAAGTCAGATGGACTGGTATTCCAGCCCGTGGCTGTTCGTAATCATTCTGGTGCTGGCGAATATCTGGAAAAGCGCCGGCTACGGCGCCATCATCTACTATGCCGTGCTGCAGGGGATCGATACCTCCTACTACGAGGCGGCCAAGATCGACGGGGCTTCCCGGTGGCAGATTATTACCAAAATCACCGTCCCCATGCTGATTCCTTCCATTATATTAATGACCCTGCTCGGAATCGGCGGGATGCTGAAGGGCGATCTAAGCATGATTATGGGCGTTACCTTCCTCAATCCGCTGCTGCTGCCGACTACGGACATCATCGACGTCTATGTCTACCGCACAGCCATCCGGTCCGGCGAATTCGGCTTCGCTTCAGCGATTACGCTGTACCAGTCGGTCTTTGGCTTCATTCTGGTGCTGCTGGCCAACAAGCTGGCGGGCTGGTATGACAAAGACAGCAAATTATTTTAGGAGGCCAGAATCATGCCCGCTACTGAAAATAAAGGCCTGCTCGTTTTCTTTTACATCTGCATAGCCGTATTCTCGGTCATCTGCCTTGTACCGTTTGTGCTGGCGGTGTCCGGCTCCCTCTCCACGGAATCGAGAATTGCCGCCGAAGGCTACTCCTTCTGGCCGCGCGGCTTCAGCCTGGAAACGTACCAGTTTCTCTTCGGCTCCAAAGCCGAGCAGATCATAAGAGCCTACTCCATGTCGCTGGTTGTAACCGTTCTCGGTACGCTTACCGCTGTACTGGTGACTACCGCCTATGCCTACGTCATTTCTGTCAAAGGCTTCCGGCTCAAGAACGTTTTCGCCTTCTTTGCCTACTTCACCATGCTGTTCAGCGGCGGAACGCTGCCGTGGTATCTGCTCAGCACCAAATATTATCATCTCGGGGATACGCTGCTCGGACTGTTCATTCCTTATGTACTAAGCGTTTTCCTGATGTTCCTGATGGCCAATTACTTCCGCAGCATTCCGCATGAGATTGTGGAGTCAGCGCAGATTGACGGCGCGGGCCACCTGAAGATCTTTTTCAGCATTATGATTCCGCTCGGCCGGGTCGGGCTGGTCACCATCTCTCTTTTCTACGCGCTGCAGTTCTGGAATGACTTCTATCTGCCGCTGATGCTGGTAACCGACCAGGAGCTCTATACGATCCAGTATCTGATGTACAACATGATGGCCAACATCCAGTTCCTTGCTTCCGGCAACGCCGCACAGGTTGGAGGCGCGATTATCGCTCCGCCGCTCGAGACCGCCAAAATGGCCATGACCTGTCTGACCGTTCTGCCGATTGCTATTCTGTACCCGTTTCTGCAGGGCTTTTTTGTCAAAGGGATTGTGGTCGGTTCAGTCAAAGGCTGATTCCGGCACCATGCCCCCGTATGGATTGCTACAGGCTTGTGCCCCCGTATCCCGACTTGTTGTACAATGGAAAAGGGAGCACAGCCGCTGCAATATATGCTTCATGAGTACATTCTAGTTCAGGAGGGTTCATCATGAAAAAGAAAAAAGGTTGGTTAAGTCTGCTCCTCTCCGCTGTGTTCCTGTTAAGCGCCTGCTCTCAGGGCAATAATGAAAGCGCTAACTCAGGTACCTCCGGTAATACTGGCAGCACTGGCAGTGAAGGAACAACACCTGCAGCTACAGCAGACAGCGCAAACAACAGCAGCACCCTGGCACCGGCCAAGCTGAAGATCGTCCTTTACGGCGATGAGTCCAACCGGATGAAGGAGCTGGCGAAGTCCGAGTTCTACGATGTGATCAAAAAAGAGATCAATGCCGAGGTGGAATTCCAGTTCCTGCCCTGGACCGAATACGGCGGCGGCAAAACCGACCTGATGCTCTCTACAGGTGAGGATTTCGCCACCTATACCGATACCAATTACATGGTAAAATCAGTAGCCAAAGGCTTGTACACCGATCTTACCCCCTATGCTGCAGCTTTGACGGACCTCAGGGCAAATGTGGATGAAGCTTCCTTTACCGCCTTCCTGCTGGACGGCAAGCAGTATGCGATCCCTGTAGGCAACAAACCGAACTCCGCCGAATTTTACAGCGTGCTGGTCCGTCAGGATCTGCTGGAGGAGGCTGGTATGACCCAAGTGACTTCCCTGGCAGAGCTGGAGGAGTTCTATGACAAGGCGCATGCCCTCCATCCCGAGCTCATCGGCTACGCCGGTACGGATGCCCGCAGAATGCTGCAATACGACTTTACCGACAAGAATCTCTTTTGGCAAAATGATTTTATCGCCCTTGATGAATCTATGCAGGACGATAAGATTATCAGCTGGTTTGAATCTGAGGAATTCAAAACCTATGCGGGCCTGATGCGCGGCTGGTATGATAAGGGTATTATTCCTAAATACGCCGCCACCAACGTGCCGCAGCTGCAGTCCGACTGGAACTCCGGCAAGGCGATGTTCTGGGCCGGAACGGCAGCCCGTCCGTTTGAAGGTGCGGCTACGATTTCCCAGGCTGTCCCTGACGCCAAGCTGGTCAACTATTTCCTCGGCACCGGCCGTCCAAAAATCAGCCGCGGCACTTACAGCACCGCCTTCTTCGTCTCCGCCGCAGCCAAGGACCCTGAACGGTATCTGATGTTCTTCAACCTGCTGCAAAAGAACCAGCAGCTGTATGACCTGTTCGCCTATGGAATTGAAGGCACTGACTACACCCTGGATGCGAACGGCCGCCTGACCAAAATCAATACAGACTCACTCATCCCCGACTGGCTGCTGATGAACAAAAACTTCATCCGCTTCGACAACACTGTGCCTGATGATTTCATCGCCGAATACAAGGCATGGGATGACGGGGCAATCATCTCCAAGGGTGCCGGCTTTAACTTTGACAACACACCGGTCAAAAATGAAGAAACCAAGCTGAACGGTGTATTCACCGAGTACCTTGCACCGATCGGCAGCGGCTTCAGCGATTATGAGACTGCCTTCCCGAAAGCGCTGGAGCGCCTGAAGGCAGCGGGTATCGATAAATATATCGCCGAGTACCAAAAGCAATTCTCGGAGTGGTACGCCAAGCAGGCGAGATAGAGACTGGTTTAGTACACATCCGTAGCGGAATCAAGTTTTATTAAAGAACACAGCAAACAGCGTGCCCGGACGTACAGGGCACGCTGTTTATTTAGAACAGCGAGAGCTTACCGGTTCAGCAGGCTTCCGACATATTTCAGCAGCTCGTTGGCGCAGATCGGGCAGTAGTTATGCTCCTCGATCAGGCGTCTGGACACCTCATTAATCCGCTTCAGCTGGCTTTCATCCGGTGTTTTGGACGAGGTGGTGATCTTCACGATATCCTTCAGATCGGCAAACAGCTTCTTCTCAATCGCTTCGCGCAGCCGGTCATGATTGTTGTACTCGAACTTTTTGCCCTTGCGGGAATAGGCCGAGATGCGGATCAGAATCTCCTCACGGAAGGCCTTTTTGGCATTTTCGGAGATACCGATCTGCTCTTCAATCGAACGCATCAGCCGCTCATCCGGCTCCATCTCCTCATCCGTAAGCGGATCGCGGATCTTGGTCCAGTTGCAGTAGGCCTCGATATTGTCGAGGTAGTTCTCGAACAGCGTTTTGGCCGACTCCTCAAAAGAGTAGACGAATGCCTTCTGCACTTCGCTTTTGGCGAGAATGTCATATTCCTTGCGGGCAATGGAAATGAAGTTCAGGTAACGCTCGCGTTCTTCTTTTGTAATCGAGGGGTGGGAATCCAGTCCGTCCTTGATCGCCCGCAGCACATCCAGCGCATTCATGCACTGCAGGTCGCCTTTGATCAGGGCGCTGGAAATCCGGTTAATGACATACCGCGGATCAATACCGGACATGCCTTCATCCAGATACTCGGACTGCATTTCTTTCAGATCGGCTTCCTTGTAGCCTTCGACCTCTTCGCCGTCATACATCCGCAGCTTTTTGATCAGGTCCATCCCCTGCTTCTTGCTCTCTTTCAGCCGGGTCAGGATGGAGAAAATCGCAGCGGCCCGCAGGGCATGCGGCGCAATATGCACATGCTTCATATCGCTCTGGCCGATCAGCTTGGCGTAGATTTTTTCCTCTTCCGATACTCTCAGGTTGTATGGAACGGGCATAACGATCATGCGGGACTGCAGCGCCTCGTTCTTTTTATTGGAGATAAAGGATTTGTACTCCGTTTCGTTGGTGTGGGCCACAATGAGCTCATCCGCACTGATCAGCGCGAACCGCCCGGCCTTGAAATTCCCTTCCTGGGTCAATGACAGCAGGTTCCACAGGAACTTCTCGTCGCATTTCAGCATTTCCTGGAACTCCATCAGGCCGCGGTTGGCCTTGTTCAGCTCCCCGTCGAACCGGTAAGCGCGCGGATCGGATTCCGAGCCGTATTCCGTGATAGTCGAGAAGTCGATGCTGCCGGTAAGGTCGGCAATATCCTGGGACTTGGGATCAGAAGGGCTGAAGGTTCCGATGCCGACACGTTCCTCTTCCGATAAAATAACGCGGGTGACCTTGACCTGTTCAATATCGCCGTGGTAATCATTTCTCAGGCGCATCTGGCAGGACGGGCATAAATTGCCTTCGATGCGCACCCCGAGCTCCCGTTCGATCTCCGGACGAAGCTCCAGCGGAATCAGGTGCAGCGGCTCCTCGTGCATAGGGCAGCCCTCAATCGCATATACGGCGCCGGCATCGGTACGCGAATACTGCTCCAGGCCCCGTTTTAACAGTGTAACCAGAGTCGATTTACCGCCGCTGACCGGCCCCATCAACAGCAGAATCCGTTTGCGGACGTCGAGCCGGCGGGCAGCGGAATGGAAATACTCCTCCACCAGCTTCTCCACCGCACGGTCAAGCCCGAAGATCTCCTGCTCAAAAAACTTATACCGCTTGCGTCCGTTGATGTCCTCTACGCCGTGTGATTTGATCATGTCGTATACGCGGGAGTGAGCCGTCTTAGCGGGAGAGGGGTCTTTTCTCAGCAGTCCTATATAGTCCTTAAAGGTGCCGCTCCACGCCAAACGGTCATTCTCAGCCCGATACGAAGCTATACGCTCAAAAATGTCCATTGCTCGCTGCCTCCTCTTGCGCTCCTACTTGCTCGATTGGCTTTAAAAGTGTATTACATACCTATGCGGGGAGCCCGGAATAGTTGACCTCTTTTTTGCTGTGCTATAATAGAGAATCATTATGAATCATAGAACTTCACATATAACGTTAACTACCTCAACCCATGAATCTGTATAGTGCACAGGAGTGACAACGATGGCAATCAAGCATGAAACGGAGCTGTATGCTCCTCTTAAGGCTTACTTTGAACGGTATGGCTACTCAATCAAGGGTGAGGTGCGCACCTGCGATCTGGTCGGCCTGCGCGAGGGTGAGGATCAGCCGCTGATTGTGGAGATGAAAAAAACGTTCAACCTCGCCCTGCTGCTGCAGGGGGTTGAACGTCTGCGTCTCAGCCCCAACGTCTACCTCGCCGTCGAACGCGTCCGTGATAAAAAAGGCGCGGTGAACCAGCGCTGGGGCGAGCTCACCGGGCTGTGCCGCCGGCTCGGCCTCGGGCTGATCACCGTCGTCTTCTACAAGACGAAGGCTCCACTCGTTGAGGTGCTCGCGGAGCCGGGCGACGCGCCGCCTCAGGTGCGCAGCGGCGCACGGCGGCGCGAGAAGCTGCTTCTCGAGTTCCGCGAGCGCAGCGGGGACTACAACACCGGCGGCAGCACGCGCGTCAAGCTCGTGACTGCCTACCGCGAGAAGGCGCTGCGCGTGGCACTCGCGCTGCAGGCCGCTGAGGCCGACGCTGCGCTCGGCCTCGCTTCGGGGCGGCGCGGGCGGAGCGCGCGCGCGGGCGAGCGCCGGGGCGCCTGCCGATGGCCGGCCGCTGCGCGCCG
>NZ_LRAC01000003.1 GCF_001517085.1 Paenibacillus sp. DMB5
AATCCCTTTGATCGAGGTGCAGGCGGGCCAAATGCTGAAATCAAAGGGAAAAGTCCCTTTGAACCCACACCTAGCCAGCACCTTATCCCACATCCCTGAAAGGAGAGAGAAGAATGAGCAAACTAATCAGATGGAATGAGCAGCACATAGAGCGGGCGGCAGCGCTGGGCATACAGGGGCACACAGGTTTTAATCTGGAACAAGATACTGCTCCGCAATCAGCCCCAGCTCTAGTTCTGGCTGTAGAATCCGATCCGTTTCTAGCTACAGCTTTGGATCCGGCTCTAGCTGTGACCCTGGAATCCGATTCAGTTTTTGACATAACGCCAGCGCTAACGCCAGCTCTATCGCCAGCCCCGGCTCTAAACCCGGCATCCGATCTCGAGCCAGGCTTCTACCCGCAATCCTTCCGTTCCGCCGCCTTCAGACGGCAGAGCGGGGAGCGCGGGCTCTATCCATCCGGCTGTTATCCAGCTCATTCAGCCCTCTCTCCCTCCTGCACGGGGCTGAGGTGCAGGCCGATCTACAGTAGCAGCAACACGTCATAGCCGTGCTGCAGCACTAGACGTTGAATGAGGCTGCCGGATTGTGCAAGGTTTCGCTATACCTGATTACAGGGAGAGCAGAGACGGCGCAGCCGGCAGCTTTTTTATATAAACAAAACTACAGGAGGAGTAACAATGAACAGAAACATCAAATCGCACGGCAGCAACCACTATCAGCTGGAGCTTCCGCACGGGTCGCTGCATGTGTTCGCCAATCAGGAGATCTACGAGTCATTCGAAGACAAAGTGTTTGAGATGGCTGACAACAATCTGCGGATTCCACGCAATAAATATATGGCTTATACTCCGGATGCGCATGTCGGTGTGGGAACCTGCATCGGCACAACGGCGGTGTGGAACATGAAGGACGGGATGGTCTCGCCTTCGATTGTCGGAGTGGATATCGGCTGCGGGATGCGCGTGCACACGACGCCGCTGCATAAGCGGGATCTGCAGGATAAGGAGGTCCGCCGCAGACTGATCGAAGCGATTGAAAAATATGTGCCAACGAACGAGCGGGTCAACAGCAATTATGCCGACATTGATATTATGGAGATTGTGCGCAGCGGCCTGAACGGTCTGCCGGACAAATATATCCCTTCCCCGCAATGGATTACCCATGTGGAGGAGAGCAACTTCAGCTATGACCATACTGCGCTGGAAAACCTGCCCCCAAAAATCCGCAAAAACGCCCACGGCCAGCTCGGAACCCTGGGGAGCGGTAATCACTTTTGCGAGATTCAGTATCTGGAAATTGCCGAGGAGCATAAGGAGCAGGCGGCGAAGTGGGGGCTCTTCGACGGCGGTGTTGTCGTCATGATCCATTCCGGCTCGCGTGCCTGGGGGGCGATGGTCGGCCGTGAACACACAAAAACGATCAAGGAAGCGATGCATCTCTGGGGCGTAACGAACCCTGATCCGAACCTGAATTATGCGCCGATCAGCAGCCGCGAGGGCCAGACCTATCTGAATCTGATGTACTCTGCGCTGAACTTTGCCGTGACGAACCGGCATATGATTGCGTTCGGGGTGCAGGAGGCTTTCCGGGAGCTGTACGGGCCGCAGTTTGAAATGCCGGTGCTGTATGACCTGATGCATAACTATGCGTTAAAAGAGTTCCACCGCGGGCAGCCGATGCTGGTGCACCGCAAAGGGGCTACACGGGCGCTTCCGCCGGGGCATTTTTTGAACACGCCGGTGTACAAAGCTACCGGGCATCCGGCGCTCATTCCCGGCTCCATGGGCACCTCGTCTTACATTATGCTCGGACGCGAGGAGGGCCTGAAGAACTTTTACTCCATCTGCCATGGTGCCGGACGGGTACGTTCAAGAAGAGCAACCCGCCTTACGGTGACAGTGGATGAGTTCAGCCAGTCGCTGCAGGTTGGCACAGACGAGGAGATCATTGTTAACCACCGTTCCCTGGATACGATTCTCGATGAATGCCCGCAGGCCTACAAGGATGTGGATCAGATTATTGACAGCATCACAGGTGCAGGGCTGGCCGATGTTGTAGCCAAGTGCAAACCGATGGCGGTGATTAAAGGCATTTAGCCGCGTGGAAATTCCTGAATGCAAGGACAACAAAGACTTCCTCTTCCTTTTCTGGCTTGTCCCTATCAATGTATGGTATATTATTCTCACAAAAAACAAAGTAAGGAGATTGGAAATGGAAAAAACACTTGTCTTTGGACACAAAAATCCGGACACGGATACAATTTGTTCAGCAATTGCTTATGCGGCACTCAAGAAGGAACTGGGCTGGGATGCTGAAGCTGTACGTTTGGGAGAAGTAAGCGGGGAAACCCAGTTTGCACTGGATCAATTTGGCGCAGCTGCACCCCGTCTCGTTACAAATGTTGCCGGAGAAGCCGCTCAGGTGATTCTGGTTGACCATAACGAACGCCAGCAGAGTGCAGACGGAATTGAGCAGGTCCGTGTAGTTGAAGTAATCGACCACCACCGGATCGCCAACTTCGAAACAGCGCACCCGCTCTACTACCGTGCTGAGCCAGTAGGCTGCACAGCGACTATCCTGAACAAGCTGTACAAAGAAAACGGTGTAGCGATTCCGAAAGAAATCGCTGGTCTGATGCTGTCTGCAATCATTTCCGATTCTTTGCTGTTCAAATCGCCGACCTGCACCGAGCAGGACGTAGCTGCTGCGCGTGAGCTGGCTGAAATCGCCGGTGTAAATGCCGAAGAATACGGTCTGGCTATGCTTAAAGCCGGTGCTGACCTCAGTGACAAGAGCATTGCCCAGCTGATCTCCCTGGATGCCAAGGAATTCAAAATGGGTGACTACAAGGTTGAAATCGCCCAGGTCAATGCGGTTGACGTGAACGATGTGCTCTCCAAGCAGGCAGAGCTGGAAGCGGCGCTTACAGCCATTATTGCTGAAAAAGAACTGGATCTGTTCCTGTTCGTAGTAACAGACATCTTGAACAACGACTCCGTAGGTCTGGCGCTCGGCCGTCTCGCCGGAGCAGTAGAGCAGGCTTACAATGTGAAGCTGGATGACAACAAAGCGCTGCTCAGAGGCGTTGTATCCCGCAAATCACAGATCGTACCGGTACTCACAGAAACGATCGCCAAGCTGTAGTCAATATATAAGGGCGAGGAAGCTTACCAGCTGACGGCCCGTGTTTATAGAAGCAAGCCTCTGCCCTGGACCTGTGGTCGTTAGGGCGGGGGCTTTCTTTTTGCCAAAAAAGGTCCGGCGTTCTATACTTAACATACATCAATGAGTCAGAAAGGAGCCCGTATGACAAAAACACGCAGCAGTAGCGCTTCCCAATATAAATCCTTCGGACTGGTATTGCAGGCAATGGTGGTGCTGGCCCGGAAAGGTGATACCTGTTCAAGCTGTGAAATGGCCGAGCTGCTCTCCTCCGAGGCTACTCTGCTGAGAAAAACGATGGCCAAGCTGACGCGTGCGCAGATTCTGGTGACCAAAGAAGGCCGGGACGGCGGCTACGCGCTTAACTGTGACCCGGAAAAGCTGACCCTTGCCGACATTTATCAGGCACTAGAGGCAGGCGAAGCTTGCAGCAAAGCGGTGAATGAGACGATGTGCGGTAATGCGCTAGGTGAGCAGATGATGGACGCCTGCGGTGAACTCTTTGCCGAAATGGACCGCAGTATCGTGCTTGTGCTTGAAAAATATACGCTAGCTGAAATGGTGCGCAAGGCTGGCTGTTGACAGAAGGCTTTTTTGTGAACTATACTGTGCATAATTAATTACAGTTAAATGTTGGGCAGCATAGGGTATGAAGACACAGATTTTTTTGACATTAACTGTGCTTTTATAATCACAGAATTGGGATCAGGAAGAGGAGGAGTTAGACAATGACAACAGAATTGAAGACGGAAGTAGAGTTCAGTAAGGTGATCCGGGAGCGGCATTCGGTGCGGAAATATGATCCGTCCTGGAGCATTTCCGAGGAGGAAATCAAAGCGATTCTGAGTGACGCCATTCTGGCCCCGTCCTCATCCAATCTGCAGCCTTGGCGCTTTATTGTCATTACAGATCCGGCGCTGAAGGAGCAGCTGCTTCCGATTGCCAATAACCAGCAGCAGGTTGTCGATGCTTCGGCTACGATTGCTGTAATCGGCGACATCGAGGCTTACCGCAATGCAGAGAAAATATATGAGTACGCTGAAGCAGCCGGATATGTCACTGCAGAGGTGGGAGCGGCAATGGCTAAGCGCAGCAGAGACGGCTACTCCAGCATGCCGGTCCAGAAGCTGAAGGAAATTGCCCTCATTGACGGCGGCCTTGTATCCATGCAGCTGATGCTTGCAGCCAAGGCGAAGGGCTACGACACGGTTCCTATGGGCGGCTTCCATCCCGATAAGTTCCGTGAGCTGTTCAGCATTCCTGAACGTTACGAGACTGTAATGCTGATTGCTCTGGGCAAAGCTGCAGCAGAAGGACGCTCCACCGCCAGACTGCCGCTGGAAGAAGTAGTCCAGTGGAACGGGTTCGAGGGGTAATTGAAAATGATGAAGCGGCCGGCGTATGCTGGCTGCTTCTTTTTCTTTTGGCAGATGGAGTGCCTTCTCCGGCCTCCAGCCGTCTTTTTTGGTTTTGCCGGGCTTTCTGCTAAACTATTGTTAGTGCCCTGCAACAATGCAGGCTTTCTACAGCAGAATTTATGCTTCCAGCCATCACTGAATGATTAACTTAAAACGCATCAGACAATCAGGAGGGATCGATATGATCAAGGTTTATCCCGCGGCATCCGCGCACCAGTTTGATCATGGCTGGCTGAAGGGCAGCCACAGCTTCTCGTTCGGGGATTTCTATGATCCGGATAATACGGCTTTTGGTCCTATGCGCGTCTGTAACGATGATACCATTGCACCGGGCAGAGGCTTCGGCGCCCATCCGCATAGCGACATGGAGATCGTCTCCATTGTATTGTCCGGCCGGCTGCGCCATGAGGACAATCTGGGCAATGTGGCCGAGACGGAGTTCGGCGGCGTTCAGCGGATGTCGGCCGGTACCGGGGCGATCCATACCGAACATAATCCTTCGGACACAGAACCAGTTAGGCTGCTGCAGCTCTGGTTCATGCCGCGCACACGCGGTACAGCCCCCTCATACACAACCGGGCGGTTTGATCCCGCCAGGCTTGAAGGCAGACTGCTGCCAGTGGTAGGCCCGGAGCGCACACCGGAAATTGTAGACATCGCCCAGGATATGACGATTTATCTCGGCCGGGCCGAGGCAGGCCGGGAGCTAACGTTTGAGCAGGAGGCAGGCCGCCGTATTTTCATTTATTTAATTGAAGGACAGGTTAAGCTGCCGGACGGTCAGCTCCTGCAGCCGGGAGATTCAGCCCGGATTGAGGGAATCAGCAGGCTTGCGCTCGCCAGCGGAGCTGACGCTCTGCTCATGGTTATTGATCTGCCATAGTCAGGTACGTACAATCCCATTATGAAGGAGGAGCCAAAAATGCAGCAGCAGGAGAGGGTGCTGGTGAAGCACTCCGTAACCGGGCGTATGCTTGTCAGCAGCACGGACGGACTGACCTACACGTTTAGCCCGCAAGGGGAGCTTACGCTGATTAAGCTCTGCGGAGTAAAGGCTGCACAGGGGGCGGCCGTAGTGGAGCTAAGCCCGGAGCTGAATGTGTTCCGGTTTGAAGAGCCGGCGGAGGGCCAGGTGATCAAGCACTGGTATTATGTCGGGGATAATCCTGTGGTATAT
The DNA here is from genome assembly GCF_001517085.1 of Paenibacillus sp. DMB5. Lineage (GTDB taxonomy): Bacteria > Bacillota > Bacilli > Paenibacillales > Paenibacillaceae > Paenibacillus_AQ. The sequence goes on from NZ_LRAC01000003.1 coordinate 5,761, forward strand.
GATGCGGATGCTGAATGTCTGAGCATCACTGTACAATCGGAAATTGAATACCGGCCGGATGAATACTGGGAATAGAGGCGCGCCTGCGCTTCTTTTTTAGTCGTCAGGAAGGTATAGCCGGTTCAACTTAGGGGTTACATCATACGTTATATTGATGTATGTTATTGGGTTTATTTTGCGTTTTTTCCTAAGAAAAGGACAAATGAACTTGACAAGAAAAGTTGAGTATACTAGCTTTGTTATGAAACGTAACACGCATAATGCGATAAGACAGGGGATATGGACATAATGGAATTGTTTGCAGCAATGGAACGTGACGATTACGAGGAACTGTTGTTTTGCCAGGATAAAGCATCGGGCCTCAAGGCCATTATTGCGATTCACGATACTACACTGGGGCCGGCGCTGGGCGGGACGAGAATGTGGACCTACGCTACTGAAGAGGCCGCTATAACCGATGCGCTCCGGCTTGCCAAAGGGATGACCTACAAAAATGCCGTGGCCGGCCTGAACCTGGGCGGCGGTAAAACCGTAATCATCGGCGATCCGAAGAAGGATAAAAATGAAGCCATGTTCCGTGCTTTCGGCAGATACATACAAGGACTTAACGGACGTTATATTACAGCTGAGGATGTTGGAACCACAGAAGCGGATATGGACATTATTCATCAGGAGACCGATTTTGTAACCGGGATTTCGGCTACTTACGGTTCTTCCGGTAACCCGTCACCAGCGACAGCCTACGGGGTTTATCAAGGGATGAAGGCAGCAGCCAAAGCGGCCTTTGGCAGTGACTCGCTGGCCGGCAGAACGGTTGCCGTGCAGGGCGTCGGGAATGTCTCGTTTACGCTGTGCAAATATCTGCATGAGGAAGGCGCAGAGCTGATTGTAACGGATATCAATAAGGAAGCGGTAGCCCGGGCGGTTGAAGCCTATGGCGCCAAGGCGGTTGATCCGGCGGATATTATCAGTGTACAGTGCCATATTTACGCACCTTGCGCGCTTGGAGCGACCATCAACGACGAGTCGCTGCCGCTGCTTAAGGCCAAGGTGGTTGCAGGCGCAGCCAACAACCAGCTGAAGGAGCCGCGCCACGGGGACGCCCTGCATGAGATGGGCATCGTCTATGCACCTGATTATGTCATTAACGCCGGCGGCGTCATTAATATTGCCGACGAACTGAACGGCTACAATAAGGACCGCGCCTTCAAGCAGATCAGCAAGATCTATGACAGCATCACCCGCGTGCTGGAGATCTCGCGCACCAGCGGCATTCCTGCGTATGCCGCAGCAGACCGGCTGGCCGAGGAACGGATTGCCCTGCTGCGCAACAGCCGCAGCACCTTCCTGCGCAATCCGCATCATGCCATCAGCAGAAGATAACAGCCAGCCTGGACCGGAAGCCATCCGGTGCAGACTGCTGTAACGTGAAGAAGCCCGTCTCCGGATAACCCCGAGACGGGCTTCTATGCTGTACTGATTGAAGCTCCCCCGGTGAGGGATGGAGCTATTCTACTTTTTCCGGTTCCGGATAAGTAACGCCCAGCGTGTCTACCGTAACCTTGGTCATGACAGGAGGCGTGTCCGGCCGGTCCGAGCTGTCACGCGGCAGGTTAACGATGGCTTGCACGACATCGAGGCCTTCCGTTACCTTGCCGAAAGCGGCATAGCTGCCGTCAAGGCTAGGGTAATCTGCAGCCATAATGAAGAACTGGGAGCCGCCGGAATTCATATCCTGGCTTCTGGCCATGGACAGCACACCCTCGGTGTGCAGCAGGTTATTCGTGAAGCCGTTGGCCGAGAATTCGCCAGCAATGCTATAATCCGGACCGCCCATGCCGGTGCCGTCGGGATCACCGCCCTGAATCATAAAGCCCGGGATAACACGGTGGAAAATGGTTCCGTCGTAGAAGCCCTTATGAATCAGTGAAATGAAGTTGTTTACGGTATTCGGTGCAACCTCAGGGTAGAGCTCAGCCTTGATAATGCCGCCGTTATCCATCTCAATGGTAACGACAGGATGGCTGGCCGTGGCCGACGGCACGCCTTCGGTGGCGGCAGCTGCACCCTCCTGGGGAGCCGGGCTGGCCTGGTTGCCGGCAGTATTGCCTGCTGCATTGTTGTCTGCCGGCTTGTTGCCGCAGCCTGCGGCAAAGACCATCAGCAGGGTCATCATCAGCAGCAGAATGACAGGGGTTCTTCTAATGCGCTTCACGTTGTAAATCTCTCCTTTAATCATGAGTAGGCTGGGTTGCTCATCACTCATCATACATGGTTTGTCCCGCCTGATGCAAAGCCTCTGGAATAACAGTGATTTGGCATCGCGGGAAAAGAGGTCTAGAATGGTAGATACTTCAGGGTTTAACAGAAGGGACGGTGGTTGTCTTGGCATTTTCATGGAAAAGGAATCTGATCGTGCTCTGGATAGGGGTGTTTTTCTGCAGCACCGCCTACTCGATTTCGATTCCGTTCCTCTCGATTTTTCTTAGTGACCAGCTCGGAGTTACCAGTCATCTGGAAATCTGGTCGGGAGTGAGCTTCGGGATTACCTTTCTCGCGAGCGCGCTGATCTCGCCTTACTGGGGGTCTCTGGCTGACAAATACGGGCGCAAGCCGATGCTGATCCGCTCGGGCTTCAGTCTGGCTGCACTTTATCTGATTAATTACTTTGTTCATGACCCGTATGTGTTTCTGATTGTGCGTGTGCTTCAGGGGCTGCTGGCCGGATTTGTTCCGGCGGCAATTGCGATGGTGGCGACCAATACGCCGGAGGAAAAGACCGGCTATGCGCTGAGCATTATGTCAACAGCGGGAGCAACAGGCAGCATTATCGGCCCGCTGATCGGCGGGGTGGTGAGCTATTATTCGAGCAACCGCGATGCGTTTCTGTTCTCGGCGGCCATTGTGCTCGTGTCAGCGCTGATCGCCACCTTTTTTGCCAGGGAGGAGAACTTTAACCGTTCCGCGGCAAGATCGCGTGTCAGCGATGACATCAGGGAGGCAGTTAAAAATAAAGCGTTCATTACGCTGCTGTCACTTGCGGGAATCAGCACCTTCTCGGTTATGATTCTGGAGCCGCTGCTGCCGATTTATCTGCTGGATATGGGGATTTCAAGGAACACGGCATCGCTTAGCTCGGGGATTGTTTTCTCTGCTGTCGGCATAGCGACGGTAATAATGGCTCCGCAGTGGGGGCGGATCGGCAGCCGTAAGGGCTTCGGGTTTATTTTGTTCATCGGCCTGATCGGCGGCGGGATCGGCAACATCCTGCAATATTTCGTGTCCGGCTATGTGGAGTTTGCCATTCTGCGGTTTGTCTACGGCCTGTTCTATGCGGGAGTGCTGCCTTCAGTCAATGCAATGATTGTCCAGACGATTGAACCGGGCTTCCGCGGCCGCGCGTTCGGCCTGAATCAGGCAGCCTCGCAGCTTGCGACCATGGCCGGGCCGATCATCGGAGGGCTGCTGGGTGCGTTCATTCCGATCCGCTGGGTATTCGTTATTAACGGGATGATGCTGCTTGCGGCAGCGCTGCTGGTCAAGCTGCAGAACCTGGAGGCCAAGGTTGGTGAAGCACGTGCCCACGGGGAAGCAGCAGATGCGCAGGCAAGCGGAAATATCTAAAATAAAGATAACAAAAGGCCAAAAGCACCGGGAAAACGTTTCCGGATTTGCTTTTGGCCTTTGCACATTAACGTTTAAACATCTTTAATTGAAGCTCCTTGACTAATCCTCTTCACCTGTAGAGCCGTTCAGCAGATCGGTTCCGGGCATAACATCAACCGGAGGGGCGGCCGGGTCTACCGCAGTGCCGGGCTGCAGCTCATCGGCATCCGGAACATCCTCCAGCGGCTGCACTTCCTCATCGCTCTCCTCGTCATCGGCATAGTCGATTACACTGCCGGTTAAACCGGCTGCTCCTGCGGCGAAAAGTGAGTCGGATTCCAGCAGCTCGTCCCGCTGCGGGGCAGGAGAAGCAATGATGCTGTTATCCCGGTCGGCCCTGCGGCCAAGCGCCGGCTGAGGCTCGTTTACACCGATATCGGCGGCGAGGATGGAGTCGCCTTCAAGCGCCGGATCAGCTCCTTCATCCGCTATGCCGTCAACATAATCAACAGGTCTTTCATGAATAGGCTCATGGCTGGCCAGTGATGACTCCAGCGGCTGGCGCTCCACATCCAGAGTTACACCGCTTACGCCCTGCTCCGTAATAGTGCCGAGAGGGCGCCGGTCCTCAAGCGGAATATCCTGTTCCGGGGGGGCGTCGCCCATTTTCTGATAGCGCTCATATGCAAAATCGGCTTCAGTTTTGTTGAACTCATTACCCATAGCCGTTCAGCTCCTTAGATTTAAGTCTGCCCCTCTTTGGGGACAGCGTGATTAATGGCAGCTTTCTGCTCCTCATCCCGTAGTGCACCGGGATAAGAGCCTTCCTGAAACAAGCCGAAATCCTCATCTATATCCCGCTCGGTTACGAGCCCGTCGTCATCCCGTTCCGCGCTGGCATCAGATTTCCTTTTGTCAGTCATAGCCGGACCTCCTTACCCGTGATCTATAGTAATTCTATACCCGATTAATTGGCTGCGAATCTGCGCCTCCCGGGCTTGGCAGGGCATTCTTAATATATTCATTCTCCAGAATGATTAACCGTGCCGATAATAAAAACAGGGTTTTCACTGAATTTTGCCGATAGAGGCAGGGAAAGTGCGAAGGTTGTCGAAAGTAAGAATCATACGAACTATTAAAATCCAACTTATGATTTATTGAGGTGTCTAATGAAGCTGTCATCACCAAAGAGAGTGGCCGCCATATTCATGCTTCTGCTCTTGACCGTTCTGGTGACTGCAGGGATCGCGATCGGGCGGAGCGGTGAACAGGATATCGTCCTGCCGGAATGGGAGCTGAAATGGGCGCAATCCGGGGAGGAGACTGTTGCTGAAGCAGCAGCTGCCCCGCAGGAGGAATGGATGAAATGTTCTGCGGATACAGCAAGACCGCTGCCTCCCGCAGATGTTGACGCAGCCTGGCTGCGCTTTGAAATACCGCCAATGCAGACAGATTCAGCGCTGCTTATTGATAAAGTATACGGAACAACGCTTAAGGCTTACCGCAATAATACGCTCATCTACGATTCGAGGCAGAACGTTAATTTTAGCGGCAGTAAAGTGCTGATTCCGTTAACAGCAACGCCGGGTGACGGACCGCTGTATCTGTGGAGCAGCGGAGGGGACAGGGGCTTCGGGGTAGGGGGGCAGATCAGAGCGGGAGATTATGATGGTCTAATGTCTCTTTATGTCAAACATGACCTGGTGGATGTGATCCTGGGGACCTCACTCATTTTTATGGCTGCTGTCCTGCTGGTATGTTTATTTTTTATACGGGTGCAGACATTGTCCGGCGGGTACTACCTGGTGCTGGTGATTCTTGCTTTCGGCGTGCTGTTTATTACGTACTCCCCGTTTCTGTCGCTTGTTCTGGGCAGCAGGGAGCGGCTGGTCGAAGCCAGCTTTGATACGGCATTATTTATCCTGCTGCCGGCCTTTACCTTATATTTCGAACGGATTTTCGGACCCGGCAAAGGCCGGCATCTTGTCCGCTTCCGCAATATTCAGCTGGGGTACTCATGTTTTTGCTTTGTGTTTTTGCTGGTGAATGCCCTGCTGTCCTTCCGGCTGGACAAGCTGTATGTGATCATGACGGTGAATGTGCTAGGGGTGCTGATGATTGTTCAGCTGGCATATCTGCTGGGGCTGGCTGTGGTATATGCTTATAGAGGAAATAAGGATGCAGCTATTTTCTCCACCGGTTTCGCCATCTTTGCGGTCATTTCGCTCAGCGAGCTGGTATTGTATTTTACATCCGCAGACTCTTTCCATCTTTTTTGGTGGAAGTGGGGCGTGGTGGCGTTTATCCTCTCTCTGATCATCATTCTCGGCCGGGGCTTTGCCAGAAACTACGAGCAGGCGCTCGCCTATTCCCGTGAACTGGAGCAGTTCAACAATACTGCACAGCGCTCGGAAAAAATGGAGATCATCAGCGAGCTTGCTGCCTCTGTAGCACATGAGGTACGCAATCCGCTGCAGGTGACGCGCGGGTTCCTGCAGATTCTGGGTGAACGCTCCGGTCGTAAAGAGAAGGAATATCTCGATATGGCGGTACAGGAGCTGGACCGGGCCTCCCTGATCATTACAGACTTCCTCACCTTTGCCAAGCCCGGACTGGAGGAAGTGGATGTATTCGAGCTGTCCGGGGAGCTGCGGCATGTGGCCGGCATCCTGGTGCCGCTGGCTAATCTGCAGGGCGGTACCATTGAACTAAAGCTGCAGGAAGGGCTTTATGTGCTGGGCAGTCCCGCCAAGTTCAAGCAGGCCTTCATTAATCTGATCAAGAACAGTGTGGAATCGCTGCACGAAGAAGGGCTGATTACGGTGTCAGCCTGGAAATCGGGCCAGCATATCATCATTAGTGTGAAGGATAACGGGGAGGGCATGAAGCCGAGCGAGCTGTCCCGCCTGGGCGAGCCGTATTATTCCAATAAAACCAAGGGAACAGGCCTGGGGCTGATGGTTACCTTCCGGATCGTCGAAGCGATGAACGGCACCATTCATTTTCACAGTAAAAAAGGCCAGGGAACCGAGGTTATCGTAAAATTACCAGCGGATCACAGTAAATAGAAAAGATTTGATAAAAAATGGGTATTTTAAAGGGATAAGGGCATTGCTGGGCGAAATACTAGCTGTGATCTGTCCCGCATTTATACCAATACATTCTCTTGGGGTGCTTGCATGCGCTTGATCGGTAAAAGTGTACATATTACAGCGATGCTGCTGCTGATGATGTTGACGTTCGTCTCATTGTCAGCCTCCGGGGAAGGGCATTATGCTGCAAATAAAATAACAGAATGGCAGATGCAGTGGAACAAGAGCCTGGGCGATACAGGCCTTGAAGTCCCGGACGGGGATCAGGGAGCTTGGTTCAACAGCGGAACGGCCAATCCTGCAGGCGATCTTCCGGACGGGCTATCCTCCGCGTGGACCCGTATCCAGCTTCCGGCCTTTCACTATGTATCGCCTGCCGTTTACATCGAAAAGCTCTATGCCTTGCATATCAAGGTATTTGTAGAGGACCGGCTTGTGCTGGAGGGGGACCGCAGCTACATTAAGGACAACTATTCCCTGCTTGTACCGCTCAGGGGCGAGGATAACGGTAAAACCATGTATATCTGGACTTCGACGCTCCAGGACCGGATCGGAATCAAAGATTCAATCGTGATTGGCGAGCATAGCGAGCTGATCCGCAATTTTGTCAAAAACGGGCTCATTGATGTCATTCTCGGCGGCTCTTTTATTTTTGTGGCGCTGGTTCTGTTTATGTGCGGTTTTTTTCTGGACAGGGAGCATTTTTCGATTGCCGTGTCTTTATCCATTGTCATTGCGGCCACGGGTATATTGGCAATTACCTATTCGCCCTTTATTTATACGTTTTACAGTCAATACGGAGCGTTAAGTATCATCTTTCTGGATCTGGGGCTGCTGTCACTGCTGCCGGCGCTTACGTTTTTGTTTGAGAAAATATTCGGCAGCGGCCGCTTCGCCATCATCCGGCGGTTCCGCATTTTTCAGACGGCCTACTCCGCGTTCTGCATTCTGTGCCTGATCATTAATACACTGGCAGACAACCGCTTTGTGGAGTTCTATTATTTTGTCTCTACTACGGTAATCGGTTTTATTATGATTGCCCAGTTTGTCCTGCTCATTGCCTGTGTAATCTTCTTTTCGCTAAAAAAGAACAAGGACGCGATTACCTTTGCGATAGGCTTCGGTACAGCCGCCTTAACAGGGGTAGCCGAACTGGTCTGGTATTATATCAACAATGGTGACTACGATCTGTTCTACTGGAAATGGGCGCTGGTTGTGTTCATTCTTTCACTGATTGTCATTCTGGGCCGCAGGCTGGCTTTGAACCACCGGCAGGTAGTCAAATATTCAAGGGAGCTGGAGCTGTTCAATAACGAGCTGCAGCGTTCCGAAAAAATGGAAATCATCAGTGAGCTTGCAGCCTCAGTAGCTCATGAGGTGCGTAATCCGCTGCAGGTGACAAGAGGATTTCTGCAGCTTCTCAGTGAGAAGGCAAGCGGCAGTGAGGAACAGTATTTATCCATGGCGCTGAGTGAGCTGGACCGTGCAGCTAATATCATTACGGATTTTCTGACCTTTGCCAAACCTGAATTCGAGCAGATTTCGATACTGAATGTCAGGGAGGAGTTCAAGCATATCGAAAGCATTATGCTGCCGCTATGCCATCTGAACGGGGGTAAAATGCTCATGCAGGCCGGAGAAGGCTTGTGGGTCAAAGGCAACTCCTCCAAGTTCAAGCAGGCTTTTATCAATATTATCAAGAACAGCATTGAATCGCTCGGAGATGAAGGCACCATACAGATGATCGCTTACGGTGTCGGTGATTATGTGTATATTCATATTCAGGACGACGGAGAGGGAATGGACAGCGAGGTGCTGAACCGGCTTGGTGAGCCGTATTTCTCGAATAAAACGAAGGGAACGGGCCTTGGCCTTATGGTGACCTTCCGGATCATTGAAGCGATGGCGGGCGAAATCCGTTTTGAAAGCCAAAAAGGAGCCGGAACCGAATCCGTTACGACTTTGCCATTGGCAAAGCCTCCGGAAGGTTCAGGCTCCCTGTGAAGTCAGAGGCGTGATGTATGCTTACCAGGAACCGAGGGTTGTGACATCCGTTTTCATAACACCGGAGGACGGATTTGGAGGAATAACCAGATAGAACTCATTGGAGCCTTCCTCGACCGTTTTGAGTGTAATATGATCAGGCAGATTGATACCTAGTGCTTCTCTGAGAGCTTCTTTCGGATCGGTAAGCAGCTTAGCTTTGAAACCCGGATCTTCCCATGCCTTCTGAATCACTTGATTCTTAAAAATCGCCTCTGACACAATAATCACCCTTCCCCGAAATGGTAATATTACCCCGTAAGCATACCATAGCATTTTATTTGAATCTATGACTATTTTTGGTTGTTATCCGAATTAATGGGGCGCGGATTTTCATTCATATGCCTGGAAATCCAGTACTGTAACCCGCCTTGCTGCAGAAGTGCCTTTTCCGCTTCAATCGCTGCGGCAATCTGCCGGAGGTTGCCCGCAAGCATCTGATGGAATGCAGTGAGTCCGTGAATGCGGAAAACGCCCGAGGTCAGCCGTTCATGGTTGGCTGCTGCCGTTGCTGCATACTCCATAAGTCCGCCGGATGTATAGATAAATGCCCTTACTTCGTCCGGAGTAAGAACGGCTCTGTCATCCTGCGGGTGCAGGCGGTGGCGGACCAGAGACAACAGGCAGTTATAGCTGCCATCAGCCAGATCCTCTTCCCAGTCCTCATAATCGTCGAGCATCTGCAGGGTGATCAGCACTTCCTGCACTGCTTCTTCTGCAGCGGCAATAGAGGACTCCTTGCCGGCGAGCAGCAGGGCGGCTATGGCAGACAGCTTTAGAGGGGCTGCTTTGCCGGCAATCCGGCTCCGGTCGTTAAAGTAATAATCTCCTCCGATTTCTCCGCTGACGCTGTCTGACCACTCGAAGAGATAACGTTTGAAATGCGTCCAGAAGGGCGATTCTGCAGGGAAGAGCGGACGGTAAAGCTCCAGAAACTCCGCATACAGCAGATTCGCAAGCGGCAGCAGTTCTGCTGCAGAGCTGCGCCGGTTGTCCATCAGATCATCCTGCAGGAAGAAGTAGAGCATCAGAAGAACATTGCCTGAGGACATACTATGCGTCTGCCCTGCATCAAGCCCGTATTCACTGCGGAGCCAGAACGGGAGGAGATAGCAGATATAATTCTTTTTGCTGCGGGCCTCAAAGACATCGAACTGTTCAAGATAGGCCAGCCCGCGGGAGTCCAGCGGCTCCGGAAATCCGGAAATGATCGCCTTGCATTCCTGAAATACCGCCCGGAGCTCCTGTTCATAATCGTTAAGCCAATCCATAGGTTTGTCCCCTGTCACTATAAGGATTGTATGTAAATCATTAGCTGTAGGTTAATCTGATTGTATGCCGCAATAACGTCTTTTTCAATTAGAACTTGAGAGGGGGAATGAAGCTGGATGGAATGGTATACATTCGGGCAAATGCTGATGCAGATCCGCCTCGGGCAGAAGGCAGTCACACCTGACGGACGCACCGTAATCCGCACTTCCGGCGGACTGGTCTGGCAGGAGGGCAGGCTCGCCGGTGCTGTGGTTGAAATCAGGGATTACCTGTTCTCCGACATCTGGACGATAACCCGGGATGAAGAAAGCGGGCTGGAGGCCGCGGACCGGGAGACGCATGAACGCAGGGAGCGTGAAATGCTGGTGAACCAGTATGAGGAAGCGCGGCAGATGTTTCTTGAGAGAAGGAAAGACCCGGCAGAAGAAGCCGGGCCTTAAGCGGTTCTGCTTTTATTCAGATTGGGCTGCCGGACGCTCCGGAAGCGACTGCAGCAGGTCCTCATATTCACCTCTAAGCCGCAGCAGCCGGCTGACACTCTGCTCCAGTCCGCCGGGGCGGTTGCGGCGGATCCATAGCCCGCGGTAATCGTGAAGCAGCAGGTCAAGATCCTTGATCAGCCTGCGGATAACGGCCGGATCAAGGACATCCGGCTCTCCGGCCAGCTGCAGCTTGATCCGGGCCAGCTGCACGGCATGCTTCAGGAAATGGATGCCGTTCGCCAGCTCCTGCAGGACAAGCCCGGCATCACTGCAGCCGGGTGACAGCTCCTCCAGGCGGTTCTCTATGCCAAAGATATAGGCTTCAAGCTGGTCAAGCTGGACCGGGCTGAGCTTCCGGGCAATGCCCATGTTATCCAGCCGGCTGCGCAGCAGCATCGACAGCTCGGAATCATTTGGCCTCAGGGCGCCGGATTCCAGCTTGTAATAATTGCCTAGATCAAGCAGCAGTTGCCCGGTCTTATCCGAGCGGTCCCGGAAGACTGAGCGGTTCAGGTATCCGGCCACATCGGCATCCAGGTTGTTCCGGACATTCCAGGCCAGCGCGGCCCCGTATACGTATCCGGCATAGCTGACCGGCAGATGCTGCCAATGGCCGAAATCGCCCCAGTCGGTAATGAGATAGCCGATTGCACCGTTATCCTTGCCATGAACAGCCGCACTGCGCAGATTGGCCAGCATATTGTCGGTGCGGCCGGTTACGGAATTCCAGGAGCTTGTTCCCGGGCAGACATAGAACGGAATCTGCGCCTCACGGAACTTCAGGGTATCTGCTTCGAACGGATGCTCCGCACTGTAGCCCCATTCCATGGCAATGATATCCTTCGGAAGCTGCGGAATCAGCTCGGGGTGCTGGATAATGATATCGCCCCAGAACTGCATTTTTTTGCCCCGGGCAGTGACAAGTTTATGAATTTCAAGCAGGAATGACAGGTACAGCCGGCCTTTGCCTGCTGAATCGGCCAGTGCTTTGCTTTTGCCAAGTCCCAGTTCATAGGTTTCATCGCAGCCGACATTGAAATGGTCTGAAGTGAAGTAGGGCAGGAGATCATCGTACATGGTTTCCAGCAGCTTCAGGACTTCGGGGTTTCCTGTGTGGAAGGTTCCCGGCTGCATGAACAGGCCGTCCGGATACAGGTCGTGGTCGTACATATTATCAGGCAGCATGAAGCCTTCCGGAATTTCTGCCAGACGGTTGAATTCCGGGCGGGTCAGCCAGTGTTCCATATGGCCGAAGCTGTTCTGGTTCGGTACGAGCTCAATATACCGCTCGCGGCAGTAGGCATCCAGCAGCAGAATTTCGTCACCGGTTATAGGCGTCTCCAGCTCCCAGACCTGCGGAAAGGATTCATAGGCAAAGGGAGAACCTTCTATATATAACTGCAGCTGATTGAGTTTAAGGTCGGCCATCAGATCAATAATCTTATACAGGGTTTCCATCTTGGGGATCTTGTTACGGCTAATATCGAGCATCAGGCCGCGGGCGGCAAAGTCCGGCTGATCGCGGATGAACAGGCAGGGCAATTCCCTGCCGCATTGTTCCAGAATCTGCTGAAGTGTTGCAACGGCGTAGTAAGCGCCTTCCGGTGTACTGTACGTTACGGTAATGCCGTCTGCTGCAATTGTGATCTCGTAACCTTGCGCAGGGAGCAGGGGATTGCAGCAGAAGCTGGCTGCGGGCCGGACAGATGAGCGGATGCCGGCTGACAGGGGCAGGCTGAGCTGAAGAATTCGGCCGATTGCCTCTTGAAGCCTGCGGGCAGCGGGCAGAATGTCCCGGTTTTGTGATGCAGGGAGAATGATGCAGCTCTTTAGCGGAATACGGAATAGCCCTTCAGACATTGTAAGGGTCTGCGGACCGGGCAAAAGCTGCAGATTACAGGTTTCAGGCATAGCTTATACACCTCTTGTTCATGTAGAATATGTTCACCTGCAATAACGATACCATTCGGCAATTAAGGGAGGAATAGAGGGTATGCCCAAGATCATGGATTATATGATCAGCCCGTATCCTGTCAGAATTATTGACCCCAAGCTGGATGCTTCCATGCTCCGGCTGACAGCCATCCGGATCGGGCAGGCCGGACATCTGCCCGGAAGAACGCTGTTCCGCAGCGGGGTAGTGTTCGGGCATTGGGCGCTGGTCTATATTGCAGCGGGCTCCGGCAGTATATCCGAGAACGGGGGGCCCACGCAGCAGGTACGCGCGGGAAGCCTGTTCTTCTTCCGGCCGGGCTGCAGCTACAGCTTTGGTCCGCCCCCCGGCGGGAGCTGGGATGAATATTACATCAACTTTATGGGAAGCCGGGCGGATGAGTGGCTGGAAGGCGGGCTCATAGCAGACGGAAGTGTCTTTCAGACCGGCAGTCCGGAGGAGCTGGTCCCTTTCTTTGAGGAGGTTTTGAGCCTGATGGACGGGGGCGTTCCCGCCGATGCCGACCGGGCAGCTCTGCGGCTGGAGTCCACGCTGCTGGAATGCTCCTGCCTGTTTCCTGATCATCCGCGGTTCCGCCGGCAGGGGATAATGACGGACATACGCGGCGATCTGGAAGCCTGCATATATGAGCAGCCTGATCTGCCGGGGATTGCTGCGAAGCACCATATCTCCATGTCCACCCTGCGCAGGCTGGTCCGCAGCAGCAGCGGCTATCCGCTGCATGAATACATGCACAGGCTGAAAATGGCGGAAGCAAAGCATCTGCTGCTTAATACATCGCTGCAGGTCAAGGAAATTTCCGGCATGCTGCATTACAGCGACCCGTTTTATTTTTCGAGGCTGTTCAAGAAATATATGGGGCTCTCCCCGCAGCTCTGCCGCAGCAATGTCCAGTAGCAGAATTTTGTCGGATTATGCGGATTTATGTTGACACTCATAAAAACAGGATGCTATTATTTTAGATGATATTAGCCCTTTTTTAGTGCTTTTTGACTATGCGTTTGCCGGAGATGAAACCATGAGAGAGTTTTATTGCATTGCTTGCCGTAGTCTCCATAAGGTTGATGTTCGTAATAATCATACTATTCGAGTTCTCTCCACCGGCTATCATATCGTTGGGGAGCAGCGCTATCAGATTTGTATTTGTAATAATAAACAGCCGCAGCCGTCCTAGACCCGGAATCTGTCAAGCCGAGCCGCCCTGAATGCCCGTAACCAATAATGTTTCTGTAACAGCCTGTCCGCTTTGCGGACAGGCTCTTTTGCTTGCCGCAGCTCCTGCTGTTTGGCGGAATACGGCCGGTTAAGCAAAATCAAGCGGCGGAATGAGCAAAATCAAGGGCAAAAATGCCCTTGATTCCGGCCCAGGCGCCGGAAAGAGCGAAATCAAAGGCAAAAATGCCCTTGAATCCGGCTCACTTGGCGGAATGAGCAAATCAAGGGCAAAAATGCCCTTGATTCCGGCTCAAGCGGCGGAATGAGCGAAATCAAGGGCAAAAATGCCCTTGAATCCGGCCCGAGCGCCGGAAAGAGCGAAATCAAGGGCAAAAATGCCCTTGATTCCGGCTCCCTGAGATTTCCATTGCCAGGTATAAGGTGAGGGAATAAAAATATAATAAAATCATAAAAAAAATTAGGCCATAATGTTATTTTTTTGAAAAGAAAACGTTGTCACTAAACAGAGAAACTTGTTATTGTGATTTTTCTCATGTATGATGCTTTTAAACAAAGCTTTGATGAGCTCGCATTTTCCAAAAAAGGTGGAGAATAGGGTGGTGGGATGAAAATCAAAACAACCGCGGAAGACAGAATGATAGCATTTTACAGATACTTTTCTTTGTCCCTCACATCGCTGATGTACCTCCTGGACCATACGGGGCCTTCCGTCATTTATAAATCCCTATTAATTATCTCGCTTTTCTTAATCGCCCAAGTATTCGTAATGATTTACCGGAGGCTCCGGACCAGACCGCGGGTTCTTATGCTGGCAGTCAGCATAGAGATGGCCGGCGTTATTGCACTGACTTTACTGACCGGCGGGTTTGACAGTGTTTTTAAGCTCTACGTACTTAATCCTGTTCTGATTGCGGCAGGGTCGCTGTCCGTGTACTTCGGGTGGAGTTTGCTGCTGAGCTACATTGCTGTCTTAACCGGATTTTGTTATATGTTTGTGAACGCTGCGGGCAAATCTTTATCAGAAGCAGTACTTCAGAACGGCAACCTGTTTCTAGCCCTGGTTCTTGCGGTTATAGTTATGCAGATGGTTAACAGGATCAAGCGGCAGCGGGAAGAAGCGAACGCGCGGACCAACGAAACCATGGAGCATATCAAATCGCTCTATCACATCGTCGAAACCTCCAGCCAGCATGACTTCATGAACATCGGCCAGGTCATAACGGATTACGTGGTGAAGCTGACCAAACTGGATAAGGCCTTATTCTGGTTTGCCAAGAAGAGCGGTGAGCCCGCTCCGCAGAGCCGTCAGACCGGATGGCAGCATGAAGAAGAACGTTTTCTGTTCACAGAGCTGGAAAAGCATGAGCACGAGTGGAGGCTGCAGCGTGAGCCGGTGTTCAAAAGCATGCCGGGCCTCGGCGATTTTTTGCTGATGCCGGTGAGAATGAGCACCCGGTTTGTCGGTATGATCGGCGTGAAGCTGGAATCCTCAGAGGGACTTGAAGGGCGCAGATGGTATATTCAGCAGCTGATGTTCCTGTCAGAGCTGAGTGCCATTATTCTGGAACGGCATGAGCTGGGTGTCATTGAAAACCGGCTGATCATCACAAATGAGCAGAACCGGATTGCGGATGAAATGCATGACAGCGTATCGCAGAGCCTGTTCGGTATCGTATACGCAACCCATTCCCTGAAGCAGACCTGGCGCAAAATGTCCGACTCTGAGCTTGAAGAGCAGATTGACCTGATTCATGATTCGGCAACCAGGGTTGCCAAAGAGCTGCGGATTACGATTTACAGCCTCAGTTCCAAGAAGAGCGGCGGGCCAACCTGGCTGGGTATGGTCAGATCGCATCTGAAGAGCCTGTCGAGGCTCAATGATGTTGAAATTGAACTCAAAATAACGGGGGATGATTTCAGCCTCCCTTATCCTTACCACAAGGCGCTCTTCCGGATTATTTCCGAAGCGACAGGTAACGCCATACGTCATGGCGCAGCCAGCCGGGTGGATGTCGAGCTGTCTCTGAAGCCCAAATGGATCAGACTGTCCATTACAGATGATGGTATCGGTTTTGATACGGATCTTCTGTGGACTACGTCTGAAGATACCACCGGCGGGCTTGGCATGAAGAATATGCAATATCTGACTCAGTCGCTGGGCGGAGAATTCCACATCTCCAGCAGCGAGAATGCAGGAACAAGGATTTTGATTTCGATACCTGTCGGCGTGGCTGAATTAAAGAATGCATAAACTTTAGGCAGGAGGTCATTCAAGTGAATATCGTCATTGTTGATGATCACCCGTTGGTAAGAAGAGGATTGGCTGCGGTTATTTCCATGCAGCCCAATCTGCATTTTGCAGGCGAAGCAACGAATGGCCAGGAAGCTCTTCAGGTTATAGAAGAGACCCAGCCTGATCTTGTACTGATTGATTTGCGGCTGGCAGACGAGTCGGGGCTAGATGTAATCAAGACTGCCCGGGCGCGCGGACTCACCAGCAAATTTATTCTGCTTACCTCTTCGGCAAGCCGGGAGGATTTTCTCAAGGCGGAAGAGGTGCTGGTTGACGGATACGTGCTGAAGGAGGCTCTGCCGGAGGAGCTGCTGTTCGCGATCCAGCTGGTCTATAAGGGACGGAAGTATTATGATCCGGGCCTGATGGAAGACAAGATGCGGATGAGCGGCAGCAGTCCTACCGACGAATTGACACCCAAGGAGAAGGAAGTTCTGATCGAGCTCGGCCAGGGAGCGTGCAACAAGGATATTGCTTCGCGCCTGTTCATCAGCGAATTCACCGTCAAAAAGCATGTAAGCCAGATTCTGGCGAAGCTGCAGGTAGCCGACCGCACTCAGGCGGCGCTGTATGCCAATGCAGTTGGACTGACGAAATTTGAAATGTCCTATGATTAACAGCACTTTATAAAGCTTATACAGACGCAGAGCACGGACAGGATTGTCCGTGTTTTTTTGTGCAAATTTAAGAATGTTTTGTGTAAATGCAAGGATATTACAGAAAAACAGGACCCTCTTTCTTAAAGGGGGTTCTGTTTGCGTGCGTCTGAATTCTCATTAACTGACATAATATGTACGAAATTTTGGAGGTTCAGAGGATGAAATGACGGCTGCCGTAGACTTATCTTCCATTTGCCGGAAATGATTGCCCGGGGATATGGTACTAAAGTATACCATTCTGCCCCGCATAGGCACCAAATTCACTTACTCGAAAGTGAACATTAAAGTAATGGGAGGAGCCATGTGGCAACCCGTACAGATTGATAGAATAAGACACAAGATATCTGAAACTTTCATGAATGCTTTCAGAACGTAATGAATGCGGAAGGAGGGTTACTGTGGAAAAGACGATTTTGGATTACATTAACCTGATTAAGAAGAGGCTCTGGCTGATAACGATTTTTGTATTGATCTCCTGTGCTACTACCTTCTATGTCAGCAAGAACTTCGTTACACCCGTCTACTCCGCCTCCGGACAGCTGCTGGTCAACAATACCGCAAATGTACCCGAGAGCAACAATCTCAACAACCTGAACTTCAGCCTGAACATCATCGAGAGCTACAAGGAAATTATGAAGTCCCCCGCAATTCTGGGCAGTGTTGTGGCCGATCATCCCGAGTTTGGTCTCACGGAAGAACAGCTGGCCGCGAAGCTGCAGGTAAGATCCTCGGAGAAAAGCTCAGTGATCAATCTGAGTGTACAGGACGAAAGCTACAGCACGGCAGCCAACATTGTAAACGCGGTTTCGCAAAGCTTCATACGGAGCCTGCCGTCCCTTATGATGCTGGACAATGTTACCTTCCTGACCCCTGCTGATCCGGCTGATCTTCCAGCTCCATCTAACGGCGGCGTCGCCATGAACCTGATTATCAGCTTTGTTATTTCATTAATGGCTGCTATCGGTATCATCCTGCTGCTGGAAACGCTGAATGGAACGCTCCGCACCGAGAAGGAAGCGGAATTCGATGTCGGACTGCCGGTTATTGCCAGCATCCCGGTCATCCGTAAACGTGATCTTGGCAGTGCGGCAAACGCCAAAGCAAGAGTAGGGGAGGGTACTTATGTTACGGCTGAATAAAAGCTTGATTGCAGACTTGAATCCATCCTCGCATATCTCCGAATCCTTCCGCTCGCTCCGCACCTACATCCGCCAGCTTGGGCTGACCGGGGGAGACAGCGGCAAGGTGCTTCTCTTCACTTCTGCTGAAGGCGGGGAGGGGAAGACAACGGTGTTGTCCAATCTCGCTGTATCCTTTGTCCAGGACGGAAAGAAGGTAGCCGTTGTAGACTGCAACCTGCGCCATCCCGGACTGCATGCCGTGTTCGAGGTGGAAGGCAGTGAAGGACTGGCTGCCTACCTGAGCGGTCAGGAGGCTGCGAAGGATATTGCCGTATACGGCAATCTGGCCAACCTGGCCGTCATTCCGGCAGGCAAGACCCGAATCAGTCCGCCGGATCTCCTCGGCAACGACAAAATGGGCGCCTTGCTGGAGGAACTGAAGGGCAGCTTTGATCTGATCCTGCTCGACACCCCGCCGGCAGTGGAATACAGTGATGCCCGTATTCTGGCCCCGCTCTCCGATGGAGTGATCCTGGTGGCCAGACACGGCAAGACGAAACGCGAAGCGGTCCGTAAGCTGAAGGCGCTGCTTGAGCAAAGCGGGTCGAATATTCTCGGCATCGCCATGAATCAGACCCGGTAAAGTCCCAAGATTTACAATCCTACACATAACGATCAGGAGGTAAGTGCGATGATGAAAAAGGTAAAGAAGGTAATTATCCCTGCAGCTGGGTTAGGAACGCGCTTCCTTCCTGCGACAAAGGCCATGCCTAAGGAAATGCTTCCGATTATCAACAAGCCGACCATCCAGTATATCGTGGAAGAAGCCATTGCTTCCGGTATTGAAGACATTATCATCGTTACCGGTAAGGGCAAGCGGGCGATCGAGGATCACTTTGACAATGCGTTCGAGCTTGAATCCAGACTGCTGGAGGATGGAAAGCTGGAGCTGCTCAAAGAGGTTCAGCGTTCCTCTAAAGTGGAAATCCACTACATCCGCCAAAAAGAAGCTATGGGTCTGGGTCATGCCGTATGGTGCGCACGGCGCTTTATCGGAGACGAGCCTTTCGGCGTTATGCTCGGGGATGACATCGTAACAGGCAATACACCTTGCCTTAAACAACTGATTGACCAGTACGAGGAAACACAGAATTCGGTAATCGGGGTACAGGAAATTCCGGATGAATTCACCAACCGTTACGGGATTATCGAACCCGATCTGCAGGACGGACGCCTCTACCGGGTTAACAACTTTGTGGAAAAACCTCCTCTGGGTACAGCCCCATCCAATCTGGCAATCATGGGACGCTACGTCTTTACTCCAAAAATCTTTAAATACCTGGATCTGCAGGAAAAAGGCGCCGGAGGCGAAATCCAGCTGACCGATGCCATCCAGAAGCTGAACCAGAGCGAACGGGTATATGCCTATAACTTCGACGGAACCAGATATGATGTCGGTGAACGTCTCGGTTACATTCTGACTACACTGGAATTTGCCCTCCAGAGCGATGATCTTCGTTATCCGGTGATGGATGCAATGGCAGAATGGCTCAGCAAAGCCGGACAAACCACACTCAGCAGCTAAAAATATATTTAAACCTTTAGGAGGAATGAGGAGAAATGAGCATGCAAAAACTGCCGGAAGACTACGAGGCCGTCCTGCCGAAACTTTACATGCTGCATGCCAAAGAAGGAAGCAAAGGGATGGATTCCTATCTGGTAATGAAGCGGATCATTGATATTCTTTTCTCCGCACTTGGTCTTCTCGTACTGCTGCCGCTCTTTGCTCTTGTGGCTATCCTGATCAAGCTGGAGGATCCCAAAGGCAAGGTGTTCTTCCGGCAGACCAGAGTGGGCAAGGACGAAGTGCTGTTTCCAATGTATAAATTCAGATCTATGGTTTCCAATGCCGAGGAGCTGAAGGAAAGTCTTAAGGCTTACAACGAAGTGAGCGGGGCGATGTTCAAGATCAAAAATGACCCCCGCATCACCCGGATCGGAAAATTTCTGCGCAAGACGAGCATTGATGAACTGCCTCAGCTCTGGAACGTGCTGATGGGCCACATGAGTCTGGTCGGCCCCCGTCCTCCGCTCGTTGAAGAGGTGGCGCAGTATACGGATTACGACAAGCAGCGGCTGCTGGTTACGCCGGGCTGTACCGGATACTGGCAGGTTAACGCCAGAAACAGCGTCGGCTTTGACGAAATGGTACAGCTGGATCTGACTTATATCCATATCCGGAGCACGATGCTGGACCTGAAGATCATTTTCAAAACCGGACTGATGCTGCTCGGTTCCAAGGACGCTTATTAAAAATATGGGAATTGGGTGATTGCCGATGACTGAGTACGGAGACATCCCAAAGGTTTCCATTATTATCTGCACCTATAACAGGTCGGCCCTGCTGGTAAAAACCCTTCAGTCGCTGATCGGACTTGAGAATCTGCATCAGGCTGAAATCATTGTGGTGGATAATAATTCACCGGATGGTACGGCAGCGGCGATCAAGGGCTTCATCGGAAGTCATGGTACAGAAATGGATATCCGTTATCTTCTGGAGCCGGTACAGGGATTGTCGGCGGCCCGGAATACAGGAATTCTGGCTTCCAAATCGCAGATCATCGCCTTTCTCGACGATGATGCGATACCTTGCCGGAATTGGATTACAACTATAATCAGCACCTTTGAAGAAAGGCCGGAAGTCATGGCCATGGGCGGAAAGGTGGCCCCGATCTTCGAAAGCAAGCGCCCGGAATGGCTGATCAAGCCGTTTGAGCTGCCTTACACCATCGTTGATCTCGGAGGCAAGGTCAGAGAATATCCGAAGCGGCTGCATCCGTGCGGAGCCAATATGGCGATGCGCAAGCCGGCATTCGATATCAGCCTGTTCCCGCTGGATCTCGGTAGAAAGGGCGATTCCCTCATCTCCGGTGAGGAAACCTGGCTCTTCGGGCAGCTGCAGAGGCAGGGACACACCATCCTGTATCACCCGCAGATGGCCGTAGACCATTTCGTGGCAGCGGGGCGTCTGACCGAAGACTGGATTATGAAAAGGTATTACAGCCAGGGCATCTCCAACGCCATGAAAAGCGAAGGGCTAAAGGGTAATTTGCTGCTGCTGGGTACAACGGCCGCCAAAATCGTGTACGTCATGGCCGATTCGGTCTTTTCCAGAAGCCAGGGCAGAAAGCTGCTGAACAAGTGCCGGCTGGAAAGCATTCGGGGGACGCTTCATATGTTTTGGAACCGGAAAAGGGAATCTGCAGCGGGGTGAGGGAAGACAATGACTAATTTTGAGTGGGGCACCAAACTAAACGCTTTGCCATACGGAATGCTCTACCTCGTGTCCGCACTGTTTCTGGGGACCGCGGTCATTTACCAGCCGGTATTTGCGGTAGCGGCCGTACTCTTGATTATTTTACTGACTGTCTCCATCTCACGCCCAGATGTTATCAGTTATTTCGTACTGCTGACGACAGCGGTCTCGATCAACTTTTTGTTCAGCGGCAGCATGTTCGGTTTCGAAATCCTCTCGCTTTACAAGCTGGTAATCCTGATGCTGCTGGTACCCTGCATTCTGGTGAACGGACTGCGATTCAAGCTGAGTCCCCCCTTGTGGGCGATGTTCATTCTGGTGATTATCACCTTCGGCTTCTCCATCTGGCTGCCGGAGATGAGCTCTTCCATTGCTGTAAAAGCTTTTATCGGACTGTCGCTCCCCTTCGTGTTTCTCCTGATCAACTGGAAGAAGGAGGTAGCCGACAAGCAGATCCGTATTCTTGCGAGTCTGCCTGTAATCAGTGTAGGGATAGGGATACTGCTGCAGATAGCAGGCATGCATTCCCTCCTGTCCATTGAATTTACAGGAGCTGTACGGCTCCAGGGAGCAAACATTGCACCGCATCTGGCGATGCTGGCATTCATGGGCGTGGCGATCTGCTTCATAGAGATCAAGCGCAGCCCGCAGCATATCCGGCTTTTTTACACCTTGCTGGGCCTGAACTTTCTGATTCTTGTCGGAACAGGAACGAGAGGGCCGATGCTGGCACTCGTACCAATGGTTCTCTATTATTTCTACGACATCTCGCGCCAGTACTTAAAAGGCAAGTCACAGTACCTGTTCCTGCTTCTGGGCGGGGGGATCGTACTCTCCGGAGCTGTCTATCTTCAGCTGGATAATCTCAGAAAACGCTCCTTTGAGCGGACTACGGAGACGGGGATTGACCTGTCGGGCCGGACGGAAGCCTGGGAGTTTTTCCTGAACAAGGCAGCCGGATCGCCCTGGGCGGGCCGGGGACTTGGATCAGCCACCGTAGCCAATGACGGTACACTCTATTACGGGTTTGTTGTTCCGCATAATGAGTACATCCGGTTTTACTACGATGGAGGGTACATCGGCGCCATCCTGCTAATGCTTTCTTTACTGGCTGTGTTTCTTGTGGTTTACAGAGCTTTGGCGCCGCGGGTCAGACCTTATTACGCACTCCTGATTGCAGCGTTTCTAGTATATTCCTTTTCAGATAACACGCTGTCGACGGTCCAATTCATTATTCCGTTCTGTTGGTACCTGAACTGCCTGTATCGATCTTCACAGCCAACCGATTCCCCACAAAAAGAAGTGATACGATGAATCAAGTGAATATGTTCGATGTTAACTTTAATAACTATGACTTCATGGACTTGCTTGATTACATCGACAAAACGATTCAGGAAAGGAACCAGTCCTACATCCTGACCTGCAATGTCGATCATGTAATCAAGCTGCGTAAGGACAAAGAGTTCCAGGCCGTTTATTCAGAGGCGGGCGCAGTCGTCGCAGACGGGATGCCGCTGATCTGGGCTTCAAAGATGCTTGGCAAGCCGCTCAAGCAGAAGGTATCCGGTTCGGATCTCTTCAGCCGTCTGGGCAACGCCTTCGAGCAAAGGAAGTACCGGCTGTTCTTCCTCGGCTCGGCGGAAGGCGTACCGGAAAAGGCGACAATGAATTTAAAAGCGGCTTATCCCGGCATCAATGTTGTCGGCTGCTACTCTCCCTCCTACGGCTTTGAGCATAACGAGGAGGAGAACCGGCACATCATCAAGATGCTGACGGACAGCCAGCCGGACATTGTATTCGTCGGAGTGGGCGCGCCGAAGCAGGAGAAATGGATTTACCGCCATTACACCTCTTACCAGGCTCCGATTTCGATCGGCGTCGGCGCAACCTTTGATTTCCTCTCCGGTTCCGTGAAGCGGGCGCCGGACTTTATGCAGAAGACAGGGCTTGAATGGTTCTGGCGGCTAAGCCAGGAGCCGGGAAGGCTCTGGAAGAGATATCTTGTAGACGATGCCCAATTCCTGGTTCTGCTGCTCAAGGAGCTGCGCAAGAAAGACCGGGTAAAGGGCAGAAGCCTTGAATAATTACAGTTGCCGGCAGGAGGTGGGGAACGAAGATGACGGAGCAGAATGAGAGCAGTATATCGCTGCCATCCCTGAACACGATGAAATCCGGCGCGGTGACAGCGCTGATCTGCGCCATATGTCTTGGCCTTCCGCTGATAATCGGGTTCGCCAGTGCACAGCTCAGTGCCTCCGACAGTATGCAGGGAGCCATTCTGGCAGGGCTGCTCTTTCCCGCCTTCCTGCTGGCACTGCTGAAGCCCAAACAGCTGATTGCCTACACGCTGCTTATCTGGGCAGTGGCCCCGGAGCTGCGGCGGATCGCCGACTGGTCGGAAGGTGTGTACCATTCCGTATCCCTGCTCAGCCTGGCGCCGCTGCTGACGGGTGCAACCCTTGCCATCCCGGTGCTGCGGGAGATTCACCGGATCCGCAAGTCGTCATCCCGGATCATTCTGTTGTTCTCGGTGGCGCTGGCTTACGGAGCAATGATCGGGCTGGCCAAGAACGGCGTGGGCTCGGTGTACGATCTGGCGAACTACATCGTACCGCTGCTGCTGATTCCGTTCTTTGCAGTTACCCGGTTCACGCCGAAGGATATTGACCGGCTGCTGTACGCTTTTGCCAACATTGCAGTGCTGGTAGCCATCTACGGCATCATCCAGTATCTGACCGTTCCGCCATGGGATGCCTTCTGGATGCGCAATGCCGATATGATCTCCATCGGAACGCCGTATCCGCTGGAAGTCCGGGTGTTCTCGACGCTGAATTCACCCGGGCCGGCCGCTACCTTTCTGGTATTCGCCCTCGTGCCGATGATTCTGGAGCGGAGATGGCAGGGCACTCTGCGCTGGGTCGGCGTACTGCTCGTCGTAATTTGCCTGCTGACCACCCTGGTCCGCTCGGCCTGGCTGGTGCTGCTGGTCATGCTGCTGGTCTACATCGCGTCCTCTCCTTCCAAAGGCAAGTGGAAGACGCTGCTCCAGCTGGGGTTTGTCGCCGCGGCACTGTTCTGGATCGTACCCAAGCTTCCGGGTGCAGAAGGGCTGGTCGCACGGATGGAGACATTAACCTCGGTACAGGAGGATCACTCCTACAATGAGCGGCTCGCCCTTTGGCAGAACATGGTACCACTGGTAGCCTCGAACCCCGTTGGCCAGGGAATCGGCAGTGTAGGTCAGAGTACCAAGCTGGGTAACGGAGGCGAACTTGGCGAGTACGGCAATATGGATAACGGGTTTATCGCATTGCTGCTCACCTTCGGAGTACTGGGGGCCTTGTTCTTCTTCGGCGCACTGGGCGTCGTCATCAAACAGATTGCCCAAAGGGTCACGAGCAAGGACAGTCTTCAGCCGTACGCCAGACTTTCACTGGCAGCCTGGACAGGAGCGGTAGTCAGCCTGTTATCCGATAACGGCTTCCCGGGACTGAAAGGATACCTGATCTGGATGCTGATCGGGCTGGGCCTCGGCGCCAAAGAGATTATTGAGAGTAGAAAGAAGGGAACACCGCATGCAGCAGTCGAACGCCAAATCACTTCCCACTAGCGCGGTCTGGTCCTCGCTCAAGAGGTTTACCAAGAGCAAGAACAACAGCTCGGCGCAGTCAAAACCATGATGGTCAGCGTGCTGATCCTGCTGGTCAATATGCTGACCGGCGTGCTGACCGCCCGCTACCTCGGACCTTCCGGCCGCGGGGAACAGACGGCGATGGTGAGCTGGTCACAGTTCCTGGCGTTCAGCATGAGCTTCGGGATTCCGTCGGCGCTGATATACAACGCCAAGAAGAACCCCGATGAAGCCGGGGTGCTGTACCGGGTTGCGCTGCTGATCGGCCTGGGTTTCGGGATAATAGCGATGACAGTAGGGATTTTCGTTCTGCCGTACTGGCTCGATTCCTTCAGTTCAGAGGTTGTGCTGTTTGCGCAAGTGTCCATGATCCTGTGCCCGCTGATTGTGGTTTCACAGATCAACAATGCGGCCTTTCAGTTCAGGGGGGATTACAAAACCTTCAACTGGCAGCGGTATCTGGTGCCGCTTCTGACGCTGGCGGTCATCGGCATTCTGATCCTTACCGGCAGTATGAATCCATATACTACCGCTCTGGCTTATCTGGTTCCTTCGGTACCCCTGTTCATCTGGATGACGCTGCTCCTGCTGCGTACCTACAAAGTAAAGATGAGAAACACTTACCGTAATTTCAAGAGACTGTTCACCTACGGGCTTGGCTCTTACGGTAATGACCTGCTCGGCCAGTTCTCTACATACATTGACCAGATCATTATCGCCGGCCTGCTGCGGCCGGCGACCTGGGGCTGTATGCCGTGGCGGTAAGCCTGTCGCGGATGGTCAACTTTTTCTCGAATTCCATTACTGTGGTGCTGTTCCCGAAAGCCTCCGAGCTTTCGAAAGATGAAGCAATCTCGCTGACCTTCAAGGCTTTCCGGATCAGCACCACCTGCACCCTGCTCGGCGCACTGTTCCTGATGCTGGTGGCCCCCTTTGTTATCCCGCTGTTGTACGGCAAGGATTTCAACACCGCACTGACGGTATTCCGGCTGCTGCTGCTGGAGGTAACGATCAGCGGAGGCACCCTGATTCTGGCTCAGACCTTCATGGCGCTCGGCAAACCGAAGTTTGTATCCATCCTGCAGGGGGTGGGGCTGCTGCTGGTAATCCCGCTGCTCTTCCTGCTGGTGCCAAAGTTCGGATTGTTCGGAGCGGGAGTGGCGATGCTGTCATCGGCAATCCTGCGCTTCCTGTTCATAATTCTTAATATCAGATACAACCTGAAAGTTAAGCTTCCCCGCCTGCTGATCAGCAGGGAAGACATCCAATGGATGAAGACAACGATGAATTCTTACATCCGCAAGAAACCCGCGGATCCAGTAGTTAAGTAAAGGAGGAGACCTTCATGGATTCAGTAACAAGCGTGCTTGGCAGCCCGGGCAGTTACCCGATTTCGGTTGTCATCATTGCTCAGGATGACGAAGTTCGCATATCCAAAGCAATTCAGTCCTGCCGGCCCTTCGCGGACGAGGTAGTCGTAATCGACGGAGGAAGCAAGGACGGGACGGTGCAGCTGGCTGAAAGCCTCGGCTGCCGGGTATACGTCAACCCGTGGCCAGGATATGCCAAACAAAGGGAATTCGGAGTGGAACGCGCCGTCCATGATTGGGTCTTCCTGATTGATACCGACGAAGTGGTCAGCGATGAGCTGGCACAGGATATTCTGCATCGCAAGCCGGGGCTGACAGACCGGGGCGTAGCCTTCTCGCTTTACCGGATCGGTGATTTCCTGGGCAGATGGCTGGACAAAGGGGAGTACCTGGTCCGCCTGTACAACCGCAAGGAGTACGGCATCCGCAATTCCCTGGTGCATGAGATGCCCGAGGTTGAGGAGGAACGGACGGTCCGGCTGAACGGAGTGCTTTGGCATCAGGGCTTCCGCAGCATCAACGACCATGTGGCCCGCTTCAACAAATACACCGACCTGGAGGCACAGGCGGCATTTGAGAAAGGTAAGCCGTTCAAGCTGAGAAACCTGCTGCTGCGGCCGCCGGCACGCTTCCTGCAGAAGTACTTCCTGCATGGCCTGTTCAAGAAAGGCATTTCCGGATTTGCGGTATCCGTATTCTGGGTGATGTATGAATTCATGGTCGGCTTCAAGCTTTACGAATTAACCAGCTCCGGCAGGCTGGCCCGGCATAACGCGCAGGGCCAGGCGGAGAAAGGGAAGAAGGGGGAGAGAAGCTATGCCGTACAGTGACGGACTGAACATTATGACGACCGGCCTCAGCTGGCCCTCGCTGCAGCCCGGCGGGCTCAACACGTATTTCAAATCTGTATGTGAGCAGCTCTCCACACGCAATCAGGTGCATGCGCTGATCTGCAGCCAGGAGACACCGCCGACTCCCAAGGATCTGATTATCCATAATGCGGGCGATCCCAAGGAGACGATCTGGAAGCGCAGGGATGCCTTCCAGCGTAAAGCGGCAGACCTGATGGGCAGCGGCAGCGGACGCATCGACATCCTGTACTCGCACTTTGCCCCTTACGGCGTAGGGCCGGCGATTGAGGCAAAGAAGCGGGGGATTCCGGTCATCATGACCTTCCACGGTCCCTGGAATGAAGAGATGAAGATCGAGGGCCAGGGCATCAAGCACCGGGTCAAGACGACCATCGCCAAGTCCATCGAACGCAAAGCCTACAAGCTGGCAGATAAATTTATTGTCCTTAGCGAGTACTTCCGCGACATGCTGCATCAGCTGCACGGAGTGCCGCTGCACAAGATTGTCGTGATCCCGGGTGCGGCCAACATCGAACGCTTTGTTCCGGCGAACAACCGGCTGGCGGTACGGCGGACACTGAATCTGCCGGAAGGGGCAACCACCGTGCTGACCGTGCGGCGGCTGATGAACCGCATGGGGCTGCTACAGCTGCTGGATGCCTGGAAACAGGTGTCCGAGCGCTTCCCGAACGCGATTCTGCTGATCGGCGGCAAAGGGCCGCTGCGCGGCGAGCTTGAAGAAAAAATCGCCGATTACGGCCTTGGCAACAAGGTCCGGCTGCTCGGATATATTCCTGACCATGAGCTGGCCTCCTACTACCAGGCAGCCGACATGTTCGTGGTTCCCTCACAGGCGCTGGAGGGCTTCGGGCTCATTACCGTCGAGGCATTGTCCTCCGGACTTCCGGTTATGGCTACCCCGGTAGGCGGCAACAAGGAAATTCTCCAGGGCTTCCGGCCGGAGCTGCTGTTCAAGAGTGCAGCCAGCGACGATATGGCAGAGGGTATGATTCATATGCTCAGCAACCGCAAGCTCCTGCCGAGCCGTGAAGAATGCCGTGGCCATGTACTTGAGAAGTACACCTGGCAGCATGTCGGGGATCAGGTTGAATCGGTATTTCTGCAGACTTTGGGAAAGGGTGTGGCCGCAGGATGCTAAAAGTCGCCTATATTGATCACACCGCCAAGTGGAGCGGAGGAGAGGTTGCCTTATTCAATATCCTCACCAATATCGGAGAAAATGTGCAGCCGCTCGTCATTCTGGCCGAAGAAGGGGCGCTTGCTGAACGGCTGCGCGAAAAGGGCATTGATGTCCGCGTCATTCCGCTGGATGAGAGCATCCGCAGCCGCGGCCGCAACGCAGTCAATCTTGGTGCTCCGGCAGCAGCTATCAAGCTGCTGGCCTACGGCAGCAAGCTGGCTCCCCTGCTGAAGCAGGAGAAGGTGGACTGCGTGCATACCAATTCGCTGAAATCAGCGTTCTACGGTGCAGTCGCCGCCAAGAAAGCGGGCGTGCCGCTGATCTGGCATATCCGGGACCATATCGGAGCCCCTTACTTAAAGCCGGTGGTCGCCAAGGCCATCCGCACGATGTCGCGCATGCTGCCAAACGGGGTCATCGCCAATTCGCACTCTACGCTGAGCGCTCTGGAGCTGCCGCAGACGAAAAAGACACTCGTGGTCTACTCCGCCTTCGCCAAGGCGATCAGTGAAGGGACCCGCAGACGGGACCAGAAGGATTTCAACGTGCTGCTGGTCGGACGGCTGGCACACTGGAAAGGACAGCATGTCGTGCTGGAGGCAGCCAAGGCCTTCAAGCAGGACAGCAGAGTGAAATTCTGGCTGGCCGGCGATGCGCTGTTCGGAGAAGAGGAATACAAACAGGAATTGATCCGGACTATTCAGCAGAATGAGCTGACCAATGTCAGTCTGCTGGGCCATGTGGATGACATACAGGGATTAATGCAAAAAGCCGATCTGCTGATTCACACGTCGGTTACGCCTGAGCCGTTCGGTCAGGTCATTGTTGAAGGCATGGCAGCCGGGCTGCCGGTCATCGCCTCGAATGAAGGCGGGCCTGTAGAGATTGTAGTACCGGGTGTAACCGGAATGCTGATCCAGCCTGGAGACGCAGGGATACTCGCAGAATCCATCACATGGATGCTGGAACATCCCGAGGAGCGCAGACGGATGGCCGAGAATGGAACGAAACGGGTGAAAGAGCATTTTGTCATCGAGAATACCGTCAAGGACATTGTTGATTACTACAAAGGACTGCTGGCGGCAACCTGATTGTGCTTGATGATGCGGCTCCATAAAACTTTGAGGATGATTCACATGAAAATTGCGATAGCGCACGATTACTTAATCCAAATGGGCGGGGCGGAAAGAGTAGTGGAGGTATTCCACCACATGTATCCGGAGGCTCCGATCTTCACAACCGTGTTTAACGGAAGCCGATTGACCGACAACCTCAAAGACGCGGACATTAGGGCCTCCTGGCTGCAGAAAATTCCGGGAGTGAAGACCAATTTTAAAGGGGTGCTGCCGCTATATCCCATGGCCATCCGTGATCTGGATTTTCGCGGATATGATATCGTCCTAAGCTCCAGCAGTGCTTTTATGAAAAGCATTCAGGTGCCCGAATCGACGTTCCATCTCTGCTATTGCCATACGCCGATGCGCTTTGCCTGGGATTATGACACTTACATGGAGCGGCAGACCAATTCCGGACTGTTCAAAAGACTGCTGAAGATTTACATGCAGCGGCTCAAGACCTGGGATCAGCGGACGAGTAAAAATGTTAACCAGTTCGTAGCCAACTCTTCCGTCGTGAAGACGCGGATTCAGAACTATTATCACCGCGATGCGGATATTATCTTCCCGCCAATCAACACCGCACGCTTCAGCAGCTCGAATTCAATCGGCGACTACTACCTGATCGTCTCACGGCTCGTGTCCTACAAGCGCATCGATCTCGCAGTGGAAGCTTTTAACCGCAACGGGCTGAAGCTGTTCATCGTCGGTGACGGACCGGACCGCAAGCGTCTGGAAGGCATGGCCAAGGGCAATGTGTCCTTCCTGGGCCGGCTGGAGGATTCCGAGGTAACGGGGCTTATGTCACAGTGCCGGGCTTTTATTTTTCCGGGCGAAGAGGATTTCGGTATTACGCCGCTGGAGGCGAATGCTGCAGGAAGACCGGTTATTGCTTACCAGGCCGGAGGGGCGCTGGATACAATCGTGCCTTATGTGAACGGCGTATTTTTTCAGCATCAGGAAGTTGACGATTTACTGAAGGCCATAAACGAAGTGGAGTCCTACGCATGGGATATCGGCCGGATTATGGGGCATGCCCGCAAGTTCGATGAACAGGCGTTTATGGTGCAGTTCAAGCAGTATGTAGAGCAAGCCTACGTTAATTTCCTAAAAGGAGGATGATTGTATGAAGCTGGCAGTTATCGGTACCGGCTATGTCGGTCTTGTATCAGGCGTGTGCTTTACATTGAATGGAAACCATGTGATTTGCGTCGATAAGGATGAGGAAAAAATCAACAAGCTTAACCGGATGGAATCCCCGATATACGAACCGGGCATTGAGGCATTGATTGAAATGAATCTGCGTGAAGGCAGACTGTCCTTTTCAGCGGATCTCAAGGAGTCGGTACGCCGCTCCGATATCGTGATCCTGGCTGTAGGAACACCGTCATTGCCTGGCGGCGAAGCCGATTTACAGTATATCGAAGGGGCTGCCGCTGAAATTGCAGATGCCATGGAAGGCTACAAAATCATCATGACCAAGTCCACGGTTCCGGTCGGAACGAATGAACGAATCCGCAAGCTCATCGCTTCCCGCACCAATCACCCCTTCGATATTGTCTCCGCTCCAGAATTCCTGCGTGAAGGCTCCGCGATCCGCGATACCCTGCACCCGGACCGAATCGTTATCGGTCTAGACAATCCGCAGCTTGAGCCGACTATGCGCCAGCTTCATCAGGGCTTCACGGAAAACATCTTCGTAACGGATATCCGCAGCGCGGAAATGATCAAATATGCATCCAATGCATTCCTGGCGACCAAAATCTCCTTCATCAACGAGATCGCCAACATTTGTGAAAAGGTGGGAGCCGACGTGACCATGGTGGCGGAAGGTATGGGGATGGACCGGCGAATCGGCTCCTCGTTCCTGCAGGCCGGCATCGGCTACGGAGGCTCCTGTTTCCCGAAAGATACCAATGCCCTGATCCAGATTGCCGGCAACGTGGACTACGAGTTCAAGCTGCTGAAATCGGTAGTCGAGGTGAACAAGGACCAGCGGTTTATGATTATCTCCAAGCTGCATGAATCGCTCGGCAGCCTGCGCGGCGCCGTGATCGGCATCTGGGGCCTGGCCTTCAAGCCGAATACCGATGATGTACGCGAGGCTCCGGCACGCGAAATAGTGGAGGCACTGGTAGCGGAGGGCGCTACAGTGAAGCTGTACGATCCGATCGCCGCATCCAACTTCCGTGCACAGTACGACCATCCGCAGCTGCGCTGGTGCGGTGTGCCGGAAGAAGCTGCAGAAGGCAGTGATGCTGTCTGCCTGCTGACCGACTGGGCACAGTTCAAGGATATTGATCTGCATCACCTGTCCGGCACCATGCGCCGCCAGATCCTGATCGACGGGCGCAACGTCTACTCGAAGGAGCAGATTGAGGGCACGGGCCTTGAGTATCATTCTGTCGGCCGTCCGCAGATGGGCGGGCTTAGCGGATATTCTCCGGTTGCCGGTGCGGTTTAAAGGTTAGGCTATACGCTTTTACGCTTGTAAGCTTTTAAATCTAGTGTCTTTTGCATAGTGCAAAACTCTGACCTAACTACAGCTCTTGATTTTTAGCACTTAATTTTTAGCTCTTAATCTTTAGCTGCCGCTCAACCAAGCGGCGATTCCGGATCTTTAGCAGGGAGCCTTCCCTGCGAGACAGCAAACAGCTTACCTGTTGTAAAAAGGATCGGAGAGGAATTTTGGAGCTGTAGGAGCGTTAGCGTCCGCCTGAAAGCTTTCCGCAGGAAAGCTCGCTTCGGAAGCATATGCTGTCTCGATTTCTACCGCGGCCAGCGGTTCAAAGCAGGAAATCCGAAGACAACAGCGGCCGAAAGCCCAAACATTCCTTGCAGTGACCCTTACAACAGAAACGGTTTTGCTTTCCTGCAACATACAGCTCCCAATAACAATCCGAAATTTTCGCGTCACATATACCAAGGAGGGGTTCCCATGAAACTAGTACTTCTATCAGGCGGTTCAGGTAAACGGCTCTGGCCATTGTCCAACGACTCTCGCTCCAAGCAATTTCTGAAAGTACTGGAAAGCCCGGCGGGTGAACCGGAATCAATGGTGCAGCGGGTCTGGAGACAGCTGGATGAAGCAGGGATGACGGGCTCATCCTACCTCGCTACAGGCCGCAGCCAGGTGGAGTCCATCCAGAGCCAGCTCGGCAGTCATGTGCCGATTATCGTGGAGCCGGAACGCCGCGATACCTTCCCGGCCATTGCGCTGACAGCGGCTTACCTGTATTCCATTGCCGGCGTTTCCCCGGCGGAAACAGTGGCCATTCTGCCTGTCGATCCGTATGTGGAGGCATCCTTCTTCGATACGGTAATCCGGCTGGAGCAGACGATGGAGGAGAGCGGCGCGAACCTGGCGCTGATGGGCGTAGTGCCTGAACATGCCTCAGAAAAATACGGATATATTATTCCTACCAGTGATGCGGCGGGGGCAAGCGGCTACCTGCAGGTAAGCCACTTCCAGGAAAAGCCTGACCGTGTGCAGGCAGAAGGGCTCATCAGCAAGGGCGCCCTTTGGAACTGCGGCGTATTCGCTTTCCGCCTCGGTTATCTGCTGGATATTCTGCAGAGCAAGGGTCTGCCGCTTAACTACGAAGAGCTGCAGAAGCAATACAAACTGATGGCTTCCATCAGCTTTGATTACGAAGTGGTTGAAAAAGAGGAGAAAATCGTCGTTCAGCCGTATGCAGGCTTCTGGAAGGATCTTGGCACATGGAATACGCTGACCGAAGAAATGAGCAGCAATCTGGTCGGTAAAGGGGTAGTAACCTCTGATTCCGAACGGACCTGCCTGATCAATGAGCTGGATATTCCGATTACCGTTATCGGGGCCAAAGATCTGATCATCGCCGCCAGTCCTGACGGAATTCTTGTTACGCATAAGGCGGAAAGCCCGCGCATCAAGGAAGTGCTCAAATCTCATGAACAAAGACCGATGTACGAAGAACGCCGCTGGGGCCACTACAAGGTAATTGACTATGTGAAATATGATGAGGGCAATGAAGTGCTGACGAAACGGATTTTTATCGAGCAGGGGAAAAATATCAGCTACCAGCTTCATCACAAACGCAGTGAAATCTGGACCTTTGTGAGCGGGGAGGCCAGCATCGTCATCAATGAAAAGATGCATAAGGTAAAGGCAGGCGATGTTGTCCGCATCCCTGAAGGGACCAAGCATGCCATCCTGGCGCTGACAGATGTGGAGTTTATCGAGGTGCAGAGCGGCTCCGAGCTGGTGGAAGAGGATAACATCCGGATTACGCTCGATTGGGAGGACATTGAATTACACCAGTTTATTTCATAGGTCTAATTTATCTATTTAACCAATTGTGAAAAGTGTGAAACGGGTATTTGGAACTATTTATTAAGATTTATTCATTTTTGCTATAAACCTACAACTTCATAGAGTCGATACTTACGGTAAGAAGGATATTTCCTTCCAAAACGACAAAGGCAAACCTACTCGAAAGATAGGGACGCAAAGCTATAGGGCCTCTACCAAGTGGCAGCCTGGCTACCGAAAGGAAGATGAATGTTGAAAGCTTACCGTAAGTCTCGCCTGTTGTCTGCCGTATTGTCCGTGGCCGTTTTATTGTCCGCTGTACCTATAGGGTTAGGTTTTGCACCGTCATCTGCGCAAGCAGCTTCCGTGACCGGAGTACCAGTAAATCCCAATGCTTCAGCAGAGGCAGTCAAGCTGCTGGACAAAATGTACGCCATCTCCGGGAAGGGGATTATTACAGGACAGCATGACTATTTCGAAAGTCCGGATGAAATCAGCAACAAGCTGAAGACCATAAGCGGACAGTATGCCGCATTGCACGGCTATGAGCTTGGAGCGATCGGCGGACAGACAGAGAGTGGGGTAGCTGCGCAGCGCAAGAACATCGTCTGGAGCGCCACCAACTGGCACAAAGCCGGCGGTATCGTAGCAATGACGTTTCACCAGAATCTGCCCGGCACCAAATATGAGTGGGGCAATGTACAGAAAAACATCAGCCAGGCTGATTTTAACAAGTATGTAACACCTGGAACTGCGGAGTATAATGCCCTGATTACTGATCTGGATAAAGTAGCTGTTTCGCTCAAAAGTTTACGGGACGCAGGGGTTCCCATCCTCTGGAGACCCTATCATGAAATGAACGGCGGCTGGTTCTGGTGGGGCAAGAAAAATAACTTTGCTCAATTGTGGAATATCATGTATGACCGTTTCGTCAACGTTCATCAATTAAACAATTTGCTGTGGGTGTGGAATCCGAATGCTCCCAATTCCAATTCCGATCCCTACGAGCTGACTTATCCGGGTGCGGATAAAGTGGATGTGCTCGCAGTAGATATATATAATAATGACTTTTTGAACCAATATTATAACAGTCTTCTCAGCCTGGCCGCCGGCAAACCGATTGGTATCGGTGAAAACGGTGAAATGCCGAGCATTGCCAAGCTGAAGCTTTCCCAGCAAAACTATGTTTTCATGATGAACTGGGGAAAAATGCTGTATGAAAACAACAGTAATGATACCATCAAAAACTTTATGAACGACAGCTATACCCTGACCCGTGACAAGTATAAGGTATGGGCCGCACCGACAGCGACGCCGACGCCGACAGCAACACCGACACCGACACCGACAGTAAAGCCAACGGCTACGCCAACACCGGTGCCAACAGCTACACCGGTACCGACAGTGAAGCCAACAGCAGTTCCGGTGCCAGCTCCGGATTCTGCAGTGCAGGAGCCGGCGGTTAACGGGCTCAAAGGTGAGTATTTCAAGAATATGACGCTGTCCGGTACTCCGGCGCTTGTGCGTAATGATGCACAGATTAACTACAGCTGGCGTCAGGCGGCTCCGGATCCGGTACTTCCGGTAGACGGTTTTTCCATCCGCTGGACCGGCCAGATCAAACCGTCCTACAGTGAAACTTACCAGTTCTTTACTAACTCGGACGACGGCATCCGTGTCTGGGTCAATGGCACAGCAGTCATCGACAGCTGGATGAAGCAGAGCGGTACCGAGCGTACCGGCAGCATTGCCCTGCAGGCCGGACAATTATACGACATTAAAGTAGAATATTATGAGAATGCCGGCGATGCCAGCGTCCGCCTGATGTGGCAGAGCCCGAGCCAGGCGAAGGTAGTTGTTCCAACCGGCGCACTGTTTGTTAAGAATACGGCATCCAGCCAGGCAGCGGTAGCAGCAACACCAGTACCAACGGCTACGCCTGCTCCAACTGCAGCACCAACACCAGTACCAACGGCTACGCCTGCTCCAACTGCAGCACCAACACCAGTACCAACGGCTACGCCTGTGCCAACTGCAGCACCAACACCAGTACCAACAGAATCACCGGTGCTGGCTGTCAAACCGGGACTGGCTCCGGATTCGGTATTGCAGGAACCGGCGGTTAACGGGCTCAAAGGTGAGTATTTCAAGAATATGACGCTGTCCGGTACTCCGGTGCTTGTGCGTAATGATGCACAGATTAACTACAGCTGGCGTCAGGCGGCTCCGGATCCGGTACTTCCGGTAGACGGTTTTTCCATCCGCTGGACCGGCCAGATCAAGCCGGCCTACAGCGAAACTTACCAGTTCTTTACTAACTCGGACGACGGCATCCGTGTCTGGGTTAACGGCACAGCGGTCATCGACAGCTGGATGAAGCAGAGCGGTACCGAGCGTACCGGCAGCATTGCCCTGCAGGCCGGACAATTATACGACATTAAAGTAGAATATTATGAGAATGCCGGCGATGCCAGCGTCCGCCTGATGTGGCAGAGCCCGAGCCAGGCGAAGGTAGTTGTTCCAACCGGCGCACTGTTTGTTAAGAATTCTGCTGACAATACAGCAGTTACAGCTTCGCTGGCATCGGCAGCAGCAATAACGGTAACAGCAGTAACGGTAACAGCAACACCGGCGCCAACAGCAACACCGGTGCCAACTCCTACAGCTGCACCAACACCAGCGCCAACACCGGCACCAACACCAGCGCCATCACCGGCGCCAACACCAGTACCATCAGCCACACCTGCACAAGCGGCGGCTGTAAACGGACTGCAGGCAGAATATTTTAACAATATTCAGCTTAGCGGTGCTCCGGCACTGGTGCGCACCGATGCTGTGCTGGACTTCAACTGGCGCCAGGGCACGCCCGATGCAGCGATAGGGATTGATTTTTTCTCCGTACGCTGGAGCGGCAAAATTAAACCGCTGTACAGCGAAAACTACAACATATATACCACTTCAGATGACGGCATCCGCGTCTGGGTCGATGGTAACCTGATCATCGACAGCTGGGTGAAGCAGAGCGGAACCGAACGTGTAGGAAGCATCAGCCTGCAGGCCGGGCAATTATATGATATTAAAGTAGAATATTACGAGAACCAAGGAGATGCAAGGGCAAGACTGATGTGGGAAAGTGCCAGCCAACTCAAGGAGGCTGTTCCTGCCAGTGCCTTATTCCTGCCTTCCGTTTCTGATCAGGAAACGGAGTGTGTTCTGCCCAGTTCTTCGCCGTCACTGATGCTGGTTGAGCTGTTACAATACTAAATCCTCAAAGTCCACCTAATGGGCCCTGCTTACCGGCAGGGCTACTAAGCTATAGTCCTCATCTGGTTGCAAGAATAGGAATCCCTGCCGGGAACCCTTTTTTGGCACCTGTGCGGCTATGCGGCTGGAGAAAGGAGATAACATTGAACACTTACCGCAAGTACCGGCTGTACACCACTGTCCTGCCCATTATCTTTATCCTTTCTTTGCTGCCCTGGTCTGAGGTGCGCAGTCTTCCTGTTGCTCATACACCGGTAGGCCCGGCAGCAGAAATTACCCCGATTAATCCTGACGCTTCCCCGGAAGCAGAAGATTTACTAAGCTATCTGATAAGCCTGAGCGGTACCGGACTGATTTCCGGGCAGCATGACTATCTGGAGAGTCCTGATGAATTTAACAAAAAGCTGAAGTCAATAAGCGGGCAGTCCGCCGTGCTGCATGGCTATGAGCTCGGAGCAATTGGCAATCAGCCGAAATCCCTTATAGCCCAGCAGCGCCAGTGGGTTGTGGACAGTGCGATCAGCTGGCATGAGGGCGGAGGCATCGTAGCGATGACCTTCCATCAGAATCTGCCCGGAACCTCTGACGAATGGAAGAATGTCAAGATGGGGTTAAGCCAGGAGAAGTTTGATGCCTATGTGACTCCGGGTACCGCAGAATATAACAAGCTGATTGCTGATATTGATGAAATTGCCGTTTATCTGGAACAGCTGCAGGAAGCCGGAGTTCCGGTGCTGTGGCGGCCTTATCATGAAATGAACGGGGGCTGGTTCTGGTGGGGGGAGAAGGATAACTTCGTCAAGCTCTGGGACATTATGTACAGCCGCCTGACCCGTACACACGGGCTGAATAATTTGCTGTGGGTCTGGAATCCGAATGCGCCTAATGAATCGTCTGATGAATATGATCCTTATTTTCCGGGTATCGACAAGGTGGATATTCTGGCTGCAGATATTTACAATAATGACTTCAGGCAATCCTACTATGATAAGCTGCTGAGACTTGCACAAGGAAAGCCGATCGGCATCGGGGAAAGCGGAGAGCTTCCAGACCCTGTAACATTGTCTCAAACCCAAAGTAAATGGGTATATACGATGACATGGGGGAAAATGCTGACGGAGAATAATAACAACCAGAAAATTACCAGTTTTATGAACAATAAATACATTGTTTCAAGGGATGACTATATTGTTAACCTGGCCAGCAAGGTAGACAAGACAGCCGCTGTTCAGGCCAAAGGATTAAGGGCACAGTATTTCAATAATATTGACCTGACCGGCGGTGCGGAACTGATCCGCAATGACAGTAAGATCGACTTTAACTGGCATCAGAATTCACCGGCGGTCGGAATCCGGAAAGATCTTTTTTCCGTCCGCTGGACCGGAACCATTAAGCCTTTATACAGCGAAAGATATACCTTTATATCCTCCTCGGATGACGGAGTCCGCGTCTGGATCGGCGGCAGGCTGATTATCGACAGCTGGAAGAAGCAGAGCGGCGACAGCCGGGAGGGAAGTATACTGCTGAAAGCCGGAACCCCATATGACATCAAAGTCGAATATTATGAGGATCATGGCAACGCAAGCATTGGTTTACAATGGAAGAGCGCCAGTCAGAAGCAGGGAGTTATTCCCCCGAGCGCATTGACTCCTCCTAAGTAATCTACTCCCGGAAGAAAGCGAGGACAAGGGAATGAGGACCAGAAATAAGAAGAAAAAAACCATTAAACCTCTTCATCTACTGCTAAAATTCGCAGCTTTAGCCATCTTGTTTCTAGTGTCTATTTCTGTCTTCGGAGAGGACGGCACGAAACGGGGCGAGGTGGAGGTAGACATGACCAAACTGTCATCAGCAAGTGATGCAGGCCCGCAGTTGCCTGACGGGACAGTGCTGTGGCAGCTTGGCAAGCAGGACGGATCGTCCGCAGAATTTGCGGCAGCTACTTCTGCCGGTGTCAAAGCCGCCTATACTGTTTCTTCCGCCTCCGGCAAGACGCCTTCAAATCTTCAGAGCGTACCTTCGGGGCTGAGAGGGGATACCAATCCTGAGCTGAGTATCACCTACAATTTGTATAAGATCCCGGAGAACGGGGTCTTATTTCGCGTAAGCATCATTGATGCCTACAAATCTGTCCCCCAGATGAGTGTTTTCTCCAACAGCCAGCTGTCCGGCATCATCCAGATTGCCGGTGTGGCCGGCACAGACAACGAGTACAGTTTCCGCAAAAGCTATGAGCTTTATATACCCAAAGAGCAGCTTACAGCAGGGAGCAACGAATTGAAGCTGCAGGCTGCCCGGGGAATCTATTCGTCAAGTATGGAAGATAAGTACAACTGGTGGACCTGGGATGCCCTTAGTCTGGAATCGCTGAATGAGCCGATTCAGGAGCCCATTCATGGCAGCTACACACTGACGGGCACTATGGTCAACAATAAGCAGTTTTATTTTGACGAAGGTGCGGTTACCCATCTGCCTTACATTATGAAATGGCTGGGTATAGCATACAGCGGCAACGTTATGCGTACCAGCTGTGCCAGTGATGTCGGCCGCTCCTGCTCCAACATGGCGGATTATTACAAAGTGCTGCAGGATTACAATATGCAGTCAGTGGCTCTCTACCTGCATACCGGCGATATCAAGCTGAATGCTGACGGCTCACTGCCGGCGGATGCTGAGAAAAAGCTGACAGATTACTTCGAGCAATACAGCCCTTATTTTCAATATTATGAGGTGGATAATGAGCCTGGGCTATTTAACCGTTCCAAAGCCGTTAATCTTGCCATCGCCGAATGGCTGAATACGAAGGGTAAGACCATTGCCCCGCATCTGCAGACTGTTGCCCCGGGCTGGGCCTACTGGCCTGAGTATAGAACAGATTCCTGCGGCAATCAGAAAGGGACTGTCAAACAGTGCGGCGATCCTGACGGCTGGGAGCGTGATCCTGAGCAGAGGGCCGAGCTGGAAGAGGTTACGGATTTGACAAACGGGCATTCCTACGGGGACTCCTATATTTTCAGCGACGGGGGCAGCTTCACCGAGAATCTCAAAACCTTCGGCGGTGCGGCAGACGGACTCAGCAAAAAAATGCTGACCACTGAATTCGGTACTTCGGATTCACATGTCGATGCGTACCAGTACGGGGCTTCCGAGCCTACGGCAGCGGTATTTGACCGGATCATGCGCGCCCATATCGGTTACGCGGATATGTTTGTGCAGCATGCGGCCTTCTTCAAAAATTTCAGCCTGTTTAAATATGGCTTTAATCTGGAAGAGCATGATCCGGCCAAGACGGAAATCTATTACACCAAAGAAAATGAGGACTCCCGGGTGAGCATTATGCGCAGGCTGAGTCTGGCTTATGCCACGCATGGAGCACCATTAACCTATCAGATCACCAATAAGGATGAGCTGGCCGACAAGCTTGTCTATGTCCGGGCTGTAGACACCTCGACCCTGGAGCCGCTGGCCGGCAGCGGGGCTACATCCAATAAGGTACTGGTGAATTTCGTTAACTTTGAAGAAACAGAACAAAAAGTTACGGTTAAGGTCACTATGCCTGAAAAGACGGTATACGAAGGGGAACGTTTCGGCGACGGGGATACGTATGAGGCAGCGCGCAGTTATGTATCCGGAAAAAATGCAGCGCCTGAGCTCGAATTCACCGAGACTTTAGCACCGGGAGAAGCGGTCCAGTATATACTGGAGCCTTCTTCCAAGGTGGCGGATGCTGCACCGCAGGGCTTCAAGGCACAGGCAGCAAAAGGGCTATCCATGAAGCTGAGCTGGCTGGAGGCTCCCGGAGCAAGCTATGAGGTGCTCCGGGCCGACGGCTCCGGCGGGGATATGAAGGTTGTAGCGACGAATGTGCAGAGCACCGGCTATACTGACAGCAAGCTGCAGGAGGGAACGCTTTATACCTATGCAGTAAGAGTTACCGGTTCGCGTCTTTTGTCGGATAAAGTGCAGATTACTGCTACAGGTCTGGTTCCGCTGGATCGTTCAGCTTGGAAGGTCTCGTCCAACATCAGTACCAGCGTATCTAATCCTGGCGGTGCCATAGACGGGGACCGGCGCACACGCTGGGATACAGGCAAGCATCAGGCATCAGGAGAATATTTTCAGATCGATCTCGGAAAAGCCTACACTGTAGAGGCGGTTGAGCTCGATTATACTTTGTCCTCCTATGACTATCCGCGCAGCTATGAGCTGTACGTTTCAGATGATGCTCAGAACTGGAAACGGGTGGTCAGCGGTAAAGGCCAGCTTAGCATGACCCGGATTTCTTTTCCTCAATTAAAGACACGTTATATCAAGATTCTGCAGACAGGAGCCGGAGGGAATTACTGGTCCATTCAGGAACTGCAGGTATACTCAAGAGAATAGGGTACAGGAGGGCAGCAACTCTGCATTCTTGTGAAGGGACCCCGCCGCTACCGGCAGGGTTTTTTGCTTTGTATAGGAAGGCGTGATTTGCGTATGCTAAAAAAGAAGCGGATAATCGCCCTGCTATGCTGTTTATGTCAGATTCTATCCCGCCGTCAGGTGATTTATGTCAATATAGCTGTACTCCGCTGATTGTGATACAAATAACAGGTTTCTCCTATTAGGTATGCTAGAATTTGCAGCAACAAAAGCAAAAAACAACCTTGCAGACAGCATATCACTGTGTTATATTGTATATAGATTTAGATTGAGTCTAAATACAATAACAAATAAATTCACTATAGGAGGCTATTTAGAATGAGTACTCAAGTCAATAATCAGACTGAACTGCACGCTGCATTGAACCGCCAGACTGCGAACTGGACCCTGCTCGGAGTGAAACTGCATCACTACCACTGGTATGTGAGCGGAACACAATTCTTCACCCTGCATGCCAAGTTCGAAGAGCTCTACACCGAGGCTGCCACCTATGTGGATGATCTGGCTGAACGTCTGCTCGCTATCGGCGGTAAGCCGGCTTCGTCAATGACCCAATATCTGGCCCTCTCCGGGCTGAAGGAAGCTGTCGGCGGCGAAAGTGCGAAAGAAATGGTTGCCCAGCTGATTAAGGATTTTGCACATGTCTCCGAAGAGCTCAAGAGTGCGATCTCCGCTGCGGAGGAGCTTAGTGACCAGCCGACGGCTGATCTTCTGATCGGAATCAGAACCAGTGTCGAGAAGAATGCCTGGATGCTGAACGCTTATCTGGCTTAATAACAGCTGCTTGATGAATTGCTGAGCTGCTCTGCCTGTGCAGGCTGCTGGAGCATTAAAGTGCCCGTGCGATAACCGCACGGGCACTTTTGATATACAGCCTATTTAATGAATACACCGCCAAATGGCAGCGCCTCACGCAGAAAACGCTTGATGATCCCATCCTCGTCATGCTCCCGTTCAAAGCGGCGGCTCTGGCGGCCTGCCTGAAACAGCACCGGACCGTGGCCGGTCATTTTCCAGTGATAGCTCATATGCTGGCTGGCCAGATGATTGCCGTAAACGGTCAGCTCGAGCCTGGCGTTCTCGGGATAGGCAATAATACTGCCTGCATCCACATACAGCGGCTCCGTGGGATGCAGTTCAGCCTCGCAGACCGTTCCTTCGGTAAGAATGCCGATGCTGCCGTGGCCGGCAAATTTCACCTTCACCACATCGCGGGTCACCAGCATATTCTTCATACTCAGTACGCGTGTCTGCATCGTAATTCCATTGCTATAGAAGAACAGGTGCCTGAAGTCATAGAGCAAGTCGCTTTTGCCGTCCAGCTGCAAGGTTTTGACCTTGTAGCCGGGAGGAAGCGCTGCGACAAACCGGCAGGGTCCGGACAGATCAGAACGGATCAGCTTGCGCTTGCGGTACATGCCCTTGACATCCATCAGCCGGTCAGCCCTTCCGGAAGAGGGACCCTGATATGCGATTATCTGCTGAGGATGCAGGACATGAACCTCTTCGTTCTCCCCGACAGTAAAAGCAATGGCTTGTCCGCTGCTGCTGTCGCCTTCATCCTGGATGTCAACGTTCATCGTTCATACTCCTTCCTGTTAAGAGAAAAACAGATAACTGCGTTAACGCAGCCTGTCACGCAGGCTGTCGCTTTTTCTGGAGCGGTGGCGCATCATAAAGCGCAGCAGCCGGATGATAACAAAATAGCCAAGAATAAGGGCAATTCCGGTAATCACTGTAACCTTGATCCGGTTATAATAATTTTCCCGCTCGGTGCGGTCGTTTTTGAGTTCATCAACAACGAGGCTGAGCTGACGGTTCTGCTCCTGCAGGGCCTCATTCTGGGCGCGGTAGGTCTCCATCTGCTCCAGCGTCTGCCCAAGCTGGCTCTGGGTTTCCCCCAGTGCATCAACGGTCTGGCCAAGCTGATCCTTGGTCTGCTGGAGCTCTTCAACAGTCTCCTGATAGCTCTGCTGCAGCTTGTTCACTTCGCCCGGCAGCTCTGAGAAGTTCTGTAATCCATTATATAAATCACTGAAATAATTAGCCTCTGCTGCCGGAGCCGGCAGATAAACGGACAGACCGAGCAGCAGCAGGGCTGATAGAGTCAGCTTCTTCCATGTGCGGGTTAAAGGTTTTATGAGTTTCATATCATTCACCACCTGAAAATAGGTTCGTACTTACTATTATTTTAGCATAGAGAGGGAAGCCCTGGCACTTTTGATCGAAGTCTGACAGCATTTTGGCTTCTGCCTGACAGACGGTGTGTGATTTTGGCGGATAAGATCAGTTTAAGGACTTTTACCCTGGAGTCTACAGCAGTAACCAAAGAGTAATACAGCGATTCCGACAGGCAGGTTTCAATTGGCTTTTCTTAAATAATGAATTTAACGTATACTGTGAACGGGGAGGGCTGATCGTATGAATAAATGGCTGAAAACCGTGCTGTTTCTCGCAGGCTCTGCGCTTTTGACACGTCTGATTCCATTCTCATCGGTGTTCCGCAATCTGGATACGATGTTCCACGAATTCGGGCATGCGCTGGTAACCCTGCTGCTCTCGGGACAAGTGCTGAGGATCGAGCTGTATGCAGACCATAGCGGTGTAACCTATTCGGCTGTTGAAGCAGGACTAAGGCCAGTACTGGTATCCCTTTCGGGTTATCCGTTGGCATCGCTGTTTGCATTGCTGCTGTTTTATTTGTACGCCGCAGGGCGTGAGCGCTGGGGGCTGATGTTATCCTCGCTGGTCGCTCTGGTTATGCTGGTGCTGTATGTCAGGGGCGGCTTCGGCATGCTCTGGCTGGGCGGGTTCATCGCCCTTAATCTGTCTTCTCTGTACATCTGGCCCAAGGCACTCAAATACTATTATCTGTTCCTGGCCTTTCTGACGCTGGAAGAGTCGGTAATGGGTACATTGTTTCTGCTCTCAGCATCGCTGCTGTCACCGTCCAGAGCGGGAGATGCGGCAAATCTGGCCGGACTTACCGTTCTGCCTGCCGTTTTCTGGGCTGCATTATTCTTTCTGTTTTCCTTGCTTTGTGCCAAATGGTCGCTTGCCTGCTTTTTCAGAAAGGAACGTGCGAAGGTTACAAGGGGGCGCCGGTGAAGGTCAGATGAGAATTTCGTCAGATTTAGACAAAAGGACATCAATTCAAAAAGAGCCAATCTGCTTTTTAAGCAGTTTGGCTCTTTTTTTGTCGATAATATAGATGCGAACATACATTCCATGACAAGGAGTTGTCCGCCATTATTGGTACATTAATAGAAGAACCAAAAAAAGAAAGAGGTGGAAATATGCAAGCAAGTATCCAGCCCATATTTACATGGAGCCGGAGCCGGATTTTTGCCGGAGCATCCCGGAATTTAATATTGCTTGTGGAATGGAAAGGGTTGAACCAGCGTGAGGAGGTGCGCAAGAAAAGCCGCAAGCTGGTGGCAAAGGAGATCGAGCTGCGGATCTGGCTGGAAGCACACCTGACCTTTATCGGGGCC
The DNA here is from genome assembly GCF_001517085.1 of Paenibacillus sp. DMB5. Lineage (GTDB taxonomy): Bacteria > Bacillota > Bacilli > Paenibacillales > Paenibacillaceae > Paenibacillus_AQ. The sequence goes on from NZ_LRAC01000003.1 coordinate 50,414, forward strand.
TACGGCTGTACCGCTGAAGCCGGGGAAGGGAGATCTCTGCTCCTGAAGCTGGGCAAGATCCATGCAGGAGCGCGCAAGTTCATCTGTCTGGAGTTTAAAACCGAAGGCATGCCTTCCGGAATCCATGAGGCGCTCTGGCTGCAGTGGCAATACAAGCAGCCGCCGGTGGAACGGATCAGGGAGCTGCCGCTGCAAAAGCTGGGACTCGAATATACGCATCATACCGATGCGCTGGCTCTGGATAATTGCTTTCATGTTGAAAAGCATCTGGAACTTCTGAAGATGGTAAAGGTGCTCGAGGAGGTCCCATTGTCAGACAGCCGCAGAAGGGATCTGGTGCTGGAGGAAAGGGTGCGCAGACAGGCGGATAAGCTGCTGCTGCTGGCAGCACGTTCAGGCGATATGCAGCTGGTGAAGGAGGCTGAAGTGCTATATAAGCAGCTTGAAGCCTAGCAGGCCGCAATTTAGCAGGTTAAGCAGTGTTACATACATAACAAATCACCCGATATTGAATAAGGTGCTTAACAGCTCATGTAATATAAATGTGGTAATGTAGTAAAATAGTTCTATTATCTTTTTGTGACTCGGTTATTTGATTCTCATTTATAGATAAATATAACTAAATTATTAAAAATAATGGGTCTATTTTACCATATATCAAGGGGAACTGAAAAATGACAGACCGATTAATCCGGCTGATGCGCATCATCACGCTAGTGCAGGCAAAACCTGGGATTCTGGCGCGTGAGCTGGCAGAACGCTGCGGCAACAGCGAAAGAACGATTTATCGGGATATGGATGCGCTCAGCGCCATGCATATTCCGATTACCCACTTGGGGCATGGGAAGGGATATGCTTTTATCGGTAATTTTGCATTGTACCCTTTAGATCTCACGGATGACGAGGCGGCTGCCTTTTCACAGCTGCGTAAAGTAATGAAAGAAATCAAGCCTTTGCTGCCCGCTGAATTTGAAACTGCCTATGAAAAAATAATGGCTGCACAATATAAGCAAAGGGCGGAAAGGGAAGAAACGATGGAAAGTGTGAGAAAGGAAGCCGGGCAGCCCGGCGCAGACTGGAATTCCATGCAGCTGGAGCAGTCTGTATTTCTTACGGAAATCCTGTCAGCTGTAATGAAGCAGCGGAGCATGCAGGCAGACTATTGTGAGAATGGCAAAGAGGAGCAGGCGCTCCAGATTGACCCTTACTGTCTTGTTCCGCTGGAGAACCGGATTTATCTGATAGGTGCCTGTCACCGTTTCGGAAGAATCCGCGCTTTTCATATGAATGGCTTCTCCAAGGTAAAGACGCTGAATAACTGGTTTTCCAAGGAACGCTTTGACCTGCAGGCTTTTATGTCGCAAAAATGGAGTCTTGATCAGGACAGTGTACAGATCGAATTCAGAATCCGGTTCTCTGAGCGGATGATGGAGCGGCTGAAGTATGAAGAACTGCCGGTAAAGCCTAGCAAGGTGGACAGACAGAATAGCTGTCTGCACTTCAGGATGGCTATTGAGCAGGATATCGCTTTTGTCCGCTGGCTGATGAAGTTTGAGGAGGAGGCTGAGATCCTGGAGCCGTTTTATTACAGGGATGTCCTCAGATATCATATGGAACAATGGCTGATGCTATACAAATAATCGGGATACTTCAGGAACTGTTCCTTCTGTAGCCTGGATTTAGATCCGTGATACAGGCAACTAAACTGGTTCGTGTATATTTGACCTTTGTTCAATTTATATTATATATAACTGTTCATAACTAAATATAAACAAACATAACTAACCATATAGTATTATAAAAAAGGTTGTGCTAAAATAACACCAAAATATACAGATATACATAAGTAGGAGGAATCCATATGTTCAAGAAACTAGCTGTGATCATCATGTCTGTTTTTCTTGTATCAGGTGCATCGGCAGCAACGCCCGGTCTTGAGGTACAGGCAGCAGCCAAGAAAACAGAGATTATCGTTTCCGCAGCGGCCAGCCTGCAGGACAGCCTGGATAAAATCGCGGTACTGTATGAGAAGCAGCATTCTGATATTGACCTTGTCTTCAATTATGGTGCTTCCGGCACGCTGCAGAAGCAGATTGAACAAGGTGCGCCGCGGACCTGTTCTTCTCTGCCGGGGATAAGCAGATGAAGGCACTGGTGGACGAGGGGCTTATTTCGGAGAGTAAGCAGCTCTTGAAGAATCAGCTGGTGCTGGTTGTTCCCGTAAGCTCCAAAACAAAGATCACTTCCATTACACTGCTTACCGATAAGGCCTTTAAAAAGGTGGCCGTTGGCCAGCCTGAATCCGTGCCTGCCGGCCAGTACGCCCAGCAGTCATTGACTGCCAAGAAGGTATGGGATACGCTGCAGAGCAAGCTGGTCTTTGCCAAGGATGTCCGTCAGGTGCTCTCCTATGTAGAGACAGGGAATGCGGATGCAGGCTTCGTATACAAGACGGATGCCCTCACTTCCTCTAAGGTAAAGATCGCGCTTACTGTAGGGGCACATGTGCATAAGGCCATTAATTACCCTGTAGGCATTGTCAAGGAATCTGATCATCAGGCAGAAGCCAAAGCCTTCTACAATTATGTTCAGACCAAGGCAGCAGGCAGCATCTTCACAAGCTACGGATTTTCACTGGCGGATTAATTCATCGAATGAAGATAAGCGGGGTGGAAGCGAATGGAGATCAATTGGACTGAATTTTTCGCCCCGGTCTGGCTTTCAGTCAGAATCGCTGTAATTACCAGCATTATTGTATTTATTCTGGCAACCTATGCGGCCAAGCTGATGGCGGGCCGGAAATTCCCGGGTTACAGTCTGCTGGAGACTGTACTGATGCTGCCGCTTGTTCTGCCGCCGACCGTTGTCGGATTTGTGCTTCTGGTCATTCTGGGACGCAGGAGCTGGATTGGAGAGTTGTATGAACGGTTAACAGAGCAGACCATTCTGTTTACATGGGGAGCAGCGGTGATAGCTGCTGTAGTCGTCGCTTTTCCGCTGGTCTACCGGACCGTAAAGGCCGGCTTTGAGGAAGTGGATAAGGATCTTGAGGACGCCGCACGCGCCCAGGGGGCCAGCGAGCTGCAGGTGCTGCGGTATGTTACGCTGCCGCTGGCAGGCCGGGCGCTGGCTGCCGGATTTGTGCTGGGATTTGCCCGGGGGCTGGGTGAGTTCGGGGCGACCATCATGGTAGCGGGGAATATTCCGGGGCGTACCCAGACTGTACCGACTGCAATCTATGTTGCCGTAGACGGCGGCAATATGACCCTTGCCTGGATGTGGGTCTGTTCAATCATAGTCATTTCTGCGCTTATGCTGATGTTCGTTAACCGCCGTTCATAACGGTGAAGGTGTACGATTACATACAAAAACTCCGGCTTTCCCTGGTCAGTCAGGGAAGCGGAGTTTTTGTTTATCCGGAGAAGCGTTATGTTTCGTAGATAATCTCACCGGTTCCAGTAAGATCATAGCTGTGAATCGTATTAAGCTCGTTCTTGAAGGCCGGGGAACGCAAAATATCGAGCACAGCGCCAATCCACTGTTCATTCTCAGGCTTCTTGAGCATTACAAGATCATAACGCTCCTGAATCAGCGGGATGAACTCCAGACCTTCAATGATTTTGGCGGCCTTTTCTATACCGATGCCGACATCGGCTTCACCGCGGGCCACGCGGCCGGCTACCGCCAGATGGCTGTTCTCCTCGGTCCCATACCCGCTCAGTCCGGCTGCAGGAATTCCGTGCAGCCGCAGCTGCTCGTCCAGCAGCACACGGACGCCGGAGCCGCGCTCACGGTTAATCAGCTTCAGGCCCGGCTGCTGCAAATCCTGCCAGCTGCGGATATTCCGCGGATTACCCTGCTGTACATAGAGCCCGGCGCTGCGGGTCAGCATACGCACGACAAGATAGGGGAAGCCCACCAGCAGCTTGCGGATATAGGGGAGGTTATACTCCCCTGTATCGCCGTCCAGCAGGTGGGTGCTGACTATGTCCGATTCGCCGTTGTACATGGCGATCAGGCTGTCGAGGCTGCCGGCATAAGAACGAAGCGGCCGGGAGGAGGGCAGGCTGCGCTCCAGATGGGTAGCCAGAATATCAAGGGACATGTCCTGTCCGGTAATCACTATGTTCGTTGCAGCAGCCTTAACCGGTCCGGAACCAGGCTGGGTAAGGTGAAGCGGAGGCGAGAAGGTTGCCGGCGGCAGAACAAACGGCATACCTGTCTGCAGAGGGACAGGGGCGGCAGAAGCCCCCTGCGGCGCTGCGGACGAACTTGTGCTGCGCGAATTCTGCTTATAGGCCTCAAGATCAGAGTGGTCTACCCGCATCTGTTTCCCGACACGGTATGACGGCAGCTCGCCTTTTTTGATCAGGTCATAGACCTTTAATTTCGATATCTTCAACAGCCGGGCGATTTCCTCGGTTGTATAGGAAGTATTCTCGGACATGGGATAAAGCCTCCTAGAGGTGCACTGCGGCAGCGCCCAATCAGTCTAAATGATAGATCAAGCCTACCTTATTTTGAGAGCCTGTGCAATTAAAGAACCCTCAGGAGGCCGGGCAGTCCCTAATAGGCCAGCTGTCTGATGTCTCCCGCCTTCTCGGAGGCTGACAGTCCGATCAGTTCGGAGACGGTAACAAACCGGTATCCCTGCTTCTCCAGGGCAGGCAGAATGATCTGCAGGGCCTCATACGTTTGGGATTGCCCGTGAACATAGTCATGGAAGAGGACAATATCACCGCTATGAGCATTCGTGATGACTTTGCTGGAGATATTCCAAACCCCCGGACGGTTCCAGTCGCGTGTATCCTGATGCCACGACCACAGCACGGGCTTCAGCCCCATGCGGTTTGAGACATTGACCAGCGTCTCGTCATACATCCCGCCCGGCGGCCGGAAAAGGCTGCTGTGCCGGCCGGTAACCTTTACAATTTCGTCTTCCGTCAGCTTCAGCTCCTTCATTACCTGCTCTACGGAGATAGGCCGTTTGAAATATACATGGTTATAAGTATGATTGGCCAGCTCATGGCCCTCTGAGATAACCCGGCTGGCGATTTCAGGATAGGCGGCGATTTTTTTGCCTATGGCGAAAAAGGTGCACTTGGCGTTGTATTCCTGCAGTACATCGAGAATCTTGATAGTGTCGGTCGGGTCAGGGCCATCATCGAAGGTCAGGGCGATCACTTTCTGGCGCGTCGGCACTTCCCAGATCATGTCGCCCTTCTGCTCATGATACTGGCGGTTCTTGGTATCGGAACGGGCCAGGGCGTGGCTTGACCAGCTGGCCAGCAGCATGAGCAGGGCCAGAACTGCTGCTGATATTCGGCGGAATCTTTTCATGGTTTGTCAGCTTCACTCCATAGCGGACCCGTGTGCGGGAAACGGGCTATTTTGACCTTAGAATGCTCCATCCCTGTGATGAAATATTCACGGCAGGCGAGAACTCGTTTTTTCTATTTTAGAGTGAAAGTTCTGCCGGAAATGTCTATAATGAAGTACTAAATACAGAACATGGATAGGGGCAGCGGATATGACACTAATTGAGAAAAGAGAGCACAGGCAGTATCCGGAGATTACCCGTCTGGAGACATCAAGAGCGGCGTATGAACGCGACTATTCACGCCTGATTCACTCACCGACCTTCCGCCGGCTGCAGGGCAAATCACAGGTATTCGGCGCCGGCACCGGCGATTATTACCGGACCCGTCTGACCCACTCGCTCGAGGTGGCGCAGATTGCCCGCGAGGCAGCCAAAAGCCTGTTACGTTCTTATCCTGAGGTGGAAACCGGACAGGCGGACAACCCCGGGCTTGTCATTGATCCTGAAGTGGTGGAATGTGCAGCCATCGCCCATGATTTCGGCCATCCCCCGTTCGGGCATAAAGGGGAAGAGGTGCTGGACAACATCCTGGAGCAGCTTATCGCCAAAAAAACAGCCGAGGAAGCGCTGAAGTCAGGCGCCGGCCCGGTGCAGAAGCAGACGATCGAAGGGAATATGAAGCGGCAGTATGAGCATTTTGAGGGCAATGCGCATAACTTCCGGCTGATCATGTTTCTGGAGAAGCGCGAGAATATCGACGGGCTGAATCTGTCTGATGCCGTGCTGCTGGGGATCAACAAGTATCCTTTTCCCGGCACGGTGCTGAAGAAGGGCATGTATCTGTCCGAATGGAATTATATCTCGGAGATCCGCAAGGACTGGGGGATTCCTGACGGCAAAAAGACGCTGGAGGCCCAGCTGATGGACCTGTGCGATGACATCGCCTATTCCGCGCATGATCTGGAGGACGGGATCAAGGCGGGCAAGATTGAAGTCCATGAGCATTTTATGCACGATACCTATATCCAGCGGCTGATTGTAGAGAAGATTACGACGCTGGAGGACTCCTTCTGGAAGGGCTGGCAGCCTGAAGCGATCCACATCAAGGTGGAGGCGGTACTGAGCGAGTTCCTGAGAGTCTGGATGGACAAGATGCCGACCTGCGAAAATGATTATTCCCGTACGCGCCGGGAGGTGAAGGCTTACTGGGTAAGCACCTTCGTCGCCAGTCTCGGGGTCATTTCCGACGGGGACTGGAAGAAGGTCACGTTCATCAAGGATGGCGCAGAGGATGAGGATATGCTGCGGACGGTCAGTGTGCTCAAAAGCTTCGCCTGGGTTACGATGATCCGCGACCTGCGCGTGCAGCGCCTGCAAAAACGCAGTGAATGGATTCTCCGCCGGCTGTGGGGGGCGTTCAACGATCCGGAGACCTCCAAGGCGATCATTCCGAGCGACTGGCTGCAGCGCTTTGAGAAGGACCAGCGGCAGCAGAAGCCGATCTGGACCTGGGAGCATATGGTGATCGACTACATCGCCGGGATGACGGATGCTTTTGCCGAAAAAATCTATAACGAGCTGTACGGCCTGAAGGTAGGCTCCATTTACGACCTGGATTAAGCCGTTCAGACAGACCGGGTTCCCTGCGGGAGCCCGGTTTTATTGTGCGGAGGATATATGACATCATCTAAAAATATCCGTAATTCCTGCCGAAATATAGAGAGTAGTGTATCGTTTTGCCCAATTGTGAAAATGAAAGCAATCGATTGTAAATTACTTGTAAGGTTTTCGGAAATCAGAGGGGGCATAGTTGTGGGAAAAGAGCGGAATCGGTTGGAATCCGTACTGAAGCAGACAAAAGGTACTATGAAAAAGGTCATGGAGGCCAGAAAAAAAAGCGTTGGAGCAAAAATCGCCACAGGCTACGCAGCCTTGGCCCTGCTGGTTCTGCTAATCGGGGGTACCTCCCTCTATCAAATGTACAATATGCAGAAAAACACAGGGAATATTGTTGAAAAAGCAATACCGGCGCTTAATCAGGTGCATGATATCAATTATTATACAGAGCACATTATGGCGCTCAGTATGCAGCATATTCTCAATACAGACAGTGCTGAAAAGGCTAAGCTTGAAGAACAAAGGGCTCAGGCGATCCGCAAGGTTGCCGATTTGATGAAGCTTTACAGAGAATCGCTTGACAGTGACACAGGACTGGAGCAGCTGTCAGCCCTCAGTGACAAATGGAATGAATACATGACGATCAATAGTCAGGCTATCAAGCTTAGTGACGAGGGGAATGAGCAGCTCGCGCTGGAGGTCTCGCAAAAAGGGATTGATGCCTTTAATGCGATGCAGATTGATCTGGAGGCGCTGGTCAAGCACAGCCAGGAGGATGCCGAGCAGGATGGGAGACACTCGGAGGATGCATTTCACGCCTCGCTTACTATTATCAGTATAATCATACTGCTTGTACTGCTGATTATCGGCCTGATCAATATGGTAATCCGTAAGACGATTATTAACCCGATCAAAGCGGTAACCGCTCATCTGCAGCGGATTGCGGAGGGGGATCTGACCTCGGAGGATACCCTGATCCGCAATGAGGATGAGATAGGGCGGCTTGCCAAAACGGCCAATGACACGAACCGGACGCTGCTTGCGATCGTCAGCCAGATTCGTAACGTCTCGGGAATCATCGCCCGGCAGGGCGATGAGCTGGTCCGCACGGTGTCAGGGACCAAAGAGGGAAGCAGCCAGATTGCCGTTACAATGGAGGAGCTGGCCAATGCGGCAGGCAGCCAGGCGGAATCCGCTGTGGAAGCCTCGAAGGCGGTTGAGGATTTGAACAAGCTGATAAGCGACTTTGCCGGCAAGGGGGAAGAGCTGCGGCTGCATTCGGATCAGGTGCGCACCAAAGGCGAGCGGGGCAGAGCACTGATGGAAAGCTCGGTGGCACAGATGGGCCAGATTGCCGAAGTTGTATCCCAGTCGATGGATACAGTGGAGGAGCTTAACCGTAAGAATGAAGGGATCTTCCGGCTGGTCGGCTCCATCCGCAGCATCTCTGAACAGACTCATCTGCTGGCCATCAACGCGGCGATAGAGGCTGCCAGAGCCGGGGACAGCGGGCGCGGATTCGCGGTCGTTGCCCAGGAAGTGCGCAAGCTGTCAGAGGATGTGCAGCAGACCGTATCCGAAATCACCAGCATCACTCAAGGGATTCAGGCGGATTCCAGAGAGATGGTGGAGCAGCTGCGGGAAGGTGTACTGAAGACGGAGGAGGGCGGCAGGCAGATTCTGGAGACCGGCAGCGCCCTGGCGGATATTAACCGCTCGGTAGATGTAATGGCAGGCACCATTGATAATATGGGCGGAGATATCCGGAAAATGGCCGGTGCAAGTGAGACGATGAATGAATTCAGCCAGCATATCTCGGCACTTGCCCAGCAGTCGGCAGCAGGAGTGGAGGAGACGTCAGCCTCTGCCAATGAGCAGGTGCAGGCGACCAGTGAGGTGGCAGCCGGCATCGGCCAGCTGCGCAGCCGTCTGGTGGAGCTTGAGGAGTCGGTAACGCGTTTCCGGATTTAACCGCGAACAGCAAAAGACAAAGGGGGATTCCCGGCAGGAAAAGCTGCCGGGAATCCCCCTTTTTAAAACGAACCGGGATGTTAAACGATATTAGTATTGCCGGCTATAATCCACCAGGTTACGGGAAGGCTGGCCGTCCTTCAGGTAAGCTTGTACATTCTCGGTAAAGAGCTCTACGATCCGGTCGGCATAACGGTCCGTCGTACCGGCGCAGTGCGGTGTAATAATGACCTGCTCCATGCCCCAAAGCGGATGTTCAGAAGGGAGCGGTTCGGGGTCAAAGACATCGAGACCCGCTCGGCCAGCTGCCCGCTGTTCAGCGCGGTCATAAGGGCTTCAGTATCCGTGGTCGCCCCGCGTCCGATGTTGATATAATAAGCCCCCTGCGGGCAGGCATTAAACACATCGGCATTAAAGAGTCCCTTCGTTTCGTCGGTAAGCGGCAGGGTGTTGATCAGGAAGTCGGCAGATTCGGCTGCTTCATGCAGCCGTGCAGTGGTGTAGACCTTGTCAAACCCGTCAACCTCTGAGCCTGAGCGGCTGATTCCGATGGTTTTCATCCGGAAAGCCTTGGCGATTCTGGCGGTCTCGCTTCCGATGGAGCCCGTTCCGGCAATGACGGCGGTTTTACCGGTCAGCTCGCTTTCCTTGCCGTCCGAATGCCACTTGCGTTCCAGCTGATTGCGGATCGCTGTGTGAAAGTTTCGGGTAAACATCAGCATGAATCCGATAATAACGGCCGTGATCGGCTCGGCATGGACACCGCTGGCATTTGTCAGAAGGATGCCCCGCTCCTCCAGCCTCCGAAGCGGCAGCTTCTCCACGCCGGCAGACCAGGTCTGGACCCAGCGGAGCGGTGAACCCGGCTGCAGCACGGTATCTGCTATGCCTTTGCCCCAGCCGATTATAATTTCCGCGCGGGCAAGCTGATCAAGATCCGGGCTTTTGGCATTTCCCAGTGTAAGGGTATAACCCGGAGCGGCGGCGAGAATGGTCTCCTGCTGCTGAGAAGTAAGTGGCTGCAAACAAACAATGGATTTAGTGATGATGGTTCCCTCCCGTTATACAATTTTCGTAAAATTGGCTGATCTTGTATACAATAAGGATATCAAATCTGTCCCGAAAGGTGAAATACACATGGAAAACCGTACGTTTGGCCGTGATCCTGAGCGTCTGTTTGTTGCCGTGAAGCTGCCTGAGGAGCAGGGAAGGCTGCTGGGACAGGAAGCGGCCGCACTGTCTTCAAGGCTGAAGTTCGCCAAATGGACATATCCCGATGATTATCATATTACCCTCCAGTTTCTGGGTGACACCCCGGCTGCCCAAATTCCCGCACTGCTTGCTGCCCTGAAGGTAATTTCTGCCGGACAGAAACCGTTCAGGCTCCGTCTCGGGGAATGGGGAACCTTCGGTGCTCCGGAGTCGCCAAGAGTGCTGTGGGCCGGGATTTCCGGTGAGCTGGAGCGGCTGCAGGAGCTCCAGCGCGACGTCGTTTCGGCAACTTCGGCGCTGGGGTTTAAGGCGGAAAAAAGATCCTATTCTCCGCACCTGACTTTAGCCCGCAAATACCGGGATGAACGCGTTTTCAGTTCGGGGCTGCTGGGCGATATGCGGGACCGGACAGACAAAATAGAGAACAATTGTTCGGTAAAAGACTGGACGGTTGATGCTTTTGTGGTGTATGCTACTAGAATGCATGCCATTCCTATGTATGAAATGATCGGAAAAATGTCATTTTTCTAAGCTTAAATCGACAAGAAAGTTTTCAAAGCTTCCATTTTCGGTTACATACAATAGGAATGTGCCGTAAACTAGGAGGTAAGTGATGGAGATTTTTAAACAAAACCGCTGTATTGCGCTGCTGGTCGGCGTAATTCTAGTGTGTTTCTCAGCGATAAGCCTGTTTAGCCCCGGCGTTGTTACCGAAGGCCAGAATACACAGCAATTGGATAAATTAGCCGGAGCCGGCCATGCCGCAGCCGCAGCGCTGCAGGTACAGCAATCGTCAGCTCAGGAGAGGTCAGGCAGGATAAGCACCCCTGTCTTTTATACATCAGCAACAAGTCTTGGCCAGGTCTGGCAGGACAAGCAGCCCAAGGCGGAATGGTTCGATCCTGGTAAGCTGAAGCCCAAGCAGGCAGCCGTTAAACCAGCCGTTCAGCCCAAAGCCACTCTGATGAAGGCCCCGCCGGCAGTGCAGACAGCACTCAAACAGGCGGCAGCCAAGGGGAATCAGACTGTAAACAAAGTCAAAACGGCATCTCAGCAAAATCCCCCCCTTAAATTGTTCTTCTCCCGGACAAAGCTACTAAACCAGGAACAGCAAGCGGAAGCAACCTGGAGCTACGCCGTATCCGAAGAAGACCTGCTACTGCTGCAAAAGATTGTAATGGCAGAAGCGGAGGGTGAACCGTACCAGGGCAAGGTGGCAGTCGCCAACGTTGTTCTGAACAGGCTACGGTCAGCCAATTTTCCCGACACTATATATGAGGTTATTTATCAGAAAAGCCAGTTTAGCCCGGTAGCTAACGGGCGTCTTAAACGTGTGAAACCGAATGAAGACAGTATAAAAGCGGTCAATGCCGCTCTTTCCGGAGTGAAAGAGGTTACGGACGATACGTATTTTTTCCTGTCACTGCAGCTGGCCCAGGATCTGACCGTACATCATTCACGCACCTATGCCAAGACCATCGGCAATCATACCTTTTATAAATAAGGGTCCTGCCTGCAGACAACTAAAAAACCTCCAAATCTGCATCAGGCAGAATTGGAGGTTTTTGATCGTTCAGGGCGTAACATAAACAGCCTCTTCTGTCCGCGCCTGCGCCCGTGTGCTCCGGAGCTCGGCAGGTCCGTCTGCGGTCTTGCCCAGAAGCTGCAGCACCGTGGAGGCGCAGTTGTGGGGCTGCTGGCGTTCCAGGGCGAGCCGCCGTCTGCGCTGCTCTTCGATCCCCGCGTATTCGCGGAGCAGGAGGGAGAACCATTTGTCCACCACCTGGGAGTCGAGCACCTCGGCCAGCCCGAGCTCTACGAAATACTGGCAGTTCTTCTCTTCCTGGCCGGGGATGGCGCTGTAGAACAGCATTGGAATCCCTTTGGCCTGCCCTTCCGTGCAGGTCATCCCGCCCGGTTTCGTTATCAGCAGGTCTGAAGCGTCCATCAGCTTGTTGATTTCGCTGCTGTAGCCCAGGATTTTTACATTGGGATGATTCAGCAGCGGAGTGGAGCGCATCCGCGCTACCAGCTTGTCGTTGCTCCCCATACAAAAGATCAGCTGAATCTGATCCATTCTGGCGGTAAGGGAATCCATGACATCCTGGCCGAACATTAGGCCCCAGCCTCCGCCCATAATTAGAACAGTTGGGATATCAGCCAGTCCGAGCTCTTTACGAAGCAATGTCTTGTTGGAACGCTCCCAGAACTTCGGGTGCACCGGAATCCCGGTGACTGTGACCCGCTCAGGCGGCACTCCCCGCCCGGTAAGGATGGATTTGACCCGTGAGGTAGAGACCAGGTAGCGGTCAGCCTCAGGGTTCACCCAGCTGCCGTGCGCGTCATAATCTGTTATCAAAGTATAAAGCGGTATATCCAGCCCCTGCTGCTTCAGCCTGGAGATGACAGCGGCAGGAATCGGATGGGAGCAGATAATAAGATCGGGCTTCAGCTGCTCGACCACCTTTTTGGCATGAGTATAAAAAACCCGGTGCAGCGCTGCACGGGTCAGCCGGTTAAGTGATTTATGATATTGGGTTTTATACATCATGCCGACCAGCTTAGGCTGGCTGCTGACTGTCTTGCGGTAAGCGGAAAGGATCCAAGGCGCAACCGTAGGATTCAGGAATTTGCCCAGCTCAATGACCCGGCACTGGACGTCCGGGTTAAGCAGTCTGATTCCTTCGGCCAGAGCATAGGCTGCCCCTGTATGGCCCGTGCCGAAGCCTTCCGAAAACAGCAGTACTCTTTTCTTTCGCATAAGTTCACCTGCTACTTTCCTTTATGGGTAGAATTGCGGGTCCTCTTCTTAGATCGAATACGAGATACCTCTCTGTAATAGTTCTATTACATTATACAAGGGAATGAACCCCTTATCTCACATTATACAAATAAGACGTAATTGGAAAGTTAAAACACTGCAATAAATTAAAAATAAAGAGCGCAGCCGGGTATTGCCAAGTGAAAGGGAAAGTGATAAAGTGGGTAATGACCAAATGACCGGATTAGTAAAGTGGTCAAGATAATGCGGCAGCGATTTTTTGCAGGAAAGGGAGTGGATACAGGTGGCTGTGGTAGATCGAAGGCAGCTGGTGCTTCAGGCCGCGACGAAATGTTTTTCATTATTCGGCTATAAGGCAACGACAATGGATCAGGTCGCCAAGATTGCGAATGTCGGAAAAGGCACGATTTATACCTTTTTTACGAATAAGGAGCAGCTGTTTGATGAGATTCTGCGTGATGTCATTACTGAGATGAAGCATATCGCCGAGCGGGAGATCAGGCGGGATAAGCCGTTTTTTGATAACCTGCACAGGGTGCTGGATGCACTGCTTGAATTTCGAAGCGAACATGAGCTGTTTATCAAGCTTTCCCAGGAAAGTCGCGATTTCGGAACGCCGCAGGCCGGTGACGGGCTCGACAAGCTCGAGAACGTTGTGCTGGAATATCTGGAACGGGAGGTGGAGCAGGCCATACAGCAAGGGGAAATCAAGCCGTGTGACCCCAAGATCGTGTCCATAGTAATGTTCAGGCTGTACATTGTACTGACCGCCGAGCTGAACAAGGTGCATGTACCTTTGAGCAAGGAGCAGATCAAGGATTATTTTCACTTGTTTCTGTCAGATGGCCTGGCACAGTAAGCCATGGGCTGCCGGAGGGAACGGCGCACAGTTTGTCCGCTGTCCCTTAGTACGGTGCTGCATGTGGAGAGTGCAGCAGAAAGGCTGAACAAATTTTTTTTGCTCTTAATTGACCGAATGGGGAAAATGGTCATCTGGTGTTACTGCAACTTTCATCCAGCTAGCAAATAGCAGCCCCGCCTAAACAGAGAGAGATTTATAGCTTTGTATAAAGAGCATATGATTATAAGGAGAGAACCAGAATGAAATCTTTATCTGTCTTTTTCAAGGACCTGGGTGCGGCACTGAAGAATCCGAAGGTGCTGATTCCCATGTTTGTCGTCCTGTTCATTCCCGTGCTGTACAGCGGATTATTCCTCAAGGCTTTCTGGGACCCGTACGGTAAGATGAACGAGCTGCCGGTGGCTGTTGTCAATGAGGATAAGGGCGCCGAGTACGAGGGCTCCCAGCTTACCGCCGGCAGTGATCTGGTGGAGGAGCTTAAAAAGACCGACGGGTTCAAATGGCATTTCGTAACCCGTGCCGAGGCGGAAGCGGGTCTGGACGATAATACGTACTATATGGCTATTATCGTTCCTGAGGATTTTTCCGCGAACGCGACGACGCTGCTGGAAGCAGATCCGCAGCCGGCCAAAATTATCTATGAGCCGAATGAAGGCTATAACTTCCTTGCCGGCCAGATCGGCGGGACTGCAGTAAAGGATATCAAGACCAAGGTATCCGCCAAAATTACTGAAGCTTATACGACTTCCGTGTTCGATAAAATTACGGAAATCGCCGATGGGCTCGGCGATGCCGGAGACGGTGCAACGAAAATTGCCGACGGCGCAGCCAAACTGGATGACGGTGCGCTCAAGCTGAAGGATAATCTGCTTGTGCTGACTGAAGGCACGGGCAAGCTGGTAGAAGGTGTAGCTCCGCTGACAGAAGGCGTAACCGCCTTGAATACAGGGGCCGCAGCGCTGGAGAGCGGCAGCAGCACCCTGGCAGGCGGACTTGAGCAATTGTCCGCTGCACACAAGAAGCTGCAGGCCGGCGTTGCCCAGACTGCAGACGGCAGCAAGCAGCTCAGCGCCGGACTGAAGAAGTCAGAAGCCGGAGCCAAGGCATTACAGGCCGGCACACAGTCGGCCGTGGACGGGACAGCGAAGCTTGCGGCCGGCACGCAGTCCGTAGTGGACGGCAGCGCGAAGCTTGCGGCCGGACTGACGGACGCAAATGAAGGCAGTGCGAAGCTGGAAGCCGGTCTTCAGGCTTCCAAGGAGGGCAGCGCGAAGGTTAGCGCCGCTGCCAAGGCTGTATCAGACGGCCTGCAGCAGCTGGCCAAGTCGAACCCGCAGCTTGCTGCAAGTGCAGATGTGCAGAAGCTGCTGGCCGCAAGCGCCGCTGTAGCCGAAGGCACAGCGCAGCTCGATCAGAGCCAGCAGCAGCTGCTGGCTGGCGCAACTTCGCTGCACAGCGGCCACGGGCAGCTGGTGCAGGGCGCGAACCAGCTGCAGGCGGGAACGCAGCAGCTGGACGCGGGGGTTGCCCAGCTGCATGAAGGTGCGCAGCAGCTGAATGCAGGCAGCACGCAGCTGCTGGCCGGGCAGCAGCAGCTCGTGGCCGGCGCAGCGAAGCTGGAAACCGGCGGCGGCACATTGTCCGCCGGGATGCAGCAGTTCGGCGCGAAGCTGGACGAAGCAGCCGCAGGCGGAGCGAAGCTGGCTGACGGCGGCAAGGCGCTGGAAGCCGGCACCTCCAAGCTGCTTGCAGGCGCAGGCCAGCTGAGCAGCGGCCTGAACTCCGTAGCGGACGGCTCGAAGAAGCTCAGCGACGGTGCGGGCCAGTTGAAGGACGGCCTCGACGAGCTGAAGTCCGGTTCCGGTGAGCTCGCCTCCAAGCTTGGAGATGCCGCTTCCCAGACCAGCACAGTGAACAAGACGGACGCTCTGGTGTCCATGTTCGCACAGCCTGTGCAGATTGAAGAAGTGAAGGTCAGCGCAGTACCGAATTA
Source organism: Paenibacillus sp. DMB5 (assembly GCF_001517085.1). GTDB lineage: Bacteria > Bacillota > Bacilli > Paenibacillales > Paenibacillaceae > Paenibacillus_AQ. The sequence continues at coordinate 66,171 of NZ_LRAC01000003.1, forward strand.
CGGCACAGGCTTTGCCCCTTACTTCCTGTCACTCGGATTGTTTGTAGGCGCGCTGATCTGCACACTGGTCATTCCGATGAGCAGCTCCGAAGTTCCAGGTGCCAGCCGGTTCAACCGGTTCATCAGCCGTACGCTGACCTTCTCGATGATGAGTGTGCTCCAGTCGCTGATGGCGGCAATGATTGTACTGTACGGCCTTGGCCTTGAGGTACAGAATGTGGCCTTGTTCTACGCGTTCACCTTTATTACCAGTATTTCGTTCATGTGGATGATCCAGGCGATTGTAACCTGGCTGGATCAGCCTGGACGTTTTGTAGTGATTGTGATTCTGATCTTCCAGCTGACAACCAGCGCAGGAACCTTCCCGCTGGAGCTGATTCCGGGCTGGATGAAATTCTTTAATCCGCTGCTTCCGATGACCTACAGTGTCCGCGGGTTCAAGGCAGCCATTTCCACCGGCAATTACGGTGTGATGTGGAGTGATGCGGGAGTGCTGGCCATTTATGGGATTGTATTCCTGGCCCTTACGTTTACGTACTTCATGACCCGTGAGCAGGAGAATGAAATTTCTGTAAAAGGTGAACAAGTTTTGACTGTATAATCACATTATCTGAAAATGGCTGATATGAACAAAGGGCGTCCTTGCGGGGGCGCCCTTGTGTTTTTTATATGCGGAAAAGTCCATAAAAAAGAGTACATAGTGAAAAAGAAAACCCTCTGAAGCGTTTTCATTGGATAAGGACTTATACATCGGTTATGCATAAATATGCATGATAAAGTTTTTTTACACTTTCGCTCAGTAAAGCTGTACCGTAAAAACAAATGTTAATCAAACTCATAAAAAACTTTAAATTGCGCTCATGTCAGGTCGATGATAAACTTATATAACCAATCTGGCTTGAATAAATATTAAGTATTTCTTTGTAACATTTTCCTGAGAATCAAGGTACTACTTTAGAATAGAAAGGTTGCGTATGATGAGACACACTGAACTGCCCAACAAACAAGGTCTTTATGATCCCCAGTTCGAAAAAGATGCATGCGGCATGGGCTTTGTTGCCCATATTAAAGGTAAACCTTCCCATGATATCGTAAGCAACGCTTTGACCATGCTCTTTAATATGGAGCATCGCGGCGGACAGGGAAGCGAGCCGAACTCCGGTGACGGAGCCGGCATTATGCTGCAAATTCCGCACCGTTTCTTTGCCGGTGAAGCCAGAAAGCTTGGCTTTGAGCTGCCGGAACAGGGCCAATATGGCGTGGGCATGATCTTTTTGTCTCATAACGAGGAGATCCGCACCCGTCATGAAGCTCTGTTAAGCGAGATTATTGCTGAAGAAGGCCAGACAGTGCTGGGATACCGTGATGTTCCCACCTATGATGAAATGCTGGGCAAAACCGCTAAGGCTGCCAAGCCTTATGTACGCCAGGTGTTTATCGGCCGTTCCGAAGGCCTTGCTGATGAGCTGGCCTTTGAACGCAAGCTGTTTGTAATCCGCAAGCGTGCAGAGCTCGCTATCCGCTACGGCGGTGTTGAAGAGGCTGAATCCTTTTATATGCCAAGCATGTCCTGCCGCAAGATCGTATACAAAGGCATGCTGACAACCGAGCAGGTAGGCCAGTTCTACCTGGATCTGCAGAATGAAGAGCTGGAGTCGGCAATTGCCCTCGTTCACTCCCGTTTCAGCACGAATACGTTCCCGAGCTGGGAGCGTGCCCACCCGTACCGCTTCATGATCCACAACGGTGAGATTAATACGCTGCGGGGGAATGTGAACTGGATGCATGCCCGCCAGTCCTTGTTCAAGAGTGAAGTATTCGGGGAATCCCTCGGCAAAATCAAGCCGATTGTCAATCCTGACGGTTCGGATACCGCTATGTTCGATAACACCTTTGAATTCCTCTATCTCAGCGGACGCTCCCTGCCGCATGTAGCCATGATGATGGTTCCTGAGCCTTGGAGCAACCATGAGACTATGAGCGAAGAGAAGAAGGCATTCTACGAGTATCACAGCACGCTGATGGAGCCGTGGGACGGGCCGGCCGCAATGGGCTTTACCGACGGTGTGCAAATAGGTGCGATGCTTGACCGCAACGGTCTGCGTCCTGCGCGTTATTATGTAACCAAAGACGATATGATTATTCTGTCCTCGGAAGCGGGAGTGCTTGATATTCCGGCAGAGGATGTATTATACAAAGACCGGCTGAGACCGGGACGTATGCTGCTGGTTGACACGAAGCAGGGCCGGATTATCTCGGATGAGGAAGTAAAAGCCCAAATCGCCTCCGAGCAGCCTTACCGCCAGTGGCTCGATGAGCACCTGATCGGTCTGGATCAGCTTCCTGAAGCGCCTGAGCTGCCGAATCCTAAGCATGACAATGTGCAGCAGCTGCAGCAGTCGTTCGGCTATACCTTTGAAGATCTGCGCAAGGTGCTTGAGCCTATGGCCTCCACCGGCGCCGAAGCCGTCGGCTCGATGGGCTATGATGCCCCGCTGGCTGTGCTCTCGGACCGTCCGCAGCGTCTCTACAACTACTTTAAACAAATGTTCGCTCAGGTAACCAATCCGCCGATTGATGCCATCCGTGAGGAGCTGGTTACGTCTACAGCTACCACAATCGGTCCGGAACGCAACCTGCTGAAGCCTGAACCGGAGAGCTGCCGGCAGATCTCCCTGGAGTCGCCGATCCTCTCAAATGAGGATTTCGCCAAGATCCGCCACGTCCGCCGTGCCGGCTTCAAGTCGATGTCGATTCCGATTCTGTTCCCGGCTGAGCTTGGAGCGGAAGGCATGCGCATCGCGCTTGAGCGCATGAATGAAGCGGCTGACCGTGTAATGGCCAAAGGCCACAATATCCTTATCCTGTCTGACCGCGGCGTAGACCGTGAGAATGCAGCCATTCCGGCGCTGCTGGCTGTATCCAGCCTGCATCACCATCTGATCCGCTCCGGATCGCGGACCAAAGTCAGCATTCTGCTGGAGTCCGGCGAACCGCGTGAAGTGCATCATTACGCGCTGCTGCTCGGTTACGGCGTGAGTGCAGTCAATCCTTATCTTGCTTTTGAGAGTCTGGACGATATGATCGGCCAGGGTCTGCTGCGCGGCATCTCGCATGAGAAGGCTGTTAAGAACTACATTAAGGCTGCGACTAAGAGCGTAGTTAAAATATTGTCCAAAATGGGGATCTCCACGATTCAGTCGTACCGCGGCGCACAGATTTTTGAAGCGGTCGGCCTGAGCACAGAGTTCGTGGACCGTTACTTCACCTGGACACCTTCCCGCATCGGCGGTATCGGCCTTGCGGAAGTGGCGGCTGAAGCCCTGATGCACCACAACCGCGCATTCACTGATAAGGACGGCAACGACAAGGTGCTCGATTCCGGCGGTGATTATCAATGGCGCAGTGACGGGGAAGATCATTTGTTCAACCCGCAGACCATTCATCTGCTGCAGCATTCTGTACGAAGCGGTGACTACGCGCTGTATAAGAAATATGCCGCGCTTGTTCAAGGGGAGAGCAAGAAGCACCAGACGATCCGCTCCATGCTGGAATTCAAATCCGTGAACCAGCCGGTTCCGCTGGATGAGGTTGAACCGGCAGAATCGATCATGAAACGCTTTAAGACCGGAGCAATGTCATTCGGCTCCATCAGTAAGGAAGCCCATGAGACGCTGGCGATTGCAATGAACCGCATCGGCGGAAAGAGCAACACCGGTGAGGGCGGGGAAGATCCGGCCCGCTTCATTCCTGACGCTAACGGCGATTCCCGCCGCAGTGCAATCAAACAAGTGGCATCGGGACGTTTCGGGGTAACCTCGAACTATCTGGTGAACGCCGATGAGATCCAGATCAAGATGGCACAGGGAGCGAAGCCTGGTGAAGGCGGACAGCTTCCGGGCCGCAAGGTTTATCCTTGGGTAGCGGAAGTGCGCGGCTCTACAGCAGGCGTAGGCCTGATCTCGCCGCCGCCGCATCATGACATCTACTCAATCGAGGATCTGGCAGAGCTGATCTATGATCTGAAGAACGCTAATCCGCGGGCCAGCATTAACGTGAAGCTGGTGTCTGAGGTTGGTGTCGGAACGATTGCTGCCGGCGTAGCCAAAGGCCGTGCCGACATTATCCTGATCAGCGGTTATGACGGCGGTACCGGGGCTTCCCCGATGAACTCGATCCGCCATGCCGGTCTGCCGTGGGAGCTCGGCCTTGCCGAGACTCACCAGACGCTTATGCTGAACAATCTGCGTGACCGTGTTGTACTTGAAACTGACGGCAAAATGCTCAGCGGGCGCGACCTTGCGGTAGCTGTACTGCTGGGAGCCGAAGAATACGGATTTGCAACCGCGCCGCTCGTAGCGGTAGGCTGTATCATGATGCGCGTCTGCCAGATGGACACCTGTCCGGTCGGCGTTGCTACCCAGAATCCGGATCTGCGCAAAAACTTTACCGGCGATCCGCAGCATGTCGTTAACTTCATGACCTTTGTGGCTCAGGATCTGCGCGAGATTATGGCAGAGCTTGGATTCCGGACCATTGAAGAGATGGTTGGACGTACGGATTGCCTGGATGCTGTCCATGCTGATTACCACTGGAAGAAGAAGGGTGTCGATCTGAGCGGCCTGCTGCATACGCCGGAACTGCCGGAAGGAAGCACCCGCTTCCGCAGCAAGTTCCAGAACCACGGCCTGGAAGAAACGATTGATGTATCGAAGCTGCTCGATCTGGCGGCTCCGGCACTGGAATCCGGCCAGCCGGTGGAGGTATCCCTGCCGATTACCAACGTCAACCGTGCTGTCGGCACCATCCTGGGCAGTGAGCTGACCCGTAAATACGGGGCTGCCGGGCTGCCGGATGATACGATCCGCCTGAACTTCACCGGCTCTGCCGGACAAAGTCTTGGTGCTTTCGTACCTAAGGGGATCACGATTACGGTCGAAGGCGACTCCAATGACTATGTGGGTAAGGGGCTGTCCGGCGGCAAGCTGATCATCAAGCCGTCGCCTAAGGCTACCTTTGCCGCCGAAGATAACATCATTATCGGAAACACGGCGCTCTACGGGGCAACCGGCGGAGAAGCGTACATCAACGGTATTGCCGGCGAACGTTTCGCGGTCCGCAACTCCGGTGCGAATGTAGTCGTAGAAGGCGTGGGTGACCACGGCTGTGAGTATATGACCGGCGGCCGCGTAGCCGTGCTGGGTGCAACCGGCCGCAACTTCGCGGCAGGGATGTCCGGCGGTATCGCCTATGTCTACGATCCGGAGAACAGCTTCATCAAACGCTGTAATCTGGAAATGGTCCTGCTGGAGCGGGTTGAAGAAGCTGAGGAAGCAGCTGAGCTGCACAAGCTGATCAGCCGTCATGCCGAGCTTACAGGCAGTGCTGCCGCAGGCCGGATTCTGGACTCCTGGGAAGCGTCGCTGCCTAAGTTCGTCCGCGTCATTCCGAAGGATTACAAACGGATGCTGGAGCAGATCCGCAAGGTTGAGCAGACCGGCCTGACCGGCGAAGCTGCCCTAATGGCTGCTTTTGAAGCCAATATGCGTGAGCTTGCGCGTGTTGGAGGCTAAATCATCATAGCCGTGTCTTTTTGACCGGCTTAATGGAATAATGAGAAAAGGGCTGTATTCTTCCGCTTGGCGAAGGATACGGCCCTTTCTCATATGTACCGGAATAGTTGTTGCCATCCCACTATCCTAAGCATGATAGATTGCTAATAATGGATTACCTACAATAAAGCAGGCTTGTCTGCTCAGTCCCAAATGCAGGAACATCCTCAAAGTAACCAGAGTGAGCCGCAATAGAGGGGAAAATCCCATTATTTCTGTTGAACATTGTCCTATTTAAAGATTGGCGGCGGTTAATTCGGGCTTATAGGTAGAGGGGGGCGCATGGAGCGACATTCTTCTTATAATTTTCTATATATGCAGGGTTACCGTCCTATTAAACCGTCTATTAGTTAGTTAACTCTTCCTTTTTCCCTGGTTTTCAGGAAAAAGGCAGGATGTGGTAAAATGGAAAATATATAAAATGAAATGGCTATATAGATTTAACTGGGAATTTTATGTTAAAGGAAGAGTGACGGAGGGGAATTTTGGAACTGGAGGAGCGTAGCGACCGCCTGAAAGCTTTTCGCAGAAAAGCTCGCTACGGAAGCATAGGCAGTCTGCGGATTTCAACCGTTAAGAACGGTATAAATAAAGAAATCTGCAGAAGGGCAGCGGCCGGAAGTCCAAATATTCTCTGGAGTCACGGCTAATCCTAATACAGGATATTTCTTTGTTCAATCTAAAATTATTTCATTTTATAAACGAAAGAAAGGAAGTGAAGGAATGCCACTTACGGCAGAATCAGCGAATAAGCCTGTAGCCAGCCTGATGGGGGTGACCAAAAAAATCGGCTCCAAAACACTGGTAAGTGATCTGACGCTGGATATTCCGCCCGGACAAATCTTCGGGTTCCTTGGGCCCAATGGCGCCGGGAAAACAACTACGATCCGCATGATGGTCGGTCTGATCTCGATCAGCCGCGGCGATATTCTGATCTGCGGACGCAGCATCAAGGATCATTTTGAAGAGGCTGTGGCCAATGTCGGCGCAATTGTGGAGAATCCGGAAATGTACAAGTTCCTGAGCGGGTACCAGAATCTGCGCCAGTATGCCCGGATGATTCCCGGTGTTACGAAGCAGCGGATTGATGAGGTTGTGCAGCTGGTCGGGCTTGGCCAGAGAATTAATGACAAAGTCAAAACCTACTCGCTTGGCATGCGCCAGCGGCTGGGTGTGGCCCAGGCCCTGCTGCACCGGCCGAAGCTGCTGATCCTGGATGAGCCGACGAATGGTCTTGACCCCCAGGGCATCCGGGAGCTGCGCGATTATTTGCGGCGGCTGTGCCAGGAGGAGGGTACGACCGTATTTGTCTCCAGCCACCTGCTGTCCGAGATGGAGCTGATGTGTGACAGCGTGGCCATTATCCAGAACGGCCGGCTGATTGATGTCAAGCAGCTGAAAGCAGTGGGGGACGCTGTATTGCCGGTCACGGAAACGCTGTTTGAGGTTGATGATCCTGAGGGTGCGCTGGCCGTGCTGGGACAAGGCGTGTTAAAAAACGGGGGGATCTCCGTGGAGGCCGGACGTGAGGACATTGCTGAGCTGAATGCAAAACTTGTGGCGGCAGGCTTCAAAGTATATAGCATCAGGGCGCTGTCACGGTCACTTGAAGATCAATTCCTGGAGATTACCGGAGGTGAAGGCATTGGGTGAGTTCGCAGCTCTCATACATAATGAGAACATCAAGATTTACAGCCGGGTCCGCACATGGGTTATGCTGGTTATCTTGGGACTCATGAGTGCGCTGTTTCCGGCACTGATTTATTTTACAAGCAGTTCTGACCCGGTTGGAGTGTGGGATAATTTTCAGCTGACGGTAACAATCTCCTTCTTTTTGAATACCATCTTTACGGTGGTGATCGCTTCTGATGCTGTGGCCGGTGAATTTTCCTGGGGAACCATCAAGCTGCTGCTGATCCGTCCGTGGAGCCGCTCCAAAATTCTGCTCTCGAAATACATTTCGATGATCCTGTTCAGCTTGCTCAGCACCGCTGTGCTGGTTGCTTTCGGATATGCGTCATCGCTCATTTTCTCCGGGCAGGATACCTCTGATGTAACCAATCTGATGTCCTGGACCCCGGCGGAATACTCGTTCATGGATTTGTTCTGCCGCTACATTGAGCTGTTCCTGACAGCAGCCCTTGCCTTTATGGTCTCCAGTGTCTTCCGCGCAAGCGGGCTGGCGATCGGACTGTCGCTGTTTATCATGTTCACCAAAATATTTTGTCCAGATTTTTAATCCTGAACGCTTCGAGTGGGCCAAGTATCTGATCTTTACCCATATGGACCTGCGGGGCTATTTGCTCAGCGATACAGGTCCGGGAGGGGTCAGCCTTGGCTTCTCGGTTGCAGTGCTGGCTGCGTACTATGTGCTGTTCCTGGCCGTTTCCTGGCTTGTCTTCAGTAAAAGGGATGTAGCTGCTTAAACAGGTCATCTGATGTAATAAAAGTGAGGCTAAGCGGGCACTGCCCGCTTAGCCTGCTTCGCGTTTGCCCTGCTGCTTGGACCCGCGCTTGCCTGCTTTGTCCGTGTTTTCCGCCCCGGCGGAAGCATCTGACAGCAAGGCTGCAGGTTGTTCGGCTGTAGCGATTGAGCCGTTCAGCACACTGCCTTCCATAATGCTCAGCGTGCCCGCCAGAATGTTGCCGTGCAGCTGACCAGTGCCTGTCATGGTGAGCCGCTGATCCGCTGTGACGTCACCGTACACTTTTCCGGCGATGATGATTTCTCTTGCCTTGATTGAGGACCGTACGGTTCCCTGTTCGCCGATTGTAACAGTGCCCTGACACTGGATTTCTCCGCTGAAGTTCCCCTCAATCCGCAGATTCGTATCACACTGCACCTTGCCCTCCAGATTGCCCCCGTGGCCGATCAGCGAATCCGTCGGCCTGAACGGCGCAGCCTGCTTACGTTTATTCCACATGTATACCCGCCTCTCATCCATGTTCTATGGTTTGACATAACCCAAAGGGTTGACCGCTTTATTCTGCTTGATAACCTGAAAATGTAAATGTGGCCCCGTGCTGCGCCCGGTATTGCCGAGGGTGCCGATTTGCTCGCCTTTGCCGACCTTGTCACCGGCGGAGACGGTCATGCTGTTCAGATGCATGTACCAGGTTTCGAGACCGTTTGCATGCTTGATAATAATGTATTTGCCTCTTGCGCCCATTTGATCCGATGCTGTAACCTCACCTTCCATGGCCGCATAGATGGGGTCTCCGATACTGCCGGCAATATCGATGCCCGAGTGATAGGCGGAGATTCTCTTAAAGGGATCGGAACGGTAGCCGAAGCTGGAGGTAATGATCTTGGAACGGGTAGGCCAGATAACGGCCGGTGCCAGACGTGCCTTCTCAGCGAGGGCCTGGCTGGCCTTAAGCTGGGCCTCTGTATCCCGGACCTCTTTGGCTTCTGTAATGGTGGCGGACAGGCTGGCGAGCATCTCATCCAGCAGGCTGCGGATTTCTTCGTAGTCATCCCGTGCCTCCTGTACCATTCCCAGGGGATCATCCTGATAGACAGCGATATATTCTCCGCCTACCTGCGGAGTTACCGTGCTGCTGATCGCGCCTGAGATGGCTCCGAGACGGAAGCTGATGGCCGGCAGGGAGGCAAGGGCGGCGGCAGGACTTACCTGCGGTCCTGTATTTAAGGCAGCTGTTCTGGAGCCTGCGGATGGGCCTGCTGCAGTAGCCGCAAATGCATTTCCGGAAGCGGATACCGGGGGAATCCCTGAGATAGAGGCAGAGTCCATATCTGCGTCTGAATCTGTACCGGTTGCTTCCTCAGTATCAATCAGCGACTGCAGCTCTGCTTCAAGCTCACTTACACTTTTGAGCTTGTCTTTGATTACCTCGGCTTCTTCGGACAGCTCCGTTACCTGGCTGCGGAGCTGCTGCAGCGTCTGATCCTTGTCGGCCACCTTCATCTCCATCCGGAGATTGGCCAGCGACAAGGAGGCGGCCTCCGCCTCCAGCTCGGCAATGGAACGCGAGGCATGAAAATGCATCGAGGTGACCAGACTGGAAATGGAAAGGGCAGCCGCAGCCGGCAGGGCCAGGGCCAGAGGCTTGGACAGCTGCAGTTGTCTGACCGGACGTCCGGCTTCGCGGACAACGAGCAGGGTAATCCGGTTATCCTTATGCTGGGGTTTCATAGCTTCTCCTTTCTGCGGCTGCGCAGCCGCCTTGTACTTGGCTGTGAATCCGTAAATCCTGCAATCCTGGGGCTCATCCGATTTGTCCTATTACTCTATGTATTCAGCCCTTTGGATGAACATGACAACGGTTTGCCTGAATAAAGAGGAAGAGTTCCGGCAAAACCTGTACTAGAATCAGCCTGTCCAGAGCAGCGGATCAGAGGTTGCCGGCTGGTGTTTATTGAGATTGCGGAGGTGACGGCTTGACCATTATTGCACTCTTACTGGCTCTCTTTATACTGCAGATTGCAGCCATCATGCTGTTCGAATACCGCCGTCCCCAAAGGGCTATGGCCTGGATATTTCTCAGCTTCTGCTGCCCTCCGGCAGGTCTTGCGTTCTATTATTTTCTCGGGCGTGATTACTGGCAGAGCCGCAGAATAGGCAGGCGCTGTACGCCGGCGCGCCGTAGTGAAATCCGCACACATGTCTGCAGTAAAATCAGGATAATTAAAAAAACGGAGGAATGCGGAAATCCCAAATTTGCCGGCCGGGGCAGCCTGCTTCGTCTGCTCTCCGGGCTGTCCGATATGAAGATTACCGGACGTAACCGATGCCGGATCCTGCCCAACGCCGGAGCTGCCTATGAGGCTATGCTGGAGGCGATGGAAAGTGCGCGGGAGCATATCCACCTGGAATTTTATATTTTCCGCGATGATGAGATTGGCGAACGGTTTCAGGATGTCATGGTCCGCAAGGCCCGCCAGGGGGTGAAGGTCCGTCTTTTATGCGATGGCCTGGGCAGTCATGCGCTGGGTAAGAGGTTCATCCGGACGCTGAAAAATGCCGGTGTAGAGGTTCATTTCTTCCTGCCGCCGCTGGTGTCGCTGCTGGAACGGCGGTTCAATTACCGGAATCACCGCAAAATTATGGTTGTCGACGGGCTGGTAGGGTTTACGGGCGGAATGAATGTCGGAGATGACTATTTGGGCAAAGACCCCAAAATGGGCAACTGGCGCGACACGCATTTAAGGCTGGAGGGAGATGCGGTATATGATCTGCAGTATGTGTTCCTGAAGGACTGGAAGCTGGCCGCAGGAGACTGGCTCAGCCATCCGCGTTTTTTTCCGGAGCATCATTGCAGCGGGGAGGAAGCTGTGCTGATCGTGGCCAGCGGGCCGGACGGCGCGGTGGATGGGTCCCAGGAGATGTTTTTTGGCGCTCTTACGGCGGCCAGAAAGCGTATCTGGATCACCTCGCCCTACTTCATACCAGATCCGCCGATTTGCCGGGCACTGAAAAATGCGGTGCTGAGCGGAGTGGATGTGCGGATCATCATTCCGGCCAAGCCGGACAACAAGCTTGTCTATGCTGCCTCCTTATCCTATCTGGAAAATCTTCAGGATGCCGGGGTGAAATTTTACCGATATACTGCGGGCTTCATGCATGCCAAGGTCATGATTGTGGATGATCTGCTGGCGACGGCCGGCAGTGCCAATCTGGATATGCGCAGCTTTTATTCCAATTTCGAGCTTACTGCGGTACTGCTGGCCCCGGATATGGTTGTCCGGCTTGCCGCCGCTTTTGAAAAAGACCAGAAGCACAGCGAGTTTATTGACCCTGACAAATTCATGAAGCGGGACAGAAATGTCAAGTTGATTCAAGGTCTTTGTCAGCTGTTATCTCCGCTTTTATGACCAAAAATAGGACTAAACCTTAACTTTTCTAAGGCGCGAATATGTTCCATACCTTATTTGGCCGTCTTTTGTGATATAATATAAGTACGAGAAGAAATATAAGAAAGTATAGCTCAACCTTATGCTTTCAGTTATTCTTTGGACACTTATTTATAGGGGGAGTTCTATGACTGTGAGCCAGCAAATCTTTACGAATGAGGATCAGAAAAAGCCTCAGAAAGCATCCTTGAAGACCGCCAGACTGCGGTTCGCCCAACGGGTGGTTATGATGGTGCTGGGTGCATCGATGATGTCGGTGGCCCTGGAAATTTTTCTGGTTCCCAATGAGTTGATTGACGGCGGAATAACCGGTATTTCCATTATGCTATCCCATATTTTTCATATTCCTCTCGGTATTTTGCTGACCCTGCTCAACCTGCCGTTCCTGATAATCGGCTACAAGCAGATCGGCAAGACCTTTGCCTTATCCACTTTATTTGCAGTCGTTGTCATGTCGATCGGTACTCAGCTGCTGCATCCGGTCAATCCGATAACCGTTGAGCCGCTGCTGGCAGCCGTGTTCGGCGGGGTTATACTGGGCGTCGGGGTCGGGCTCGTTGTCAGATACGGGGGATCGCTTGACGGTACGGAGATAGTGGCCATTCTGGTTGCGAAGAAGCTGCCATTCTCTGTCGGAGAAGTAGTCATGTTCTTCAACTTCTTTATCCTTTCCGGAGCGGGCTTTGTGTTCGGCTGGAATAATGCGATGTTTTCCCTGATTGCCTATTATATTGCCTTCAAGATGATTGATGTAACACTCGAAGGTCTGGACCAGTCGAAATCGGTCTGGATTATCAGCGACAAGTTCCGTGATATCGGGGAAGCGCTGACGGAGCGTCTCGGGCGTGGTGTGACGTATCTGGATGGCGAAGGCGGTTTTTCCGGTGAAAATAAAAAGGTGATTTTTGTAGTTATTACTCGTCTGGAAGAAGCAAAGCTCAAATCCATTGTAGAAGACTGGGATTCTGATGCATTTATTGCAATTGGCAATATCCACGATGTAAAAGGCGGCCGCTTCAAAAAGAAATCAATCCACTAGCGTGATCCGGGGGAACGGGTACGCTGTCCGAAGGAAGGTATATTTACGAAAGTCAGAGTAATCAATCCGGTGCCCGCAGCTCTTTGTACCGAATTCTCATATAGAACAATACCTTCCGTCCACAAGCTGGACGCCTGATAAGCCCGCAGCCATTATAGGCATTGCGGGCTTATTGCTGTCTGTATGCTGTTCTGCGGCTCTGCCGACCCTGCCTGATCTGCGGCTTCAAGGCAGCTTCGCAGCAATCTCGCCTACAGGCTGTGGCGCTACCTTGGCAATAAGATCACCCGTGCGGTTCAGCCGTTCTTCAATGTTCAGCAGATGATAATCAAGCGGCGATACGTTGCGGGCAACCTCTTCCCACAGCAGCGGAGTGGACACGGTTGCTCCCGGGCGTGCCCTGGGAGTATATGGGGCAGCCAGCGTTTTGCCGCCGTAGTGCTGGAGATAATCAAAATAAATCCGGTCACCGCGGTGCTTTTTCAGGCGTTCCAGCGTGAACAGGTCGGGACGCTTCTCAGTCACATAACGCCCGATGAAGTGTCCGGTCTTGCGCAGCTCTTCAAAGGTAATACCCTGCTGCACCGGAACAATGATCTGAACCCCTGTAGCCCCTGAAGTTTTGGGAACTGAAGCAAGCCCCAGTGATTTGAGCACATCGCCGACGAGAGCAGCAGCCTCCATAATACGCGGCTCCACTTCAAGGGAAGGATCGAGGTCAATCATCCACTCACAGGGCAGGCTGCTTCCGGCGTAATGCAGCGAAGGATGAAACTCCAGCGCGGCCAGATTCCCCAGCCATAACAGCTCCGGCAAGCCATGCAGAACAATATATTCGATCCCGTCCTGCACAGCTGTTTTTACAAATTCAGGCCGCGGCTGCGGGGCGTTTTTCTGGTAAAAGGACATCCCGGGCACGCCGTGGGGGTACCTTATCACCGTCAGCAGCCGGTTTCTGCAGTAGCTGAGCAGGTAAGGCGAAAGGGCGGCCAGCTTTTGCAGATAAATCCGCTTCGTTATACCCATCTCCGGCCAAAGCGGCTTCTCCGGATTCGTAACGGTAAGCTCCTGTCCGTCAATGGTAATCGTGCCTTTAAGGGTTGCCGGCATACAGATTCACCTCCTGTAAAATAGTGCTCAGCCTCTCTGCTCAAGGCGCAGGACTCAGCCGGCAAATCTACCTGTGCCTGGATGACCGGCTGGCGCAGCGTTCCGGATGGGTTCCACTCCAGAAAATGCAGCTTGAACACCAGGCTCGGACTGATCCATACCGCATCCTTGCTGCGCTCCGGCATGGCTGCAAAAGGCGATGCAGGTATAGTCAGGTTATGGGCCTGGGCGGTCAGATTACGCCAGTCCATGGCGGTCATTCTGCCGGCCCCGGCATGGCCGATGTAATGCAGCCTGCCTTCATTGTCATAAAGACCGAGCAGCAGGGCATTAACGATCCCGTCCCGGAACGTGACTCCTCCGGCTACAGCGGTTACGTCGAGGATGTTCTTACGCTTTTGCCACCGTTTGTCTTTGCCGCCCAGAGCATAGGTGCTGTCCAGGTCTTTGCAGACAATCCCCTCTAATCCTCCGCTGCTGGCAGCAGCAAACAGCTTAGCCGGATCAGTGTAGCTTGGCACATTCTGCACATGGGGATGGGGCAGCAGCATATCCTGCAGCATCTGCTGCCGCATGGACAAGGGCTGATCCAGCAGCCACTTGCCGCTGCAGTACAGCATGTCGAAGACCATATAGAGTACCGGAACCTGAGGCAGCACGGCGCGGACTGCGGCTTCGCTTCTCACGCCGTCACGGCGCATCACTTCATGAAAGGACGGTTTGCCGCCGGCCAGCGCGATAATTTCACCGTCCAGGATGAAGCTGTCTGCCCGGCAATAGCGGTCCTGCACAGTTAACTCGGGGTATTGCATTGTGCGCCGGTTGCCCCGGCGGTTAACAAGCTCTATACGGCTGCCGTCATAATAGGACAGCATGCGGACCCCGTCCCATTTAATCTGGGCAATCCACTGGCTGCCGGAGGGAAGCTGCGCAGCAAGTACCGGTTCGAACGGTGTAACAGGCTTCAATTCCATCAAACCGCCTCCTTGGGTGCCTGACCGTCCGCGTCAGGATACGGTCTCTTTGCTTTTTGAGCTGCGCCGTTTGGTCTTGGGGGCAATAACCGGAATGGGTCCGGTTGCTTCGCTGAGGACAGGAGTACCGGCTGCCGCTTCGGTGCCGCTGGCTTTGGCTGCTCTTTTCCGGGTGCCGGTGCCCGTCTTTGACTTGCCTGCAGCCGCTGCCGGAGCGGTCCCAGGATCGCTCGGGATATGCTGAACTGCCTCGATGCTGGCCTGCAGTGCGGCCATCAGGTCAATAACATTGCTCTCCTGGCGGGCTGGTGCAATGTGGAACTCCTCGCCGGAGATTTTGTGCGAGATCAGATCCAGCATCCGCTGGCGGTAATCATCGGTATACTTGCCCGGCTCAAAAGGAGTGGACAGCTGGGAGATCAGCAGCTTGGCCATTTCCAGCTCCTTGTCGCTGACAATGCCTGCTTCCGGCAGGCCCGGAACCTGGGTTACAGGCCGAACCTCATCCGGATAAAAAATCGTCTCAATGGCCAGGCAGTTCTCCAGCACCCGGATGGCTGCCAGGCTGCTTTTGGACCGGATGGAAATTTTGGCGATCCCGATTTTGCCGCTCTGGCGCATGGCCTCCATCAGCAGACGGTAGGCGTTGGTGCCGGCCTGATCGGGTGACAGGTAGTAGGTTTTTTGAAAATAAATCGGGTCAATCTCCGTCAAATCCACGAAATCCAGAATGGTGATGCTCTTGCTGCTCTCCTCGGTCAGCTGCTCCAGTTCTTCTTTGTCGAACAGGACAAACTTACCCTTTTCATATTCATAGCCCTTGCCGATCTCCTCCCACCCGACTTCCTTTTCGCATACAGGGCATTTACGGACATAGGACAACGGGCTTCCGCATTCCTTATGGATGTAACGGAGTGAAATGTCTTTATCCTCGGTTGCCGAGAACATTTTGACCGGGACGTGAACAAGGCCGAAGCTGATGGCCCCTTTCCAGACGGTATGCATGGATATCGCCTCCTGAGTTATAAGTGCTGTATAAGTGCTGTATGAGCTGAACCCCATCATGTAGTTACTGTTTAGTATGGTGTGCGGGCGCAGTTTCTACCCTGATGCATTTTTTGCGAGTCTTGGGAAAAAATAAAGCCGGGCTTGTAAAAGCTGGCCTAATGGCAGGCATATCTGTCATGTATGGAGAAAAGCGGAGGGATAAGAACCATGGGCAAGGGGCGCAAGGAATGGCTTGATGAATTATCCGAGCAGGATATTCCTGCCGAGGTTGTGGACTGGGCCGGGATTGTTGCCGATCCGGATGATACGGATTACGGTCCGGAGGCCGGATATCTCGATGCCGATGACACCATCGGCGAGCCTGAAGCGGATGAAGTGCAGGAAAATCCATTTTTTTGAGACGGTACTAATAAAAATAAAGCGTATGCTTGCGAAGGAGACTTGAATCATGGACGTAAAACGTGCGATGGATATCTATACATCCAAGGATATGATCCCCGTTCATCTGGACGGCGAATCGGTCTGGATCGAACGTGTGGATGAGGAAAATGGAATGGCAACCGTACAGGTAGGCTCACGGCCAACCAATACACATACAGTCGGTGTAGACCGGCTGGAGGAGCAGAGGAAATAACCGCAAATGATGCGGCTGTGTCGTTAACGGTTCTTCGGAAGATAATAAAGTGTTCTAACAACGCCAGAGCAGCGATGTCCTGTCACGGATAATAGCTGCTCTGTTTGTGTTGTGCTATATAACGGGCAGGGCCTTTGCAGAAGGAATGCATCTGCTGGCTGCGTTTATGAAGTGAAGCAGAGGCCGCCCATCCGGCCCAAGCTGCCGTACAGCTGACACAAGGGTTGACGGTGGCAAAAGTCTGACCCTATATTGGGGAGGTGAATTTGATGAAAAGAGATGATGAACGTGCGTCCTATTTTACTTGGCGTCTGTTCGGCGCTATTTTTTGCGGTAACTTTTGTCCTTAACCGGCGGATGGAGCTGTCGGGAGGCAGCTGGGCCTGGAGCGCCTCACTGCGTTATCTGTTTACACTTCCGTTTTTGGTGGCTATCGTTGCGGGGCGGGGCAGGCTGAAGCCGCTGCTGGCAGCGATGAAGGAGCGCCCGGGGGCCTGGCTGCTCTGGGGAACGGTCGGCTTTGGCCTGTTCTACGCACCAATCTGCTTCGCGGCTGCTTATGCGCCGGGCTGGCTGACCGCCGAACCTGGCAGATTACCATTATCTCCGGTTCCCTTCTGGCCCCGTTCTTCGGACAATGGGTTGCCGGCTCCGGAGGTTCAAGCGTCTATGAACGGGGCAGGATTCCGCTGCGCGGCCTCGGACTGTCCCTGATCATTTTGGCTGGTGTAGCGCTGCTCCAGGCCGATCATGCCCGTAAGCTTGAAGCGTCACAGGTACTGCTGGGCATAGTCCCGGTTCTGATCGCGTCCTTCGCGTATCCGCTTGGAAACCGCAAAACAATGGAGCTGTGCGGGGAGCGGCTCGACGTGTTCCAGCGTATTCTCGGCATGACACTGGCCAGCCTGCCGTTCTGGCTTATTATATCGCTTATCGGTCTGGCAGATGTGGGGCTGCCCTCAGGCCCGCAGGCCCTACAGTCTGTGATTGTCGCTTTTTCCTCAGGTGTCATTGCTACCGTCCTGTTTTTCCGGGCTACGGATATGGTCCGCAGCAGCATGAGCGGACTGGCTTCGGTGGAAGCCACCCAGTCGCTGGAGGTGCTGTTTGCGCTGATCGGGGAAATCCTGATTCTGTCTGCACCGCTGCCTTCTCTGCTGTCCTGGACTGGAATTGCGGTCATTATCGCCGGAATGGTGCTGCACAGCCTGTTTTCCGGACATAACCCGAAGAAAAAACAGGCAGAGAGAAGCAGACAGCCGCATTCAGCCTATACGGCCGGCAGCCGGGAATAGAGGGGGTTGTTGCGGGACAAGTAGCATACCGATATAATTAAAAGTATTGTTATGCTATGTCGGTTGATGTCTTTAAAAGGATACTATATAAGGTGGAGTTGCAGCTTGGACAATCATGTTGAAACGGTATTTACTTACCGTTCACACAGCCTTCAGGATACGGAGCTGCTTGCAGCTGCGATAGCCGGTGCGGCATCGGCGGGCATGGTGATCGGCCTCGATGGTGACCTGGGTGCCGGCAAGACGGCATTTTCGCAGGCTTTTGCGCGCCATCTGGGTGTAGAGGGGATTGTGAACAGTCCTACATTTACTATTATCAAAGAATACAACGGACGCCTGCCGCTGTACCATATGGATGTGTACCGGATCTCCCCGCAGGAAGCGGACGAGCTGGGGCTCGATGAATATTTCTACGGGCAGGGAGTCTGCCTGGTGGAATGGAGCAGCATCATTACAGATTTGATGCCGCAGCGGCATCTGCATCTATACATGGAAACGGCCGGACCGGAGGAACGCCTGATTACTGTGAAGGCAGCCGGTGAGCCATACGGGGAACTGTGCCGCGAGCTGATCCAGAAGTGGGGTAACGAATGATGATGAAGGAAAATAACGGGCCGCGGAAGCGGCTTTTGGCGCTGGATACTTCGACGGCCATACTGGGCGTAGCTGTTACGGAGGAAGGCAGGGTGCTGCATGAGATTAATGCATCCGGGGAGCGGAACCATTCCGTACATCTCCTCCCGATAATCGAGCAGGCAATGCAGGCCAGCGGTACCGATGCGTCCATGCTAAAGGGGATTGCCGTGGGCGTCGGCCCGGGATCTTACACCGGAACGCGCATTGCGGTGTCTGCGGCCAAGACACTGGCCTGGGCCTGGAAGGTGCCGGTTGCAGGCGTTTCCAGCCTGCATGCGCTGGCCTGGGGCGGTTATGCTGCCGCGCTGGAGAAGCAGGCGGAAGGCCCGGCTGCTGAAGCGGGACAAGGCGGATATGGACCCGACTGGATCATTCCGCTGATCGATGCCCGCCGCGGGCAAGCCTACACCGGGCTGTTTACAGCTGATGGCCAGGCTGCTCCGCAGCGGCTTGAACCGGATGCGATCCGGCTGATGGCTGACTGGGTAACGCATCTTGCCGGGCGGCTGAAGCAGGCGGAGGCAGAGGGCATGAAGCCGCGCATTCTGTGGTTCGTAGGTGAAACCGCTCAGCATGCAAGCCATGCCAGCCTTGAACCGCTGCTTGGCGAGGCGGAAATACAGCCGGTGCCATACGAGCTGGAAGGGCGCTGGGCCGGCTTTCTCGGCGAGGCTGCACTGCTGGCGGGCAGTGATGATGTTCACGGGTTAATCCCGAACTATACCCAGCTTTCCGAAGCGGAAGCCAATCTGCGCCGGAGCAGTGAAGGGAGCACAAGCCAAGTATGACGGAGCCTATGATAGTGGGGGATCAGGGAAGCGAGCTTGTTTTTCGCCTGATGAAGCTTGAGGATATTCCGGAAATTCTCGTAATCGAGCGGGAAGCCTTCACCATGCCGTGGACCGAGGAAGCGTTCCGCAATGAGCTGACGCATAATCATTTCGCCAAGTATATGGTGATGGAACTGCAGGAGCGCATTATCGGATATGCCGGGATGTGGGCGATTGTTGATGAGGCGCACGTAACAAACATTGCGCTCCTGGAAGCTTACCGGGGACGTAAATGGGGCGAGCGGCTGCTCGATGAGCTGATGAGAACAGCAGGGTTCCTGGGCATGAAATCAATTACACTTGAGGTCAGGGTATCGAACGAGGTGGCCCAGAATCTGTACCGCAAAAAAGGCTTCCGTCCGGCCGGAACCCGCAAAGGGTATTATTCGGACAACCGCGAGGATGCGCTCATCATGTGGGCGGATCTGCCGGCTTACGGGGAGCAGGGAATGATGGAAGGAAGAGTGGATCTGAAATGAATACAGAAACGGGTGCAGCTGCGCCTGTACTTATATTGGCTATCGAGACGAGCTGTGATGAAACCTCGGTAGCTGTTGTCAAGGACGGCTGTGAGGTGCTGGCGAACATCATCTCCAGCCAGATCGAAACCCACCGCGCTTTTGGCGGTGTAGTACCGGAGGTTGCCTCCCGCAAGCATGTGGAGGTCATTACCCTGGTGATTGAGGAGGCCATGACAGCTGCAGGTGTACAGCCGGACGAGCTTACGGCTATTGCAGTTACGCAGGGACCCGGGCTGGTCGGTGCGCTGCTGGTCGGTGTCGTGGCGCCAAGAGCCTGGCGCTGGCCTGGGGCAAGCCGCTGATCGGCACCCATCATATCGCCGGTCATATTTATGCCAACCGGCTGGTCAAGGAGCTGCAGTATCCGTGTATGACGCTGGTTGTATCCGGCGGGCACACGGAGCTTGTGAATATGGAGCGCGAAGGGGAGTTCCGGATTATCGGACGCACCCGTGACGACGCGGTGGGTGAAGCTTACGACAAGGTCGCGCGCGCTCTCGGCTTCCCGTATCCGGGCGGTCCGCATGTCGACCGGCTTGCTCATGAAGCGGAAGAGGCAGTAGCCCTGCCGCGGGTATGGCTGGAGCCCGATTCATACGATTTCAGCTTCAGCGGCCTGAAGTCGGCTGTGCTGAATGTGGTCAACCAGAGTAAGATGAAGGGGCTGGCTCCGGATGTGGCCGGTATTGCCCGGGGCTTCCAGGAGTCCGTGGTGGAGGTTCTGGTGGAGAAGGCCGTGCGTGCGGTCAAAGCCAATGAAGCCAGGCAGCTGCTGCTCTGCGGCGGGGTTGCCGCTAACAAAGGGCTGCGCGAAGCACTGGTGTCACGCTGTGAGAAAGAGGGCATCGAGCTGATTATTCCTCCGGCGGTATACTGCACGGATAATGCGGCGATGATCGGGGCGGCAGCCTATGTGAAATGGCGGCATGACGGCAGCACGCCGCTCGATATGGTTGCCGATCCCGGCTTGTCGCTGGAGCAGTGGTCAGTTTCTGCCTATTGACATTCCTCAAACGGGAAGAGTATAATCAACCCAATTCAAATAACGAAACGCAATGAAAAGAAGCAGTAAGGTATTTCCGGGTTAAGAGAACTGCGGGTAGGTGCGACGCAGCCGAAGGAGACCTGAACTCGTCTTGGAGCGGAGCGGTGGAAGCGGGATGTTTTTCTGGAGGAAATTCCGGAAGAATATTAAACGGCATGCTAGTGTGCCGGGCCTTTCGTACACCGTCTACGGCTAACCTCCGTGAAAGGGTGGTCAGCAATGGCAGGATGATTGAAGTCATCCGGATGCTTTTGCCTGATTAATGGAGTGGATATTCTCCGGACGGCCTAATACGGCTGAACCGGGATATCAACAAGAGTGGTACCGCGAAGGTGAACAGCCTGTCGTCTCTTGAATGAGACGGCAGGCTTTTTTGTATGCTTATAAGGATTAAATGCGATGAACGGGAGCAGTAGATGAAGAAGGTGTGCAGAGAGCTGCGGGTTGGTGCGACGCAGTCACCTGAGAAGCATTGAATCTCGCCCGGGAGCGGAGCGGCGGAAGTGAAATATGTACGCTGCAACGGCAGTCCCCGTTACCGGACACTCATACTTGCCTGACCATGCCTGCATGGACCAGAGCGGGTCTGGGGTGAGCTGGACGCAGCTTGCGGTTTGCCTTGAAGGTAAGCCGGATGCGTCAAGAAGAGTGGTACCGCGGAGGGGTAACCCGCCGTCTCTTTATAGAGACGGCGGGTTTTTTGTTTTATCAGAAAGCTATTTGGGGTCCCCGCAAAGTATCTGAGTCAGCCTCCGTGTTAAAGTTCCACTTTGTGGGGGGATTTTGTGTTGTTTTGCAGTTAGCCGGGCTATGGCCCGGAATTTATCTGCAGTTGGATCGGGTGCTGCCGGCAGCAGTGGGCGGGAATAGAAGCAGGGTGCAAGTCGACGTGCGCCCTGCACAAGCGGAAGAACAGCTTAAACTAAACTTACATTTCAGGAGGGTTCATAATGATTATTCCGGTAAAAAAACGTATTCAGATTTTTGACACGACGCTGCGGGACGGCGAGCAGGCACCGGGGGCCAGCCTGACCCCTGAGCAGAAGATTGTTCTGGCCCACAAGCTTGCCGGGCTGGGAGTAGATGTGCTGGAACCGGGATTTCCGGTCTCCAGTCCGGGGGATTTCGCCGCTGTGGAGACTATTTCACGGAAGGTGCAGGGTGTAGAGATCTGCGGCTTCGCCCGCGCGGTCCGCGGGGATATTGATGCGGCTGTCCGGGCAACCCGGGATGCGGCGCGGCGGCGGATTCACCTGTTCATCTCCTCGTCCGATATTCATCTGCGACATCAGCTGCGCAAGAGCCGGCCTGAGGTTGTTGCAGCCGCCCGTGAAATGACGGCCTATGCCCGCCAGTTCTGCGATGTGGTGGAATTCACCGCGATGGATGCGGCCCGGACGGGAATCGATGACCTGATTGAAATGGTAGAGGCAGTTATTGAGGAGGGGGCCAGCATCATTAATCTGCCGGATACAGTCGGCTATGCCTTGCCGCACGAATACGGAGAGATGTTCCGGAGGGTGCGCCTGGGGGCCAGGGGCGGAAAGAACGTAAGTTACAGCGCCCATTGTCATAACGATCTGGGGCTTGCCGTTGCGAACAGCCTGGCTGCCATTGAAGGCGGGGCAACGCAAATCGAGGTTACGGTGAACGGTGTCGGTGAGCGTACCGGAAACTGTGCTCTGGAGGAGCTGGTCATGGCGCTGGAGACAAGAGGGGATGTGCTTGGCGCGGAGACGGGAATTGTGCTGGATAAGCTGTATGATACCTCGCGGCTGATCAGCGGGGCGATGCATTTCCCGATTGCCTTCAACAAGCCGGTCGTAGGACGCAATGCCTTCCAGCATGAATCCGGCATCCATCAGGACGGCCTGCTGAAGGACCGCAGCACCTATGAGATTATGGATCCTGAACGGCTGGGCATTCCGCGCAGCATGATTATTCTCGGCAAACACTCCGGCCGGCATGCGCTGAAGGACCGTGCCGCCAAGTACGGTGTTGCCCTGGATGCGGCGGAGCTGGATGCGCTCTACGAATCCTTCAAAGAGAAGGCAGACCGCCAGAAAGCAGTCAGCGATGACGAGCTGCTGCGCATGGTCAGCAGTGCGACCGGACAGCAGGCGCAGTTCTATGAGCTTGGCGATGTCCAGGTGCTTGCCGGCAGTGCGCCGCGCCGGGTGGCTGCAGTGACCGTGCGTAATCTGCAGAGCGGTGCGGAGGAAGCCTATACCAGCACAGGCAGCGGCCCGCTGGAAGCAGTGATTGCAGCGATCAGTCTGGGGATTGCCGAGAGCATCGGATTTGACGGTCTTGAGCTGCATTCACTGGGCAGCGGAGAGCAGGCCCAGGCTGAAGCGGCGGTCATGGTGGAATGGAACGGCGCCAAATTCAGAGGCACGGCTATTCATCAGGATATCGTAATGGCGGCAGGAATAGCCTATGTAGCCGCCTGCAATGCGGCGCTGCTCTCTGCCCGTGCGGAAACCGGCCGGGAGACGGCGGTGTAACCGGCAGTACAGACGGCTTTGGACAGTTTGCGGGTTCAGCCGACAAAGGGGCGGTGTCAACCATGCTACAGACCGCGAACGGGGATAATCGTCCAATCGGAAGCAGAGCGCAGGCAGAAGCAGCTTTGCAGACAATTAAGCTGTTTTTTTGCGGCAGATTATGTTGTCTGAAAAAGTAGAATTTTAGCGAATGCAGGATTTGTCAAGCTGTGGACAACGTTATCCACATATTCCGCCCTGGTTGTGTAAAAACCGTGTAAAATCAGCAATAACGCCTGTTTCGTGCAACCCGGGATTGGGGAGTTTTCCAATGTGAGGTTTATGTGGAAACTGTGGATAATGTGGACAATTCGGTGGATAAAAAGTACTTGACAGGTGAAATGCTGATTTAATGCATAAAAAAAGCCCCGAGGGGCTTTTTTTATTTGAGGTTATACACGAAAACTGTGGATGAGCATGTGGATAACTGTTTATGAACAAATCGGGAACAGTTTAAAAAAATTTATTTAACCTGTTTACATTATTCGTCAGCCAGCTGCTCCCATTCGTCGAACCGTCCGCTAAGCTGCTCCTTCTTCTCCTTCAGGTCGCTTTCATGCTGCTGGAGCGCCATATAATCCTGATAAACCTCCGGCTTCGTCATTTCATTCTCAATGCCGGCAATCTCCTCTTCCAGCCGGGCAATGGCTTCTTCCAGCTCGGAAATCCGCCGCAGACGGTTACGCTCCTCCCGTTTGGCCGCTTTGTCGGCTTCAAAAGAGGAGGCACTGCCCTTGTCGGCAGATGCGGCTTCAGCATCGGCAATCCGTGCGGCTTTGGCTGCAAGCAGTCCGGCTTCCTCCAGTGCAATGGCTTCCAGCTCTTTTTTCTTTTCGATGTAGTCGTCATAGTTGCCCAGATACTGGTCAATGCCGCCGGGATGCAGCTCCAGGACACGTTCAGCCATTTTATTCAGGAAATAACGGTCATGGGATATGAACAGCAGGGTGCCTTCAAAATCAATCAAGGCCGCCTCCAGCACCTCGCGGCTGACCAGATCCAGATGGTTGGTAGGCTCATCGAGAATAAGCATATTTGCGCCGCGCAGCATCAGCTTGGAAAGCGCCACCCGGGCTTTCTCCCCGCCGCTCAGCGCGGCTATTTTCTTGAGGACATCCTCGCCGCTGAACAGGAAGTTGCCGAGGATGGTGCGGATGCGCGCCTCCTCGAGCATCGGATATTCACTCCAGAGCTCTTCAAGCACGGTATTGCGCGGGTTGAGGCGTGTCTGCTCCTGATCGTAGTAGGCGATTTTGACCTTGGCTCCCCAGTTGACGGTTCCGGCGGACGGCTGGCGGGTGCCGGTCAGGCATTGCAGCAGCGTCGATTTGCCGATCCCGTTCGGCCCGATGAGGGCAGCCGTCTCCCCGCGCCGCAGCTCAAAGGAGGCACTGCGGAACAGCGGCGAAGATGCTTCGCTAAAGGATACGGCAACGTCCCGTACCTGCAGCACTTCCTTGCCGGACATGAAATCAGGCTCGAAGGAGAAGCTGGCCTTTTTGAGATCGCCAAGCGGCTTGTCAATGCGCTCCATCTTCTCCAGTGCCTTGCGCCGGCTCTGTGCACGCTTGGTGGTCGAGGCGCGCACGATGTTGCGCTGCACGAAATCCTCCATCCGGGAGATTTCCTCCTGCTGCTTCTCATACTGCTTCATGCGGATTTCATATTCCGCTGCCTTCAGCTCCATATAGCGGCTGTAATTGCCCGTATAACGGCGGGATTGATGGCGTTCTATTTCAACGATTGTTGTAACCAGCCGGTCGAGGAAATACCGGTCATGGGAAACGACCAGAATGCCGCCGGCATAACCGCGCAGGTAATCCTCCAGCCAGGTCAGCGTCTCAATGTCCAGATGGTTCGTAGGCTCATCCAGCATGAGCAGGTCTGGAGCCTGCAGAAGAATACGGGCGAGTGCCAGCCGTGTCTTCTGTCCGCCGCTGAGTGTGGAGATGGGAGTATCCGGCGCGAAATCCCCGAAGCCCATCCCGTGCAAAACGCTGCGGATCCGGGTGTTCATTTCATAGCCCCCGTGGTCCTTGAACCAGTCCGAGCGCTTGGAGTAACGCTCCAGCAGATCCTCATAACGCTTCGGATCATCGGCCAGCTTCGGGTCTGCGATGTCCGCTTCCATCTGCCGGAGCTCTGCTTCCGCTTCAATTAAGGGAGCAAACACAGCCAGCATTTCCTCCTGGATGGTTTTGTCCGACTGCAGGCCGCTGTTCTGGGCCAGGTAGCCTACGGTTGTCTCTTTGGATTTATGAATTTGCCCGCTGTCATAGGACATCTCGCCTGCGAGAATCTGCAGAAAGGTGGATTTGCCGGCGCCGTTGACGCCAACGAGTCCGACTCGTTCCTTCTCATTCACCTGCAGGCTGATGCCGTCCAGCACGCTTTGAATACCATATGATTTCGAAATTCCTGTCGCTTGAAGAAGCATACTGATTGAACCCTCCGCCCTTGCATATTCGCCCGGGCGCTCTGACCCGGCTGTATATCTTGCTTATACTACAGTTTACATGAAAAGCTTCTGCCGCGCGAGGGGGACGGTTTTCCGGATTCGTCTAACAGCGGAAATGATACAACCTTGGCGAACCGGGGAGAAGAGTGGTAAACTGAGTTTACAAACGATGATAAGCTAGGCAAAAACAAACGGGAGGCGGCTGCACATGACAGGCCAAAGTGCCCTGACCGCTGAAAGGAAGCGGGAGCTGCGTGCAGCGGCTGCCGCCGCCCGCAGCAAGCTGCCGGAGAGCCAGAGAAACGCACTGTCTTCTCTGGTCTGCAGGCATGCGGCGGAAAGGCTGGCGGGAGAAGAAGCGAAGACATTGCTTGCGTATGTCCCTTTCCGTTCGGAGCTGGATACGCGCCCGCTGATTGCCGGCGCCTGGGCGGAGGGCTGCACGTTACTGCTGCCCCGTGTGATACAAGCCACAGGAATGATGAGCCTGCATCCGGTACACTCATGGAAGGAGCTCGTACCGGGAGCCTTCGGCATACTGGAGCCGGCTGCTGATTCTGCTGACAGGCAGGATCGCCTGCCCAGGCCGGATGTGATCTTCGTCCCGGGGCTGGCTTTTGACCGGCGGGGCGGAAGGCTGGGCTACGGACGCGGATATTACGACCGCCTGCGGGCCACCCTGGATACCGAAGCTACCCTGCAAGAGAAAGATCCATTATGGATTGGTCTGGCTTTCGGCTGCCAGGTGGTTGAGGAAGTGCCCATGGACGACCATGATGCTTACATGGACTTGTTAATTACGGAAGACGGCGTCATGGATTGCCGGAGGGAGAGACAGCATGGAATTTAGTCATTTTAACGAGCAGGGCCGGGCGCGTATGGTGGATGTCAGCGACAAGGACATCACCAAGCGGTCAGCGGCTGCAAGAAGCAAGGTAACAATGGATCCCGGGACGCTCGAGGCCATCAAGTCAGGAAGCGTCGGCAAAGGAGATGTTTTGGCAGTTGCACAGGTAGCCGGCATTATGGCTGCGAAGCAGACCTCGGACTGGATTCCGATGTGCCATCCCCTCTCTCTTACCGGTGTTGACATCCGCTTCTCGGACAACAGCAAAGATGAACTTTATATAGAAGCAACCGTGAAGACGACCGGAAAGACCGGAGTGGAGATGGAGGCGCTGACGGCCGTTTCGGCGGCGGCTCTGACCGTCTATGACATGTGCAAGGCGCTGCAGAAGGATATGGTCATCGGACCTACGATGCTTGTCTCCAAGAGCGGCGGGAAGAACGGGAATTACGAGCTGGAAGCTTAGTTACTGCAAGAGAGAAGTGCGGCAAGGCTGCACATTGCGGCCTTCCTTACATAGAAAAGAGAGGGAGGAACAACCTATGGCGTGGAAAACAGCAATCCTGACGGCAAGCGATAAAGGATCCAGGGGCGAACGGGAAGATACCAGCGCCCAGGTTATCCGCGAGCTGGTAGAAGAGGAGCTTGGCGGTGAGATCATCGAGGTCAGAATTGTACCTGATGAGCAGGATGAGATTATTGCTGCGCTGATCGAGCTTACCGATTATTTCAAGGCGGATCTTGTACTTACTACCGGCGGAACCGAGCTGGCGATCCGCGACGTTACTCCGGAAGCTACCCGCCGGGTCATTGAGCGTGAGGTGCCCGGAATGTCGGAGGCGATGAGAAGCACAGTGATGCAGAAGAACCGTGCGGTCATGCTCTTCCGCGGTATTTGCGGAATCCGCGGACGGACGCTGATTGTCAATCTGCCGGGAACGCCCAAGGGAGTGCATGAGAACCTGGCGGCGATCATGGATCAGCTGCCGGAGGCCCTGCTTATGGTAACCGGACAATACCGCCAGTAACAGACGGATGCCCCGCCCTGCCGCCTCAGCGCTAAAGCTGTTGGATGTGTGACAAAAGTTATGGTATTATTAAGCTGCTGCTTAATCTATCATGAACGGACAAAGGGCGAGGAGGAAAAGCGAATGCTGAATGGTATTGGTGCTCCCGGAATTATTCTACTGGTGATCCTGGCGCTGCTGCTTTTTGGTCCGAATAAGCTTCCGGAGCTTGGCCGGGCGGTCGGACGCACCTTCCGTGAATTCAAGGACGGGGCACGTGAAATTATTAATGAGCCGGAACCGGCTCGGCGCAGTGAAGCTCCTGCACCGCCGGCCCCGCAGACATTAGCTGCAGACCTTCCGCAGGAACGGAAGCTGCCGGAATAACAGGTGTAACTACGCGGGGGCGTTTCTCTCAGTCTGCTTCAGACCGGGTGGCGCCTCTTTTTTTGTAAACAGAAGAGCTGCAGAGGCTTTGAACCTGCAGTCATATCACAGGCCATCTTTGGCGGGGAATCTTACATACGGATCTGGGTGGTGTCAGTCATGTCTCTGGAATCGGAAGAAATGTCGGTGGTTGATCATCTCACTGAGCTGCGCAGACGGATTATCTATGTGCTGATAGTGTTCACAGCCGGTCTGATCGGCGGATTATTTGTGGCTAGACCCGTGTATCTGTATCTGATTGATGCCGATCAGGCGCAGGGCTTTGTGCTGCATGCTTTTTCCTTTTGGGATGGCATCGGGATGTATATGAAGATTGCCATGGCCGTCTCGCTGGCCGTTTCGCTGCCGTTTATTGTCTACCAGCTGTGGGCGTTTATCAGTCCGGGGCTGCGGCCGGAGGAGCAGAGCGCGGCGCTAAGGTATGTTCCTTACGTGGCTGTTTTGTTCATACTGGGCTTATTATTTGCCTATTACATTGTTTTTCCGATGGCGTTGTCGTTTACAATCACCATTACCCGCAGCATGGGGCTGGAGGAGACTTACGGGATTACCGAGTACTTCAGCTTTATGTTCAGTCTGTGCATTCCGCTGGCGCTGCTGTTTGAGCTGCCGCTGATCGTCATGTTTCTGACCAAGCTGCGGGTGCTTAATCCGCTGCGCCTGCGCCGGATGCGGCGTTATGCTTATTTCGCGCTTGTCTTTATTGCGGTGGTCATCACACCTCCGGATTTCATCTCGGATTTCCTGGTGACCATTCCGCTGCTTATCCTGTATGAATTCAGTGTGTTTCTTTCAGCGCTGGTCTACCGCAGACAACTCGCAGAGGATGCTGCGCGGGAGGCGCGCTATGTGAAGCAGCAGGGACGTTGACAGCTAGATGCCTGGTTTTGGAGCCGTGGAGGCATATTTTGCCTCCCGGTGGATAGAATGTATGTGAGTGTGCGCAAGGACAACCCGTTCAGCCATATTTTTCCGCATTCAGGATCTGATTTTACGTAAAAGGACTTGAAATCCGTCTTCAAGTTGAGTATCATAAAAATTGTTGTTAGCACTGAAGAAGGTTGAGTGCTAACGCTGCCGGATATTACGGAAACGGCAGGCAGCAGGTGTGCCGAACCGGTATTGTCCCGGGCAGATTCTTGTATTCCAATTTTGTTTTCAAGCTAAACCACATAATTTCAAAGGAGGCTATTTTTCATGATCAGACCATTAGGTGAACGCGTATTGGTAGAAGCAAGCGAGCAGCAGGAAACCACTTCTTTCGGTATCGTGCTTCCGGACTCTTCCAAAGAGAAACCGCAGGAAGGCAAAATTATCGCAGTAGGTAGCGGAGCTCTGAAAGACGGAGTGCGTGTACCGCTGGAAGTTAAAGAAGGCGACCGCGTGATCTTCTCGAAATATGCCGGAACCGAAATCAAATACGAAGGCAAAGAATATTTGATTATGAAAGAAAGCGACATTCACGCGATTCTTGACTAAGAAGATCCTTTATAAGGATAGCGGTAAATATACTTAAGCTTCAGAAGATTTTAAACACTTACAACAATTTCTAGGAGGTTAACACTAATGGCAAAAGAAATTAAATTCAGTGAAGACGCCCGCCGCTCGATGCTCCGCGGGGTTGATGCTCTGGCTAACGCAGTAAAAGTTACACTGGGTCCTAAAGGCCGTAACGTGGTACTTGAGAAGAAATTCGGCAGCCCGCTGATCACTAATGACGGTGTTACCATTGCCAAAGAAATCGAACTGGAAGATGCTTTCGAGAACATGGGCGCACAGCTCGTTAAAGAAGTAGCTACCAAGACTAACGATGTAGCCGGTGACGGTACTACAACTGCAACAGTTCTGGCTCAGGCCATGATCCGCGAAGGTCTGAAGAACGTAACTGCAGGCGCTAACCCGATGGTTATCCGCAAAGGGATCGACAAAGCGGTTAAAGCGGCTGTTGCTGAACTTCAGAACATCGCTAAGCCAATCGAAGATTCCCAGGCTATCGCTCAAGTAGCAGCTATCTCCGCTGCTGATGACGAAGTAGGCCAGCTGATTGCTGAAGCTATGGAAAAAGTGGGCAAAGACGGCGTTATCACCGTTGAAGAATCCCGCGGCTTCCTGACTGAGCTTGAAGTGGTTGAAGGTATGCAGTTCGACCGCGGCTACATTTCCCCGTACATGATTACTGATACGGACAAAATGGAAGCTGTTCTGGACAACCCGTACATCCTGATCACTGATAAGAAGATCAGCAGCACACAGGAAATCCTGCCGCTGCTTGAGAAGATCGTACAGCAGGCCCGTCCGCTCGTGATCATCGCTGAAGATATCGAAGGCGAAGCACAGGCTATGCTGATCGTGAACAAACTGCGCGGAACCTTCAACGCTGTAGCTGTTAAAGCTCCTGGCTTCGGCGACCGCCGTGAAGCTATGCTGCAGGATATCGCTGCCCTGACAGGTGGCCAAGTGATCACTGAGAAGCTCGGTCTTGACCTGAAGAGCACTTCCATTGATCAGCTGGGTAACGCACGTCAAGTGCGCGTAACCAAAGAAAACACTACAATCGTAGACGGCAGCGGCGACAAAGCGGATATCAATGCCCGCGTAAGCCAGATCCGTGCCCAACTGGAAGAAACCACTTCCGAGTTCGACAAAGAGAAGCTGCAGGAGCGTCTGGCTAAACTGGCTGGCGGCGTAGCCGTAGTCAAAGTCGGCGCAGCAACTGAAACTGAACTGAAAGAGCGCAAGCTGCGCATCGAAGACGCCCTGAACGCAACCCGCGCTGCGGTTGAAGAAGGTATCGTATCCGGTGGTGGTACAGCTCTTGTGAACGTATATAATGCAGTAGCAGCAGTAGATGTATCCGGCGACGAAAAAACCGGCGTAAACATCGTTCTGCGCGCTCTGGAAGAGCCGATCCGTACAATCGCTGCAAATGCCGGCGAAGAAGGTTCCGTTATCGTGGACCGTCTGAAGAAAGAAAAAGTTGGCGTAGGCTACAACGCAGCTACCGGCGAATGGGTGAACATGTTCGAAGCCGGAATCGTTGACCCTGCGAAGGTAACACGCTCCGCGCTGCAGAACGCTGCATCCGTAGCGGCTATGTTCCTGACCACCGAAGCTGTCATCGCTGACAAGCCAGAGCCTGAAAAAGGCGGCGGCATGCCAGACATGGGCGGCATGGGCGGAATGGGCGGCATGATGTAAGACGATTTACCGTAAACCTTGAGAGGCCTGTTTACAGGCTTCTCAAGGTTTTTTTGTTTGTCCGGCTTTATTTTATTGATACTGGATTACCCAAACCAATCTAGCACCGAAAGAATAGAGTATAGCAGTTGATCCTGCGGCAGCCGCGTTTTAGTTATGGGCGCAGCCTGGGGATGGACAGGTTCACCCGGTTATAAACAGCCCTGATAACCAGCAAAACCAGACCACAATAAACGGGGTGATATGGATGGATTTGAATGCATTGACTGGCCTGTTTGCCAACAATAACGGTTCAGTCGTGCTAAATGTCCTTTTATCAGTTGCTTTAATTTGGGCTATCCGGCAGATGGCAGGCAAAGAGAAGGTCATTCAGAATTACCAGAAACGTGATGAGGAGAACGAGAAGCAGCTGAATGAATACAACCGTTCCCTGGTCAAGCTTTTAATTGAAAGAGAGGCCCTGGAACGAGCGAGAGCCGATAAATCTAATGGTGAGGAGGTCGTCAACAAGTGAAGCTCCTCGATATTTTTAAGAAAAACGAAGTCAAGCCCAGCTCTGTAAAGCGAGAAATTGAGAACCTGGGCAGAATCCGGGAGGCCTATGAAATGAATGATCTTGAAAGCCTGTTAGATCTGCACCGTAACGGCCTGGGCAAGAGAGGAGATGATTTACATGGCCATCGTTGATTTGATTATTATTACTCTGGAAGTAGCTGTTTTTATTGTGTTTGCCGCTTATGTGCTGCGGTACCGTACATTTTTTATCGGAAAAGGCCCGAACCGGACGTATAACCTCTATCTCCGGAGTGTATGGATGACGTATTTCATGGTTTCACTGCTGTGCCTTAACCTGTTGTGGGGGCGGCTGAACATTGTTTTTGGTTATAATGTGGACAGCCTATCCAATACAATCAGAGAGCTGGTGATGATTCTGACGCTGATCCTGCTTCTGTTTGCCGGACTGACGCACAAGGATCTGTGGGACATTAACGAGCAGGATAAATAGGCGCGATCACCCTGCAGCGGCTCTCCCGGGAAGAGGAGGTCCGCTGCTTTTCTGTTGAATCAGCACATGGGCGGTACATATCCGGGAGTTATTATTTACTAAACGCAGAGGCTTCTTATTAACCAAAGCTTGCTTTTGTTCGCGGGTATCTATAAGATACCATTACCGTACATTCATATAAAATTTGCTTTATTAATTCCGTTAAGTTACTAGCGTTTCAAGAAGCTGGCTACTAGACAATCTAAAGGAGACCGTACTTTGCATAAACCATCCGCTATTCTTAAGCGATTGAAAGAAGAAACAGCCCCGATGCATCGGAACATTGAAAACAATGAATATGCCAAATCCATAATGAATAATAGCCTGACTATGGGTAAATATGAATTATATCTTATGAAATTCTATGGATTCGTGAAGCCGGTGGAGGAGCGGCTAAGGGAGAGGTTAGAGGCCGGTGAAGGTGTGCTCGCGGAGTCAGCGGGTAATAAGCGCTTTTGGCTGGAGCGGGATCTGTCCGCACTGGGACTAAGCGAGGAGAGGATAGCTGGACTGCCGCTGTGCACCCGGCTGCCTGATTTGTCTACGCATGTGAAAGCGCTGGGCTGCCTGTATGTCCTGGAAGGTTCAACGCTCGGCGGGCAGATGATCATCCGTATGCTTTCAGGTTATCTGCCGATTGATCCGGCTGTTAACGGCAACTATTTTAACAGTTACGGTGAGCAAACCCGCGAGCGCTGGAAAGCGTTCTGTAATGAACTGGAGAGCGCGGGAGACAGTGTCGAAGCTGAGGCAGAGATGATTGAGGCAGCCAAGGATACCTTCTATTATCTTGATCAATGGTTTGCTGAGCCGGGAGAGTCATAGGCAGATTATAAGCACTAATGGATGCACCACATAAGGAGTGATTGGATGACTGAAGCGGGTAAAACAAACAACAAAGAACTGCTGAATCGCACCCTTCTTGCAGCTGAAGGGGAGATTCTTAATGAACCGCTCGATTTAACGAACTGTGAGAAGGAACCCATTCATATTCCGGGCAGTATTCAGCCGCATGGGGTACTGCTGGCTATAGCATCAGATACACTTACTATTATTCAGAGCAGTACCAATACCGGAGAGCTGCTGGGAATAGAGCATACTAATATTGTGGGGAAAAGTCTGAAGGAGCTCATTCCGGAGCAGGAGCTGGACAATATGATTCAAACCTACCGGAACCGTTCCGTTTCGCCTGTACTAAACTATATGCAGGTTAACGTGTATACTCCCAATGGAAAAAGCCCCTTTTTTGCCATAATGCATGATAGTGAGGACACGCTGATCGTTGAGCTGGAGCCTGGCTATGACGAAGCGGACACGGAGCAGAATGATTTTCAATGGATTCAAAGTTTTTTTAACATTTTGAAGCAAACAAAGAGCAGAGTGGAGGCTAGCCAGGTAACGGCCGAACAGCTGAGGCTCATTCTGGGATACGACAGGGTCATGATATATGAGTTTGACAGCAGCTGGAATGGAAAAGTCATTGCGGAGGCGAAAAAAAAGGGGCTGGAGCCGTACCTGGGCCATCATTATCCTGCTTCCGATATTCCAAGGCAGGCAAGGGAGCTGTATTTGCGGAACTGGCTGAGGCTGATTGTCGATGTCGGCTACAAGCCTGTACCTATTCTTCCTGTGCTTAATCCCCGGACTGACCTGCCGCTCAATCTCAGCCTGTCTACGCTGCGCAGTGTGTCGCCGATGCATATTGAGTACCTTCAGAATATGGGTGTTCAGGCTACGATGACCATTTCGCTGATTCATGACGGACAGCTCTGGGGACTGGTTACATGCCATCATAATTCTGTAAAATATGTTCCGCACAGAATCCGCAATCTGTGTAACTTCCTGGGTGTATTTTTCTCCAGCGAGCTGTATCAGCGTCTGCAGCTTGACAATTATCAGGAGGAAGTGGAGCTAAAGACCCGAATCAACCGGCTGTCCGGTATATTCATAGGTAGCACAACGGCTTCGAGTGTCATGGAGCAGCTGGCAAAAGAAGAAACGGCATTGCTGGATGTCATGAAGGCTGGCGGTGCCGCTGTATGTTATCAGGGTGAATTGGCTCTTTTTGGAGCTGTACCCGGCCGCAGTGAGGTGGAGGATCTGGCCTGCTGGCTGTCAAAGCAATCTAAAGACAACATGTATCACACTTCGAACCTCAGCCGGGAGTATAGGCCTGCTGAAGTATACAAGCATCTTGCTTCAGGTGTCATGTATACAGCCTTGTCTTCGGAACAGACTGACTATATCATCTGGTTCCGTCCGGAGGTGGTTCAGGTCGTTGAGTGGGCTGGAGATCCGGCAAAAGCGGTCATCCAAGAGAACGACGGCCTGCGGCTGTCCCCCCGTAAATCGTTTGAAAAATGGAGACAGGTGTTAGAATCAACTTCATTGCCCTGGCGTGAGCTTGAAATCCGCGTCATACCGGACTTTAACAGTGTACTGCTCAAAAGGACCGAACAGCAGCTGCATGAGGCTGAAGAGAAAGCGATGCTCAACAAGCGCATTATCAAAGAAAACGAAAAAAGATACTTACAGCTTATGGATATATCCTCTGCAGCCTTCTTTACGGTGACCGGCTGCAAAATTGTATACTGCAATGACCGGGCGGCGGGGATGTTCCGCGCAGACTCTAACACTGAAATCATAGACAAGCCGCTTGATGAGCTGTTTAAACATGAGAATGAAGGAACAAGGCTGCTCTCGGAGCTGGCGCGTCTTGAGCATTCCGCGGAGCAGATGTCAACGATGAACGAGACGCTCACCGCATTAGACGGGACGGAGCTGAATGTTGAATTAACAGCTGTGCAGGTCCAATTTGATGAGACTGTCTCCTATTGGATCATCGTCAGAGACCGGGCAGAGGGCAAAAGCCGTGAAGAAGGTTTTACGGATTTAGCGGACCAGCTGCAGAACTATATGAACATGGACCCGCTGACCGAAATTTCCAACCGGCAATTTTTCGAGAAATCCTTGTATCATGAGTGGGAACAGTGTGTGAAGATTGAGCGGTCCATTTGCCTGATGATGCTGGATATCGACAATTTCAAACTGTACAATACCATCCAGGGCTTTCAGGGAGGCGATCTGTGCCTGCAGTGGGTCGCAGATGTGCTCAGTGCACTAAGTACGGAGTACAGCGCCTTTATTGCCCGGTATAGCGGGGGGACCTTCGCTTTGTATTTGACAGGAATTCCCCGGGATGTAACGGTCGAACTGGCCGAGAATATCCGGCAAGCCGTATTGGCTGTTCAAATACCGGCTGACCTGCAGCCGGCCGGCAATTCGCTTACCGTCAGCATCGGTGTCTCCTGCATGATACCGACGCTGCAGCGAAGCCATGCCAAGCTGATCCGCCAGGCGGAAAAAGCGTTGGCGCAAGCCAAAAAAGCAGGGAAAAATCAGGTGGTTTATCTGTAAGCCCTGCCAGACAGGCCCTGTTAACCGTATATGGTTAGCGGGGTTTTCATGGTTATAACAAATCTGAACAACAGGAGGCAGACCGGATGGATGAATTACAGCAGGCCGGGCAGCGGCTGGAGCTCGCCACCTTTGCCGGCGGCTGCTTCTGGTGTATGGTCAAGCCGTTTGACGAGCTGCCGGGAATCATCTCGGTAGTGTCGGGCTATACAGGCGGGCATACCGAGAATCCGACTTATGCCGAGGTCGGGACAGAGACGACAGGCCATATCGAGGCGGTGCAGATTACCTTTGATCCGGAGCTGTTTCCGTACCGGCGTCTGCTGGATATTTATTGGCAGCTGATTGATCCGACAGACCGCGGCGGCCAGTTCATGGACCGCGGGCATTCCTACAGGACCGCCATCTTTGTCCACAGTGAGGAGCAGCGGGCAGCGGCGGAGGCTTCGAAGGCTGCACTTCAGGCAGAAAAACGGTTCAAAGGACCGGTTGTAACAGAGATTCTGCCTGCGGCACCGTTCTACCCGGCTGAAGCTGAGCATCAGGATTACTATAAGACGCATCCGCTGGATTACAAGCTGTATCTCAAGGGCTCGGGCCGTGATGATTACCTGGAGCGGCACTGGCAGAGGGGCGAAGACCGGGAACGGCTGCGTGCCCGGCTGACGGCCCTGCAATATGGGGTTGTCCGGAACAAGGGTACAGAGCCTGCATATGACAACGCCTATTGGGATGAATACCGTGAAGGCATTTATATTGATGTGCTGAATGGAGATCCGCTGTTCAGCTCGCTGGATAAATTCGATTCCGGCACCGGCTGGCCGTCCTTTGCCGCACCGCTTGAGCCGGGGCTGATCCGCCGTGAGGCAGACTTAAGCGGCGGGACAGCGCGGACTGTGCTGCGGAGCAGGTTAAGCGGAGCCTATCTCGGCCAGCTGCTGTATGACGGCCCGGAGCCTGCGAAGCTGCATTACCGGGTCAATTCAGCTGCGCTGCGCTTTGTCCCCAGGGAAGAGCTTGCGGCGCACGGGCTGGAGCGATACCTGGGGCTGTTTGCTTCAGGGGATGCCGCCCGGGGATAATCACCCGCCTGAAGCTGCCAGACACCAGCACATCCTATTCTCAAGGAAACCTGATTCTCTACTAAGAGATCAGGTTTCTTTTTGCTTTCTCTCAAAAGTTAAATAGATTGTCAGGCTGTGCTTTAAAATATGACAAATGCTGCGGTTTTTCCGGTAGACTTGCCAAATAAGGTATAATAGGAGATAAGCATTATTTTTTAATGCGTATACTGAAGGAGTGACTCAATGTATTCTAATCAGCAAAATGCAGGAGAGCGCCTTAAAATGATAGCCGAGCAGCTTGCAGAAGAAGTTACCTTGCGTCAATATGAACGCCAGCCTGAATTAAGGCAGCGCTTTGGTCCTTCCGGAATAGCCCGGACCAGGCAGGATTCCTTATACCATCTTCGTTATCTTGCACAAAGCGTGTCGCTGGAAAGCCCGCTCTTGTTCATTAACTATATTATTTGGCTTAAAGTACTGCTCATGCAGTATAAGATTACGGCTGAGGATCTGCGGATCAATCTGGAACTGATGAAGGATGCAATCACCGTCAAGGTAGAGCCGCCGGACAGAGAGCTGATCCTGAGCTACCTGGATATGGGTATGTATCATATGCGCGGGGAAGAGAGTGTGCCTTCGTTTCTGCAGCCGGATCAGCCCTATTTCCGGGAGGCGGAGCAATACCTCAGGCTTCTGCTGGACGGAGAACGGCGCCAGGCTGCGGAATTTATAATGAAGCTGTATGATGACGGCATGGCAGTCCAGGATCTTTACCTGCATATCTTCCAGCAGAGCCAATACGAAATCGGACGGCTCTGGCAGCTGGGGCAAATTACGGTCGCCCAGGAGCATTACTGTACAGCCTGCACCCAGAGCATTATCTCGCAGCTGTACCCCCGCTGGATTCAGGCGCAGAACGGCCGCAAGAGGCTGGTTGCAGTCGGTGTTGGTGAAGAGCTGCATGAAATCGGTCTGCGGATGCTGACAGACTTTTTTGAAATGAAGGGCTGGAATACCTTCTACCTGGGCTCCAACATGCCTGCTGAAAGCCTGATACGTTACCTGAAGGAGCAGCCTGCCGATCTGCTGGCTGTTTCGGTTACAATGACCTTTCATGTGTCTGAGGTCGTCCGCCTGATTCAAATGATCCGTAGTCATGCTGAGCTTGACGACCTCAAAATCATGGTCGGCGGAATGCCGTTTAATATAGACAGGGATTTGTGGAAAAAGGTCGGCGCAGACGGTTACGCCCCCGATGCCGGGAGCGCGCTCGACATCGCAGCACAGCTTGTTCCGGGTACCTGGAGCCAGAAGAACTGATACAGAAGGCGAGGTACTAAAATGAACGGCAGTGAGCAGCAAATCGGTGTTCTGAGGGACACGATTGAAAATCTGTCAGAACAGTTAATTGCAGGCAAGCATAGGGAAGAGCAGGCTTTGGCCGAGTTTTCCGCCATGAATAACGAACTCATTACGATGCACCGGCTGCTGGCCAAAAATAATGCAGAGCTTAAAGCGCTCAAGGAGGAAGCGGAAGCAGCCAACAGGGCCAAAAGCCTGTTTGTGGCTACTGTCAGCCATGAAATCCGTACACCGATGAACGGAATTCTCGGCTTAACCGAGCTGCTGGAGGCAGAGGACGTTACGGAAGAACAGCAGAATCACCTGCAGGTGATCCGGGAGTCGGCACAATATCTGCTTCAGATGATCCGGAATCTGCTGGATTACTCCAAAATTGAAGCCGGGAAAATGGAAATCAGCAGAGTACCCTTCAGCATACGGAAGCTGGTTGAGCATGCGTTACGGCTGCTCTCTCCTGCAGCGGCAAAGCGGGAAAATAGCTTATCCTATCAAATTTTGGACGGGGTTACGGATCAGCTGGAGGGAGATTCCCCCAAAATCATGCAGGTGCTGATTAATCTGCTAGGCAATGCGGTGAAGTTTACGCAGAACGGTAAAGTAGAAGTTACAGTGAGTCTGGTCTCTGAGGAAGCAGCACGCCAGCGTTTATGCTTTGAAGTAAGGGACGAGGGTGTTGGCATATCACCTGAGGATGTGGGCTCCCTGTTCCGGCCGTATTCACAGGTAGGCCAAGACGCGGAGCTGTCTGCCGAGGGAACGGGACTTGGGCTGTCCATCTGCAAGTCCATGGTAGAGCTGATGGACGGAATCATTATGGCGGAGAGTGTGCCAGGAGCCGGCTCGGTTTTCCGGTTTGAGCTTCCGCTGGACAAACCGACCGTCCTTCCGGAGCCGACTCCGGCTGGCGGGGCAGACTTGCCGGTGAGCGGCTTCAGCATACTGCCGGTGCTGGTCGCCGAGGATAACGGACTGAACAGTGCAGTGCTGCTGCGGCAGCTGCAGAAGCTGGGGGTGACGGATGTCCACCTGGTCGGCAACGGCAAAGAGGCAGTGGACGCCTGGCAGCGGCAGGAATACGGGCTGATTCTGATGGACAGCAGGCTTCCGACCATGAACGGTGAGGAGGCGGTCCGGACCATCCGCCGGCTGGAGGCTTCCGGGTCGAGGGTGCGGGTTCCGATCATCGGCGTGACCGGGGATGAAGGCGAGGAGAGCCGCGCGCAATTTATTGAGGCAGGACTCGATGACTGGACGGTTAAGCCGCTGAATCTGCAGACGCTGAGCAAGCTGCTGGTTAAATGGTACAGCATGAAGCCTTATATTCCCGTCCTGCAGGAGGAGACCCTGTCCGGCATCCGGGAGATGGACGAGGAAGACGAGCCTGAGCTGCTGCGTATGCTGATCGGGATTTTCAAGAAAGATACTCCGCAGCGGGTGGCTGCCCTGGAGGATGCAGCGTCCAGACGCGATCTGGCGGAAATGTCGGCAGCGGCCCACAGCCTGAAATCAGGCAGCCTGAGCATCGGGGTGCAGTATTTCGCCCATCTGTGTGCGGCGGTGGAACGCCATGCCGGAGCAGGGGAATTCGAGCTCGCTGTACGGCAGCTGCCGAAGCTTGCGCCTGCATATGAAGAAGCCTGCAGGGAGCTGGATAAGCTGCTGTAGAGCATGCGGCTGCAGGGAGCAGAAGGTACCGGTTACCGGGAACTTCTGCTCTTTTTGCTGGCGGCGATCATATCCGGGCTGCGGAAGAATAGGATATAATAGGGCATTTTCATGGCCAGGAGCATCGATGAACGCATGCCGCAAGGATCAGAATCAGATGGAAGCCGGTACCTCTTGCTAGGTATGGGCTTTTTCTAATACGCAGAAGCAGGTGACGCCCGTGCCGGAAAAAAACAGTACCGCAGTAGTTGTTCAGGGCCATTCGCTGACAATTGCGGAAGTCGTCAGAGTTGCACGTTATCACCATCCTGTGGAGCTTGGAGAGGAGAGCTGCCGCAAGGTGGAGCAGACCCGAAGGTATGTGGAGAAGCTGCTGCTGGAGAAACAGGTGGTGTATGGCCTGACCACAGGCTTTGGCAAGTTCAGCGACACGTACATCTCCCCGGAGGATACGCAGCTGCTGCAGCTTAATCTAATCCGCAGCCACAGCTGCGGAACCGGAGCGCCGCTTACGGAGGAGACGGTCCGGGCCATCCTGCTGCTGCGGATTAACGCCTTGTCCCTCGGCTATTCCGGGATCCGCCCGGAGGTTATCCGGCTGATGGCTGATATGCTGAACCGGGGCGTCATCCCGGTCATTCCGGAAAAAGGCTCGCTTGGCGCCAGCGGTGACCTGGCCCCGCTGTCGCATATGGCGCTGGTTCTGATCGGCGAGGGCGAAGCGTATGTTCAGGGCACACGCCTGCCGGGGGCAGAGGCGCTGGCGCAGGCCGGGCTTGCGCCTATCGTGCTCGAGGCCAAGGAGGGGCTGGCCCTGATTAACGGGACGCAGGTCATGACGGCGGTCGGCGCACTGGCCTGCTGGGATGCCATGAACCTGGCCGACTGGGCGGACTGCACGGCAGCGCTGGCCTGTGAGGCGCTGCTGGCAGTGCGGGACGCCTTTGACCCGGCGGCCCATGCTGTCCGGCCGCATAAAGGGCAGCAGCAGTCAGCCGGCAACATCCGGCACCTGACGGCTGGCAGCACGCTGATGACCAATCAGGGCGAGAAGCGGGTGCAGGATGCCTATTCCCTGCGCTGTGCGCCGCAGGTACACGGGGCGAGCCGGGATGCGCTGGCGTATATCGCCGGGAAGCTGACCACCGAGATGAACTCGGCCACGGATAATCCGCTCATCTTTACCGAACTTGCGCGGGTCATTTCCGGCGGGAATTTCCACGGCCAGCCTGTCGCGCTGCCGATGGACCATCTGGCCGTCTGTGCGGCGGAGCTGGCCAGCATTGCCGAGCGGAGGATCGAGCGGCTGGTTAATCCGCAGCTGAATGAAGGGCTGCCCCCGTTCCTGACGGAGAACGGTGGACTGCAGTCCGGCTTCATGATCGCCCAGTACACAGCCGCTGCGCTTGTGTCGGAGAACAAAGCACTAGCCCATCCGGCCAGTGTGGACTCCATTCCCTCCTCGGGCAATCAGGAGGATCATGTCAGTATGGGCACTATCGCTGCCCGTAAGGCAAGCCAAATTGTTGATAATGCCTATACCGTGCTGGCAATTGAGCTGCTGTGCGCGGCCCAGGCCCTTGATTACCGCGGTCCGCAGCAGCTTGGACGGGGTACGAAGTGGCTGTATGACCGCTGCCGGGAGCTGGCGGCCCCGGTGAAGGAGGACCGTGTGCTATCCGGCGATTTTGCTACGGTTGCGCAGTGGATGAAACAGCCCGGTGTGCTGGCCGGACTGTTTGCCAAGGTGACCTTTGACTCCTGTGTGGAGTAAATCCGGGGAACACCGAAGGAATAA
This sequence comes from Paenibacillus sp. DMB5, assembly GCF_001517085.1. Lineage (GTDB taxonomy): Bacteria > Bacillota > Bacilli > Paenibacillales > Paenibacillaceae > Paenibacillus_AQ. Next base: position 107,604 of record NZ_LRAC01000003.1, read on the forward strand.
GGAACGGAGGGAGAGCAGCCGTATGAGCCGTAATGAGGAGAGAATCTGCCGCGCCCCCAGAGGAAGCACGCTGCATACCAAAGGCTGGACGCAGGAAGCAGCACTGCGGATGCTGATGAACAATCTCGACCCCGACGTGGCGGAGCATCCGCAGCAGCTGATTGTCTATGGCGGCACCGGTAAAGCAGCCCGCAGCTGGGAGGCTTACGACGCGATTGTCCGGTCGCTGAAGACGCTGGAGAACGACGAGACCCTGCTGATCCAGTCCGGCAAGCCGGTGGCGGTATTCCGCACCCATCCGGATGCCCCGCGCGTCCTGCTGGCGAACGCCAATCTGGTTCCGGCATGGGCAACCTGGGAGAGCTTTCACGAGCTGGACCGCAAGGGCCTGATCATGTACGGGCAGATGACCGCCGGCAGCTGGATCTATATCGGCACGCAGGGTATCGTGCAGGGCACCTATGAGACCTTCGCCGAATGCGCCAGACAGCATTTCGGCGGCACACTAAGGGGGACGATCACGCTTAGCAGCGGCCTCGGGGGCATGGGCGGCGCCCAGCCGCTTGCCGTGACCATGAACGGCGGTGTGTTCATCGGTATCGAAGTAGACCGGACACGGATCGCGAAGCGGATTCAGTCCGGGTACTGTGATGCTGTAGCAGAGACGCTGGAAGAAGCGCTGGCTATGGCTGAGGCGGCCCGCAGCGCAGGCGCTCCGCTCTCCATCGGCCTGCTGGGCAATGCGGCGGAGCTGCTGCCGGAAATAGCGGCCGGCGGCTTTGTGCCGCATGTGCTGACCGATCAGACGTCAGCGCATGATCCGCTGAACGGCTATGTGCCGGCCGGCTTCACTGCCGAAACTGCAAGGCAGCTGCGCGGCAGCGACCCGCAGGCGTACATTGCCCTTGCCCGCGGCAGCATTGCCCGGCATGTTGAGGCGATGCTTGAGCTGCAGGGCAAAGGGGCTGTCACCTTTGACTACGGCAACAATATCCGGCAGGCGGCATACGATCAGGGCGTCAGCCGGGCTTTTGATTTTCCCGGATTTGTTCCCGCCTATATTCGTCCGCAGTTCTGCGAAGGGAAAGGGCCGTTCCGCTGGGCAGCCTTGTCGGGTGATCCGGAGGACATCTATAAAACGGATGCTGCGATTCTCCGGGCTTTTCCCGGAAATGAAGGCCTTCAGCGCTGGATTACTTTAGCCGGGCAAAAAATAGCCTTCCAGGGCCTGCCTGCCCGGATCTGCTGGCTCGGCTACGGCGAGCGGGCCGCGTTCGGCAGGATCCTTAACGATATGGTTGCTTCCGGGGAGCTGTCCGCTCCGGTGGTCATCGGCCGGGATCATCTGGACGCCGGCTCCGTGGCCTCACCTAACCGGGAGACGGAGCGCATGCTGGACGGCAGCGATGCCGTCTCCGACTGGCCGCTGCTGAATGCGCTGGTCAATACGGCCGCAGGAGCCGGCTGGGTGTCGATCCATCACGGGGGCGGAGTGGGGATGGGCTATTCGCAGCATGCCGGGATGGTGGTTGTCGCAGACGGCACGAAGGAGGCAGAGGCGCGTCTTGAGCGGGTGCTGACGGCAGATCCGGGTATGGGCGTGGTCCGGCATGCAGATGCCGGCTATCCGCTGGCCGCCGAAACCGCCAGAGCCCATGGCATCCGCATGCCCATGCTGGAGCCGGGGGAGGAGCAGCGGAATGATCCACATTGATGGGGCAGCGCAGATTGCCACGCTGGGCGGGGCAGGCATGAAGCCCAAGATTGGCAGGGAGATGGCAGAGCTCGGTCTGATTGAGGACGGGGGGATAGTCATTGAGGACGGGAGGTTTGTCTTCGTGGGCAGCAGCGGGGAGGCCAGGCGGTATGTGGAGCTGCACTCCGGGGGAAAGCCGGTCACGGTGCTGTCTGCTGCCGGGAAGACGGTGACCCCGGGCCTCATTGATCCGCATACCCATCTGGTGTTCGCCGGCTCGCGGGAATTCGAGCTCACGCTCCGGCTTCAAGGGGCTAAATATCTGGATATCCTGCAGGCCGGAGGCGGAATCCTCTCTACAACGGAGCGTACCCGCGAAGCCTCTGAGGAGCAGCTGATGGCCGAAGCGGAGCGGCGGCTGGACCGGTTTCTGGCCCACGGGGTGACGACGGTTGAAGCAAAGAGCGGCTACGGGCTGCGGCTGGCCGATGAGCTCAAGCAGCTTAGAGTGGCCCGTAGACTGAATGCGGTGCACCCGGTAGAGCTGGTGTCCACCTTTATGGGAGCGCATGCGGTTCCGCCGGAGTATAAAGGGAATGCGGATGCTTTTGTCCGGACGGTGATCGAGGAGATGATTCCGGCTGTGGCCCGGGCAGGGCTGGCGGAATACTGCGATGTGTTCTGCGAGGAAGGGGTCTTCACCGTGGAGCAGTCCCGTGAAATCCTGATGGCGGGCAAACGCTGGGGGCTGAAACCGAAGCTGCACGCTGACGAGCTTGTATCCGGAGGAGGAGCGGAGCTGGCCGCTGAGCTGGGTGCTGTCTCCGCCGACCATCTGCTGCATGCTTCAGCCGAAGGCATCCGCCGGATGGCCCTTAAGGGAGTAATCGCCGTGCTGCTGCCGGGCACCGCCTTTTTCCTGATGGCTCCGCCGGCCGATGCGCGTTCGATGATTGACGCCGGTGTGCCGGTCGCCTTGTCAACGGACCGCAATCCGGGCTCCTCGCCGACGGAATCGCTGCCTTTTATTATGAATCTGGCCTGCTTAACGATGAAAATGACCCCGGCTGAGGTGCTGACGGCCTGTACCCTTAATGCGGCTCATGCGATTGACCGTGCTGCGGATATCGGCAACATTGAGGCCGGCAAGCAGGCCGATCTGGTCATTTTCGATGCGCCCAATTATCAATACCTGCAATATCACTACGCGGTAAATTTAACGGATACGGTGCTCAAAAAAGGCAGGATTGTTATCCGTGACGGAAAGAGGGTGACGGCATGAGCGGGATGCAGGTGAAGGAACTGCGGATCAATGCGGCCAGGCTGCAAAAGAATATCGAAGCGCTGGCCCGGTTCGGGTTGAATGAAGCTACGGGAGGCCTGGACCGGACGACGTTCACCGCGGCTGAACTCGCTGCCCGCGAATGGCTGGAGGATCAGCTGTTCCGGCTGCAGCTGGAGGTTAGGGTGGATGAGGCGGCCAATATCTGGGGGCGGCGCAGCGGATCAGAGGATGCGCTTCCTGTCATTGCTTTTGGCTCCCATATTGATACCGTGCCGAACGGAGGCAAATATGACGGTGCGCTTGGTGTGCTGCTGGCACTGGAGGTGATGCAGGTGCTGGCGGATCACAACGCCGTTACCCGGCATCCGCTGGAGCTTGTGTCCTTCAGCGCCGAAGAGCCGAATCCCTTTGGGCTGTCCACCTTCGGCAGCCGTGCAGTTACCGGCAAGCTCAGCCGGGACGATCTCACAGATGTGCGCAACGGGCAGGGGCAGCTGCTGACTGAGGCGCTGCGGCTTGCCGGAGGGAACCCCGGACGTTTTGAACGGGCCCGGCGCAGTCCGGAGGAGCTGGCAGCATTCCTTGAAGTTCATATCGAGCAGGGTAAACGGCTGCTGGACCGGGCTGTCCCGGTCGGAATTGTGACCGCTATAACCGGTATTTACCGGGAGGAGGTAACGGTCTCGGGAGAAGCCAATCATGCGGGAACCACTCTGATGGAGGACCGGAAGGATGCGCTGATGGGCGCGTCCGAAATCATGCTTGCCTTTGAGCAGCTCTGCCGCGAGCATCCGGCGGATGAAGTGGTGGGCACCGTCGGCCGGATCAGCAATGAGCCGAACGCCGCGAACATTATCCCGGGGCAGACTGTTTTTCATCTGGAAGTCAGAGCAGCGCAGCAGGAGCAGAAGCGCTGGGTAATGGAAGCCTGGGGTGTGCAGGCTGCATCTATTGCAAAGCGCCGGGGGCTGTCGCTGGAGCGGCGGCTTATCCTGGATCAGCCGTCCCAGCCGATGGCCCCGCTGCTGATCCGGCTGCTTGCCGCCCAGGCCGGCAGGCTTGGCATCAAGACCTATCCGCTGGGCAGCATGGCCGGTCATGATGCCGCGCACATGGCGTCTCTGACCAGCGCCGGCATGCTGTTTGTGCCCAGTCTGGGCGGAAAAAGCCACTGTCCTGAAGAAGAAAGCCGGATAGAGGATATTGAACAGGCCGGAAATGTGCTGCTGCAGTCCATTCTGGCGCTGGATGTTGAACTGAGCCCATAACAGGCAGGGGGGAGCCGCTTGCGGACGTTATATTCGGCAGATGCTGTATACACGAAGAACCAGTTCCGGCCTGAACTTGCTGTACTGGTCGAGAATGGCCTGATAGCAGAGGTAGGCAGCCGGGAGGTGCTGCTGCAGCGGTATCCGGATATCCGGCACATCCGCTGGGATGGAAAAGCGATTGTTCCCGGCACGATCAACGCTCACAACCACTCTTTTCAGAGCCTGCTGCGCGGGATTGCTATAGATAAGCCGTTCCTGGAATGGCGGGATCAGGCGTTGTACCGCTATTCCCCGCTGCTGGATGAGCATGCGGTTTATACCGGCGCCCTGCTGGCCTTCGGTGAGATGCTGCGCTATGGAGTAACCACAGTCTGTGATTTCTTCTATGTCCACGGCGGAGGTACAGCGTATGATGAAGCCGTCATCCGGGCGGCGAAGGATCTGGGTATCCGCCTGGTATTCGCCCGGACGATGTATGATTGGGCCGGTGCTCCGGTGGCCTACCGCGAAACGGTTCCTGAAGCGGTGGAACGGACGAGGCAGCTGGCTGTGAAATACCAGGGCAATCCGCTGGTTACGGTTCATCCGGCTCCGCACAGCCCGCATGCGGCTTCCCCGGAGATGATCCGCGCCGGACACCGGCTGGCGCAGGAGCTGGATACGCCGTTTCACATCCATGTTGCCGAGGAGATGTTCGAGGTTGAGGAGATGCTGCAGGCCTACGGGCTTCGCCCGGTGCATTACCTGGATTCGCTGGGGGTGCTGGATGAGAGAATAATCGCTGTTCATCTGGTCTGGCTGGAGGATTCGGAGATTGAGCTGATCGGCCGGAGAAAAGGAGCTTTGGCCTACTGCCCGTCCAGCAATATGTTTCTGGCGGACGGGGTGACCCGCATTCCCGACCTGCTGAGGGCCGGTGTCAAGGTTGCGCTCGGTACAGACGGCGGCTGCAGCAACAACCGGATCAGCGTGTTTGAGGAAATGCGCATGTGCTCGCTGCTTCAGAAGGTTAGCCGCCTGGACGGTACCTGCATTACCGCCGGTCAGGTCTTTGAGATGGGCACTTCACGCGGGGGTGAAATACTGCGGCTGCCGCCGGTTCCCTGGAAACCGGCCAGTATGCGGATTTTGTTGTTCTTGATATCCATGACCTGTCACTAGCCCCGCGTCAGGAGCTGTTCGCCAACATGGTCTACGCCATGCAGCCGGGGGCGATTACAACGGTTGTTGTAGGCGGCAGGGTTGTGATAGACGGCGGAAAGCTGCTGACTGTACCGGAAGCTGCTATAGGCAGACGGGTGGATGAGCTGTTTGAAAAATGGGGCAGACGGGGATGAAATGGTTAATGAGCAGGTGCAGCGCCTGTCATTAACAGGGCTGCGGCTCTCCGGCGGAGCTGCTGCCCTGCCTGCCTTCCCGTTTCAAAAGTTCCGGTCTGCGGCTATAATCTAACTAGATCAGTTGTCCGCCCCGGGCGGAAGAAGGAGCTGCCATGTACATAAGATTACTAAATCCGGACGATGCGGAAGAATACCGCGGTCTGCGGCTGCAGGCGCTGCAGCTTCATCCGGAAGCCTTCCTCAGCACCTATGAAGCAGAGAAGGAAATGCCGCTGGAGGTTACCCGCAGCAGGCTCGAGCCTGCCGAGGACAAGTTCACCCTGGGCGGGTTCACCGATCAGGGGGAGCTGGCCGGCGTAGTTACTTTTATCCGGGAGAGCAGGGAGAAGCTCCGCCATAAAGGCAGTGTCTTCGCCATGTATGTGACTCCTGCGGCCCGCAAGCAGAAGCTGGGCCATTCCCTGATGAGTGAGCTGATCATGCGTGCAAGGCAAATTCAGGGACTTATGACGGTGAATCTGACCGTATTTTCGGACAACCAGCCGGCAAAGCGGCTGTATGCTGCACTCGGCTTCACATGCTACGGCACTGAGCGCAATGCGGTAAAGCTGGACGGGCGGTATCTGGATGAAGACCTGATGACACTGGAGCTGGGTTCAGGGGAGCAGGGGCATGAGCAGGATAGGCACATAAATGCCGGCCCGGTCATAAACTAAGCTGCCCGCCGCATAAATTGGGTCTATGAAATTCTGTCCTGACAAGAGGAGGAAATAACTTGGAGACTGCGCTGCTAGGCAGCTTTTTATCTGCAATGGCAACGGTGCTTGGTGCGGTACCCATTCTGTTCGTGCGGAGATTGTCCGAGCGCTGGAAGGATATACTGGTCGCTTTTACCGCGGGGATTATGGTATCTGCTTCGACCTTCGGCCTGATGCCGCAGGCGATTGAAGAATCGGGGATTACAGCCCTGACGCTTGGTCTGATCACCGGTGTGCTGCTGCTTGACCTTATTGAAAAAAATATTCCGCATATCGATGTCGAAAACAAACCCGGCTTTGCCAATATGGATTCCAAGGCACTGCTCGTCATGATTGCACTGTTTATCCATAATATTCCCGAAGGCCTTAGCACAGGCTTCAGCTATGCCAGCGAGGAGGCCAGTCTCGGTCCTATGGTGGCGATCGCGATCGGGGCGCAGAACATGCCGGAAGGTCTGATTCTCGCTGTCTTCATGATGAACTCCAAGTCTACCCGGTGGAAGGCGCTGGGAGTTGCCACGCTGACCGGACTTATGGAGATGGTGTCGGCAGTTGTCGGTTATTTCACAGCAAGCTCGCTGCAGCATGCGGTAGGCTACGGGCTGGCTTTTGCCGCAGGTGCGATGCTCTTCATCGTCTATAAGGAGCTGATTCCGGAGAGCCACGGCCACGGCTATGAGCGGCCATCGACCTATTCCTTTATTTTCGGGCTGCTGGCGATGGTTTATATTACGCAATTTTTCGGCTGATCCGGCCGGCAGAGCATCTGCATTGCATTTGCATCAGACCCGCAGAGCCGCTATACTGTACGCATTCGAAGGCTTAAGGTAGGGAGTGGACAGGATGGACAGACTTATACAGCAGGCTTCGTTATCTTTTGTTCTATTGATTCTTTCATATCTCAGTATGTATTACGCGTTACCCAAACGGACCTCTTTTGCGCGCTATAGTGTACTGGTACTGCTGTTGGCGAGCGGTGCTCCGCTTGCAATCCTGCTGGTGCAGGAGAGCCTCCGGGAGGCTGCCGACGCGAATATCGGGCTGGGTATGGCTTTCTTGCTGACCTGGGCGATTACGGGACTGGTGTTTCTGGTGTCACTGGTCTTCTGGATTCTCCGTTTACGGAAAAGAAAGTAGCCGAATTTAGAAAGGTTACCGGATTAACCCGGCTGTAGCTTAAAAAGAAGGCACTAATATCAGGTAAAAGCTCAAAACAGGCTATCCCCGCTGCGCAATGCAGCTTATGGGATAGCCTGTTTGCTGAGCCGGCTTGTCATACTCCGCTAATCTAAGCCCAGCGGCGGGCGATAGTGATGCTCGCCCCGCTAAGCCTAGCGGTGGGCTGTATAGACACTCGCTTTACTGGCCTGGCGGACGGCATCCGCTTCGGCGGCGGTGAGCGGCGCTGCTTCGGCCGCAGCAATGTTCAGCCGCAGCTGCTCCAGGCTGCTTGCACCCGGAATGACAGCTGCAACCGCAGGCTGTGAGAGCGGGTAGTGCAGCGCGGTCTGCGTAAGGGTCCGGGAAGGAGGAGCCTGCTGGGTCAGTCTGTCCTGCAGCGAGGCCAGCTCCGGCACAGAATAATCCAGGTAGTCTTTCTCCAGCCTGGAGCGGCCGTTATCAGTCAGGATGCCGCGCGCCAGCGGACCGCGGGCAATAAGGCTGATGCCATTCTGCTCAAGCAGCGGCAGAACCGATTCCTCCGGACGACGGTCAAGAATGCTGTATTGGCTCATCACACTTACAATACCCGAGCGTTTCACATATTCGCGGACCACAGCGGGACGGATGGAGGAGATGCCGTAATAACGGATCAGCCCTTCCTGCTTCAGCTCTTCAAAGACCTCGATCGTTTCGTCGATATTGTCTTCCATCGTTCCGCCGTGAAGCTGATAGAGATCGATATAGTCGGTCTGAAGTCTGCGCAGACTGTCATGCACCGCGGATTTGATATAGGCTTTGGACGCATCCCACGACCAGCCTTCCTGGCCGGGAATCCGGCGGTTGCCGACCTTAGTGGCCAGAACAACGTCACTGCGGCGGCCGCGTATGGCGTTGCCTACAATCTCTTCATTGCGGCCCGCATCATACAGATCGGCTGTATCAAGGAAGTTGATCCCCTTATCCAGCGCCTCATGGATGATGGATACAGCCGGTGCCTCCTCGGTTCCCAGAGACATACAGCCCAGCCCCATAGCGCTTACGTATAAATCGGATTGCCCTAACCGGTTCTTGTTCATGATGCATCCCCTTCTGTGCGGTTTTGTGTCCATTATAGCATCCCTGATGCAGAAGACGGCAAATGTCCCCGCCAAGCCTCCCGGCCGTGCAGGTTCATTTGCCGTCTTCAGGATGACTTTTATGCAGTCATCCTTGCGGTTATCGCCGCAATTATCCGCGCAGAATGGCTTCGATTTGCTCGAGCTCTTCCGTGCTGAGCTCGGGAGCGTTCAGGGATGCCACTGCGTCCTCAATCTGGCTCACTTTGCTTGCGCCGATCAGCGCAGAGGTTACTTTACCGCCGCGCAGAACCCAGGAGAGGGCGAGCTGCGACATTTTTTGTCCGCGGGCTGCTGCGATATCATTCAGCTTGCGTACCTTATCGATCACTTCTTCGGTAATTTCCTTCTCGGAGAGGAATACGCTTGGTCCGGCTGCGCGGGAATCCGCTGCAATTCCGTTCAGGTAGCGGTCGGTCAGGATGCCTTTGTACAGCGGCGAGAAGGCGATGGTACCGATGCCCTCTTCAGCGAGCACATCCTGCAGCTCATCCTCAATCCAGCGCGACATCATCGAATAGTTCGGCTGGTGGATCAGGCAAGGTGTGCCCAGACGGCGGAGAATCTGCGCCGCTTCGCGGGCTTCAGCGGGCCGGTAATTGGAAATACCGACATACAGTGCTTTACCCTGGCGGACGATGAGATCCAGCGCAGCCATGGTTTCCTCAAGCGGAGTATTCGGGTCCGGACGGTGATGGTAGAAAATATCGACATAATCCAGGCCCATCCGCTTCAGGCTCTGATCCAGGCTGGACACCAGATTCTTCTTGGAGCCCCATTCCCCGTATGGACCCGGCCACATATAGTAACCGGCTTTGGTGGAGATAATCAGCTCATCGCGGTAAGCGGCGAGATCCTGGCGGAGAATCCGCCCGAAGTTCTCTTCGGCGGAGCCTGGAGGCGGTCCATAGTTGTTGGCAAGGTCAAAATGGGTGATGCCCAGATCAAAAGCCCGGCGAACCATGGCCCGTCCGTTTTCGAACAGGTCGTTGCCGCCGAAATTATGCCACAGGCCGAGCGAGATTGCCGGCAGCAGCAGGCCGCTGCGGCCGCTGCGGTTATATTTCATGTTGTCATAACGTTCAGGACTGGCGATATACATGTGAGATCCTCCTAATAGTGGTGATGTGTTAATCCTCATAACGGAAGCGTTTACGGCTTAACTGACACGTTCTATTGTAGCGGAACCACGGGGCAAAAGCGTATGTCAGCATGGAAGATGTTTATAGCACAATGTCGTTATTCGCATGACGGCTGCGGTAGTCCTTGGGGGAGCAGCCTTTGACTTTTTTGAACATCCGCGAGAACAGCAGCGGGTCCTGGTAGCCGACCGAGCGGGCGATTTCACCGACGGTGCAGTTGCTCTCGGCCAGCAGCTCGCAGGCTTTGGCAATGCGGAAATTCAGCAGATACTGCTGCGGCGGCAGGCCGACAGTCCGTTTGAACAGGGCCGACAGATATTTGCGGTCCAGCTTCAGGGAGGACGACATCATCTCTACAGTGATATTCTCACAATAGTGGGCATGCAGGAAATGAAGACACTCCTCGACATAAAAGCTTTTGGCACGCGGAAGCCGTACATTGTCCTTCGCCGCCGGGGCTATATGCAGCAGCACCGTAAAGAACTCATACATGATTGCTTTAAGGGGGAGGTCGAGCCCCTCAGCCGTATCCGCTGCTGCAGTCAGCCGGTCGTAAAGGGCAGGCATCAGCTGCTGATCCATCGGAAACACGGGCTGCTCCGGCGACAGCGAAGTCCGGGACAACAGGGATTCGATCTCTTCCCCGGTAAAAGCTACCCATGAATAGGTCCACGGCTCCGTGCTGTCTGCTGCATAATAAGTCACGATATGGGGATAGGTCAGAAAAGCCTGTCCGGCCTGCAGCCTGTGCTCGGCTTCCCCGACGGCAACCCTGCCGGTGCCTGCATGAATAAAGTGGATTTTGTAAAGGTCACGCACACCGGGACCGACGGTGTGGCCGGGCGCACAATGCTCGAAGCCCCAGTAATGCAGATGCAGATCGGGGCTGCTGCGCAGCGCGCTGCGGATTATATTTAAATATGGCCATCCTTCAGCCTCTTTTCCTGTGTAAAGTGGTCTTGGATATATGCGTGTATAGTCACCATTATACAATAGTTTTACAGCGGCGTAAGACAAGGCAAAAAGTCCCGGCGCCCTTCCGGTGACGGAAGCGGAGCGGGGACTTTTTCCAAAAGATAAGAAAGTATATATTTCACGCTATCCTTTATCCTTATCTTTCCCGCAGAAACGCTACGCCGTCCTATTTAGGACGGCGTAGCCGTTTCTGCTTGGTTAAGCTTTTAAAAGTTTTCGGGAGATTTCATATGGAGCGGCTGTTTGACGGGAGAACGTTCGGCGTTATAACGTCAGGCTTCCATTTTCAGCATAACCAGCTCATCCACCGGCTCGCCGCCTACCAGATGCTCCTCCACAATGCGCGGAACGTCATCAGTGGTTACATTGTAATACCAGACGCCGTCAGGGTAGACGATGACAAAGGGACCGTTGCCGCACAGCCCGAGGCAGCTGGTTTTGTTGATTTTGACGGTTTTGTTGATGCCTTGCTCGACCAGCTGCTCCTTGAATGCCTGCATGACATCCTCGACCTCCTGATTGTTGCAGTGCTCACTGCAGCAGAACAGCAGATGCTTCTTCAATACCTTTAAACGCATATTCATGGGTAGACCTCCTTGGTCATGTGAAAATGGCTGACCTATCTTACGAGGAGTATAGTCCCTTTTGCCGGTGGTGTAATGGGGTTGAAGCGATTGTTCCTAAAGGCTTAACAAATAGGCTGATGCCGTAAATATTGTGTGATCTTACCTGACTTTTGCAAGGGAAATATGATAAAAATGTGTCGGAGGATAGGATTTCCAGTACAAATTCTGTTTAGAAAATATATTTGAGGAATCGTTAAAAATCGAATAACTTTCAGTTTAGCGGATAGGGGAGTGGTTAATTAAGAAATGTGAAAGAGTGGCTAAGAACATCAAATAAAAGCTATCAGGAGGGAATCGTTATGAATAAGAAAATTGTAGGTGTGTTCCATACCGAATATGAGGCTTCGCAGGCTATTGAAGATCTGAAAAGTCACGGATTTCTGACAGAGGACATCTCCGTGATTGCCCGAAATAAACGAGATGTCGAAGCCATTAATGAGGAGACAGGCACCAAAGCTCCGGAAGGCATGGCCTCCGGTGCAGCAACCGGCGGATTACTCGGCGGGGTGACAGGGCTCCTGGCAGGTATCGGCGCCTTGGCTATCCCGGGGATCGGACCGATTATTGCTGCCGGCCCTATTGCCGCAACACTGACAGGGGCAGCTATCGGAGCCGGTACCGGCGGGCTGGTAGGCGGCCTGATCGGCCTCGGCATTCCTGAGGATGAAGCGGAAAGCTATGAAAATTATGTAGACGAGGGACGGATTCTGGTCATGGTAGATGCAGATGATACACGCGTTAACGATGTGTACACTGTATTCCGTAACCATAATTCGGCCAATGCCGAAAGATATATTGAAGATAACAGCACGAACGGTTCGTATAGAGATGCGGCTGATCATTCAGTGTCAGATGTCGTGGATGCCGCCTTTAACGGCTCAGGTCTTGAAGGACGGACAGACACCGGGCTTGATACAATGAATTCGGCTCCGGTTCACGATCTGCCGGATAACCGGGCACATGAGGATTTAAACCGGCCGGGAATGAAGGCTGACTTGTACTCCGGAACGCCTGACGGCATGGGCAAAGATGTAGACAGCAGAAGCTCGCTTGCTTACGAAGGCGAGGATGAGGAAGCCCGTAAGCTCCGCCTGCGCGAGGAACAGCTGGATGTGTCCAAAAACAGGGTGCAGGCCGGTGAGGTCAGCGTGCGCAAGGAAATCGTGGAGGAGCAGAAGACGATTAACGTCCCTGTATCCCATGAGGAAATTGTGATTGAGCGGCGCTCGGTCAACAATGACTCCAGCCAAACGCCAGTCGGAGCCGATGAAACCATCCGTATCCCGGTCAGCGAAGAGCAGGTCGAGGTTCATAAGAACACGGTGGTCACCGGTGAAGTGGACATTCACAAGCGTGAAGTTCAGGGTACTCAGCAGGTAAAAGATACCTTGAAACGCGAAGAGGCCCGTGTCGATAAGACGGGGGATGTAAAGGTGAATACCAGCGATGAGCTGCTGAGAAACAGAGACCACAGCCGCACGCGTTAAGCGGCGGCCAGGCTGACAGTATGTTATAACTAATAAAAGGGTTTGCCCGGGTCCTGCTGGACCCCGGGCAAACCCTTTTTGCTGCATTCCGCAGCAGTCCGGCTGCCGCTGAGGCTGGTGCGGCAGATTCCAGAGCCTGGCGGCAGCTTACATAAAAGCAACGTTCTGGCGGTCTGAGACACCCTGCGGGATTTCCTTGCCGGGCAGGAAATGAATGCTGCGGATATAACGGATAGTCTTGCTCTGCGCGCGCATGATAACCGAATGTGTCTCGGCGCGTTCCTTGCCGATGAAGCGGACACCATTCAGGAATTCGCCGGAGGTAACGCCGGTCGCAGCGAAGATGACATCGCCGTTGCCGACCATGTCCTCCATCGACAGCACGCGGGTCGGGTTATCCAGACCCATCATCAGGCAGCGCTGCAGCTCGAACGGCCCTTCCGGCAGGAGCCGGCCCTGCAGCTCGCCGCCGAGGCATTTCAGGGCAGCGGCAGCGAGAACACCTTCCGGCGCACCGCCGGAGCCCATGTACAGATCGACATCGCTGTCCGGCAGCGCTGCGCAATCGCTCCGGCCACATCACCGTGGCCGAGCAGCTTGATCCGCACACCCAGCTCACGCAGGGTGCTGATCAGATCTTCATGGCGCTTGCGGTCGAGCACCATAACGGTCAGCTCGGACAGCGCCTTTCCGGTAATCATGCTGGCTTTGCGCAGCGTAACCTCGGCAGAATCGTCCAGGCTGAGCTTACCGGCCAGCTCGGGGCCGCAGGCCAGCTTCTCCATGTAGATGTCGGGCGCATGCAGCAGGCTGCCGCGGTCGGCAATTGCAATGACCGACTGGGCGTTATGCAGCCCGCAGGCGACGACCTCCGTACCTTCAAGCGGGTCAACGGCTACATCTACAGCAGGACCGTTCTTAGTGCCGACACGCTCTCCGATATAGAGCATCGGGGCCTCATCCATTTCGCCTTCGCCGATTACAACGGTTCCGTCAATGGAGACAGAATCAAACATGGAACGTATGGCAGTTGTGGCGGCATCATCCGCCGCATTCTTGTCGCCCCGGCCAATCCAGCGTGCTGAGGATAAAGCGCCCAGTTCCGTTACCCGTACAATCTCCAGTGCCAATTCGCGTTCCATATGTTTTCCCTCCATTTATATAGGTTATCGATTTGTTTGTTGTGCAAAGCATCCGCGCGGCCGTTTATGCGTCTACAAGTGGCCCATAATGATACCGGCGGTTTCTTCAATAGCCTTGTCGGTAATGTCGATGACCGGACAGCCCAGCTTCTTGAACAGCACTGCAGCGTATTCCATTTCCTCATGGATGCGCTCAAGGCTGGCGTATTGCGAGCCTGCAGGGAGACCCAGCATCTTCAGGCGCTCGGAACGGATCTTCAGCATATATTCCGGCTCCATTGTCAGGCCGATAATCCGGCTTGGCGGCAGGCTCAGAAGCTGCTGCGGCGGAGCGATCTCCGGTACAACCGGATAATTGACCACCTTCTTGCCCCGGTGGGCAAGGAAGATGCTAAGCGGTGTCTTTGAGGTCCGGGACATGCCCAGCAGTACGATATCGGCCTTCAGCATGGCGCCCAGGTCACGGCCGTCATCGCAGGCAACGGTGAACTCGATGGCCTCGATCCGCCGGAAATAGTTCTCGTCCAGCTGGTGCAGCAGTCCGGGACGGGCCTGCGGCGCGTCATCGAAGGTGTCGATGAAGGCCTGCATCATCGGGCCCATAATATCGACAATCCGCAGGTCCAGCCGGACTGCTTCCTCACGGATCATCTCCCGTAGCTCAGGCTGCACCAGGGTGTAGGCGACAAAACCCTGCAGCTGCGCCGTTTCCTCCATCAGCTTGCGCAATTCATCCTCATGCCTGACATTGCCGTATCTCCTGATTGTGACACGCTGATTCTGGAACTGGTGGATAACGGCCTGCACTACTGCTTCTGCCGTATCGCCTATTGAATCCGAGCATATCGTGATGTAGTGCGAAGATTGCTCCATGCGTTTCTAATCCTCCCGTTATCCTTTGGCTTCGAGATCGAGGAGAAGCTTAACGATGGAAGTTTTGGTCAGCCGGCCCGTTACTTGAAGTCCCGGGACGGTATCTTCCGCGCCGCCGGGTATAACCACCGGCAAACTGTCTACCTCGTGAAAAATCATTTTATGTGCAGCATCCAGCACCGGCTCATCAGGCGATACCGTTACTACCTTAGGCATACGGGTCATAACCATGCTGACCGGCATGGATACCGCACCGGGATTGCCAAGCGTTACCTTCAGGAAATCCTTGCGCGAGGCTACTCCGGCCAGCCTGCCGTCCCCGTCGCAGATAATCAGGGTGCCGACATCCTGCAGGAACAGGGTGACGACGGCATCCTGGATCGTGGTTGTCTCACGGATGACCACCGGGATGCTCTGGATGTCTTTGACCTTCGTTTCCCGCAGCAGATAGCCGCTGCCCAGATGCGCCACAGAGCGCTGCCCGGGAAAATAGCCGACCTTCGGCTTGGCGTCAATGTACTCCAGCATGACCAGAATGGACAGGTCGTTGCGGATGGTCGGCCGGCTGAGGTTCAGGCTTTCGGCGATCTGGTCGCCGGAAATCGGTGCGCGTTTTTTTACAATTTCAATAATTTGCAGTTGACGGGATGTCAGTTCGATTGCGGGTCCCTCCATTTTCCGGATATTATCAGGTCTCTCCTATGGGAAAAGGAGTACCGTTAGCCGATTCCCCCTCTCATTCAGACGTCTTAATGGTAATAATACCCCTTAACTTGTTTATATAATACGCAATAATGATCACTAATGCAACATATAGTACGTCATAAATAAATTTAGTAAGTGAAAATTGCTTTATTTCTGTGCAGCAGCATCGAGCGGAGGGGCGGACAGGACAGCCGGTGCTGTTTTCTTTTTGAACAAAAGCTCCTTCAGAGCCCCCGCATTAACCAGTACGGTTCCGGCGATGATGGTGAACACGCCAAGCAGCGTAATCCAGGTAACGGCCTCATTATAAAATAGGTATCCCACACCAACGGCAATCGGCGGCGAGATGTACAGCCAGGTAGACGGAAACACCGGATTTGTCTTGGCGACGAGCCAGTAGAACAGGGTATGTCCGACCATGGAGCCGATAACGGTCAAATAGAGCAGGGAACCTGCGGTTTTGAGGGAGAGCAGAATTTCCGGATGCCATGGTTCGGCAGCAAGCGATAAAAGAAACAGCAGTACACCCCCGTACATCATCTGCGCGGCATTCAAGGCAACGGGCGAGACGCCGGAAAAGGCATTGATCACTTTTTTGGAATAAATCGCTCCGGCCGCGTAGCAGCATTCCCCGATCAGCACAACGATACAGCCCGTGATCCATAGCGGGGATACGTCCACAACAAGGCTTGGCAGCACCAGCAGCAGAACGCCGGTGAAGCCGATGATGCAGCCGTAGAGGGAGTAGGAGGGCGCTTTTTGGCGGAGAAAAGCAGTCTGCATCAGCAGGATCATCATCGGCCCGGTAGCCGACAGCACGGCGGCAAGTCCCGACGACACATATTGCTCGGCCCAGTACAGCGCAGAGAAGGTGCCAAAGGTCAGGGCGGCTCCGGTAATCAGCATTTCTTTGCGCAGGAGCAGGGAAAAGCTGGCTTTGCCTTTGATGACCATCCAGAGAAACAGGACAGCACCGGCGAGAAAGAAACGGATTCCTGCGGAGAAGAAGGGCGGCAGCCCGGCGTCCACTCCGATTTTAATAGCGAGAAAGGTAGTGCCAAAGATCAGACAGACGAGCGAATAAGCCAGCATAATCATGAATAGTTCCCCTTTGTGAATGTAATATGGCAGTACGGTGAAGCATTTTGGTTAATCATAACGGGCCGGGCACAGAACAGTTAATAAGTAACAGAACAGATGGCGGGCCGGATGCTGTACAATAGGGGAAATAACAAGAGCTGCGGGCTGCAGGCTGCGGCTGTAACGCTGTCTCTGCAGAAGATACGGGCTGCGGGAATTGCTGAGGGGAGTGCAAAAGCTATGAAACAACCGGCCAACATGGAGCAGAATCATCCGCTTTTCCGGCAGGTTTATGATTATATGGTGAACCGGATTGTGCGCGAGGAGTGGAAGGTGCATGACAAGCTGCCGTCGATCCGGATGCTGGCCGAGGAGCTGCAGGTGCACCGGCTGACTGTCTTTAAGGCGTACCGGGAGCTGGCGAGCAGCGGCAGGGTCTATGTAAAAGACAAATCCGGCTATTATGTTGCACCTGCCGGCATGCTGAGGGAAGAGCCTGCGTCAGAAGCTGCCGCAGGAGTACCGGCCTACTCGCTGACCAATCCGATGTCCGATATTCAGCGTATGCCGGTTCAGTACCAGTTCTCCCAGGCGCTGATTGATCCCGGCCTGCTGCCGAACCTGTTCCTGTCCGACTATGTCAAAAAAGTGTTCGACCTCTATCCCAAGGTCATGGGCACGTATTCCTCCGTCCAGGGCGATCCTGAGCTGCGCAGCGTGCTGAGCCGGCATTATCAGGAGCACTTCAAGCTGCAGCTGTCGCCTGCCGAGCTGCTGGTTACCTCGGGGGCCCAGCAGGCGATCAATCTGATCGCCGGACTTGTGCTCGGGCCGATGGATTATGTGCTGGTGGAGCGGCCGACCTACAGTGTGGCGCTTGATATTTTCCGCCGCGCGGGTGCACGGCTGCTGCCGGTTACGATCACGCCGGAGGGCTATGACCTGGAGGCGGTCGAGGAGCTGATGCGCACCTGCCGGCCGAGGATGTTCTACATCAACCCGACCCATCATAATCCGACCGGCTTCACGGTACCGGCTCGCCAGCGCAAGCTGCTGGTGGAGCTGGCCGAGCGGTACCGCTGCCTGCTGGTTGAGGATGATCCCTTCCGCGACATTTACTTCGGAGAGGCGCCGCCGGCGCCATTCTTCGCCTACGATACGGAAGGCTGGGTCATCTATATCAGCAGCTTCAGCAAATACGTGGCGCCGGGCCTGCGGATCTGCGCAGTGGCCTGCCGCCATCCGTTCATGGAGCGCCTGATTACGGCCAAATCCATGGCCGACAATGGCTCGCCGCTGCTGAACCAGAAGATCTTCCTCCATTACTATACGTCGCCGCGCCTGCAGCAGCATCTGGGCAAGCTGCGGATTGCGCTGCAGGTACATAAGGAGATTATGGAGGAGGAGCTGGCCGGCAGCGGCTGGGAATGGACCGCTCCGGAGGGCGGGCTGAACCTGTGGATCAAGCTGCCGGAGTCCGTCTCCGCCGCTGCGCTGTTTGAGCGCAGCATGGAGCAGTCCATCTCCTTCGTCCCGGGTGAGCTGTGCGACCCGCTCGGAGAGATGACCTCCTGGCTGCGGCTCAGCTATTCCTTCGCCAGCGAGAATGTGCTGCGCGAGGGGATGCGCAAGCTGATGCAGCTGGCGCGGGAGCTGTGAGGTGCGGAGATGCTTATGAACCGCCCTTTTGGGGGACTCAGAGGCAAGGCGGCCGCGTGGCGAAATGAAGGGCAAAAATGCCTCTGATTTGCCCGAAAGGCGGCCGCGTGGCGAAATGAAGGGCAAAAATGCCTTTGATTTGCCCGAAAGGCGGCTGCGCGGCGAAATGAAGGGCAAAAATGCCTTTGATTTGCCCGGAAGGCGGGCGCGTGGCGAAATGAAGGGCAAAAATGCCTTTGATTTGCCCGAAAAGCCGCTGCGTGGCGAAATGAACATAAAGCTCACAGCAGCTCCCCTGCCTAAGAATTGTTATTCCTCGCAGTAGCACTCCATCCAAAGTAACCAGCCATAAACAAACAGCGCCTTGTCTGAGTTGGCAGACAAGCGCTGTTTGTTCATTTATTTAGTTTTAGTGAAACGTGTTCCGTAAGCCAGGCTAACAGTGTGTTTACACTTTCCTCTGGTGTCTGGCCGGCCGTGTTGAGGGTCAGCTCGGGGCTGGGCGGTATCTCATAAGGATCGGAAATGCCGGTGAATGAGGGGATGTCGCCACGGCGGGCTTTGGCATACAGTCCCTTGACATCCCGGGCTTCGCAGACATCCAGTGGACAGTCCACATAGACCTCAGCGAAACGGGGAAGAGTCCGGCGGGCATAGTCACGCATCTCCGTATAGGGGCTGATGAGTGAGACTACCGTAACCACACCGTGACGGTTCAGCATCCCAGCCAGGTACACCGCCCGGCGTATATTCTCAAACCGGTCCTCCCGGCTGAAGCCGAGGCCTTTGCCGAGGGTGCGCCTCAGCTCGTCACCATCGAGCCACTCAGCGGCGATCCCAAGTCCGGCAAGTCTGTCCATCAGCAGCGAGGCGATGGTCGATTTGCCTGCACCGGACAGACCAGTCAGCCAGATCGTCATGCCTTGACCAACTGCGCCAGTTTTCTTCTCATCGCAATTACCACCAGTCTCATTATCCGCCCGGCTTTCCGCGCCAACCGGAGTCACTATAGTCGCATCATCCGCCGAGATTCCCACACTAACTTGAGTCACCATACTCTCGTCATTTGTCCGGGTTACCGAGCCGGCTTGATTCACCATAATACTGTTACCTGCCTTGTATACCGACCCCGCAGGAGTAGCCCCAGTCCTGTCATACGCCAAAGCCGCAGCACCCTCATGAGCCAATCCGCCACTTTTGCCATCTGTCCTCATCGCGTCACCTCCGTTATTCCGTAGGGTATCCGCTCAAGCAGACCCCGGCCGTAAACCTGCTCCAGCCGGAGCTCGGGCATATGGATGTACCCGATATAGCAGTCACAGACCTTCATCCGGCAGCTCCGCTCAGCGGCGAGACCCTCAAGGCCGTCGCGGTAGAGATTGCCGATGACCCCGCGGTCCTTATAGCAGCGTTTTACAGTGCCGGCACCCTGGACATAAAATACATTTTGGCCGGCGTTGCAGCTTCTGCCCAGGCTATCATAGTCGGCGGCATTAATGTGAAAATGCGGGTCGATACCGCGCAGATAAGCGAAATCCTCCGGTGTGTAATAATCCGGCTTGTCCTTGTAGGCGTTCACCCACAAATAGATATCCTCCGGCAGGGAGGAACGCAGCGAAGCAATGGCCGGAAAAGCGCTGCGGATTCCCACGCTGCCCACACTAAGCGGAATTCCCTGCTGATAGACAGTCATGCACTGGGCCAGAAACTTGTCCTCACTAACCTGTCCCGGGTGATACGTAACCCAGAAGGCAGCTGTGGCAGGGTTCAGCTCCGGCAAAAAGGCAAGGTTAGCCGACAGATTGGTCTGAATCGCCACCTTGTCCACATGCGGGAGGTGGGAGAGGGTGACAAGCGCATCCTTGTACCAGCGGTGTATCAACCCTTCGCCGTAAGGATTAAAGAACACCGACAGCCGGTGCCCCGCTGCACCCTGCTCCGCAGCCCACTGGACAAAGGCCTCAACTCCCTCACGGTCTTTGGCAAGTGTGGCTGCGCTGTCTCTGGTTTTGCCGAACGGGCAGTAGGGGCAGTCATAGTTGCAGGAGGTGAGGGAACCCCGGTAGTAGAGAACGGCATTCATGGCAAAATAAATCCTTCCATGCGCTCCCGGATGTCACCGGAGATAAACCAGTCGCCGATTGAGTCGGAGTAACCCAGACCCTCGGCAGTTAAGCGCAGAATGCCGTCCCGATCCCGGCCAGGAGCGGCCCGGTTAGTTCCATCCTGAACGGCATCCCGTGCATCACTATGACTCCCATACTGATCCCCTTCCATACCCTCCCGGCGTCCTTTGGCCTGAGCGGTATCCCCGGCATTATCCTGAGTAACACGCATTCCGCGGCTCTGAACTTCCCGGAACTCCTCTTCCCGGGAGTCACTGCGCTCCTCAATTGGAGCTTCAGCCCTATTTCCACCCGGACCGCTGCGCTGCTCCACACTCTCGGCATCATACTGAATCTCACCCAAGCCGCTCTCCAGCAGCAGGCCAAGCTCGGGAAAGTCGTCCCACAGCGAAGCGGAGAAACGTTCGCTGTAATCAGCCAGCCGCAGCCCCTCGCTGTGCAGCACAGCCTTCAAGATGAACCGCCGCTTCTGCTCGGCCAGACTCAGCACGATGCCGTAATCCGCCGTGTCATAACGCTCCGCTGACACATAGTCGGCAATGATGCTCTCCGTTGCCTTGCGGCTGACCCCGTAGCGGGAGGCATAATGCACCTCCCGCGTATAGGAGCGGGCGCCGCAGCCGAGCCCGACCATGCCCTCTTCCTGGCAGCTGTAGTCGAGGATGGACTTGGCCGTACCCGCGTCTTCTTTGGCGAACCGGCGCATCGAATACTGGCGGTAGCCGTGTTCAGCAAGCACCCGGCAGGCGGCAGTATAACACTCATGCCGCAGATCCTCGTGGCGTAGCAGATCGCCCGGCTTCACAATCGTATGCTCGCGGGTGTAGAGCGGATAGATAAAGATCTCCTGCGGCTCTTGCAGCAGCGCCTGTCCAAGCGAAAACAGCCAGGAATCCACTGTCTGGCCCGGCAGCCCGTAGATCAGGTCGAGATTGAGGATCGGGAACTGGTACTTTCCGAGCAGCTCCAGCGCCTGGTACACCACCTCGGGGTTTTGCGGACGGTATATAGCTGCCGACTCGGCAGCAACAAAGCTCTGGATACCCATGCTGACCCGGTCGACCGTGTTGTCCTTGAGGATGGAGAGCTTTTCTTCCGTAATCGTCTCAGGTGAGGTTTCCACAGAGATCGAGGCCCGGGCTGTGTCCAGCCCCATGATTTCCCGGGCAATCCGGAACAGCCGGCTCAGCTGCGGTGCGGCCAGAAGGGTCGGCGTACCCCCGCCGATCGCAAAGCGTGCATACGGCTTATGGCCGGTAAAAGCCGACCACTGCCGGGCCTGCCGTTCCAGCGCATCGACATAGCGGGCGTGAACATCGGCGCGCTTGTCGGGAAGAGTGAAAAGGTTGCAGAAGCCGCAGCGCGCGCCGCAGAACGGGATATGCATATACAAAAAGAATGTTTCCGCAGGCTCATTCCGCCATAGCTGCTCCAGAGAAATGGGAGGCTGAAATTCGCGGTAAGCGGTTTTGTGCGGATAAGAATAGAGATAATTGCGGTATGGATTAGACGTAATCTGCTTTTTCCATTGCTCGGCCTCCCCCGAAGAGAGAGAAGGTCTTACGCCATTTGTACTGGGTTGCTGCAAAAAGTTGCCGGTAGACGTCATACGTTTCTCCTTTCATCCGGATTGAACCGGTAAACCAGTGTGCCAGGTTAGAGGATGAACTCACGGTAAGGGACATTCCATACCGTCTCATGCGCCAGCCGGTGCCCCTCATAGCCGTCTTCCCCGTAGGCGGTGCCATGGTCCGAAAAAGCCATGCAAAAAACCGGATTGCCGCGTTCCCGGAACCGCGCGAATAACCGTCCCAGCTCCCCGTCGGCATAACGAAGTGCGGCGCGCTGACTGTCCACGGAATCTTTTCGGGCACCCGGCAGGAACATGTGGTTAGGCCCGTGGATGGCAGACACGTTAAGGAACAGGAACAGCCGCTGATCCAGCGGGGTGTTGTCCAGTACCTTCAAGGCATGATTCACCTGATGCTCTGTGGAGCGCGGATTAGTGACGCCGAAGGTCATCCGCCAGTAGCTTTGCTGGAAGTAACCTGGCAGGATACGGGCCAAGGGCACTTTTTTGGTGAAAAAAATAACCCCTCCGATGCAAACCGTACGGTAGCCCTCTCCGGCAAGCCCGGATACAAGATCCGGGGTGTCGAACAGCCAGGTGTGGGGATGGGTTTTCAGGCCAGTATTCCTCGAATGAAACAGCCGCACGTGTGAGGCCTTGTCCGTATTAGCGGGAGTCGGCAGGAAGCCGCCAAAAAAAGCATGATGTGCTGCGTAGGTGAAGCTGCCGGGGGTATGCCGTTTCTCCCAGGAGCCGGTGCCGCACAGATTGGGACAGTTCGCTTCCTCCAGGACAGCAGCGTCGTAACGCAGGGTATCGAGAGTAATCATCAGAATATCATGGGTGCCGACGATGGCATTCATATCGGTCATAACGGTTAATAGCACCCTTTCTAAGTGGATATAATCCGGTATTCCATCAGTTTTTTCATTTCCCATTCATAGGTGCCGAGGCCTTCATATTTAACATCGTACAGCAAGTCGCCAAAAGGGTTCACATCGGCCACATAGGTACGCTTTACGCCGCCTGATCCGGAAGAGACTAGAACATCAATTCCTGCAACCGCCGAGCGGGGAAAAGCGGTCAGTGCCTGTACTGCGGTACGCCGTACCTGTTCCTGCTCCGCTTCCGTCAGTCCGGCCTCCAGAGGTGTCATCCGCCGGCTGCGCAGATGCAGATTCGTAATCGGTGTCGTGCTGACCCGGGCTACAGAATGGCCGGCTTCACCAAGGACGACCAGCTGGCGGATATCGAAGGAACCTCCGGCTGCTCCGGCCTTGGGAATCCATTGCTCGGCGTATGCGCCGTGGCTGTACAGCCAGTTAATGATTCCCTTCAGGACTGCAGGGTCCGTATAGCGCCGCAGCTTCCCGGCATTATAGTACACGGGGGGACGGGTAACGTACTGCTCGACCCCGATTGTAGTCACTGCCAGCTCGGCCCCCGTGGCCGGGTTGACCTGATAAGCGATGACGCCGGAAGCGGCAGAGCCGTAGGCCAGCTTGATGAAGACCCGGTGCATTCGCTCCGTCAGCATCCGCTCCCGGAGGGATTCATAGCCGTCCGGCGGCTGGCTGCCGCCGAGCGGCCGGGGCACCGGAACGCCGGCCGCTGCCAGAAGCTGCTGCGTCCGGCGTTTATCGGTCATCGCGGCAATATCGCCTGGATGATTCTGCCAGCGGGCAGCCGGCAGCAGTGCGGCGGCTTCGCGCTGAACTCTGGCCAGCAGCCGGCAGTAGCCGCGGAACCACTGGGACGGATGATGTAGCACACCCGGCATATCCTTCAGCCGTCCGGCGACCCGGGCGCTCAGCGGGTAGGGATCGCGCTGCTGGGCAAAGGGGTGCAGCGAATCGTCCTGTTCCTCGGCATCCGGGGCGCCGAGGGCAATAAGGGCCCGCTCGGCTTCGAAGCTGCCGCCGGGCGACTCCAGCCGCAGCAGCGGGACAGCCTGTGCGGCCCGCATGTGCTGCTCCAGCAGCTCACCCAGCGAAGCTCCCTGCAGCAGCTCATGGTAAGGAATGAGCAGGGCAGGGGGCAGCCCAAGCCTGCTGCGTGCCTGCTGAATCCCGGCCGAACGCTTGTCGCCGGGGCTGCACAGCAGAATCAGCGGCCGGGCAGCGGGCATCATTCGGTGATGGACGGATAACGCCAGTCTTCATCGTCATCGCTTTTCTGCTGGTCGCTGACATCCACCGGCAGACCGCTGGCCCGCCAGCGGGTAATCATGTTGTCCGACATATAATGATAGCTCAGGTTCAGCGCCTGCAGCCCTTTGATCCGCTCACTGGCCAATAGTACCTCCGCGCCTTTGTCGCTAAGCGTTCCAAGGGAAAGATCCAGCGTATGAAGCTGGTCGAGGATCGGCGCATCAGCCACTGCCTCGGCGATCTCATCCTGAATTTCACTGTTTTTCAGTCCCAGATAGGTTAGCTTCGGAAACTTTCCAGGCTCAATTAACGGCAGAAGATCTTCAAGGCTGCCGTCAAAACCGTAATTATCCACGCCAAGATACAGCTCCAGCTTGCGCAGATTCGGCAAAGAACCGGCTGCGATCTCGGCGAGCACTTTTTTACTAAGACCGCCTGTGATGATGATCAGCTCCTCAAGCTTGTCATGCTGCAGCTTGCTGAGGCTTAGATCGGTCCCGCCTTGAATGGTGAGTGATTGTAACTCCGGGTAGGCAGGGAGCAGGGGGGAGAGATCGGTCTGCGTAATCCACGAAATTTCACATTCCTCAAAGCTCATATCCCCGATAAAAAGCTTGCGCAGGGCCGGAAAGCTTCCGTTGTGCTTAACAAGAGCCTCCACAACCTCATCCGAGCTGTTCTCGTAGGCCTGCCCCCAGTCCCCGATGATGAGGCTGGTCAGCTGCGCAGCTTCAGGGCTGGCGCTGAGGCGCTCAATCTCCGTATTCATTCGTTGGCCGTCTTCATATTCGTCGTATCCGACAGCAAGCTTTACTTCCGTCATCAGTAATCCCTCCCGGAAAATGTTGGATTCAATTTCACCCTAACATCTGGGCAAAAAGGAGTCAAATGGCCTGGGAACGGAATTTCAGCTAATGGATGCAAAACACCCGCCCCTCCCTGTTACGGTAGAAGCGGGTGTGTAGGATAACTCAGGCCCAGCCGAGCAGCCGGACGATCTGTGCGATCGCAAAGGTGACGCCGATAGCGATACCGAGCGGAATGACAGCGGAGAGCACAGCCCATTTCAGGCTTTTGGTTTCTTTGTAGATATTGACCAGCGTGGTGCCGCACGGATAGTGAAGCAGCGAGAACAGCATCATGTTCAGCGCGGTCAGCCAGGTCCAGCCGTGGCTCAGAAAAAGCTCCTTGATGCTGCTGATGCCCTCAACGTCAACCATTGCACCTGAGGACATGTAGCCCATGAGCAGGATTGGCAGCACAATTTCGTTGGCAGGCAGCCCGAGAATGAAAGCCATAATGATGAAGCCGTCCAGACCGAGCAGCTGGGCAAAAGGATCGAAAAATGCCGCCATATGATTAAGCACACTGTCTCCGCCGATAACAACATTGCCAAGTATCCAGGTGAGAATGCCGGCCGGAGCGGCAACGACAATGGCGCGGGTCAGCACGTTCAGTGATTTTTCCTTGGAGGAACGGACAATCGTCTTCCAGATCTGCGGGCGGCGGTACGGCGGCAGCTCAAGCGTGTAGTGGGTCGGCACACCACGCAGCATCGTTTTGGACATGACCCAGGATACAGTCAGGGTGACGGTGATGCCTACCAGCACGATTCCCATCAGAACAAGCGCGGTGGAGAAGGTACGCAGCATACCCGTTGTAGAGGCACCGACCATAAATAAGGAGGACAGCAGGATCAGCGTCGGCCAGCGCCCGTTGCACGGCACGAAGTTATTGGTCAGAATGGCCAGCATCCGCTCCCGCGGCGACTCGATAATCCGGGTGGATAGAATGGCGGCAGCGTTGCAGCCGAACCCCATCGACATGGTCAGGGCCTGCTTGCCGTGTCCGCCGGATTTTTTGAACAACCGGTCCATGTTAAAAGCCACCCGCGGCAGATAGCCGAAGTTCTCCAGCAGCGCAAACACGGGGAAAAAGATCATCATCGGCGGCAGCATGACGCTAATTACCCAGGAGGTGCCGCGGTAGAGTCCCAGAACAAGCACGCCGTGCAGCCATGCAGGGGCATTCACCGCTGTGAAGCCGGAGGTCAGATACCCTTCGATCCAGCCGAAAAAAGAAGCAAGCCAGCCGGACGGATAATTCGCTCCGGCGATCGTAATCCAGAACACAAGGCCAAGCCCGGCGAGCATGATCGGGAAGCCCCAGAGCTTTGAGGTAACGATCCGGTCCAGCTTGTAGGTGCTGCTAAGCTTCTTTTTATCCTGATAGTTGACCGCCTCACGGCAGATGCCTGCTGATACTCCATAGATGCCGGTGACAATCTCATCGCGGATTGCACCTTTGTCGGCCAGCTTCCGGGCTGCTGCCAGCAGGGAATCCAGCGGATCGGGACCTTTAATGGCATGCGGTAACTCCATGGCCGGCTACCTCCTTATGCACAGGAATTGTGCTGCGTCCCATATGGGTTTTGAGCGAGCTCAGCAGACTGCTGTCACCGTCCAGCAGCCGCAGGGCAATCCAGCGTGCCGGATAACGGGAGCCTACAGTCTGCTCTACCAGCGGCAGCAGTTCTGCGATGCCCTGCTCGATTTCATCGCTGTAGGTGATCTTCAGCGGTTTGCCGGTGAAGGCGCCTGTTGCCACACGCTCCAGCTGATCCAGCAGTTCTCCGATGCCGATTTGGCTGCGCGCCGAGATGGCCACTACCGGAACGCCAAGCTGCTTGGCAATGGCTTTCAGATTAATGGAGATGCCCAGCTTCTTCGCTTCATCAATCAGGTTGATGCACACCACGGCCCGGCCAGTGATCTCCAACACCTGGAGGGCAAGGTTAAGGTTGCGCTCAAGCGAGGTGGCATCCAGCACAACCAGTGTCACATCCGGCTGCTCAAAAATAATATAATCCCTGGCAGCCTCCTCATCGGCGGAGTTAGAGTAAAGCGAGTAAGTACCCGGCAGGTCAACAGCACGGTAGACATGCTGGTTGTGGGTGAATTCGCCCTCGGCGGTAGTCACCGTCTTGCCCGCCCAGTTGCCGGTATGCTGGCGCAGTCCGGTCAGCAGGTTGAACAAAGTGCTTTTCCCCGTGTTGGGATTGCCGGCGAAAGCGACAGTATAATGGCTCATGTCTCCCCACCTCCAAGCAGTTCTCCGTAAATCAGCGAGCTTTCTTCCCGGCGCAGGGCAATCGTTGTATTGCTTACCCGGAAAGCCACAGGATCTCCAAGCGGGCTGCGCCGCAGCACCTCCACGGTGTTGCCGGTAACAAAACCGAGGTCAAGCAGTCTTCTTCGCAGAACGCCCTGAACGTCAATGCCGCTGATTCGCAGCAGGCTGCCGTTCGATGCTTCAGACAATGGAATAGCGGCTCCAGCCATAGCAGCTCCTTCTTTCTTTGTGTTGTATGTGTGTAAAACCTAAATGAGCAGTCATTATGCACAGATGATAAAGTATTGTTCCTTACCACAATATTAGTATATGTAAACAAATTTGTCCTTGCAACAATAAAGTTTCCTTGGGGAAAGACTAGTGCGGGGTAACCCGCCCATTTTTGCAACCCTTCCCAAGCTTCTCAGCGCAAAGGCGGGGATGAAGGGTAAAAGGACCTGTGACGGGTGTGGTGGATTGGCGGGTTTAAAAGGGGAAAAGGTTGCAGGTTCCAGCTTAGTTGGTGAAGTGGCGGGGTGAAGAGTAAAAA
>NZ_LRAC01000004.1 GCF_001517085.1 Paenibacillus sp. DMB5
GCCAGCGCCGACAGTGACGCCGGAGCCGACGGTGACGCCAACGCCGACAGTGACGCCAGAGCCGACGGCAACGCCAGTGCCAACAGCGACGCCAGAGCCTACAGCAACACCAGTGCCAACCGCGCCGCCGGCAACAGTGTACGTACCTGCACCTGTGACCAACACAGTTGAAGGAGCTGTAATCAAGGTTAAGGCGCTGAAGCTCGATCCGGTGACCGGCATAGCTGCCGGGCTATCAATTACGCAAGAAGATCTCAATATAGCATTGGCTAATGCCAAAGCAGACAGCAATGGAATCAAGACCATAAGAGTGGAAGTGCCGGTTATGGCAGGGGGAAGCGGATATACGATTGAGCTTCCTGCCGCTGCACTGCGCTCGGATGCAGCAAATGTGCGAATAGAGGTCGTAACAGGCTTCGGTACAATACAGGTGCCTTCGGTGATGCTGGATAAGGCGGCTCAGGATGCCAAACGTGTTGAACTGACTATAGGCACTTCCGGCACCACCAAGCTTGATCCTGTTACCCAAAGTATGGCCGGCAGCAGACCAGCAATCAGTTTAGGTGTCAAAATAGACGGAACAGCAGAAGCTGAAAATAGCCTGAATGCACCAGTGGAGGTACGGATTCCATATCTTCCTTCGCTCCATGAACTGGTTACTTCCGAATACCTGACTGTCTGGCATGTTAATGCAGACGGAAAACCGGTTCAGATCAGGCACGCCAAATATGATGCTGTTAAAAAGGCGTTAGTATTTAACACTACTCAGCCTGGTACGTATGCTGTTGCCTACACCCATAAGAGCTTCAGTGATGTAGCACCGAATGCCTGGTACCAGCCAGCGGTAGAAACAATGGCCTCCAAGGGCTTCATAGACGGGACCTCGTCTACAGACTTTAGCCCGGACAGTACGGTTACGAGAATCGAGTATCTGGCGTGGCTGGTAAGAACACTGGGCCTGTCAGCGGAATTTGCTGCGAACTTCAGCGATATTCATGCAACTAACCAGTATTATGAGGAAATTGGTATTGCCAGAGCTCTCGGCATTACGGTAGGCTTCGACGGCAATTTCAATCCCGGTGCGGAGATCACCAGACAGGATATAGCTGTAATGACCATGAGAGCGTTGCGTGCAGCAGATCCGGCATTACAGACCGGTACCTCCGGAGACCTCAAGGAATTCACGGATAGCGGCCAAGTCGCAGCATACGCAGCGGAAGATCTGGCTGCAATGGTTGAGCTCGGCTTGATGAACGGGCAGGGCAATGCAGCCCTGAATCCTAAAGGAGCGACAACCAGAGCGCAGGCTGCGCAGGTGCTGTATAAGATTTATCAGCAGCAGCAGCTGCAATGATAGGCACCCGGTAATAAAGAAGCGGCTTTGTCCCGTGTTACGGGACCAAAGCCGCTTCTTTATGTCTGCTGCTACAGCTTCTTGTAATAAAGCACCGTTGTATCCAGTGTGCCCTCGGCAGAGATGGCAAAGTCCGGGATTCTACCGGCCTCTATGTATCCGCGCGAAAGATAGAGCAGGTTCGAGGGATCGCCTTCCCGCGTATCGAGGACGATCAGGGTCCGGCCGTGTGCAGCCGCGGCCTGCTCAGCCGCATCGATCAGCAGGCCTGCGATGCCCTTGCGGCGGTGAGCGGGATGAACCATCAGCTTGGCCAGCTCGGCCCGGTGTGCACCATTCGGCTTAAGCGCCAGATGGAGCTGAACGGTGCCGGCAACCGCTTCGCCTTCCATAGCAACCCAGAGCAGTACACCGGGACCGTGCACGCCCTGCCAGTATGCAGCGGCCTCATCCTCAGCGAGCGGCGGCAGAAAACCGATCGAAGCGCCGTCTTCCACGGTGTCGATCAGCAGCCTGCTTAATTTGTTCAGGACAGGCGGCGTTAAGCCGTCCAAAGGAATTACAGAAATAGTATCGCTCATGGTATAAGTCCTTTCTGATTATAAATGAAGGGCGGTAATCCCTTTAAATTTTACATAAGAATCATTATACCTGTGTCATTAAAGTTTACAAATATATTTTTTTGTCAGTGAAATGGTGATATATCTGCGTCACATATAAAGGTGATTCTGACGGGCTTTTTGACTCCTTAACCGGTTTGCGGAACAGGAGATGCTATAGTCTTGCAGCGATTTTTCTCATGCAGGGCCTCAGGTTATCCCTTATAATAAATGAAATTTAAAGCCTTCCAAGGGGGATGAAGAATGCGGCGGTGGAACAATCTCACGTATCAGAGCAAGCTAATGCTCGCCTTCGTCCTGTTAGGTATTATCCCGTCAATGGTGATCAGTACGATGGCTTATTGAAATCGGTCGGGACACTGGAAGCGCGGGTGAATGAGGATCTGGGTGTGATTGCCGGCCAGCTGAATGCAGCGTTCCAGCGGTTTTCTCTGTGCAGCCAGACTAATCATGGACAGGGAGCAGGGCTAGAGTGTGCCGGGTGTCGGACCGGAGTAACAGGCTGATTTTTGGAGGAAGAGGAAAGTGAAAGTGAATGTGGATGAGGATGAGGATGGGAGTGGGAATAGGAACGCTTCAGATAGCCGGCTGTTCTGCGAATGACCATGACCGGGAGCTATACCTGGTGTAGTATGGAAGGAAAAAGGGTTTTGCCGAGAATCGGATAGAACGGTATGAAGAAAGAATTTACCTAATAAATTTGCTGACCCTATATATAAGGAGCGAACTAAAAGATGCTGTTAGAGGTTATAGCCACAACTGTGAATGATGCGGTTACCGCCGAGCGCCACGGTGCCGACCGAATTGAGCTGATAACGGGGATGCTTGAAGGCGGCCTGACACCGAGCCTGGGGCTGATTGAAGCTGTACGGGAAGCTGTCTCGATTCCTGTGAGGGTGATGGTGCGCCCGCATGCGCAATCTTTTTGCTATGACGCGGAGGATGTTGCCTTAATGCTGCGGGACATCCGCCATATCCGGGCTGTTGGCGGTCTTTCACTGGTCATAGGGATGCTCCGCGTGGACCGTTCCATAGATAAGGAGCTGCTGGAGCGCGTGCTCGAAGCCGCAGACGGGATGGACATGACCTTTCACCGGGCGTTTGATGAAATTCCGGATCAACTGGCAGCACTGAACGTGTTGTCCTGCTACAAGCAGATTACGGATGTGCTGACTTCAGGCGGCAAGGCTACTGCTCCGGAAGGTGCGGAACGGATTGCTGTCCTTCAGCGTCTGTCCTCCATCCAGCGGCAGCCCTCAATTCTGGCCGGCAGCGGGCTGACTGCGGAGGGACTTAAAGATTTTCTTGAAAAAACGGCAGTAAGAAGCGTGCATTTTGGCTCTGCGGTAAGAGTAGACGGGAACCCGCTTAGACCGGTGGATCCCGGACGGCTTGAGGCTGTCCGGCAGATTTTGAATTTCTGGAAGAGGTGAGCTGCTTGTCAAAGTCAACACTGCATGAAAGTCTGAGGTGACAAACTGCTGGCCGGTGAGATCGGCAAGGTGGGGCTGCTCGGCTGGAAGGAGCCACTGGAATGGGGCCGGTAATTGAAGGGGCTGATGGTGAAGCTGCCTGATGCTGTCCGCAGGCGGGGGATTGTTGTGCTGAGGATTGAATACATCGCTTCGGAGCTGGCGAGATAGAATGATTGTGCACAAGCGTCTGTACACAGGGCGAAAGCGGTGCGAGGCGGAAATGAGAGGCAAAAATGCCTCTGATTTCGCCGAAAGCTGGCCTGTGGCGAAAATGAGAGGCAAAAATGCCTCTGAAATGGCCGGAGGCCGGCCCCAGGCGAAAATGAGAGGCAAAAATGCCTCTGAATGCGGCTAGCCGAGCACAACCAACGGTAAAAAATCCCGTTGTTGTCGGACCCTCGCTCAGCTGCAACAAGCCTCCGCCCGGGGGCTTACGCTTTACTGGGCGGCTCCATGCCCGCCCAGCACCTTCGGCAGCAGCGTGAGCAGCCGCTCGCGTGTGAGCGCGTCGCTGAAGTTCCATTTGCTGCTGTCCAGCAAATAGGCATGGCCCTGCTGCACGGCCGGCAGGCTGCGCCAGGCCGGGCTTTGGAGCAGCGCATCCATCGCTGCGCGGGAGTCTTCACGCTCTGGAACGAGCATGAAGACGCGGTCTCCCGCGTAGGTATGCAGCCGCTGCGGATCGACCTCGGCGAAGCCGAGCTCTGCGTCCAGCGCCGCCTGAATCTCCGCGGTCGGCCGGAGGCCACCTGGAGCATACAGCGCGCTGGACAGCCCGCTCAGACCCATGGCATACAGATGATTGCCATGGTCAAAGATCAGCGCCGAGGCGGTTTCGCCGGGCGAGAGCACGCCGCTGCCGTACAGCCGCTGCCACATGGCGGCGTTCCTGTCAGCGAAGCCGGCAAGCCAGGCTTCGGCTTCGCGCTGCTTGCCCAGCCAGCCGCCCAGCGTCCGCATGCGGTGCTCCAGCGGGGCGAACGAATCAAAGGTGAGGGCGGGGGCAATACCAGCGACCCGCTTGTACACCTTCTCATCGGGGTTGGCGATGATGATCAGGTCCGGGTGGAGTGAGGCCGTAAGCTGCGGATTCAGCGGGAATCCGACATTGGCCAGACTTTTCAGCCGGTGCTTATAGACGCTGTTCCTGGCAAATTCCTCGTCGCCGCCGACCGGCTTCACGCCGAGTGCGAGCAGGTCGCCGATCGTCTCGCCGTGGTAGACGATCCGCCTTGGCCGCTCCGGAATGTCCACCGTATGGCCAGTCCAATCCTGGACGGTGAGCTTCCCTCGCTTAGCTACGGCATATTGGCCGGGGGTAACCCCGGTAATCTGGCGGAAGCGGCGGCTAAAATAATATTCATCGGAGAAGCCGGTCAGCCGGGCGATTTCACGCAGCGGCTCTGCCGACTCCAGTAGCAGCTGCTGCGAGCGGCTGATGCGCAGCCCGGTCAGATATTCGAGCGGCTTTTGTCCGGTAAGCTTTTGAAAAAGCGGTGTGTACTGCCATAGCGATACTCCGGCCTGCTCAGCCAGCTGTTTGACTGTGATGCTCTCCATATAGTGCTCCTGCATATAACGGATGGTTCCTTCTACGGACTCTGCCGGACTCGGCGCCTCATCGGAAGGGTAGTTATGCTCCAGCAGCAGGAGCAGCAGCTCCTGAAATTTCAGCTGCTGCCTGTACAGCTGGACTTCACTGCGGTTATCCGGACCTGCCGT
This sequence comes from Paenibacillus sp. DMB5, assembly GCF_001517085.1. Lineage (GTDB taxonomy): Bacteria > Bacillota > Bacilli > Paenibacillales > Paenibacillaceae > Paenibacillus_AQ. The sequence continues at coordinate 5,172 of NZ_LRAC01000004.1, forward strand.
CAATTCTTCGGCGAGGCGGATGACCCGGGTGAACGGATGAACAAGCAGCTCTTGTCTGCCAGGGAGCAGCTCCTGCGTATAAAGCCCGGGCCCGCCGTCAATCTGGTAGATATTAAAGGAGAGCTGATAATAGTACAGCGTCGTTTCCGGATTAGCTGTTGTATATGTAGTTCCGGGAGACAGGAGAAAACATCTGTCTGCACTCAGATCAACTTTTCCGTCCGGGAGCGTAAGCTCGCCGCTGCCTCCGGTACAGATAAGCAGGAGATGGGTCTGCGCTGTCTGTGGCTCTATGCAGGACATGGCCGGCTGGACAGCCAGCATCGCATCTGTAAGCTGAAACAGCAACGAATGCAGCAGGGCGGGCGGCGTAGATGGTGGCAGCATGGACAGGCCTCCCTTATGTTAGTGAGAATGATTATCAAATAAATTCATTGTATCCAAAACAAAGAAGCTTATCAACGGATGTTGATAAGCTTTTTGCATTCGGAAGGCCGGGAACAGACCGGCCTGACTACAATTCGTTTATTTTCCGCCCATCAGACGCGGCAATTCTGTAAGCAGCCACTCCCTGGTCGAGGCGTCGGCAGAGGTTTTCATGATGTCCTGTGTGTAGACGTAGCCGTTTTTGACAGCCGGGAGGCTCTTCCAGATCTCGCTCTGTATCATAGCATCGGTGGATTGCTTGGCTTCATCAGCTACAGGAGTCAGGATAAAAATCCGGTCGCCCGCATACTGGCTGATTACCTCCATAGAGATTTCCAGGAAGCCGGTGCCCTCATCCAGCAGAGTCTGAATAGGTGCCGGAGCCTTGAAGCCGCCCTCCCCGTAGAGCACCTGCGACAGCCCGGTCGCAGCCATTACGAACAGCCGGTCACCCGGATAATAGGTGAAGACGGAGGCAGTCTCGCCTTCCTTCATGCCGGCAGCCTTCAGCTGTTCCCACATGGCAGTTTCACTGGTTTTGTACTGCGCCAGCCAGCTTTCCGCCTCCTGCTTTTTGCCCAGCAGCACGCCGAGCTCGGTCATCCGTTCCTCCAGCGGGGCGAAGGTGTTGAAAATAACCGTCGGCGCGATTTTGGACAAGGCCTCAAAATCTGCTTCATCCGTTCCGGCGTAGATGATCAGGTCAGGCTGAAGCTCCAGTGTTTTCTCCAGATTGATCGGGAAGCCGACATCTTCCACTCCCGCAAGCTTTTCCTCAAAAATCTGCCCTTCCCCCATAGATAGCGGGTAGCCGACGGCCTGTACGCCCAGCGCAACCAGATCGCCGTAGGTTTCTCCTGAATAAATAATGCGCTCAGGAGTTACCGGAATCTCGACTGTGTGGCCTATGTAATCTGTGTAGGACTGTGTCCCTGCTGCAGCTGCGGTGCCGGCGTCTGCGGAAGCCTCCGGAGATGGTGCTGCACTGGCAGCAGTATTGCTTGCTGTATCTGCGGCGTTGCCGGTTTCTGTCTGGGCGTTGTTGTTTCCGCAGGCAAGCAGAAGTGCGCTCATCAGGAAGATGACGCATAGAACGGCTAAGGGTTGTCTTGCTTTTTTCAACATAAAAGTACCTCCCCGATGAATTAAGATCTTTTTACTGAGAATCATTCTCGCTTGCACCATCATAAAATAAAGCTTTCTGCGGCTCAATGGACAAACACCGGCAACGGAATTGGTTTTGTACAAAACAGGCCGGAACAGGTGTGAACATAGACCACTGTATTTTAAAAGGGTATTCAGACCACACAGTGCAGATTGTCAGCTGACCATAATATTGTAGCGAACGTACATGGAGGGAATTTATTTTGAAAAAAATGTTATTAACATATTGATAATATCAATTGGGTGTGATAAAGTGTTGTTAATAACAAAGTGTTAATAACATTATTCCGGGAGGTAATGACCATGTTGGGATTCAAATTTGTGAAGTTTCAGCCCAGCGAGTACGTGCTTAAGGTGAAGAACGGCAAAGTGGTGCGTGAGGGAGTGGGGCTTTCTTTTTACTATTATGTGCCTACGACTTCCGTCATTGTGGTGCCTGTCTCCTCGATAGATGTCCCGTTCATGTTCGAAGAGATCACAGCTGATTATCAGACGGTAACGGTGCAGGGGCAGCTGACCTACCGGATTGTCGACTACAACAAAACAACGCAAATCCTTAACTACACCTATAATCTGAAAAAAAACACCTACCTGTCCGATGATCCCGGCAAGCTGGCCCAGCGGGTGATAAATATTGCCAAGGTTTTGACTAAAAAACAGCTGGAGCAGCTGCCGCTGCGCCAGGCGATCCAGTCGAGCGAACGGCTGGCCAAGACGATCACCCAGGAGATTGAGCGGAACGCGGAGATTGAGAAGCTGGGCATTGAGCTGATGGGACTGTCCATTCTGGCCATTGTGCCGAACAAAGAAACGCTCCGTGCGCTGGAGGCACAGGCCCGGGAGGAGATTCTCCGCAGTGCCGACAACGCGCTCTATGAACGCCGCAATGCGTCGATCGAGCAGGAACGCCGGGTGAAGGAAAACGAGCTGAATACCGAGATCGCTGTGGAGACGAAAAAGAAGCAGATCCGCCAGACCCAGCTGGATTCCGAGCGCTTTGTGAAGCAAAAGCAGAATGAGATGAAGGAGGAGCAGCTCAGCTTTGACACGGCACTGGAGGAGAAGAAGCAGGAGCTGATTGGCCTGACAGTCGCCAACCAGAAGGCAGAGGCAGATGCCAAAGCCTACGAGCTGTCGGCGGTGATGAATTCGCTGCAGGGCGTATCACCGAATGTGCTGCAGGCGCTCACCAATGTCGGCATGAAGCCGGATAAGCTGATCGCCATCGCCTTCCAGGAGCTGGCGGAGAATGCCGGCAAGATCGGGCAGCTGAACATTACGCCGGATCTGCTGCAGGGAATAATGGCCGGATCGCCAGGCGGCGCGGGCAGCGGTGCAGGTGCGGCTAGAGGAGCGGGCGGACGATGAGTAACGGACAGGAGTAGGTAATATTAACAGCTGGTGTGCGTCGGTTAGATGCGTAGAGAGGAGTTGGACGATGATGAGCAGCGGGGGACGGATGTCGGAGAACAAGATCGTGCTGGTCAAGCGCAAGACCCGGCTTGAGGAGCTGGTTGTCCGCTATAACACGGTCCAGCAGGCCCAGTTCTATATTGAGCGGCTGGGCGCAGACTTCAGTGATTATATAAGCGAGGATCTTACGTACCGCAAGGCGGTGGAGACGGCAGTTATCGAGCTGAGTGCACTGGGCCGGGTGCAGGTACTGGAACGGCAGCATGTGCCGAATTTTATTTTTGGCGATGAGGACACGGTAATCGTTCTGGGACAGGACGGTCTTGTGGCCAATACGCTGAAATATTTGCAGGAGCAGCCGCTGATCGGCGTGAATCCCGATCCGCAGCGCTGGGACGGTGTGCTGCTGCCGTTCACCGTCAACGACCTGCGGCTGCTGCTGCCTGAGGTCTTCCGCAGCCGCCGGCAGGTGCGTGAAGTGACACTGGCCAAGGCCGAGCTGAACGACGGCCAGAGCCTGTACGGCGTGAACGACCTGTTCATCGGCCGCAGGACCCATGTATCGGCGCGCTACCTGCTGCAGCACGGCGGCACCGCCGAGCAGCAATCCTCCAGCGGCATCATCGTGTCCACCGGCCTTGGCTCCACCGGCTGGCTGCGCAGCGTGCTCGCCGGGGCGGCGGGCATTACCCGCAGCGCCGCCGGGCTGGG
>NZ_LRAC01000005.1 GCF_001517085.1 Paenibacillus sp. DMB5
ACGCGGGTGCCGGGACAGACGACGGTGACTCCGTCTCGTCTCCGCCGTCATCCGGCCAGCCGACTGCTGCGCTGTACCAGGTCATCGTTGACCTGGAGCCGGGCGCGGCACTGGCCGCTGGCAGTATGATTACCACAGGCGATTACAAGCTGATTGTTCAGCCTGATCCTGCGGCGGGAGTGACCACATCGCCGGCAGCACAGCCTTCTGCCACAGCAGAGGCCACGCCTGACGCTTCAGCTGGTACCAATAACACTGGTAACAACAATACCGGCGGCAGCAATACAGCGGGTGAGACAAGCACTGGCGAATCCGGCACAAACGGTGCTGGTGCAGAGAGCACTGCCGGAGCGGAGTAACGACAATTTTTCATAATTAACTAATGAACAAATATTATAATCCTGAACAGCACAAACAGCCGGATGACGGCTTGAGTGCGTTCAGGATTTTTTTCAGCAGAATGTGTTGAAGTTGGCAACAGAATACTGGTGCATAGTGCACTGTCTCAGGGGAGGAGCATTTTCTTGCAGACTAACTTTATCTTATGTGCAGCATAAACTCTATTCTGAACTAACAAAATGTGGAGGTGGCCAGGCGGGTATGTTCACGATGCTTTTGCAGCTGCCTGGTTGTAACTAAGTGGATTTTAGACAACTAATCTCTGCCGAAACAAACGATGAACAGAACTAAGTGGAAATTTGCTATTTAATTCAGGCAACTTTGCTGAAATGTGTGCTTAACCAGTAAATTAAGTGTCCATTTTCCAATTAATTACGCCGCAATGAGGGTTTAGGTGAAATTAAGCTGCTTTTTTCCAACTAGCTGCGGCGACGAGTTTGTATAAAGTAGTCTGCGCAGATAAGGTGGTTGCCAATTAAGAGTAGTCCGCATGTACACCGCCCCCTTCTGACACAAGCGGCTGGTTGAAGCAAGCTCTGCTCAGCCTTATCCGGCGCTAATAGCTGACATGGGATGGAATGAGATTGTAACAGCTTTTCTATGGACATAGAGGGAAATAGTAGATATGATTATGAATATTAAAATTTAATAAGCTATTGAAAAGGGTGCGCGTTCTATAGTTTCATAGAACCGCTTAATAGGGAAGGCCGGTGCAAGTCCGGCGCGGTCCCGCCACTGTAAATGCAGAGCGACTCCTGCAGATGCGCCACTGTCCGGCTGTTATGCTGACGGGAAGGCAAAGGGGAAGCGATGAGGCATAAGCCAGGAGACCTGCCTTTTTTCATGGACGTTTCACTTCTTCGTGGGGTAAGAATGCGGAACACATGCAGATGAACTGCGGCATAGGGCAGATGCGCGCCTTGCAGAAGGTACGCCTGCTGATGGCCGGCCTGTGAGCAGCAAGCTCAGCTTACAAGCTGTCCAGCCGTTAATTTGTATTCTTCCCGGCCGCCCTTAACAGGGCGGTTTTTATGTTGGGCAAGTAGACTGCGGAGGAATCACAGTGTGAGCTGCTGAGGAAACTTCTGCAGTTGGTGAACGGATACGACCCGCATCAAGAGTATGCCGTTCTGATTGCACCGTGTCCTGTAATGGATGCACTGAATGCCAAATCATTTTATTCACAGAAAAGAGGGTAACGATGAAAAAGAAATTCACTTCCAGATTCTGGAGACTCAGCCTGGCGCTATTGCTGGTTATCTCGATTATCGGAGGCGCTGTTGTCCCTTCCGGCCAGAGCTATGCTGCAGCTGATGCTTCAGCAGGTCAGGGGACGGATAAGGTAACGGATGCTGTGTATGCAGCAGACGCTTCCTCCTTGGAACTGCCGGTTACTCTGGAGGCAGCAGCGCAAAATGGACAAGTTACTGTAAAAGAGGCCACCTACAAAACTGCCGAATATATTCTGGGCAGCGGTGTAACATCGGAATGGCAGGCCATCGGGCTGGCCCAGGCCGGCTATAACGTACCTGATAGCTATGTGCAGGCACTTGAGCAAAAGGTTAAGGCTGCCGGCGGCAGCTTTTCCAGTGTAACGGATTATGCCCGGATTGTGCTCGCAGTAAAGGCTGCAGGCGCTGATCCGGAAAATTATGCCGGCACCGGCTCCACGACAGGCTACAATCTGATCGAGAAAATCTATAACAATACCAGAATCAGCGGACAGACGCTTAACGCCCCGGTGTATGCGCTGCTTGCGCTGGATTCCGGCAATTATACCATTCCGGGTGATGCCAAATGGACCAAATCTGCGCTGCTCGGCGAGATTTTGTCCAAGCAGAATGCGGATGGCGGTTTTACCCTGTCCACAGGTGCAAGCGACCCGGATATGACAGCAATGGCCTTGACGGCGCTGGCTGCACACCGGAATGAACCGGGCGTAGCGACAGCCGGACAGAAGGCGGTAGCCTGGTTATCTGCTGCACAGGACAGCAAAGGCGGATACGGCGACAACAGTGAGAGTGCTGCCCAGGTTATTATTGGTTTGACCTCCTTTGGCGTGGACCCGTCCGGGACTGAGTTTACCAAAGCAGGAGGAGACCTGACCGGAAGACTGCTGAGCTTCTTTAGAGCCGGCGGCGGTTTTGCCCATAACGAAGCAGGCAATGTTAATGATTATGCTACCGAACAAGGTCTGCAGGCGCTGGTTGCTTATAATCTGTTCAGCGGCGGAAGCAACGGGAAGCTGTATGATTTTACAAAACCGGCAGCGCAGAACCCGCTTGTATATGTACCGCTTGTAATTGAAGGACCTAAGGGTACGCTGGGCCAAGGGAATGCCTATGCAGGCAATGCCCTCGAAGCGCTGGAGAAGGTTGCAGCCCAGAACGGGCTGGCGCTTACGAATCCGTCCGGCAATTATGTTACGGCCATCGGCAATGTAGCTGCGGGAATGTTCGGCGGCTGGGATGGCTGGAGCTATGCTGTCGTCCGCGGAGGACAGTGGCTGTATCCGGATGTAGGCATGAAGGATTTCAGCCTCAAGGGCTCTGACCGGATTGTCGTCTATTACGGGGGCGCTGATACCCAGCTTGTTGAGTCGGTGACTTTGTCCAAGGCGCAGCCAGGGGAAGATGAGGCGTTCACGGTTACTGTTAATCAGATCCGGTGGGTCTGGGACAATGTAACCAAAACGTCCAATCCGGTGATCTCCAAGGCGGCAGGTGTTGAGGTTGCAATCGGCGGCCTGACTGCGAAGACTGACCAGAACGGCAAAGCCGAGTTTAGCGTTGGTCTGGCGGAAGGCGATTATACACTGGCCGTTACCGGTTATGCAGCAAATCAGGCGCCTGCAATTGTCAAATACACTCGGGCACTAAGCGTTGTTTCTCAAAATGTATCCATCCGGCTGTCTGTTGAAGGCCCGGAAGGCAATATTACAGAAGGTACGCTGAAGGCAGCGAATGCTCTGGCGGCGCTGAAAAAGTTAACCGCTTTGAACAATATCCCGCTGCAGATTACGGAGTCGTCGTTCGGCAGCTACGTATCCGGCATTGCCGGTGTTGCAAACGGGACTTACGGTGCTTATTGGAATTTCGCAGTCTACCGCGGCGGAGAATGGATTTACCCGGCTGTTGGCATGGGGGTCTATGAGCTTGAGGAGTCTGACCGTGTTCTCGTTTACTTTGCGGGAGCAGATACACAAGTAGTAAACAAGGTAACTGTAACCCCAGAACAGCCAAAGCCGGATGAGGCATTTACGGTTAAGGTTACGCAGGCCAAATGGGATTGGAACAGCAATAGCCGGGTAGAATCACCGGCGACCGGTGTGCAGGTAACGATTGACGGCACAACAGTAACTACCGACGATAAGGGCACAGCTTCTTTTGAAAAGGGCTTGTCTGCCAAAGTCTACACGCTGGCCGTAACCGGCTATGTCAAAGGGGCTGCCCCAAAAGTTGTACGGCACACGCAAGCCTTCAAGGTAGCTCCCGGCAATGTGACAGCTTCCCTGGCAATTGAAGGACCGCAGGGTCCTTTGGCGGAGGGCACGCTTGATGCGTTCAACGCTTATGATGCCCTGCAGCAGCTGACGGCTTCCCGCGGAATTGAACTGCAGGCAACAGAATCCCAGTACGGCATTTTCGTTCAGGGAATCGGCGGCATTGAGGGCGGCGTCTACCACAAAGACGGGTATTGGGGCTTTGCCGTATCCCGCGGCGGCAAATGGATCTATCCTGAAACCGGAATGAACGATTACGTACTGCAGGCGTCTGACAAAGTGCTTGTTTATTACGGCGGAGGCACTACACAGTTTGTTGATTCACTGGCGGTTACGCCAACACAGCCCAAGCAGGGTGAAGCATTTACGGTTAAGGTTATGCAGATTGCACAGGTCTGGGATGCGAATTATGTACCGGAACTGGTTGTCTCTGCAGCTGCAGGAGTTCAGGTCAGTGCCGGTGGAGTTACAGCCACAACAAACTCAGAGGGAATAGCAAACTTCGCGCAAGGTCTGACTGCCGGTACGCATATTCTGGCTGTAACGGGATATGCGGAAGGCCAGCTGCCAACCATCGCCCGTTATACACAGGCGCTGACGGTGGTGAGTCCGTCCACGGTTCCACAGCCGGCAACAGCCACCATTTCCGTTACAGGCGATAGCCTCAAAGGTACGATTCTCTCTAGTACAACTGTAACGTTGAACGAAGGCGAAACTGCTTACAGCCTGCTGGTCCGCCAGCTTGGCAGCAAAGTGGTGAGCGGCGGCAGCGGTGACAGTGTCTATATCAGATCCATCGACGGTCTGGCTGAGATGGACCGCGGCAAGGACAGCGGCTGGATGTATTCGGTCAACGGCAGCTATCCCAAAACAAGTGCAGGCAGCTATAAGCTCAGCAGCGGGGATGTGCTGGCCTGGCGCTATACAACCGACGGCGGAGCAGATATTGGAAATCCGCCGGGCGGCCCGGGAAGCACAGGTGGAACAGGAGCAGCCGGTTCCGGAAGTCTTGCCGGAGTAACCATTACTGCAGACAATACTCTTCCGCTCAATCAAGTCGGCCAGACGACAGCAGTAACCGGTACGGTGATGGCAGCAGCTGAAGCTGCGGCGCTTAAACAGCAGCTGGCGGCCAATGTGGTCACCATTGAGCAGGATGTGACTCCGGGGGCAGCAGCCTCCCTGAAGGACAGCGGCGGAGAAGTAGAGCTGCAGCTGCCTTCCGGTGCAGTGACCGGAACAGTAAAAATCAGTGTAAGAGAGAGCAGCTCAAACCGTACGGAGCTTGTATCGGGATTGTATGATTTCAAGCCGGACGGCACGAAATTCCTGAAAACAGCGGAGCTGCTGATCCGCATTCCGGTTACAGCTGTTAATCCGGCCAATCTGGCGCTGGCCTGGCTGGATGAAAGCACAGGCAACTGGATACCGGTTCCCGCATCGCTTGATCTGAAAACAGGCATCATGACTGGTAAAGTCAGCCACTTCACCACATACGCGGTCGTAGACCGCAGCAAGTTTGAGCCGCAGCAGGGCAAGCTGGCCAGTGATATTACGGCTACAGCCAAGACTGTGGCAGCAGCAGAGGAGCTGAGCGATTGGGAGGCCATTGGTCTGGCCCGCACCGGCCATGCTATACCGGCAGGCTATTTGAACGCAGTGAAGGAGCAGCTTGCTGCAAGCAGCGGTGAATTCCGCAAGGTAACCGATTATGAGCGTCTGGTGCTGGCCGTGGCTGCGGCCGGGGCAGATCCGCAGAGTATCGGCGGATATAATCTGATTGAGAAGATTTATAACAACCGCAATATGGTAAATCAGGGAAGCAACGGTCTGATTTTTGGCCTGATTGCCCTGGACAGCGCCTCCTATAAGGTGCCTGCAAATGCGCTGTGGACCAGGGAACGTCTGATTGCTGCAATTCTGGAGCTGCAGAGCAAGGACGGAGGCTTCCCGCTGACCGCCGGAGGCACGGATGATGTGGATCTGACTGCGATGGCAGTCACGGCACTCTCCGCGCATACCAGCCAGGCGGCAGTGCAGGCCGCTCTGGACAAAGCGGTAACGTGGCTGTCCGGACAGCAGCTGGAGAACGGCGGCTACAAGGTATCCGGCACTGAAAACAGTGAAAGTACTGCCCAGGTCATTATCGCCCTTAGTACTGCGGGCATTGGTCCGGGAGATGCACGTTTTGTAAAAGCGAAGGGCGGGCTGATGAGCCATCTGGCTTCATTCAGACAGGCGGACGGAAGCTATGCCCACACTGCAGGACAGCAAGGCAACGGTCTGGCTACGGAGCAGGCGCTGCTGGCATTGTCAGCCTATAGCCGCTTCCTGACAGGTGATTCCAAGCTGTTCAGCATTACGCCGGGAGAAGTGAGCGGCGTTACATTTACCGATGAAAGCCAAATCTCTGCCTGGGCGCTTGCTTCCGTACAAGAGGCCTTTAATCAGGGACTGATGAAGGGCGTTAGTGAAACGGCGCCGGTCTTTGCTCCGAAGCAGAAGATCACCCGTGCCGAATTCGCTGCCCTGCTGTTAAGATTGACGGGAGAGAGCCCGGCTGATTCTTCTGCGAAATCTGCGTTTAGCGATGTAAAAGCCGGTTCGTGGTATTACGGGACGGTGCTGAAAGCGAAGGAGCTGGGAATTATTTCGGGTGTAAGCGATACGGCCTTCAATCCTAACGGTTATATTACTCGCCAGGATATGGCGGTTATGATCATGAGGGCCTTCAAGCTGGAGAGCAGCGGAGCGTCTGCCGCCTTCACGGACGAGCGCCTGATCAGCAGCTATGCGTTGTCCGCTGTGCGGACGGTGTCACAGCTGGGCTATATGAGCGGATATAACGGCTCCTTTGATCCTGCAGCTGCGGTAACCCGTGAGATGGCCGCAGTCGTTGCAGTCCGGCTGCCGTAGAGCGCTGCTGCGGTTTATGCGAAAGGTTACAAGAAAGAGCAGATTTACAGCCCGGTTTAAGCTAAAATAAATGAAGATGATAGTATCGGGATAGAACGGGGGCATCTGGCTCTCGTTCTTTCCCTTTTTTTCAAAGATAAACAGGGTATGTTCTGCGGGATTATTTCAGGAGGTGCAAAGAGTAATGATTAGACCGGCTATCCGCCGTTTGCTTCCGCCAGCGCTAGTGCTGCTGGCCGCACTGCTGCTGCCGGGCTGCGCAGCCCCCGGCAGAGATGCCGCCGCCCCGGACGCGGGCGGCAGCGCCACTGCCACGGCTGCGGCACAGAGCCCG
>NZ_LRAC01000006.1 GCF_001517085.1 Paenibacillus sp. DMB5
GCCTTCTTAGCGACTTCGATCTGTACGGCAAGCTTTGCCTTCTCTTTGCTCCGATCTGTACCCGTCCGGAGTTCGTCCCGGATGAGAGCGTCCTTCAGTGCCTTCAAGTCCTGCAGCTGCGTTCCAGCGGCGACGACAGCAGCCTCGTAACGCGAGACAACGGCATTGTACTGTTCGTCTTGACGATCAAACTTTTCTTTCAAGTCCCAAATTCTCATTTCTGTATTTCCTCCTCGTTAATATCAATAATTTCACCTAGTTCTCGCCGCAGACGGTCGATCTCAGCCTCGATAGCCGCATTAGATCTGTCCTCGACCGGATCCGCTGGCTTAACCGTTATCTCTTGATTGAGAAGGCCAGTAGCCCGTAGGTACAGCTCGACTGCCTTCATGCTGCGTGCTGTCTTGGCGGCTTCAGTCAGTGCTCCAAGCACGTCTGCGAGATGCTCCGTGGTATTGTCGAGAGTTCTGCGCTTTACAAACTCCGCAAACTTTGGATCACGCCGCCAGCGTTGTAGACTTCTCTCCGACGTGTTCGCGCGCTGGGCGACTTCCGCCATCGTGAGGCCGTTTCTTCCTGGCTGCGAAAGCAGCTCAGCTGCGATAAGTTGGTCAGGTGTGAAATATTCATCGTCACCGTGTACTATGATTGTTCTCGTCATTGTTTTCCTCTCTTTCTTGGCGATGCTTCGCCTCTTTCCATTGCTGAACAGTCGAGATAACGCCCTGTAAATTTGTATCGTTCCAGTCGAGCGCCAGCTCTAAGCGGCTGCGGACCTCTGTCGTAATGGATCGGGATCCGGCCTCTATTTTTGAGATTGTCGAGCGGTCAACGGTAACAAGATCCGCGAGTTGCTGCTGTGTTAGATTGCGAACATTCCGGACGATCCGGAGCGCGTCGGGGGTCAATGTGTATGTCATGATCGGCCTCCTCTTTGTTTGGAAATAAATAAAGACGCCCCCGATTCCGGCGAGGAATCAAGAACGTCTCAAAAACAGGAGACGAGAGACTCTAAACATCTTTCGTCATATATAGATTAGCTGCACCATCGTTTCACAATCTGGGACAAAAAAGAAATTTATTCAATAGCGTGATAGCGCTAAGCCGCGCCACTACAGGCTTTTTGCGAAAACAAAGATCTTTCAATCTACCAAATCGTATGGTATGATCTTAGATAGATTTACATAGCTAATAACTTCCAAAACAAAAAAATAAAGCCCAATTGTTTTCGGCGGCTCGGGATCCCCATCCCTCAGCTGCTTTCGTACCGCGCGAACGGACAGAAAACAGGCACGCACTCACAATGAGCTTATTTAGCCTCATTATACCCTCTCGATAGTCTATTTATCAAGGTATAACAGAGACTTTATATATCGGACGAGATAGCCCCTGATTCTCCCAGTTTGCGGAGATCGGGGGCTTTTTAATTTGTTGTTAACGGCTTAGCCGTCTACATATCTAATTGAATAGTCGGCGCGCTCCGGATCCTTTTTCAAAAATTGGATGCCGTGGGCTTGATTTCTTATTGCCTTTTTAGGAATCTAAAGCAGCGTCAACGTCGGAAAGCACTAGCAACGACGTTAAAAACTTGGTGACGGTGAGCTGCGCCGATGCGGTAAGGCAGCGTAACGAGCGTAAGGCGTAACCATATCCACGCTGCTCGTGAGACTAACGGGAGGACGCCGTAAATCGGTCTGGAGGTAGCCAAGCCATCGTAAGATGGGGAGGGCGCTGTCAATTACATGGGATTGGCTTCATGTAGCAAAAGGCAGCGTGAGACGGTAATATGTCTCTTGTTTGGATATGGGTGCGACGGATACTCATCCTACCTTACACGGCGTACATAACAACCACTCACTCGAGTCCATAGCTATATTCATCTGTGGACTCGGGTGGGTGTTCTGTGTCTCCTGAGCCTAAGCCAAACCATTCCAGCGTGTCGATTAAGAACTTAAAGTCAAGAGATTTTTAAGCAGTTTACCGTACATAGTTACTAAGTACATAAGGAGAAAACGACTTAAGAAGAGATGAGATTATATAGCAGAGGATCGGGGTTGAGGGCTCCCCCTGGTAGAACGTTGTAGGATTCCACAATCGTTGAAATAGAGATAGATAAAAAATCGAAGGTGTTTAAGGCTCCATTCCGAATGAATACATCGTCAGACGGGCTAGGATACCCTTATCAGCTGTGTTTTGAAATTGGTGGTAGTTAAATTAGGACCACTACATATAATCCCTTAGAACGCCTCTGAGAGCGTCTGAGGACTATAGGAGGTTATCTTATGCAGAAGGATATTGAGTATTATATGAGTTTGAATTACACGTATAGATTTCAGTATGTCACCAACGATCCGAACTATCCCCAAGGCTACTACTTCGGGAGTTTCGAGGAGCTTGACGGATGCCATACGGATGCACCGACCGTCGAGCAGCTGCTCACGGATTTGGAGGAGGTAAAGCGCGACTGGCTGGAGACTAAGCTAGAAATGGGTTTCCCTGTCCCTGAGCCGAAACGTTAGAACTGCTCATTTATCACATTCAGAGTGAGAGCGTATGCAGGGGACGGAGTGAGGACGGAGAATAAATCTATATACATACTGAATCCGTCCGACAATGGTTAAGACGGTCGGCGGTCGGGATGGAGGGGGACGGAGAAAGCGGATGGATGGATTATTGAGAAAAAAGGATCTCGTAGAAGCGGTCGGCGTGGCGAAATCCACGATAGCGGACTGGGTGACGGAATTTCACGTATTTATCCCGACGGTTAAGCATGGGGCCGTTACATACTATAAGCCGGAGGCGCTGGACGTTCTGAAAGCGATCCGAGAGCTGCGAGAGTTGGATCAGTCGAAAGTTCAGATCATGGAGCTGCTCTCTAAAAGGGGATTCCCAGTCACGGTAGAGGAAGCGGTCGAGGACGTGGAGCGCGTTCTATCCGGAGCAGATTCGCGCGATACGCTGCTGACGGTCATGCAGACAATGGGACAGGCCATCGTTAAGATCGGAGAGCAGGACGGAAGCATAAACCGCATAGAGACGCGGATCGAGGAACATTCCGAACGGTTGGACGAACAGGACGGACGGATCTCGGAGACGGTCGATCAGGTTGCAGAGCTGCACCGGATGGTTGAGGAAATGAAGTGCCAGCTCGACGCTACGAAAGCGGAAGCTGCTGCTGCTCAGGAGCGGGCTGAACGAGCGGAGGCCGAGGCTAATAAACCATGGTGGAGACGCTGGAAGTAATCAGTCAGCGTGAATTCAATAAGCAATAACCATCACGTCGTCAGAGTGTCCTAAAATCCCCTGTACGGCGTTTTTTGTTTTAGACCAACAAAAGTACCGACTATCGATTTAAATTCATTACAAGGCTAAACAGGCCACTCAGGGACGATGTAGAGGCGTTGGTGATGGTTTTACTTCCCGCGCCCATACTCATACGCGCGCGCGCGCCTACGCGCTTAATATATTTAATAATATAATATTATATCAAAGAGTATGCAGTAAATCAGCGTACTATAATAGTTAATATATATAACTATAGTATAACTATATTATTAAAGATAAATATCAAGAGTACGCTGAATTTAGGCATGGACAAAACCTTGCCATTTTGGGCAGGGGCAAGGTAAAATGTGGATAGACGGCAACAAAGCGGCATAAAAAAAAGTGCTACCGAGGCAACGTCGTCACCCCAATCAGCACTTACCAGTTGTAAAACATCTAACCCCATTATATAAAACATGCAAATAAAAAACAATAAAAACAGGGGAAACTACAAACAGGTAAGCTTAACGATTGGCAATCTGCCGCCTCCTCGTGTAGCCAGGAGGATAAATGATAGACTTTTTACAGACAGTGAGTAATACCGATTGGACACCATGGACGTTGTCTCCTAATCAACTTGGGTATCCAGCAGCAATTGGCTATCTTGTTTACGCGGTTCTGCAAAAATTTGAAGTTCGGTTTCACTTGGATTTAAGCGCAGACAAGCTTGGTTTCAGCTTTTCCCTGCGTCGCAAGGGACGGACCTCCAATGAGTAAAAAAGTGGGGGAGTCCTTTAAACCGAGACACGAGTACGAAGACCAAATGGATGTGTTTCGGAGAGAACATGAGGAATGGCGAAATCAAATGAAAGCTGATAATACGGGGTTTTTCCCCGTGTTTTCAGCCGACTTCCGGCCTTATTTGGATAGACTGTCAGGAAATGCACTGAAGCTATACTTGTTTCTTGGGTTTCATATCGAAAATAAAAGCGGGGAAACAACTGTAGGTTTAGATACAATAGCAAAGCATTTTGGTGCTAAGATGCGGACAGTTCAGGCTTGGATGAAAGAACTTACTGACGAGGGACTGGTAGCACGCGTCCAAACAGGCTACCGATTCAAAGCACATACCTTTCTGAGACCATACAGTAAAGATACGCCTAAAGAAGTGAACACACCCGTAAAAGAAGCATAGTAACAAACAAAAAAAGAATGTGAACGTGGAGACGATAAATGACAACGCTATGGGCGATGATCGCACAAGCCAAGCTCTCCCAGCAGCTCGTTACGATCCGAACGGACGACGGTGAACGAGTTACGGGAACGATCGAGAAGCTGACGAAATTGACGGTAACACTGCGGCAGCCCACCGGGATTATGTACATTCCGTATGCCGAGATTGAAGCCGTTACACATGAATAAAGGAGGCCCCCTTTATTTACCCAGTAAACCTATCAGCATAAGGGCGACGAGGCAGCCATCAGCGCAAAAACAAAAACACCCTCTATTTATCAAAAATAGGGGGTGTTTGGTATTTTGTATGTCGATTTTTGCAGAAAAATAAATAGGAAAAAAGACCCATTATATGCGCCCTGAATACATGTTATATTTAAGTGTGTCCAGTTTTTGGGCATACGCTTTCCAAGCCGTTCGGTAAGGCTTGTTTAAATACAATTACAATGAAAGGAGAATTAAGTATCAATGGAGCTGAAAACCGAATATTCTCTGCTGTTACCACGTCCGCCCTGCATTGGGAAAGGAACAGGTGAACCGCCATGACAATGAAACATTTCTTGATTCATTTGGTAACAGCACTCATGGAGTTAAATCTTGTTTATTACGGACTCCATCATCTTACTGTTGTTACTGTGTTCGGGCTTAGCATGTACGGGGGTACTATCGCTTTAGCCCTGGCAGTTGTGTCCTTGCTGATACACTGCCTGGTCGTTAATTTAACTAAGAAGAAGAAATAACAACTTAATGGATCCTTTTCTGAGTTCGCACCTCAGAGGGGATCTTTTTTTATAATTTCTTTATAAACAGATGATTCAATATATGAATCCCAGTTTGTCCTGATGACACCTTTTTATACGTACGAGCTTCCGAAGTACATAATCAGTATAGCCCGTATGAAACATGTTATCACGCGCCGGATAGTGTGTCTAGTCCAAATCTAGCCCAAAAGTGGTCATTATACTAGATTTTCGAGCGTTTTTTACTAGATTTACTCCACTTTCTATAGTTTTTTTGGATTTCTGAGATGTAAGTAATAGCGTATCCGCCGGCGCCTACTCTTAGTTAAATTGTTATTATTTTATGTCTTTTTCGGAAATGTAAAAATTATCACGTAAATTTCTGAAACGCTTGATGATGAACTCCTACGCCCCCCCCCCCTGGCGCGTGACCTCTTATCGCTATGTCATAAAGCACACCTTTTGAAAGACTCCTAAAAGGCTGTCTCTTCTCATGTCAAAAACTATTATTTATATTATTGACACATGTCAAAACTATGATATACTTATTGACACAAATGAAGAATACGAAAGAGAGACGATCACAGATGCAGCTCGGTTATGTACGCGTTAGTACTAAGGAACAGAACACGGAACGACAGCTCATAAAGATGAGAGCGCTCGGCATCGAGGAGCGATACATATTCGTTGATAAGGCAAGCGGAAAGGACTTTGATCGTCCTAAGTATCAGGCTCTCCGCCTCATGATCCGTGAGGGAGACCTTTTGTATCTGGACGCGCTAGACAGGCTCGGGCGTGACTATGACGGTATCATCAGTGAGTGGAAGTATATAACCCGTGAGGTCGGGGCAGATATTGTTGTCCTGGAGAACGAGACTCTGTTCGACTCCCGGAAATTTAAGACGATGGGAGATATCGGGAAGCTGCTGGAGGATCAATTCCTCTCGATGCTCTCATACGTTGCCGAACAGGAACGGAAAAAGAATAAGCAGCGTCAAGCCGAGGGAATAGCTGTCGCGGTCGCCGCTGGCGTGAAGTTTGGAAGGCCTAAGCAGGAAATAACGGACGATTTCCGGGCGGTATATGACGAGTGGAAGTCAGGCAATATAACCGCCACCGAAGCGATGAAGCAGCTTGGTATGAAGCCAAACACGTTTTATCGGCGGGTTAAAGAGTACACGCCTAAGATAGAGGCAGGCGGCCGTATTTATCTTACGAATGTCCCTCTCACTGATAAGAAATAAAAAAGCGCCTCCCAGCGGTGTCTGGAGAGGCGCTTTCCTTGTGTTTCGGCGGATCGGATCGGATCGCGATAGACGGCGGCAGCTCCTCCCGAAAAATTGCGAAACAGCGACGCATTTGGCGGAGCTGGCGGCTAATACAGATACCTTTTTGATATGGGCGTATCTGGTGACAGACTGGATTTAGATCGATCGAGCTTGTAAGGCACTCCTGCGCCATCCAGAGATAGATTCAATGGGACGGTATGACGCGGCTTGCCCGTATCTGACGATTTAGGTTTATCTGGCACAGCCAGCGGCTCCCACGGCTTTCGGAACACATGGCCTTCCTTACAAGCATACATTTTGATCGACCTGTCCCACTCGCCTAATATTCCGCATACTGTACATCTTGCGTACATAAAATCACTTCTCCTTTTTCGGTGATATCGAACGATAACCATTAGGAGGTGTGCAGTCAACAAGAGACTTTAGTGGATCAAGATGGTGAATTGTTCACGACGTTAAATTTCGTCGGCGAGCGGTAGCGCCTCATGAAACGCTCTCCGCTTGTCCGTTCCAGTAGCTCGGAGGATGGACAGTCCGCGCTTCTGTATAGCTCTGCTCATCGTCTCATACAGATAAAAGTCCGTCGCCCATGTATAAGCATCGATCACGCGCCATACGGCTTCGTAGAACGCGCTCAGGAAGTCCTCGAACGTCAGGCGCTTGTCCTGATAGGCGTTCGTCCAGCGATAAGCTGCGCCGTATATAAGGCGACGAACAGGATCAAAGCGGAGAAGCTCATCCGCGAGATTCATCTCCCGGCGCTCCTGCGCTCGGTATGACATATTTTTCCATTCAGCCTCAGTCCGGAGGATTTTCTCAATGCGTTCGGCTGGATACATGGCGACAATCCGTTTCTGTTTATTCTCACGTTGTTGCTCTATTGGAGACTGTTTCGGTCTCCGTCGTCGTGTTAGCTTTTTCATAATGTCCTCCATAAATTTCTTTGATCCAGTTACTTGTGAGATTCAGAAAAACGGCGAATATAAGTAGTGAATGAGCGAAGCGAAAGACCATCACTGACTAGAAAGGAATAAGGGAGCGGGAAAACAGGGCCGATTCATGTTTAAATATCGAGATTGTCATGAGCGGCGGCGTTCTTGTGAAACTCAGACAAAAAAGAAAGCCGAGGATCACTCCCCGGCCTGTCGTTTAAGCGTTGCGTATACGGCTATGGTCTTTGGCGTTGGATTCGCCGCTGCTGCTTTACGAGCTGCCTCCAGCTGCTCAGATGTCGGGCGTTCGGTTGTTTCCTCCGGTTCTGCTGCTGCTTGCTGTGCCTGATATCGTCCGGAGACGAGTCCGAACATAGAACGATGAACCATCGACGGATAAAGCCGGACGATCATCGCCATGTCCTGAACGTCCTGTGACGTGATCTCTGCGTCGTCCGCTAGTTTTGTTTGAATCTCTCGGAGATGTGTGATCTGCAGCTGCTCCATTATTTCGCACCTCCAGCCGTGCGCTTAATACCGTTTGGTAGCTTGCGATAGTTATCAATCATCATGAGATCCTCGTCCGTGATCTGGGGAATGTCGCTGTTTTGTATGACCGGCTGCGGCATACGGTGATCGCCAGGATGGTTCCGATTATCGTTATACGCCATGTCGCGAAGCTGTCGGAACGCTGGCTCATAATCGGACTCCAGCTCTTTCACGTCGAGCAGCGCGTTATAATACGCCGTGCGCGCTTCTATAAGCCGGTTAATAATTGGTTGCAGCTCAGCAGCACGGACAGCAGATCTGTAATCTCCAGACCAGTCTAGGACGAGTTGACGGACGGAGATCCGGTCGCCTGCAGTACGGCTGTACTCATAGGCGTGAGTTCGTTCGTGTTCTGCGTCTGCGAGTGCCTTCTTAGCGACTTCGATCTGTACGGCAAGCTTTGCCTTCTCTTTGCTCCGATCTGTACCCGTCCGGAGTTCGTCCCGGATGAGAGCGTCCTTCAGTGCCTTCAAGTCCTGCAGCTGCGTTCCAGCGGCGACGACAGCAGCCTCGTAACGCGAGACAACGGCATTGTACTGTTCGTCTTGACGATCAAACTTTTCTTTCAAGTCCCAAATTCTCATTTCTGTATTTCCTCCTCGTTAATATCAATAATTTCACCTAGTTCTCGCCGCAGACGGTCGATCTCAGCCTCGATAGCCGCATTAGATCTGTCCTCGACCGGATCCGCTGGCTTAACCGTTATCTCTTGATTGAGAAGGCCAGTAGCCCGTAGGTACAGCTCGACTGCCTTCATGCTGCGTGCTGTCTTGGCGGCTTCAGTCAGTGCTCCAAGCACGTCTGCGAGATGCTCCGTGGTATTGTCGAGAGTTCTGCGCTTTACAAACTCCGCAAACTTTGGATCACGCCGCCAGCGTTGTAGACTTCTCTCCGACGTGTTCGCGCGCTGGGCGACTTCCGCCATCGTGAGGCCGTTTCTTCCTGGCTGCGAAAGCAGCTCAGCTGCGATAAGTTGGTCAGGTGTGAAATATTCATCGTCACCGTGTACTATGATTGTTCTCGTCATTGTTTTCCTCTCTTTCTTGGCGATGCTTCGCCTCTTTCCATTGCTGAACAGTCGAGATAACGCCCTGTAAATTTGTATCGTTCCAGTCGAGCGCCAGCTCTAAGCGGCTGCGGACCTCTGTCGTAATGGATCGGGATCCGGCCTCTATTTTTGAGATTGTCGAGCGGTCAACGGTAACAAGATCCGCGAGTTGCTGCTGTGTTAGATTGCGAACATTCCGGACGATCCGGAGCGCGTCGGGGGTCAATGTGTATGTCATGATCGGCCTCCTCTTTGTTTGGAAATAAATAAAGACGCCCCCGATTCCGGCGAGGAATCAAGAACGTCTCAAAAACAGGAGACGAGAGACTCTAAACATCTTTCGTCATATATAGATTAGCTGCACCATCGTTTCACAATCTGGGACAAAAAAGAAATTTATTCAATAGCGTGATAGCGCTAAGCCGCGCCACTACAGGCTTTTTGCGAAAACAAAGATCTTTCAATCTACCAAATCGTATGGTATGATCTTAGATAGATTTACATAGCTAATAACTTCCAAAACAAAAAAATAAAGCCCAATTGTTTTCGGCGGCTCGGGATCCCCATCCCTCAGCTGCTTTCGTACCGCGCGAACGGACAGAAAACAGGCACGCACTCACAATGAGCTTATTTAGCCTCATTATACCCTCTCGATAGTCTATTTATCAAGGTATAACAGAGACTTTATATATCGGACGAGATAGCCCCTGATTCTCCCAGTTTGCGGAGATCGGGGGCTTTTTAATTTGTTGTTAACGGCTTAGCCGTCTACATATCTAATTGAATAGTCGGCGCGCTCCGGATCCTTTTTCAAAAATTGGATGCCGTGGGCTTGATTTCTTATTGCCTTTTTAGGAATCTAAAGCAGCGTCAACGTCGGAAAGCACTAGCAACGACGTTAAAAACTTGGTGACGGTGAGCTGCGCCGATGCGGTAAGGCAGCGTAACGAGCGTAAGGCGTAACCATATCCACGCTGCTCGTGAGACTAACGGGAGGACGCCGTAAATCGGTCTGGAGGTAGCCAAGCCATCGTAAGATGGGGAGGGCGCTGTCAATTACATGGGATTGGCTTCATGTAGCAAAAGGCAGCGTGAGACGGTAATATGTCTCTTGTTTGGATATGGGTGCGACGGATACTCATCCTACCTTACACGGCGTACATAACAACCACTCACTCGAGTCCATAGCTATATTCATCTGTGGACTCGGGTGGGTGTTCTGTGTCTCCTGAGCCTAAGCCAAACCATTCCAGCGTGTCGATTAAGAACTTAAAGTCAAGAGATTTTTAAGCAGTTTACCGTACATAGTTACTAAGTACATAAGGAGAAAACGACTTAAGAAGAGATGAGATTATATAGCAGAGGATCGGGGTTGAGGGCTCCCCCTGGTAGAACGTTGTAGGATTCCACAATCGTTGAAATAGAGATAGATAAAAAATCGAAGGTGTTTAAGGCTCCATTCCGAATGAATACATCGTCAGACGGGCTAGGATACCCTTATCAGCTGTGTTTTGAAATTGGTGGTAGTTAAATTAGGACCACTACATATAATCCCTTAGAACGCCTCTGAGAGCGTCTGAGGACTATAGGAGGTTATCTTATGCAGAAGGATATTGAGTATTATATGAGTTTGAATTACACGTATAGATTTCAGTATGTCACCAACGATCCGAACTATCCCCAAGGCTACTACTTCGGGAGTTTCGAGGAGCTTGACGGATGCCATACGGATGCACCGACCGTCGAGCAGCTGCTCACGGATTTGGAGGAGGTAAAGCGCGACTGGCTGGAGACTAAGCTAGAAATGGGTTTCCCTGTCCCTGAGCCGAAACGTTAGAACTGCTCATTTATCACATTCAGAGTGAGAGCGTATGCAGGGGACGGAGTGAGGACGGAGAATAAATCTATATACATACTGAATCCGTCCGAC
This sequence comes from Paenibacillus sp. DMB5, assembly GCF_001517085.1. Classification (GTDB taxonomy): domain Bacteria; phylum Bacillota; class Bacilli; order Paenibacillales; family Paenibacillaceae; genus Paenibacillus_AQ. Next base: position 10,986 of record NZ_LRAC01000006.1, read on the forward strand.
AATGGTTAAGACGGTCGGCGGTCGGGATGGAGGGGGACGGAGAAAGCGGATGGATGGATTATTGAGAAAAAAGGATCTCGTAGAAGCGGTCGGCGTGGCGAAATCCACGATAGCGGACTGGGTGACGGAATTTCACGTATTTATCCCGACGGTTAAGCATGGGGCCGTTACATACTATAAGCCGGAGGCGCTGGACGTTCTGAAAGCGATCCGAGAGCTGCGAGAGTTGGATCAGTCGAAAGTTCAGATCATGGAGCTGCTCTCTAAAAGGGGATTCCCAGTCACGGTAGAGGAAGCGGTCGAGGACGTGGAGCGCGTTCTATCCGGAGCAGATTCGCGCGATACGCTGCTGACGGTCATGCAGACAATGGGACAGGCCATCGTTAAGATCGGAGAGCAGGACGGAAGCATAAACCGCATAGAGACGCGGATCGAGGAACATTCCGAACGGTTGGACGAACAGGACGGACGGATCTCGGAGACGGTCGATCAGGTTGCAGAGCTGCACCGGATGGTTGAGGAAATGAAGTGCCAGCTCGACGCTACGAAAGCGGAAGCTGCTGCTGCTCAGGAGCGGGCTGAACGAGCGGAGGCCGAGGCTAATAAACCATGGTGGAGACGCTGGAAGTAATCAGTCAGCGTGAATTCAATAAGCAATAACCATCACGTCGTCAGAGTGTCCTAAAATCCCCTGTACGGCGTTTTTTGTTTTAGACCAACAAAAGTACCGACTATCGATTTAAATTCATTACAAGGCTAAACAGGCCACTCAGGGACGATGTAGAGGCGTTGGTGATGGTTTTACTTCCCGCGCCCATACTCATACGCGCGCGCGCGCCTACGCGCTTAATATATTTAATAATATAATATTATATCAAAGAGTATGCAGTAAATCAGCGTACTATAATAGTTAATATATATAACTATAGTATAACTATATTATTAAAGATAAATATCAAGAGTACGCTGAATTTAGGCATGGACAAAACCTTGCCATTTTGGGCAGGGGCAAGGTAAAATGTGGATAGACGGCAACAAAGCGGCATAAAAAAAAGTGCTACCGAGGCAACGTCGTCACCCCAATCAGCACTTACCAGTTGTAAAACATCTAACCCCATTATATAAAACATGCAAATAAAAAACAATAAAAACAGGGGAAACTACAAACAGGTAAGCTTAACGATTGGCAATCTGCCGCCTCCTCGTGTAGCCAGGAGGATAAATGATAGACTTTTTACAGACAGTGAGTAATACCGATTGGACACCATGGACGTTGTCTCCTAATCAACTTGGGTATCCAGCAGCAATTGGCTATCTTGTTTACGCGGTTCTGCAAAAATTTGAAGTTCGGTTTCACTTGGATTTAAGCGCAGACAAGCTTGGTTTCAGCTTTTCCCTGCGTCGCAAGGGACGGACCTCCAATGAGTAAAAAAGTGGGGGAGTCCTTTAAACCGAGACACGAGTACGAAGACCAAATGGATGTGTTTCGGAGAGAACATGAGGAATGGCGAAATCAAATGAAAGCTGATAATACGGGGTTTTTCCCCGTGTTTTCAGCCGACTTCCGGCCTTATTTGGATAGACTGTCAGGAAATGCACTGAAGCTATACTTGTTTCTTGGGTTTCATATCGAAAATAAAAGCGGGGAAACAACTGTAGGTTTAGATACAATAGCAAAGCATTTTGGTGCTAAGATGCGGACAGTTCAGGCTTGGATGAAAGAACTTACTGACGAGGGACTGGTAGCACGCGTCCAAACAGGCTACCGATTCAAAGCACATACCTTTCTGAGACCATACAGTAAAGATACGCCTAAAGAAGTGAACACACCCGTAAAAGAAGCATAGTAACAAACAAAAAAAGAATGTGAACGTGGAGACGATAAATGACAACGCTATGGGCGATGATCGCACAAGCCAAGCTCTCCCAGCAGCTCGTTACGATCCGAACGGACGACGGTGAACGAGTTACGGGAACGATCGAGAAGCTGACGAAATTGACGGTAACACTGCGGCAGCCCACCGGGATTATGTACATTCCGTATGCCGAGATTGAAGCCGTTACACATGAATAAAGGAGGCCCCCTTTATTTACCCAGTAAACCTATCAGCATAAGGGCGACGAGGCAGCCATCAGCGCAAAAACAAAAACACCCTCTATTTATCAAAAATAGGGGGTGTTTGGTATTTTGTATGTCGATTTTTGCAGAAAAATAAATAGGAAAAAAGACCCATTATATGCGCCCTGAATACATGTTATATTTAAGTGTGTCCAGTTTTTGGGCATACGCTTTCCAAGCCGTTCGGTAAGGCTTGTTTAAATACAATTACAATGAAAGGAGAATTAAGTATCAATGGAGCTGAAAACCGAATATTCTCTGCTGTTACCACGTCCGCCCTGCATTGGGAAAGGAACAGGTGAACCGCCATGACAATGAAACATTTCTTGATTCATTTGGTAACAGCACTCATGGAGTTAAATCTTGTTTATTACGGACTCCATCATCTTACTGTTGTTACTGTGTTCGGGCTTAGCATGTACGGGGGTACTATCGCTTTAGCCCTGGCAGTTGTGTCCTTGCTGATACACTGCCTGGTCGTTAATTTAACTAAGAAGAAGAAATAACAACTTAATGGATCCTTTTCTGAGTTCGCACCTCAGAGGGGATCTTTTTTTATAATTTCTTTATAAACAGATGATTCAATATATGAATCCCAGTTTGTCCTGATGACACCTTTTTATACGTACGAGCTTCCGAAGTACATAATCAGTATAGCCCGTATGAAACATGTTATCACGCGCCGGATAGTGTGTCTAGTCCAAATCTAGCCCAAAAGTGGTCATTATACTAGATTTTCGAGCGTTTTTACTAGATTTACTCCACTTTCTATAGTTTTTTGGATTTCTGAGATGTAAGTAATAGCGTATCCGCCGGCGCCTACTCTTAGTTAAATTGTTATTATTTTATGTCTTTTTCGGAAATGTAAAAATTATCACGTAAATTTCTGAAACGCTTGATGATGAACTCCTACGCCCCCCCCCCCCTGGCGCGTGACCTCTTATCGCTATGTCATAAAGCACACCTTTTGAAAGACTCCTAAAAGGCTGTCTCTTCTCATGTCAAAAACTATTATTTATATTATTGACACATGTCAAAACTATGATATACTTATTGACACAAATGAAGAATACGAAAGAGAGACGATCACAGATGCAGCTCGGTTATGTACGCGTTAGTACTAAGGAACAGAACACGGAACGACAGCTCATAAAGATGAGAGCGCTCGGCATCGAGGAGCGATACATATTCGTTGATAAGGCAAGCGGAAAGGACTTTGATCGTCCTAAGTATCAGGCTCTCCGCCTCATGATCCGTGAGGGAGACCTTTTGTATCTGGACGCGCTAGACAGGCTCGGGCGTGACTATGACGGTATCATCAGTGAGTGGAAGTATATAACCCGTGAGGTCGGGGCAGATATTGTTGTCCTGGAGAACGAGACTCTGTTCGACTCCCGGAAATTTAAGACGATGGGAGATATCGGGAAGCTGCTGGAGGATCAATTCCTCTCGATGCTCTCATACGTTGCCGAACAGGAACGGAAAAAGAATAAGCAGCGTCAAGCCGAGGGAATAGCTGTCGCGGTCGCCGCTGGCGTGAAGTTTGGAAGGCCTAAGCAGGAAATAACGGACGATTTCCGGGCGGTATATGACGAGTGGAAGTCAGGCAATATAACCGCCACCGAAGCGATGAAGCAGCTTGGTATGAAGCCAAACACGTTTTATCGGCGGGTTAAAGAGTACACGCCTAAGATAGAGGCAGGCGGCCGTATTTATCTTACGAATGTCCCTCTCACTGATAAGAAATAAAAAAGCGCCTCCCAGCGGTGTCTGGAGAGGCGCTTTCCTTGTGTTTCGGCGGATCGGATCGGATCGCCCGATAGACGGCGGCAGCTCCTCCCGAAAAATTGCGAAACAGCGACGCATTTGGCGGAGCTGGCGGCTAATACAGATACCTTTTTGATATGGGCGTATCTGGTGACAGACTGGATTTAGATCGATCGAGCTTGTAAGGCACTCCTGCGCCATCCAGAGATAGATTCAATGGGACGGTATGACGCGGCTTGCCCGTATCTGACGATTTAGGTTTATCTGGCACAGCCAGCGGCTCCCACGGCTTTCGGAACACATGGCCTTCCTTACAAGCATACATTTTGATCGACCTGTCCCACTCGCCTAATATTCCGCATACTGTACATCTTGCGTACATAAAATCACTTCTCCTTTTTCGGTGATATCGAACGATAACCATTAGGAGGTGTGCAGTCAACAAGAGACTTTAGTGGATCAAGATGGTGAATTGTTCACGACGTTAAATTTCGTCGGCGAGCGGTAGCGCCTCATGAAACGCTCTCCGCTTGTCCGTTCCAGTAGCTCGGAGGATGGACAGTCCGCGCTTCTGTATAGCTCTGCTCATCGTCTCATACAGATAAAAGTCCGTCGCCCATGTATAAGCATCGATCACGCGCCATACGGCTTCGTAGAACGCGCTCAGGAAGTCCTCGAACGTCAGGCGCTTGTCCTGATAGGCGTTCGTCCAGCGATAAGCTGCGCCGTATATAAGGCGACGAACAGGATCAAAGCGGAGAAGCTCATCCGCGAGATTCATCTCCCGGCGCTCCTGCGCTCGGTATGACATATTTTTCCATTCAGCCTCAGTCCGGAGGATTTTCTCAATGCGTTCGGCTGGATACATGGCGACAATCCGTTTCTGTTTATTCTCACGTTGTTGCTCTATTGGAGACTGTTTCGGTCTCCGTCGTCGTGTTAGCTTTTTCATAATGTCCTCCATAAATTTCTTTGATCCAGTTACTTGTGAGATTCAGAAAAACGGCGAATATAAGTAGTGAATGAGCGAAGCGAAAGACCATCACTGACTAGAAAGGAATAAGGGAGCGGGAAAACAGGGCCGATTCATGTTTAAATATCGAGATTGTCATGAGCGGCGGCGTTCTTGTGAAACTCAGACAAAAAAGAAAGCCGAGGATCACTCCCCGGCCTGTCGTTTAAGCGTTGCGTATACGGCTATGGTCTTTGGCGTTGGATTCGCCGCTGCTGCTTTACGAGCTGCCTCCAGCTGCTCAGATGTCGGGCGTTCGGTTGTTTCCTCCGGTTCTGCTGCTGCTTGCTGTGCCTGATATCGTCCGGAGACGAGTCCGAACATAGAACGATGAACCATCGACGGATAAAGCCGGACGATCATCGCCATGTCCTGAACGTCCTGTGACGTGATCTCTGCGTCGTCCGCTAGTTTTGTTTGAATCTCTCGGAGATGTGTGATCTGCAGCTGCTCCATTATTTCGCACCTCCAGCCGTGCGCTTAATACCGTTTGGTAGCTTGCGATAGTTATCAATCATCATGAGATCCTCGTCCGTGATCTGGGGAATGTCGCTGTTTTGTATGACCGGCTGCGGCATACGGTGATCGCCAGGATGGTTCCGATTATCGTTATACGCCATGTCGCGAAGCTGTCGGAACGCTGGCTCATAATCGGACTCCAGCTCTTTCACGTCGAGCAGCGCGTTATAATACGCCGTGCGCGCTTCTATAAGCCGGTTAATAATTGGTTGCAGCTCAGCAGCACGGACAGCAGATCTGTAATCTCCAGACCAGTCTAGGACGAGTTGACGGACGGAGATCCGGTCGCCTGCAGTACGGCTGTACTCATAGGCGTGAGTTCGTTCGTGTTCTGCGTCTGCGAGTGCCTTCTTAGCGACTTCGATCTGTACGGCAAGCTTTGCCTTCTCTTTGCTCCGATCTGTACCCGTCCGGAGTTCGTCCCGGATGAGAGCGTCCTTCAGTGCCTTCAAGTCCTGCAGCTGCGTTCCAGCGGCGACGACAGCAGCCTCGTAACGCGAGACAACGGCATTGTACTGTTCGTCTTGACGATCAAACTTTTCTTTCAAGTCCCAAATTCTCATTTCTGTATTTCCTCCTCGTTAATATCAATAATTTCACCTAGTTCTCGCCGCAGACGGTCGATCTCAGCCTCGATAGCCGCATTAGATCTGTCCTCGACCGGATCCGCTGGCTTAACCGTTATCTCTTGATTGAGAAGGCCAGTAGCCCGTAGGTACAGCTCGACTGCCTTCATGCTGCGTGCTGTCTTGGCGGCTTCAGTCAGTGCTCCAAGCACGTCTGCGAGATGCTCCGTGGTATTGTCGAGAGTTCTGCGCTTTACAAACTCCGCAAACTTTGGATCACGCCGCCAGCGTTGTAGACTTCTCTCCGACGTGTTCGCGCGCTGGGCGACTTCCGCCATCGTGAGGCCGTTTCTTCCTGGCTGCGAAAGCAGCTCAGCTGCGATAAGTTGGTCAGGTGTGAAATATTCATCGTCACCGTGTACTATGATTGTTCTCGTCATTGTTTTCCTCTCTTTCTTGGCGATGCTTCGCCTCTTTCCATTGCTGAACAGTCGAGATAACGCCCTGTAAATTTGTATCGTTCCAGTCGAGCGCCAGCTCTAAGCGGCTGCGGACCTCTGTCGTAATGGATCGGGATCCGGCCTCTATTTTTGAGATTGTCGAGCGGTCAACGGTAACAAGATCCGCGAGTTGCTGCTGTGTTAGATTGCGAACATTCCGGACGATCCGGAGCGCGTCGGGGGTCAATGTGTATGTCATGATCGGCCTCCTCTTTGTTTGGAAATAAATAAAGACGCCCCCGATTCCGGCGAGGAATCAAGAACGTCTCAAAAACAGGAGACGAGAGACTCTAAACATCTTTCGTCATATATAGATTAGCTGCACCATCGTTTCACAATCTGGGACAAAAAAGAAATTTATTCAATAGCGTGATAGCGCTAAGCCGCGCCACTACAGGCTTTTTGCGAAAACAAAGATCTTTCAATCTACCAAATCGTATGGTATGATCTTAGATAGATTTACATAGCTAATAACTTCCAAAACAAAAAAATAAAGCCCAATTGTTTTCGGCGGCTCGGGATCCCCATCCCTCAGCTGCTTTCGTACCGCGCGAACGGACAGAAAACAGGCACGCACTCACAATGAGCTTATTTAGCCTCATTATACCCTCTCGATAGTCTATTTATCAAGGTATAACAGAGACTTTATATATCGGACGAGATAGCCCCTGATTCTCCCAGTTTGCGGAGATCGGGGGCTTTTTAATTTGTTGTTAACGGCTTAGCCGTCTACATATCTAATTGAATAGTCGGCGCGCTCCGGATCCTTTTTCAAAAATTGGATGCCGTGGGCTTGATTTCTTATTGCCTTTTTAGGAATCTAAAGCAGCGTCAACGTCGGAAAGCACTAGCAACGACGTTAAAAACTTGGTGACGGTGAGCTGCGCCGATGCGGTAAGGCAGCGTAACGAGCGTAAGGCGTAACCATATCCACGCTGCTCGTGAGACTAACGGGAGGACGCCGTAAATCGGTCTGGAGGTAGCCAAGCCATCGTAAGATGGGGAGGGCGCTGTCAATTACATGGGATTGGCTTCATGTAGCAAAAGGCAGCGTGAGACGGTAATATGTCTCTTGTTTGGATATGGGTGCGACGGATACTCATCCTACCTTACACGGCGTACATAACAACCACTCACTCGAGTCCATAGCTATATTCATCTGTGGACTCGGGTGGGTGTTCTGTGTCTCCTGAGCCTAAGCCAAACCATTCCAGCGTGTCGATTAAGAACTTAAAGTCAAGAGATTTTTAAGCAGTTTACCGTACATAGTTACTAAGTACATAAGGAGAAAACGACTTAAGAAGAGATGAGATTATATAGCAGAGGATCGGGGTTGAGGGCTCCCCCTGGTAGAACGTTGTAGGATTCCACAATCGTTGAAATAGAGATAGATAAAAAATCGAAGGTGTTTAAGGCTCCATTCCGAATGAATACATCGTCAGACGGGCTAGGATACCCTTATCAGCTGTGTTTTGAAATTGGTGGTAGTTAAATTAGGACCACTACATATAATCCCTTAGAACGCCTCTGAGAGCGTCTGAGGACTATAGGAGGTTATCTTATGCAGAAGGATATTGAGTATTATATGAGTTTGAATTACACGTATAGATTTCAGTATGTCACCAACGATCCGAACTATCCCCAAGGCTACTACTTCGGGAGTTTCGAGGAGCTTGACGGATGCCATACGGATGCACCGACCGTCGAGCAGCTGCTCACGGATTTGGAGGAGGTAAAGCGCGACTGGCTGGAGACTAAGCTAGAAATGGGTTTCCCTGTCCCTGAGCCGAAACGTTAGAACTGCTCATTTATCACATTCAGAGTGAGAGCGTATGCAGGGGACGGAGTGAGGACGGAGAATAAATCTATATACATACTGAATCCGTCCGACAATGGTTAAGACGGTCGGCGGTCGGGATGGAGGGGGACGGAGAAAGCGGATGGATGGATTATTGAGAAAAAAGGATCTCGTAGAAGCGGTCGGCGTGGCGAAATCCACGATAGCGGACTGGGTGACGGAATTTCACGTATTTATCCCGACGGTTAAGCATGGGGCCGTTACATACTATAAGCCGGAGGCGCTGGACGTTCTGAAAGCGATCCGAGAGCTGCGAGAGTTGGATCAGTCGAAAGTTCAGATCATGGAGCTGCTCTCTAAAAGGGGATTCCCAGTCACGGTAGAGGAAGCGGTCGAGGACGTGGAGCGCGTTCTATCCGGAGCAGATTCGCGCGATACGCTGCTGACGGTCATGCAGACAATGGGACAGGCCATCGTTAAGATCGGAGAGCAGGACGGAAGCATAAACCGCATAGAGACGCGGATCGAGGAACATTCCGAACGGTTGGACGAACAGGACGGACGGATCTCGGAGACGGTCGATCAGGTTGCAGAGCTGCACCGGATGGTTGAGGAAATGAAGTGCCAGCTCGACGCTACGAAAGCGGAAGCTGCTGCTGCTCAGGAGCGGGCTGAACGAGCGGAGGCCGAGGCTAATAAACCATGGTGGAGACGCTGGAAGTAATCAGTCAGCGTGAATTCAATAAGCAATAACCATCACGTCGTCAGAGTGTCCTAAAATCCCCTGTACGGCGTTTTTTGTTTTAGACCAACAAAAGTACCGACTATCGATTTAAATTCATTACAAGGCTAAACAGGCCACTCAGGGACGATGTAGAGGCGTTGGTGATGGTTTTACTTCCCGCGCCCATACTCATACGCGCGCGCGCGCCTACGCGCTTAATATATTTAATAATATAATATTATATCAAAGAGTATGCAGTAAATCAGCGTACTATAATAGTTAATATATATAACTATAGTATAACTATATTATTAAAGATAAATATCAAGAGTACGCTGAATTTAGGCATGGACAAAACCTTGCCATTTTGGGCAGGGGCAAGGTAAAATGTGGATAGACGGCAACAAAGCGGCATAAAAAAAAGTGCTACCGAGGCAACGTCGTCACCCCAATCAGCACTTACCAGTTGTAAAACATCTAACCCCATTATATAAAACATGCAAATAAAAAACAATAAAAACAGGGGAAACTACAAACAGGTAAGCTTAACGATTGGCAATCTGCCGCCTCCTCGTGTAGCCAGGAGGATAAATGATAGACTTTTTACAGACAGTGAGTAATACCGATTGGACACCATGGACGTTGTCTCCTAATCAACTTGGGTATCCAGCAGCAATTGGCTATCTTGTTTACGCGGTTCTGCAAAAATTTGAAGTTCGGTTTCACTTGGATTTAAGCGCAGACAAGCTTGGTTTCAGCTTTTCCCTGCGTCGCAAGGGACGGACCTCCAATGAGTAAAAAAGTGGGGGAGTCCTTTAAACCGAGACACGAGTACGAAGACCAAATGGATGTGTTTCGGAGAGAACATGAGGAATGGCGAAATCAAATGAAAGCTGATAATACGGGGTTTTTCCCCGTGTTTTCAGCCGACTTCCGGCCTTATTTGGATAGACTGTCAGGAAATGCACTGAAGCTATACTTGTTTCTTGGGTTTCATATCGAAAATAAAAGCGGGGAAACAACTGTAGGTTTAGATACAATAGCAAAGCATTTTGGTGCTAAGATGCGGACAGTTCAGGCTTGGATGAAAGAACTTACTGACGAGGGACTGGTAGCACGCGTCCAAACAGGCTACCGATTCAAAGCACATACCTTTCTGAGACCATACAGTAAAGATACGCCTAAAGAAGTGAACACACCCGTAAAAGAAGCATAGTAACAAACAAAAAAAGAATGTGAACGTGGAGACGATAAATGACAACGCTATGGGCGATGATCGCACAAGCCAAGCTCTCCCAGCAGCTCGTTACGATCCGAACGGACGACGGTGAACGAGTTACGGGAACGATCGAGAAGCTGACGAAATTGACGGTAACACTGCGGCAGCCCACCGGGATTATGTACATTCCGTATGCCGAGATTGAAGCCGTTACACATGAATAAAGGAGGCCCCCTTTATTTACCCAGTAAACCTATCAGCATAAGGGCGACGAGGCAGCCATCAGCGCAAAAACAAAAACACCCTCTATTTATCAAAAATAGGGGGTGTTTGGTATTTTGTATGTCGATTTTTGCAGAAAAATAAATAGGAAAAAAGACCCATTATATGCGCCCTGAATACATGTTATATTTAAGTGTGTCCAGTTTTTGGGCATACGCTTTCCAAGCCGTTCGGTAAGGCTTGTTTAAATACAATTACAATGAAAGGAGAATTAAGTATCAATGGAGCTGAAAACCGAATATTCTCTGCTGTTACCACGTCCGCCCTGCATTGGGAAAGGAACAGGTGAACCGCCATGACAATGAAACATTTCTTGATTCATTTGGTAACAGCACTCATGGAGTTAAATCTTGTTTATTACGGACTCCATCATCTTACTGTTGTTACTGTGTTCGGGCTTAGCATGTACGGGGGTACTATCGCTTTAGCCCTGGCAGTTGTGTCCTTGCTGATACACTGCCTGGTCGTTAATTTAACTAAGAAGAAGAAATAACAACTTAATGGATCCTTTTCTGAGTTCGCACCTCAGAGGGGATCTTTTTTTATAATTTCTTTATAAACAGATGATTCAATATATGAATCCCAGTTTGTCCTGATGACACCTTTTTATACGTACGAGCTTCCGAAGTACATAATCAGTATAGCCCGTATGAAACATGTTATCACGCGCCGGATAGTGTGTCTAGTCCAAATCTAGCCCAAAAGTGGTCATTATACTAGATTTTCGAGCGTTTTTTACTAGATTTACTCCACTTTCTATAGTTTTTT
>NZ_LRAC01000007.1 GCF_001517085.1 Paenibacillus sp. DMB5
CGCTACCGGGAACGTGCCCTGCGTTCCCGGGGGCCCGGCGTCGCAGCCCGCGACGCCGTCCAGGGGCAGGTACCGCGACGCGGGCACGACGCGGCCGGTGGACTCCCGGAGTATCAGAAACTCCGGGTCCATGCCCATCAGCAGCCCTGGACGCCGGGCTGCTCAAGGGCAAGGGCGGCGTCAAGCGCCTGTGACGCCGCCTGATAAACGCCGCTGTCTGCAGCTGAGAGCGGCATGATGGCCTGGGCGGCAAACTGTTTGCCGCCCAGAGCCGTAAGCCTTATCTCACCGCTATCCAGCCCAAGGCAATACAATGCCCGGACCGCCGTTTCACACAGCTGGCCTGCTGAACTGCGGCGGCTATTCTGCCCGGCGCTATACCACCCCGGCACAGCTGCCTGCATCTCTGCCCTGCCATCTGCTGTCAGCCGTTCCTCTCTTTCGGCCACAGTCCGGCCACCCGGATCCCCTTCATCCACTGAAGTATCAGCCGTACGTCCCCTTCTGTTTACAGGCGAAGAAGAGCCCCCTTCCGTGATGCCTCCAGCATCATGGGCAGCTAACCTAACCAAACTCCTGCCTTGGTTGCCAGAGCCCTCAGCTACACTCTCCGGCTCTCCCCGACTCTGCGCATTAGCCTTATGCCCCATAGCCTGTCCGGTTCCCAGCGCCAGGATGTCCACCACCTGCAGATTGAAGATGCGGACAATATATTGCTGTCTGTGGATCGTGCCAATTTCTTTTGAATGATACATATGTATGCCGTTTGCTTCTGCTGCCGAAATCCCCCGCTGCCCCACCTGCCCCCGGCCGGACGGAGTCATAGCAGCTTTAATGCCGGAGCGCTGCAGTCTGGCTTCCCGCTGCTGCAGTGTTAACCTGATAAACACGTTAAGCCCTTCATTCATGACCTGCCCTCCCAACAGTTTCTGCACCCGTTCAGTAATTGGTTTACAGCTGCTCAATCTAAGTGGAAAATCGTCAACTAATTCTTAGGTCCACTATAGAAAAGAGGATACTAATTGGAAAAACAGCACTTAATTTCTCTATTTTGGCGTTCAAAGGACTTTTCGGGGAAAATTAAGTAGCGAGTTTACAACTAATTGCTTGAAATAGAGAAGTCGGGTGGAATTAACTGTAGAAAATCCACCTAATTATTGAGAACCCAACGCAACAAGCGTACCTTATGAAGAACTTCACCAGACCGCTCTATATTCCTAAAGTATCCGTAAGTCTAGCTTAATTCCCCCTGAACCTTTCCCGCATCCGCCCCCTGCATCCAAAATAAAATTAAAAAAGGAGGGCGTTCGCCCTCTCGCCGCCGCCCCCGCTACATATAATGGACCATAACCCACCGGTAATCAGCGGCGGCGGCGCCCTCCTTCCTTACAGCTCATCATCCAGGGCGTCAGGGTCCAGATCATCATAGTCGAAGCTCTCGCCTTCGAAATCATAATCCTTGTCTTCCAGATCGTCGGCCTGATCACTGACGTACACGCGGACCTTGGTCTCAGCCACCAGCTCCGCCTCAAACTCGCGTTCCACGCGGAGCGTCACACTGCCGCCGCCTGGCGATACACCCGCTTCCACACAGTTGGGTTCCTGCGTTGCCTCCGCAGAGACTTCAACCGTGGAAGCACGGTGTCTCGGGTCCAGGTATGACAGCGGGATAAGCTCAACATAGGAGACTGTTTCTTTGGCTACCTCAGTCTGCTTGTTTTTGTCATACGAGTACCAGATGTTCACATCGTAAGTACCGATTACTTCAATTCCGTTTCCGGCGGCAACCGCTTCGTACTGGTGGTTAATGATCCAAGCCCCCAGAATACTAGTCGGATGATGTGGCGGAGTCACGGTATGGGTTGCGGTAGAGAACTTACGACCTTTGCCGCAGATTGCCTTCGTAATGATCTCCCTTGTTTGACGTTTATGGCTTAATGACATCTTTGAACCTCCTCCATACAATCATTCACTATCAAGTGTATGCACGTTCTGGGCATTTGTTGATTGTTAGAGTAGAAATAAATTTGGGTAAGCCCTCGACCCGTCCCTCTATAAGCTTCATAGTCCATTTTATTGTTAAAAACACCGCGTTATGATACATAGCCAGCCTGTATACCCGTAAAAAAACACCAACTCCTCCGTAACGGGTGAACTGGTGTTTTTTGGTTTATGCGATCGGACTTGCCTGACGGCTCTATTAACCGAAATGATCCATATACTCCCAGGCTATTGCGGAATAACCCGTACAATACCCAGATCCCGGTGCCTGCTGAGATCCACGAAATCCTCTCCGATGTTGACCAGCGGACGCAGCGGATCATGGGCGAGAATCAGGATGATTTTGCCGGTCCGGCCGTCAGTAAGCACGACATCGTTGCCCAGCATGGACTGCATCAGCTTATTAATGAAGACTCTGCAGATATAAGGGTCGAGCTTGCCGAATACGTCATCCTCCATCTGCCGGAGCACCTCGTACAGCGGCGCAGCGGTCGGTAGAGCCGTTCCGAGGTCATGGCATGGAAAATGTCCGCCACGGCGACGATTTTGCTGAAATCTGTAATCCGGTGCCCCAGTACCCCGAACGGATAGCCGCTGCCGTCCATCCGCTCATGATGCTGCAGCGCGACAAGTGCCTGCATGTGATTGGTACCTACAGTATCTCTTATCATCTCATAGCCGTAGGTGGTATGCTTCTTCATCAGCGCCGTTTCTTCCTCGTCCAGCGGACCGGTCTTGGTAAGAATCTCCGAAGGGATCATGATTTTGCCAATGTCGTGCAGCGTCGCAGCAATTGTCAGCATGCCCAGCTCCTCCGGCTTCAGCTTGAGCCATTTGCCAAGCAGCGTGGACAGAATACCCACCGCAACATTATGCCTGTATGTATAGTCGTCCTTCGGCTGGAGTGCAGCCAATATGCCAAAGAAATCGTTCTTCTCACTAACCTGCTGGATAAAAGGAATAACTTCATTTCTGAGCTCAATCATCGGTAAACGTTTGCTTTTGTTATAGCGGAGCTGTTCAAAAATACTCTCCATTGCTGCAGTACACTCATCAACCGCAATCTGGTAAAAGGCGGCGCTGTCAACATGGACCACGTCCTGGGGCTCCAGCATAATCCTGTGCCGGGTGATCAGGCGGATATGATCATTGTTCAGCAGTGTCATTGCGGGCAGGACGAACACGCCCTTGTGATTAAAAAGATTGGCTGCAAGCTGCTTGCCGAGATATTGTTCATTATTGATGTTCATTGTCCTCACCTGCCAGAGCAGAAATTCACATAAGCGAACAATCTGCAGTAATTGAACTTCTTCTCTCATGAACAGTGAACGGCAAAAGGATTACCGGCTCACTTTTTGTGCTTACATTTCTTATCGTAATTTTACACGGTAATGTTAATACCTGTCACCTAATTCGTGTTATGTATGATCAGTTGCTCCGCCCCCGCAGCAGACGTTTTGCTGGCTTGATCTCGACCGGAACCTTATGCTGCTTGGCAATCTTCAGGTATAATGCCAATTCCCGGCACACCTGCAGAATAGCTGAACGGACTTCGAATTCTTCGCGGGTCGAAGGCAGCTCCATCTGCTGAAATTCCTGCTCGACGCCTGCCAGCAGCCGCTCCGTGCGCCCGGTATATTCTTCTGCCAGTACATCCCCGCTCAGCTGGTCGAACAGGTCGGCCACCATGCCGCCGTGCGGAAGCTGCCGGTAGACCTGAGAGAGAAGCTGCAGCATATTCTGAATCGATTCCAGCTGCTCCTTGCGCATATAGAAGTAGACATTCCAGGCCTCGTCCGGATGAATCACATGATTCTCAAGCTCCCTGGTGGCTGCTGTAAGTCCGCGCTGGATAGCGGCGTTCGCCCCGATCAGCTCCTTACCGTCCCATATATAAGCAGGATCACGGAGTGTCGTTGCCATTTGTTTGAAAATAACCGAGAAATAGCCGTCCACCTCCTTGCGGATGCCGGAGATAACACCGGTGGTCTGCGGCATGTAGATCAGATTGACCAGACCGGCCGAGCCCAGTCCGATAATCAGAAGCTCGATCTGCTGCAGCAGGACGTGCAGGGTCAGCTCAGCTTGTCCGAACACGCGAAACACAATAACGGAGCTGGTGACGATCCCTTCCTTAAAGCCTGATTTGACAATCAGCGGAAAGCCGAACAGCACATACAGCCCCAGCACCCAGTAATGAAAACCCAGCACGGCAAATAAGGAACAGCCGATAAGAAGACCCACAAGCGAGGCGGAAAAACGGGCAATGATCGTACGAAGACTCCTTTTCCGCGTTGTTTCCACCCCGAGAATGGCCAGCAGGCCGGCGCTTTGTGCATTCGGAATACCCGCAGCGGCTGCCAGAAGTATGGACAGCAGCGTGGCGGCCGCTGTTTTGATAACCCTAAATCCCATGTAAATACCTCTCCTTGACTCTCTGCATCAGCTTGCTTGTAAAGATATAGACATGGTACAGGATTTTTCAGGGAGACACAATATGACATAAAATTCACAGCCGTGACAGCAACAGCTTCTCCACATAGACCACCAGCTGATACATCGCAGTAGCCACAGCGGCTATAATGAGCAGGCTGGACATTACCAGAGTGAAATTGAAAACCTGAAAACCGTAAATGATCAGATATCCGAGCCCGGATTTGGCCACCAGAAATTCACCTACGATCACCCCGACCCACGACATCCCGACATTTACCTTCAGTGTAGACACTATTGTGGGAAAAGAGGCCGGCAGAATCACCTTGTTAAACTCCTGCACCCGCGACGCACCGAAGGAACGCACCACCTTGACCAGGTTGGGATCGACGCTGCAGAAGCTGTTATAGACAACCAGCGTAGTGATAATCACGGTGATGGATAAGGTGGTAATGACAATCGCTGTAAAGCCGGCTCCGAACATCACGATAAAAATCGGACCGAGTGCCACCTTAGGCATACTGTTGAATACAACCATATAGGGATCAAGCACGGCTGATAAAAAAGGCGACCACCAGATGATGACCGCAAGCAATGTGCCAAGCAGTGTTCCCAGCACAAAGCCGACCGCCGTTTCTAAGGCCGTCATTCCCAGATGCGGCCACAGGCTGCCGCTGGCCATATCGTTCCAGATTTGCCGCAGCACCTTGGTCGGATAGCTGAACAGCAGCTCATCGATCCAGCCCAGTCTTACCCCGGCCTCCCACAGGAAAAAGAACAGCACAAGCAGACTGGCCCTTACGGCCATGACCCGGCTGCTCCAGCGGCGCTTTTGCTTTTTATAGTCCTGGTGCTTCTGCTGCAGCCATTCCCCGCGGAGCTTGGCACTTCGTTTAGCCCGTTCCTGTTCACTGTCCTTCCCTCCCTGCCAGCTCCATTTCCTTCCATAATTCATGAAAAAGCTCCGCAAACCCCGGCAGATCCCGCGCGTACAGCGGAGGCGTGCTGCGGATTTCCTCAGGCACCTCAAAAATTTTGCGGATCCGGCCGGGATTGGGCTGCAGTAAAATGACTCTGCTGCTGACCGCAATCGCTTCGGACAGATCATGGGTCACCAGAACCGCCGTAGTCCCGCGCCGGCGCAAAGTTTCCGATACCAGGTCCTCCAGCTGCAGTTTGATCTGATAATCCAGCGCTGAGAACGGCTCATCCAGCAGGAGCAGCCCCGGATTTGTCGCAAGCGTGCGCACCAGGGCCACACGCTGGCGCATTCCGCCGGACAATTGGGCCGGATAAGCCTTTTCTTTGCCGGCCAGGCCCATTTCTGCCAGCAGGTCCACTGTTTTCTGCCGGGCTTCAGCAGTCAGATTTCCGGTCAGCTCAAGTCCTAGCAGCGCATTGTCAAGGATGGTCCGCCAGGGGAAGAGGTAGTCCTGCTGTAGCATATAGCCTACTTCAGGTGAAGGACCCTGAATCAGCCGGCCGCTGACCGACACCTCTCCGAGCGAAGGCTTCAGCAGCCCGGCGATGATCGATAGCAGGGTTGTTTTGCCGCAGCCGCTCGGTCCGACCAGGCTGACAAACTCCCCCTTCTCCACCTCCAGGCTCAGGTCCTCAATGGCAAGTGAAGCCTCACGGTCGCCCAGGTAAGCGTGCGTCACACCCTTCAATTGCACAACTGGCAGCATATCAGCCCCTCATTTCACGGATGAAGTTTTAATGTCCGCTTCGGCCTTCCCGGCGAAGCTGTTGTCCACGATCTTTTCCAGCGGAATCCGTTCCTGCAGCTCACCGGCGAGTTCAATGACATCCAGCAGATTGTTCCACTCTTTATCATCAATAACAGGATTTGCAGCATAAGTGTCCTGCTCCTTGTAACGATTGATTGCAGAAATGACAATTCCCTTGTCAGTGTTCTCAAAATACGGCATAACCGCTTCTGCAATTTCCTCAGCGCTGTGCTCCTTCACCCACAGCTGGGCCCGCTGGACCGCATTGGTGAACTTTTGCACTGTATCGCCATTTTTGCTGATATAGCTTTGCTTGGACATGAAGACCGTATAAGGCAGATAGCCGCTCTCCACGCCGAACGAAGCTACGACTGCACCGCGCCCTTCACTTTCAAAGATCGAAGCCTGAGGCTCGAACAGCTGCACGTAATCACCTGTTCCAGACGCAAATGCACCCGCAATATTGGCGAAATCAATATTTTGAATCAGCGTAAGATCCTTGCCGGCATCAATCCCTTTGTTATGCAGCGTAAATGCACCGGCCATCTGCGGCATACCGCCTGCCCGCTGCCCGAGGAACGTCGACCCTTTCAGCTGATCCCAGCTGAATTCACCTTCTGCCTTGCGGGCGAACAGGAAAGTGCCGTCCCGCTGGGTAAGCTGGGCAAAATTGATCACAGGATCATCCGCTCCCTGCTGGGCTACATAAATCGAAGTCTCTGACCCGACAAGCGCCACATCTATGGCCCCTGAGAGCAGGGCGGTCATCGTCTTATCCCCGCCCGGAATGGTCTGCAGCTCCACATCCAGCCCCTCATCCTTAAAGAAGCCCTGCGATAATGCCACATACTCAGGCGCATAAAAGACAGAACGGGTTACTTCGCCGACTTTCACCTTTACTCCCGCCTGCTCTGTGCCGCAGCCGGCGAGCACTGAGAAGCACAAGACGAGGAGCAGCAGCGGCAAAGCCAGCTTTTTCTTGATTGTCATCCTTCATTTCTCCTTTCTTCCCGGGTCTTTGGCCCTTACCTAAAGCATATGCCGGGGCCTATTGTTTGGTTAAAAGCGTGAGGGAAAACCGTTTGCACTATTACTTCAGCAGAATTTGGAAAGAAACTTGTCAAAATCCATACCTCATTCTTTTAATATTAAAGATAATCCTAGTAAATGAGAGTAATATTATGATTTGTAAAGATAAATACATATAATCATGAAATAATCACTATAAATAATATATTTCAGCCAATTTAGGCATGTGCAAACGTTTTACCAACAAGGTTGATTACACTAGTATATTTAGTAAAGCGCTTACTGGAAACATATTAATGAAGCAACACCATCAGGAAGGGGTTTATTTACAGATGAAACATGAGTTTAAACGGCTACCGGGACGCCGTATCCTGCATTCCCTGGCCTTAACTGGACTTACGGCAGCACTGCTGGCAGGCTGCACGAACGACGGGAATTCTGCTGCCGGCAATAACGGAGAGGCTTCCACCGTCCCGGCCGCACAGACTTCACCTTCACCGGACGCCGGCACGGCACCGCTGAAATCCCAGCAGCCTGCTGCTGTTGATGAGCAGCCCTCTACTGTGTTTTATGAAGTGTTCGTCCGTTCGTTTTATGATTCAGACGGCGACGGCATTGGGGATCTGCGCGGGCTGACGGCTAAACTGGATTATTTGAATGATGGTGATCCTGCGACTGCGGATGACCTGGGGGTTGGAGGCATCTGGCTGATGCCGGTTAACCCTTCTCCCAGCTATCACGGGTATGATGTCACAGATTACCGCAGCATCAATCCCGATTACGGGACGGTTGAGGATATGCAGGAGCTGATCCGTGAGGCGCATAAGCGGGGAATTAAGGTGATCATGGATCTTGTTGTGAACCATACGTCCAGGGAGCATCCTTGGTTTGTGGAATCCGCCAAAAATGAGGACAGCAAATACCGCGACTACTATGTCTGGGCTGAAGATCAGAACCGCCCTGTCAGCGGCAGCAGTGCAGCCGGCAGCGGAAGCCCCTGGCATTCCGTGCTGGGCAGCCATTACATGGGCACCTTCTGGGACGGGATGCCCGACCTCAATTTCGATAATCCTGACGTGCGCAATGAAATGAAGGATATCGGAAAGTTCTGGCTGGAGCAGGGTGTCGACGGCTTCCGCCTTGATGCCGCCAAACATATTTATGAGGATCTTGTAACGGATAAGAGTACTGAGACGACCGCCAAAAATGTAGCCTGGTGGCAGGAATTCCGCCAGGCCATGAACGAGGTTAACCCGCAGGCCTATATTGTAGGGGAGGTTTGGGAGAACTCTGCCGTATCCGTCGGCGCCTATCTGGATCAGGCCTTTGATTCCGGCTTTAACTTCGGGCTGGCCGAGACGCTGGTGAACGCCGCCAGGACGGAAAAGGACAGTGGCGCAGCATTCACACTGGAGCGGACTTACAGGCTATATTCGCAGCTTTCTCAAGGCCGTTTTACAGATGCAATCTTCTTGACCAATCATGATCAGAACAGGGTAATGAGCGAGCTTGAGGGCAATCCGGATCATGCCAGAATGGCTGCCGCTATGCTGCTTACGCTGCCGGGCAATCCATTTATTTATTATGGGGAAGAGATCGGCATGTTAGGCCGCAAACCGGATGAAGGAATCCGTGAACCGATGCAGTGGTCTGCGGACAGTGGCAGTACCGGCCAGACAACCTGGGAAGCGGTCACTAACAACAAGGGGAATTCCGGGGGAAATGTGGAGAGCCAGCTCACCAGCACCGGCTCGCTGCTGGACTGGTACCGTCAGCTAATAGCCCTCCGCAGCCAGGTACCTGCACTCCAGAACGGGGATATACGGGACTATGCTTCCGGGAATGACGGTGTCATGGCATTTGAACGTGTAACAGCCGAACAGCAGGTGCTCGTTATGCTTAATCTGACAGGCAGCATTCAGACAGTAACCCTGAAGCAGGGAACGAATGACAAAGGATATACAAACATCATCAAGACTGTTCCGGAGGAAGCAGCATTTAGCGATGCCGAACTTACCCTTCCGCCCTATTCTGCTGTTATTCTGGATTAACGGCATGCGAGGCATGCAGCATCCATTCATATAATGCCAAGCAGACCTCCGCCTTGCTTGCGGGTACGGCAACGATCCAGTCCTCTGCCGATTCGCAGCTCATCCGGAGCAGCCAGCCGCCGGAGGCATCTTCTATGTACCCTGCATGCTGACAAATCCAGCTGTCCGTGCTGCGGGAACAGAGCCTGAGTTCACCGTCAGCCGTCCGGTATTTAAGAACTCTGGCCAGCTGAGCCGAACGAAGGAGGTCCCCTGTCTCGGCATTCAGGCACTCGGCCAAAGTGTACAGCGTGTAGGTTGCCGCCTGGGCTTTCAGTTCCTCGAACCTGCTTCTGGACATCTGCAGGGCGGGGACATCCGGACAGGAATTTCCTTCCATATGCTCAGGGCAGTTGAACAAATAAAAACATGCCCGCTTCACCTTTGCGGGCTCTGTAAGCTCATAGCCGAAGGGATCCTCCTCCTGAATGCTGGAGATGATGGTCCGTTCCTTGAATACCTGCAGACAGAGATCCTGGGTATGCTCTCCTTCACAATATTTCAGCCGGCATATTCGTTCTGCAGAACCCGCCATTTGCAGCAGACCGGATACTTCCTTTCCGTGCGCCGGCGCTTCAGGAAACAGAAAACGCGCTAAATATACCATTTCATCTTTATTCACAGTCCAATTTCCTTCCCGGATTCCCAGGAAATCAGGAATCGCCCAGCAGTAAAAAGCTCGAATCTACCAAACTTGCAATCTTTATGTTATCATAAGCTAATTTTAAGGTAAAATTAAGAAATGCCGGGTATGATCATAGCATGAAATACTTTTAGCGAGGTGATTTCGATTATGAGAATGCTCATCACATTTCAGAACAAGTCTGTACCGGTATATTTCACAACTGAAAACAAACAGCCAACCCAAAAGGTACTACGAATCCTCAACAATACACTGGAGCTCAAAATCCAGAAGGGCAAAAGCGCTCTCCAGAAATGTTTGAATTCACTTATCAGTATCGAAATTAAAGGCTCAGAAGCTATATTGCACAGTTACAGTGAAAATGATTCACTCGCACTATCCCTCTACTAACAGAGGGATAGTTTTTTGTACACCAAAGAAACGGCTTTGCCGTCCTTTGGGGGATGGTATCCGTTTCTGCGGGATCGTTTATGACGTGTAACCATATAAATTCTTATATTTCAAAAAAAAGCACGCTCTTTCGCCTGGAAAGAAGGTGCTCCGCTCTATATGATGTGCCGAATAACTGTAGGACAGCGGCAGGTTTTTAACCGGTCGGGCGGTTTTTATTTTCTTCTTTCTCCGCTTTTTGGATGCGCAGCTTGAACAACTTCACTAAATTGAGGCGTGTCTGTTCTTCGTGACAGCTGTCCAGTTTTTTAATGATAAAACGGTCAATGGACATGTCAATCGCTCCTTTTTGAATAACTTTTGCCGTTAATGGACCCAGGAAATCATTTCCTGCCTCCCTTGTATCACCTATATAACCGGGTCTCCGGAAGCTCAAACGCTTCTATTTTCTGGTAAAAACAGGCTTGTCGGAACGACTTTACTACATATTGAGCCTCAGTTCCGGTTATGCTGTTATCCATCAGGAGATATGGTAGCCGTGCAATTCCAAGGCATTTGCTGTCGCTGAAATTTATTTTTCTTTCGACGGATATTTACAAACTAAATATTCAATGCTATATTAAATATAGTAAGTATTAAATATATATTTAAGGAGAAATCATAATGTCTAATGTACTTTTTATCAAAGCAAACAACCGCCCTGCTGAACAGGCTGTAAGTGTTCAACTTTACAACGCATTCCTTGCAAGCTACAAAGAATCCCACCCGGAAGACCAGGTAACTGAACTGGATCTGTTCGCTGAAGAGCTTCCTTACTACGACAACACCCTGATCACTGGTATCTATAAAGCTGCCCAGGGCTTTGAAGCAACTCCTGAAGAAGCTGCCGGCGCAGCACTTGTTAAGAAATATCTGGACCAATTCGTTGCAGCTGATAAAGTTGTATTCGGCTTCCCGCTCTGGAACATGACTGTTCCTGCTGTTCTGCACACTTACATTGACTACGTGAACCAGGCTGGTACTGCATTCAAATACACAGCTGAAGGTCCTGTAGGCCTGCTTACCGGCAAAAAAGCGGCTGTCCTGAACGCAAGAGGCGGCATCTACTCCACTGGTCCTGCAGCAAACGCTGAAATGGCTGTTAACTTCATCGTGAACAACCTGAGCTTCTGGGGCTTCCAGGATATCACACAGGTGATCATCGAAGGCCACAACCAGAACCCGCAGGAGTCTGCTAACATCATTGCAAAAGGTCTGGAAGAAGCTAAATCTGCTGCTGCATCGTTCTAATACAGCACCAGCATTAAAGGTCCGGCCGGCAGTATAGAAATTCGCAAGAAGATCAGGCATCTGTATTACTCAGCATCCGGACTTTTATTTATATATAGCAGAGGCACAGCCCTTCCCCGGGCTGTGCCTCTGCAGCATAAAGCAACCCCACAAAGTGGGGGGGACACCGAATATATCCTTAATAAAAAAAGCCATCAGGGCGCCTGAGCAGACAGCTGCAGGGCATCCTAATGGCCTTTTTTTGATGTTAATAATTTATATATTAGGGGTCCCCGCAAGCACCAGAGTCAGCAGCCATACGGGCCGGTGGCTCCGCTTTGCGGGGTATTCATTGCCTATGCCACGATCAGTACTCCTCAAGCTGCCGCTCCCATGACGTTTTCCGCGGCCGCGGGGCGCTCGTTTTGCCGGCAGAAGCAACAGCCTTCCGCTTCTGTCTCTGCTCTTTGCTGCTCTGGAAGCGCAGCTCCTTCTGTGTCTTGCGGTAGTTCATGAGCCGTTTCGCCTCAAGCAGCCCGGAGGATACAGCGGCCAGCACAGCACAGCCCTCCTCGCGTTCATGGCTGCAGTCGCTATAGCGGCATTCTGCCGCCAGGCTGCTTATATCGCCAAAGGCAAGGTCAAGCCCGCCCTCATCCTCCCACAGCTGCAGCTCACGCATCCCGGGGGTATCCACGATAATCCCGCCTTCAGGCAGCACGAACATTTCCCGGTGCGTCGTTGTATGCCGTCCGCGGCTGTCGCCCTCTCTGACGTCCTGGGTCAGCTGCAGGGTTTGGCCGCTGAGCCAGTTGACCATCGTTGACTTACCGCAGCCGGAAGAGCCGGTCAGGGCCACCGTCTGCCCGCTGCGGATATACGGCAGCAGCTCTTCACGTCCGTCACCGAGCAGGGCGCTGACCGCATGTACCGGCACGCCGGGTGCAGCCCGCTCCATCTCCGCTATTCTGGTATCTGCATCCGGGCACAGATCGGCCTTGGTCAGCAGAATGACCGGACTCGCTCCGCTGTTCCAGGCCATAATCAGATACCGCTCCATCCGCCGCACATTGAAATCATCATTCAAGGCACTGACCAGAAACAATGTATCTACATTGGAAGCGACAATCTGCTCTGCCTGCGTATTTCCCGCTACCTTGCGCGAAATAACACTTTGACGGGGCAGCAGCCCATGAATAACAGCGTGCTCTCCCCCATCCTGCATAGCTAAAGCTACCCAGTCCCCGATGGCCGGCAGTTCGCCCGAATCTGTGACGGAATGCCGGAGCTTCCCGGACAGCTCACCCCAGGTTTCGCCTGCATCCGTTATGACCCGGTATTTGCTGCCAAAGTCACCTGTGATCCGGCCGGGAACACGCTTATTGTGTGGCTGCTCCTGATTGTGAATTATCCCGTTCCATTTTACTTGCCAATTTTCATTCCATCCGTATTGTTCAATAATCATTGTAATGTTATTTCCTCCTGATATTTGGTTTAGTTCTCCACTCACATTGTCCGGGAACACAAAAAGCCGCCGGAACCTAACGTTCCGGCGGCGGATTGGATCACAGCCCCCCCCCTCCTGCTGAAAGGTAGGACTGCGATCAAATCATATACAGAAAGCTGCGGTCTTCCCGGGTAAGGAAGAACCGCACAGTTCTGCGCGCGACCCTGGCATACCAAATACGGTACGATCCGTATTCAATAACGCTTGACCGCGCAAAAAAGCCGCCGGAACACATACGGTCCCGGACGGCTCTAAAAGGCACTTTAAGAGCTTACCTGCTAAGCTGCATCACACTTGCTGCGCAGCCGCTGTTCCCGGAAGACACGTATCTACAACAGTTGTTACCGATAATGAACGTGCTGTATAAACTGTCATATTACATCGTCTCCTTCGTGGTTAATATGCTGTAACTATAAACGTCCCGGCTGCGCATTGTCAACGCCGCACCCCGGTAAAGTATTTTTTATAAATAAAGTCTACCTGAAACTCTAAATGATTTCCTTCAGCTCAGCCAGCTCATTAATGCTTCTCCAGGGCTGCACATCCAGACGTTCGTCCCACGGGTGGTTCCGCTTCAGCCAGACGGTGTCCATTCCCGCTTTGCCGGCACCCCAGATATCATTGACCGGATGATCGCCGATGAACAGGGTCTGCTCTGCAGAGGTACCCATACGCTCCAGCGCCAGCTTGTATATAGCCGGATCAGGCTTGCTGATCCCGGCTTCGCCTGAAATCACAATCGCCTTAAAATAGCCGCGTAACCCGAGCAGATCAATTTTACCGTCCTGAAGATCCTTTTTACCGTTGGTTACGAGCCCCAGAATGTACCCCCGCTCCCGGCAGTAGTTCAGGATTTCAGCTGCATCCTTCATAGCCGCCCCGTGGCTGAAATAGTTTGAATCATAATACGCCCGTATGTCCGCTGCACTCACCTGTGTCTGCCAGGGCAGCACTTCGCTAAGCTCGGTAAAAAATCCGTCCTTATCCCGGTAGCCGTCCGCATCCCGCACAATCATATCCTCTACAACCCGCAAAGCCTCTTCCTCCGACAGATGGCCCAGATAATCCTTTACAAACCGGGTACTGAAGCTGCGGAACGTATAGTCCCGGTCCATCAGGGTATTGTCCAGATCAAACAGCAATGCCTGTTTCTCTCTCATCTTGATTAAATCTCCTTATCCGCTTAAATGTCAGAGATTAATTGTACTATGTATGTCCGGACAAAGAAAAGACTGCCCTGCAGAAAAGAAGCTATATCCTTCTTTACTGCTGAACAGCCTGCTGGCGTCATATAAATGGATAATCCGGTTATTCAAAATGCTCCGCACGGTGGGTCAGCATCATCTCTTCTTCCGTAATGTACAGCGGAAACGGCGGTGTCTCCGTCAGATAACGTTCCGAATGGAGCAGACGGTAGTGGACCTCCGGCAGCCAGGCATCCTCGATTAGCGGCAGCTTGCCGGTATCGCTGATATAATTATCCACTGCTGATTGAACCATATCCAGATAGTAAGGAACCAGCTTGTCAGTTTCCTCAAAAATTTCGTAGGTTTCACGGGACATATAGAATTTCTGCTGGGGAACCCCGCCCAAATAACGTTTCAGCCTGGACAAGTCGATGCTTTTATCCTCCATAATCAGTACAGTACGATTGACTGAGGCAGGCATATCTTCTTCGAATTGTCTGACAGCCTGCTTGATCTGCGGCAAAGTGACAGTGATCGGCTCAGGGATTGTATTTTTTTTAGCGCGTTTGAATATCATACTGAAAGTCTCCTTTCAAAGTATATGTCAGATAACGCTTACAATTCCAGTTTATTCACTTTTCTAACCTTTAATCAGGAGTGCATTTATTTGTCACAGAATCTCCGAAATTATAAGAGCATTAAGTGACAAGTTGCATTATTTCACGTTCTCCCAGCGCGTCCACATTTCGGGCGGGTTCAGTTCATATTTGTCATGCTCGCGGTACATGAACTGATGCATGATGAATTCACGGCGGATGGTGGCGTAATCGTCATGGTATTGCTTGATGAACTCGTTCATCTCTTTCTCGCTGTAGACAGTTCCCGGGGTCAGCTTTTCAGCCATGTACTGCAGGGCAATCAGCTTCTTCTTGTATTGGGCCGGGATCTGGCGCAGCCTTCCGTCTTTGGCAAAAAAGTTGCGCAGCACCGATTCCTTCAGGCTGTTCTCAGGTGACTGCTCCTCCATCTCCTGCGTTCCTTTGGAAAAAATAAAGCTCAAGGATGCTTCAGAGCCTGCCCTGATAAACTCGGGATTAAGTCTGAAGTAGACGGTGTTCTTGTCCCGCCGTTCTGTAATCATTGCAGCTTCCCGCAGCTTGGCGGCATGATGGGTTACAGTCGGCTGTGACAGATTGAGCCTTTCCGCCAGCGCCTGGCCGTGAATCTCCTCTCCTCTGGACAACAGCAGTAATATACGTAATCTCGTCGGATCGGACAAGGCCTTATGGTAATTAACAATTTTATCAAGCTGCATGGGGGTCACGCTCCTGTAACAAATATAAGCTGGGATGAAAAGGAATATTGTTTAGATATATATCTAATTATATCAAATTTAAGGATATCCGGCAACCGCCACAGCTGATCTTTTACACAGGGATTGGCGTTAAATTAAAAATTAAGGTAACATTTAGAGACAGAACTTATCCATCAGGAGGTCGCAAGTCATTATGAAAGACGTTATTATTATCGGCGCCGGTCCCTGCGGGCTGTCAGCGGCAATTGAATGCCAGCGCCAGGGGCTTTCGAGCCTGATTATTGAGAAAAATTTTATAGTGCACTCCATTTATCTGTACCCGACCAGCATGCAGTTCTTCAGCACAACCGCGCTGCTCGAAATTGGCGGTGTTCCCTTCACCTCACCCAATGACAAGCCGTTTCGCCATGAAGCCCTGGTCTATTACCGGCGGGCAGCGGAGCAGCACGGTCTTGAGATTGCAGCGTATGAAGAAGCGCTGAGTGTGGAACGGAATGAAGACGGCAGCTTTACTGTACATACTGTCAACAAACGCGGAGAACGGCAGAGCCGGCAGGCTGCACATGTCGTTATTTCGACCGGCTATTTCGACCAGCCGAATATGATCGGCATTCCTGGGGAAGAGCTGCCCAAGGTTACGCATTACTTTGGCGAGGCCCACCCGTATACCGGGATGAGGGTAACCGTTATTGGGGGAAGCAATTCCGCAGTGGATGCGGCACTGGAGCTGATCCGTGTCGGTGCCTCTGTAGATATGGTCTACCGCGGGGCAAGCATTTCCGACAATATCAAGCCGTGGGTGCGGCCTATTTTTGAGAGCATGGTAACCAAAGGTAAAATAGCCCTGCATCTGGAATCACGGGTCACCGAGATTACGCCATCCTCTGTCATCGTAACCGGGCACAATGGGGAGACTAGCGAGCTGGACAATGATTTTGTGCTGGCGATGACCGGCTTCCGTCCGAGCAGGGCACTGCTGTCATCCGCAGGCGTGCTGATGGACAATGAGCTGGACAAGCCGTCATTCAACCCTTCAACGATGGAGAGCAATATACCGGGCCTCTATGTAGCAGGGGTTATCGCCTCCGGCCGCAACGCCAATGAGGTATTCATCGAGACCGGACGCGGTCACGGCAAGCTGATTGCCGACCATATCGTTTCACAAAAGCTCAAATAAGACAAGGAGTGCCCGTCTACATGGATATCACCTCCCTGCTGTTACTTGGCCTGGCCGCGCTTGGCATTATCAGCAGCAATTCACCGGTTACTATCGCTATGGTTGTACTGCTGCTGCTCAGGGTACTGGGACTGCAACAGACTTTTCCGTGGCTGGAAAAGCATGGCCTGACGCTCGGAATCATCATCCTGACAATCGGAGTGATGACCCCGCTGGCCAGCGGCAAAATCTCGCTGAATACAATTTGGCAGTCCTTCTTCCACTGGAAATCGCTGGCCGCCATCGGCATCGGCATGCTGGTTGCTTATCTCGGCGGCCGCGGCGCCGTGCTGATGGGCAGCCAGCCGACGGTTGTCGCCGGCCTCTTGATCGGCACTGTGCTCGGCGTCGCCCTGTTCAAGGGCGTTCCGGTCGGTCCGCTGATTGCCGCGGGCCTTCTGTCTTTGATTATCGGGAGGGGATAATCTCTTTGCTGCACTCCGCCGCACGAATAGGCTGGCATCATCCGCAGGAATATGCGGGTGATGCCAGCCTTTATATTTTGCTCTGAGGCCGGTGCCAGGAGCATTTACTCATCACACTCTGCCTTAAAAGGCGCCGCCTCCATCTACACGATACTGCTTCTCCAGTTCGGAAGTGTAATACGGATCATAGGTTATTCCCTTCTTAGGCGTACAATCAAGGAATCCGTTACCGGCTGAACCATTGCGCGCTGCTGCACCCGCAGGCCCTGCTAATGCCTTAACCTTATTAACGACCTCCTCATCAAGCTCCGGCTCCTCTGTTTCTGCACTGTCAGCTTGTGCAATCATCAGCTGAACAGCAAGCTGTTCGCTATCTGCATTCCCTTGGAGATCTGTATACATGACAACTATACATAAGCTTACTTGGCCGCAGGGGATAGCTTCGCCGGTATAAATCTCCACCAGCAGCTCGTTCATCCTGTCCAGCGAGTGCAGAAGCATTTCGCCTGAGCCGTCTGCCTCAAACACCCCATAAGCCTCCCCCGCTTGAATTCCTTCCGGCATAATAAGCCTGACTACAGCTTGCTCAAACTTTTCTGGCGGATGGATTTGAATAAGCAGATGGTTTAGCCCTTCTTCATGCTCAAGCACCGGTTTGGCCAGCCGCGCTGTTATCATCCTCGTTGCCCCTCCTTCAGCATCCGGGTAATCGTATCTTGAAGCTCCAGTCTCAGCTCTGGTGAAATCCGCGGACTGACCGTCAGCATAACATCCTCGCTGACTACCAGCGTATCCCCCGACAGAAGCTGTTCCGGCTGCAAAAACTTCAGGCGTTCGCCAAGCTTTGCTATCTCGTCTTCCGGCATGTCTGCCAGTTTAAGCTGGATATCGGCCAGCGTTTCTCCGCTTCTGGATAAAGCCAGAATAGCCCTCAGATGCCTGTAATGGCGGTCGGTATAGACCCGTTTGTTGCCGGACAGCTCGAGCGGCGGGAGCAGGCCAATCTGTGTATAATAACGCACGGTCCGCAGATTCATATCAGGAGCTTCCTGCTGTACCAGCTCAGCCAGCTGTTTGCCGGTGTAAGTATTCATTGTTCCAGCCTCCAGACTTTATATAGATACAGTTAAGTGTCTTTGTTACAGTTTACTGTAACCAATAAATGAATGCAAATAAAAACGGCTTCCTCTGTGAAGGAAACCGTTAATAAAGCTTATTTATCCATCCAGCCGCTGCACATTGAACAGACGGGCATAGCTGCCACCCTTCAGCATAAGCTCTTCATGAGTGCCGCGCTCGGTAATCTCACCGTTTTCCAGCAGGATAATCTGGTCCGCATGAGTGATAGTCGACAATCGGTGGGCGACAATCAGCGTCGTGCGCTCCGAGGCCAGGGATTGCAGTGACTGCTGGATCAGATGCTCTGACTCCAGATCCAGCGCAGACGTGGCCTCATCCAGAACGAGCACCTTCGGATCTTTGAGGAAGACTCTGGCAATCGCTACGCGCTGCTTCTGGCCGCCTGAGAGCTTCACTCCACGCTCACCGACCTCGGTGTCATACCCTTCAGGCAGCTGCATGATGAAATCATGGGCATTCGCAGCCTGCGCAGCGGCAATAACCTCCGCCTCACCGGCATCCGGGTTGCCGAACAGAATATTGTCACGCACCGAGCCGCTGAACAGGAAGTTATCCTGCAGCACCATACCCACTGTCCGCCGCAGGCTCTCCTGGGTCAGTCCGCGGATGTCCTGGCCGTCCATGAGCAGACGCCCTTCACTGATATCATAGAAACGCGGAATCAGGCTGATGAGGGAAGATTTGCCGCCCCCGCTCATACCGACAAAAGCAACCGTTTGTCCCGGGCTGATGCTGAGGTTTATCTCCTTCAGCACCCATTCGTTGTCTTCCCTGTACTTAAACCACACATGGTCAAATTCGATGGCTCCGGCTGCATCCTGAAGCGGCTTTGCACCGGGCCGGTCAGCAATATCATACGGCTCATCCAGCAGCTCCATGACCCGCTCCAGCGAAGCAGAAGCCTGGGTCAATACGGTGGAGGAGTTGATCAGCCGCCGCAGCGGCGCATACATCCGGTCCAGGTAGCCGAAAAAAGCAACAAAGGTGCCGAGCGTCAGATTGCCGCGGATGACCTCATAGCCGCCGTACCCGATTACGAGCAGCGGGGCCAGGTCGGTCAAGGTATTAATAATGGCGAAGGTAACCGCATTCCAGCGGGTATGAGCCATCGCTTTTTCCAGAAACTTGCCGTTGATGCCCTCGAACTGCTTCTGATCGACCTTTTCCATCGTAAAGCTGCGGATGATGGCAATCCCCTGAATCCGTTCATGGAGATAGCCCTGTATGGCAGCCAGTGCCTGTGATCTGTCCTTGGTCAGTACTTTTAAACGTTTATAAAGTGTGTTAACGGCAATGCCGTACAGCGGCAGAACTGCAATCGAGACGAGCGCCAGCACCGGATTGAGATAGAACATGAACCCCAGCGCAAAAATCAGCGTGAACATATCAAGCCAGACGTTCATCATCCCGACCTCGACCAGGTTTTTGGACTGCTCCACATCGTTGATGAACCTGGAGATCGCTTCGCCCACCTTTGTGTTCTGATAATACCGCAGAGACAGGCGCTGCAGATGGCTGTACAGCTTGTTGCGCATATCAAACAGCACTTTGCTCGTAATCAGCTGGGCAAAATATTGGCGATAGTACTCCACCGGCCCCCTGATCACAACAAACAGAACAAATGCGCCGCCGAGTACATAAAACAGCCTCGAAACCCTTTCCGCCGCAGTCAGCGCTGAGGGTGTCAGCAGATCATCGACCACATATTTCAAAATCATCGGCAGAGTCAGCGGAATGCTGAACTTGATCATGCCGATAACGAGCGTCAGCACAATCCATTTCATATAAGGCCGGACAAAGGTATAATACGCTTTCCATTGCTTCACAGAACGTTACGCCCTTTCTTTTTTTATACCGCTCTGGGTACTGTTGACATTTGAGGCTTACAGTGTTTTTATATTTCTTAGGTACATAAGTGCGAGTGCAGTACCGGAACTTCAGGAGGATAATGATGTCTAGACAATTTGTGACGGAAGCGGTCATGATGGCCATCTACGGCCAGCTTCTCGTACCGCAAAGCCCTGTGGAATATATCGTGCCCTACACGACCATTATGGAACTATACGAGCTGCGGGACAGTGATGAGCCGCTGATGAACCGGGCCGACGATGACCAGCATGTCAAAAGCAAAATACGTGAGCTGATTGCCTATTTCGAGGAGCCGCTCAATTCCAAGAAGATCAACCGCTGCCTGTCCGTACCCTGGGCCAAGAGCTCCGGCATTCTGCTCGGTGAACGGGCGCAGGTTACGATTATCAACAGCGTTGACAACGCAGCCTACGGGGAGGCCTTTGATCCGATTGAGACAGAGCTGCTGCTGACCTCCGTTCGGGAAAAGGTACCCGTCCTGACCGACCAGTTCGAGCTGATCCAGCGCATCATCGAAGGCGGAATCCCGGTACAGGTGTATGACATCGATGATTTTGAGTTTGCGATGGAGGAAGAGACCTTCCGCAGCTCGCAATAAAGCGGTTATCTTATACTTACCCGCCACTGCACAAAAAGCCCCTGCCGCCCGGCAGGGGCTTTTTGTGCAGGCTGCCATTCAGACTGCAGCCGGCTTCAGCCAGCTAGCTTCAGCAGCAAAGGCTACTCCTTAGCCTGACCGGCCGCGCTCAGCGGCTGATACACATACTCGATATCGTCCTCAGCGGCCACATGGATGATGGACAGGCTGTAGCCCTCCATATACCAGAGATCCTGCTCCTCCATATAAAAAATCAGGCCTCCCTGCTCCGCCTTTACTGCAGGACGCGCGGGTGGTTCCGTAGCAATACCCAGTGAAAATCCGGGATGCAGTCCCCCGCCCGAGCTGTAACGCGGAAATAAACGAATAGAATCTCCGGCCTGCAGATTAAGCTCCTTCTTGAACCACGCAGCGGCTTCCGGACTAATTGTCATATCCATTTCTGTTAGTGCACCTCCGTTTCTTTTTATCATACTATAAGCCGGCGGTATTCCAAATCAGCCGTTCCTTATCTATGATACTCCGTCTTCGCAAATTGTTCAAAATTCTATTTGACATTGTTCAGAGACTGATGATAAACTCTGAACATACGAAGCGTCTTGAAGTAATTACCAAAAATGAGCGAAAGGGTGATTTCGGTGTTGACC
The DNA here is from genome assembly GCF_001517085.1 of Paenibacillus sp. DMB5. GTDB lineage: Bacteria > Bacillota > Bacilli > Paenibacillales > Paenibacillaceae > Paenibacillus_AQ. The sequence continues at coordinate 21,490 of NZ_LRAC01000007.1, forward strand.
ATTGTACCAGTTGATTATAACTTTTTTGTCGGCGACTATACACAACCTCATACCGAAGCAGCCCGAATAGTGGAACCCTGCTGAATCAAGTACATCCACCGTACCTGAATTTAGCCAGGCAAGTCTCTTCCATGTCTTCTGTGCTGCTATAAAGCACCGTGGACATGATTATCACTGTATCTTACAGGCATATCATCCGTTTAACGGAGGGTATGCCTTTTTGCATGCTGTTAATAGACATCCGCTATTGTCATCATTATTCTAAGACACATTCACAAACCGACAACAACACCCCAAACACGAAAGGAAGGGATTACCCTTGTTCTCCGTACTCCGTGATCTCGGCTGGTTTTTCCGCCGGGAGAAAAGGCGCTATTCTATCGGCCTGATTTTGCTAATTGTAGTAGGTGTATTAGAGCTGCTGCCGCCCCGTCTGCTTGGCAACGCTATCGACGAAATTGTCCGCGGCTCCATCACCACAGGGTCACTGCTGAAGTACATCGGTGCAATCACCGTGATGATGCTGATTATTTACTGGATCACTTATGTCTGGATGCATAAGCTGTTCGGCGGTTCCAACCTGGTCGAGCGGCTGCTGCGTTCCCGGTTCATGAACCATCTGATGACTATGACCCCCTCTTTCTTTGAAAAAAACCGTACCGGCGACCTGATGGCCCGCGCCACCAATGATATCCGCGCCGTGGCGACCACCGTCGGCTTCGGAATGCTGACGCTTGTGGACTCCACTGTCTATCTGAGTGTCGTCCTGCTGGCAATGGGCTTTCTGGTCAGCTGGAAGCTGACGCTTGCTGCGGTGCTGCCGCTGCCATTGATCGCAATCGCGATGATTTTCTACGGCAAAGCGATTCACGACCGTTACAGTCTGGCCCAGGATGCCTTCGGGGATATGAATGACCAGGTGCTGGAATCCGTATCCGGCATTCGCGTTATCCGCGCTTATGTGCAGGAGCGGCTGGACGAGAAACGTTTTGCTGACATTACTGAAGATGTGTACCGCAAAAATATGGCGGTTGCGCGTGTAGATGCCTTTTTTGAACCGACCATCCGTTTCTGTGTAGGCCTCAGCTATATCATTGCACTTACATATGGAATTTATCTCGTATTTCGTAATCAGATTACGCTGGGCGACCTTGTCTCATTCAATATGTATCTGGGGATGATCGTCTGGCCCATGTTCGCCATCGGTGAGCTGATCAACATCATGCAGCGCGGCGGTGCTTCGCTGGAGCGGATCGACGAAACAACAAATACCCGCCCGGATGTAGCGGATGTGGCCAGCCCGGTAGCGGTAGCCCAGCCAACCCGGATCGATTTCAAGGATGTAACGTTCCGTTATCCTACCTCCACCATTGATAATCTGAGCGGAGTCAGCTTCTCCCTGTCCCAGGGCCAGACGCTGGGGGTAGTCGGCCGTACCGGCAGCGGCAAATCCACGCTGCTGAAGCAGCTGCTTCATGAATACCCGACTGGTAAAGGTGATATCCGGATTGCAGATGTTCCGATTGAGAGTATTGCTTTCGACAAGCTCCACAGCTGGATGGGCTACGTTCCGCAAGAGCAGATTCTGTTCTCCAAATCAGTGCGCGAGAATATCCAGTTCGGCTATGACAAGGCCAGTGACGAACGTATTATGCAGGCCATTACGGCCGCAGCGTTCCAGAACGATCTCGGTACCTTATCCGACGGCCTGGATACACTGGTCGGCGAACGCGGCGTCTCCCTCTCCGGGGGCCAGAAGCAGCGCGTTTCGATCTCCAGAGCTTTTATCGCGAACCCTGATATTCTGATTCTGGACGATGCCCTGTCAGCCGTTGACGCACGCACCGAAGCCCGGATCATTGAGAATATCCGCGAGGAGCGCGCCGGCAAAACGACCCTGATCTCCACCCACCGCCTCTCAGCCGTCGAGCACGCAGATTTGATTCTGGTGCTGGATAACGGGCATATTATTGAGCGCGGTACTCACCAGGAATTGCTCGAGATGAACGGCTGGTACCGTGAGCAGTTTGACCGCCAGCAGGTGGAGAACAACCTGAGCGGGGAATAACCTCGGATGCAGGTTGACTTATCCATTAATTTAAACCAGATATTTTAACCGGGACTTAACAACCCTTTAGGAGGTGTCACCGTTGACACAGAGTACAGGCAAACGCCTGCTGCAGTATGCACTGACTGCCAAAAAACCTTTATCGCAGCCCTTCTGCTGCTTACCATCGGCGTGGCCGCCGAGCTGGCCGGCCCGTTTATCGCCAAAAATATGATCGATAACCATCTGCTCGGCATCGAGCAGCCCTACTTCCAGACGGCGTCCTCCGATGAGGCCGCTGAATATAACAACAATTATTACAAACGCGGCGACCGCTTTGCCGAGGGTGAAGCCAAGGGCCAGGAGGTCCGGCTGCTGCAGTCAGGCAGAAGCTTCTATTTTATTAATGAAGCAGTTGCCCAGGCAGAAGGCGAACGGACTTTTAAAGACGGTATGCTGGAGATCAAATACGGGGATGAAATCACCGCTTACCCTGCCGTGAAGCTGTCCGCAGATGAGGTGTTTGCTTTTTACAAGCCGGAATTTCCCGGGATTTATGAGCTGGTAGGACTGTATGCGATCTTCCTGGTCATCTCCATCCTGGCTGAGTTCGGCAAAACCTACTGGCTGCAGTCTTCAGCCAACCAGGTCATCCGCAAGCTGCGGACCGATGTATACGCACATATCCAGCGGCTGCCGGTGCACTTTTTTGACAATCTGCCTGCGGGCAAGGTCGTCTCCCGGGTCACCAATGATACAGAAGCCGTCAAGGATCTGTTCATTGCCGTGCTGTCCAACTTCTTTACAGGAATTATTAATATCACCGGCGTGTACATTGCGCTGTTCCTGCTCGATGTGAAGCTTGGCCTGATTAGTTTGTTCATCGTGCCGATTATCATTCTCTGGATAGTGCTGTACCGGAAGGTGGCGACCAAATACAATACGATCATCCGCTCGCGTCTGAGTGAGATCAATGCCATTATCAATGAATCCATCCAGGGGATGTCGATTATCCGGATTTTCCGCCGCCAGAAGCAGAGCCGCGCAGAATTCGAGTATCTGAACGATGATTATATGAAGTATCAGAACAAAATGCTGAACCTGAACGCGCTGACCTCACACAATCTGGTGAATACGCTGCGTAACCTCTCGTTTGTGCTGGTGCTGTGGTACTTCGGCTTCGGCAGCCTTGGGGGATCGACCTTTGTATCCCTGGGCGTGCTATATGCCTTTGTAGATGTATTGGGACGGATGTTCCAGCCGATTACCGGTATGGTGAACCAGCTCGCGAATCTGGACAGCTCGATGGTCTCCGCAGGCCGTGTGTTTACCCTGATGGATGAACCCGGCGAAGCTGTGACTGACGGCTCAATGCCGCGTTACAAGGGCAAGGTCGAATTCAACAATGTATCCTTTGCCTACAAAAAAGATTTCGTGCTGAAGGACATTTCCTTCGAGGCGCGTCCTGGCGAGACAGTAGCTCTGGTCGGACACACCGGCTCGGGCAAAAGCTCGATCATCAATCTGCTGTTCCGCTTCTATGACCCGCAGCGCGGCAGCATTACGATTGACGGCCAGGAAGTCACCTCCATTCCCAAGCAGTGGCTGCGCAGCCATATGGGGATCGTGCTGCAGGACCCTTACCTCTTCACCGGTACCATCGCGTCCAACGTCAGCCTTGGCGATGAACGGATCAGCCGGGAAAGGGTGGAACGCGCACTGCGTGAGGTCGGGGCGGATAAGCTGCTGGCCCACCTGCCGCAGGGCTTCGACGAGCCGGTAGTGGAAAAAGGCAGTACGCTGTCCGCCGGACAGCGCCAGCTGATCTCCTTCGCCCGGGCACTCTCGTTCGATCCGGCGATCCTCATTCTGGATGAAGCCACCTCCAATATCGACACGGAAACGGAGAGCCTGATCCAGGAAGCGCTGGAGGTGCTGAAGAAAGGCCGGACTACCTTCATCATCGCCCACCGTCTGTCGACGATCCGCAGCGCAGACCAGATTCTGGTGCTGCATCACGGCGAGATTGTGGAGCGCGGCAGCCACGAGGAGCTTATGGCGCTGGAAGGCCGCTACTACCGGATGTACCAGCTGCAGCTTGGAGCTGGTGGTGCTACACAGGCTGCTGATGCTGCCGCGCCGGCGAAGACTGCAGCTGCTCTGCAGCCTTCGCTGAAGCACAGCTAAAAAGTTGTATATGACCCCTGGCGCTGCTTAGGCTGCCAGGGGTTTTCTGTACTTGAATGCAGAACATCCGTTCTATATAATGAAAAATAATACATAAGAACGGGGTGGTAACAATGATTACCTATTCACTCAGCAAGCAGCAGGCCAGACGGTTTCTGCTGCAGCACCAAAGACTCGTTCCCGGCATGCTGCCGGGCGGTAAGACGGGGATTTATCAGTATGTCCGCCATGTCGGCTGCATCCAGTATGACCCGCTCAGCATTGCCGGGCACAATCACGAGCTGGTGCTGCAGGCGCGAATTCCGGATTTTGTTCCTGCCATGGCAAATGAGCTGCTGTATACGGACCGGATGCTGATTGACGGCTGGGACAAGAACATGTCCATCTATTGCACAGAGGACTGGCCGTATTTCAGCCGCCTGCGGGAGGCCGCTGCAGCAAGACATAATGGCGACGGGCAGCTCCTGGAGACGATGGAGCAGGTGCGGGAAGCCCTTGAAGCCCGCGGCCCCCTCTCATCGCTTGATCTGGAAGGCAAGCAGAAGATGAACTGGGCCTGGGCTCCGGCCAGAGTGACCCGCGCTGCGCTGGAGACGATGTATTTCCGGGGTGAAGTGTCCGTCCACCACCGGGTGCATACCCGCCGTTATTACGATTTCACGGCCAGACTGCTGCCGGAGCATCTGCTTAGTGCTCGGGAACCGAATCCGCTGGAGGAGCAGTACCACGACTGGTATGTGCTGCGGCGGATCGGCAGCCTAGGCCTGCAGTGGAATAAATCCGGTGACGGCTGGCTGGGCATTTCCGGGTTAAAGAGCAAGGAAAGAACGGCTGCTGTGGAACGGCTGCTGCGAAATGACAGTATCCGTGAGGTGCGTGTAGAGGATGTGAAGCTGCCGCTGTATATGCGGACGGCGGATGTTCCCGGACTTGAGGCCTTGCTGGCCGGGGATGCTTCGGACGGGGGCGGTTCTACAGAGGCTGCGGAGCAAGGCGGATTCGCTGCTGTCCTCGCTCCACTCGATAATCTCCTGTGGGACAGGGAGCTGATCCGCCAGCTGTTTGGCTTCCAGTACCGCTGGGAGGTATACAAGCCGGCTGCAGAACGGGAGTACGGCTACTATGTGCTGCCTCTTCTATACAGCGACCGCTTTATTGCCCGGCTGGAGCCGGTCATGAACAAGAAAACCGGAGTCCTGAACATTCTCCGCTGGTGGTGGGAGCCCGGCGAAGCCCTGACCGCCGCAATGATCCCGGCGCTTGCCGAAGCATTCGCCAGTCTGGCACGCTGCAACAGAGCCGGCAGCGTCGCCTTTTCTCCGGAGACCGTCCGGGCTGGCGGACTCGGGCTGCTGGAGGAGGCTGTCCACGACCTGTGCAATAGCATGACAGATTAATAGATGCGCATCATAACAAACGCCAAAAACTCACAATACACAGAAGATGCTGTGTATTGTGAGTCATTACTGATAGCCTTGCCCGCCTGTTCTATTCAACGAACCGCTCCTCTTCCAGCCCCAGCTTGGCATACATTTCCGTGCAGTATCCCTGCAGCTTGATTTCCAGTCTGCTGGCCTTATTCTTGAACCGTTTCAGCTCGCGGATCATATGGGCCCTGCCTGCCGGAGTAAAGGTCTCCTGGATGCGCTCCTTGAAGTAATCGTGGACAATATGATTACGCTGCTTCCATACAGCCTGCAGCTGATTCGTCTCTTCTTCCGAGAAGGGAAAATGATGCTGGATTTCTTTGATGAGCTGGCCGAGTGAATTGCTGAGTTTGCGCTGATACAAATCAGCTAGATCTGCTTCTGTAGGCGTTTTTCCCTGAGACAGCTTCGTGAGCAGCAGCAGATTGGTCAGCTGCTGTTCCAAAGCCTGACAATAATAGACTGCCAGTCCGAAATAAGCAAATAACTCTTTGGATTGTTCACTCTCCGGTATTTGTGTATCCTTCATCTTTCCTCCCGCTGTTCTCTCTTTATTGATCTATTCTCTCACAAATGCTTGCCATAATCCATGCGTCCGGAGCGGTACAAATACACTCCGCAGAGCAGCAATATGTAAGTTAGTGCATGGGCAAATGTCCCCAGCACCGCTGGCATTGACCATTCATCCGTCTTCATCAGCGCATTCATTAACAGCGCCGCAGGAGGCAGCAGCACCGGCACAACAGGGCCGGGAATGAGTTCAGCCAGCTTCAGTCCGCTAATGGACAAAATCAGGATGATCAGGAGCAGGCCGGTGGCATAGCTGCTTTTGGGAACCCAGGAAGCCTGCAGAAACAGGGAAATGGAGACTCCGAGCATACCCAGCAGCAGATGTCCGGCGAAGGCCACTGTCAACCGGTACAATCCTGCCGGCTCAGCGAAGTTCCCGGTCAAGAGCGGATAAACCACCATCAGCAATGTAAGCGCCACTGTAAGCAGAGCCAGCGTCAGTATGCCGCCCAGACTGTACTTTATGCTGCTGCGCAGATGAACGATTGTGACCTGCCGCTGCACGGCCTGCTCATGGTTAAGAAAGCTGATCCCCATCCAGGCGCAGCCGATGAACAGAATCACACCGGTCGCTGCATAGCTGCCCATTACAGGGTTTGGCTTGTATGTATAAAGAAACAGCAATAATATCACGACGGCTGCAACAGGCCCAAAAAACCGTTGTGAGGTCGTATAGCTTTTCAGCATATGGGCAATGAGCGCGCTCATCCGGTATTCTCCTCCCCGCTGCGTTTCGGGTCCATCCATTCTTCAAGCAGATTGCGGCCGCCCCGGTGCACTACAGAGATTACCGACCCGCCGTGCTGGAGGATATAGCGCAAAAAATCATCCGCATAGGCAGTGTCGACAGTCCACTCTGTACACTTTCCTGCCAAGGTGGTATGGACAGACTGTGCAGCAACAAAACCGGGCATGCCTGTAATGATTTGCTGCTCATGATACTCTAGTGGCGTGCATACCAGACTGGAGGAAGACTTCTCTCTAAGCTTGTCTGCACTGGTAATCATATGAGTCCGGCCTGCCTGAAGTACATGTACTCCCGCTTCCAGCGCTTCCACACACAGCGGTTCGTGTACAGAGAATACAAGCGCTGTCCCTTTCTGCTTCAGTTCCTGCAGGCGGTCTATCAGAACGTGCTGAGCCGGAAGATCAAGTCCGGACAACGGCTCGTCAAGCAGGAGCAGCTCGGGTTCACCGAGCAGGCTTTGGATCAGGTTAACCTTTTGCAGCATCCCCTTGGAATAGCTGATTACCGGCTGCTTGCGGAACGGCTGAAGATGAAACGCCTCCAGCAGCTCTGTAATCTGACGCTCCAGTTCGGCCGGGGGAACTCCGCTAATCCGGCCCATGTGACGCAAATACTGCTCTGCCGGAAGCTTCATTCCTGTAAAAGCCTCGGGAGCATAGCCGATTCTGAGCTTAGAATGTGACCGCTTCAGGATACCTGATGAGAGCTGCAGGAGCCCGGCCAGCACGGCAAGCAGTGTGCTTTTGCCGGAGCCGTTGCGGCCGATCAGGGCTGTAGCGGACCCGGCTCCGATGGTGAGGGAAACCTCATTCAGCACGGCTCTCCCTCCATATATTTTGGTGGCACCGGTCAAGCTGATCAAACAATGGGATTGATTCATACGATGATCTCTCCTTACAGAAATACGGCCCTCCGGGCCATCGCCCGGTGAGTGAATCTGCTATCCTCTCTAATATTCGTCAGATTATCGCGGTCTTCCTTCCTGCCCGGAACGAGGAATCCTGCAAACGGACATACAAAAAACCAGAATCCGCTGCAGTCGAGACTGCGGGCGGTCTGGTTTTAGCAAGTTTTAGATGATTAGGCGTATACTTCAACAGCACCGCTGATCAGGCGGCAGGCCAGAGCCGCACTGCGGCAGGCATCAATGCATTCCTGACAATGTGTCTGCATATGCCGGCTGCTCTCGTCGGCACAGCGTTCACAGATCTCTGCGCACAGACGCAGGATTTCAACCACAAACGGGCTTTGCCGGGTCATCGCCTGAACGGCAAAAGAACAGATATCCGCACACTCACGGTCAAGCCGGATGCTCTCACGGAGCGCTGCCAGGTCATATTCTTTCAGGCTGGAGACGTAGCTGTAGTTACAGGCATTCATACATTTAATACAAGCATCGATGCATTCCTGATATTGGATTCGGGTCATAGCCTTAAACCTCCTGCAATTCGTATAGGGTATGCCTATGTATTAACCTGCAAGAAAAGGAACGAACCAAGCGCACCGCTGAACAGGCTGTCTGCCGGAGGTCCGGGAATTTGCCGTTCAGCTCCGGATGCCCTGCCGGGAGACCCGGTTACAGGCTCCGCTTCACTGCGGCCGGCGGCCGAAGTAGCGCTTTTCCAGCTGCAGCAGCCGGGTGCGCAGCTCGCCTGCCGAAAAATGCTCACCTATAAAGACAGCTACATCCGGCACCTCGCCCTGCGGAGTAATTTTCATAAAATCAGCTTCCCTGTATGCATACTGAAACAAAAAACGGCTGGCAGTGTCACTGAACGTAACGATGCCCTTCGCACGGTATACATCACGCGGCAGCTCCTTTACAAACTGCTCGAACGCTTCACTGTCCACCGCATTTTTGAAGTAATGGGTGTACGCCATGACATGGTCATGGGTATGGTGAGCCTTGCCCTGTTGTCCGGCAGCTTGCACGCTGTGGTCTTCATCCCCTCCGGAAGGGCCGGCATCCGCACTCTCTCCATCCAGATGCACTCCGCCAAGGCCGCCAAGCAGATCTTCCGGTTCAAGAGCACAGCGAACAGCCGGCAAAATCTCGGCATATGCATTCCATTTCCGCAAAATGGCTGAGATTTCTTCAGCTTCTTCTGCTGTAATACGGTCCGTCTTATTGAGAATCAGAACAGATGCACAGCGGATCTGCTCCTGCATCAGCCGGTAGGTGGCCCCCTGCTGCGAGCGGTACAGTTCCAGCAGATGCGCCGCATCAACGACGGTTATCAGCCCCTTCAGCTCCACCTGCTGATACAGCGAAGTTTCCGTTACCGCATCAACAATTTCCAGCGGATTCGCGGCACCTGTAGCTTCAATCACCACAACATCCGGTTTTTCTTTTTTGACCAGTGTAGTCAGCTCTGTACTGAGATCACCGCGGCTTGTACAGCAGATGCACCCGCCCAGCATTTCAGCCATCGGAACCTCCTGCTCAACCAGCAGCCCGTCCAGATTCACTTCTCCCAGCTCATTCATAATCACCGCAGGACGCAGATTCTGGCTTTTCCAGTGATCCAGCAGCCGCTGCAGCAGCGTTGTTTTACCGCTTCCGAGAAATCCTGACAATATATAAACCGGCAAGGCCTGTTGTTCCATGTTTCATCGCTCCCCCAAAAATTCCGTATGGTAGCGAGTTTACTACAGTCTGAGTGCACAAGCAAGATACATGGCGGAGAGCGCCTTAAGCCGGATTGGGACAGATTTATTTTTATTGCATTTACAACAATATTATTTTTGGTTATACTTTGTTAATGATTTTAGAGGAGGAAGGTTGGAGAAAATGAACGTACAGACCATTACGCTGCCAGAGGAGTTACAAGCTGCTTTTTCGATCAGAAAGCAGGTGTTTGTTGAGGAACAGGGAGTCCCGCTTGCTGACGAATTTGATGATTATGATACACTGGACGGTCAGTGCCGGCATGTTCTGGCCTATTATGACGGGCAGCCAGTGGGCACAGGGCGGATTCGCGCTTTTGAAGGAAAAGGGAAGCTGGAGCGGATTTGCATTCTGGCGCCCTACCGGAAATTCGGAATCGGCAAACTAATCATTAATACACTTGAGGAAATGGCTGTTCAAAACGGTTATTCCGGGGTCAAACTGCACGGGCAGTCACAGGCCAAAGGATTCTATGAGAAGCTTGGCTATCAGACCTCATCAGCAGAATTTATGGAAGACGGCATCCCGCACTTTTTAATGACCAAAGCTATTTCTGCTTCACAGGTATGAACAGATCCCGTCTAACACCTGCCTTCCTGTTCATCGGCGGATTATTAATACTAACGCTCGGAATTTCATTGACTATTCAATCCGGCCTTGGCGCATCCCCCTTTGACGCTACCTTGGTCGGCCTTTCCGGCAGTATCGGCCTGACCGTGGGCAGCTGGGAAATCCTGATCGCTATACTGCTGCTGGTGCTTAACACCTGGCTGTCCGGAAAAAGACCGGAAATATTGGGTTTGGCGACTGCTTTTGTAACCGGCCTCGGGATCGATGTATGGCTATTCATGCTGAATGACTGGATTGAACCCGGACTGCCGGCTGGCAGACTGGTTTGCTTTGCATTAGGCTTAATCGTCACAGGACTGGGAACGGCCTTGTATCTGCAGGCCAAATTCGCTCCCTCCCCGTTAGACCGGCTAACCCTATTGCTGCAAAAGCTGACGGGCCGCAGCATCTTTTTTACCCGCACAGTCCTTTATTTTGTGTTCCTGCTGGCGGCCTTTATATTTAACGGGCCTATCGGAATCGGCACCCTTCTTACCGTTTGTCTGGGCGGATTCATTCTTAATTTCTTTATGCCGCTTACAGAGAAGGCCTTAAAACGCATTTCACTGGAACAGCCCTTATAAAGACTGGTATTATGGGTAAATAAGAAGATAGGGAATAGATTTGGACTCTAGGAGTGGATTATATGTCATCTGTCGAAGAACACCGCAAGCAAGCACCGCAGACCGTAGCCTGCTACGTCATCACCGTCTCGGATACCCGTACCATGGAGACAGACACCGGAGGCCAGCTCCTTGTATCGATGCTGGAGGAGGCCGGTTATCAGGTCGTCGGCCGCACCATCGTCAAAGACGATTATGAGGACATCCGTGAGCTGGTCTACAAAAGCTCCGTCCATTCCGGCATCGAAGCGGTGCTGCTGACCGGCGGCACGGGCATTTCACCGCGCGACACCACCTATGAGGCTGTCGCCTCGCTGCTCGACAAGTCGCTGCCGGGCTTCGGCGAAATCTTCCGGCTGCTCAGCTTTACCGAGGATATCGGCTCCGCCGCCATCTTGAGCCGGGCTATCGCCGGCACGATCGGCAATACTGCGGTGTTCTCGATGCCAGGCTCCACGGGAGCCATCAGGCTGGCTATGAGCCGGCTGATTATTCCTGAGCTGCGGCATGTGATGAGGGAGATTTATAAGAAGGAATAGCAGCAAGCTCAAACAGGCCGGTAACGCATCTGTCGATGCAGTTTCCGGCCTTGTTTCTGCTGAAAATTCCCTGTCAATCGTTAATGTGAGGAATGGACCCCGTCCATGAGCTGGTTTAGAAGCTCTTTTAGCTTATCTGTGTATTTGCCCTTCTCTTTCTCCAAAGAGGTATACAGTCTGGCAACAGAACCCTCTGAGAACTGCTCCAGGCTTCCAGGTGATGCTATATATGCTTGCTTGATATAATTATGCGGGATATTACCCGCGCCTCCTAATCCGGCAGCCAATGCAGCAGCCAGCAGCACAATCGGCAATTTCATCAAAGCTTCCTCCCGGCAGAATTTTTATGCTTAGAATGGCTGGGAGAAAAGCTATTTATGCAAATGTAAAATGCCGCCTGCTCTTAAAAGGACCAAAAGAAGCGTAACAGGCTACCGGCTCATTCCCCCGGAGGCTCATCATGAACATCTGTATCCGGCGAAGTAGTGATCCAGCTGGTGAACTCCACCCTGAGTCCGGGCCTGGTCGGAGCACAGAGCATCGGGCCGGCTTGCACCTCACCTGTGTAAGGAAATCGGGCGACCCGGATCGTGCGCCATGGATGTGCACCGGTTCTGGCTCTGAGGATGACGGCATCCTTCAGGCGTGAAGCGCGGATGGTCACAATCTGCCCGGCCCATTCGGGAACAGGTGAGAGCGACCAGTCAGAGTATTGATCTGTTACCACAGCACCTATATGCGGCACGCCATCATTGATTTCGACCCCGGCCTTGATCCACTGCAGCGGGCTGTGCCACAGCATAATCCCCGCCTGGTCGTACAGCTCGGTAAGGCTTCCGGCGTCAAAGCTGACCTCTACCGCAGTTCCTTCTGTCCAAGCAGCAAGCAGCGCATGCCCGTTATCATGCTGAAAACCGTACATGGTTTTCTGCCAGTAATCACTGCCCTCCACAGCCTGAACAATCAGCTTGCCGTTCTGCTCTGCAACCGAATGCGGCTCATTGCTCCAGATTCCTTCCTGCCAGTCCAACATTTTCATCACCAACACGCTCCTTTACCGGATTCAGCTGTATTGAATATCCATGCCTTCCTGTATTCATCAATCCTACTCTATCAAAATGCGGCTGAAATTGCAGCTACTCCCCTGTACCCGATTTCATACCGGGCCTGATAGCACAAACACAGCCTGACAATAAGCTGTCAGGCTGTGAGATATCAAAAGGTATGAGTCCGCAGCTACTTACAGGTCCGGATGCTCATGCTTCGCTTTGAGCTTGCTCCAGCGGCGCTGAACCTCACTCTCGAAGCTGCGCAGTGCAGGCTCGTTCTCCGGCTTAAGCAGATGGCGGGTTTTACCCATCGTCTTCAGCCATGCGGACACCTCAACCCGTTTGTTTTTCTCTTCCGGATTGTAGGTAATGTTAGTAACGCCCTGCTCCACTTCATACAGCGGGAAGAAGCAGGATTCAACGGCCAGGGATACGATATTCGTTCCTTCCTTGTCCTCGCTCATCCAGTTCAGCGGGCAGGCAATTAGAATCTTGCCGTAGACCAGGCCTTCATTCTGCGCATACCACTGAGCCTTCGCCGCTTTCTTCAGCAGATCCTGCGGATAAGCTTCACAGCCGGTGAACACATAAGGAATGTTGGTAGCCGCCATAATCTGCGCTGTATCCTTGTGCTGGGTAACTTTACCCTGCTGTGTTTTGCCGATGCTGGATGTGGATGTGCGGTGGCCCAGCGGGGTCGAATAAGACTGCTGCGCACCGGTATTCATATAGCCTTCATTATCGTACTCGACGATAATCATTTTGTGTCCGCGCAGGGCGGCGCCGATAGCAGGTCCCATCCCGATATCCATACCGCCGTCGCCGGTAACCATCACGAATGTAAAGTCTTCCTTGAGGCCCAGTCCGTCCAGTTCACCGCGGCGTTTGCGTTCCCAGAACATTTCGACCACACCGGACAGCGTAGCAGCACCGTTCTGGAACAGGTTATGGATAAACGTTGATTTGTGGGAGGAGTACGGATAACCGGTTGTAGTTACCATAGCGCAGCCTGTGTGATACAGCGCGACGATATCTCCTTCAATCCCTCTGAAGAACAGCTCGAGTCCAGAGAAAATACCGCAGCCCGGGCATGCGCCGTGACCCGGAGACAAACGTCTCGGCTTCTTCATCAGGCTGCGCACCGGCGGTACCTTGACAGCCAGCTTGCCGGTTTCCTCGTTCTTAGTGACCGTAATCAGCCCGGACTTCAAGGAATCGAAATCCATCGGCTTCAGCAGACGCTTAGGCGCTTTGTCCGCTTCACCCGGATTGTGGCCATAGTAGTCGAACGGCACTTCTACACGGTCAGCAACAACAGCATCCATAGCCAGCTGGAAGAAATGATGGCCGTCTTCAGCGTAGAAGTCTTTACCGCCTAGACCGTATATCCGGCTAATAACCTTGGTTGTTGTATTGCCGTAGGTGAACAGGGCCGCCTTGATTTCGTTGACCATATTACCGCCGTGTCCGCCGACGGAATCCGCACGGTCACCTACAGTAATAGCTTTGACATTCTTCAGCGCTTCCGCGATCTGCTTCTGCGGGAACGGGCGGATCATATTCGGGGAGATCGCTCCGGCTTTGATGCCCTGCAGGCGCAGCTGATCGACAACATCCTTGATGATCTCGGACGCAGAGTTCATCAGGAAGACGGCAACATCGGCATCCTCCATCCGGTACTGCTCGATCATAGGATAGTGGCGGCCAGTCAGTTCAGCAAATTCCCGGGCGATTTCTTCAAACACCTCACCGGCGTTGTACATCGCTACAGACTGCTGATAGCGGTTGTTGATATAATCCGGTTCATTCATGTAAGGCCCAACCGTAACCGGATTGTTCCGGTCAAGCGTATCGGTGAAGCCAACCGGAGGCTGTTCGCCTACAAACTTGTGGACATCCTGCCGGTGGGCGAAAGCCTGTACGCGGCGCTTCTGGTGGGAAGTGAAATAACCGTCTGAAGCAACCATGACCGGAAGACGGACCTTCGCATGTTCTGCCAGCTTCAGTGCCATCAGATTCATGTCGTAGACCGATTGCGGGTCACGGCACATCAGGATCGGCCAGCCGGTATTGAGTGCGAAATACAAGTCAGAGTGGTCACCGTGAATGTTCAGGGGTCCTGAAATCGAACGGCAGATCAGGTTCATAACCATAGGCATGCGCGTACCTGCTTGTACAGGCAGCTGCTCCAGCATGAACATGTAGCCCTGCGCACTTGTTGCGTTGAATACACGGCCTCCTGCAGTAGATGCTCCATAACAGATCCCTGCCGAGCTGTGTTCACCATCTGAAGGAACGAGCATAATATCATGCTGTCCGCTAGCTTTCATCGTATCGAGGAACTGGGCTACCTCCGTCGACGGCGAGATCGGGAAATATCCCATAACATGATAATTGATCTGGTGGGCAGCGTAGGCTGCCATTTCATTGCCTGATTCATACAGGAATTTCTGCTCTACCTTGGCAGAGCCTATTTCTTTTTCATAATCAATAGCCATAGTTCATTCCGCCCTTCTTACCGGATTTATAGTTGCGAGACCAAATCAAATGTGTGTTTCACAGTGTGGCTGTCGGCATAGCCTTCCTTCTCAAGGATGCTGGACAGTGCCGAGGTCGGGCAGGCGCCTACGCATTTCAGGCAGCCTTTGCAGTACTGGTAGTCGATACCCAGCAGGAACATCTGCGAACGCCCTTTGCGGTCAAGCCGTTCTTCCCAGACAAAGCACTGGTCAGGACAGACGGTATCGCACTGTGCACAATTGATGCAGGACTCGTTCTCATAAGCCGGAATCATGCCGGAACGGGAAATGCTGAGGTTCTTCAGGAAGCTGTTGCCGGGATTCACAATCGATCCGCCCATCGGCTGGGTTTCGTAGCCAAGTGCCGAAATGTCGGAACGTACGTATTCAGGCATGCTCTCTCCTTCAGGCAGCTCAAAGTGCATAAACTTCACTTCATTGTAGCCGCGCTCAAAGGTTGTAATGGCGGACTGTACGGCCTGCGGATATTTCTTGCCGAGCGATTTCTCGATAACGCCCTTCATTGTCTCCGTGTCAAGGAACGGGCAGAGCCGGAACAGCGCGCCCAGCATGGCCATATTTACGCGGTTTTTCTCTTTCAGTGCAATGCTTGTTGCATCAATTACAGCAATGGTACCGGCTTTCAGCTTCAGCAGTTCTTTGAGTTCTTCCGGCGTCTTGGCCGAGTTCACAAGAACGGTGCTGTCTTCGCTGATCCCGCTGGTAACATTGACAGTCTTGGCGAGTGCTTCATGGAATACGCCAACCAC
Organism: Paenibacillus sp. DMB5; assembly: GCF_001517085.1. Lineage (GTDB taxonomy): Bacteria > Bacillota > Bacilli > Paenibacillales > Paenibacillaceae > Paenibacillus_AQ. The sequence goes on from NZ_LRAC01000007.1 coordinate 37,246, forward strand.
ATGCGGACGCTCTACCGGCGAAGTATCGCGGATATGCGTGTCCAGATCACAGAACCGGATGTGGGCTTTGACAGGCGAGCCCTTTTTCTCCGAGCCATAGGATGAGAAGCTGACCCCGTTCAAGCCTGCTCCGACAACGCCTGCTTCCGCGAGCATTTTACCGGCCAGGTTAGCCCCGAGCCCTCCAATGGATTCCAGCCGGATTTCAAAGAATCCAAGACTGTTTACTTTTGGTAGTTGTACCACCGACATAACCCCTTTCGAGTGTCAAGAATAAAACAATCCTTTTGACTTTTTCAATGATTGTAACGTGATAATGATGGTAACGAATGTGACAAATCTTGCATTTTCACGGGTTCGGGAATCACAATAATTTATAGATTTTGATCGATTTCTTTATACGCGACAGCGCCGCGTTACCTGAACAGAAGGTAACCTGCCATAGAAATTGCAAAATGTGAAAATTATGTGTAATCCGTCATTTCCGGGCTTCCCGCGGACACAAGGTCACCCTTAATTTAGCTATAAAATTAAAAATTAAGATGTTAAATTTGTCACATAAAACATGATCTTTATCACAAGTACAAGCCCCAGCCGGCTTTCGTGATAACACAAAAAGCCCATCCAATGGATGGGCTTCTAAGGCAATATAAGGCTATTCAAGATCCAGCTGCATATGCTCGGCGATCAGCTGCTGCTTGCGGTTCCATACCTGCTCACTGAGGTTAACACGGTACACCTCGGGATTCAGCTTACGCAAATATTCCGGCCAGAACAGGTCGAGCTGCTGCTCATGATAACGGCGGATTTCCTCCAGCGGCGGCAGGGAGTAGACCTGGAACCCGTTCACAAAAATCGGCTCCAGCATCGGCAGCGCCTCGTACTTGTCGACATTCTTGCGCAAGTAAGGATGCAGCGGATTAAACAGCTTGATCCGGGCACCGTTGCGCGGGGCAGCCTCGTCCGGAGAGCTGATGTAATCAGCCATCGCCTTGCCGTTCGTGCCGACAATGCGATACACATCCTTCTTGCCTGGCGTAGATACCTTCTCCGGGTTGGAGGAGATCTTGATGGTCGGGATCATTTCACCGGTAGCTGACTCGATTTCCACCAGCTTGTATACCCCGCCCAGCGAAGGCTGGTCGGCTGCGGTAATCAGCTGTGTGCCGACACCCCAGGTATCAATCGCTGCCCCTTGCAGCTTCAGGTCCATAATTGTATTCTCGTCCAGATCATTGGAGGCTACAATCTTCACGTAATCCAGACCGGCCTCATCCAGCATCTTGCGTGCCTGGATGGACAGGTATGCCAAGTCGCCGCTGTCCAGGCGGATGGCATTCATCTTCTTGCCCGCGGCTTCCAGCTTCTTCGCCGTATTAATCGCATGCGGCACCCCGCTGCGAAGGGTATCGAAGGTGTCTACCAGCAGAGTGACGCCGTCCGGAAGCACCTTGGCATAGGCGTCAAATGCCTCCTGCTCGCTGCTGAAGCTCTGGACCCAGGAATGGGCATGTGTGCCTTTGGTCGGGATGCCGAACATACGGCCGGCCAGCATGTTGGAGGTCGCATGGAATCCGCCGATGTAGGCTGCCCGTGCGCCCCATACCGCCGCATCCGCCTCCTGTGCCCGGCGGGTACCGAACTCCAGCAGAATGTCATTCGGAGCCACCTGCTTGATCCGTGAAGCCTTGGTCGCGATCAGCGTCTGGTAATTCATAAAGTTCAGAATCGCCGTCTCCACGAGCTGTGCTTCCATAATCGTACCTTCAACACGTACCAGCGGCTCATCCGGGAAGACAAGTGCTCCTTCCTTCATGGCATGGATGTTTCCCTTGAAGTGAAACTGCAGCAGCTCCTCGAGGAAAGCCGGCGCATAATTCTCCTCCTGCTCTGACAGATAACGGACATCATCTTCCGTGAACCGCAAGTCCCTGATATATTGGGTTATGCGCTCCAGTCCGGCGAAAACGGCAAAACCGTTCCCGAAGGGCAGCTTGCGGAAGTACGCCTCAAATACCGCCTTGCGCTTATGTGTACCATTCACCCAATGGGCGTACATCATATTTATCTGATACTTGTCTGTATGTAGAGCAAGCTCTCTCCTCAAATCCTCATCTCCTAGACCTGTGTTATTCTGCATCGGCACGTACCACTTGTGCTCCGAGGCTGCCCCGGAAATGCCCGAGCGCCCATGCATGGCCGTCTGCGTTAAAGCTGGCCACTGCATCCTCATGGATCACAATTCCGAATCCTTTGTTGTAGGCATCGACCGCAGTATGCAGCACACAAATATCGGTGCAGACTCCGATCAGATGCAGTTCCTGTATTCCGCGCTCACGCAGCTTCAGCTCCAGATCGGTGCCGCAGAAGGCGCTGTAACGCGTTTTGTCCATCCAGTAGATAGACTCCCGGTTCTCCTCATAGACAGCCTTCAGACCGCCGTACAGCTCCCGTCCCGGTGTATCCCGCAGATTATGGGGAGGAAACAACTTCGTCTCGGGATGATACGGATCAGCTGCCTCATGCAGGTCAACCGCCATGACCACGTAATCGCCGCTTTTTACAAACTGCTCCGTCAATTCATTGACTCTGGGTGCAATATCGATTCCCGGCTGCCCGACCGGCAGACTGCCGTCAACAAAATCATTGGTGAAATCTATCACGATCAATGCCTTCATTGGATAAGCCTCCTTTAGTGTAGTGAGACGGTGATTGAAGCGCTATATCATGTATAAATAGATAATAAAGGCTCATGGTCAGTGAACATGTAGAGCTGTGCAGGCCGCTGGGAATACTGGTTCGAGCTGACCGGGTTGCCTGCTTCATCACGCACTTCTTTTAATATACCCTGCCTGCTGCGTGTTGAAGTGATTTTGCGGATAAAATTCGGCTCCTTGAACTCAGGCACTACCGTCTGGATAACCTGATAAAGCTCGCTTAGTGTAAAATGCCGGGGCAAAAACTGCCGGGCAATCGTCGTCTGCAGCATCTGCTGCTGGATCCGCAGATAAGCATCCTTAATAATGTCATGATGGTCAAAAGCAAGCTCAAGCTCTTCCAGCGCCTCCTGCAATGTAAACAGGCCGACCTCGCCCGCGTCATCCGAGGCTTGTCTCTGCTCCAGCATCCATTCCTCCACCAGTGCAAAAAAAGCATGGCTGATAATCCAGCCGCGCGGATCACGTCCGGGAGTGCTGTATACTCCGAGATACTCCAGATGTCCGCCGTCCACCCCGGTTTCCTCTTTCAGCTCCCGCGTTGCCGCATCATAGATGGACTCATCCTCCTGGCAAAAACCTCCGGGCAGGGCCCACATGCCGGCACACGGCCATTTTTTGCGCCGGATCAGCATCACCTTCAGCTCGCGCAGGGGAAGCGTCTTCGTGACCGTCTTCCGTTCCCGCTTCGTCAAAGTGAACATCACAATGTCGGCCGGAACTCCGTCCGGGGTGCGGTACTTTTTGGCGTTGTAGGTTTGTTCCACGTTCTCGCTCACTTTAGATCATCCTTTGCCGCTATCATTGTTTACTGTTCGTATCTTTTAATGTACCAAACCTGCTCTTCTAAAATCAACAAATCCGGCACATTAGATGTAGATAAAGGGACGGATTTACATCCGCCCCCTCTCTCAAACCCGAATTAATCTCCGCAGGTAGACGGCGGCGCATCCGTGCCGGCCTCCACGCTGATTTTCTCCGAGACGGTATCTCTGATGACCGAAATGACCAGCTGCAGCAGGTAGTTGATATCGCTCTGGCTCTGCTGGAACTCATTCACCACCGGAATGCCGTCGATCTCATCCTGCAGCGCTTCGATTTCCTGCTCTATCTTCGCAACCATCGCTTTATTGCCGAAGCTTTCAAAGGCGACGATCTCCTTCTGCTTCTTCTTAATGGTGGCAATCAGCCCCTGTACCCGGTCATGATTCTGGATTTTGAGCTCCGCCTGCTGAAAATGCCGCACTTCTTCACTGGTCGAGATCAGTGCAGCAAGCTCCTTGGCTTTGCCCATAATATCCTCACGTACAATCAGATCACGGGTATCGTAGCTCTGCATGCCGTATTTGTTCACATTCGGGTTCTCCTGGCTCATCCTTCTCGCCCCATTTCTCTATGATTAGAGGACTGCTGCAGCCTCCGCCACATAATCCCCTTTGATATACCAGGTCTTGGTATCGGTAATTCTTACCTGCACAAAGCTGCCGATCAGCTCCTTGGGACCCTCGAAATGAACAAGCTTGTTGGCACGGGAGCGTCCGGAGAGCACATTTGCGTTGTTCTTGCTCTCCCCCTCCACCAGCACTTCCACCAGTTCACCGAGCATCCGGTCGTTGCTTACCCGGCTCTGTTCCTTAATCAGATCATTCAGGCGCTTCAGCCGCCCGTTCTTCACTTCAAGCGGAACATTATCCTCCATTGCTGCAGCCGGCGTACCCTCACGCGGCGAGTAAATAAAGGTATATGCCATATCATAACCTACTTCACGGACGAGGGACAGCGTCTCTTCAAACTGCTCCTCGGTTTCGCCGGGGAAGCCGACGATAATATCCGTGGTCAGCACGGCATCCGGCACACTGGCTTTTAGCTTATAGACCAGCTCCAGATAGGCCTCACGCGTATATTTGCGGCTCATTTTTTTGAGCACCGCCGTACTTCCGGACTGCACCGGCAGATGGATATGCTCCGTCAGATTGCCGCCTTTGCCCAGCACTTCAATTAATCTATCGTCAAAATCGCGGGGATGCGAGGTCATGAAGCGAATGCGCGGAATATCAATCTTGCGCATATCATCCATCAGATCCCCGAACGTATAGTCTATATCAGTAAAATCCTTGCCGTAGGCGTTCACATTTTGTCCGAGCAGCGTTACTTCCTTAAAGCCCAGGCGGGCCAGCTCGCGTACTTCGGTGATTACGTCCTCCGGACGGCGGCTGCGCTCTTTACCCCGGGTGAACGGTACAATACAGTAGGTGCAGAACTTGTCACAGCCGTACATGATGTTAACCCAGGCGCGCATGCCTTCCCGCTTCTTGGGAAGATTCTCGATGATGTCGCCTTCCTTGGACCAGACCTCGACCACAAGCTCCTTGCTGAACAGCGATTCCTTGATGATCTGCGGCAGGCGGTGAATATTATGCGTACCGAAGATCATGTCCACGAACCCGTGCTTGGCCATAATCCGGTTCACGACGCCTTCTTCCTGTGACATACAGCCGCAGACACCCAATAGCAGGCCCGGCTTTTCCAGCTTCAGTGTTTTGAGGTGGCCCAGCTCGCCGAACACTTTATCTTCAGCATTTTCGCGGATCGCGCACGTATTGAGCAGAATAATATCCGCTTCATTCCGGTCTTCTACAGGCTGATAGCCCATTTCCTCCAGCATGCCCTTCATCGTTTCGGTGTCATGCTCATTCATCTGGCAGCCGTAGGTCGCTATGAAATAATACTGCTGCTTATGGCTGTTCATTTCACGGAACTGCTCCATAATGCGGATCGTTTCAGCATCTTCAAAATTAATAACTTCAATCTCCTGCTTGCCCCGTCGTTTGCCTTCCTTATAATCCGGGTTGGAGTTGATTTGTACGGTACGCCCCTTTATCCGGTAAGTCGTTTTCCCCTCTTCTTCACTGATGACTTTGGCATCAGAAAAATCAAAATACTTCGAGTAATCCTTCGAACCGCCCTTGCCGGATTTTAAGTCCGGTGAGTTATTCCCCATTGTCATGTTTTCACGTCCTTTATGAATGAAAGCTTCAGTAATCAAATCGGTTAATTTTATTATCGCCAATAAAAAATTATAGCATAAATGTTGGAGGCCAATCCATCCGGCAATGCAGGCATAACGAATAAACCTTCCGGCGATTCAGCTGGAAGGCTCAGAGTGATATATGAAGTGTGCGGAGCATCATTATTTGCGGCGGATGTACATTCGCAGGTACACCATCTCAAGCTTGGTTTTTTTGACGCAGATAAAAAACATCTTCATTTCAGCAAATCATCTCCCTGGAACTCAGCTTTATCCCATTCTAACAGCATACCGTTACATTAACGTTACACTTTTCTACAAAAAACCGCATATTATGATAAAATAACAGCCTTTTTTCGATCAATAAAGATACATAGATTATGCGGTCTGACAGAGGAGCACTGAAATGAAGCATACTTTGGAGAGCGGTTTACACTTACATTACGAATATAAAGAGGCTAAACAGGCTCACGAAAATACCCGGACACTTGTCCTGATTCACGGGATGGGCTTTGACCTGACCTCCTGGGACCGGATCCTTCCCTATATGGAAGATGAATTCCATCTGCTTAGATACGATTTCCGCGGACACGGACAAAGCGGCATAGACAGCATTGACCCGTCCAAGCTGGCCTGGATCTATGTAGAACATCTGGACAGTCTGCTGCGCCGGCTCGGGATTGAACAATTTGATATCATCTCCCACGGTGCTGGAAGCATTATTGGCCTCTACTATACCAAAGTATATCCTGCAAAAGTACGCAGCAACGTCATGCTGTCACTGCCGTTATTCAATTCAAGCAGCACTGCCGGCAAATATGCAGACTACCGCAAAAATCTGCTGAAGCATCAGTCCATGAGTGCCCTGGCCGGCCATGTCGTTCCGAATGCAACGCTTTTTCAGCCTGGAACACCGGAAATTGACAGGCTGTATGCAGCATTTGCCAGAGTAAGCTTTGACAGCTATATTGAGCTGTTGGATTTTTTTGCGGGGGCCCACGACGAGATCATGGAGATGTTCAAAAAGCATACAGGACCTCTGCTTCTGCTGACAGGAGAGCGCGATCCGATGTACCCGCCGTATCTGTCCGGCCTGATTGCCTCGGCGAATCCGAACTGCCGCTTTATGACAGTCTACAATGCATCCAACATGCTGTTTTATGACCAGCCGGAGGAGACATATAAGCAAATCCGGATGTTTTTTGACACGGAGACAAGTAACAGGGCACCGCTTGACCCTTATTTATTGGAGCTGCATTCCGATTTTATCGGACTGGTAAACGGGGAGCTGCAGCTTGATGAAACTGCTGTCCCTGCTGCTCCTGTTGTCCGGCTAAAGGTAACGCTGCTGAAATCTTTTCAAGTCTTCCTTGATGATACGCAGGTGCTGGGCGGCTGGGGAAGAAGAAGCGCCAAAGAGCTGCTGATTTACCTGCTGCTGCACCCGGCCGCTGCCCGGGACCAGCTGTGCGAGGACCTCTGGAAGGACATGGAGAACACAAAGGCCCGGAACCAGCTTCGTGTCTGCCTGAATCATCTGAAGCACCTGTTTAATAATGAAGAAACTCAGCTGCTGTACAGTGACAACCAGCAGATTTCACTGATGGCCCCAGTAGACTGTGACCTGCTGACCCTGCTGGAGAATACCAGGCTGGCGGTCAAGGAAACAGACCCTGTACGTAAAGACAGCCTGATCCAGGATATCTTCCAGCAAGTTGATGATGAGCTTTTCCGGAATCTGGATCAGGACTGGAATCTGAATCTGCGGTCCCGTCTGGAGATCGATCTGGTTGCTCTGGCCCATTATCAGGCTGATGTGCTGGCTAAACTTGGTAAATATACAAGTGCAATCGCCTGCCTGAAATATGTCGTCCTGTTCAATCCGGAAGAGTATGATGCCTATGAACGGATTGCAGTACTATATGAGCTGAACCAGCAGAAACAGGAAGCCAAGACATGGCGCAGCAAGCTGGCCATTCTGCAGTCTGCGTCAGAGAAGCCTGGATCCCGGTAGTCCGGCTGGGTTCGGCTCAGGTTCTCGTCAAAAACACGCTTGCATTATTGCCGCCGTAACCGTGGCTGGTAATCAGCACTTTAGCGGATGGCTGCAGCAGGGTCTCCGTTATTAGCGGAAGATGCTCATACCCTGACTGGTCCGTACGGATCGTCCGGGGGATGAACTGCTCCCGGAACCCAAGCAGCGATGCAATAATCTGTGCAGGCCCGCTTACACTGAACGGATGCCCGATCAGCCCCTTGACCGAGGTCAGGGGAACCTTGTGATGGAACACATCCTGCGAGACAATGCCCTCAATGCTGTCATTGGGGGCATAACCGAGAGCCTGACTGTTGTAATAATCCGGTATCCTTCCGCCCAGCACACGGCTTACAACCTGCTTCATTCTTTTGCCCGCCGGATCGTACCCGTTTACCGATTTACCGTCGTTGTTAGTTGCAATTGCATCAATATACCCGTAGATCACTGCTTGCCGGGCTTTCGCATGCTCTTCTGTTTCCAGAACCAGAACCGCGGCTCCTTCCGATAAAATAAAACCCTTGCTCTTTTTGCTGAAAGGTGCACCAGCCGTCTCCGCCTGCTGATTGAACGGCAATGCGCGCAGTTTACCAAAACCGAAGACGGTTACTTTGTTGTTGCTGCTGTCAGCTGCACCGACAATTGCCGTATTGATCCGGCCGTTTTGCAGATACATCACTGCATCCTCTATAGCTTCTATACCGGCAGTGCAGCCGGTGGTCACCGTTTTGGTAATTCCATTCAGCTGAAAATAGCCCGCAACCGCCGAGGCCAGACTGTGATAGTGCACCAGTCCGCAGCAGTAGACCGGCATTCCCTTGAACTGATCCCCGGAAGAAAGTCTGACCATCTCCTCAAGTTCTGTGGTCCCTCCCATTGTTGTTCCCATAAATATTCCTGCAGTTGTCTCTGGATCTTTAAGGTCCAGCTGTGACATTTCGAGCGCTTCCGTAAGGGTGCTGATCGCAAGTTTGGCTATCCGCGGCAGCACCCGTTACTGCTTCTCATCCAATAAGCCGAGAGGCTGTTTAACTTCACCAATCGTAAGCAAAGCCCCGTCAGGGGTAAGATCCTTCCGCACTGTAAACTTATAATTTCCGCTTAGCAGATTCTGCAGCAGTTCATCACAATTCTCACCATTAGGCACCTTAACCCCAAACCCGGTTACAGCTATACGCTGCTTCATCCTAATTCACCCTTTTTCCCGGAGAATAATTTTATTAGGGAACCACGCCAAAAAGAGCTTTCGCCGCTTGCCAGATCCGGGATCTGGCTGATCAGAATCTTAAGCAAACGGTTAAAGCTCTTTTCGCAGATGCTGTTATTCATTTCTGTTTATGCATTCAGTAAATAAGTCAGTTTAATGTTCGGGTTGCAGCCGGAGTAAACGGAATAATCTCTTCCTTTCGTCCGCTCTGTACTTTGACCGGCCACCCGGGGTCGCTGATTAGTGCTCTGCCTACAGCTACGAGATCAAATTCACCTTTCTCCAGCCGCTCTAACAGCCCATCGAGGTTATCCTCCTCATGCGGGTCGGCTGCACCGCCTGTAAATTCACTGTTCAGGCCTACAGAGCCTACGGTAATTACCGGTTTGCCGGTAATCTGCTTCGTCCAGCCGGCCAAGTTAAGCTCGGAGCCTTCGAACTCAGGCAGCCAGAAGCGGCGGGTAGAGCAGTGAAAAATATCTACGCCGGCATTGCTCAGCGGTGTCAGGAACCGGGCCAGCTCGTCCGGTGTACGGGCCAGCTTGGCCGTATAGTCGCCGCTCTTCCACTGCGAGAACCGCAGCACGATCGGGAAATCCGGACCCACTGCACGGCGGCAGGCGTCAATAATTTCGACGGCAAAAGTCGTACGGGCTTCCAGATCACCACCGTACTCATCTGTGCGCTGATTGGTCTTCTCCCAGAAGAACTGGTCGATCAGATAGCCATGCGCCCCGTGCAGCTCGATGCCGTCAAAGCCGATTCGCTTAGCATCCGCTGCCGCTTGCGCGAAGGCTGCAACAATGCCGTCGATCTGCTGCTTGGTCATCGGCTCTGTCAGTGGCTCGCCCGAGAGGCTCAGCCCGGACGGCCCGACCGGAAGCGCATCCGCATTCGGAAGATCGCCGATGGAACGGGCCATGCCGACATGCCAGAGCTGCGGAATGATTTTGCCTCCGGCTGCGTGGACTTCCCTGACTACTTCAGCCCAGCCTGCAAGCGGGGCCTCGCCATGGAAATTCGGGATGCTAGGATGACTGACAGCTGCCGGGTGGTTGATAGCTGTACCTTCGGTGACAATCAGCCCTACTCCGCCCTCTGCCCGTTTACGGTAATAGGCAGCCACATCAGGACCGGGCACACCTTCCGGCGAAAAAGCACGGGTCATTGGAGCCATTACAATCCGGTTATCAAGGGACAGCGTTCCTGCCTGAAAAGGAGTAAACAATAGGTCTGTGTTCATATCGGTCCTCCATTACATAATATAATTACTTTAAGTAAGTATATTATGATGGCTGGCGGGATCAAAAGCAAATGGCGCGTCAGAGCCGTATCTGAAGCGCTTATAGGTTGGCGGCTATACTGCCAGAGCAGCGTACCGGTTGGGGCCAGACTGCATGAGCGGGTCGGCCGCCGCGGATGAAATCAAAGGCATTTTTGCCTTTGATTTGGCCATTTCGGCCACCGGGGCTGGATTCAAAGGCATTTTTCCCTTTGATTTGGCCGTTTCGGCCACCGGGGCCGGAATCAAAGGCATTTTTGCCTTTGATTTGGCTATTTCCGCCACCTGGGCCGGAATCAAAGGCATTTTTGCCTTTGATTTGGCCGTTTCGGCCAGCATGGCTGGAATCAAAGGCATTTTTGCCTTTGATTTTTTTCAGCCCATCAAGCCAAGTAGACAAAAAAAACGGACACCGCAGAAACTCTGCCCATGTCCGGTTTTACTAATATAAATTAAATTCTATAAGTCCAGAACGCCTGCTTTTGGCGTTACGCGGAAAGCTGCAGCCAGATCAGCCAGCTGCTGGTCGGTAATCGTCTGTTTGATTTCTCTGCCGCCGATCAGGTTGTAGATAATGGCTGCTTTTTCGATCGTTTCTACCAGGCCGAATGTGGCGTCCATAGTCGCACCTGTCACGAAGATACCGTGCTGCGGCCAGATTACTACGCGGTAGTCCTTCATCTTGGCGGCTGTTGCACGGCCGATGTCGCTGCTGCCCGGAACCATCCAAGGGATAACGCCGATGCCGTCAGGGAATACAACCAGACATTCTGTGCACATTTCCCAGAGCGTCTTGGTAAATTTCAGTTCATCCAGATCATGGGTGAACGTCATAGCAATAACGTTGGTAGCGTGAGTGTGCAGAACAATGCGGTGCGTAGGATCAACCTTCAGGCGTTCAATGTGGCTCATGAAGTGGGAAGCCAGCTCGCTTGTCGGTACAGCATTATTGCGCAAACCCCACAGCACTTCAACGCTCTCGCCGGTAGCGGATACGCGCAGTACACCAAGGTTAGCTTCCGGGTCTTTGATCACGTTGCGGAAGTATTTGCCGGAGCCTGTTACGATAAAGTATTTGCCTGCAAGCTCAGTTACAGGGAAAGTAAGCTGGATGGTGCGCAGCGGCTGACGGATATCAATGTACTTGGCTACTTCTTCTTCGTCCAGCAGATAGCTGATGTTGCCGCCGTTCAGCTCATCCCAGCCCAGGGACCACATGTGGTGGGTAATTTCGGACATTTCCTGGATAAAAGGTGCTTCTGTGCTGGCGATATAACCTTTGGTTTCAATAACTGAAGTACTCATATATTTTCGCTCCTTTGAATGCAGATCTGTTGGTAGTAGATATGACGACCATTCAAAAACTCAATTTATTGTTTGTTACACAAGTAGCCTTATCTAGCAGACAGTACTTCCTTTTCGTAAGTCTTCACTTCAGCCAGCCAGTTCTCGCGGACAGGTGTGTTCTGGGAAGCGCAGTAGTAATCCCAGATTGCGCCGAACGGGTAGGACTTGAATTCTTCTACCAGTGCCAGGCGGGAAGTGTAGTCGCCTTCCAGCTCGATCTTCTTCAGCTCGGCAACAGGCTCTAGCATAGCGCGCAGCAGCGCTTTGATGGTGTTGCGAGTTCCGATTACCCATGCAGCAACGTGGTTGATGCTGCCATCGAAGAAGTCCAGGCCGATGTTCGTACGCGGCAGCAGATCTCCGCGGACCAGCTCACGGGCGATTTCCAGCAGCTCATCGTCCATTGTTACTACGTGGTCACTATCCCAGCGTACCGGTCTGCTCACATGCAGCAGCAGCTGCTCACTGAACATCAGGATCGAGGACAGTTTGTTCGAGATGACTTCTGTCGGGTGGAAATGTCCGGCGTCAAGGCAGATTGCTTTGCCGCGGGTCATTCCATAGCCCATGTAGAATTCATGCGACCCTACAACATAGCTCTCGGAACCGATGCCGAACAGCTTGCTCTCTACTGCATCGATGTTGTATTGCGGGTCAATCTCTTCACTGAACACTTCATCCAGTGCATCACGCAGGCGTGCACGCGGAGCCAGGCGGTCAACCGGAGTATCCTTGTAGCCATCCGGTACCCAGAAGTTTGTTACGCAAGGCTGTCCCAGCTCGCGGCCGAACGATTCGGCGATTTTGCGGGAAGCTTTACAGTGCTTGATCCAGAAATTGCGGATCTCCTCATCAGCATGGCTCAGTGTGAAGCCGTCTGCCGCTTTAGGATGGGAGAAGCAGGTCGGGTTGAAATCCAGGCCCAGTCCCTGTTCTTTAGCCCACTCTACCCAGTTAGCGAAATGGCGCGGCTCCAGCTCATCCAGATCCACCTTTTCGTCTGTATCTGCATAGATGGCATGCAGGTTGACCTTGTGTTTACCCGGAATCAGCGACAATGCCTTCTCCAGATCCTTGCGGAGCTCATCCGGTGTACCGGCGCGTCCAGGATAGCTGCCGGTTACAGCGATACCGCCGCTCAGCTCCTTGTCCTTGAACAGGAAGCCCTGTACATCGTCCCCCTGCCAGCAGTGAAGGGAAATCTTGATCTCTGCCAGCTTTTCCAATACTTCATCCACGTTGATGCCGTGGGCTGCATATAATTTCTTCGCTTCGTTATAGCTGTTGATGATGCTCTGATCCATGTTGGGGTCCTCCTAAAAGTTTTGTGTGAGCATCTGCTCCATTGATTTTGCTTCGGACAAAACTGACTTCGAAAGCATACGCTTAGTTTTGTGAGCATCTGCTCCATCTGATTCTACTTCGTACAAAACTGACTTCGGAAGCATGTGCTTAGTTTTGTGAGCATCTGCTCCATTGATTTTGCTGCGGACAAAACTGACTTCGGAAGCATATGCTTAGTTTTGTGAGCATCTGCTCTACACTTCTTATCTATTGGCTGCCGCCTGCAGAACCTGCATGCAGGGCTTCCCAGCGGGCCAGCAGGGCCTCATTCTGCGGAAGCGGGCGCGGCAGGTAAGACTGTATCTTAAAGGACTTGCCGATGATCGTCCGGGCTTCGCGGATATCCGCAACTTCTCCGGTGTGAATCAGCTGGATTGCGAGATTGCCAAGCGCTGTCGATTCCGTAGGTCCAGCCAGTACCTCACGGCCGATGATATCGGCTGTAAGCTGGCACAGCAGTGTGTTGTTCGCACCGCCGCCGACGATCTGCAGCACCTCTACCGGTCTGCCGGTCAGCTGCTCCAGCTCGCCCAGATAGCTGCGGTACGAGAGTGCCAGGCTGTCGAAAATGCAGCGGGCAAGCTCGCCCGGCGTTTGCGGGACAGGCTGGCCGCTCTCTGCACAGGCAAGGCGGATCTCTTCAATCATGTTGTCCGGATTCAGGAACCGCGGATCGTTGCACGGAATCAGGCTGCGGTACCCCTCAGCTTCTGCGGCAAGCTCAGCCAGTTCAGCGAAGCTGTAACGCTCTCCGTCCAGTCTGCGTACCTCCTGGATCAGCCAAAGTCCCATAATATTCTTGAGGAAACGGTAGGTTCCAAAAGCGCCCCACTCATTTGTGTAATTCGCCTGCATTGCTGCCTCTGTATTAACCGGATGATCCAGCTCAACACCGAGCAGCGACCATGTTCCGCTGCTGATGTAAGCAGCAGACCGGTCATCCTGCACAGGCACACCCAGTACGGCTGAAGCCGTATCATGCGTAGCTGCGCAGATGAGTTCACAGTCCGGCAGGTCATACTGTTGCTTCAGCTCATCCTTGATGCTGCCAAGCACTTCGCCGGGCTCGGTAAGCGGGGCGAACTGCTCTCTTCTCAGCTTAAGCAGGGACAGCAGCTCTGCATCGTATTCTCGCTCTGCAAGATTCAGCAGCTGCGTGGTCGAGGCATTGGTTACTTCGTTGATCTTGCGGCCGGACAATCTGTAGTAGAGATAATCCGGGACAAGCAGAATCTGATCAGCTGCAGCCAGCTCTTTAGCGTCATGAGCATACAACTGGTATAAAGTATTAAAAGTTAATTGCTGGATACCGGTTTTGGCGTATACCTTATCCGGCGAGATCAGCTTGGCTACTTCCTCCATTACCCCGTCAGTCCGGCGGTCACGGTAGGCATATACCTCCTGAAGCCGGTTACCCTCAGCATCCAGCAGCACATAATCCACAGCCCAGGTATCAATCCCCAGAGTGCATTTGGTTATGCCGGCTGCTTTGGCCTTTTGCAGGCCGCGCAGAATTTCTTCAAATAAATAATCAATGTCCCAGAAACAGGAGCCGTCACGTTCGGTGAAACCGTTGCTGAAACGGTGAATTTCCTCCAGCGAGAGACTTCCGTCTGCAATGGTGCCGAGCACAAGCCGCCCGCTGGAGGCGCCGATATCGACGGCGATATGATAGTTCATAGGGAATCTCCTCATCTTAAGATTAATAATCTAGAGAATTTTGCGGAACAGGGCGATAACTTCTTCTTTGGTCGGAATGAACGGGTTACCAGGTGCGCAGGCATCCTTCATGCATTCTCAGCCAGCAGATCAAGATCTACCTCGTCAACCCCAAGCTCAGACAGCTTGGCCGGGATACCGACTTCCTTGGACAGCTCCTTGATCGACTCAATAACGAAGTCTGCACATTCTTTATCGGATTTGCCTTCCACCTGAAGACCGATTGCCTTCGCGATTGCCCGGAATTTCTCAGGCACATATTTGGCATTTTCTTCTTCCACATAAGGCAGCAGCATCGCATTACATACGCCGTGCGGCAGATCATACACTCCGCCAAGCTGATGCGCCATAGCATGCACATAACCGAGTCCGGCATTATTGAACGCCAGTCCGCCCAGGAAAATCGCATATACCATCTGTTCGCGTGCTTCGATATCATGGCCGTTCTTCACAGTCTTAGCCAGGTTGCCGAAGATCAGCTCAACAGCCGCCAGAGCCGTAGCATCCGTAACAGGATAAGCGCCCGGAGTTACCAGCGCTTCAATCGCATGGGTCAATGCATCCATACCGGTTGCTGCAGTCAGTGCAGCAGGCTTGTCGACCATCAGCTCAGGATCATTTACAGAAATGGTCGCAATGCTGTTCTTATCAACCATTACCATCTTAACCTTGCGTTCTTCATCCGTAATGACATAGTTGATGGTAACTTCGCTTGATGTTCCGGCAGTTGTATTAACCGCAACAATCGGCAGCGACTTGTTCTTGGATTTGTGTACGCCCTCATACTCGGCGATATGTCCGCCATTGGTGGCAACGATACCGATTGCTTTGGCAGTATCCTGCGGTGATCCTCCGCCGATCGAAATCAGATAGTCACAATCATGCGATTTGAGGAAATCCACGCCGTCGTGAACATTTTTACAGGTCGGATTCGGCTTAACTTCATCATATACCACGTACTCAATACCGGCTGCATCCAGTACGGACAGCAATTTGCCGGCGATTCCGCTCTTCATAAGGAACTTGTCAGTAACAACCAGAGCCTTCTTCAGATTCAGCTCTTGAATGTAAGGAGCGATTTCCTGCAGACAGCCTTTGCCCATAATGTTAATAGAAGGAACATAATAAACGCGGGTACTCATTGATTGACCAGCCTCCTGATATTGTTGTATTGCACAGTTGGTTATCTTCTTCTCTGTAAAGGTTATCCCGGCTGCGGCACCTCAGGCTGGTCTCTGTAGTAATCGCAGCGGACCTTATGCTCAGGCGCTTAATCTTATGAAGCATGCGCTTTCAAAGAGAAAATGAACACTCTTATCGTAGCTCCAACATTCTGTGTTGTCAACAAATAAAATATTATTTATGTTGTTTTTATTTGTTTACTGTTTGCAAAACGCAGATTATAATGAATATTATAATAAATTTTGTGTGGTTTTCGTCTAATTTATTGCAAAACACAGATATTCAGGTCTATATTTATAGATAACGATTGGGATTCAGAGTATAGCTCCAGAAAGGTGATTACAAATGCTGGCTGCCGAAAGACGCAACAGAATCATAGATCTTGTCCATCAGGATAAAAGAGTACTGGTCTCCGACCTGAGCCGCATGTTCGAAGTAACGGAAGAAACGATCCGCAGGGATCTGGAGAAGCTGGAGAAGGACGGGATTGTCAGCCGGACTTATGGCGGGGCTATGCTGAACAGGCATACGAACGAGGACCTTCCTTTTGTAACCCGCAATGCGCTCAATACCGACATCAAACGCAACATCGCGCTCAAGGCGCTTGATCTGATTAATGACGGGGATACCCTGATGGTAGACCCCAGCTCAACCTCGTTTGAATTCCTTAAACTGCTGGGCAACAAAAATAACCTGACACTCATCACGAACTCGATCAATATTTTGCAGGAGTTCTCCAATTCCGGCATGAACATCATTTCCACCGGCGGATCTCTCCGCCACCGTTCCCTCTCGCTGGTTGGTCCGGTCGCCCATGATACGATTCAGCGCTACAATGTGGACACCGCCGTAATCAGCTGCAAGGGGATCGATATGGACCGGGGAATTACCGATTCCAACGAACCGGAATGCGAGCTTAAGAAGTACATGCTGCGCCAGGCGGAGAAGGTTGTGCTGCTGGCGGATCATACCAAGTTTGACAAGACCGCTTTTACGAAGCTGGTGGAGCTGAACCGGATCGATGTGCTGATCACTGACCGCAAGCCGTCTGAAGCATGGCTCAAGCGCCTGGCCAAGGAGAATATTGAGGTTCTCTGCTAGTGCGGATGATTGTGTTTCTTCTATAATATGTGTATCCAAAAAAAGGACATCTCCCTCTTCCCGGGAAATGTCCTTTTAAGTGCAGCTGACAGAGCTGCTATTAAGCTTTGGACAGCATAATATTGAGTATCGTCTCATCCGTCGCGGCAAGCCCTTCCTGGACGAGCCGCTCCATGTTGCGGATGGTATCTTCTACCTTTTCAAAAATGACTCCGTCATTGTCTGTCGCTGAGATATTATTCATCGCCAGCGTCGCTGCCTGGATTGCGGCATTGGTGGCAGTGGAGATTTTGAGCGCACAGGTGGATTTGGCCCCGTCACAGATCATGCCGGACAAGGAAGCAATGGTATTCTGGATGCCATGTTTGATCTGATCCAGGCTGCCGCCCATCAGGTAGATAATCCCGCTGTTCGCCCCTACTCCTCCGGCAATTCCTGAGCCGCACAGTGGTGAGAGACGGCCGATGTAATGCTTGACGTGAACAGTGACCAGATTGCTGAGGGCAATAGCCCGGGCCAGCATGTCATCACTTTTACCCATAAGTTCGGCCAGCTTTATGACAGGCAGCGTAGCTGCGATTCCCTGGTTACCGCTGCCCGC
Source organism: Paenibacillus sp. DMB5 (assembly GCF_001517085.1). GTDB lineage: Bacteria > Bacillota > Bacilli > Paenibacillales > Paenibacillaceae > Paenibacillus_AQ. The sequence goes on from NZ_LRAC01000007.1 coordinate 54,809, forward strand.
CGTCGTCATAACTGGCATCGCACTACCGTCCATCCGCGCATCGGAAGCAGCAGCCGTCGCCGCAATCACGGAATTGGCAACATCATTGCCGAACAGGTTGACTGCTGAGCGCTGGCTCATTTTTTTGCCGACCTGAAGTCCGTAATCCCCCCGCAGGCCTTCATCTGAAATAGCCTTGTTCATTCTTGCGCCTTCCAGCAGAAATTCCAGATCAGTGAAAGCTGTAGTGCAGACAAACTCATAAATCCCTTCGAGTGAAACGGCATAGGCTTCAGGACTTAACTGCTCGTCCTCTCCGCAATCCCCCTTATCCTTCTGGATATCAATAGGGATACCATCCTTTTCCAGCAGAACGATATTAGTGTGCTCCTTCGCAACCACCGATGTTGCCCGGTGATTGGCACTCTGTACCCTCGCTTCTATATACAGCTTCTCCGGGGTGTCCTTCAGTTCCACCGTCAGCAGCTTTCGTTCTATAATTGCATTCGCCTGGCTCAGCTCATCGGCTGTCAGCCCCGAGAGAATTTCCAGCTTCCTGTGGGAGCGATGAATTACTGCACCAAGCGCAGCAGCAATCGGGAGTCCGGTCTGTCCGGTTCCGGGTATGCCCACACCCATCGCATTTTTGATAATATTGCCGCTGAGGAACAGCTGAATGCCTGTAATCTCCTCCTCAAGCAGCTCTGCCGCCAAAGAGACCGCATAGGCTACCGCAATCGGCTCTGTACAGCCTTCCGCCGGAACGATTTCCTTCTTCAATACTTCGAGTAAGTTAACCATATATGATCCCTCCTTTTTCTCTATCTGAGCTATCTCTATATACTACATCAGACTTGAGGCTGAGGGAACCGTATATTCAGAGGGTTGGTGTAATCTCATTGCTGAATCACCAAAAAGCGCCAAATCCCAATTCCCGCTTCGGGGACTTTGAGACTTGACGCTTTCCAACATATATAGTCGTGTGCCGGATGATCAGTTTTTTTCCACGGCATGGCCGCCGAATTCATTACGCAGCGCAGCAACTACCTTGCCGGTAAAAGTGTCCGTCTCCAGTGACCGGTAGCGCATCAGCAGTGACATCGCAATGACCGGAGTGGCCGCCTGCAGGTCAAACGCTGTCTCCAGCGTCCATCTTCCTTCGCCGGAGGAATGCATAACGCCCTTGATATCATCCAGCTTGGCATCCTTCGAGAATGCGCGTTCTATCAGCTCCATCAGCCAGGAACGGATGACCGATCCGTTGTTCCAAACGCGGGCTACCTGCTCGAAGTCGAAGTCGTATCCGCTTTTTTCCAGAACCTCAAAGCCTTCGCCGATGGCCGCCATCATGCCGTATTCAATCCCGTTATGCACCATCTTGAGGAAATGGCCGCTGCCGGATTTGCCGGCATACAGATAACCGTTCTCCACAGAGGTATCACGGAACAGCGGCTCAGCCACAGTCCAGGCCTCTTCATCCCCGCCGATCATATAGCAGGCGCCGTTGCGGGCTCCTTCCATACCGCCAGAGGTTCCGGCATCCAGATAGTAGATCCCCGACTGTGCCAGCTCATCGTGGCGGCGGATTGATTCCTTATAATGCGAGTTGCCTGCTTCAATAATAATGTCGCCCTTGGACAAGAGCGGAGTCAGCTCGGCGATGACGGAATCAACAAACTGATGCGGCACCATAACCCAGGCAATCCGCGGTGCATCCAATTGGCTTACGAGCTCAGCCAGGCTCGCTGTTCCAGTTGACCCTTTTGTGCCAAGCTCGGCTACCGCATCAGCATTTACATCGTATGCCACAACCTCATGCCCATGCTCCAGCAGGTTCTGGCCGAGATTGAAGCCCATTTTACCCAGTCCGATTAATCCGACTTTCATTAGATATCCCTCCGGTTATTTTCTCATTTTCTCAGTTTTTTATTATGTCAGTTTAAGCTGGCTTACGCCCCTGCCCGGATCGCCTGTTCATCCGTTCTGCGGGATGCTTCAACGTCTTCCTCCGGCTCATCCAGCCACCAGTGATCTTCGCCAAGCAGCTCATCCGCTGCATCCGGACCGTTAGAACCGGCAGCATAGGTATGGAGCGGAAGCACACCTTCCTCCACGGCCTCAAGAATGGGCTGCACCCACTGCCAGCTCAGCTCCACCTCTTCCCAATGTGCGAAGAAAGTAGCGTCTCCGAGAAGCGCATCATAGATCAGGTTCTCATAGGCTTCCGGCAGATCGGGATTGGCTGAATCATGCCGGATGCTTACCGGCTCAAGCGCCCCGTGCTGGCGCGGATTTTTGGTGTTCAGCTGCAGCGAAATCCCTTCACCAGGCCCGATTTCAATCACCAGCAGATTAGGATCAAGCGGAAGCTTGCCTCTGTTAACGTTATGAGAGTCATTAAACGGTTCCTTGAACTCAATAACAATTCTGGTTGATTTCTCCTTCAACCGTTTGCCGGTGCGGATGTAAAAAGGCACCTCGCTCCACATCGGATCATCGATCCATAGCCGTGCGGCGATATATGTTTCATTCTGTGAACTTGCATCAATGCCTGGTTCATTAAGGTAGGCTGGCACCGCTTTGCCTTTAATATGGCCGGCGCCGTATTGTCCGCGCACAACATGCTGCGTGACCTCTTCCTTCAGCAGCGGCCGCACGGAACGGATGACATGGCGCTTTTTGCTGCGGACGTCCTCAGGACTGCTGTCTTTAGGAAGCTGCATGGCCATCATCATCAGCAGCTGCAGCATATGGTTCTGGAACATGTCGCGCAGCGCGCCTGATTTGTCATAATAGCCTGCCCGTTCTTCCACACCAACAGTCTCGGCAGCCGTAATCTGAACGTTAGCGATGTAACGGTTCTGCCAGAGCGCCCGGAGCACCGGGTTAGAGTACTTGAGCACTTCCAGGTTCTGCACCATCGGCTTGCCGAGGAAATGGTCGATCCGGAAAATCTCCTCTTCCCGGAAAGCCGCAGTCAGGCTCTCATTAAGCTCCCGCGCGGACTGCAGATCCCGGCCGAACGGCTTCTCAATAATCAGGCGTTTCCAGCCAGCAGTGTCTCCCAGACCGCTCTCATGAATATTTGCGGCAATCGGACCGAAAAATTCAGGGCCGACCGACAAATAGAACATCCGGTTACCCGGAATGCCGAGCTCCGCTTCCCGCCGCTGCACGTGGGCCAGCAGCTTCGTATAATCCTCCGGACGTCCAACGTCCAGCACGCTATATTCAAAAGCCAGCAGGAAACGCTGCAGCCCCGCTGATTCTAAGACAGGACGGCGGGAAAAGGTACGCAGTGAATCAAGCACCTGCGCCTGGAACGTTTCGTTGCTGAGCTCTCTTCTTCCCAGACCAATCACGGAGAGAGGACCGGAAAGCTTGCCATCGGCAAACAAGTTATAGAGAGCCGGATAGATTTTGCGTTTCGCCAGATCCCCGGTAGCGCCAAACAGCACAAAGGTAGATGATTCCACTTTCATTCCTCCCGTTATTATATATTGTTTATAAGGTTACTATTAATTACTCACAAACTTAACAAAACTCATCATACGCCTGCAAAAACCATTCGTCAACCTCATTTCGACATTTACGAAAAGTACTTATTTTCACGAAGTTTTCGCTATGGTATAGTTAGTGGGATATTAATAATAACTGCTAAGGACGGATGTGCGATGGATCAGGAAATCAGGCCGTTACTTGCCAAAGTGGAGCATGCTTATCATATCGTCGGGAAAAAATGGGTGAATTTCATCATTCATGTACTGATGGAAGGCCCCAAACGGTTCAGCGAACTGCACACCCTCATTCCGGATCTGAGCAAACGTATATTGAACGAGCGGCTGAAGGAGCTGGAGGGCTGCGGGCTGCTTACCCGTACCGTGATCCCGACCGGCCGGTCCGGACGGAATATTCGCTGACAGTCAAGGGGCAGGAGCTTGGGGCAGCACTCAGCCATGTTGAGAAGTGGGCGGTTAAATGGCTTTGAGGCCCCTGCTGCACGGGATCAGCTTTATGTATAGACAAAAAAGGAGCAGGACATCGCGTCCTGCTCCTTCTCTTTATTTCCTTCCAAATGGGCCGGGCCGTTTAAAGACCAGCCGATTGGTAATCAGCCAGCACCGCTTCGGGTGCAAGCACATTGTTATACAGCTTCAGCTCGTCGATCAGCCCCTTGAATGGAACATCCCAATAGTTGACCCCAAGCGTGAAGACCCCGTTTTTGTTCGTAAAAATATCCGGAAATCCGCTGCCCGAGAACTTTTCCTCTCCGTTAATGTACAGCTTGACCGTCCCGTTATTAACCGTGAAAGTGACATGCGTCCAGGTTCCGGCAGGTATAATATAGCCTGCTGTTGCCTCATAGACAGCGTTTGACCAAAGGATGGTTGCATCCGAAGGGCCCTTCGGCACAAGACTGATCCAGCTGCTGTTAGAGCTTGCCCCAAAAAAGGCGGTCGTGTAAGTCGTTAGCTGATCCGGCTTCAGCCACATTGAGACTGAATAATTGTTGCTGTTAATCAGTCCGTCCGGCAGCCGAATACCGGAAGCTCCGTCAAATAATGCCGCCTGGCCCGTTACACCGTCACCGTAAGTAATACTGCCTACAGTAGCGCTGCCGACCAGCTGACCTGTTACTCTGCCTTCACCCGAGAGCTCAAGCGAATCCTTCAAATTGCCGTCAAAAGAGTACACCGCGACCCGGCCGTCCGAAACCTTCACAGATAAGCTTGCGGTTACATTGCTTCCGTCGGTGGAGGCAGCGGTAATGATAGCATCGCCTACATGCTTTGCCGTTACAACCCCGGATGCACTATCAACCTCAGCAATAGCAGGTGCACTTGAGGTCCAGACCAACGCCCGGTTGCCGGCATTAGCTGGCAGGACAGAAACTGCTGGAATAAAGGTATTTCCGACAGCGATGCTTGCAGCAGCATCAGCAAAAGCAATCGCGCTCACCTTCACATTGGCATCCGGTTCACCGTTCACCAGCCAGCCGACGGCTTCAGGCGTCAGCGCTTTTTCATAGACACGGAACTTGTCAATCAGCCCCTTGTACGGGATATCCCAATAGTTGACGCCGAGTGCAAAGACGCTGTCTTCACTGTCAAACAGGTCGGTATAGTTTGTCCCTGTATATTTCAGCACTCCGTTCAGGTACAGCTTAACCGTTCCGGCATCGTAGGTGAACGCTATATGCGACCATTTGCCGGCCCCGATCTGCAGGCCGGCATCGGCATCCAGCCAGGTTTCACTGCCGAACCATACCCGGGTCGTTGCCCCGCCGTTGCCGTAAGGCAGCAGACTCATCCAGTTATTGGTGCCCTTGGCTCCAAAAAAGGCCGATGTGAAGGCTGTCAGCTCCTGCGGGTTCAGCCACAGGCTGAACGTATAGGCGCTGCCGTTAATCAGACCGTCCGGCAGCCGAACACCGGAGCTGCCTGTAAGCTTAAGCGCCTGCCCGTCCTCGCCGGCCGCATACTCCACTGCTCCATCAGCTGTGTTCAGCAGCTTGCCGGTTGCGCTGCCGTCAGCCTGCCGCCCGGCGCTCTCCGCCAGGCTGTCTTCAAAGTCATACGCTGCAACCAGTCCGTCTTCCAGCAGCGTGCCGCCAAGCTGAATGACAACGACAGTGAACGTCTTCGTGACCGAAGCATTGCCAAGCTTAATGGCAGCTGTCAGCTGAACCTCGGCATTGCCGCTTCCCGCCTGCGGCCGGGTAACCTTGCCGTCTGCGGCAACAACCGCCGGGCTGGAGGATGTCCAGTTAATGACAGCTCCGTGCACGCCGGATACCGGAAGGGTCAGGTCTTTATAGACCTTACTGGTGTCCCCAAGCGTCAGGCCGCCGGCAATATTAGCAACCAGCTGATCATCGCTGAGCAGCTTGATGGCACTGCCCCAGACGGCAACGCCCTGGTCTGACATCGCCGTAAAGACCATGACCTGTTCATTCCGGGTGGAATCCCATTGCTTCACGAATACACCCTTGTACAGGTGCTGTACTGTACTGCCGTTCTCTGTTTCGTCGATCAGCAGGCGGGCGTAATAATCGCCCGCCAGTTCCCAGCTGCCGCTAACCGCTCCGCCCAGAGTGCCGTCTGCCAGCAGTTCGACATCGACGGTCGGCTTGATTTTGGCCGAGGTATCCTTGCCGTGGTTGACAAACTGATAGGCACCTACGACATCTGCCCGCTGAACCTTGGCAAGCGTCTCACCGGAATAACGGTGCGGAGCCACAACCGGCCAGGCGTCCTCGTTCATGAACATCTGGTGCACCCGCACCTCGTGGGTTTCCCCGCGCATAGGAAATCTGGTATGGAAGAAATTGAACAGCTTGCCCTGCTCCTCATCATAATAAACCGAGTTATGCCCGGAGGAGACATAGCCGTATACCGGGAAATCCGCCTCCCCGTTCAGATTGCTGAACAGGAAATTACCGATCAGCTTGTTGCCGATGTTCGAGTGATCCCCGTCCGTCGCCAGCACTGCATTCTGCCCTGCCGCATCCTTGTAAGGACCGTCCGGATTCACGGAGCGGAATAGCCGCATATTGTAGCCGCCATCAGCAGCCAGCCCGCCATAGGTTACATACAGGTAGTAATAGCCGGCTGCCTGGTCATAGACAATATAAGGACCTTCTCCGGATTTGTAATTACCGCCGGAAATTTTGGTGCCAAAGTAACGGTCAATCAGTCTGCCGTCTGCGGTAGTCCCGTCTTTGCCGGGATATACCGGTTGTCCGGTCGCCGGGTCAACCTCCAGCAGGAAGATTCCGCCTGACCAGGAGCCGTAGGTCATCCACAGCTTCCCGTCCTTGTCATAGAACAGAGTCGGATCAATGGCATTGGTATATTGCTTGTTGTTATATGTGCCGTTTGCATTGAACCAGGCCGGATTCATGCCTTCCAGCGTTCCTTTGCCGATCAGTGTCTGAATGTTAGTATTGGTCCACTTTTTGTTGACCTTGCTGCTCACATCATACTGCTCATCCAGTGTAAAGCCGGAGTAGATTACAGTGCCGCCGTAAATATACGGACCTTCAATCTTCTGCGATACGGCAAAGCCGATTGCAGAACGGATATACGTGGATGAGGTGCTGTAATAGATCATATATGCGCCTTTACTGCCATCCCCGTTCACATAATCCGCATTCCAGAATACATCCGGCGCCCAGACGGCGTATCCGCCTTTGCTGTCGGAGTCATTCTCCCCCGCCCAGGCGAAGGATTCCGCCAGATTGGCAGACAGATCGCCGTAAAGCGCATTGTCCGGTGTCTTGTAGCCGTTGGTGAATGTGCTCCAGTTCAGCAGATCCTGTGATTTGGCCGCTTCAATATGCGAACCAAACACATAATACGTCCCGCCGTCCTTCACTACTGAAGGGTCATGTACGGATACGTTGCTGAACACCGGGGCAGACGGAGCCGGGGAGGCTTCCGGTGTAGGTGCCGGTGTAGCCTGCGGAGTCACTGCCGGCGTTGGCGATGCTGCAGAGCTTGGCGCAGCGGTTGGTGATACAGTACTTCCTCCGTTACTTACCGGTGCAGCCGTAGCTGTTGCCGTTGCCGCTGGAGTTTCCAGCTTGATTAAACCGCTGAATTTCGGGTCATAGCTTACCCTGCCCGTACCCCGAACCGTAAGCTGACTGCTTAGATTAAGAATCAGATTCCTGATTTCGCTTCCGGCCTCCGCACGAAGTGCGCCATGCGGTTAAGTGTCATTTCTGCGATTGTTCCTCTCACCAGCACAAGCTCCGGCTCCCCTGCAGCATTGACTACAACAGAATCAAAGCTGCCGCTAAGCTGGATGCGCGAACCCGCAGGCAGGGTATTCTCAAGCTTGACCCGGCTGAAGCCCGCTCCGCCAAGTGCCGTATCCTCTTCCAGTCTGACACCCGACTCCGCTGTTACATCCGGTATGCTACTACTGCCCTTCAGAACAATCCGCAGCTTGCCGTCCGGCTTGTCTGCGGTCAGCGAGGCTGCTGAGGTATTGTTCAGCACGACACTGTTTTCACCGCCGCCGCTGACGATAATCTTGCCCGCAACCTTCACGTTGTCCAGCAGAATATCTCCACCGGCAATCCCTTCCGTGAGATACAGGTTGCCTGTAATTTCAGTGTCCTTAAGCGACACACCGGCGCTGCTAATTACCAGATTCTTTGCCTGCAGCTGTGCATAACTGCCGCTTTGCAGAATAATCTCTCCTGACAGCTTGCCGATCATCCGAACAGCCTCTGCCCGTGTTACCGGACGTCCTCCTTTAAAGCTGCCGTCCTCATAGCCGCTAAGGAATCCATCGCCTAGCAAGCTTAGGACGGCTTCTCTACTCCACTCCGGCAGCGTTTCAGCATCCTGCGGTCCTGCCCCAGCTGCCGCAGCATCAAGCCGGAACAGCCTGTATAGCATAACCGCCGCTTCCTGGCGGCTGACAATCTGCTGCGGGTGGAAGGTTCCATCGCTGTAACCGGACACATATCCTGCAGATACCGCTTTCATAACTTCACTGTAGTAAGCCTTGCCCTGTTCCACATCACTGAAGCTGTTTGCAGCAGCCACAGTCTGCAGATTAAATACCCGGTTTACAAGGGCGACCCATTCCGCCCGGGTAATGTTCTGATCCGGCTTAAATACGCCGTTTCCGTACCCCGACAGCAGTCCTTTGTCTACCCAAGTCTGCAAATCTCCGGCTGCCCAGTGCCCTGTATAATCCGGTGCTGCAGCCGCCTGCTGTCCCGCAGAATTGCCGTCCGTTACTGTTCCCGAAGCCCCCAATGCCGGGGAAGGAACAAGCAGCAGCAGTGCAAGAAGTGAAGAAGTCAGCCTGCCAGTCCATTTATTCAAAAGTAAATCCCTCCGTTTCTAAAATTGGCCTCAACGGTTCCCTTACCATTCCCTTTCTCGCACATAAGCCATAAGCAGCATTTAAGGTACCGGAAAGCACCTCCTTATTAGCCAGTATAAATAAAACGCTTACAAGAGAAATTTGATAAAAAAGTTTCTTTTCGGCCTTCGTTTATTTTATACATAACTAAACTAAACCCTTTAAGAAACTCTGTAACCGCTTTTATTCTATAGCGATATTCCCATATTAGTCAATTGAAATTTTTAAATAGTGTGAATCTTTTTATATTTTTATTTATTAATTACAAAACCCAAAAAAGAGCAGCTTCCCCTCGGCATAATCCGGAAAGGTGCTGCTCTCTTTAGTATTCTTTTACCGCCTAATCATCACCTGACACGTATTGATCTTTACTTTTTTTCCAGCTCCATAATTACCTGCTCAATCCCCAGCACAATCAGCTTTAGGCCAAACTCAAACGCCCGGTCGGTCCCCATCAGCTCGAACAGGCCGGTCGTAAACATCCTCCGGAACAGCCCCGCGTCATTATCACTCATAGAATCCAGAAGCTGAAGCATTTCTTCACCCGGGAGCGCTTCCTGATCCTTAATCATAGCGGAGATATTACGTTCATGCTGATAACGGTCCAGAACGAAAAAGAACACATAGTTCATAAGCGTAGTAGCCACCTGCATTTTTTGCTCCGGCTCAAGCGGCGTCTCTTCTACGCAGAGCAGCATCCGGTTTGTAAACCGGATAATATCCGGTTCATGGGGCAATGTCATCATCATGAGCTGTGTGGAGCAGGGATACCGGCTAAGCACGTTTCGTACGGTTACCGCAAGTCCAGTCAGCTGCGCTTTCCAATCCCCCTCAGCGTGGAATTCCTCCAGTATGATTTTGGATATTTGATTGGCCAGGCCCTGGTAAAGATTCTGTTTGCTCTTGAAGTACCAGTATAGAGAGGGAGCCTGAATCCCCACTCTGTCCGCCAGCCGTCTCATGCTGAATTTCTCAATGCCCTCTTCTCCAAGAAGCTCCCATGAAGCTTCCAAAATCCGCTCCTCAGAAATCTGAGGCTGCTGCTTTTTCATTATTATCCGCCCTTTTATCTAACAGTGTAAGTTTATGCTTTACAAGCTCCTAAACCCATGATATCATCTAACACTGTAAGGTTCAATCTAACACCGTTAGATAAGCAATTAATAAACAAGAAAGAAGTGATTTAAATGGATGCAGAAAACCTCCATTATTTTGAGAAAGCCCCTGTCGCCAAAGCCGTAGCCCACTTCGCTGTCCCCATGATGCTGGGCATGTCAATGAGTGTCATCTACTCCATCCTGAATGCCTATTTTATAGGTACTCTCCACAATACTGCGATGTTAACTGCACTTGCGCTAACCTTGCCGTTATTCGCAATCATAATGGCGCTGGGGAACTTTATCGGCATGGGCAGCGGTACCTTCATCTCCCGTTTACTGGGTGAGAAGAAATACGATGACGTAAAGCATGTATCCTCATTCGCTTTTTACAGCAGCCTGGCACTCGGTCTTATCGTCATTGCAGTTGGCCTCCCGTTCATCGATTCCATTGTCCATAGCCTTGGAGCAACGCCTGAGTCCTTCGGCTTTACTAAGGATTATGTCACGGTTATGCTGATTGGTTCACCCTTCCTCGTATTATGCTTCACGCTTGAGAATATTGTACGCTCTGAGGGCGCAGCCATTACGTCGATGATCGGCATGATTCTCAGCGTTGCTGTAAATATAATCCTCGATGCGCTGGTAATCTTCGTGTTCCATTGGGACGTTATCGGCGTTGCGTCAGCCACAGTCGTCTCCAACCTCGTTGCGAGTGTCTATTACGCCTTCCACATGGGGTATAAAAGCCAGTTTTTAACGGTTTCCGTACGGTGGTTCAAAGCCAGCAAAGAAATAGTCAGCAATGTTGTTAAAATCGGAGTTCCCGTCTTCATTATGAGTATCTTTATGGGGGCAATGTCGCTGATCTTCAATCATTATCTTGTGGAATATGGCGATTCAGCCGTAGCCGCTTACGGTATTTCATCCCGATTACTTCAATTTCCCGAGTTTATCATTATGGGCTTATGTGAGGGAGTCGTCCCGCTTATCGCTTTCTCCTTTACAGCCAACAGATTGCGGATGAAGCAAAGCATCGGATTCACGGTCAAAACGATTGTAGTATTGGCAGTCGCTTTCGGTCTTATCGTCTATCTGATTTCCGACCATTTAATCGGCTTGTTTACAAATGACCCGCAGTTAATTGAAATGGGCAGCTATATTCTGCATGTGACCTTCTTATCCCTGTTCATTTCAGGAACAACGGCGTTGTTTACGGGGATCTTCCAGGCAACAGCGCAAGGGACCGCCGCATTTATTATGTCAATTATTCAAGGCGCTACGCTGATCCCTGTGCTCTACATCGCCAACCGGATGAACGGTTTTCACGGGGTGGTCTGGTCACTGGTCATTGCGGATGCTGCTGCGTTCCTTGTCGGTGCCGGAATGCTGTATATTCTGCGGAACAAATTACAGCCGGATCTGGAGAGCCTGGCGCAGTGAACAATGTTTTTCCAGGTAAAAATAAAGCCCGTTCTCAGCCGGCTGATTGGCGAAAACGGGCTTCATATTTGTAAGTTCAAACTGTAAGGTCCAGCTTCTTGGTAAGCAGGATTTCCAACGGCTGCGTATCCAGGATTAGACAGCCTGCGTCTATATAGCCAAGCTTTCTGTAAAAATGCTGGGCTTCTTCGTCAGCCTGGGTGGATGTCATCACCATATTAAATCCCTTTTGCTTCATCTGCTCCTCCCAGAAGTGAACAACTTCAGCTCCTGCACCCTTGCCCCGGTGGGGTTCATCTATCCAGATCAGGTTCATGAACGGGATGTTGTCCCAGAAGTATCCAAACCGCATCCATCCGATATTCGCTTCGTCCCCGTCCCGCAGAATATAGAATTCCTTCCGCTTTATTTTATCGGATATAAGGTTCTCAGGAATATGCCGGTCATGGCTGCTTATGTATTCATAGTCAGAATCGTTTGCGAAAGCGATGTACATGATGTTTCCTCCAGATAAAAAGATTTGGAACCATTATACCGCTTCTCTATCATTCGGAGTCTATAAATAACAGATATAATTAAACTCTGCTGCCGCTATCACAGTCTTCCGATCTATATCAGAGCCATCACAGTTCCACCCAGCGCACCTGTCAACACTACGATCCAAGGCGGCAGCTTCCAATAAACTAACATACTGAATAATATCGCTGCAAAAGCAAAGTCAGCAGGTGCAAGGATTGAGCTGGTCCAAATCGGCTGATAAAAGGCAGAGATTAATATACCTACTACTGCAGCGTTCACGCCCATTAAAGCCCCTTTTGCTTTTGGATTCCGGCGCAGGCCATCCCAGAAAGGAAGGGTTCCCAGGATCAATAAAAAAGCAGGCAGGAAAATAGCTACTGTCGCGAGCAGGCCCCCTGCCCATCCGTTCATCACAGCACCCAGATAGGAGGCAAACGTAAACAACGGCCCCGGGACAGCCTGAGCCGCCCCGTATCCTGCGAGAAAGGCCTCTTTACTCACCCAGCCTGAGGCTACGAATTCCCGTTCAAGCAGCGGCAAAACAACATGTCCCCCGCCAAACACAAGTGCACCGGAACGGTAAAAGCTGTCAAACACTGCAATCCAGCGAATGGAGGTCATTTCTCTCAGCACCGGAAGAAGCAGCAGCAATCCAAAAAATAAAGCTAAACATAACGCAGCCAATCTGCGCTTAACCGGAAAGCTGATTCTGCTGTCAGCATCTGCTTCGTGCCGTCTATAGATCAGGAAACCCAGTATTGCTGATAAAAGAATCATTCCGACCTGGGAAAAGGCTGTCTGCCATAATAATGTAATTACCATTGCCAATAATGCGATGGCTTTTCTTTTTAAATCGGGAGTCAGCTTTTGGGCCATGCCGATAATCGCGTGTGCTACAACGGCGACAGCCACCAGTTTCAAGCCATGAATCCAGCCTGCGTTACTTACATCCAGGCCCTGAAGAATCAATGCAAATAGGATTAAGGCTACTACAGAAGGTAATGTAAAACCAAGGAATGAAACAATCCCGCCCGGTACCCCGGCCCGCATAATCCCCATGCCAATCCCAACCTGACTGCTGGCCGGTCCGGGTAAAAATTGGCACAGCGCCACCAGGTCAGCATAATTTTTTTCGTCCATCCATTTTCTTTTGCGGATATATTCATCATGAAAATAACCAAGGTGGGCTATGGGACCGCCAAATGAGGTGAAGCCCAATCTGCCTGATACCATTAAAATTTCTAGCAGCCTCTTGAATAATCCCTGCTCCCGCTGTACCTGCTTATCCACTTCAATCACCCCTGTATGTTATCGAATGCCTAAATTGAATGTTACCTTTATACTGCCGTTCCCACAACGAATTGACTGAAAAATTACATTGCACTAACATTGCTCTTACATTTGCAGCAAAAAAGACCGTCAAAGAGACGGCCTTCATAGCTACACACTATAACGTTTAATCTTTCTGCAGCAGCCAGGCCGCCGCCTCTTCCTCATTGCCGAATGTCCGGAAGCTGCTCCCCTTGTTCAGCTCGGAGAGCAGCTCCTTGAACCTGCCCTTGCCTGCCTGCCCGCTGCCAATGACCGCCGCACCTCTCACTCTGTAATTCATGAATTTCTGCAGCAGCGTTCCGGCCAGCCCGGTCCGCAGATTATAGAATTCCTCCGGTAGCGCCGCTTCATTGAGCAGAACTTTATATACATCATGCTCCATGCAGGCACCGATCAGATCCAGAATATCCTGCTCTGTACTTAGCATACTGTCAGCCGGGCGTAATTCGAGGTACTGCTGTCCTTCACGGGTCATCACTTCAACCTTCACTTGCTTCACTCCATTCCCATTCTCATTAGTAAGGGCCCTGCGGACCTCTCCAATCCATTGCAATTCACTCGTATGCGCCGACAGCTTGTTCGCCTGAATCAGCTTCCAGAGCATAGCTTCCCGCGGGCTCCGCCCGGGCGAATACTGCCCTTTAGCCTCACGGCCCTGTTCCAGGTGGATAAGGCTCATAATCTCCTGCTCGTAAGCATCCAGCATCCCGAGAATTTCGGCGGTTTCCAGCTGATCGCTCCAGGCGAGCTGAATAAGGAAGGTGTTTCGGGCTTCCGGCTGCACCGGTGCCGACAGAACCCAGCGCTTCAACTCAGCCCTTCCTTCCGGGGTTATGGTATACATTTTCTTGGAAGGCGAGCTCTCCTGATGCTGTACCTCACTGGTCACATATTCTTCCTTCAAAAGTTCAACCAGCGCCTTATAAATCTGATTGTTATTCCCTGACCAGTACATGAAGGAAGAATCCTGAATGATCTTCTTCATGTCGTACCCGGTCAGGGACTGGCTGCTTAACAGACCCAAAATGGCATAATTAATCGACATCCCATTCACTCCAATACGAATAACCTATGTTAATAGTAACATAGGTTATTCCCATCATACAAACAAAAAATAATAAGCCATGCGCCGGAAACGGCACATGGCTGTTCATTATCCAATGAAGGGCAGGCGGATATCATACCAGCCGCTTACCCCGCATTGGCCATATTCATTACTGCCCGCTGCCATCACTGTTCCATCGGCTTTCAGACCGACAGTATGCGTACAGCCGGCGGCTACGGCTACAATACCGCGCCAGCCGCTTACCTCGCATTCGCCGTACTTATTCCAGCCTGTAGCCGTTACTGTACCATCAGCTTTCAGGCCGACGGTATGATGGCTCCCCGCCGCTATCGCTGTAATCCCGCGCCAGCTGCTTACCTCGCATTGGCTCTCCTTGTTCCGGCCCGCGGCCACCACCGTACCGTCCGCCTCAAGACCCGCGGTATGCAGATATCCAGCGGCTACGGCCACAATACTGTGCCAGCCGCTAACCCTGCATTGGCCATACCGGTTATTGCCTGTAGCAATAACCCTGCCGTCTGATTGCAGTCCGGCTGTGTGCCAGTCACCTGCTGCCGCCGCTATGATATTCCGCCAGCCGCCTACCTCGCACTCGCCATCCTGATTCCGGCCCGCGGCAACTGCTGTGCCATCCGCTTTCAGGCCGATCGTCCGGCGCCAGGCTGCCGCCACTGCCACAATCCCGCGCCAGCTGCTTACCTCACATTGGCCGTGCTTGTTCCAGCCTGCAGCCGCCACTGTACCGTCTGCTCTCAGCCCAATGGTATGGGCATTACCTGTATGTGCGTTGCCTGCGGCTACCGCGACAATATCATTCCAATCGCTTACATTGCATTGGCCGTATATATTATCCCCTGCAGCCGTCACCGTACCGTCCGCTTTCAGACCGGCCGTATGACGGTATCCCGCCGCCAGGGATGGCAAGGTTTGCCTTACAATCATAACCCCCGCTCCTTCATCATGGTCAGATGCCACTCATTAACAAGTTCATCTTACATTAAACCATAATGACAGGATATTTTCTGCAGCAAGACTGATTAAGAACTCAATACCTTTAACCTTTGGTAGCCCCGGCAGCAATGCCCTTAACGAAGTATTTCTGCAGGGCTACGAACACAATCAGCACCGGCACAACCGACATTGCGGTTCCGGCAAAAATCATATCCCAGCGCGAGGAGAATTCTCCTATATAGCGGTATATTTCCACCACCATCGTCTTCGGCTCGCCGGAAGGCAGCACCAGCATCGGCATCAGGAAGTCATTCCAGATCCCCAGCCCGTTCAGCACCACCATACTGGCCGTAACCGGACCCATCAGCGGGAACACGATCCGCCAGAAGATCCCGTAGCGGGAGCAGCCGTCAATTTCCGCCGCCTCTTCAATTTCCTGCGGAATGCCTTTTACGAAGCTGGTATAGAGCAGGCAGCCGAAGCCGACAGCACCGGCGACATAGACCAGGATCGGACCGGCCAGACTGCCGTACAAGCCGAACATTCTCAGCTCCTTGAACAGCGGAATCATGTAAGCCTGGAACGGAATCATCATCCCGGCCAGGAAATACAGGAACATGAACCTTGTCCAGCGGGCGTTCCGCCGCTCAATCGCATAGCCGGCCATCGGAATGATCAGCACCTGGGCGACGATGGACACCAGCGTCAGAATCAGGCTGTTCAATATGGCGCGCGGAAACTCCGTCTCGGTCAGCAGATATTTGAAGCTTTCCAGGTAAAGCCCTTTAGGAAAGGCAATCGCATCCCGCATGATTTCGGCGTTGCTTTTGAAGGCAGACATCAGATTGAAGAAAATCGGGAAAAAGAAAATGACCGCCAGCACCAGCGTAACAATAAACATCGAGATTTCAGCAATTCTTTTTTTCGTTTGAAGCGTCATATTACATCTGCACCTCCCGTTTCCGGAGGAATTTCACTTGAATGACCGTAATCAGCATAATGATCAGGAACAGCACCATGGCCAGTGCCGTACCAAAGCCCTGCCGCAGCTCGCCAAAGCCGACTTTATATATAATATAGGTCAATGTCTCGGTCTCAAAGCCCGGACCTCCATCCGTCATGACCGCAATCTGGTCAAAAATCTTCAGCGCGCTGATCATCGACAGTACCATGCATACCGTCATTGAACCGGCCAGCAGCGGGAAGGTAATGTGCCGGAACTGCTGGAAGCCGTTCGCCCCGTCAATGCTGGCCGCTTCATTCAGCTCAGGCGGAATGCCCTGCAGCCCGGCCAGATAGATAATCATGTAATAGCCCGCGCCTTTCCAGACTGTAGACAGAATAATCGACAGCATGGCGTATTTCGGATTGCCCAGCCAGTCAACGACCCAGCTGCCCAGTCCGACCGCATCAAGAATCTGATTGAACACGCCGAAATTATAATTCAGGATCATTGCCCACACAAAGCCCATTACGATCCCGCTCAGCAGTGTCGGGAAATAAAAAATGCTTCTGAACAGGTTGCGGAACCAGCGGACCCTATCAACAAGAATGGCCATGGCAATCGCTGCGATATTTTCGAGCACCACCAGGCTGATGGTCATGACCAGCGTATTTTTAAGCGCATTGTGCACGCGGGGGCTGTGCCAGATTTCCACGAAATTGGCGAACCCGATATACCGCATATCCTCGCTGATCCCGTCCCATGAGGTGAAGCTGAGATAAATGCTGCCTGCTGTCGGCACGATGACAAATAATGTATAGATCAGAAATGACGGCAAAATAAACATCAGTGCATAGGACTGCCACTGCTTCTTTTTCTTCGGCTTCAGTGCCGCAAGCGGCTTGTCTGTCTGTTGCAATGCTGTAGACATGGATGCTCTCCCTCCCGGAGCTGCTCACCGGAGAAGAAGGTCCGGGCCCGCCGGATAGCAGGCCCTTCCCTCCCCCGGGCAGCTTTTCTTTTTTTACATATAATCCGGTACTGCTTACTGCTGGTTCGCTTTCACCTGTGCGTCATATTCGGTGTCCGCCTGCTTCATATAATTGGTGACGTTCTCGTTCTTCACGACCAGATCCTGCAGGAGTTTATAGAACCAGTTACGGAACTGCGGAGGAATCAGGTTATCGCCCCACCAGTTGTTGATTGCCAGCGATTTGGTGACATTCGGGTCGGCAATCAGATCAAGCGCTACCTGCATCTGTTCCCCGGTTTCATAAGTAACCTTCTCTTTGGTGGAAGGAATGGCGTTGATGCTGGCCAGATATTTGGCATACTGCTCAGGTGCAAAGAAGAAGCGGATGAAATCCTTGATCGCCTCTGTTTTGTCCGCATCCTTGGCTGCTTCGGCAGAGAGCGACCAGCCGGCCGGCGACGGCAGACCGATTACGTTCACTTTGCCTTCACGGTCAGGAATCGCATAGAAGCCGAATTCAAAGCTTGGATCAGCCTCCTGAATCTGCGTAAACATCCAGGTGCCGGAGTAGAGCTGAGCCGCTTTGCCTGCTACTAGAATAGAAGCCGTCTGGTTATCCCCGGTGCTGAGCCAGCCTTTGTCCACATAGTTGGTGAACAGGTCTTTAAAGTCTGTCATCGCCTGTACAACATTCGCGTCCGTGAAGCTGACTGTCTTGGCCGTACGCTTGGAGTTCCAGTCCGGATCCTTCGAATACACATCATCAATCAGGAATTTGTTCACCCAGAAGCCCATATGGAAAATATCCTTACCGCCGACAACAAGCGGGGTGATGCCGCTGGCCTTCAGCTTTTCCTGGATTGCGAGAAACTCGTCATACGTTTTGGGAAGCTCGGTGATGCCGGCATCCGCATACGCTTTTTTGCTGTAGATAATGCCCTGCGGCACGTTTACCGACATCGGCGCATTCCACACCTTGCCGTCTACCTGCGGCGGATTGTCGAACAGCTCGGCCAGATCGGCAGGCAGCTCGACGATTTTGCCGGCATCGGCAAAGACCTGAGTGTCACGGATTTCAACGAGATCCGGGAATTCGCCGACAGCATCCTTGGTTTTGAGCCAGTCCAGATAAGCCGCTGAAGAGGTTTCGCTGATGTCTTTGATTTTGACGTTCGGATTCGCTTCCATGAAAGCCTTGACGGCATCTGCTATCGCCTCTTTGGTCGCCGGGTCGCCGGAAGCGTAGCCGATGGAGAACTGCACTTCTTTTTTGGCGTCCGTTGTTGCCGCTGGTGCATTAGTTGCTGTTGTGTTATTTCCGTTGTTAGCAGTATCTGAAGCGTTATTGTTACTTCCGCAAGCCGACAGAATGGCCGTAGCGGCCAGAAGGGTTGCAGACAATGCGGTTACTGATTTCTTATACATATGAACAAGACCCCCTATGAGACTGAAGATGGATTAAAGCGGGAAACAGCACCCGATGTGCGCATCATCTTAGAAAGCGTTTCCTTGTGTTTACAGGATAGCACTCCGCTCTCCAGGGTTGAATGCAGTTTTTTAAGCTCCGTATGCGGTAATTTTAATAGATCTCTATGGTAAAAAAAGAGGCAGATCCGCAGATCTCCCTCGCGTGTGCGTTATTCAGCTGAATATCTGCTATTCCTTCAAGCCCTCTTCCCGCGCCTGCCGGTCGTATTCCCGGTCCGCTTCTTTCATTGCGCTGCTTACATCGCCATTGCTGACAACGAGCTCCTCCAGCAGCTTATAGTACCAGTTGCGGAACTGCTGCGGAATGGTATTGCCGCCCCACCAGTTGTTGATCATCCTTGATTTCACAGTCTGCGGGTCGTCAAGAATACGCAGAGCCTCCTCCATCGGCTCACTGACCGGATAGACCGGTTTAACTATGGTGGCCGGAATTCCGTTAATGGCGGCCAGAAAGGTGCCGTACTGCTCAGGACTGAAGAAAAAGTGCAGGAAGTCCTTGATCGCCGCAGACTTCACCGGATCACCGGCGGCTTCCGCCGAGTAGGACCAGCCGGCGAGCGAAGGAAGGCCGGTCACCTTCACCTGCCCGGAGCGGTCCGGCACCGCATAGAAGCCGAATTCAAAAGCCGGATCCGCGGCCGAAATCGGCGAGAACATCCACGGCCCCGAGTAGAGCTGGGCCGCTTTACCTGAGACAAGGAAGGATACGGTCTGGTTATCGCCGATATTCTGCCAGCCCGGATCAACATACCGGGTGAACAGCTGCTTGAAGTCGCTTACAGCCTGAATCACATTGGTATCGGTAAAGCTGACCTCGCCGGCCGTTCTGTGTGCGTTCCAATCCGGATCCAGGGCATACACATTGTCGATCAGAAATTTGTTGATCCAGAAGCCCAGGTGAAACAGGTCCTTCCCCCCGGCCACCAGCGGTGTAATGCCGGAGGCCTTCAGCTTCTCCTGCACAGCCAGAAACTCATCATAGGTTTGCGGCAGACTGGTAATGCCGGCTGCCGCATAGGCCTTTTTGCTATAAATGATGCCCTGCGGCGGGGTTTCATAGAGCGGAGCGTTCCACACTTGTCCGTACACCTGTACAGGATGGTCCAGAAGCTCCACCAGCTCCTGCGGGAGCGGGGCGATTTTGCCTGCAGCGGCGAAGGCCTCTGTATCACGCATCTCCAGCAGATCGGGAAACTCGCCGACGGCATCCTTTATTTTCAGCCAGTCCAGATAGGCGCTGGAGGAAATTTCGCTGATGTCATTGATCGTAACATTGGGATTCGCCTGCATATAGGCGGCAATAACCGCCTTTAGCGCCTGGGTCGTCGCCATATCCCCTGCAGCATAGGCAATGGAAAAGGTGACGGACCGTAGAGGTTCTACCTTTCCTCCGCCCTCATCTCCGGAGCCGCCAGCACTGCAGGAAGCAAGGATCGCGATGGTGAGGATACCCGCTGCCGTTTGTTTTTTGCTAATCTTGTACATACACCGCTCGCGCTCCCTTACATTAGACTACGATTGTTGCGCAATAACAGGAAACAGCAGGGTAACGGAAGTTCCGATATGCTCCCGGCTGCTGACGGCAAGGCCATACTCCTCCCCGAAGGTAGATCGGATGCGTTCATGGACATTCTTCAGCCCAACATTTTTGCTTGGGGCAGCGGGGTCTTCCAGATTCCTGTGAAGCTGTGCCAGCGTCTCCCGGCTCATGCCGATGCCGTCATCATAAATGGTGACAGCCAGCACCTGCTCCCTGCGCTCAACCGTGATGCCGATCGTCCCCTTCCCTTTTTGGCGCAGACCATGCTGTACAGCATTCTCGACCACAGGCTGCAGCGACAGCTTCAGCACCGGCCAGTCCATATCAATATCCTGGGGAATCTCCTGCTGAAGTGTATACCGGTTTTCATACCGGACGGAAATAATGTAGAAATAATTATGCAGATGCATAAGCTCGCTGCCGAGGCTGACCCTGTCCTCCCCGTAATCAATCACATACTTCAGCTGATCCGAGAGGGCCAGAATCATATCCGCCACTTCCCCGGCCTCCTTGTCTACCGCATTCATGCGGATAACTTCCAGGGTGTTGTAGAGATAATGCGGCCGGATCTGGCTTTTGAGCGCGTTCAGCTCGGTCTGCTTCTGCTTGATCTGGGCCACATAGGCTTCGTCGATATGAATCCTGAGGCGTTCCACCATCCGGTTAAACCCATGGGCCAGCCGGCCCATCTCATCGTTGCTGTTCACGGTCAGCTGTGTATCAAGGTTGCCTGACTCCACCACCGTCATTTGCCTGATCAGCTCCCGGATTGGTGCAGCCAGACGGCGGGAAAACCACGCCCCCATCACTATCATCACCACTGCGCAGATTGCGATGGCAATGTACACGGTCATCCTTGCCGACAGCAGCTGCTCGAACAGACTGCCGCGGTGGATTGCGGCGATAATCTGCCCGTCCAGAAAAGGAATCTCCTGGCTGAGTGTAATCCGCTCCTCATCATCCAGCACGGGCTGTATGATAGCCCCCGGAGCCACATCCTGATTACTGAAATACACTCTGCCCTGCCCGTCCAGCAGGTATAGCTCATCCCTGGCGCCGAGGCTGAGTTCCCCGATAAACTGCTGGAACAGCGAGGTGTCGATGTCAAGGAAAAGGGTCCCAACCACCTTGGGCTCCCGGGTCACTCTGCCCGAGGTATCGATCAGGGTCCGGCCGATGGTGAACACGGTTTTGTGTGAATCAAAAAAATAATCATCCGTATGGGCCGGAAATACCGCTGCCTTGGCCGGATCTTTAGCCATGGCCGCCAGCCACTCCGGCCGGGCGAAGTCGTCCGTCACCAGCGAGCGGTTCTCCTTCTGCTGCGAGTATACCTTGCCGTCGGCATTCCTTACAAACTGCACACCGGTAATATAGGAATCGCTGAACAGCAGCGTTTTTAGAAAGCTGTCAATCGGGATGGCATTAATCTGCCCCAGCTCATTGACATTCGCCGTCTGGTTGCGGCTGTAGCTGTCGATGTATCCGTCGTAACGGCCGGTGTACATCAGCTTGGAGATTTCATTGTACTGGTTAAACGCCGAATTCAGATTATAGCCCATATACAGCACCATCTGCTGCAGATTGCTGGCCGTATAGCGCTCCACATAACCGGAAAAGGTCTTAACGGAAAAAAAGCTGAGCGCCAGCAGCGGAATCAGCCCGACCAGCAGAAAGGATGCCGAAAATTTGATAAAAACACTGCTGCTCCGCCCCCTGTTCAGCACACATACTCCCCCTCAAACTCTAATATCATGCCTTCAAGGCTTCAAGGACTGCTTATATTCCTGCGGCAGCCTGCCGAATTTCTTCTTGAACATGTCGCTGAAGTGACGGGCATTGTTGTAGCCGACCTGTTCGGCGATTTCATAGATCATCAGGCTGCTCTGGAGCAGCAGCCGGCGGGCATGGTTCAGCCTTACCTCCGTTAAGTAGTGCTTGAAGTTCTGGCCGGTATGCTTCTTGAAAAAGCTGCTGAAATAATACGGGTTCATGTACAGCAGCGCAGCCATGGATTCCAGCGTAATATTCTCGGCATAATGCTCCTCCACATAGGCTTTCACCTGCAGCAGCTGAGGCATCTCTTTACCGCTCAACCTGCCGGCCAGCTGGCTGAACAGCTCCTCTACCGCGCTGCAGAAAGCAGCACCCAGGGCAGCATAAGTCGGGGCTGCCGTAAACTGCTCCAGCAGCGCCGGACTTGGACCCTGCTGCGCGGCAGCATCTACACTGTATTCGGCCAGCTCCTGCTCCAGCTGGAGCACCGTATTGTAGATGTGCGATACCGCCTGGGCGGGGCTGCCGCCCGAGAGCTGCTCCACCTGGTCAAGCAGCTCTTTGCACCGGACAGAGGCAGTCTCCTTCTCCAGCATCTTCAGCGCTTCTATCAGCGACAGCTGCGTATCCGCCAGGGGGGCCGGCGAGGTCAGGGAAGACAGTGCACCAGGTGCACCATCGTCTTCAATAACCCGGTTGAGGCCGCAAAAATATTTCGATCTTAGCGCTTTCAAAGCGCTGCGGTATGAATCATCGGCCTCCTCCAATCCGCCTCCCGGCTTGCCGACGCCGATAGTCACCTGCAGCTTCAGATAGCTGTTGATCTTCTGGTGCAGATCATCTATCAGCGAACGCGGCTCGTCCGGCTGCTCGTGCTGCAGGAGTATACACAGCCGTTCTCCCTTGCGGAATACGTATCCGCTGCCACTGCTTTCGACCGTCTCCTTGATAATATTGCTGAGCGCGAATTCCACCAGCTTGCGTTCATGCTCCTCCCAGCGGGACGAGCCGCCGCTGTATTCATCGATCTCCACTGCACAAATGGTAGCAAAGCGGGTAATGGCCGTATTCCCCAGCCGGGCCAGCGTGACTGCAGCCCCCTTGTTGCCGTCCGTCAGCTGTTCAAGCAGCTCCTCAATCGTGCCGGAGACCTTTTTGCGTTCATAGGATTTCAGCCTCTCCTTGTTCCGCTCCTCTTCCGACTCCTGGCGGATCAGCGCGACTGCCTTGCCTGCCGCCTGCTCCAGCTGGCCGGTATTGACCGGTTTAAGCAGATAGTCCACTGCACCGTACTGTAGTGCCTGCCGTGCATAGGCGAACTCCTGATAGGCGCTGATGAACACCACCTTGATGGAGCGGCCTGATTCATGAATTCCGCGTATAATATCAATGCCTGAATAACCCGGCATGCTAATGTCACTGATAATCAGATCGGGAGCAGCGCTGTCAATCAGCGTCTTCAGCTCAATCCCGTCGCAGGCTTCTCCGACGATTTCAAGGCCCAGCGACTCCCAGGCGATCAACTTTTTGAGCCCGCGCAGAATAACCGGCTCATCATCAGCCAGTACAACACGTATGCTTCTGTTCATGCTTATTCCTCCGTGGATATGACATCATGCTGCCGTTACCGGGATTGCCCCACCACTACTGTACCACATAAGCCCGGTGCGGCAGATGCAGCTTTTTAATGGAAAACCGCAGTTTTTTAAGCGGGCTGAAGGCAACCGGCCGTCCCCTCATCTTGCAGGAGCATGGCACAATCCCGCTGCAGCTTGTATACTTGTACCAAAAAGGAAAGGCGGTCATCTTCCTGATCTATTTCATTAAATTCCTCTACAGCTTCATCCTGCCGCCGGGCCTGTTCGTCCTGCTGCTGACTGCGGCTGCACTCTGGATCTGGCGCAAAAACCGCCGTCCGGCCGTCACTCTGCTGATTGTTACCTCTCTGCTCTACCTGTCTATGACACCGCTGATGTCCAATCTGCTGATGGGCAGCCTGGAACGTAAATACAGTCCGCCAACCCGGATCGACGGCGATGTGATCGTCATCCTCGGCGGCGGGGCCACAAGCGGAACGCCGGATATTGACGGTGATGGCAATCTGTATGGGCCCGCTGCTAACCGGCTGCTGACCGCAGCCCGGCTGTACAGGGAAACCGGCCTGCCGCTGCTGTTCACCGGCGGCCAGGTGTTCGCCGACAGCGGCAACGAAGCTGACATTGCGAAGCGCCAGCTGATTGGACTTGGCATTCCGGCAGAGGATATCCTGACCGAGAACAAGTCGCTCAACACCGAGCAGAACGCTGAATTTACCGCAGCGCTGATGAAGGAGTACGCGCTCAGCCGCCCGGTGCTGGTCACCTCCGCCTTCCATATTGCGCGCGGCATGGAGGAATTCCGCAGCGCCGGCTTATCCCCGCAGGCTTACCCGAGCGATTATAGGATCAGCCGCATGGGTTCCTTCTCCCTCTCCAAGCTGTTCCCTTCACCCGGATCGATGGAATCTACCGGAGTGGCGCTGAAGGAATACCTTGGCCTTCTGGCGGCGAGGTTATAGACAGCCTGGCCGGAATCCACCCCGGACATGCGGCTCCGGTAGCGGACCAAATAAAAAGCAGTGGCCGAAGGAATTTCCCCGCGCCACTGCTTTTTTTGCCCTGCAGCCTATTTGACCAGATCGTAAAATACGGAATCGGTCATGCCGGCCAGCTCCTGTGGATCCAGCTCCATCTGCATGCCGATTTTGCCGGCACTGACTGCAATTGTATCGTACAGCTCCGCGCTTTCCTCAATAAAGGTCGGATACAGCTTCTTCATCCCGACCGGCGAGCAGCCGCCCCGGATGTACCCGGTCCACTTCAGCAGATCCTTCACAGGAAGCATCTCAATCTTCTTCTCTCCTGCAGCCTTGGCCGCCTTCTTCAGATCCAGCTCCCCGCCTACCGGAATGACGAACACATACAGATTGGGTCCGTTGTGTGCCACCAGGGTCTTAAAGACCGTATCCGGATCAAGACCGATCTTCTCGGCCACTGCGGTCCCGTGAATAGCCCCGTCCTCATTGTCATAAAGATGCAGCTTATAGCGGATGCCCTTGGCATCCAGCATCCGCAGCGCGTTGGTTTTGCCGGTCTGCATGTTCCCCACCCTTTTCTGCGCAGTATCATTTTATAGATTAGTAACCTGCTGAATATGTATAAAAGCTATTATAACATGTTGCGTTCACAGTCTATAATAAAACCAGACTCTGTCTATTCGCCGTCTCAGGAAAGGAGATTACATGCGTACTGTATTTGACGCTCATCTGCACATTATCGATCCCCGCTGTCAATCCGGATGCGTTAATGTTCGGTACCGATCTGCCGTCCACAAGAGCGCGCCGCCCCTACCACCCTGCGGATCTTGAGCTGATCTGCGAGACACTCGGGGAAAAGCTCGCCGGTAAAGTGCTGTATCAGAACGCGGCAGACTGGTATCTAAAGCGCTGACGGACTGCCGGACAATAACAAAAACCCTTGGTTTTCCAAGGGTTCAGTTATTGAAATCGTCATCCGGTCAAGTTGTCTTGCCCGGCTAATCGCGCGGATAATTCACTGCCATAATATCCATAAACGGAACCTTGTGCAGTTCCCCGTTAAAGCTGACATGCACCTTGCCGGTCCGGGAGTCCATGCCGGTAATCTGCCCGCGCACCTCTTCTTCTTTTCCCCATACGGTCAGCACGATCACTGACTCCTCCTGCATTGCTTCTGTCAGCTGGTTTCCGAGCTCCTCCAGCACAAACTCATCTCTTGTCGGCCGTTTGGCCACTTTCGCTTTTGCCACGCTTTACCTCCATTAAGCCATTCCTGGGATTCCTTTTAGCAACTGTTCAGCAGCTATAATGAATGCTCCTGAATATTATAACATGTACTCTCCTGGCAGCAACCCGCTTTGCAGCAAAAAGGAACCGGACGGCAGCCCGGTTCCTCTAAGTACAATAAACTATTGAATAGTGGCGCCGATGTTAGTGCCGGCTGGTGTACCGGAACCAATCAGATCGCTGCCTGAGGCCAGCTTCAGGAAATTGCCGAGGCTGAAAGAGCCGTCAGCATTCCGGCTAACTGAAGGAGTCAGGCTTACGAAATCAGCACTGCTAGCCACAAGACCCTTGGCATTGGTGCTGGCGTTATTCTTCCACCAGACGTTAGTGCTGGAAACATCCGTTCCGCTTGTCTTGTCGCTCGATGATCCCGCAAAGCTCAGGTTATTCGTAAATACATGGGTACCAGCATCAAAAGCAAAGTTGCTTCCGCCGTTGCTCCATGATGTATTGTTGGTCATTTTGATGGAGCCGGGGTTGCTGTTATAGGTGAAGCCGTGCTTTTTGTTCTGGAAGGCCATGCTGTTCGTTACAATATGATTTACGGATATGGATTCACCGCCCAGCTTAAAGCCGTTGCCGTCACTGTTTGAGGTTGAATTGCCGTTGGAGGTTTGGCCGTTCTTGTAAGCAATGCTGTTCTTAATGGTGACTGCACCGATCGGGCCGGTATCCGTCTTGGTGTACAGGTCCCATCCGTCATCGGTGTTCCAGGCTGCTATACATTTATCAAACACGTTTCCGGGGCCAATCGTCAGCTTGGCGGCAAACCCGTCAGCATCCTCTCCGTTATCCGGGTCAAAATTGTCATGGGAGTATACGCCGATAATCTGATTGTAGCTTGGCCATTCGCTCATACTGGAGGCAGATGAGGCATAACGGCTGATTTGCAGGCCCGAATCCCGGTTATGATGCGTCTCTACATTTTCGATAATGTTATAGTTGCCGCCTATAAAGATCCCGTTGTCTCCGGCTCCCTTGACTTCAATCCCTTTTACGTGCCAGTAATGCCCAAAGATCTGCAAGCCGCGTTCCGAGGATGCAAAGGCTTGAGCGGAGAAATCAAAAACCGGCTTTTCACTTCCATAGGCAACGATGGTCTTGTGCGCGCTGGCGGTGCCGCTGTTGTCCCGCTCGATCGTCACTGGTGAAGAGAAGGCATAAGTGCCGCCGCGCAGGTAGATCGTTCCGCCTGCAGCAACCCGGGTCAATGCAGATTGCAGCGTAGTCGGGCTTCCAATCGTACCGGCATTGCCTGCAGCACCGTTAGCCGCGACATAAAGCGCGCCGGAAACAGGAGTTGCTGTCGGGACAGCGGTAGGCGCAGGAGTAGGCGCTGTTGTCGCTGTTGCTGAAGGAGTTGCCGTCGGTGTAGGCGCTGCTGTAGGCGCTGCTGTAGGCGCTGCTGTAGGACTGCTGGTTGGTGCCGTTGTAGCGGTTGGCGTGGATGTAGGAGTTGCAGTGGTATCGCTTACAATTACATTATCAAATTTGGCAGCCGTCTTGTAGGCAATCAATCCAACTCCGCCGGAGGTTAAATTGTTATCGTGTGCATTTAGTTGCAGCACATTATTCACGTACATGCTGATCGAATCTCCCGCTAGTTCCAGCCGGATATTGTACACTGTCCCTGTCGTGATTGAGAAGCCGGTCTTCGTAGCGAGTGTAGTGCTTTCGCCGCCGAACTTTTTGCGGATTTCCAGTGTTCCCCCGTTCGAATTGGAGATGGAAGCTGCATAGTAATTGTTGCCGTCCTTGTAACGGCCGCACACATACGTACGGTTTGTGCCGTTAAAATTATCGATTTTAACATCAGCCTTGACGCTGTAGTCGGTCCAGGAGCCGCTGCCTGCCGAGGTGCGGCCTTCTGAACTGCCGGATTGATAATATACATAAGAGCTGCCGTCCTTAACTACTGACCAGATACCTGTCGTGCTGGTCCAATTGCCGGCGCTGCCGGACTCAAAATCATCACTGAAGACGTTTGCCGCATGTACTGACGGTATACCCCATTGCAAGCCGCCAAAAGCGATTACAGCAGAAAGCGCAATACATGCAGTGAAAGAAAATCTCTTTTTTATTTTCACGTTAACATTTACCTCCAGATTATTTTTTTATTTTTTCAGTAGCAACTGCAGCTGTAGCATTCCATGTCATTCTTGCTGTTTTACGAAACAACAGTTAATTATCGTTCATCGCATCCCTCCTTGCCCGGATAACTGCAGATTACTGCGAAGGGTGTTTTTCCGCAGGAGTCAACCTAACTTCCACTATAAATCCTTTTTCAGGATTGTACAGATGCTTTTAAGTAAATTTATTACATATATGTGAATGTATTCGGTTTTTCTTTCGTGTCTTAATTGTAGAGGGAAACGATAGGTATCTGAGCATGCAAAAAGCTGCCCTGCCGGGCAGCTTCATATGATCCTCTATTCAGCTATTCCGCATCCGCTCAACCAGTGCGGTATACACCTTATACTGCTCTTCCCACGCATGCATGCGGTTGCCGAACCCTTTTCCCTCCAGCAGCGCTTCTATAACATCCAGACAGACATGCCAGCCGGCCAGATCCCTGGGAGTGTGGTCCGTAATTGTTCTTATCGTCTCGATTAGCCGAAGACTGCTTTCTCCCGGCCCTGCTTCAAGCTCAAATCTGACCTTATCCTCACCCCAGGCATACTCCAGCACAGCGGCAGGGCGTAATCCGAGATGCCCATCACCTCATACGTCCCGTCTCCTATATCAAACGTCATGCTGCCGCCAATGCACAGCTCACCGGACCTAAGCTCAGGAAACCACTTGGACAGCAGCTCATTATCCGTCAGGTAAGCCCAGACTTCATCTGCTGTATGCTTGTAATGGCGATCAAACGTTGCTGTGAAGCCGCCCGGCACTTTCTGTAGTCTGGCAGTCACCTGGATTCCTCCGAATCTGAATGGAATTGCTCCGGAACGAAACAGTAATGTAAGATTATACTCCCGAAAAGGATAGCATTTGTAGGGCGCGTTATCAAATAATAAGCAGCTGCTATAACTATACCTTATATTCTTCCAAGCTTACAGGTTTGCCGTTAATTAAAGCTGCCGGCCCTTTATCTGTACCTGCTTCAAGCCGGAGCAGATCACTACTAAGGGTAGTGTATTCTACCGAGAGTACAGATCCTGCCGTGAACACCGGCTTACGAGCTGACAGAGCAGCGGCAAACTCCGCCAGGCTGCTGATGCCTTTTTCCGCTGCCTCGGCTGCCGCTAAGGCTTCAATCGCTACGCCACCCGGCATTCCTGCCGCCGTTACTTCCAAGTAATCCTCCCTGCTGGTCAGCTGATATGCCCGGGACAGCCAGACAGCAAAATAAATCCCCCGGACCAGGCCGTAAAGCGCCTGTTCCTGCTCCAGCCATTCTCCCATCGGCAGCACGCCGACAACCGTGTTCTCTTCCCCTTCCGGCACAGGGAACAAGGACAGCACCGTCCCCTTATGGAACAGCACCTCCATATAAGGACTCTGGTGGCGGGGATCGCCTGCCCGGTAGCCTTCGCCCGGATGGAAGAAATACAGCCGGTTGACTTTCCCTTCCCCATCGACCGGCAGTGAATAAGCCCAGCGGAGCTGCTCATTATCAAATTCTTCTACCCGCTCCCACAGGCCGCCTGCCGCATACGCGTCTGTAATATAAGCGTATGAATGGAGCAATGGCTGCTCCTTAGATTCGCCGGGATTTACTTTTTGCGTAAGCTTCTTCATCTCTACAGGTTCCCGGCGGTTTAACGCTGCTTCCCGGGCCTGTGCCGTAGCCTCGTAGAATAGAAACCCTGCATATTCTGTACGCGGCATACTCCCGCTTAGCGGGAAATCGCCGAATTGCACATAATCATGCAGCACGTTACGGTCAGCGGGCACATCATGCGGCCAGCCGCGGGAATGTGCGCCGGCCCAGGCACCGCGCAAATAGAAGTCACTCCGCACCTGCCAGAGGTAGTCCAGCATCGCTCCAAGCAATGCCCGGACTCCGCTGTCTGCCTCCAGCTCCCAGGCGCAGGTGAACGCCTGCACCCAGTGCCAGAACCACGGCAGACTGCCATACTCCGGCATCCCTTTTGCCCGGATATGGCTGAGTGTCCGCTCCAGACTGGCCACGCCGTCTGCACGCAGCTCCTCATCGCCAAACAGCTGGCCGAAGATCAGCTTGGCGGCTGTATATTTGGCTTCGTGGTGCCCGTAATGCACCACCTCTTTACGGAAAAAGCCGCTGCGGTAAATATGCCCGGTTGCCGTATGTAAGGCTACCCTAAGGGCAGCACTCAGTTGACCGTTATAATGCCTGCAGAACCAGACCAGCAGGCTGCCCATAATTTCTACCGGCAGCTCATGCGGCGCGGCTTCGCGCGGCAGCGGATTCAGGCCAAGCGGCCAGTGGCCGTACAGGCGGGTTCCCGGCTGCCGGTTCTGCAGCAGCACGGTTTCCAGCAGCACCGCCTCCGCTTTCTGCCGGGCCTGCTCCCGCTCTGCTTCCGGAAGCATTGAATCGTCTACAGCAGCCGCGAACAGATAGGAAGCATAATAGAAGTTATTGCGGACGTCATCGTGAAACCAGAGGCCGCTGTCCAGCAGCGGCAGCGCCTGTGCCTCAAGTGCCACCTTTTGAATGATCTCCCGTTGTCTCTGTGCATAGGGATTATCTAGTTTATAGTGTAGCTTAGCCGTCATCATTTTCCCCTCCCAGGGTATTATTTCCATCCTATTGTGCACGCTTTCCGTTCATATAGCAATCACAAAAAACAACAAATAAACTAAAATAAACAGACTAAAAAAGATTATCTCTTGCCAAATGAACGTAAATGGATTAAATTGTACCTATACGAACGAAAATACGTCAGCGAAGGGGATTGAATACGTAATGGAAAGACGTTTTGCATCGCATCCGAATGAAGTGAAGCAGTTTGACACAGAGCGCCTGCGCAAGGAGTTCCACATCCCGGTTATTTTTGCTCCGGATGAGCTGAAGCTTGTCCTGACTCATGAAGACCGCATGATCGTGGGCGGAGCTAATCCGGTAAACGAAGATGTTGTACTGACAACGGACCTGAAGGAGCTTGGGGTAACTTACTTCCTGGAGCGCCGCGAGCTGGGTGTTATCAATGTCGGAGGCAAGGGCTCTATCGTTGTAGACGGCACTGAATACGAAATTGATTTCAAAGAATGTCTCTATGTCGGACAAGGCGCTAAGGATGTTGTATTCAAAAGCGCAGACAGTGCCAAGCCTGCCAAGTTCTATCTGAACTCTGCTCCGGCACACCAGTCCTACCCTACTACCAAGACTACACTTGCAGAATCCGAATCCGGCGCACTCGGCGGTCTGGAAAATTCCAACGAACGCACCATTCACCGTTTCATCCATACTAATGGCGTACAGAGCGCTCAGCTTGTAATGGGTATGACTCAGCTGAAGCCGGGCAGCATGTGGAATACAATGCCTTCCCATACTCATCCGCGCCGGATGGAAGCTTACTTCTACTTCGATCTTCCGGATGATTCCATTGTGTTCCACCTGATGGGCGAGCCGACTGAAACCCGCCACATCGTTATGCACAATGAGCAGGCTGTCATTTCCCCAAGCTGGTCGATTCACAGCGGTGTAGGAACACACAACTATACCTTCATCTGGAGTATGGCCGGTGACAACAAACGTTACGATGATATGGACCCCGTAGGCATGAAAGAATTAAAATAGAAGAAAACCAACTACGGAAAGACGAGGCAGGCGGATGAACCCGATACGGCGACACGAGATGATTATGGAAGTTATGCTGAACCAGAAGGATGTAACGGTAAATGAGCTCAGCGACAAGCTGCAGGTCAGCGGAAAAACAATCCGTGAGGATCTTAGCAAGCTTGAGGAGCAGGGATTGATTGTGCGGGTGCACGGCGGAGCCGTACTCGCCCAAAGCGATCAGTTCGGCATCCTCCCCGTAAAGAACCCGCTGGATAAATATTCAGACGAGAAAACGGAGATTGCGCTGCGTGCCATTTCCCACATCA
The DNA here is from genome assembly GCF_001517085.1 of Paenibacillus sp. DMB5. Taxonomy (GTDB): domain Bacteria; phylum Bacillota; class Bacilli; order Paenibacillales; family Paenibacillaceae; genus Paenibacillus_AQ. Next base: position 86,703 of record NZ_LRAC01000007.1, read on the forward strand.
GACAGGATGACATCATTGCACTGGACGGCGGAAGCACGACGCTGGAGATTGCCCGGCGGCTGGACAACATGTCTCTGACAGTGGTTACCAATGATGTGTACATCATCAGCGAGCTGGTTCCAAAAGACAACATCCGTCTGGTCGTTCCCGGAGGGTACCGGGTCCGCAATATGCTGGCCGGTCCCGAAGCCGTCGCCTACGTGCAAAAGCTAAATATACAAAAAGCATTCCTGTCGGCTACAGCCGTGCATATCGAGCACGGACTGTCTATCTACACCGGTGATTTAATTGATTTCAAGCAGGCGCTTGTATCCACAGCGCGCAAAGTATTTGCGGCCTGTGACCACCACAAGTTCGGACAGACTGCGCTGCGCACCTTCGCTTCATTGCAGGAAGTCGATGTGCTGCTTACAGACAGCGGCCTGTCCCCTGAAACGGCGGAGCAATTCCGCAAGGCAGGCATCAGCATTGAAGTCGGCTAAGCTGCCGAACACAAAACATTCATATTAACCTATTAAAGGAGCGAATTATATTATGTCATCATTATTCAGCCTTGCAGGCAAAACAGCAATCGTAACCGGAGCAGCACAAGGTCTGGGCCAAGGGATCGCCCTGGCTTTTGCCGAAGCAGGTGCAGACGTTGTATCCATCTCCCTTAACGACAGTGATGAAACTGTAGCAGCAGCCCAAGCGTTCGGCGTAAAAGCCCTGAGCATCGCCGCTGACCTGAGCGACCACACCAAGCTGCAGGCTGCATTCGACCAGGCGCTGGAACTGACCGGCAAAGTGGACATCCTCGTTAACTGCGCAGGCATGATCCGCCGTACTCCAGCCAAGGACCACAGTGAAAAAGACTGGTTCGATGTAATCAACCTCAACCAGAACACTGTATTCCTGCTGTCCCAGATCGCCGGCCGTCACTTCCTGGAAAGAGGAACCGGTAAAATCATCAACATCTGCTCCATGCTGTCCTACCAGGGCGGTATCAACGTTCCAGGCTACACAGCAAGCAAGCATGCTGTTGCCGGCTTGACCAAAGCTTTCGCTAACGAATGGGCACAATACGGCCTGAACGTTAACGCTATTGCTCCTGGATACATGGCTACTGAAAACACTGCACCAATCCGTGCGGACCAGAACCGTTCCGATTCCATCCTTGAGCGTATCCCTGCAGGCCGTTGGGGAACTGCTGAAGACGTTAAAGGTCCTGCAGTATTCCTGGCTTCCGCTGCTTCCGACTACCTGAACGGCCATATCCTGGCTGTTGACGGCGGATGGCTGGCCAGATAATATCGCTTCATTCCTCCGGATGAAGGAGCTTTCTCACATACACTTACACCCGCATGCCTCTGGCATGCGGGTGTTTGGTTTTTTACAGGCTATGATTTAGGCCGTCAGCTCCACAAACTGTTCAGGATAAGCGCGGATGTAAGCTGCGATCGCAGCTAGACTCTTCACTGACACGCTCTGAATCCGGTCATAATAAACTGTAATTTCTCCTGCCAGCCCGGTGTCCTGCTCCAGATCTTTGAAGGCAGCCTCACTCCATCTCCGTCCCAGCCGGTTATTTCGCAGCTCCAGCATATCTTTGGTATCCTGCAGAAGCTGCATCATTTCTGAATCCCCGAAGAAAGACAACGCTTCCTGGACCCCGTCCCAATAGCCGGGCATATCCAGCATATGGGACAGCCAGGTATAGTACTCTGCTTCAGATTTATGTCCGTGATCATAGAACACCCGGAACATACAAAGTGCTTTCTGTGCCCGGCTCAGCTGCCCGATTACCTCAGCCTTGATTTCAGGGCGTTTGCCGCGTATAAGCATAAACACCGGTTCCATACAGGCCCAGCCCAGCCTTTCATCGCTGAACGCTTCAAACGTCCCCCGTTGCATTTTTACCAGATGCATGTCGCCCTCCTTGATTTAAGTTATCCCTACTGCAGCTTCAGTACATTTCTTATTTGCTCCACTGCCTCTGTGTTCAGCTTATCCTTCGGATTGATTATAATTTTATCGGTAATGATGATCAGGCCTTTATCGTAATAGACCTGCTTGTTCAAAGCCTCCACTGCCGCTCTTAACGGAACAAAGGTCCGGCCATTCAAGATTTCAGCGTTAGGAATAACGGTCTTCCTATTCATATATAATACTGTCGCTTCCAGCTTTTTGAGGTCGACCGCTATATTGGCACCAAAATTTGCAGAGATGAACTTCAGCGGCACCATCGTCCGTCCGTTACGGATATAGGGCTCAACCTTATAATTGTCCTCATCGACCCGGGTAAGCCGGTTTCTCGCCAGTACAACAGAGTCTCCAACCGTAAGCACAACCCCATCCTCCAGGATCGCATCCGTGAGGGCACTCCTGGTTGTCCCCTCTCCGTCAGATTGGCACGGACTGCCCTTATACAACGCCATATAGTCAGTGATTATATCCACTGCTTCCGGCCGTATGTCTTTGGTTAGCTTCGTATTATTAAGCACCTGTTCCGTAATAATCCAGCTGCAGTCCATATTCTGCTGTGCGGCCGCAAGCGCCTGGATCAGGGCAACCGTCTGGCTGTCTGGCAATGCCTTCTGAGCTGCAGTAATCCAGGTAATATCCGGTTCCATGTAGTGATCCAGCACCTTCAGGTAGCCAATCACGAACATTTCCTGTGCGTTCAGAGCGGACATATCCAGTGATGCAGTTGATTTACCGTACACCAGCTGCGCGTATTCCTCAGCATGCTCCCTGTCCGACCAGGCCAGGTCCGAATATAAGGCATTGATTACGGCCGCTTTCACATCCAGCGGGTTTGCCGGCAGGGCCAGATAGTCTGCTACAGTGCGGGTTAGCCCGTTTTTTTCGGCCTCAGCTACAATTTTCACATCCAGATAGGCTTTGTATATAGCTGTTGAAGTAACCGGAGAATCCGCATGAACAAGAGCCGAACCGCTTCCGGTAAAAAAGGCTGTACACATAATAGCTGCTGCAATAATCAGCTTCCCTAAGCGTGAACTCATAAATGTATTCATTTTCATACCTCCCTGATTTGTTGTGACAGAATTTCAGGTAGCTATCCGTGTACATCGCTGCATCCCTCCGGCTAAGCATTGCCTGTCTGACAAAGGCTGTGCTATATTAAGCCGATGAACATCAGGTTGTAAAAATGATCCAAAGGAGTACGGCACATGAACGACGAATTACTGACTACGTTTGATGAACACGGAAATATTACCGGAACGGCTCCCCGAGGTGATGTGCACCGGCTGGGGCTGTGGCATGAAACCTTTCACTGCTGGCTGGTCAGCCGTGACCCCGGTGCGGGCATGTCTATCTGGCTCCAGCTACGCAGCCGTCAGAAACGCGATTACGCCGGTCTGCTGGATATTACGGCAGCCGGGCATCTGCTCTCCCATGAAACAACCGAGGATGGACTGCGGGAGCTCGAGGAGGAGCTGGGAATCACTGTCCCTTTTACCGCCCTGCATCCGCTGGGCATTATTCCATATACCATGGATTCAGCGGGCTTTCTGGACCGCGAACGGGCCAATGTCTTCCTGCACGAAACCTCCTTGCCGCTGGAGGCTTTTCATTTGCAGCCCGAGGAAGTAGCAGGGCTAGTTACCGCCAGCTTTGCTGATTTCCGCAGCCTGTGGGAGGGCAAGCTCTCTTCCATCCGGATCCGCGGCTTCCGTGTCGAAGGAGACAGCCGCATGACGATTGATGAGGAAGTCGGGACCGGCAGCTTTGTTCCGCATGAGCAGTCCTATTATATGAAGATTATTGCAGGCATTGCGGCAGCATTTACTTAATTATACCAAATCACATCCTGAATCATGGAGATTGTTATGACTAGAACACGCCTCAGCAGATCTTTTTACTTTTTATGGGGGACACAATCCGCAGCAAATGCGGCCGATGTCCTGTACATTATGGCTTTAACCGTGCTGGTGCTGGATCATACCGGCAGCCTGATCTCGGCGACACTGGTTCCCCTCTTCCGTTCCCTTTCACAAATGCTGAGCGGCCTGCTTGCGCCGCTGCTGATTGAACGGTTCAGGCTGTCCCGCCTGCTTTTACTGTCACAATCCGGCCAATTCCTGTTCTTTGCCGCAATGGCGGTGTACCTTGGCACCCAGGGCAGCAGTGCTTCCCTGGCCATCGTGTTCGTTCTGATCTTCGCCATGTCCTTTCTGGACGGGTGGACCGTTCCGGCGCGCAATGCGCTTGTACCACGGCTCACGGCCTCCCGTGAAGGGCTGCTCCGGGCCAACGGTCTGCTGTCGGTCAGTGATCAGATCGTACAGTTTGCCGGCTGGGGGCTGAGCGGCCTGATCATCGTCTGGATCGGCACCTCCTATACCCTGCTGCTGACAGCGGTCATCTATGCTCTGGCCGCCCTGCTGACCCTGCAGGTCAAAGAACCGCAGACGGCAAGTCCGGCAGACGCCGGTTCGGCAGTTCATGCTGAATCAGATACTTCCCTTCCCTCTACACGTGCTGTGCTGTCTGAAGGCTGGAAGATCATCTGGCGCACGCCAAGCCTGAGGGCGCTTACCGCTATTGATGCTATCGATATGCTCGGGGGTTCGGTCTGGGTTGGTGCGTTTACCCTGATTTTTGTACAGCAGGCACTGGGACAGGGCGAGGAATGGTGGGGCTTCATTAATGCTGCCTATTTCGCCGGAACCATCGGCGGAGGATTCGTGGTCCTCTCAGCAGTGCGCAGAATCGGCAGCAGTCTGCTGCGTTATATGCTGATCGGAATGACTGGCTATGGGTTGCTTACCTTCCTGTATGCGGTCAATACCAATCTCATCCTTGCGCTTGCGCTCGTCCTCGTGATGGGGCCCTTTGCCGAGCTGAGCATCGTAACCCGCCGGACACTTGTCCAGCACAGCGTGGACAGCACACAGCTGCCCAAGGTATTGTCTGCCCAGGCGACTGTGCTTCACCTGTTCTTCTGCATCTCGCTGCTCGGGATGGCTTGGGCGGCCGAGACGTTCGGTATCGTCAAGCTTTATATTTTCGCAGCTGTTCTGACCTGCTTTGCCGTTGCTGTAGGGATGGTATACGCAAAATCCCTGCGAAAAGTGGAAGAGAGCGAGCTTCACGGGCATTAAACAATTGAAGGTGCAAAAGGCCAGCTACACTGGGCCCATCTGCACCTTCTTTTCGTTTTCCGATATTAGATAAAAGCGTCAAAGTGGCCCTGCGAGTCTAACGTTGCCGTCCTCGGATCCGTCATGCCGATGCCTCTGAGGCCACCCTTCCAATCCGTGCGTGAAAGCGGAGCCTGGCTCTGGGGAAAAAGGGATACCACATCAGCAGAAGCGGTACTCCCGACCTTTTGTGCGAGCTGCGCTTCGAGCACCCGGATCTGCCGCTGCAGCTGCTCACGGCGGCTGGAAGACGCTACTCCGCCATCCTGCGCCGCATTCAGCTTTTCCAGCTCCATCATCAGCCGGTCCCGCCGCTTCTCCAAGGAACCGACATCACTCTGTGTGCCGCCGTAAGCTGTAAGCGCCTGTACTGAACTAATGCCTGCAACTGTCTGTACCGCCATATTGGTCCCTCCGTTTCCCTGGACTGCTTATAAAGCACAACCGGTTCATTCAAAAGCTCTTTTCCTTTTATTACCCTTCCAGCAGCTTCATGACAACCCGGATACATTAGAATTTATGATGCAGGATGCCGAGTCCACATCCTTACGCCATATCTATTGGTTTCCTTTGCAAAAAACGGACGGTTAGTTCGTTCACAGCACCGGCGTGCTCCATCGTCAAGGAATGGCTTGCCCCGGCAATCAAATGAGCCTCAAGACCAGGAATCAGACTTTTAGCGTTCGCCATTGCCTTCCCGGCCGGGTAGATTACCTCTTTATCCCCTATTAGGAGCAGAGTGGGAATGTGATAATCAATAAATTCTTTTTGTTCAAAAACTGAGGGCATCAACTGAAGAAGCGGCTTGCCATGGCTGTATCCCGATAGAACCTGAGCGCGAAATACAGGGGGCAGCGGCTCTCCCTTGCCGGAGAACCATAAAAAGGCCTGGTCAATCCGCTTTTCGGTGTGAAACAACAACGCAGGATAGATTTTCGCAAAAAACTTAAGGCTCACTCTATGAAACGCTCCGGCAGGAGCATACAGCAGCAGCTTTGACACTCGCTTCGGGTAAGCCAGCGCAAAATTCAAGGCTAAAAACCCGCCCATCGAATGGCCTGCCAAGTCTGCCCTGCTGCATTGCAGAGCGTCCACAACTTCAAGCAGCCACTGGTTGGCAGCCTGCCGGTTTTTTATTGCAAGGGCTGGTTTACTTTTACCGAAATCACCCATAACGTCAACCGCATATACGCACCGCTCCTGCACCAAATGCTGTATGTTGGGAAACCACATCGTACTGCTCATTGTCATTCCATGCAGAAGAAGCAGCGGCTCCTTACCCGGATCACCAAAACGAGTCACATATGTATCTCCGGATGTCGTCGTTATATAATATGACGTTCCTTCTAACTCAAAGCACTCTAAGCTTTTTTCGTAACAAAGATAGTATTCTTTTTCGCCTGCTTCGGTTTTAAAGATTGATCCCATACGCTACCCCTCATTTGACGAATTAGATGGTTCTGCTTAACTTCACTTCAAATTCAGGTTTAGTCACATAGTCCATGTACCGCGTTTTCCCGTCAAAATCTAAGTAGGCCTGATATCGCGCGCGGATTGCGGGGGCTGTAATCATCTCAAGTACCTGATCCTTGGCAACCCAGCGGCAGTCTGATGTCTCGTCAGAGGTACGCAGTTGTCCGCCAACAGGCTTACAGATAAAGTCCAGCATCACTTTCGTTGGTACAGTTGTCACGCCGTCATACCATTTATGAACGCCTGTGTTGGAGACTACTCCATATAGCTGCGAGACGATAACGTCGATTCCGCTTTCCTCATTGATCTCCCTAATCAGAGCATCCAATAGGTTCTCACCGATCTCCACCTGTCCACCCGGGCACACCCAGCCTCCACGATAAGTCTTCACCAAAAGGATTTGCCCCTCTTCATTCTCCACAATTCCGCTAACGGCAACAATATGCATTGGCCATACCATGAACATTCCTCCAATTCATTTACTTCTTATAGAAATTACTGGTATATGCATTCATATTCGTGAACAATTGCCAAAAACCCTTTGATAGATCATTTCCGAAAAAAGAAGAACCGCCTCCCTCATCCGAAGATGCGGAGTACGGTCCTTCTGTGAGATCCCTTTTACAGGCTCTCCATTCCCTTATTGACGATGTAGGGCCCCGAGCCCAATGTGGAATGCTGATGATCCGCCGGCTGAGCCAGAGTTGGCGCACCGCCCTGCGGCACCGGCTTCGAGACATATTCGAAATGGCCGGTTCCATCCGGCAGCGGACCGCTGGCCCAGCTGCCCTCACTGCTCTCCTCGCCTTCGGAGAGGTTAAGGAACTGGCGGGTCGCCGGCTCCACCGTCAGCTCACGCGGGAAGGAGGCCGGGGCAATGATGCCCTCCATTTGCTCAATTTCAGCGATAGCCGCCTTCCACTGGTTCTGGTGCAGAATGTCGCGGGAGATCATAAAAGAGAGCATATCGCGGATGCCAGGGTCTGTCGTCTGTTCATACAGCCGCACTACCTGGACTAGTCCTTGGGACTCCGCATTAAGATTGGCCCGGAAATCTGCCAGCAAATTGCCGCTGGAGATAATATATTTACTGTTCCAAGGGTAACCGTTACTGTCGGTCGGAGCTGCACCCATGCCGGAAACGATTAAATGCTGCGGATTGGTTCCGCCAAGCACAGCTGCGAGCAAAGGGTCCTGGGCAGCAGCGTCCAGCTCGGCAGCCGGAGCGCCGTCCAGCAGCTGGGCGATCATTGTGCACAGCATCTCGACATGGCCGATTTCCTCTGTTCCGATGTCCAGCAGCATATCACGGTATTTCTGTTCTGCCCGGCAGTTAAAGCCCTGGAACAGGTACTGCATCATAACTGACATTTCACCGTATTGCCCGCCCAGTACCTCCTGAAGTTTACGGGCGTACACCGGATCAGGTCTCTCAGGCTTTGCCCGGTACTGGAGTTCCTTGATGTGATAAAACATAGTATGCATCCTCCTTGTCCATGCGTGTGTCTGATTTTTCCTAATTCAATTACCCTCACCATCGGGAATTAATTAGTCTGCCTGACAAGTCTGCAGGATATCCTAACGTATTATGCGGTTTATCTACTTAACTTCACACAAAATATAAACCAGCATTCCCGTTCCTCACGGAAATGCTGGTTTATTTGAAAACATATTGCTCTTAGGCTTAGAGAGCAGGCTCCAGCTCTTTATCCGGAGCCGTGATGCTGTTAACGGCTGTGCTGTTAATCCATGACAGCGCAAGCGTTCCCTCGCCCATGTGTACGCCTACAACGGGTACAAAGGTCATGATTTCGGTACCGATAGAAGGTGACATTTCCTTAATGGCCGCTTCCAGGCTTAGCGCCTCTTCAAGATTATTCGCATGCATAATACAAATATCCTGGATCTGCCGGATATCCTTACTGAGGGTTTCCAGCAAGACTTGCTTCGTCTTCCTGAACGTGCGGATTTTGTCCACCACGACAATTTTGCCTGCATCGAATTTCAGCAGCAGATGAATACGCATCAGCTGGCCCAGCAGCAGCTGAGAGCCGGAAAGCCGGCCGCTGCGGTGCAGCTGGCTCAGGCTGGCCGGGATCAGATAGAAAGACATCTCTTTGATAATATCTTCAATTCTGTCCCTGATCTCAAGCGCAGAGCAGCCTGCCCGCTGCCAGTGCACACCGCGGCGGATCATCTCACGGATCGGATATGCACCGACTCTTGAATCGATGCCGACTACATTAACGCCGGCAATGTCTGCAGCCTGCATAGAGGTATGGAAAGTCCCGCTGAGCTCGGAGGAGCAATGAATCGCAATAATTTCGTCATACTCTTCCTTCAGGCGCTCGTATAGCTCCACAAATTCACCAATCGGCGGCTGGGAGCTGCCTGCCTTGTCGCTCTTACGCATTTTTTCATAGAATTGATCAGCGCTGATATCTATATTTTCTTTGTAACATTCATTATTAACAATTAGACGCAGAGGAATAATATAAACATGGTTATTCTCGGCGAATTCAGAATCAATGGTGCTCGTGCTGTCGGTTACCCAGGCGATGGATTTCATAGTCATTACTCTCTTTCGTGAGGGATTTGATGTCATTCGGTAACGGTATCCTTAACTATCTGCTTCATGCGTAAATTATACAGGAAGCCAAGCGTCCGTATAGCGTTCACGTGAATATTCCTGCACTTTTTTTCAACTAAATTCGACATAATTTCACATTATATATGACAGATATACCTATTAATAAACAGACAGTCTATGGTATGTGAATTCAAAAAAACAGATAATCACCTGTTATATCAAGAAAAGAGAGCCGCACAATTTCCGTGCAGCCCTCCCCATAAATTCAGCCTTCAAGCTCCGCGCTTGCCTCTAACTAAATTAAGGACCATCCCCCCATTAGAAGATGTGGAGTATGATCCTTTTAACTAACGGTGAAACAGATTTATATTAGTCAAAAAGGGACGTGAAGCCAATCGCAGCAAGCAGAAGCACGCCGATTCCCAAAAGGATGCCTCCTATGAGGAAATACTTGGCCTCCTGCTGAAAAGATGCTGTTTCTGGGCCTCCGGGTACAGGCGGACCAGGCTTGGCAGCTACGCCTTCCAGACCAGTACGCCCTCCGGTTCTCCGCCGTTTGTAACCAATGATCATCAGCACAACACCGAGCAGACATAAGAAGCTGCCGGGATAAACGAATGCCATCCACAGATCGTCCATAAGCTACCTCCTTGTTTGGCTGTCTTTCTTTATACTAAACAATGTTGCGTTCTGCCAAACAAGGTACCGTTCGTATCTCTATCAATCATCCAGGTTCTCAGAAATAATCTTCTCGCCATAGCGTGCCCGTAATTGATTGGCCATACAAGGGAGTGATTTTGTACCATAGGCGATTCCATCAAGTACGGTGTGTGCCGATCCATAAATGCCCATTATACTCTCATTCCCCAGTATATCGAATTCACGGATAAAGTTTTCGGTCATCTTGTTTTCCCGGTATTCGTTATCATGTCTATAGTTATAACGCCGGCCTTGCTGGATGGAGCCTTTTGTTAAAATGTGCTCCTTCGATCCTGTCAAACCGTTAGCCTCAAGATAAGCCAAGAAACGGCTTCCGGTAGAATCATACTGATGTCCAACGTCTGTGCCGTGAAAAATCGTCTCTGGACACTCGCTTTTTATTTGTTTGTAGAAATTCTTGGTATCCGGATTATAATCAAGCGTTCCCATCCAGTCCTCATAGATCTCATCCAGAATATCGTCATTGTCCGACTGCATCCAGACGTTTAGATATTCGGCGGTAAAATAGGACAGCTCGACGAACAAATGCCTCATGCCCTCGTTATGATAGTACTGAGACCATAATTCAAATTCCTTGTCCAAAATCTCAGCTACGCCATGCGCTTCACCGTACAGATAAATGGTGCCGGATGCCTGGGCCGCAACAATAGTTGCTCTGGCCGGCTGCAGCGGTTTGTCCGATGCCTTCCCTTCGCCGGAATCCCTGCAGGCGGCAAGGGCAAGGATAAGGAGTAGCAGTAATGGGTATAGAAAGATCGTTTTTACTTTTGCTAAGCAGGCAGGCTTTTCGTTGTTCATTGGCAGGATTCAACCTTTCATGTAAATAAATTCAATTTTATCCGCCAGCAATTGTACCACATATTGGAAATGTGTATAATGATGAAAGTAATAGAAATTAAGGGCACTGCTTCGCTAGCATTGCTAGAGACAACCCCGCTACTTGTTGTAGCCAGGTTATTTTTTTGTTATTAGTACACTGAAAAGGCGGCGAATCCGTTTATGACTACAAAGGAAACAAGAGCTCTCCTCACCAAAGAAGACCTCACTAAGCAGTTCAAAGACTGCGGACTCATGGAAGGTCATACCGTTATGGTCCATACTTCATTAAGCAAGCTTGGTTTTGTTATTGGCGGAGCCGAAACGTTCATCCGCTCCCTTCTTGAAATCGTCGGAGCAGAAGGAACTTTGATGATGCCGTCCCAAACGTGGAAAAATCTCGACCCTTCCACGGGTGTACACTGGGAGGAGCCCGTGGAGTGGTGGCCTGCCATCAGAGAACACTGGCCCGCCTATGACAAAGAGGTAACCCCGGCTATTGGCATGGGTGCCGTAGCCGAAATGTTCCGCAAATGGCCGGGAGCCAAAAGGTCTGACCATCCGGCACGCTCTGTAGCGGCAGTGGGCAAATATGCGTCGTTTTTAACGGAAAATCATGATTTGAGCAATATTTTTGGAGAAGGGTCCCCGCTGGATAAGCTGTATCAGCTGCAGGGTCACGTGCTTTTGGTTGGCGTGGGCTACGACAAAAACACTTCACTGCACCTGGCAGAAACACGGGCGGATTTCCCCGGCAAGAAGTTTTCCGAGGAGAGCAGCGCCATGATGGTAAACGGCAAGCGCGAATGGGTAACTTACAGGACTCAGACCGTGGATGATGAGGATTTTGTGCGGTTGGGGCAGATCTATGATAACGAACAAAAGGTGAAGCTTCATAAAGTCGGGAATGCCGATGTCCGGTTCCTGGAACAGCGTCCCTTGGTAGACTGGGCAACGGCTTGGATGGAGCGCAACAGGGTCTAGTATTAAACGATGACTCTATGCTATGGTAATCGATCGTTAATATTCGCTGGAGCCGTGATTAATCCGCACTGTAGTATGTTTTTTTATAACTTGCCGTTATTTATAGTACCCTTCACCGTATCGCTCTAATGACGAAAAGAGGACACCAATATCGGTGTCCTCGATCATTACCTTTTTATCACAGTGATTTTATATCCAGCGAAAATACTTCTTTGAAGCCTTTTTCACCGTCAGCAGTAATTTGTATAGCGCGTGTTTCAGGTAGACGCCGGACCCATTTCAGCTCTAAAAACCTCTCAAGCAAAGCATTTCCTAATGCTCCGGCAAGGTGATGACGTCTTTCACTCCAATCCAGGCATTTGTGGGTAAAAGCGCGACGCTTCTTCTTAACCATATTTAAGTCAATTTGAAGGTCTGTAAACAACTTCTCCCCATTCTCAGTAATAGCAAACCCTTCTTTTTCCTCACACAAAAGATCCGTTCTAAGCAGTGCATCGGTTAATTGCACCCCTAAACTTCCGGCGAGATGATCATAACAGGTTCTTGCGTAACGCAGCGCCTTGTCTTCTGAAGATTGCTTTAAAGACTTTATTTCAACCGGTGGCGCAATGGATAATAAAGTTTCCATGACCCGGGCAACCTCCTGATCGCGGATTCCATAGTATCGATGTCTCCCTTGCTTCTCAACAGCAATTACATCAGCATTGACCAATTTCGCCAAATGAAAACTTGCTGTCTGAGGCGTAATTCTCGCCATATATGCCAGCTCACCTGCTGCATGAAACCTCCCGTCCAGTAAGACAGTTAATATTGCCGCGCGTGAAGCTTCACTCACCAGAGAAGCAATCATAGCTGCGTTCGATTGTGCTTTCATTTTGACCTCCATTGTGCAATCCATACTTCGATGATCGTGGAACTATTTATATTATACAATTTAGGCAGGATGTATAAAATAGGAGGACAAACAGAATGGATAACACCAAGCAGATCTCAACCGCAGAAACGATACAGCCTAAGATTTTATATTATGGAACACCTGTAATCTTGCTGAATACATCTAATGAAGATGAAACAGTAAATATTAGTCCGATTTCATCATCTTGGGCATTAGGAGACTGTATTGTACTAGGGGTTGGTCTTGGGGGAAAAGCAATTGAAAATTTAGATCGGCTCCCCGAGTGCGTTATTAATATTCCCGGGCCTTCGCTCTGGAAGAACGTTGAACAACTGGCCCCCTACACGGGAAAAAATCCAGTCCCTGAATATAAGAAAGCGTATGGGTGCTCCTATCAAAAAGACAAATATGCTGCTAGCGGACTAACGCCCATAGAATCTATGACGGTTAAACCCACACGAATAATGGAATGCCCCTTACAAATTGAAGCAAAGGTAAAAAGCATTCGAATACCCGATTATTCGCCTACCTTTGCCATTATTGAGACCCAAGCTGTTCATGTACATGCCCACAAACAAATTATTATTGATGAAAATCATATCGATCCCCTAAAATGGAGTCCGCTAATCTATAATTTTCGTCATTACTTTGGTCTGGGTAAGGAACTCGGGAAAACCTTTAGGTCTGAAAACTAAATATCTGTCAGAGTCATAAGCTTCTGCTTGGCTGGAAGCTTATGTTGTGAGTTACAATCTTAAATTCCTTAACAAGAAAAACCCGCACAGCCATCCACTGAAGTGCACCCC
>NZ_LRAC01000008.1 GCF_001517085.1 Paenibacillus sp. DMB5
AACTGATATTACATTGAGTTAAATGAATACTTGTAAAGTAATGGGGCGGCCGATGGGTCTCGAACCCACGAATGCCGGAACCACAATCCGGTGCGTTAACCCCTTCGCCACGGCCGCCATATTAAGCTTTAAAGTATTTCATTGGCAGGGGCAGCAGGAATTGAACCCACACCAACGGTTTTGGAGACCGTTGTTCTACCTTTAAACTATGCCCCTAAAGATGGTGGAGGCTGATGGATTCGAACCACCGAACACGTACGTGAGCAGATTTACAGTCTGATGCGTTTGGCCACTTCGCTAAGCCTCCACAGATGGTGCCGGCGAGAGGACTTGAACCCCCAACCTACTGATTACAAGTCAGTTGCTCTACCAATTGAGCTACACCGGCATATTCTTTTGTAATAATCATGGTGGCGCGGGAGGGAATCGAACCCCCGACACAAGGATTTTCAGTCCTTTGCTCTACCGACTGAGCTACCGAGCCAAGAAAATTGTAATACTAATGGCGGAACCGACGGGATTCGAACCCGCGATCTCCTGCGTGACAGGCAGGCATGTTAGGCCAACTACACCACGGTTCCATAATTAATTGCGGGGGCAGGATTTGAACCTGCGGCCTTCGGGTTATGAGCCCGACGAGCTACCGGGCTGCTCCACCCCGCGTCAGTAAAAAGTATATATGGTGGAGGCTGAGGGGATCGAACCCCCGACCCTCTGCTTGTAAGGCAGATGCTCTCCCAGCTGAGCTAAGCCTCCATCAAAACCAGCAACTTTTATATCATATCATTTTCCCTCAATAAAGTCAAGCTTTATTTAAGGAATAATGGTGACCCGTAGGGGATTCGAACCCCTGTTACCTCCGTGAAAGGGAGGTGTCTTAACCCCTTGACCAACGGGCCATGCAATAAACAATTTAGAAAAGCAACGGAGAGAGAGGGATTCGAACCCTCGAGACGCTTGTGGCGCCTACACGATTTCCAATCGTGCTCCTTCGGCCAAACTCGGACACCTCTCCAGATGGCTCCCCGAACAGGACTCGAACCTGTGACAACTCGATTAACAGTCGAGTGCTCTACCAACTGAGCTATCAGGGAATATAAATACCAGGCTTGATCACCTGAAAACTGAATCCGAAACGAATCTGCGATTTAATTATTGGATAAGCCCTCGACCGATTAGTATTGGTCAGCTCCATGCATTGCTGCAC
>NZ_LRAC01000009.1 GCF_001517085.1 Paenibacillus sp. DMB5
CAGCAGGAGTGAAAGCCGGTGAGGCTGCCGCAGCGGCGAGCGTGTCCCGTGACAGCGGCAGGGAGGGGCAAGCCGCTGGAGCAGGAGCCGCCTGGCTGGCCGGCTGGCCTGGGATGACCCTAACCTGTATTTTACGGTTAGGGAACCCTTTCCTAGCCGGACAACTTCGGCCGGCGTGGTGTTTGGCCGGGTCGGCAGAGATGAGCCGCTGCGGATCACCTCACAAATGCCGGAGGACGGTGTTATCTTCAGTGATGGCGTGGAGAGCGACTTCCTGGAGTTCAACTCCGGCGTAGAGGCAGTGATCAGCCTGGCAGAGAAACGGGGACGGCTGGTGGTCTGATCGGCAGCTTGGTTAGTCACAGAGCATTTCCCCAGACACCGGAGAAATGGGTCTCAAGGTAGGAATAAAGGGAAAAAATCCCATTAATGGCACCAACAGCAGCCTGAAAGTGCGGAATAGAGGGATAAATCCCATTTTTGGCACCAATAGCAGGCTGAAAGTGCTAGACCAAAGGGAAAAATCCCTTTGAATAGCCTCATCCACCTCAGGTGGAACCAATTCAAAGGGAAAATCCCTTTGAATAGCCTCATCCACCCCAGGTGGGACCAAATCAAAGGGAAAAATCCCTTTGAATAGCCTTATCCACCTCAGGTGGAACCAAATCAAAGGAAAAA
>NZ_LRAC01000010.1 GCF_001517085.1 Paenibacillus sp. DMB5
AACTTCTCATCGTACGTTCTTCTCATTTCGCCCATAAAAAAATCCCCTCCATAGTAGACAGATTAAACGGCTTGCTTTTTTCTGTCTACTATAGGGGGATCATATCAAAAAGGGCTTGCTGCTTTTTTTGTCTGCTGTGGTGCAGCGGGACTGCCGCTGCCTACAGATGAAGAACCGTCAACTCTTTGGGGAAGCTGGTCAAAGTGACAGGACCTTCGGCGGTAATAAACACATCATCCTCAATACGCACACCGCCCAGACCCGGTACATAGATGCCCGGCTCGACCGTGAACACATTGCCGTTCTCGATGATGTCGGTATTGAGGCCATGCAGCGAAGGATATTCATGGGTGTCCATGCCTAGACCGTGTCCGACACGGTGCATGAAGTATTCGCCGTAGCCTGCAGCTTCGATAACATCCCGCGCAGCTTTGTCCACAGAACCGAAGGTGGCCCCGGCTCTGGATGCAGCGATCCCGGCCATATTGGCGGCCAGAACGGTGTTGTAGATTTCAACCAGCTTGCTGTCGATTTCACCGACGGCAAAGGTGCGCGTTATATCGGAGGCGTAGCCCGCCGCGTATACGCCCATGTCGAACATCAGCAGATCGCCCGGCTGAATGATCCGGTCGCCCGGTACGCCGTGCGGAAGTGCCGTGTTGGGCCCGGAGAGCACCATCGTGTCAAACGAGGGGCCGGAAGCGCCGACTTTTTTCATCAGATATTCAAGCTCTGCAACCAGCTCAATCTCTGTTACCCCGTTCTTGATGTGGCTTAGCCCTCGGCGGAGTACTTCTTCAACCAGCTCTGCAGCGTGCTTCATCCGGCTGATCTCTTCCGGAGTCTTTCTGGCACGCATGGCCCGCAGCAAAGGCCCGATATCGCTGATGCTTCCGGCCGGAACAGCTGCGGATAACAGCTCGTAGCGGCTCACGGAGAAGTGCTCCTTCTCAATGCCGAGTGTCCCGGGTGCTGTGCCGCCAAAACGGGACTTAAGCAGCTCATACGGATTATCCGTATCACTGTGTGTCAGAATCGTTTTGACCGAGGAAGCTGCATGTGCAGCCTCACTGTCGAGTGCCGGAACAATCAGCACCGGCTCCTCGCCGCGGATCAGCAGCAGGCCGAGAAACCGCTCATGCGGGTTCGAGGCGAAGCCGGTCAAATAGTATACATGCTTGGGATCGGTGACGAGCAGTGCATCGAGCCCGTTTCCCGCCATTCCCTGCTCCAGACTAACAAGAGCATCGTTCATTACAGGTGTTCCCCTTTCGTATAACACTTTTAAAGCTCAATTCTCTTATTATAGCAGAGATTCGGTCAATGTCCCGATTAGGTCCTTCAGCTTCAGCAGGCTGCGCAGCGCCAGAGGCATATCGGGTGGGGCTGCATCCCATGGTCCGGCCACTCGCCGCCAAGAACGCGCAGCCGCAGCTCATCGGCAGCAAGCAGCAGCTCCTGCTCCTGCAGGTAGAGGCAGATATTCCGGACCACCTCCTGAAAGTTTTGGGGCTATTCTTTTCTTAAACCCCTGATATAATGTAACATTATCTTAGATCAACTGCCTGGAAAAGGCCAGGCCGGGACTGAAGCTGGCAGGGTCCTGCGCAGGAGAGGGGAATGAGCGGCTATGCATGGCAAAATTGTGCTCGTCACCGGCGGCAACTCCGGTATGGGACTGGCTACAACGATTGAAATGGCCCGGCGGGGCGCGAAGGTGGTTATGGCCTGCCGCAGCAGGACGCGCGGCGAAGCAGCTCTGGCTGAAGCCCGGCGCCGGAGCGGGTCGGAGGACATTACGCTGATGCTGTGTGATCTGGCTTCCTTCCAGAGTATCCGCAGCTTTGCGGGAGAATTTCTGGCGGCCTATCCGGTGCTGGATGTACTGATCAACAATGCCGGCGTAGTTACCATTAAGCGGGAGCTGACGGCAGACGGCTACGAGATGGATTTTGGCGTCAATCACCTGGGACATTTCCTGCTGACCAATCTGCTGCTCGGAGCGCTGAAGAAGGCCGGGCAGGGGAGGATTGTTGTGGTCGCCTCCGGCGCCTACAAGATCGGCAAGCTTTATCTGGAGGACCACACGCTGTCGCGCGGCTTCAACCCGGCCAAGGCTTATGCCCGTTCCAAGCTGGCTAACATCCTGTTTACGCGTGAGCTGGCTGCCCGTCTGCAGGGCACAGGAGTTACGGTCAATGCAGTTCATCCCGGGGCTGTCGGAACAAGCATCGGAGTGAACCGGGAGACCGGCTTCGGACGTTCGGTGCTGAAGCTGCTGTCGTACTTTTTCCTGACACCCGAACAAGGGGCGGACACCGCCGTTTATCTGGCGGCGGCGCCAGAAGTCAGCGGCGTGAGCGGACAGTACTACTACCGCCGCCAAATCCAGAAGCTGTCGCCGAGAGCCGCAGATGCGAAAGAAGCGGCACGCCTGTGGCAATGGAGCTCGGAGCACACCGAATTGGAGCAGTAGACGACCCAAGGGTAGCATAATAAGAGATGTATAGATTATGTACAGCCAAATCATTAGTTAAAATGATATAGATAATAACTAGGGGGAAAAGTAGGATGACCTTGAACAACTACAGCATAGAAGATGCATCACTTGAGGATTTGGGGACAATCGTGGAGATTTATAACTCTACCGTAGCAGGGCGTATGGTTACTGCAGATCTGGAGCCTGTAAATGTAGAAGACCGTCTTAAATGGTTCCATGAGCATAACAGCCATCACCGCCCGCTGTGGGTGCTGAAGCAGGGAAATGAGATTGCTGCCTGGTTCAGTTTTCAGTCCTTTTACGGGCGTCCGGCATATAACGGAACCGCTGAGATCAGCGTGTATGTGAATGAAAACTTCCGCGGCAAAGGGGCCGGCAGCATTTTGCTGGCCAAGGCACTCGAGGAGTGCCCGCGCCTTGGCCTCCAGAATCTGGTAGGCTTTGTATTCGGACATAATGAACCGAGCCTTGCTCTGCTGCGCAAGTTCGGGTTCAAGGAATGGGGGCTGCTTCCGGGTGTTGCCGT
Source organism: Paenibacillus sp. DMB5 (assembly GCF_001517085.1). Lineage (GTDB taxonomy): Bacteria > Bacillota > Bacilli > Paenibacillales > Paenibacillaceae > Paenibacillus_AQ. The sequence goes on from NZ_LRAC01000010.1 coordinate 3,027, forward strand.
AATGGACGGTATCCCGCGCGATCTGGTTATCATCGGACGCAAGCTATAGCCGCCTAAGCTGTGCAGGAGCAGCCTGCACCCCAGAGGAAGGCAGCTCCTACTGCGGCGGGCATTCAGCGGAGTCGATCCAGGTGTCCGACCACTTTTCCAGATCACGCATGACGGATTCCAGAGCCCGGCCTTTGTCTGTCAGGGAATATTGAATCCTCACAGGTGTTTCAGGAAAGACCTCGCGCAGCACGATGCCCTCCTGTTCAAGCTCCTTCAGCCTCTCGGACAGGAGCCGCCCGCTGACTGGCAGCGCGGCTTCGATCGTACTGAAACGCTGCGGTCCCTGGAGAAGCTGATAAATGATCAGGCCTGTCCAGCGTCTGCCGATAATATCCATGCTTTTTTGCAGCTTTGGACACAGGTCTACGGATTTCATAAGGCTCACCTCTTACCTTACATTATAAACGGAAAGACTACCTGCTAAAACAAACTTGAAGTAAATACAGAAGCTGAAAGGATGATTACAATGGCTAAAAAGAAGCAGAATACCGGCGCTTCGCGCCCCGCTGCAGCGGATGCCCCGGCTACCCTGAAGGACTTGCTTAGCAGTGATGTGCTGAGCAAGCTGAAGGCACAGTCGGATGCACTGAAGGCTGAAGAACAGGATAAAAAGGAAGCGGCACGCAAAGCGGCAGAGGACCAGCGCAAGGCCGAACAGAAGCGTTTAGAGAATGATTTTGCCCATCTTTTGGAGAATAGCAATCAGGACTGGCACAAATTTAAATAATTTTTTACCGGATTGCCGGGTTGACAATTTACACCAGCGCCGATTATATTGAGGGTACCAAGAACAGAAGGGAGGCCGACGGGTCATGATTGGAACAAATGTACAGACACTGCCGCTAAGCCATATCACAACCGCATATGAACCATCTGATCCCAGCGCCTTCGTCCGGGAGACATGATGCGCAGTTGTGCTCATCTGTCTCAATCGAATAAGGGTATGCTTTGAGCCGGCGCAGCCCGGAGCCTCAAGCTGCCCTGCCTTACCTGGAGCCGTATGATCAGAAACTGATCTGCGGCTCTTTTTGTTGTATCTGCAAATAAAAATAAAACTTGTATAAAACGATTTTCTTTAGAAGAAAGGGAGTAACGACTATTCTGTATTCTAATAAAAATTGTTCCATACTAACCAACCCGAGAGGAAATGACATTAATTTATGAATAACATAGAACTGCAAGCGGGCTATGAGCCCCGTTATAAACATGAGGTTGCCCTTCCCGGCGGCGACCTCAAGGTGTATGCCAGCGAGCAGCTGTTTGGCTCCCTGGATTACAAGGTTTTGGAGATGGCCAACAATAATCTGCAGATTCCGGGTATTGAATATATGAGTTATACACCCGATGTGCATGTAGGTGTCGGAACCTGCATCGGGACTACCGCAGTATGGGACGCCGCGTCGGGCTATGTCTCGCCGTCCATCGTGGGCAGCGACATCGGCTGCGGCATGCGGGTACACTTGACCAACCTGCATAAGGACGATCTGCGCGAGGTGAAGCTGCGCCGCAAGCTGGTGCGTGCGATCGAGAGATACCTGCCGATGGAGCAGCAGCAGCGCGGCCATTACAGTGATATAAGGCTGGAGAATATTGTCCGCAAAGGCCTGCAGGGCCTGCCGAACAAGTATATTCCCGACAGCTACACACCGAAGAAATCGAGCGCGCTGTCGCATGTGGAGATCAAGAGGCTCGGCTTTGACGAAGAGATTCTAAATGAGCTGCCGGATATGGCCTGGCATCGCGGCCACCGCCAGCTCGGCACACTGGGCGGCGGGAATCACTTCGTAGAAATTCAGGCCATTGAAATCGCAGAGGAGCAGCGGGCCGTAGCCGAAGCCTGGGGCCTGAAGGACGGGCAGATTGCCGTGATGATCCACTCCGGCTCCCGGGCTTGGGGCGGGATGGTGAACCAGTTCTGTACGCCTGCCTTTGCCAGGGTCATGGGTCAGCTGGGGCTGGGCAGCGCCGACCCGCGGCTGATTTATGCCCCGCTTGCCCACCCGCAGGCTCAGCGGTACGTTAATCTGATGTACTCCGCGCTTAACTATGCGGTAGTGAACCGTCATCTGATCGCATATGGAGTGCGTGAGGCCTTCCGTGATGTGTTCGGCACCAAATGCGAGCTGCGGACGCTGTACGATCTGATGCACAACTATGCCTGGGAGGAAGAGACCTCCTCCGGCACGAAATTTGTGCACCGCAAAGGGGCGACACGGGCTCTGCCCGCCGGGCACCCGGATAACCCTGCTGTCTATGCCGCGACCGGTCACCCGGCGCTCATCCCCGGCTCAATGGGAACAGCGTCGTATATTATGGTCGGGCAGAGCGGCGGAGAAGAAAATTACTACTCCATCTGCCACGGGGCCGGCCGCATCCGTTCACGCTCAGCGACAAAACGGCTGGTATCGGTCCAGGATTTTTCCCGTTCGCTTAACGTCGGCAAAGAGGATGAGATTGTAGTAAATCAGCATTCCCTGGAATCTATCATTGACGAATCCCCTCAAGCCTATAAGAATGTAGATGAGATCATAGAAAGCGTTACGGGCGCCGGCTTGGCTGCTGTTGTAGCCAAATGCAAGCCGCTCGCAGCGATAAAGGGGACGAAATAGGATGAAGCAGGAGTATGAGAAGCAGGCTGTAGTTTTTCCTTATGATGCAGGTGCCGGCGGTCTGATCAAGGGCTATGACGTCTATGCCCGGCTCGTTGACGGTATTCTTGAAGCCCTGTATACACGCTATAATGTCCGCTATGAGCTGTACGCCAGCGATGATCCGAACAGTGAGTACTGGAAGCTGCTGCAGGATGATGTGCAGTCAGGCAATCCGGAGGTTGAGCATGTTGCACGGATCTTTGACCGGCTGGAAGACAGGACCTTCGTATACGATGATGACAAGGAGCAGCCGGAGTACAATATCCATCTGTCGATCCGCAATAATGTGCTGGCTTATCCGTCGATGGGTGTTGCGCTCGCCCGGGTGCCTGTATTCCAGGAAAACGGCATTAATTTTCAGGATTTTGTATTTGCCGCATCGGATAGCCAGCTGCAGGCTTTTCTCGGCAACGTGCGCAAACGGCAGCGGGAGCAGAACATCAACAAGGTGACCGTGTTTACCGACCGCCGTAACGGGGTCTGCCGTGAGGATGAGCCGATTACCCGGGCTGCCTCCCGTGAGGAGGTTGTGCTGGATGCTGCCGTCAAGAAAGAAATTTACCGCTCGCTGGACCAGTTTTTTGATGCGGACCGCAGCTTTTATGTCAAATATGATATCCCGTACAAAAGAGGCATTCTTCTCTACGGCCATCCCGGTAACGGCAAGACCACGCTCGTAAAATCCATCGCCGGGAGTGTGCCTGGTCCTGTAGTGTATTGGCAGATTACCGAATATACCAGCAGCGAGTCGGTGAATGAGGTGTTCGAGGCTGCGGCCCGGCTGGCACCGATGGTGCTGGTCATTGAGGACATTGACTCGATGCCGCAGGAGGTCCGTTCGTTCTTCCTGAATACGCTGGACGGTGCAACCTCCAAGGAAGGGATTTTTCTGATCGGAACGACCAACTATCCTGACAAAATCGATCCCGGCCTCATGAACCGCGCCGGGCGCTTCGACCGGGCCTATGAGATCAAAATGCCGAATGAGGAGCTGAGGCTGGAGTTTTTGCGGCTGCGCGGCTTCTCCGCTTTTGCCGGTGAGGAAGGAGTCAGTCTGGCAGCCCGCCTGACCGGGGATTTCTCGCTCACCCAGCTGGGCGAGCTGTATGTCAGCGCCGCCCTGGAGTGGCATGAGAACGGCACGGCCGATGTCGAGCAGCTTGTGCGCGGCATGCGCGGCGAGCTGGATAAGGGCCGCAAGCGGGAGTGGATGCGGGACGCCTCATCCACGATCGGATTTTACTGAACCTCTGCTGTATAGTTTGAGCCATGACGGCCGCTGAAGATTAAGCGGCCGTCATGGCTTTTTACGCTGCGGCTGTGGAACTGGCGGAACTAAAGTTGAGCTAAGGCTGGTGTAACAGGGGCAGACCTTTCGCGGAAAGGCTCTCCTATCCATAGATGATAGCGCTTTACTTGCTTCTGCCTGCTGCAAATCGTACAATAATCTGAAAATATGCATTCGCTGAAGTCATGATAGATGCACAAGATTATTATGCAGATTATGCAGATTAGGAGCTGAATCAGATGAAAATAGGCGTGGTATCCGATACCCATTTATCGCGGTCGGCCAAGGCTCTCCCGCAGGCGCTTGTAGAGGAGTTCCGCCAGGTAGACCAGATCCTCCATCTGGGAGACTGGGTGGCCCTGGAGATTTATGACCTGCTGGCCGAGCTTGCCCCGGTGGAGGGGATTGCCGGCAATAACGACGGCCCGGAGATTATCCGGCGGTTCGGTGAGCAGAAGATCGTTACTCTGGACGGGGTGCGGATCGGACTGATCCACGGGCATGCCCCGTACTCCCGTAAAGGGACGGACGGCAATGCACTGCTGGCCTTTGAAGGCCAGGAGGTGGACTGCATTCTGTTCGGCCATTCCCATCAGCCGCTGATGCGCAGGGAGAACGGCGTCCTGCTGTTCAATCCCGGTTCGCCCACCGACAAACGGCGCGAGAAGCAGTACTCTTTCGGGATTTTGGATATTGAGGAGGGCAAGATCAGCGCCCGGCATGTCTTCTACGACTCCAAAGAGTAACGGGCAGGGCTTTTATCCATATGATCCGTCATTCTCTCCATGGTCAGGCTGGGGAGGTTATTTTACAATTTTCCTATAATAAAGCCGGAGTGCTGAAAAGAGGGAATGAAGGATGGAAAATTACCGTTTGGTGCAGGCAGAGTGGCAGGATGCGGAGCTGATTTCGCCGCTGTTCAACGATTACAGGGTGTATTACGGGCAGCAGCCCGATCTCGCAGGAGCCTTAGCGTTTTTGCAGGAAAGGCTGAAGGCAGAGGAATCTGTGATTTTTATGGCGGTAAAAGATGTGGCTGGCAGCAGACAGGCCGGTGGCTTCGCACAGCTCTATCCGTCGTTCTCGTCACTGACAATGCAGCGGCTGTGGGTGCTAAATGACTTGTACGTAGCTGAGGATTTGCGCGGGCAGGCTCTGGGCAAGCTGCTGCTGTCAGGTGTGCGAGAGTATGCTTTGAGTACGGGGAGCAAGGGATTGACGCTGACCACCATGACGGATAATATCCGGGCACAGCGCCTGTATGAGGCTCAAGGGTACGTAAGGGATGAGGAATTTTACACTTATGATCTTATTTTTAAATGATAGCTTCAAGTAAGGAGAATTGTAGTGGATAACAGCAGTAAATTAGCAGTTTTTTTTGATCTGGATGATACGCTGTACGACCATCTGGTGCCGTTCCGTGAAGCGGTGCGCGAGGTGCTGGCGCCGGATGAGAGCAGTCTGGATTACGCGGAATTATTTTATACAGTACGGCATCACAGTGATCTGCTCTGGCCGAAGTACCTCAGCGGTGAGCTTGAACTGGAAGAGACGCGGGTGCTGCGGCTGGAGCTGGCTTTTGCCGAATATGGCATAGCGCTTAGCCGGGAGCAGGCTGAACGTGTTCAGGCGGCATATATCGGACGGCAGTACACCATTGAAATGATTGACGGGGTGGAGGAGCAGATCCGGCGGTTCCTGGCTCTCGGGCATAAGGTAGGGATTATCACCAACGGGCCGAAGGAGCATCAGACGAACAAGCTGCGGGGCCTCGGCATCGACAAGCTGATTCCGCCGGAGATGATCTTCATTTCGGATGCGGTCGGACTGGCGAAGCCGGACCCGGCGATTTTCAGGCATGTCAATGAGGCTACAGGAACCACCCCGGACAACTCGCTGTATGTCGGCGATACATGGGATAATGATGTGGTTGGCGCATTGTCGGCCGGCTGGAAAGTGTGCTGGTACAACCCCCGCGGCAGACAGCCTCGTACGGAGCATGTGCCGAGCTATATTTTTGCGGATTACCAGGAGTTCAGCAGACTTCCCTTGATTTGAGGGGCTGGCGGAATACAAAGATAACAGCAAGCGGCGGAGCCTGGGCTCAGCCGTTTTTTTTTGTCATTCATAAATACTTGTAAATAATTTCATTCAACATGATAGAATGCACACTCCCAAAGGTTCTCTGACAAATGAAAAAGAATAATCAGGTCCAGCCAATATGGCTGAATCCGGACACGGCGGCGGGTGAACTGATTTCGGAGGATAGTGACGGATAGAGGGAAGTTATGAAAAAAAGGGGGCTGAACGCCCCCTCTTACTTGTACTCATATATAAGGTTAATCTGCAAAAGTGTAGGTCGGATCGGTCAGCTGCAGTCTGTCCCGGATACCGGATGTTGCATAGATCTTGTTGTCTTCGGTGATGAAAAAGGCTTCAACTTCTTCCGGCAGGGACTCCAGATATTTCAGGCCGTCTTCCAGACCCATCAGGAATACACCGGTGGACAGGGCATCCGCATCTGTTGCGTTCGGACTCATAATGGTAATGCTCTTCAGCCCGTTCTGGGACGGGAAGCCGGTACGCGGGTCCAGAATGTGGTGATAACGGACACCGTCCTGCATGAAGTAACGCTCGTATACCCCGGAAGCGTCAATAACCTCATCTGAGATTTTGATCGTGCCCAGCTGGGTGCCGCGGCTCTGGTCCGGGTCCTGCAGGCCGATATTCCACTGGGAACCGTTAGGCTTGTTGCCAAGGGCGATAATGCTGCTGCCGCCCAGGTTGATCATTGCACTGTCCAGACCCTGCTCCTTCAGATAATCGGCAATCCGGTCAGCGGCGTAGCCTTTGCCGATTCCGCCCATATCCAGCACCATGCCTTCTCTGGCGAGCTTGATGGTCTTGGCTGATTCATCAATGATAATATCCTTATAATTAATCAGGCTCTTGGCCGCATCAATGTCTGCCTGGTCAGGCACATGCTCGCCGCCTTCCCCGATCGCCCACAGGTCCACCAGCGGCCCGATCGTCGGCTCATACAGCCCGTCCATATCTTCGGCATATTTAATGGATTGCTTCACAATATCAATGGTTTCGTCGGATACAGCTACTGCTTCCTTGCCGGCAGCCTGGTTCACGGCATACAATTCACCGTCTTCCTTGGTCCGGCTGAACTGGGTATCCATACGCTCCAGCAGGCCCTGAATATCATCCATATTCTGCTGGGTAGCATCGTTGCCGAATATCTTGATGTTTACAACGGTATCATAGATATAAAAAGTCTGCGCCAGCGCTTTGGTGCCGCCTTCTTCGGTTACGGTTGCGCCTCCCGGGGTTTCGGTTGCAGCGGTATTGCCGCTGTCATCCCCTTTGCCACCGGCCACAAGCCAGATTACGACAGCCGCAATAATGACCAGACCGGCCAGAATAAGCAGTAATTTTTTGTTTTTAAACATATTCCACCATCCATAATGTAGTTTCTAGATCACATCCTTCTTATCATACCCCAGAAAGAATGGCAATGGATACTAATTTCATGACATTTTACGGATAACATCGCACTGGCTAATGGATAAACAGTTGGATATAAAAGATGAAGAATAAATAAATTTTAAATAAGGTGTTGTCTTCTTCCTGCTGACATGGTAAATTACATATTGACCGAATGACCGAAAAATGAATTTAGTCAATTTCCGGTGTTTTTCCAGAAGGAAGGGAGTCCAAGTCATGTCTATCGACCGCAAAGCGTTAATTCTTCAGGCGGCAACCAAGTCCTTTGTGCAGTTCGGTTATAAGGCGACCACGATGGAGCAGGTATCCAAGATTGCCAACGTCGGCAAAGGCACCATCTATACGTTCTTCAAGACCAAGGAAGAGCTGTTTGAGGAAATTCTGGACAAGGCCACCCAGGAGTTAACCTCTGTCATGAACCGGATTGCCGCCGAGGAGGACACTTTTACACATAAGCTGTTTAATCTGCTCGATTCGATCCTCGAGTTCCGCTCCGATCACGAGCTGTTCGTGAAGCTGGCCCAGGAGGTGCGTGACATCGGTACGGTGCAGGCGCTGGAAGGGGTAAAGCGGATGGAGGATTATGCGCTGGATTTTCTGCGGCAGCAGATTGAAACGGCGATCACCAGAGATGAAGTCAAGCCCTGCGATTCCAGTGTGGCTGCGTTTATGATTCTGCGTTTATACCTGGCGCTGACAACGGAATGGAACAAAGCCCATGAGCCGCTTGATGAGACCCGGATCAAGGAGCATATGATGCTGTTTATTTCAAACGGTATTCTCAAGTAAAGTTGAACATTCTAGCCTGTGAAGGGCTATTTTTTTCCTGCAATAATGAATGAGTATGAAATTTTCATACATTTACAAATAAAAGAATGAGGGTGACCCTGTGAGAGCCATTAATGTATTCTGGAAAGATTTAAAAATACTGCTCGGGAAACCGATGCTGCTGATTACGCTGCTTGGTGTATCGGCACTGCCGATGCTGTACAGCGGATTCCTCGTCGAAGGCTCCTGGGACCCTTACGGAAATACAGGCAAGCTTCCTGTTGCTGTAGTCAACCTGGATAGGGGGGCGCAGTACGAGGGCAAGACGATGGATGTCGGGAATGATTTTGTGGACGAGTTAAAAACAAATACCGATTTTAACTGGAAATTTGTTGATGCAGCCGAAGCTGAAGACGGAATGGCGCACAACCGCTATTATATGACGATTACAATTCCGGCCGATTTCTCGCAAAATGCGACTACCCTGACGCAGGAGAAGCCGGTGCAGTCGGAGATTGTTTTTGAGCCGAACAGCGATTATAACTTTGTAGCCGGACAGATTGGCAACAGTGCGATGAACAAGCTGAAATCGAAGCTGTCCGCCAAAATTACCGAGGCTTATACCCGCAGCATGTATGAACAAGTGGATACGATTGCTGCCGGGCTTGGAGACGCCGGCAGCGGAGCAAGCGAGCTGCAGGAAGGCGCGGACAAGCTGACAGACGGCCTGTCCACCCTGAAAACCAACCTGAACAAGCTGTCCAGCGGCACAACAGAGCTGCAGAGCGGACTGAAGCTCCTCTATAAAGGAGCAGGCAGCCTGAATGAAGGCACAGGCACGCTGACAGCCGGGACTGCCGACCTGGCCAGCGGCCTCAGCCAGCTCTCCAAGGCGGAGCAGCAGCTGCAGGCAGGTGCGGAGAAGTCGCAGAGCGGAGCTTCGCAGCTTGCCGCCGGGCTTGAGAGCGCCAAGGACGGCAGCAGCAAGCTGACCGCAGGGCTGACCGCCTCCGAGGCGGCGAGCGGCCAGCTTGCCTCCGGTGCGCAGCAGGTAGCGGCGGGGCTTGAGCAGATGCTCGCAGCGACGCCGGAGCTGCAGGACAGCGAGCAGTTCCAGCAGCTGCTGGCTGCGAGCAAGCAGGTGGCCGACGGCAGCGTGCAGCTGCACAGCGGCCAGGAGCAGCTGCTGGCGGGCAGCACGCAGCTGACGGAAGCGCAGCAGCAGCTGTACGACGGCGCTGCGGCTCTGAGCAGCGGCGGAACGCAGCTGGTCACAGGCTTAAGCACATTCGGCGACAAGCTGAATGATGCGACCTCCGGCAGCAGCAGGCTGGCTGACGGTGCGGTGGCCCTGAAGCAGGGTGCTTCGCAGCTGGCTGAAGGGCTGACCAAGCTGGCCGGAGGCGTGGACGGCCTGTCGGAAGGCGCCGGCAAGCTGACGGACGGTGCAGGAGAGCTGCAGGACGGCAGCGGCAAGCTGGCCAGCGGCAGCGGTGAGCTGGCGCAGAAGCTGAATGACGCAGCCGCCGAAACGGCAAGCGTCAATTCCGGCGATGATACAGTCAGCATGTTCGCCGAACCGGTCAAGCTGGTTGAGAACACCGACCGCAAGCTGGATCACTACGGGCTGGGTATCGCCCCGTATTTCTTGTCGCTTGCGCTCTTTATGGGAGCTCTCGTGTTCACAACGGTATTCTCCCTGCGGGAATCCAGTGTGCCGGACGCTTCGCCGATGGGCCGGTTCGCCAGCCGGACGCTGATGTTCGTGATGGTCAGCGTGCTGCAGTCGCTGCTTGCCGTTGCGGTTCTCCTGTACGGCTTGAAGCTGGAGGTGCAGAGCGTGCCGCTGTTCTATCTGTTTACCCTGATCGTCAGCTTCACCTTTACCATGATTGTCCAGGCACTGGTGACCTGGCTGGATAATCCGGGCCGCTTCCTGGCGATCGTGCTGATGATCTTCCAGCTTACGTCCAGTGCCGGAACCTTCCCGCTGGAGCTGCTTCCGCAGTGGATGCAGAAGGTTAATCCGTGGCTGCCGATGACCCACAGCATCGTCGGCTACAAAGCAATCATCGCCAGCGGCGATTACGCCCTAATGCGCGAGCAGATCATATATCTGCTGAGCTATGCCACTCTGTTCCTATGCCTGACGTTCTTCTATTTCCTGCGCCAGAACGTCAAACGGACGAAAACTCCGGCTCAAGAGCTGACAGCTTAAATGAAATGAAAAACTCCCGCACGCCTGCTTAGGCGGTGCGGGAGTTTTGGTATGCGGGGCAGTGGATGGCTGCGGGCAGCGCAGCTGTGGGGGAGGAATGGTGTGTGTGGCTAATCCAGCATGTATTCCCTGTATTTGTTCTTTCGTGGATTGAGGACAAACCAAATGCCGCTGGCATAGCCGGATACGGCGTTGAAATTGCGCTTCAGCGTAGACTTGCCGGTCAGATAAGTGAGCGTCCAGAGGAGGGCGGCATAATTTTTGACCGGCGCTTTGCGCAGATTAAGCAGATAGTAATGATTCACCGCAGTGGCTCTGGCTACACGCCCGGCCTTGTCGCGCGAGCTTGGCGACTCATGATGGGTGATCTTCATCTCGGGATTGATCACAAGCTTGCCGTATTTGCTGGCCAGGTGGCACATGTAAATGTCATCGGCCACGGCATAGCTGGTCATCCAGGGATAGGGCTTCATATCCTTCAGGGCTTCCCGCTTGAACGACATATTGCAGCCGTGGAAAAAGTCGGTCTCAAAAATATTCTCCGTCTCTCCCCAGAGCAGCAGCGAGCCTGCAAGGGTACTTGCCGACAGCCTGCCCGGCGAGCCGGACATCTGACAGGTCAGCCTGCCAAGCAGCTTCCCGGATGCACTGCTGGATAATCCCTTGGCGATACCGCCGACGCCGACAATGGACGGATCGGATGCATAGGTATCGAGCATCCGGCGGATATAGAGCGGGTCGTCCAGCTCGGCATCATCGTCGAAGCTCAGCACAATCTCGCCGTCGATCAGCCCGAGCGCTTCATAGCGGGAGAGCCAGACCCCCGGTCTGGTTTTGCGGTAATAATGAAGCTCGGCATCCGGCATCTGGGCCAGCACCTTGCGGAAATACGTAAGCACACTGTCCCCGATCTCACCGTCATCGACAATCAGCAGCTCAATGGAGACATCCTCCAGCTCGGTCTGCCTGCCGATGGATTCAATGCACAGCGTAAGATCGCTGATCCGGTTGCGCGTGGGAATGACTATGGATACATCATGCATGCTGCTGCTCCTTCCGGGACGCTGGAACCGTCCGCTATAGTGGTTTGGGGAATCACCGGATTTTCTTGTTAATCCAAGTGTACATTCCCTCCGGGAAAGCCGTATATACCACTTTCGTGTACTTTTTTTGCGGATTTTCTGAAAATTGCAGGTGCGGACTAACATAGAGGGCTCAGAAAAAAGGAAAAAGGAGATCCGGCACGCTCCCGCCATAAATGAGCATTAGCAGCCCCAAGATGATGCCGGCTACTCCGGCCACGCGCACTATATTCCTGAGCCTGGGGTTCGTATGAGCTGAGGGTGTATGGCGTAAGCCGCAGAATAGGTTTGTGTTTTTCGGTTTATAACTATATAATAGTAAGTGACATATTATTTGTTATTGAAATCATGGTGTACGTAACAGGCCGGATGCCTAAGGGTACATTAACTAAGCATGCACACTATTAGGAGGTACTTACAATGAGAATAGATGTATGGTCTGATTATGCCTGCCCCTTCTGCTACATCGGCAAAAGTCGGCTGGAGCACGCGCTGAGCCAATTCCCGGACCGCGACAAGGTGGAGGTTGTATTCCGCAGCTTCCAGCTCGACCCGACAGCACGGACGGATGAAAGCAGAGACATTCATGAAATGCTGGCCTCCAAATATGGAATGACCCGCGATAAGGCTAAAGCGATGAATGCACAGCTGGCCGAGCAGGCGCAGGGCGTCGGACTGCAGTTTAACTTTGACACGCTTGTGCCTACGAATACTTTTGACGGGCACCGTCTTAGTCATTATGCCGCTACCAAAGGAAAAGACAAAGAGCTGACCGAACGTCTGCTAAAAGCGTACTTCACCGATTCGGTGAATATCGGCAAGCATGATGTGCTGGCTTCACTGGCTGCGGAAGTGGGCCTCGACACTGATGAGGTATCGGCAGTCCTGAACAGCGATGCCTATACTGCCGAAGTGAATCAGGATATTGATGCGGCCCGGCAGCTGAATGTGACCGGCGTGCCGTTCTTTGTCTTCAATAATAAGTATGCCGTATCCGGTGCACAGCCCGGCCCGGTATTTACAGAGGTACTCGACACTGTCTGGGCGGAAGAGCAGAGCAAGCCTGCACTGCAGGTTGTCGGCCAGCCCAAATCCCAGGCTCCGGACGGCGAAGGCTGCGATGACGGCTCCTGCAGCATCTGATTGCTGAACCCGCAGCGGTTACTGACCCTGCTGGGTTACGGAATCTCCTGCGGATTACTGCAATCGGTCGGGGAATGCTGAATTATGGGGAGCTGACTGTTAGAATTACCAGCGTAGTTATCCTGCGCTGTGCAGTATTGTTATACCGCTGAACGCGGGTGAAACAGGAGTACTGAATAGCGTAGCTGAGCGCACTTGGCCATGTGGAGCACGCCGGACAAACTGGAGCTCCGTATTGCCACCGCATAGCTTACACAATAAAACGCCAGATCTCCGGCAAATGGAGATCTGGCGTTTTTTGTAGTAAACCCGCAGCGACCTGCAGCAAACTTCGCAGCAGCGCCCCCGGCCCCTACCTGAACGAAGTCACGAAGCTGGCGAACAGCGTCCGCACATCGTAATGGTACTGGTGAATCGGCTCCACCGGACGGTTAATGCCAAGCAGGGTGTAGACGGCGATCCGCGCCGCGCGCACGGAATACTCCTCGGTGAATACGACATCGTCCGGGATCTCGCAGAACTGGCTGATGAACGCCAGATTGGTGGAGCCGTCCGGCACAACCTTCGGCCGGTCGGTGACAAGCCGCGGCATGAACTGGGAGGTGATGTACGGCATCATACACGGGATGCAGTTGGCTGTCGCCATGATCTCGTCCCGGTGTGCCTCAAAATGCAGATGGCCGATCAGCTCCTGCATAATCTCTTCCCCGGTGCAGTCGCACATTCTTTTGTTGACGAAATCGCCGACCTTGTCCGGATACAGTCCATAGCCCCAGAATACCTTGACATGCTCCGGCTGATTGCGGAAATGCGGCTGGAAGGCCAGCACAACCGACATGAACCAGCTGGAATCCTTGAAGGTGACAAGTGCGCCTGTACCGGCCCGGTTGCGGGTGAATTTCTCCATCAGGTCAAAGAAGACGGAATCCTGAAAGGTGACGGTGAACGACTCCCACTTCGATTCGTCCACATAGTCCGCGAACGGGGAGGGATTGCCGAGCCCGGGCTTTTTGCCGGCGATGTTCTCCCACAGCTTCCAGGAGCTGCCCTTGCCTTTCAGTTCAGGAGCTGAGGTCATCGAGCCAAGGCTTGCGCTTTCAGTCATAGAGCCGTTCGTGACAATGACGAGGTCGCCTTCTTTTACCTCAATCAGCTCCTCAACGCCCATGCGCGTCACATTCATGCCTGTAACGGTAATGCCGTCGCCATCTTTGAACAGCAGATCCGTTACGGTACATTTCAGCGAAAAGTCCACGCCGTGCGGCTCCAGATACTTTTGCAGCGGCAGAATAATGGAATCATACTGGTTGTACGGAGTGCGGGTTACCCCCTCAAGCGTCTGAATCCGCGGAAATTCATGCATGAAGCGGAGCATGTACCGCTTGAACTCAACTGCGCTGTGCCAAGGCTGGAAGGCGAAGGTGGTCGCCCACATGTACCAGAAATTCGTCGTGAAAAAATGCGGCCCGAACCAGTCGTTAATCCGCGCCTTGCCCATCGCTTCCTCCGGAGTAATGATCAGCTTGCCCATCGCCAGCCGGTCGGCCATATCGAAGCCCATCGACAGCACATCCTGAACCTCGCCGCTGCGGTCAATCAGCCGGGCATTGGAATGGGTGGGGTTAGCGGTATCGAAGGCGATAATTTCCTCGCGCACAGATTGTCCCGGATGGTCAATGGAAGGAATCGTACTCAGCAGCTCCCACAGATTCTCATACGCTTCATCGTTAAGCATCCGGCCGCCGCGGATGACATACCCCTGCTCTACGTCGCCTGCGCCGTCATTACTGCCGCCGAGAATATGCATTTCTTCAATAATGTGAATGTTCGCTCCGGGGAAATTACAGTCCCTGACCAGATAAGCCGCACCTGCAAGGGATGCAATGCCGCCGCCTACAAAATAAACCTGCCGGTTACCGTGCTCTTTTGTCACAAAAGTCGCCTCCATAGGGTTTGATGTGCTGTTCACTTGCTGTCCCTAATGTAATCCAGGAGTGAAACAGAGGGTATAATCAAAACCGCCGGAGTGTCCAAAATTTGGTCATTTGGCATAAAGTGTCTAGTTTTTTGACAGCAAGACCGGAAAAGGAACATGAATGTATGTAGAGAAATAACGACGGGGATATGCAAAAAAAGCCGGACAGCCTAAGGCCGTACCAGCTTTTTCTCGTATTTATGCAGCGCTTGAGTGAAGTTTCCTTCGATCATTACGCTGAGCTGTTCAATCATGTGCTTCGGCTGCTCCTTCATTCCGCTGCGCATCCATTGGATAATGAGTCCTGTGAAGGCCAGAGTGTAAAAATTGGCGATAAACGCCTTGTCCTCACCGCTGACCTCCATCCCGGCCGACAGCTCCTGAAGGACACCCATAACGAGATCGCTGGTCACCTCATACAGGTACGTGTCCAGATGACTTCGGCCGAGAGAATCCAGCGTGTTGCAGCAGAAGGTTTTGTTGTTCTCAATATAGCAAAAGATTCTGTAAAAGCCGTCCGTCCAAGTGCTGTAGCTGCGGTACCGGGCAATGCTCTCCACCGCCTCTGTCTGATAAATCCAGCCGAGCAGCTCAAAAATATCCTGAAAATGATAATAAAAGGTCTGGCGGTTCAATCCGCAGTCCTCCACCAGAAGCTTGACTGTTATTTTGTTCAGCGGCGTATGCTCCATCAGCTGCTTCAGGGAGCGGGCCAGCGCTTTTTTGGTCAGAAGGGATGTGGACATTCGGGTCACCTCATCTTGGAATCCTCTGAAACAGAAGCGAATGCGGGTATGTTAAAAGCCTGCTTCAGCCGTTACGCCTGCGCTTAACCAGGTAATAGATTCCTTCTGCAATGAGCCCCAGCGCAAAACCGCCCAGTGTGAACATTACGAAAGTGAGAAAGCCCGCCAGATCCTCCCAGCCGGACATATCCCTGTACGTATAGCTGAACATCAGAACCAGTCCGGTGATCAGTCCGGCCGTGGACAGGCACCAGACCAGCCTTCCTCCGAGCCAGCCAAGCAGATTAATTAGAACGGACACCACCAGTGCGAGCAGGCCGAATCGCAGGGCAATCATCAGATCAAAGGGTTCAGCGAGCACCGCAAAGCGGTAAATAAGAAGCACTGTCCAGAACAGAAGGCCGTATACGGCCATCCAGCGAAACCAGGTGTTGCTTTTGGCGGTTGGCAAAAATCTCATAGCCGGTTCACCCCGTTGTCAGTTTATACGTTCTCCAGCTCTTCCGCACTCTGCAGCAGATGGGCCAGCAGGTTCGGAATATCCTCCATCTGCTCCTCGGTGATCTGCCGTTTGAAGGTGAGCTGGATGCAGTTGTTGTAAATCTGTTCTTCTCCGCCATAGCGGAAGCTGAGTGATTGCTCGGGCTTCAGCTCTGGCCCCCAAATGCCGGTCAGAATGCGTTCAACCGCCGGGCACTGGATAGGAGGGTCGGTAACTTCCATATAGAAGCGGAGCAGCAGGCTGCAGCCGGGATTGCTGCCCGGTGTTTCCAGGATTTCATCGCTGAGCTCCTTCACGGAGGAGAGGAGGACGACCTCAGAGGTCACCTTGAATCCGTCCGTAAGCTTGAAGGCTAGCGTGAATTCTCTGGACATTACGGCCAGGTTGAGTATGTCGGTGCGACCCTTAATCATCAGGATGCCATCGAGATTATCATAGTCGTACAGCTGGTTTTCAAAGGCAATCTTGATGTTGTCAAAAACAGTGGGGTGGAACAAGGACGCACCTTCTTACGTTTTTTCTTTTTATTGTATCATGACGCAAAAGAGAGCGGAAATGTTCCGGCCGGCGGCAGAGTATGGATAAGGGGGTGTCCCGTGCATATGTGCCGGTACACCCCCTTATTGTGCTTTGATGTTCATTTATCATGCTCTTCCGCCAGCCGGATTTATCCTTAATTCGCAGGCGCAGGTGCGGTGTACTTCAGAAATGTCTTCGGAATCGGACTCTCGAAGGTCAACAGCTCGCCGGTTGTCGGGTGTATGAAGGAGAGCACCCGGGCATGCAGGCCGAGCCGGCCGACTGCCTTGGTTTCAGCGCCGTATTTCTTATCTCCGGCGATCGGATGGCCGATGTCGGCCATGTGGACACGGATCTGATTTTTACGTCCGGTCTCAAGGCGCACTTCCAGCAGGGAGAAATGGCGGTTCGCCTGGATCAGCTTATAATGGGTCACAGCATGCTGGCCCTCGCCTTCATGCGGGCTGGAGTACATTTTGAGCGTGGAGGTTTCCTTCAGCCAGGAGCTGACGGTGCCTTCGGCTTTTTTGACGGCTCCTTCCACAAGCGCCACGTATGAACGTTCCTTGACCATGTCCTTCCAATTGTTCTGCAGCTTCTGCTGCACCGCTTCGCTTTTGGCGAACATCATGATACCGGAGGTGTCGCGGTCCAGCCGGTGCACCACAAATATGCGGTTACGCGGATTGCCAAGGCGTACATGCTCCATCAGCTGGCGGTATGCTGTCTGTTCATTTTCATCACCGGTGGCGATCGACAGCAGGCCGGCATCCTTCTGGATGACAATCAGATCATCATCCTCATGGACGATGGTCAGGCCGGCCATCTCCTTGGCCTGCACCTGCTTCTCCAGGTCGATGGCCACGGTCTGACCTGGCTGCAGCGGATAGTTATGCTTCGTAACGGCCTTGCCGTCCACGGATACCTGCCCGCGGGACAGCAGGGACTTAACAGAATTGCGTCCGCGCCCGCTGAGCGTGTCCAGCAGAAACGGCAGGAGCTCGGCCGGTTCTGATACGGTATAGCTTTTGACCGATGGGGCAGCCTTTGCTCTGGCTGCCGGACCAGGCTTGCCGCCCGGTTTATGGGAACGGGTTCTTGCACCCTGTTTTGACTGTGGTTTGGCCTGGGAGGAGGCACCTGGCCCCGCGCCCCGTCTGGACGCTTCCTTAGGATTTCTTCTTGTGTTCATGGGCACATTCTCCGTCCTGTAATAGAGTACTCCTCAATATACCACGGCTGCTGCAGAAATACTACGGAACCGGCGCAGGGCCGTAGAATAAACGCTACAGATAAATCAGCAGACCGAATAGAATGAACCCGGCTGCTCCTGTACAAGTCCAGCCGAGTACAGCTGCATATCTCGATTCCCTTGCCCAGCCGCTGGTCCGGTAGATATTCCGGTCCACAGACAATAGTACCAGCGCGCAGAACAGCAGCACCATAGCGGTGCAGGCCATCAAGCGGATCATCAGGAGCCCTCCTTTAAAAAGCGAATTTTATCTGCTTTTCAGTCCTACCCTCTGCAGATGCACATGAAGTGAAACGTCCACCTTTATTCCGCCATAGAGCTCTTCCCAGTCCTTTTTTTCGTGGATATGCTGCTTCCAGTAGCCCGGATGCCGGGCGCGGATCAGCTCGCCCATACCGAAAATATCCGAGTGGTCCTTTTGGGTGCGCCCGACAAGATTGCTGACTACTCCCCGGATCTGTGTATTGAATTCCTGCTCAATCGTATGGAGGGCGGCCGAGGAGTTGACCGGCTTTTTACTGTCAAAGTTCTCGTCCAGATCCCCTTCAAAGTATAGCTCGTATTTCATATATGGCTTGCCGTCCCTGATTGAACTGCTGGTCTTGGTGAAACGCCGGTTGATTTTGATAATTACACTTCCATACTCCCTGGTCTTGAACAGGGTGGAGTATCCGCCGGGGTCCATGCCCTTTAATGCCATAAAGGCGCCGATTTCAAGCGGCTTTGTCGTATTGACCACCCGGTTGCCGCTGAAGTAAGCCAGACCTTCAATTAGAATATTCTCTTTGTCGCGGAGAGCGACGAAAGGCAGATAAGCGCTTTGCCCCCATTTGGAGTCCGCTGACCAGAACTGCCCGAGATAATCAGGGGGGAATTTGCCCGCGGCTACCGCTTTTTCCATCATAGAAAGAATGTACAGGGTTGGCACCCGCTGCAAGGGCGGATCGACGTCCATGAAGCGGGAAGCTCTGCCCTCGGAGACGAGCAGCCAGGTTCTGCGCCGGATTTCCGGATTGCGGCGCAGATAGTCATTCAGCTCATCCAGATTGCCGCGGGCGATCGTCTCACTGATCACGATGACCCGCAGATGCACAAGATAACGGGGATCGGCAATCTGCTGCTGCAGATTGTCCATTGCGTCATCCAGCGTGTGGCCCGTTACAGTAACCACCCACACCGGACTGGCCTTGCCACCGTCACTGGAGCTGCCGCCTCCCGGACCGAGGGGGACCCGCCCCGGTACGGCAATCTGCGCTGTAACGCTGATGGCATGCCCTGGAAGCTTCATATTGTCTAGATGGGTTACCTGCTCTTCTGTCGCCATTTCTTCAGGTGTAGCTGCATCAATGGACAGGCCGAGAACGAGTGCACGGTCCTCAATTTCCACCTGGTCCCAGCAGCCTGTCAGCAGCAGAGTGAGGACAGCCAGAGCCGCTACAGCGGAACAAAGCATACGGACGGACTTCATCGGGCTGCACCGCGCTTTCGGGTACGGCGGATCAGGTACATGCTCCAGAGCATGAAAAGATACAGAGACAGAATGATCATGGAGCCGGCCCCCAAGGCAAGGGACCAGGAATAAGTCTCGAATACGTTCGCGGGAAAGGCAGCTATTATAAATGTAAACGGCAGAATAAGCGTGGAGCTCATCCGCTGATCCCGGAAAGCAAACATCTGCTGCAGCAGGCAGGCTGCGAGATAATAGGTGCTGTAGAGGGTGGTGAAGACTGAAATCACCCACAGTACTATAAAAATGGCATCCAGCCGCTCCAGAAATCCTTCGCCTACTACAGCCGAGCGTGCGGATTCCAGGGTCGGATAGATCATCAGCTTCGTTTCTTCCGACCCGAACAGCCCGATGGCGGCAACAACAATCAGCAGGTAGATGAGGCCGGTTACAGCGATGGCGAGAACGCCGGCCCGCACGGCCTGCTTCGGCTTTGCATATAGGGAACCAGCACCACTATGATAAAAGAGGTCTGAAACAGGAAGCTGGCTTCCACCGCACCTCTCCAAAACGCTGCAGAGGGCATCACCAGCACCGGCTGCAGATTGAGCAGATCCATATTGCGCATCGAGATCAGTGTGATAAACAGAATCGGGCCGATAATCAGCGGCAAGTAGAAGAAATGAATATACGTAAACTTAACGATATCCCTTCTGGAGGACAGCTGGCAGATCAGCAGCATTAGAAATACGGTTGCTTCAATAGGTGTCTTTTTAAAAAGCACGGTGGTTGCCACATCCCCGAACTGGCGCGCTGTCAGTCCAGTCAGCAGAATGAAAATCAGCAGAATCAGCACAGTGAATATATAAGAGAGCGGCTTCCCGATCAGACGCCCGCTGAAGACAAACAGGGATTCCCGGGGAAACCGCCGGCATAATGAAGCCAGCAGCCAGAAGCAGGCAATAGAGATGACGATACCGCTAAAAGCTACAAATGGAGCGCTGCTCCCCCCGGCAACAGCCATGTACCGCGGAAAGCTGAGGATGCCCACACCAATAATCGTGCTACCGATTACGGCGGCGGCCCGCAGTGTCGTGATCTGACGGGTAGGGTTCATCCGCTTCACCTCCCTGCTGGAGAATCTGGTCTTCGTACATATCTGGAACAGCTTCCGGAAGCCTTGTGGTGTCCCGGACATGCAAAAAGCTGGGACGGCGGCGCATCCACCACAAAGGGACCCGCACCAGCGCATCCTTCCAGTCACGCCATTTGCCTGGAATAAACGGGGACATATACGGTACGCCGAAGGAATCCAGGAACAGCAGATGGTTGATGATGAGAATGGTGCCTATCATAACCCCGTACAGACCGAACATGCCGGCCAACAGAATCAGCGGAAATCTCAGCATCCGCAGGGCAATCGCTGCATTATAGGCCGGAGTGGCGAACGAGCCTATGGTGGTCAGCGCTACAATGACTACCGTAATCGGGCTGGCGAGCCCGGCGGCTACCGCAGCCTGTCCGATGACAAGCACGCCGACGATGGACAAGGCTCCGCCGATCATCTGCGGCAGGCGGATGGTGGCTTCACGCAGTACCTCCATGGATACCTCCATAATCAGCACCTCCAGTACTGCGGGAAACGGGACGCCTGCCCGGCCTCCGGAGATGGCGACAGCGAAGTCCGTCGGCATCAGCTCCGGGTTGAAGGAGATTACAGAAACGTAGAGGGCCGGGAAAAACAGCGAGCTGGCCAAAGCGATCAGCCGGATGATCCGGATCAGGCTGCCCATGATGAACCGTTCGGTGTAGTCGTCGACCGTCTGGAAAAACTGGTTGAACAGGGCCGGAACAATAAGCGCGAAGGGTGAGCCGTCCACAAGAATGGCCACCCGTCCCTCCAGAAGTGCAGCAACGGTCTTGTCCGGCCGCTCCGTATTCTGTACCTGCGGAAAGGGGGAGAGGGGCTGATCTTCAATGAACTGCTCAATATATCCGGCATCAATAATGCCGTCGGTATCAATAATGGAGATTCTGCGCATCGCTTCAGCCACGAGCTGAGGATCAGCGATGCTGTCCAGGTAGCACAGGGCAACCCGTGACCGGGTGCGGCTTCCGAGCGGACTGATCTCGATCCGCAGATCTGTACTCTGCAGCCGGTAACGCAGCAGAGCGAGATTGTTCTCCAGCTTTTCCACATAACCTTCCCGCGGCCCGCGGATGACCTGCTCAGTCTGCGGCTGGTCTACGCCGCGCATGTCAATCTGCCGCATGTCCAGCAGCAGGGCTTCAGAAACGCCGTCAATCAGCAGAACCAGATTGCCTTTGACAATTGCAGGCGGCAGGCTGCTCAGCTTTTGCTCCGAACTGCCCTGGGTCACCTGCACCGCTATTTTCCAGACATAATGGATGATCCCGTCAAGATTTTCCGGTACACCGGGATGATCATCCGGGCGGGTCATAAGCGGCTTCAGAATGTGCTCTTGAATCTGCTCCTGGTTAACGAGTGACGAGAAGAAGACCATCACAGCCTCATATTGGCCGAACAGCAGGAAGTCACGGGCTACAAGATCGCCGTTAGAACCCAGCAGAGCCTGCAGATACTCCAGATTATCTGTAAGGCTGCGGCCCAGGACGTCTGTTTCAGGAGCCTGCGGGGGGCCGGGCTGCTGTTTTTTAATATAGGAAGCATACTTTTCTTTCCAGCCTTGCAGAGCGTCCGCCTCCTTTAGAATGGCAGTTTAGAAGATCACTATAGAGTTTTGCTTGCTGCAGCCGATTTTATGTAAGCACAGCCAAGAAGGAACTGCAGCCAGACTGTCTGTACAGAAGGTTTTTGTCTGTTCTGCGGTTGCTCATTGGCCGGATGCCCGGTAAACTAAAGAGAGAATGACTCAAACCGATGCTTCCGTAAGAGGAAATTGCACGTGTGAAGCGATACAAGAAGGTCTATTCTCACAAAACTTTTAGGAGTTATGATAGCGATGAAAATGCAAGCACCCACTATGGAACAGGCGCAGGCTGAACTGCAGAAATATTACGGCTATCCGGACTTCCGGGAAGGCCAGAAAAAAATTGTGCAGCACCTGCTCGAAGGCGGCGACACCCTGGGCATTATGCCGACCGGCGGGGGGAAATCGATCTGTTACCAGGTTCCGGCGCTGCTGATGCCGGGGCTGACCCTGGTCATTTCACCGCTGATTTCACTGATGAAGGATCAGGTGGACGCCCTGACTACGGCCGGTATTCCGGCCGCATATATTAACAGCACCCTGAGCGGCAAGGAAGTGAACGAGCGGATCCGCGCCGCACGCCGGGGCGAGCTGAAGCTGCTCTATGTTGCCCCTGAACGGCTGGAGCTGGACTGGTTCCGCCTGGAAATGGCGGGCCTTTCTATTTCCTGCGTGGCTGTGGATGAAGCGCACTGCGTATCCCAATGGGGGCATGACTTCCGCACCAGCTATCTGGCGGTGGCGCCGTTCGTTGAGGAGCTGCCGCAGCGGCCGATTCTGGCCGCTTTTACAGCGACGGCAACGCCGGAGGTTATGGAGGACATGGTCCGGCTGCTGCGCCTGCGCCAGCCGGGCGTGTTCATGACCGGCCTCGGCCGGGATAACCTGGCGATGTCGGTGCTGCGCGGGGAGAACAAGCGCGAGTACGTGCTTGATTACACCGCCAGCCATTCACATCAGCCGGGGATTGTATATGCGGCGACCCGCAAAGAGGTCGATGATCTGTACCAGCGGCTGCAGGCTTCAGGAATCGCCGCCGGACGGTACCATGCCGGGATGAGCGACCAGGAGCGGGCGGACAGCCAGGAAGGGTTCCTATATGACGATATCCGCGTCATGGTGGCGACCAATGCCTTCGGGATGGGGATCGACAAATCCAACGTGCGTTATGTTATCCACTACAATATGCCGAAGAATATGGAGGCTTATGTCCAGGAAGCCGGACGCGCCGGCCGGGACGGGGAGCCGAGTGAGTGTATCCTGCTGTTCAGCGCGCAGGACATTATGACCCAAAAGTTCCTGATTGAGCAGAATCCCCAGGATCCTGAGCGCAAAGCGAACGAATACCGCAAGCTGCAGCAGATGATCGATTACTGCTATACGACCCGTTGCCTGCGCAGTGCCCAGCTTGCCTACTTCGGCGAAGACCACGGGGACAAGCCCTGCGGGATCTGCAGCAACTGCACGGATGAGCGTGAGCTGGCCGATATGACCGTGGATGCGCAGAAGATTTTCTCCTGCATCCACCGGATGCGGGAGCGCTTCGGGGTGGCACTGGTCGCCTCGGTGCTAAAGGGCTCACGCAACCAGAAGGTGCTGCAGTACGGCTTCGAGCAGCTGCCGACCCACGGGGCGATGTCGAGCCGCACGGAGAAGGAAATTACCGAGAGCATCAATGTGCTGATCTCGGAGGGGTATCTGGCCCTGTCGGAGGGCCAGTATCCGGTAGTACGGCTGCAGCCGCAGGCCGCCGAGGTGCTGCGCGGCCAGCGTCAGGTGCAGCAGCGGGTGGCCCGGCCGCTGGTTACCGGCGGAGCCGGCTCCGGGCGGAGCCGCAGCCGGGGCTACGATCATTCACCGTCTGCCGTCAACGAGACGGTGTTCGAGCAGCTGCGCCTGATCCGCCGCGACCTGGCGGGACGCGAGCATGTGCCGTCCTACATTATTTTTAATGATGCCACCCTGCGCGAGATGAGCGTGGTTTGTCCGCAGACCGAAGCGGAGATGCTGAGGGTAAAGGGTGTCGGGGAAGTGAAGTACCGGAAATACGGCAAGCCGTTTCTGGAGTTTTTTCAAAATGAAATGTAAAGAAGGTTATAAGGCATGAGAATCGTCCTGGCCACATTAAACGCCAAATATATCCACACCTCGCTGGCCATCCGCCTGCTAAAGGCATACAGTGAGCATGAATTCCCGGATATTATGCTGGCTGAATATACCATCAAGGATCCTGCGATGAATATCGTGTCCGACTTATTCCAGAAGAAGCCCGACGTGATCGGATTTTCCTGTTATATATGGAACATTGAAGAGACCATTAAGCTGGTCGGTATCCTCAAACAGGTGCTGCCGGAAGTTAAAATTGTCCTGGGAGGGCCGGAGGTATCCTACGAGCCGCTCTACTGGATGAAGCGCGAGCCCGGCGTGGATTTTGTCGTAAACGGGGACGGGGAGGAGACCTTCCATCACCTGCTGCAGGAGCTGCGCGATGAGCGCAAGTTTCACTTTGTCTACGGGGCCGCTTACCGCAAAGGCGAGGAGCTGATCGTCAACCCTCCGCGTCCCAAAAGCGATCTCAACACCCTGCCGACACCGCACCGGTTCGCCGATGATCTGCCGGATCTCAGCAAGCGGATTGTTTATTTTGAGACCAGCCGGGGCTGTCCGTTTAACTGCCAGTTCTGCTTATCAAGTATTGAGGTCGGGGTACGCTATTACGATATTGAGCGGGTGAAGTCGGATCTGCTCTATCTGATCAATAACGGGGCCAAGGTTATCAAGTTCCTGGACCGCACCTTCAACATCAACCGCAGCTATGCGATGGAGATGTTCCAGTTCCTGATCGACAACCATCAGGGCTGTGTGTTCCAGTTCGAGATTACGGCTGACATTATGCGGCCGGAGGTGCTGGATTTTCTGTCCGAAAATGCGCCGCCGGGTATCTTCCGCTTTGAAATCGGCGTACAGTCGACCAACGACGAGACCAATGAGTTGGTCAAGCGCCGCCAGAATTTCACCAAGCTGTCCCGTACCGTGATGAAAATCAAAGCCAGCGGCAACATCGACCAGCATCTGGATCTGATTGCCGGACTGCCGCAGGAGGATTACGCGACCTTCCGCAAGACCTTCAATGATGTGTTCGTGATGGAGCCTGAGGAGCTGCAGCTGGGCTTTCTCAAAATGCTCCGCGGCACCGGCCTGCGCGCCCAGGCTGCCAAATACGAATATACGTACATGGAGCATGCGCCTTATGAGATTCTCAGCTCGCATGTCATGTCCTTTGCCGATATTATCCGGCTGAAGCGGCTGGAGGATGTACTGGAGAAATACTGGAACAGCCATCGGCTGGATCATACCGTTAAGTACCTGATCCGCCATGTTTTTGAGTCGCCGTTTGATTTCTTCCAGGCGTTCGGTGATTACTGGGAGGAGCGGGGCTGGCAGAAGATCGGGCATCAGCTTGAGGATCTGTTTACCCGGCTGCATGCGTTCCTGACCGACAGCGGTACGCCAGGGATGGAGATTATAACAGGGCTGATGAAGCTGGATTACTTCCTGGGCCACAAGTACAAGCCACGCAAAATCTGGTGGGACAACGCGCTGGACAAGCCGGAGTGGGCGCGCCATATGAAGGAAATTGCCGCTCATCCGGAGCGGGTCTCGGCAGCACTGGCGGAAGCAGGATATAGTGAACGTGAGCTGCAAAAGTTCATGGTGCTGGAGGTACTGCCGTTCCGGCTTGAGCCTGTGCTGGATTCGATCAGCGGACTGCGGGCGGATGCAGTGCAGTTAGTTTCACCTGCATTAGCAGGCGAAGCTGCAGATGATACCGGTGCGGCTGCTGTTATGTCACAGCCGGAGGGCTCTGGGATTGCAGCGGCCTTTAATGCAGCGGCCGGGATTGCCGGAAGCGTGGGCAGCAACCCTTCTGCTGCGGTTGCTGAAGCTCCGGCGCACACGGGCGGAAGCACTCTGCTGATCGTGCTGTATCAGCAGGATGAGAGCCAGCGTTCGCAGTATTATACTTTGCCGTTGAGTTAATTTGGAGGGAGAGGTGCAGAGGTGGCTGACGGGGTTCCGGCTTCACAGCAAGTGTACGGGGCGAATCTACAAGAGCAGCAGCACCTTAAACTTCTGACCGGACTGTTCGCGGAGAGCCCGCTGCTGATGGAAGTTTTCCGCAGGGCACAGTTTCTGGAGCCTCTGCCGTATTACGTCGGTGCAGGCTGTCTTGTACAGACCGTGTGGAACCAGCTGACCGGACGCCCGGCAGAGTATGGGATCAGCGATATTGATCTAGTTTATTTTGACCCGGCTGATCTAAGCTTTGAGACGGAGAGTGCTCAGATAGCTGAGGGGCGGAGGCATTTTAACGGGGTTCCTGTTCCGCTGGATATTAAGAATCAGGCCCGCGTCCATCTGTGGTATGAGGACAAATTCGGAATCAGGCTTCAGCCATACTCCAGCCTGGAAGCAGCCATAGACAGCTGGCCGACATCAGTAACCTCACTTGGAGCCAGGCTTGAGCCGTCCGGAGAATGGCGAATCTACGCACCCTTCGGTCTGGAGGATCTATACAGCCTGACTATAAGACCCAATAAGGCGCTGATTAGTGAGGCGGTATATCGCAGCAAGGCAGAGAAATGGCACTCCAAGTGGCCGGAGCTGCAGATTATCCCTTGGGAAGATCCTTCGGGCTGAACAGCCGCCTCAAGTTCTTGGTCACATATTTTCTTATCACAGGCAGAAATCCACAGATTGGTGCCAATCAACCTAAATTAGTGTGTCTGAGTCCGTTAGAGGAATGACTACTGTTTTTTACCTTTAACCTGCTGGCGGAGCAATGTGACTGATAAAAAATTATACGTTACTGGTAGATTAGTGACTGCTGAACGTATAGCAACAGAAGTAATAGTATAACGGGCCTCCCACATAACACAAAAGCCGTCCCTGCCAGCCATTAACTGGCTTCAGGAACGGCTTCTTTGTTTTAAGCAATTTTTAGGGCGTTCAGGTCGCCGCCGGCTGAAGAAGGAGAGACTCTGCCGGAAGGTGGCGCACCAGCCAATCCAGCACATCTGCGGTGACCTCCGCGTGGTTGACCTCGTTCAGCATTTCATGCCGTCCTTCCGGGTACAGGCGGTATTCCACATCACTGAGGCCTTGCTCCTTGTAGAGTTCAGCCAGACGCAGTACACCCTGGCCGTTCATGCCTACCGGGTCTTTGGCGCCGGAGAACAGATAGACCGGCTTATCCTTGCAGAGCTTAAGCAGCGTTTCCTGAGAGTGGATATCACGCAGCAGCCGGAAGAAATCGCGGAAGAAGCGGGTGGTGCAGATGGCCCCGCAGAACGGGTCGGCGATGAAGCGGTCCACTTCCTGGGGATCACTGCTCAGCCAGTCAAAAGCGGTCCGGATCGGCGAAAAGGAGCGGTTGTAGGCTCCAAATACGATACCGTTTAGCAGCACGCTACGGTGGCGTTCACCCTGAAGCCTCAGCTGCAGCGCGGCAAGCGATTCTCCGGCCTTGAGCATGTTGCGGGGGCCGTTGGTGCCGCTGAGAATATAGCCGGCATACACATCGCTGCCTTCCTCGCACATCAGCTTCTGGGCCAGAAAGGAGCCCATGCTGTGGGCCAGCAGGAACACCGGCAGGCCTTCATGCCGGGAGCGGGCGATATTCGCAAGCTGCACCAGATCGCGCCGCATCCAGTAGAAGCCGTTCTCGCCGGTGTCACCGAGCAGATTGACCTTGCCTGCCGTTTTGCCGTGGCCGCGGTGATCATTGGCATAAACGGCGTATCCGGCAGCGGTCAGTGCCGAAGCAAAGCGTGCATAACGGGCAGCCGTCTCGCACATGCCGTGGGCAATCTGCACGATCCCCCTGACCGGGGCCTCCGGCTCAGGCAGCCATACATAGACATGAATATTGACACCTAAAGGGTCGGTCATGGTAAAGCTGTTCTCCCTCATTGCATGGTCCTCCTGAAAGTTTTGTATAAGAAAATCCTTCGCGGAGATAGCGTCTGACAGAACCTGTTCCGCAAGCACAGGCTTAGTGTTGTCAACAATCCTGCTGCGAGATTATGCCATACTAGGCTGCTTCGAAAGCTAAACTATACCATCCTTAGTGCAGGACAGATCCGAAATAGGCACGATGTGTGTTTAACCATTCGTTCTATTTGTAACCTGTTCGCACTGATGCCGATTCTATGGCAAATAAGAGCGGAGTACGGTGGAGTGTCCTTCAATCCCGTATGCGCCAAGTGTGGACGGCAGCAGGTAGCATTCACCTGCGGCATAAGGCTGTGAGCCGCCCTCCCAGGTGAGATGTCCTCTGCCTTCGCAGATGACCAGAATGGTGAAGCTGTCCGGGGTGGTGGCGAGATTCCATTCGCCGTTCACGATCCCTTTTTCCACGATGAAATAAGGGGAGGAGGCGATTTGCAGCCATTCTCCGGCAACAGCGCTGTCTGTCTTCATGGAAGTAGCGCCTGCGCCTTCATAAGCGGTGACATTCAGAGAGTCCTCAATATGAAGCTCACGCGGCTTACCGTCAAGACCCGGGCGGTCGTAATCGTAAATACGGTATGTAGTGTCCGAGTTCTGCTGGATTTCAGCCACAACGACTCCGGCACAGAGGGCGTGTACAGTACCTGCCGGAATATAGAAGGCATCTCCCGCGGCAACGGTGATTTCCTGCATGGTATCCATTACGGTGCCGTTCTCCAGCGCAGCCTGCAGGCTTTCGCGGGTGACATTTTCCTTCAGGCCGTAGATGATTTTGGCCCCGGGTTTGGCGTCGAGCACATACCACATTTCTGTTTTGCCCAGCTCGCCCTTCGGCAATCCCTCGTAATCATCTGTCGGGTGTACCTGTACGGACAGGTTATCGTTGCAGTCCAGCAGCTTGATCAGCAGCGGGAACCGGGTGTCCTCTCCGGTGATGCCCTTGCTGCCGAACCATTCTTTGCCGAATTGTTCGCGGATCTGATCCAGGCCCTGGCCGGCCAGCTCGCCGTTAACTACCGTGGATACGCCATTCGGATGGTCAGCGATCATCCAGCCTTCTCCGATATGGCCTTCAGGCAGGTCGAGACCGAATTTCTCCAGGGCGCGGCCGCCCCACACGCGTTCTTTGAACTCCGGCTGAAACTTGAGTGGATATGCTTTTGTCATTATAGTATCTTCCTCTCCGTTTGGTTTGAACCTGTCTCTATTTACTGCGTGTAGACTCAAAAAACTCCAGCTTCTCACCGTCCGGCCCGTCAAAAAAGAAATAGCGGCTGCCGTTAGCCAGCGTGCTGATCTCAGTCAGTCCGGGGAGCTGAAGCGCGGCTATCCGGCTGTGCTCAGCCTCGATTCCGGCGACGGTGAAGGCGACATGGCTGACCTTGCCTTCATCCGGCAGGCCGGTCCATACGCGCTCGATCAGCTCAATCTCTACGCTGGTCTGGCCGGGGAAGCTCAGAAAGGCGAGCCGCAGGCTGTCGCCCGGTTCCCCGATAGTGTCCTGCAGGGTAAGGCCGATGACTTCCTGGTAGAACGCAAGGGACTGTTCAAGCTGTGCTACCTTAATGCCGATGTGCTCAAGCTTGCTTACTGCCATCGTTCGATTCAGCTCCTTTTTTCTTCTCAACTGCAATAACATACGGGGCACTAGCCCGCTGCAGCTGACGGTAAATGATGCTCTGCGCCAGGCGCTGCGGCAGGCCCGCCGCCCATGCTTCCACGGCGGCGGCTTCACGGTCGCCGCCGTCGTGGCCGGGGTAGAGCACGGCTGTAATGATGCCGCCCGGACGCAGCAGCGTCAGGGCGGCATCCAGCGCAGCCAGCGTGCTCCCGGTCTCGGTGATGATGGTCTTGTCGGCATCGCCTGACGGCAGATAGCCGAGGTTGAACATCACCGCCGAGACTGCCCCGTGCCACTGCGGCGGCACGGCCTCTTCCATCGCTGCGTGGCTGCGCGCAAGCAGCGTCACGGGAGCAAGCGCTGCCGGCGCTTCCTCCCGGGCCAGCCGCAGGCGATCTTCCGCAAGCGCAAGCGCCGCAGGCTGGATGTCAAACCCGTACACTGCGCCGCGCGGCCCTGCGCACCTCGCGAGAAACAGCGTATCCGCACCGGTGCCCACGGTGGCGTCAATGGCGAGGCCGCCGGCAGCGAGGCGCTCCGCCGTGACTTTATGTGCAAAGCTGAGAACGGACAGGAAGCCCATCAGCCCTTCCTCCAGTACTTACCCTGCCAGCTGTCGCGTGCAACCAGCTCGGCATCGATTGCATTCAGCACTTCCCATTTCTTCAGGCTCCATAGCGGCCCGATCAGGGCCTCGCGCGGTGCATCGCCGGTCAGGCGGTGGACAATCATCTCCGGCGGAAGCAGCTCCAGCGAGTCAACGATCAGCTTTACGTATTCGTCCTGCTCAAGGAAGCGCAGCAGGCCGGCCTCGTACTGCTTGACCATCGGGGTCTTGCGCATGAGATGCAGCAGGTGAATCTTGATACCCTGCACATCCATGGCGGCTACAGCAGATACGGTTTCCAGCATCATTTCGTGGGTTTCCTGGGGAAGCCCGTGGATGATATGGGTGCAGACGCGGATGCCGTGGGCGCGCAGCTTGGCGACTGCGTCAATATAGCACTGGGAATCATGCGCACGGTTAATCAGATCCGAAGTGGAGTTATGAATGGTCTGCAGTCCCATTTCAATCCAGAGGTAGGTGCGCTTGTTCAGCTCCGCAAGATATTCCACAACATCATCCGGCAGACAGTCCGGCCGTGTGGCAATGGACAAGCCGACTACGCCAGGCTGCTGCAGGATAACCTCGTAGTATTCCCGCAGCTCCTCTACCGGTGCGTACGTATTGGTATAGGCCTGAAAGTAACCGATATACTTGGCGTTTGGCCATTTCAGGTGCTGGCGGTCGCGCACCTTGTTAAACTGGGTGACCAGATCGTCGCGGCGGCTGCCGGCGAAATCGCCGGAGCCTCTGGCGCTGCAGAAGGTGCAGCCCCCCTTGGCGATTGAACCGTCACGGTTCGGACAGGTAAAGCCCGCGTCCAGCATGACCTTGAACACCTTGGTATCCATAACCCCGCGCATTTCGTAGTTCCACGTATGGAACCGTTTATCTCCCCACATCAGCGGAGTGGAGGTCTGTAAAAGACTCACGGTAAAGCTCCTTTCCAAAATATAAGAACGTTTATTTGGAGAGCCGGGCATCATCTGCCGGGCCGGCATATCCTTATATTTGTATCGAACAGGCACAGGGTCCGGTGAAGGAAGTACAGCCCATTCTTTTCTAACCCGTCTATTGTAACAAAATTCAGCGTCAAGCGTAACATTGACACCGGGAAAAAACGTTAAAAATAGGCAGGGAAAACCCGCTGTTTTGCTTGTTAATGCTTACACATTATGTTATATTTAAATTGTAAAAAAACGATTGCAGCAACTTAAAAACTCTATCCCTGAATTCATACTTTCGTGTCGTCCCGCCAATACTAAACCCAAGAGGTGATCACGATGAATTCTCAGACAGCTTATGCTGAAGGTAAAGGTTCAATTGATGTACAGCTGACTCCCGATGAGGCCCTGGCGCTTACCGGCGTTGAGTTTAACGGTAATCATAAGATCAAGACCGAAGCGCAGCGCAAGATCAGAAACGCATTTGAGAAGAAATTTGATTTTGACTCGCCGGCAAGGTAGACTATGAACTGTTGAAAATGGACCCCAATTCCAAATACAACAAGCAACAGAAAAGGGATTCTCCAGCGGCCGCTTCCTGCCCACCGGAGAATTCCTTTTTGCTGTTTTTCAGGCAAATCTCTTTACTTTTGCGGACAAGTTCGGCACAATGTTTCAAGTAATGTATAAGAGAACAAGCGGAGGAATACTATGCGTTTACGCGGAAGAAAAGGAATACGTGAAAGCCTGGAGGAGCAAACTGACCTGGTGGTCCTCGATCCACGCAGCCTTAAAGGGCGCTGGTCAGAGGTGTTCGGCAACGATAACCCGATTCATGTGGAGTTCGGGATGGGCAAGGGACAGTTTATCAGCCAGATGAGCTTTAAATATCCCGGTATTAATTTTATCGGCGTTGATATGTATGATGAGCTGATCCGCCGTGCGGCGGAAAAGGCAAGACTGGTTTGGGAGCCTGCGGGACATGAGACTCCGCCCAACCTGAAGGTGGCGCTGGCGAACATCGATTATGCGGAGGAAGTATTTGCACCGGGCGAGCTGGAGCGGATTTATCTGAACTTCAGTGATCCCTGGCCGAAAAGCAAGCATGCCCGCCGGCGCCTGACTCATCCGCGCTTCCTCGACAAATACCGCGGCCTGCTCAGCCCGCTCGGTGAGATTCATCTGAAGACGGATTCGCGCAGCCTGTTTGAGTTCTCGCTGAATGCGTTTGCCGATTTCGGTCTGCAGATGAAGAACATCTCCCTGGATTTGCATGCGGACGGCATCATCAATGAAGAGCATGTAATGACGGAATACGAGACCAAATTTTATAACCGCGGCGTAAACATTCACCGCTGTGAGGCAATTGTCGGTGCGGAAGCACTGGCGAATTATCAGGCAACCCGTCTGGACAAATACCGGCTGTAACAGCCGGGCCGGTTCCGGCAACTATCGGGCAGCCATACAAAAACGCAGTTACGGAAATTTCCCGTAACTGCCGTTTTTTGATTTTAGAGAGCTGATTATTGCGGGGGGCATTTGTATACCCATTGTTCTGGTCTGTCCTATTCGAGCATATCAATAATGCTCTGGGCGCTTTGCAGCGGATGGAATTTGGCAATGGCCTCCAGATGGCTTTTACGCTTGGCCTGCAGATCATCGTAGTGGTACAGCAGCCGCTCCATCCACTTGTCGACTACCGCCAGGGAGGAGATCGGCTCTCCAAGACCGGCCGAGGTGAAGTAACGGACGTTCTCCTCCTCTTGTCCCGGCAGCGGATTATGAAACAGCATCGGAATGCCCTTGGCCAGACCTTCGCTGCAGGTCATCCCGCCGGGCTTCGTAACCAGCAGGTCGGAGACCTCCATCAGCTTATCAATGTCGCGGGTGAAGCCGATCAGTGAGATGTTCGGATGCCGGTACGCGGGATCTGCCTTCATCTCGTCCAGCAGCTTCTCGTTTCTTCCGAGACAAAAGACAATCTGCACCTTTGCCCGCCAGCCGGCCAGCCCCTCGTTGACCACGCGGTCGTTCATCATGCCCCAGCCGCCGCCCATGACCAGTACAGTCGGCAGATCCTGGAGGCTGAACTGCTCCAGGATCTCCTGCCGCCCGGGATGCTCCCAGAAGCTCGGATGAACCGGCATGCCGGTCACCCGGATTTTGGCGGCGGATACGCCGCGCCGGCGCAGCTTGGATTTGACCTCGGGAGTGGAGACGAAATAACGGTCCACCTCCGGGCTGATCCAGCTGGCATGGGCATCGTAATCGGTGATGACCGTGACCAGCGGCGCCTTGAAGCCCGTGTCCAGCCGTTTCAATCTGGAGACTACGGCGCTCGGGATGAAATGCGTGCAGACGATAATATCGGGCTTCAGCTGTCTCACAATATTTTGCGTATGTGTATAAAATATGCGGTGCAGGGCAAGCGTGGTAAGACGGTTAAACGATTTCTGGTGACGGTACACATACCCCATCAGCCTGGGCTGCGAGGTTACCGTCTTGCGGTAGGCCGACACAATAAGCGGAGCCATTTTTGGATTGAGAAAGTTCCCCAGCTCCAGCACCCTGGTTTGGATATGCGGCGACAGTTTACGCAGGCTGCTCGACAGCGCGTAGGCTGCCTGCGTATGCCCTGCGCCGAAGCCTTCCGACAGCAACAATACTCTTTTTTTGCGCAATGTTTGATTCACCTGTTCCCAAAATGGTTTGCCAAGGCGGGCTTCAGAACCACAGAACAACCGTGCCAGCCGCAACGCCGCTGCCGATTACAGCGCCTGCTATTACATCAGACGGGTAGTGCAGCCCGAGATATATGCGTGAGAACCCGACAATGCATGCCAGCGGCAGCAGAACAACGGTAAGGGCAGGGTAAGCCGCCATATAAGGAACCGTAGAGGCGAAGATAGCTGTAGTATGGCCTGAAGGAAAAGAATGATCCTTTAGCGGATTGTGAAACGTATTTGTTCCCGGCAGAGCCAGGTAGGGCCGCATGCGCGGGTACAGCTTTTTGGCGATGGCCACGGGCAGATGGCTGACAGCCAGTGCCGTGAGGGCCTGAAGGCCTGTCGTTCTGAGCGGCTGGGGCGCAAAGGCCCAGATCATCACATTTATGCCGATAGCGCTTGTCGCGCCGCCCAGATGGGTAAGATAGAAGAGCCAGAAGTTCAGAAAAGGGTTATGCAGGCGGCCGTTGATCCATTTGAAAAGACGGCGCTCCCAGAGAAGTAATTTCATGAATAAATGTCTCATATCTTGTCCCTCCGATAGTCCGGCTAAGGATAGCTGGCGCTTCTGCCGCCAATCCAAATTAATACCCCGAAGCTGTCTTTATCATACGTTTTAAAGGCAGTCCATTTCAAGGAAAAGCTCTGGTGAAGCGCGGAATTTGTCAGTTTTGACTTGGGAACCCCTGACACCTTACAATGATTCAAGCGGACCGGACGCGTTTAAAAGGTAACAGAGAAAATGAGGAATCCGTCACACCGGAAAACCCTACAACATCTTTTAAACGGGATATAAATAAATGAACGCCTGGCCGCAAAAAAAGGTAAGCGCTTGTCTATTGTAAGGGATGCAACAAAAGGGTCTGCAACATCGTTTAACATGCCATAGACATAAAAAGTGGCATATCAAGAGTGGAAAAGGGGGCATCAAAAGGTCATGGCAGACGCATTGTTTGTTACGCTCCAAGTGATATTGGCGGCAATCGCAGTTTATCAGTTCACGTTCTCGCTGTTCGGACTGCACAGGAAAAAGAAAAAGGAACATTTTGCACCGGAAAAGTCTTTTGCAGTACTGGTGGCCGCGCACAATGAGGAAGAAGTCGTCGGCGCACTGATGGAGAATCTGAAACAGCTTAATTATCCCCAGGATCTGTACGATGTATTTGTCATTTGCGACAACTGCACCGACGGTACGGCAAAGATCGTAAGGGAGCA
Organism: Paenibacillus sp. DMB5; assembly: GCF_001517085.1. Taxonomy (GTDB): domain Bacteria; phylum Bacillota; class Bacilli; order Paenibacillales; family Paenibacillaceae; genus Paenibacillus_AQ. Next base: position 38,036 of record NZ_LRAC01000010.1, read on the forward strand.
TGGCATGAACGCCTGTGTCCGCACCAACAACAACCTGCGGGGCAAGGGTTATGCCATTGAATGGATGCTCAAGGAACTTTGGGCCATGCCGCGCCAGTATGACGCTGTAGTCATGTTCGACGCCGACAACCTGGCTCACACGGAATTTCTGATGGAGATGAATAATGACCTCTGCTCCGGCGCCCGGGTCATCCAGGGCTACATTGATACGAAGAATCCTGAGGATTCATGGATCACTGCAGCTTATGGTGTCTCCTACTGGTACATCAACCGCCTGTGGCAGCTCTCGCGCCACAATCTGCAGATGGCGAACTTCCTGGGCGGTACCGGAATGTGCTTCGAAACAGCCCTGCTGAAGGAAATGGGCTGGGGAGCTACCAGTCTGGTAGAGGATTTGGAATTCACTATGCGCAGTGCCTCAAAGGGTGTCTATCCGAAGTTCAACTATGACGCCAAGGTGTTCGATGAGAAGCCTCTTACCTTTAAGGCTTCCTCCAGACAGCGCCTGCGCTGGATGCAGGGGCACTTCACCGTGGCCCGCAGGTATTTCTTCCCGCTGCTGTGGCAGAGCATCAAGGAACGCAGCCTGACGAAGTTTGACCTGGCTCTGTACGGAGCCAACGTCTACATTGTCCTGTTGACATTTCTAATGACGGCAGTGATGTGGATCGACACTGCATTGTTCGATGGTCCGCACATCGCGAACATCTACGGGCACCTGCCGATCTGGCTGAGCTATCTCGCGATCGGAGCCAATATTCTGACCTTCCTTCTGTCAATGGTGCTGGAGAAGGTGAAATTCAAGAAGGTGTATCTGTACCTGGTGGTCTTTCCGATCTACCTGCTGTCATGGTATCCGATTACGTTCTATGCGTTCTTCACGCAGAACAACAAGCAGTGGAGCCATACCAAGCACACGCGGGTGGTCCGGCTTGAGGAAGTGCAGAGCAAGCAGGTTTAATATTTGTTAAAAGTATTGACAGTGCTATGAATGATGATGTATAGTATTCAAGTATGCAAAACATAGGGATTGCAAGCAGAAGCACCGGCTTCTCACCTGACTGGCAATATGTCAGCTGGTTTTGATCTCAATGCTTTATGAATGTTATAGTTCATGAACGTTGATCAAACACGGGGTGTCGGGAGTTAACCGGCGCCCCTTTTTTATGGAGAACCGCAAATATATTACCCAAGATGATCCGGAGGTGGAGAGTTATCAGTAAGGAACATATGATCAATGATGAAATTCGGGCCAAAGAGGTCCGGCTGGTTGGAGCGGAAGGTGAGCAAATCGGGATCAAGCCGATCCGCGAGGCGCTGCAGATGGCGATTGATCTTAACCTCGATTTAGTCAACGTAGCACCGCAGGCGAAACCGCCGGTATGCCGCATCATGGATTACGGCAAGTTCCGTTATGAAATGCAGAAGAAAGAGAAGGAAGCGCGCAAGAACCAGAAGATCGTGGACATCAAGGAAGTCTGGTTCCGTGCTAACATTGAGGAACATGATTATCAGACCAAGTTCCGCAATGTGGTCAAGTTCCTGGGCGAAGGCGATAAAGTGAAGTGCTCCGTGCGTTTCCGCGGACGTGAGATCACTCACGCGAATATCGGCCAGAAGATCCTGGAGCGCGTTAAGAATGAAGTGGCTGACATATCTGTTGTTGAGCGCCAGCCTAAGCTGGAAGGACGCAGCATGATTATGATTCTGGCTCCTAAGCCTCAATAATTCTGGAGTCACTTGCTTAGCAATTTGGCGCCGCATAATAATCAAGGAGGAAACACCATGCCTAAAATGAAAACACACAGCAGCCTGAAAGGCCGCTTCAAGATCACCGGATCCGGTAAAGTTCTGCGCTACAAAGCCCACAAGAACCACTTGCTGTCCCACAAGTCCAAACGCGCTAAGCGCGTACTTAACGGCAATCCGGTTATGGCTGCCGGTGACGTTAGACGTTTGAAACAAGGACTTGCTAACTTGAAATAGTTTGATTACACATTTTTGGGAGGTTTATTAATATGGCAAGAGTTAAAGGCGGATTTGTAGTTCGTCGTAGACATAAAAAAGTATTGAAGCTGGCTAAGGGTTATTTCGGTTCCAAGCACCGCATTTTCAAAACCGCTAAAGAGCAAGTAATGAAATCGATGGTTTACGCATACCGTGACCGTCGTCAGACTAAACGTAACTTCCGCAAACTGTGGATCGTTCGTATCAATGCAGCAGCCCGTCAAAACGGCCTGTCCTACAGCAAGCTTGTACACGGCCTGAAACTGGCTGGTGTAGAAGTGAACCGCAAAATGCTGGCTGACCTGGCAGTAAATGACCTGAACGCATTCAACTCCCTGGCTGTTGTAGCCAAAGAGAAGATCAACGCGTAAGTGTTATGATTAACCGAAAAGCACCGCCTGCGGGGGAACCCGTGTGACGGTGCTTTTTTGTGCGGCTTTGGCCTGCGGAGTGTTATTCCCAGTACTTGGTGGTGCTGAGCTGTGAGGCGAGTTTTTTGCTGCTTGCGCGTCTGATCTTCCGCAGCTCAGACCGCTCGCCTGCGGATTCGCTGATCAGCTTCTCTTCATCGGTCTCCGGAATGATGGCTGGTACAGGCGCAGGTGTGCCGTCCTCCTCGACGGCTACAAAGGTCAGGAACGAAGTGGCGGCAACGGCGCGTTCGCCGGTATAGAGGTTCTCGGAGATGACTTTGACAAATACCTCGATGCTGGTACGGCCTGTCCAGGAGACGAAGGATTCGAAGCAGACGGAATCGGAAGGCCGGATCGGCCGCAGGAAGTCTACGGAATCGGTAGAGGCCGTGACGACATTTTTACGGCAGTGGCGCATGGCTGAGATTGAAGCGACTTCATCTATAGTGCTCATCAGCTTGCCTCCGAACAACGTCTTGTGGTTATTGACATCGTTGGGAAAGACGCGGCCAGTCTTGAAGACGCGGGATTCGCGGCTGTACTTGAAGGGCGGGACAGTTTGGGGATTGCTATGTTCTTCCATGGTTTCAGTACTCCCTTTTGATACAATATGTAAGCATTCATGATAATAGAAAACGGATTGGCGTGCAATAATATTATAGCCAACTGCACCGGAATGAAGACAGCTGAGATATTCTTACACAACATGACGGTTAACATGACGTATCGTGTCACAGGAAGCGTTTTCTTGTGAAAAAATGCAAATTATTATTGACCTGAGGTCATTTATGGACTGGATTTTAGGTTTTTTTGCAGGTATAATTTGAGCTAATGGTATGTCCAAGCAGAAGACAGAAGACATCCAATTTCTTAAGGGGGATCACAATCGATGAAAAAGTTTTTGAAAACGTCGCTCGTTATGTTGACCGCTTGCACAGCTATCCTGGCAGGATGCGGAAACAACAATAACGCTAACTCGGGCAATGCCGCTAACGGAGAAACAGGTGCAAACGCTGGAACAGCTACCAATGCTCCTGCAGCAACAGAAGCTCCTAAGTCCGATGTAAAGATCGGTCTCGTTACTGACGTAGGCGGAGTAAACGATAAATCGTTTAACCAGTCCGCTTGGGAAGCTCTTGAAGCCCTTAAGACAGAAGCCGGCGTTGAAATTAAATATCTGCAGAGTAACTCCAGCGCAGACTACGAGCCGAACCTTAACCAATTCGTAAAAGGCGGCTACAACCTGACTTGGGGTATCGGTTTCGATCTTGGTGACGCTCTGCTTAAAGTTGCTCAAGAAAATCCGGATGCTAACCTTGCAATCATCGACAGCGTGGTTGACGCTCCTAACGTTGAATCCGTAACATTCGCTGAGAACGAAGGTTCCTTCCTGGTTGGTGTGGTTGCAGGTCTGACTACAAAAACCAACAAAGTAGGCTTCATCGGCGGTATGGAAAGCCCGGTTATCAAACGTTTTGAAGTTGGCTTCAAAGCCGGCGTAGAAGCAGTTAATCCTGATGCAACTGTAAGCATCACTTATGCAGGTGCTTATGATAAGCCGGATACTGGTAAGTCCCTGGCTGCTACACTGTACAACGATGGCAATGACATCATCTTCCCGGCTGCAGGCGCAACTGGTAACGGTGTATTCAATGAAGCCAAGTCCCGTAACGATGCAGGCGGCGACAAAGTATGGGTTATCGGCGTAGATAAAGACCAATCCCTGGAGTTTGGTGATGATGTAACGCTGACTTCCATGATCAAACGCGTTGACGAAGCGGTTAAGAAGGTTTCCCAGCAAGTGGTTGACGGAACTTTCAAAGGCGGTACTACAACTGTACTGACTCTGAAAGACAACGGTGTAGGCCTTCCTGAAACTTCCAAGGCTAACGTTTCCGCTGAAATCCTGGCTAAGGTTGAAGAATACAAACAACAAATTATCGACGGAACAATCGTTGTTCCTGCCGAGTAATATCTGTCTTAATTCTTTTGCGTAACAGCATAGAGCAAGAAACAAGGCCGGTCTTTAAGCTGGCCTTGTTCCCTGTTAATGCACCGGTTTTTGTCAGGCGCAGATAGCCGCCCTATCCAGGGCGGTTAACCGTGCCTGTATGGTTATATATATTCTGTGATGAGGGTGATTCCATGAGTGCTGCGGCTCCTGTCGTAGAGTTGAAGCAAATCACAAAACGCTTTCCCGGTATTGTCGCGAACGACTCGATTAGTCTGACGCTCCAAAAAGGGGAGATTCATGCGCTGCTTGGTGAGAACGGGGCAGGCAAGTCAACCTTGATGAATATCGTATTCGGACTATACCAGCCCGATGAAGGCAGCATCGAAATCGACGGGAAACCAGTTATTATCGATAGCCCCAATAAAGCTATTGAGCTTGGCATTGGTATGGTGCACCAGCATTTCAAGCTTGTTGAGCCTTTTACGGTGACTGAGAATATCGTTCTTGGGATGGAACCGAAGAAGGGCCTTAAAATCGACTATAAATCCGCAGCGGAACAGGTTCGTAAGCTATCTGAGCAGTATGGCCTCCAGGTTGATCCGAATGCCCGGATTCATGACATTTCGGTTGGCATGCAGCAACGGGTAGAGATTATGAAAACTTTGTACCGCGGTGCGGATATACTTATATTCGACGAGCCTACCGCTGTGCTTACGCCACAGGAAATTACAGAATTAATGGCGATTATGAAGCGGCTCGTTGCAGAGGGTAAGTCAATCATCCTGATTACGCATAAACTTAAGGAAATTATGCAGATCTCTGACCGGGTGACCATTATCCGCAGAGGGAAGGTTATTGATACCGTTACAACTTCCGGAACGAATCCGAATGAGCTGGCTGAGAAAATGGTCGGCCGCGGAGTAACCTTCAAAGTGGACAAGCAGGTTCCGCATGTAGGAGGAAGTGTGCTTAAACTGACGAATGTCAACAGCAAGAGCAAGGATGGGGTTCCTGTCCTGAACGGTCTCAGCTTTGAAGTGAAAGCAGGGGAGATCCTGGGGATTGCCGGCGTTGACGGAAACGGGCAAAGCGAGCTGATTCAGGCTATTACCGGCCTGCGCAAAATCGATTCCGGTTCCATTACGGTTTCAGGGCAGGAAATTGCCAACCTGTCACCGCGTAAAATCTCTGAGATGAACGTGTCTCACATTCCGGAAGACCGTCACAAACATGGTCTGGTACTGGATTTCAGCGTCAGTGAGAACATGGTGCTCGAAACCTATTATAAGAGCCCTTACAACCAGGGCGGCTTCCTCAAAATGGATGTCATTAACAATCATGCTGAGGACTTAATTAAACAATTTGATGTACGGACACCTTCAATTGAGACTAAAGCCCGCTCCTTGTCCGGCGGTAATCAGCAAAAAGCGATTATTGCGCGGGAAATAGATAAAAATCCGACACTGCTTATTGCAGCACAGCCTACGCGCGGTCTTGATGTAGGGGCGATTGAATTCGTGCAGAAGCAGCTGATTGCCCAGCGTGACCAAGGCAAGGCGGTACTGCTGATTTCCTTTGAGCTGGATGAGATCATGAATGTATCCGACAGAATTGCTGTTATTTATGAAGGACAGATTGTCGGTGAAGTATTCCCGCAGGATACGAATGACCAGGAGCTTGGTCTGATGATGGCGGGCAGCTTGAAGCGGGGAGGAAATGCGGGTGCATAGACTTAAAAAAATCTTCGCAACAGACAGCTATATTGTGCCTCTGGTTGCGATTGTAATGGGCTTCCTGGTCGGGGCCATCGTTATGCTGATCGGCGGTTATGACCCTATCGCCGCTTACTCCGCGCTGTTCAAACGGGTATTCGGCAGTCCGTATGACTTTGGTGAGGCCATCCGCGAGATGACTCCGCTGATGTTCACCGGTCTTGCTGTTGCCTTCGCTTTCCGCTCAGGGATGTTTAACATCGGTGCTGACGGACAGGTGCTTATTGGTATGACGGCAGCTACCCTTGTCGGAATCCAGCTGGCCGGTTTACCTTCATTTTTGCTTGTTCCGCTTGCTGTAATCGCAGCCGGACTTGCCGGAGGATTGTGGGCCGGTATTGCCGGTTACCTGAAGGCAAAGCGCGGGATTAACGAAGTTATAACTACGATTATGCTGAACTGGATTGCGCTGTACCTGTCTAACTATATTGTGCGGAACTTCCTGCTGCTCAAAGGCCAGAACCGTTCCGAAGATATTCCGGCCTCGTTGTCCATGACTTTCCTGAACGGGGTATTCGACAATGCCCGTGTTCACTGGGGAACGGCAATTGCGATTTGTGCGGCAATTTTCTTCTATGTCTACCTGTGGAAAACCAAGCAGGGATACGAAATGCGTGCAGTAGGTCTCAACCCGAATGCTGCTGAATATGCCGGGATGAATGTGGGCCGTAACGTTGTTAAAGCCATGTTCATCAGCGGTGCCTTTGCCGGACTTGCAGGTGCAGGTGAAGTGCTGGGCGTATTCCATTACCAGTCTGTATTTGCAGCATCTCCAGGCTACGGGTTTAACGGTATCGCTGTAGCCCTGCTGGGACTGACACACCCGCTGGGTGTTATTCTGGCGGCGATTCTGTATGGTATGCTTACTTACGGTGCTGCGGGTATGAGCTTTGGGGCGGATGTTCCGCCGGAGCTGATCCGCATCGTAATCGGTTCGATCATATTCTTTATTGCAGCACAAGGAATTGTCCGCTGGGTTCTTAAGCCCTTTTATCTCAAGCGGAAGAAAGAGAAGGTGTCATAGATGGATCTGCTGACGTTAGGACAATTGCTCAATACGACGCTTGTTTTTTCCACGGCGCTCATTTTCGCTGCTCTTGGCGGCATCTTCTCTGAACGTTCCGGTGTAGTCAATATCGGTCTTGAAGGCTTGATGATGTTCGGTGCCTTTGCAGCAGCGGTGGGGGGGCATTATGCCCAGGATGCCGGGCTGGGAGCATGGGCTCCTTGGGTTGGCGTACTCTGCGCGATAGCAGTCGGAGTCCTCGGCTCCCTGATTCACGCTGTTGCATCCATTACCTTCAAAGCGGATCAGACGATCAGCGGTACAGTAATCAACTTCCTGGCGGCAGGAAGTACACTGTACATGGTTAAGCTGTTTTTCGACGGGGCTGGCGAGTCCCCGCTGATTGAAGGTTTCAAGAAGGTGTCTGTTCCTGTACTGTCCAAAATCCCTGTTATCGGTGAAGGGATTTTCAATTCCTACCCGACGACCTACCTGGCGATTATTCTCGTCATTGTGATTTACTTCGTACTGTTTAAAACTCCGTTCGGACTCCGTCTGCGCGCAGTCGGTGAACATCCGAGTGCTGCGGATACCTTGGGAGTTAACGTAAAACGGATGAGATATATCGGTGTTATGCTGAGCGGTATGCTGGCCGGTATCGGCGGAGCGACCATCACTCTGACGACCACAGGCACATTTGCGCACAATACCATTTCCGGTCAGGGCTTTATTGCGATTGCCGCAATGATCTTTGGTAAATGGAATCCGCTGGGCGCCTTTGGAGCCGCTGTATTCTTCGGCTTCTCGCAGGCAATCCGCAACTACGTACAGTTGTTCGAGTGGTCCAAAAGCATTCCGCAGGAATTTATTTTCATGATTCCTTACGTACTCACTATTATCGTACTGGTGAGCGCCGTTGGCCGCTCCTCCGCTCCAAAAGCATTGGGTGAACCGTACGATCCGGGTAAACGTTAAAATAAACGAGGCTGTGCTTCTGCGCAGCATCAAGAGCGTACGTCCAGGCATTCCTGGATGTACGCTTTTTTTGCGTTTTCCGGCAGGATTACGCATACTCCGCTGGTACGCCCGGAATGCCGGGACAGCTGTACAGGCGAACGGCATTCTGCCCGAATAGACTGTGATTGAAGCGCAGCTAACAAAACTAAGCGTATGCTTCCGAAGCGAGTTTTGTACGAAGGAATTCCAAGGAAGCGCAGCTAACAAAACTAAGCGTCTGCTTCCGAAGTCAGTTTTGTACGAAGGAAATTCCAAGGAAGCGCAGCTAACAAAACTTTTAGGAGGGATATTATGGCACAGCCGGTTACAAAGAAACAGGTTATGAAGCTTGTCGGCAAACATATCGTTGCTGTAAAAAAAGACGGCTCCAAAGTCACTGGCAAACTGGTGCGTGTATCAGGCAACCGTCTTATTCTTCAGCGGGTCAGCGGTAAAAAAGTGCAAACCAATGCATTGATTCCGCTGGTGCTGTTTGATCTGCTTGCTGTAGGTACTGCACCATATGCCGGGTACGGCGGCGGTTATGGCTACGGCGGCGTACCTTACGGCGGCTATGGACCAGGGCCAGGCTATGGCGGCTATGGACCGGGTCCGGGTTATTACGGAGGTAAGCCGTATCCGCCTATCGGATTCTTTTAAATTTCAGTTGAACTGCTTCTCGAACTCGTAGCAATAATTCTGCGGCTGATAACGGCTACGCTGTAGCCCATTTTTTCATAGAAGGAAATACCTGCTGTGTTTCCGGTGTCCACAGCTACCTTGGCCCGCTTACAGCCGCGGGATAATGCAAATCGCTCAGCCCGGTCCATCAGAAGATTACCCCAGTGCTTGCGGCGCGCTTCCGGAGCTATGGCCAGCATATCAATGTATAGCAGATCACCGTGCAGCATGAAATGGACGAACCCAAGCGGGTCGCTCTCATAGTCCGGACAAGCAACCAGGGTTACACCCTGGCTCAGGCGGCGGGGCAGGTCCTTTCTGACCTGGTTGATTATAGTCTGCGGCAGATGCGACAACGGGACGAGCTGCTTCTCAATCAAGTCCATAATGACGCTGTCATCCTGCCTGGGTCTGCGGTAACGAATCATCGCGCGCCCCCCTTTCCACGCATTGTCGTACATCATATGCCTGCAGGGGTGTGGGCGTTACGGAAAGGACAGAACAACGTTTTGTGACAGATTAGGAAATATGGGTATTGACTTATCCATGTGAGGAATCATATAATGTGTCTAAACATTTTAACGAACATACTTGTATCGGCAATGATGAGGACGAAGTTTTAAGGGCTCTTTTGCTCAGAGAGTGTGAGGATCTGCTGCAACCTCCACCGAAATCCCTTATATACGAGCTCACCTCGGAGCTGTTTTCCTGAAAGGTCCATCAGTTAGAGCGGTGGAATTATTAGGGGGAATCGTTTGGTCCGCGTTACGGACTTCAGGTTACAAAGATTTGGGCCCTGCCTACATCGATGGATTTTTGTTACCTGATAAGGCGTTGCATCGTGAGATGCAATGCAAACATGGGTGGTACCACGGAAGCTAAACCTTTCGTCCCTCACGCGCTTTGCTTTGGCGCGTGGGAGGCGGAAGGTTTTTTTGGTTTTAAGCCCCTGATGCTGATTAAAGGACGGTCCGTCATTTGCATAATGAATGTTAACTATCGAAGGGAGGAATACTGATGAGCGCGCAAACACCGGAAGTGCGGTCTACAGAAGAATTACGTGAGAAATGGAAAAATCCCGAGGTGATAACAGGTTCTGAAATCCTGCTGCGCAGTCTGGTACTCGAGGGTGTGGACACGGTATTCGGCTATCCGGGCGGAGCAGTATTGTATATCTACGATGCCCTGCACGGATTCGATGATTTCAAGCATATTCTTACCCGCCACGAACAGGGCGCGATTCATGCGGCTGACGGCTATGCCAGAGCAAGCGGGAAGCCGGGCGTATGTATCGCAACCTCAGGTCCGGGAGCAACCAATCTCGTTACCGGTATTGCAACGGCTTTTATGGACTCGGTTCCGCTCGTAGTAATCACAGGTAATGTCTTCTCCAGCCTGATTGGAACAGATGCTTTCCAGGAAGCGGATATCACAGGAATAACAATGCCGATCACGAAGCACAGCTACCTTGTAAGGGATGTTGAAGATCTGCCGCGCATTATTCATGAAGCGTTCCATATCGCAAACACTGGACGCAAGGGTCCGGTACTGATCGACATTCCGAAGGATGTATCGGCAGCAAAGACGCTGTTCACACCGGTGCAGAACCAGGGAGTCAACCTCCGCGGCTATAACCCGCGCACCGTTCCTAATAAGCTTCAGCTGGATAAGCTGATCCGGGCCATTTCTGCAGCCGAACGTCCGATTATTATCGCAGGCGGCGGCGTTATCTACTCCGGAGCGCATGAAGCGATGACAGAGTTTGTAAAACGGACCGAAATCCCGATTACAACAACTCTTCTGGGACTCGGCTGCTTCCCTAGTGCAGATGACCTCTGGATGGGAATGCCTGGTATGCATGGTACCTATACAGCAAATAATGCCATACAGCAATGTGATTTGCTCATTAACATCGGTGCCCGGTTCGATGACCGCGTAACAGGTAAGCTGGACGGCTTTGCTCCAAAAGCGAAGATTGTCCACATCGACATTGATCCGGCAGAAATCGGCAAGAACGTTACACCTGATATTCCGATTGTAGGCGATGTAAAAACGGTACTGGAAATGCTGATTCCGGACCTTACACGCGCTGCTAAGGCGGATGCCTGGAGAACGCAAATCGCCCAGTGGAAGCTTGAGAAGCCGCTCCGCTACAACGATTCGGACACAGAGCTCAAGCCGCAATGGGTCATTGAAATGATCAATGAGACTACCAAAGGCGAAGCCATTGTAACTACTGACGTTGGCCAGCATCAGATGTGGGCTGCACAGTACTATAAATTTAATCACCCGCGTTCCTGGATTACCTCCGGAGGGCTCGGAACCATGGGCTTTGGATTCCCTTCAGCAATTGGAGCGCAAATGGCTCAGCCTGAGCGGCTGGTAGTTTCCATTAACGGGGACGGCGGAATGCAGATGTGTTCCCAGGAGCTGGCGATCTGTGCAATCAATAATATCCCGGTCAAAATCGTAGTCATCAACAACCAGGTTCTGGGTATGGTACGCCAGTGGCAGAATCTCATTTATGAGAAACGCTACAGCTACACAGACCTCGCCGGCAGCCCGGATTTTGTAAAGCTGGCAGAAGCCTACGGTGTAAAAGGACTGCGGGCAACGAATAAGGAAGAAGCAGGCGCAGCGTGGAAAGAGGCACTGGAAACGCCGGGACCCGTTCTGGTAGAATTCGTTGTTCCAAAGGACGAAAATGTCTACCCGATGGTAACTCAGGGCTCAACCATTGATCAAATGCTTATGGGGGATGAATGACAGTGATGAAACACACGATTTCTGTGCTTGTGAATGACCAGCCGGGTGTGCTGCAGCGGGTAGCAGGCTTGTTCGGACGCCGCGGCTTCAATATTGAGAGCATTACTGTCGGGCAATCCGAAGAAATCGGATTGTCCCGGATGGTCATCGTTACACTCGGCGACCAGCACACGCTGGAACAGATCGAGAAGCAGCTTTACAAGCTGATTGATGTCATCAAGGTTGTGGATCTTGGCTCCAAACCAATGGTTGCCCGCGAACTGGCCCTGATCAAAGTAAAAGCCGAGCCGGCTGAGCGTCCTGAAATTATGGGGGTAGTTGAGACGTTCCGTGCTTCTGTTGTCGATATCGGTACGAACAGCCTATTGGTCCAGGTCGTAGGCGATACGCAAAAGATCGATGCGATGATTGAATTGCTGAAGCCATATGGCATCAAAGAACTGTCCCGTACCGGAGTTACCGCAATGATCCGCGGGAATGCCTAATCGGTATAATTTACAGCTTTAACGGATTGCTGCTTGTGTGCATTAATTTGATAATATTATAATGAATTGCCCGCGAAGGAGCGGGGACTTGAGGAGCAGCAAGAAGCTGCAGAACCAGCAGGCCTCAGGCGCTCTTGAAGTACCCGCTCTTTACGATGGGTCCCAAATTAAAGGAGGATATTGACAATGGCAGTGACAACGTACTATGAACAGGATGCAGAACTTAGCGTATTAAAAGGAAAGACAGTTGCAGTAATCGGGTACGGCAGCCAGGGACATGCCCAGGCACAGAACCTGCGCGACAGTGGTCTTCAGGTTGTCATCGGCCTGCGTGAAGGCAAATCCTTTGAAACCGCCAAGAATGACGGATTTGAAGTATTGCCTGTAGCTGAAGCAGTATCCCGTGCTGACGTAGTACAAATTCTGTTGCCTGACGAAACACAGGCATCCGTATATAAGAATGATATTGAGCCTAACCTCAAAAACGGCGCAGCTCTGATGTTCTCCCACGGCTTCAACGTACATTTCGGCCAGATCGTTGCTCCTAAGGATGCTGACGTACTGCTGGTTGCACCTAAATCCCCGGGCCACATGGTTCGCCGTACTTATGTAGAAGGCTTCGGTGTTCCTGGTCTGATCGCAATCGAACAGGACGCTACAGGAAATGCCAAGGCAATCGGACTTGCATATGCTAAAGGTATCGGCTGTACCCGCGCAGGGGTAATCGAAACTTCCTTCCGTGAAGAGACCGAAACGGATCTGTTCGGTGAGCAGGCTGTACTTTGCGGCGGTGTATCTGCACTGATCAAAGCCGGCTTTGAAACATTGACTGAAGCAGGATATGCTCCTGAAATGGCTTACTTCGAGTGTCTGCATGAGCTGAAGCTGATTGTTGACCTGGTGTATGAAGGCGGACTTGCTACTATGCGTGATTCCATCTCCAACACTGCCGAATACGGTGACTATGTAACTGGACCGCGCATTGTTACTGACGAAACCAAAAAAGCAATGAAGGCTGTACTGACTGATATCCAGCAGGGTAAATTTGCCCGTGACTTTATCCTTGAGAACCAGTCCGGCCGTGCTTTCCTGACTGCTACCCGCCGCAACGAAGCTGCTCATCCGGTAGAAGTAGTCGGCAGCCAGCTGCGTGAAATGATGCATTGGATTAAGAAATAGGCTCATATACTTAATTGGTAAGACACAATAGTGTAATCCTCAGATGCGGCCGTAACTTTGCGGGCCGCATTTGAGGGTTTTAGCACAATTTTCAGGAGGTGCTCAGCTTGCGGAAAATCTATGTGTTCGACACGACGCTGCGTGACGGGGAGCAGTCGCCGGGTGTGAACCTGAATACACGTGAGAAGGTGGAAATCGCCTACCAGCTTGAAAAACTTGGAATTGACCGGATGGAGGCAGGCTTCCCCGCAGCTTCACCGGGCGATCTGGCAGCAGTCAACGCCGTAGCGAAAGCAGTAAAGGATGTTACTGTTATCGGACTTTCGCGTTCCAGAGAGACTGATATTGACGCGGTCAGAGAAGCACTGAAAGGCGCGCAGGACCCTTGCATTCATATTTTTCTGGCAACCTCGCCGATTCACCGGCAGCACAAGCTGCGTATGGAAAAAGCCCAGGTGCTTGAAACTGCACAATCTGCGATCCGTTACGCGAAAAAGTATTTTTCCAAGCTGGAGTTTTCCTTGGAGGATGCCGGACGGACCGAGCGTGATTTTATGGCGGAAATGGTGGCCATGGCGATCCGTGAGGGAGCGAATGTGGTCAATATTCCCGATACAGTCGGTTATCTGAACCCCTCGGAATATGGAGCCATCTTCAAGTTCCTGAAGGATACGGTGCCTGACATTGAGAAGGTCCAGCTGAGTGCCCACTGTCATAATGATCTGGGAATGGCTACTGCCAATACACTGGCGGCCATTCAGAACGGTGCGGATCAGATCGAAGGTACCATCAACGGTATCGGAGAACGCGCCGGTAATACGGCGATTGAAGAAGTGGCTCTGGCGCTGGAGACGCGCAGCGAATTTTTCGGAGCGAAGACGTCTCTGGTGCTCTCGGAAATCTCCCGTACCAGCCGTCTGGTCAGCAGACTGACCGGGATGGCCGTTCCGGGCAATAAGGCAATTGTCGGGGCTAATGCTTTTGCACATGAGTCTGGAATCCATCAGGACGGCATGCTCAAGGAGAAGACCACTTATGAGATTATGACCCCGGAAACAATCGGGCTCAAAGAGAGTAAGCTGGTGCTGGGCAAGCACTCCGGCCGTCACGCCTTCCGGGATAAACTAAATGATCTTGGATATGACCTGCCGGAAGAAGAAGTGAATACTGCTTTTGCGAAATTCAAGGATCTGGCTGATAAGAAAAAAGAGGTCTCCGATGAGGACATTCTGGCCCTGCTGGAGGAAAAGCTTGGCGATACGCCGGAAATTTTCAGTCTGCAGACCATTTATGTCACTTACGGCAATGAGTCCGTTCCTACAGCTAAGGTAGTCATTAAAGGCCAGGAAGCTGAGCCGATAGTAGCAGTTGCCGAGGGGAACGGTTCGGTTGATGCCATTTATAATGCGATTGATCTGGCTACTAGCGAGGAAGTTACCCTGGGTGACTATTCCATTAAAGCTGTAAGCCGCGGTAAGGATGCACAGGGTGAGGTACATGTGGTACTGTCCCAGGGTGAAGTAGCTGCACAAGGACGCGGACTGAGTACAGATATTCTTGAGGCCAGCGCCCGCGCTTATCTGGATGCGCTCAACAAGCTGCTGGAGAAGCGTAAGACGTACACCCGCCGTGATCATGCACAGCTGTAAGACTATTTTATAGAAGAAAAAGAATGAAGTTAATGAAAGCCATGCATTCTGCAAAGCGTTCTTTGCGGATGTATGGCTTTTTTTTGTGCTGATGAGGCGAGTAGGCAAAAGGAAGTGATTTTATCAGTGGTTTATCAGCGAGAATAGTTACAATGTATCTTGACGTTATTGCGCTTACGCGCATTTTTTTGTTGTGAAGGCCAGCTTTATAGGGATTTTGTAGGGGGAATAGTAGCATTCCAACACTGTTCTTAATAAAAGATGAGGGAGAGGGAAAAGTCTTGAGAGTAATAAGACAAAACAAATGGGCCATTTGGCTCGGAGTAGTTATGCTGGTAACAGCACTTGCAACCACAATAGGTTTCTTTTCAAATGTCAATGCAGATGCAGCAGAAACTCAAATTACTGAGGATATTGTTAAAAGCGTAACCCTGTCCGTCTATGAGAACGGCACGCAGGTTACGAGCAACGTGTATAAGCTGGATTCTACAGTTAAGCTGAATTTGACCTATGAGCTTCCGGATGCCAAATATGGAGAGGGTTCTACTTATTCCTATACTCTTCCGTCCCAGTTAAAAATTGATCAGACTTATTCTGGCATACTGGTTAACAGTGAATTTGCTGATGGTGTCGGCACTTATACGGTAGGTTCTGATAATAAAGTCGTATTTAAATTCAATAAGAATATTGATGGCTTGTTTGATATAAAAGGAAGCTTTTGGGTGGAGTCCAAACTGAGCTCGACTACAGTTACCGGCAGTACGACGCAGGTGCTTCCTTTTCCGATCGCAGGAAATGCGAGTAATTCCATTACACTCCAGATTCAGCCCAATAACGGAAAGGCTGTCAGCAAATCCGGAGTCCCGCTGCCGCAAAAATATAATGCAAGCACGATTGAGTGGACGGTGGATGTGAATACATCTCTAAGCAGGCTCGCTAATGCATCCGTTACAGATACGATTCCAACAGGTCTGGATTTGAATACGGTCTCCATAGCAGTATATGGTCTGAATGTGGATGTACAGGGAAACGTAACTCAAGGGGGGCAGCTCGATCCGGCACTGTATGATACGTCTGCAAGTACCGCGAGGAATTTGAACCTGAAATTTAATAATACGTTAAATGAAGCCTATCGGGTGAAGTTCTCAACCAGCATTACAGATACAAGTAAATCCAGTTTTACTAACACAGCTACCCTAAATGGCAACGGGGCATCCCAAAGCGGAACGTCTTCAGCCGTGGGAGTCAGTTACGGGAAACCGCTTGAGAAGACTGCAGGCAGCTATAATTCAACAACGGAAACGATCAGCTGGCAAATTAAATTTAATTATGATGAAAAAACAATTACCGCGGATAAAGCTGTGCTAACCGACTATTTCAACATTAGCCAGGACTATGTTCCCGCATCGCTCAAAATTTTCAAAGTGAAGCTGGACCAAAATGGAAGTGGTACTGATGATGGCCAGTTGACCGCAGGCACAGATTATACTGTGACTACACTGCCGGATACAGCGACTACAGCAGGCTTTAAAATCCAGTTCAACAATGATATCCAGTCAGCATACCGGATTGTCTACGATACCAAGGTAGCGGATCGGGTATATTCCGGTGAAAGTATTGTAAATAAAGTTACATACAACGGCCAGACTGTTCAAGCTTCGACTTCTACTACCCAACGGATTTTAAACAAACAGGCGCCTTCAGGTGTAAACTATTTGAACAAAACGGTAAACTGGACGATTAAGGTTAATGAAGACAACAGAACGATGACAAATCTGTTGCTGACAGACAAATTTGATAATGCGGGCTTGAAGCTGACCGGAAAACCGGTTATTTCTCCTGCGCTGGTTGAAAACGTTGATTATACAATCACTAATTTAGGTTCTGGAGATTTCAGTGTAAATGATGGCTTCCAGATCAAATTTTTGAAGCCCATTACGGAGGCATATACGATCACATACAGCACTGAATTTGATTATTACAAACTAAAAACAGCCTCCAGCTACTTCAGGAATACTGCTTCCATTGTATGGGATGAAAAAACAACAACAGGTACACAAACGTCGGCTCAAACGTTCACTCCACGAACCGAAGTCATCAAGAATGGCCTCAAGTCAGGCAGTTATGATGCAACGAGCAAGACCATCACCTGGAAGGTTGGCGCGAACTATAACAAAAGAGCGCTGGCCGCTGGTGCAGAGCTGGTAGACACGCTGCCGGCAAGCCAGCAGATGGCGGGCGGAGATGCCGGCTCGGTAAAAGTATATGATCTTACTTATACTTCTAACGGGAATCCGGTACAGGGAAGCCTTGTGAATGCTGCAGAGTATGAAGCGAGCGTAACCAGTGATGGACGTAAGCTTAAGGTTAAATTCAAGAACGATATCGACTATGCCTTCTATGTAATTTTCCAGACAGAGTTCATAGCCGGAGATATTAATCTGGATAAGGTAACCAATACTGCAATTTTGAATGATGCACAGTCCAATGCGGTGTCGGAAACCTTAACCTCTCCAGAGGTAAGTGTTCCAAACGGCGGCCAATATGTGACTAAGACCGGAACCAGAGACTCCTCGGATCAGACCATTATAAACTGGACCATGACCATTAACGCGAACCAGTCTGTAGTGGGCGATGCTCAGGTGGTGGATACTCCGAGTACAAATCAAGTGCTGCTGCCTGCCAGCTTCCAGCTTTATAAGACAACGGTGAACTCAAGCGGAGCAGTAACAGCAACATCTGTTAAACTGGCCCAGGGAACAGACTATACTCTTGAATTCCTGACAGACTCCAGCGGTAAGGACATCTTTAAGCTGACATTTAAGAATACGATATCCGAACCATACGTGCTTAAATACCAGACTGTTATTACGGCTGTAGGAACTGTAGCGGTAACCAACGCAGTTTCTTTTACCGGAACGGGCTCAAAATCAGTAAGCAAGCCTTTTTCATACAGCAACAGCTTTACTATCGTTGATACCGGCGGTACGGGCAGCGGGGTAAAAGGGTCGCTCAAAGTACTTAAGACCAATGCGGATCAATCGCTAATCCTGCCTGGTGCCGAATTTTCCCTGGGCCGGATCGTAGGTAGTGAACTGAAGGAAACAAAGTATGCGACCAGCGATTCCGGCGGTAACCTGGAGTTCAAGGATTTGCGTGCGGGAAAATATATATTGAAGGAAACCAAGGCGCCAGCCGGTTATGCGGTTGATACTACAGAACGTACGGTGACTATCAATTCCTCCACACCAGTTCTGTTGACAGTGACCAATGATTTCAACGGTTCGCTCAAGGTAACCAAGGTGGCGAAAGAAAATACGGCTACTAAACTTGCAGGAGCAGTCTTTGAGCTATATAACTCAGCCAATACACTGGTCGGTTCCGGAACTACGAATGCCAGCGGTGAATTGATTTTCACCAAGTTAATGGGTGGAAGCTACACTCTTAAGGAGACGAAGGCTCCGGACGGATATGTAATTACTGCCGGCAGTACCGCTGTAACCATTGATCCGGCACAACAAAAAACTTTAACCGTTACTAATGATAAAATAGTGCTCGGCTCGCTTAAGCTAACCAAGGTCGACTCGGCTAACCTGGCGAAAAAGCTGGCTGGAGCAGAATTCAAGCTTTATGACGCCAGCAGCAAGGCTTTGGTAGCAACGGCTACTACAGACGCGAACGGCGTTGTGGAGTTTAAGGATTTGAAGCTTGGAGCCTATACTTTCAAGGAAACGGTGGCTCCGTCCGGCTATGTGCTGGATTCGGCTGAACGCAGCGTTAATATTACTTCGGCCGTGCAAATTGTGCAGCAAATTACCAATAATGAACTTTTAGGCTCGATTAAGCTGACTAAAGTTGATGGGGATAACACCGCCAAGAAGCTGGCAGGAGCAGAGTTCAAGCTGTACAACGCCAGCGATGTTGTGGTCGCAACCGCTACTACAGACGCGAACGGCGTTGTGGAGTTTAAAGATTTGAAGCTTGGAACCTACACCTTCAAGGAAACGGCAGCTCCGGTCGGTTACGTGCTGAATGGAACCGAGCGCAGCGCGAATCTGACATTGGCCGCACCAAATGTGCAGCAGCAGATTACCAACAAAGAAATCCTGGGCTCATTGAAGCTGACGAAGGTCGATCAGGATGATACGACGAAGAAGCTGTCAGGAGCAGAGTTCAAGCTGTACAACGCCAGCGATGTTGTGGTCGCAACCGCTACTACGGACGCGAACGGCGTTGTGGAGTTTAAAGATCTGAAGCTAGGCGCTTACACCTTCAAGGAAACGGTGTCCCCTGTTGGGTACGTGCTGAATAGCACGGAGCGGAGCGCTAACCTGACTATAGCTGCACCAAATGTGCAGCAGCAGATTACGAATAAGGAAATCCTGGGCTCATTGAAGCTGACCAAGGTCGATCAGGATGATACGACGAAGAAGCTGTCAGGAGCAGAGTTCAAGCTGTACGATTCCAGCGATGCTGTGGTCGCAACAGCTACTACAGACGCTAACGGCGTTGTGGAGTTTAAGGATCTGAAGCTTGGAACCTACACCTTCAAGGAAACGGTGGCCCCGGTCGGTTACATGCTGAATGGGACCGAGCGCAGCGCTAATCTGACTATAGCGGTGCCGAACGTGCAGCAGCAGATTACCAATAAGGCAATACCTGCAACACCTGCACCGACAGCTGCGCCAACGGCAACGGCCACACCGGCACCAGCTACGTCAAATCCGGGTACTCCGGCTTCGACACCAACCGCTTCTACGGTACCGGGGGCTATTGTTACACCAGGACCTTCTGCAACGCCAACACCAGGTGTAACGGCAACACCAGGCCTGACAACACCAGGCCTGACAACACCAGGACCAACTGCTAGTCCGGCAACGCCTGCCGTGAGCAGTGCCCCAACACCGCAGGCTACAACAGCTACTACCATTTCGGATATCCCGATTGATGGCGAGATTCCGCTGGGCGGCATTCCGAGCATCAGTGAGGAGCCGTCACATGGTACGGTTGTGGTTACACCGGATGGAACATGGACTTATACACCTGATCCCGGCTTTACCGGGAAGGATAAGTTCACCGTCACTGTAACGGATGAGGACGGCAATGAGCAGGAGATTATCATTGAAGTTGATATTGATGAAGTACCGCTCGGTTCGGTACCTGATAATGACACTGGTACAGATAATAGTACTCACTCGGATAATGACATTAACGGCCTGCCCGGCAATCTTCCCAAAACAGGCGAAGAAAGTCCGCTTCCGCTGTATCTGACAGGCGGAGGACTTATGGTTCTCGGTATCTTCCTGGCCGTAAGATTCAGAACGCGCAACAAACAGGAATAGTTTTTCAAACGATAAATAACATTCATAGCAATGAAACACCCCACCTGATGAACCAACTTCTGGTGGGGTGTTTTTTTGTGCTTATATTCAAGAATGTTTACGGACTTTTGCAGGGGATTCTACGGTAAAATAGGTATGAGAAATCTTTTTTGAAAAAACGTTAAGGCCTGCAGGGGAACCGGATTGCCCGGCGTCTAACGTTATGAAGAAGGAGGGGAGAACGACTTGGAAGAGGCAGAATGGATTTCAGCCGTGCTTAACGGGCAGAGCCAGGCTTTTGGACATCTGGTGACGCGTTATCAGGGCATGGTATACCGAGTGTGCATCAAAATAACGGGAGAAGCCGAGTCGGCCAAGGATATGGCCCAGGAAGTCTTCATCAAAGCCTACAAGGCGCTCCCCTCCTTCAGGGGACAGTCCTCATTCTCTACCTGGCTGTACCGGATTGCATACAGGACCTGTCTGGACTGGAAACGGGCCAATGACAGGGAATGGCGCCACCGCAGTACGGCGGATTATACAGAGAATGACTGGGTTACCTCGCATACGCCGGAGCAGGCAGCACTCAGCAAGGAAGCCTCACAGGAGCTGGATCAGAATCTGAACAGCCTCACGGAACCGTACCGGTCGGTCGTGCAGCTGTATTATTTTCAGCACCACTCCTATCAGGAAATTGCCGAACAGAAGGGCGTCTCGGTCAAAACAGTAGAATCACAGCTCTACAGAGCCAGACAGATGATGAGGAAAAGCGGGGAGGAATGGCGATGAATTGTGCAACAGTCAAAGAATGGATGCCGCATTATATCGAAGGCACACTGTCTCCGGAGATGGAGCTGAATCTCCGTCTGCACATCGAAGCTTGTCCCGGCTGCTCATCATGGCTGGAGGAGGCTAAAGCGCTCGCGGCACTGTGGAATGAGATGGAAGCCGGATTAGAAACGGCGGACTCATGGGATTTTCCCGATATAACAAATGACGTAATGGAACATATTGGACAGCTTGAAGCGGGCCGCCGTGAGCGCGCCGTCAGAGCGACAGCAGCCCGGCGCCGTACTGCACCAGGCACCTCATGGATGCACTATGGAGTTGCAGTGGGCCTTACGTTCCTGCTGCTGCAGTTCGGGGTATTTGAGAATCTGGCCTACGGCATCACCGAGATCAATGGACAGATGTCGACATCCGTTACAGCATGGTTTAATGCCCAGGGCGGCCATAAATAGAAGCATAATCAGATATTGAATCACGAAACGAATTTTGAAAGAAAACAAAGCGAAGAAGTAATGCTCACCAAACTTTTAGGAGGATATAGTATGATTAAGAAAAAACGCTGGCTTACCTTTTTCCTGGCGCTTGTACCTGGCTTGGGACATTTATATCTTGGCTTTAAAAAGCTGGGACTGCAGTATATGATCGGAGCCTCGGCGTGTATCATTTTTATTCCATCCATGCCGACGGTGTTCCCGTTCGCACTTGCCGCTCTCTGGTTCTATCAATTATTTGATGCCCTGCAAAAAGCGGCCTGGATGAAGCTGACGATCGCCGAGCATGAGCGGATGATGTTCCATCCGGACAGCTATGGAGCCCCGTGGAGCATGGGTTTGCCTCCGGTATCGGAGTATCCGCAGGATGATGTAAATCCTGTATGGCTGGGCATCGGCTGTGTGGCGGCAGGCTTCCTGCTGCTGGTGGCTACCGCTTTTCCGTGGCTCTGGCGTATTCTTACCGATATGAATATCGGGTCCATTCTTCTGTCGCTGGCCCTGATCGGATACGGCTTCAGAATGCTCAAAAAAAACTCAAAAGTATAGGAAATGGGGATTTCATCCATGGGGAGATGGAAAATCGGCAGCTTCTCTGCCGCAATCGGCTGCATCGCAGTGGGTGTATTAATAGTTTTGGCTCAATATGATGTGGTTTCATACGATACCCTGGGTTATTTGTGGCCGGCATTACTTATTCTGTTCGGACTGGAAATGCTGATCCGGCTGTTCATCCGGTCAGATGTCAAAACCCGTGTCAGCGGCTGGGCCATTCTGCTGATTATCGTGCTGGTGCTGGCAAGCGGCGGGCAGACCGTGCTGGCTGGCGGAACACTCGGCGGAATTTTCGGCCGGACGCAGCTGACCCCGCTCAGTGGTACAGTGGACATTCAGTCCAAGATCAAGCGCGTGAAGATTGAGCTGCCAAGCGGAAAGGTTATGATTCAAGGGACTGACGGGAACACCCTTGATTATGAGGGCAAGCTTGAGCTTCCGGGCAAAGACGAAAGTGAAGCAGCGGACGCTATGGAGAAGAAATGGAAGGTGTCTGAAGAAGGGGATACGCTTGTTCTGAAGCTGGATCTGGAGACGAACTGGCTGTCAAACATTCGCTTCGGCATCTATACCAAGGAACCGTATTTGAATATCAGCCTTCCGCAGAATCTGGCGGCCCTGATAGAGACCAGCGACGGGGCAGTTGAAGCCGCCAATCTTGCGGCAGGCATTGAGGTCGATACCAGCAACGGTACACTGGATATTCATGATATCACCGGCGGAGTTGATGCCCACACCAGCAATGGGACCATTTCCGTACAGAATGTGCAGGGGGAAACCGAGCTTTCCAGCTCCAATGGTGCAATCACGCTTACCAATATTGACGGCTCAGTGTCGGCAGAGAGCAGCAACGGCAGAATCACCGTTAACTCTGCAGTTACAGGCGATTGGGAGCTGGACTCCAGCAACGGCAAAATAACCGTCAGCCTGCCGGCGGCAACAGACGCTGAGATCAATGCAGAGACGAGCAACGGCGGATTGAAGGGGAATGTTAACTGGAACCGCGATGAAGATAACCAGGGTTCAGCAGTGCTGGGGACTGGAAAACATGAGGTTTCCCTGTCAACCAGTAACGGTGCAATTACTGTAGATACAGCCGAATAACAAAAGGAGCAGCCGCCCGGACATTGTCCGGCGGTGCTGCTCCTTTTTGCTGATCTGTATGAGGTTAAGGGAGTGCTAATAGTCAGGTTTGTTACCAGGCATACGCCTTCGGTGCTGCTCCGCCGGGACCCGGGAAAATTTCGTCCAGCCGCTTCAGCACGCTCTCTTCCAGCACAACCTCAAGGCAGCGCAGTGCGCTTTCGAACTGTTCCAGTGTGCGCGGTCCGATAATAGGCGCTGTTACAGCAGGATTAGCCAGCAGCCAGGCCAGGGCGATATTGTCCTGCGGCTCCCCAAGCTCACGGCTTAACTCAGCAAAGGCTTCAAGCTGGCTCTTATGCTGTTCTATGCGTTCGGCATTGCCGCCGCTGCGGCTGCCCTCAATCTTCATAAGGGCGTTGCGGCCCAGCAATCCCCCGTCCAGCGGACTCCATGGGATAACGCCAAGACCGAGTTTCTGCGCTGCCGGAAGCACCTCAAGCTCGGGCAGGCGGCAGGTCAGGCTGTATTTATGCTGCTCGGATACCAGGCCGAGGAAGCCGCGTGCCTTTGCCTCGGACTGGGCAATGGCAATGTCCCACCCCGCGAAATTACTGGAGCCGACATAACCGACTTTGCCCTGGTTCACGGCAAGCTCAAACGCGCCCCACAGCTCGTCCCAGGACACGCTGCGGTCAACGTGGTGCATCTGATACAGCTCGATGTGATCGGTCTGCAGGCGCTGCAGGGAGCCTTCCAGGTGGCGGCGGATTATATATGAGGAGAGACCGCTTTCATCGTTAGGGCCGTCAAGCTTGTCGCTCATGGCACCGTACACCTTGGTAGCAAGCACTACTTTCTCGCGACGTCCGCCGCCCTGCTTGAACCAGCGTCCAATAATGGTCTCTGTAAGCCCGGAGTTTTCGCCCCAGCCGTAAATGTTGGCGGTATCGAAGAAATTCACTCCTGCATCAAGCGCAGCGTCCATAATGCGAAAGGCTTCCTTCTCGTCCGTAATAGGGCCGAAATTCATTGTGCCCAGACAGAGACGGCTGACCTTCAAACCGGATTTTCCAAGCTTAGTATACTGCATTTCACATTCACTCCTTTTATGAAATAGACCAGTGCTTCATGGAAAACAACAGCATGTTTATTGTATCCAACCCGGGAATGAAGAGCAAATAGGTCAGGAGTTAACGATTTCCGATCTGGATAATTTAATAAAATTCTCAACAATTTCATTTCTTACGTTTTGCTGCTTGTACAAATATTCAGCCTCTTCAAGATGTTGAAGCGCTAAGTCCTTATTGTAGTGCGTAATTTCTCTTGCATAATAAATATGATTCATATAGTCGCCAGGATCATCCTGCATCGAGCTTCCGAGCAGCTTTACGTTCCGCAACGCCTTTCGTTCCTTATTTACCAGCTTAGGGTCATAACCATCGTGATATAGGCGTATCGGTAAAGAAATCCTTTTTCCTGCTACACCTTTTAAGGTAAGCTGTTCATGGATTCTTCGTTCAAAACGGATATCTCCGCCTCGAAAGAGCCGGGCAACCCCTTCTTTAAATACACCGATCACTTCATTGTCCGCAATGTTGATGTACTCAATATCAATAACAATATTCTTAGTGCCATCAGCAGCTGCCTCTTTGCAAAAGCCGCTTAATTTCCTGGCATCCTCAGGATGCAGGTATTCATCGCCGTCAATAATGAGCTTCCATTCGTACTGCGTTTTAGAGAGCGAATAATTACGTGCCGCTGAAAAGTCATCCACCCATTCAAAATTATAAATGTGGATATTATTTTTATGCTGCAAGTCAAATTCTCTGATTAACTCAATTGTGTTGTCAGTCGAGCCTGTATCTACAATAATGATTTCATCCACAGCGTCGACAATGCTGCTCAGACACCGGATGATGCTTCTTGATTCATTTTTTATAATCATAGCGGCTGATATCTTCATGATTTCCCTCCGTAATTTCCTTCGTAATTCATTATTATATTGCCTGTATTGATGATAGCAAAAAAAATCTGCCATGGGAAAGTGGAACGGTATAATTCAGTGCAGCATCGCTTCATAGGTGCTTCCTATCAAGGTCATTGCTTTTATGTATTTGGCACAGCTTGGACCGTTATGTTACAACAATATACAGAAGAACTATGCCTGCGTACAGCAGATCATTTAAGGAGTGACGGAAATGAGCGACGTTAAAAAAATCGCAGTAATCGCCGGGGACGGAATCGGACCTGAGGTTGTGGCTGAAGCGGAAAAAGTATTGAGAAAAGCGGAAGAGGTATTTGGCTATGCTTTTGAAACAGAGCATGCCCTGTTTGGTGGAATCGCCATTGACGAGCGGGGAACTCCGCTTCCGGAGGATACGCTGGAAATCTGCCGCAGTGCAGATGCTGTGCTGCTGGGAGCTGTCGGCGGACCGAAGTGGGACAATAACCCGAAAGAGCTGCGGCCGGAAACCGGACTTCTCGGCATCCGCAAAGCGCTGGGACTGTTCTCCAATCTGCGTCCGGCCAATGTGTTTGACTGCCTGAAGGATGCATCCACCCTGAAGCCGGAAGTGCTGGAAGGCACAGACCTGATGGTTGTGCGTGAGCTGACCGGAGGCATCTACTTCGGGGACAAGCTGCGCCGGCAGGGGGAACACGGTGAAGAAGCAGTAGATACTTGCGTTTACAATGTAACGGAAGTGGAGCGCATCGTGCGCCAGGCGTTTGAAATTGCAGGTAAACGCCGCAACAAGCTGGCCAGCGTGGACAAAGCGAACGTGCTGGAAACTTCCCGCCTGTGGCGTGAGGTCGTTAACCGGATCGCTCCTGAATACCCGCAGGTAGAGCTCGAGCATGTGCTGGTTGATAACTGTGCAATGCAGCTGCTGCGCCGTCCGTCCAGCTTCGATGTCATTGTGACTGAGAACATGTTCGGAGATATTCTGAGTGACGAGGCAGCGATGCTGACCGGTTCGATCGGTATGCTTGCTTCTGCTTCACTGGGTGAGGGCAGCTATGGCTTGTATGAGCCGGTACACGGCTCTGCTCCTGATATCGCAGGTCAAGGCCTGGCTAACCCGATCGCGACCATCCTGTCGCTGGCTCTGATGTTCCGCATGACCTTCGGGTATGAGGATGCAGCTGCGGCTATTGAAGCCGCTGTGGCAGAGGTGCTTGATGCCGGACACCGTACAAGTGATATTGCTGTAGATAAGAGCAAGGCGATTAGCACTACCGAAATGGGCGATCTGATTGTTGCAGCAATCCGCAAAGCGTAAATCTGCCGCTATATTCCTTCTTTGACGCAGAAAGACAATAAACTTCACAGAATGTTGCTTATTTATAATAATTATAAAAAAGTAATGAGTGTAATATTGACTTTGATTTAGTGCGATGATACCATTTGGTCTATAGCAACAGGTAAGTGGCCAATTCATTCAATCAATAGAGCATATTGCCTCATTCCCTCGGCAGGGGATCATGCTAGTGGTTGTTTTTCTTACATATTTAAAGGAGGAATTTAAGCAATGGCAGAACGTTTGGTAGGTAAGCCGGCACCGGACTTCATAATGGAAACAGTAACTGGCGACGGTAAAGATTTTGGTAAGGTTAGCTTGTCCGACTACCGCGGCAAATGGCTTGTATTCTTCTTTTATCCGCTTGATTTCACATTTGTGTGTCCGACTGAAATTACAGCACTCAGCGATGCAGCAGCAGATTTCGCTGAGCTGGATACCGAAATTCTCGGCGTGAGCGTTGACTCTGTCCACAGCCACAAAGCATGGATCAATACACCCCGTGATATGAACGGCCTTGGGCAGGTAAACTTCCCGCTGGCTTCGGATATCACCAAGAAGGTGGCCAGTGATTACGGCGTACTGATCGAAGAAGAAGGCGTGGCTCTCCGCGGGCTGTTCATCATCGATCCGGACGGCGAACTGAAATACCAGGTCGTTAATCATAACGATGTGGGCCGCAGCGTGGAAGAGACACTCCGTGTACTGCAGGCTCTGCAATCCGGCGGTCTGTGCGCCATGAACTGGAAACCGGGCGACAAGAACCTGTAAGGGTTGTCTGCTCTTTGAGAGACTAATGAGAACCTCCTTGCCGGAATCTTTTTCCGCCAAGGGGGTTTTTTGCAACAAAATGCCTGTAACTTCCAGGATTGTTGTTTGAAAATAGGCGCTGAGGTTAATATAATGCCTGTAGGAGAGGAATCTCCGGTATCATTTTGTAATACAATAATAAGAAATCAATGGAACATACCCAAGGAGGGTGAACAATAATGAGCTTTTGCTGTGGAGCGAGTATGGTTGGAACGAAGGGAACCCTTAAACATTATCGCACGCAAGTCCATAATGTTCCCCTGCTGTTTTGCCCGGTATGCCACCGGGTAGAGGTACATTACAAAGTCGAGAATGAGTATGAGATTCTTGCGGAATATGCTCATGGAGATGGCGTTACTGACGTTGATTTTCAGGATTATGTGATGGAAGACGAGGAAGCGATTTTTGAGAATGTCATTAATATGGAGAGCGAAGACCCGCTGGCCATTATCCGGAGCCAGATTGACATGGCGCTTGACCTCCTGGCTGTTGCCAAGCAGATCGGGGACAGCAAATGGGAGCGGGAGCTTAAAAAACGTCTGGCTGTAATGAGCCAGCGGCGTCTCCGGCTGCAGCAGAAGGCCTGATTCGCAGCATTCTCCATTTGTTTTTGGCCGGATACGGCTATATTGCAGTAAAGGCCTCCGTGTTAGCGGAGGCTTTTTTGCGTGGATTTTATAATAAAACCGGGTTTTCCGCTGTTATGTGAGGATCACGATAAAATTAGTATGCCTTAAGAATCATTTTAACAAGTTTTTTGCCATTCGACAGTTTCTCTGATTGCGTTGTCTTCTTCTCTTGGATATGATTGGAATATAGTTGAAACGGTTGGATAATATAATACGATTTCCGAATGTTCTGGCGGCTTCGTCATATACTCATTTACATAGTAATTTGATGTCGCTTAAGCGTCTATGCCAAATGCAGTAAAAGGGGGAACTTCGTATCGTGATAAGCCAATTTCAGGAAAGCTTGCTTTTGCCAAGAACGTTTCAATCCATGATGATGAACTCTACATATGAGGATGTGCTGGAGCACATTGACAGTGGAATCATGCTGTTTGATGAAGATGGAGTTTTGACTTTTTTAAATAAACAAATGTACGGTATACTTGAGCTTCCGCGCCATTCCCTTCTGGGCTGCACAATGACTCACCTGCTGGCGAATATTCAGCTGAACCGCTTTAAGAAAAAGCAGGTACTGCGCGGATACCGGGAAATGGTGCAGAAGGGTAAGCCGAATTACGAATTTGTAGATGAATATGGCCGTTACTGGCGGGTGACTCTGCATACCGGTGAACAGATGAAGGGTAGCTACCTGTATACGTTTAAGGAAATTTCCGATTATAAGCTGATCGAGCAGACCGCCTACCAGAATGATAGTCTTGCTATGCTGGGTAAATTATCCGCCTCTATTGCACATGAGATCCGGAATCCGCTGACGGCAATCCGCGGGTTTATCCAACTCCTTCATCCCCATCTGCATCAGCTGGGCAAGGAGGAATATGCCAAGATTATTCTCGCAGAAATTGACCGGGCCAATGACATCATTCATGAGTTTCTGACATCATCCAAACCCTCTGCCCCACAGGTAACCCTGATTCCTGTATCGGCATTGCTTAAAGAGGTGGTACTGCTAACGGAGAGCGAGGCCTTAATGAAGGGCTGCCAGATTGATCTCCATCCGTTTCATGATAATATGATCATATCCGGAGATGCCAAGCAAATGAAACAGGTAGTGTTGAATATGATAAGAAATGCAATGGAAGCGATTACAGAGCGAGCGGATGATTGTATAGGCAAGATTGAGGTCGGGGCCCGCAGAGAAGGTGCAGAGGTCCGCATCTTCATCTCTGATAACGGGAAAGGGATGGATATTTGTACGCTTGACCGGCTGTTTAATCCCTTTTTCACTACCAAGGAGAATGGGACGGGACTCGGACTGTCCGTCAGTGACCGGATTATTAAGAACCACGGCGGCTGCATTTCGGTCAGCAGCAGAATCAATGTGGGCACTCGGTTTGTTATCTCCCTGCCCCTTATACAATAGTCGGGCTGTTATCTGAGCGGGCCATGCATTATAATATAATGATCTTAAAGAGGCTGATTCCTGTGTTGCACGGCTAGTGCGGGAAGTCAGCCTTATCTGCGTGACCAGGGTCCGCAGGCTTCATGAATGGCGGGAGGAAAGACAATGAATATTGAATGGAATAACGAGAGCCTCTCTGCCGGGCCAGAAGGTGAAGTGTTATGTATTATTGTATCCGAGACCGAGCTGGATGGCGGCAGACTTGCGGCAGAATGGAACAAGAGTATAGAGCCTGTGGTCAAAGCAGGGCTCTTTGCGGGCAAGCTGAATCAGACATATATACTCCCGCTAGCGGATTCGTCCAGATACTCTGCAGTTATTCTGGCCGGAAGCGGAAAGGAGATTCCTGGTGCGGGTGAGCTGAGAGTGCTTGCGGCACATATCTCCCGGGTGGCTGTCCGGATGAAGGCTGCAGTGCTTACCGTTGAGATACCTGAATACCTGCTGGCTCAGGGGATAACGGCGGCACAGGCACTGACAGAAGGGCTGTTGCTTGGCGAATACCGCAGGAAGCATTACAAGCAGGAGCAGGCTTCCTATAAGGTGCCGTCAACAGTTAAAATGCAGCCGAAGCTCCCTGCAGAAGATGCGCTGGAACAGAGCTGGCTTATGGGAATACAGCGGGGATCGGCTTTTGCGGATGCAACCAATCTGGCGCGTGAGCTGACTAATCTCCCCGGTAATCTGCTGACCCCATCCGGGCTTGCGGCGGCTGCCATTGAAATAGCTGAGCGGCATGGACTACCGGCGGAGGTGCTGGATGAACGGGAGATTGAGCAGAAGGGGATGGGGGGACTATTTGCTGTAGGTAAAGGCAGTGTACATCCCCCGCGGATGATTGTCATCCGTTATCAGGGAGCCAGTGAATGGAGTAATGTGACAGGTATTATAGGCAAAGGAATCACCTTTGATACCGGCGGTATTTCGCTCAAGCGGGCACCTGGTATGGAGGATATGATCAGCGATATGGGCGGTGCAGCGACTGTGCTCGGTGTCATTGAAGCGCTCGGCAGATTGCGGCCGCAGATCAATGTAGTCATGGTCATTCCTGCCGCTGAGAATATGCCTTCAGCAGGAGCCTTCAAACCGGGTGATGTCATCACTACGCTGAGCGGAAAGACGGTAGAGGTACTGAACACTGATGCCGAGGGCAGGGTGGTTCTCGGTGATGCATTGACCTATGCCAGAGAATGGGGAGCAGAACGGCTCATTGACGTAGCTACGCTTACAGGGGCTGTTCTGTCTATCCTGGGGGATACTGCTACCGGTGCTGTTACTAACGATGAACAGTTTTTACAGGAGCTGCTGGATGCCTCCAAGAGGTCAGGGGAGCAGATCTGGCAGCTTCCGGTATACCCCGAATTCCGCGAGATGCTGAGAAGCGAGGTGGCAGACATCCGCAATGCTGCAGGCCGATTCGGCGGGGCTTCTACAGCAGGGCTGTTTATCGGCGAGTTTGCCGAAGGGGCTCCGTGGATTCATCTGGATATAGCCGGTACGGCATTTCTGTCCAAGGAGCGGGGCGTCAATCCTAAGGGAGCCACGGGAGTCATGGTCCGGACGCTGCTGGAATATCTCCTTGGGCTCAGCGAGGAATCCGGTCCGGGCCTGCCTGGGCGCAGGTAGAAAGGACAGGGGAAACGTTCGGCCAACAAAAAAGCCGTAAAGTCCGGGGAACGGACTTTACGGCTTATTAGCATGCATTAGCTGTGATTGGCGACTTCCTGTGTGCGGGCTGAGTCGGTTCAGCCGTTACGTTTAGCCTTAACTTGATTAGTGAAGGACTGGATACCATTCATTAACTTGTTCCGGGTGTCTTTGTTTCTAAGCAAATATACTGCTCCCAATGCTGCGGTAGTAAATAACGTTTTTTTCGTATTCATAGTTATTCCTCCTTAGGTAGTGGTCTAGCTGCAATTGCTTATAACAAACATACCCCGATACCAAAGTGTTTAAACCTGCTGTATGAAGTTGGCAGCCCTACAGTTTGCCGTCAGCCGCCCCTGAGCTGCAGGAGAAAGGCGAATCCAGCGAGGCTGCCGAGCAGCTCTTGCTCTTGTCACAGCCCGCACAGGCCCCTTGCTTGCCTTTCTGCACATGACGGTAGATCATCCACCCGGAATAGCCGAAAACCGCAGCTACGATCACAATATTGACTATCATTATTTATTCCCCGCTTTCTTCATGACCATCCCAGGTCTTTACGACCATCCAAGTAACCGTCCGCCTTGAAAAATAATAAGCGACACCAGATACGCCAGCGCCAGTGAATAGCCCATAGAAAAGAAAGTCCACTTCCAGGACGCTGTCTCCTTCTTGATTACACCTACCGTAGCCAGGCAAGGAATATAAAGCAGGATAAAGGCCATGAAGCTGACGGAGCTAAGCGGTGTAAACACTTGTGCAATTTGATTTTCCAGTCCGGCGTTATCCGGAGTGTGGTAAATGATATTCATCGTAGATACAACCACCTCTTTGGCCAGGAAGCCTGGAACCAGCGTCGATCCGGCCTGCCAGGTTCCGAAGCCGAGCGGCTGCAGGACCGGTGCAATCAGCCCGCCGAATTTGGCCAGGAAGCTGTGATCCATATCCACATTGAAGCCGGTTGGACCTGCATAGGACATTAGCCAGATAATGACTGAGCCTGCCAGAATGATTGTTCCCGCTTTACGCAGGAACCCCTTTCCTTTCTCCCATGTGCTGCGGCCGAGTGTCTTCAGCTGCGGCATGCGGTAAGGAGGCAGTTCAATGATAAATACGGAGGACTCATTCTTGAACAAGTGCTTCGAGAACAGCTTGCACAAAATCAGAGCAAAGACAACGCCCATCACATACATTGCCAGGACTGCGGTAGCCTGCTGGGCAGGGAAGAATACAGCTGCGAACAGGAGATAAACAGGCAGCCGGGCAGAGCAGGACATCAGCGGCATCAGCAGGGTTGTCAGCATCCGGTCTTTAGGCTGTTCGATGCTGCGCGCAGCCATTATCGCCGGAACGTTGCAGCCGAAGCCGATAATAAAGGGAATAAAGGCCTTTCCGTTCAGCCCCATCCGTTCCATAGTACTGTCCATGAGCAGACACACACGGGCCATGTATCCCGAGTCTTCCAGGAAGGAAATCATCAGGAACAGGATAAAGATCTGCGGAACGAATACAATTACACCGCCCACACCGCCGATAATACCGTCCACAATAAGCGCATGGGTGAATTCTGAAGCCCCGATGCTCTGGAGCAGAGAGTTGGCACCGTCACTGAACGGGCCGGCTATGAAGCCGTCAACCATATCGGAGAGGGGGCCGCCAACCCAGTCAAAGGTGGCTTTGAACATGGCATACATAAATACAAGGAACAAAGGAAGTCCAAAATAACGGTGAGTAAGAATGGAGTCCAGTCTTTCCGTCAGAGTATGCGGCTTCTGGGCAGTTGTATCCATTGCTTCAAGGCATAAGGAATGAATATATTCCTTGCGGGTTGAACGGATCCATTGAGGCAGCGTCAGGGCGAGCTTCCGGCTTTGCAGCTCGCTCTGCACAGCATCGCAGATGCCGAGCAGGCGTCCGGTATCAAAGCGTTTGCGTAGCAGCTCCAGGACTACCGGGTTCTGCTCCATCAGCTGAAGAGCAATCCAGCGGTGGTTCGGCAAGCCGGCGGTCTGCTGCAGCTCATGCTCGATAGCCTGGATGGCCTGTTCAACAAGTTCCCCATAATTAAGCCGGAAGCTTACCGGCGGAATGCTGGAGGTTTCCTTCAGGACAGTAAGCACTTCACCGCTGCCTTTGCCGGTTCTGGCGATAAGCGGAAGGACTGGAATACCCAGCTGCTTCTGCAGGATTTCAGGGCTGACCTGAATACCGCGCGCCTTGGCAACGTCAATCATATTGAGGCCCAGCACAGTAGGCTTTCCATACTCAAGGAGTTGCAGAGTGAGAAGCAGATTGCGCTCCAGCTGTGATGCATCAACGATGTTAACCAAGGCTTCCGGAGATTCCTCGATTAAATACTGCGCAGCCACACCCTCATCACGGGAGAGCGGATGAAGAGAGTAAATCCCGGGCAGATCGATCAGCTTGCCGGCGCCGTTCTTCAGGCTGCCGACTTTTTTCTCGACGGTTACACCCGCCCAGTTCCCGACATATTCGTAAGAGGAGGTTAGCGTGTTAAAAAGCGAGGTTTTCCCCGTATTAGGGTTGCCTACAAGAGCGACTGAACTCATGATACGTTCACCTCGATCCGGGAAGCGTCCTTCCGGCGTATGGCAAACAGCTGCCCGTTACACTCCAGTGTGATAGGGCCCATGAAGGGACCTTTACCTTTCAGGGAAATCATAACGCCTTCAGACACCCCTAGATCTGCAAGGCGCCGCCGCAGAATAGGATTCATACCTTCAATTCTATAAATGGAACCTGTCGTGCCCGGTTGTAAGCGAAGTAAAGAGCAGGATGTAGAGGCCATTAATAATCCCTCCAAAAGAGACTGATAATCAATCTCAGTAATTTCTTGTAATGTAGCATTTTGTCCGGATGCTGTCCATGATTTTAATCACGGCCGTTCGGGCTGAAAACAGATATGGAGGATAGCAGAATAATCTTTACATTTTATTCTTCATTAAAGTATGATTGTACGATAATGATTGCATAGTAAGCTTATGCTGGCGGAAATAATGAAGGATACGCTGAAGGGAGAACAAATTGTGAAGAATAATCAGAGTAAAATTGTCGATTGTACCATCCGTGACGGAGGCCTTGTTAATAACTGGGATTTTAGCGTCGAGTTTGTACAAAAATTGTATGCCGGTCTGAACGAGGCTGGTGTTGAATATATGGAAATCGGCTATAAAAATTCCCCTAAGCTGCTAAAGGGGGCGGAAAGCGCCGGACCTTGGCGGTTCCTAAATGATGATTTTCTGTGCAAGGTTATTCCTCAAAAGGGCAATACCAAACTGTCTGCGCTGGTTGATATCGGCCGGGTCGATGAAAATGATATTCTGCCGCGCAGCGAGAGCATGCTGGATCTGATCCGTGTGGCCTGCTACAGCAAGGATGTGGACAAGGCGCTGCAGCTGGTACAGATTTTCCATGACCGCGGATATGAAACGACCATTAATATTATGGCGTTGTCCAATGTAATGGAGAATGAGCTTCTGGAAGCCTTTGATATGATCCGCGATAGCGTTGTAGACGTGGTATACATTGTAGATTCATACGGCAGCCTGGATCACAATGACATCAAATACCTGGTGGACAAGTTCAAAACCCACCTTCCAAACAAACGGCTGGGCGTGCATACTCATAACAATCTGCAGCTGGCCTTCTCCAATACTCTTATTGCCTCAGAGCTCGGAGTAGAACTGCTGGATGCCTCCTGTTACGGAATGGGACGTGCCGCGGGCAACTGCCCGACCGAGCTGCTGGTTACCCACTTGAAGAACACGAAATATACGCTGCGTCCGGTGCTTGATGTTATTGAGCAGCTGATGATTCCGCTCCGCGAAAAGGAAGAGTGGGGATATATCATTCCGTACATGATTACGGGTACCCTGGACGAGCATCCGCGGTCGGCGATGGCACTGCGGGCATCGGAAGACAAGGATAAGGCTGTTGACTTTTACGATAAGCTGACAACACCTGAGGTTACTTTCGGGGATAAATAGCTTTTATCTGGGCAGAAGCACTGACCTCTAATCGGGGGCAGTGCTTTTTCTTTTATATTGTATGGGGGGGAATGTAACTTTACAGGACTTTAAAGCCGATATTTATAGAAGAGCTTGAATACATTATCCATACTAATCATAGATATCATTTCAGACGCGAGGGACTTATGAGACAAGAAGAGAGAAAGACAATTCAGGCAGCAGTTTTAGGGGCGGTGCTGTTCCTTCTGATTCAGATTTTCCGTACTCCGCTTAGCCAGATTGAGAACCAGGATGTAATGCTGGCGCTCTATCTTATAATCGGCTGCTGCAATATAGCATTCGGTTTTGCGATTTTTGCCCAAGGCAGCCTGTTTTTCTCCGATACATTATCCAAATCCAGACTGTACATCTCCGCTTTGTTTCTAGGGGTGTGCACTTTTGACTTTTTACACACATTGAGCTTTGTGGGTATACCGGCAATCTCCTCGATCATCAGTCCGGACCAGTCCCTCTGGCTGCTTACCTTCTCGCGTCTGGCCAGCGCCCTAGGCATCCTGTTTATATTCAGCAAGGAAGACGAGCCGGTATCTGTAAGAGGCAAGAAAAAAGTACTTACTGTGTCCCTTGTCGTTATCGCTCTCTCACTGCTGGTGCTGGTATTCAGTGATGTCCTTGCACCGGAATTACAGGCTTCCTCCTGGCTTGGTACGGTCAAGCATCTGGTAGATATGGCGGTTCTGTTTATCTATCTGCTTAGCGTGGGAATGATCGTATATCCGGGCAGAATTGAAAAATCCGCTTCAATGCTCATTATTATCCGTGCTTTAATCTTTTTTGCGCTGGCCCAGGTATTCTTCATGAATCTGCTCAGCGTGGGGGAGATGGATAATCTCTTCGGCATGCTTAGCAGCGGGGTCGCCTATTATCTGATGCTGACCGGGGTTTACCGGCTGACGATTGAAGAGCCGTTTCATGAGAACCAGCAGGCTGAAGCAAGAATTAACTATCTGGCTTATCATGATGATCTGACAGGCCTGCCCAACCGGCGGCGGCTGATGCAGCGTGTTGAAGAAATGATGGCCCATAGTGTAAAAGCAAAAGGGAATGGCGGTTTTTCGGCGGTAGCCATCATGAACATCAACCATTTTAAAAATATCAATGACTCCCTGGGGCATAATGCCGGTGATCTTCTGCTGCAGCTCGTATCGCAGCGGATCCTGAATGAGGTAAAGACTCATGAGGAGCTGTTCAGTATGGGAGCGGATGAGTTTGCTTTCCTGATGACAGAACGGACAGGGGTGGAAAGCTGCCTGGTCCGCGCATCCAAGCTGCTGCAGCTGTTTGAAACACCTGTTCAGCTCGAGTCCGGAGAGTATCATATTTCGTTAAGCCTGGGGATGAGCATTTATCCCGGAGACGGAAATACAGCAGAGCAGCTGATTCAGAATGCGGATACGGCAGTGCATAATGCCAAAGAGCAGAATGTGGAAATCCGGCGTTATATTCCGTCCATGCAGATGAAGGCCAAAGAACGGCTGAAGCTGGAAAATGATCTGCGCCGGGCCCTGGAGCGGAATGAATTCTATCTTGTCTATCAGCCTCAGGTACAGCTTGAAACAGAAGAAATTGTCGGTATGGAGGCACTGCTGCGCTGGGAGCATCCCAAACGGGGGATTGTCTCACCCGTCGAGTTTATCCCGATTGCCGAAGAGAGCGGGCTGATCGTTCCAATCGGCGATTGGGTGCTGCGAACAGCCTGCCAGCAGAACAAGGAATGGCAACTGGCGGGCTACCGGCACATCTGCGTCTCGATTAACCTGTCCATGCGCCAATTTCTGCAGCCGAACCTCGCCGGTAAAATAGACGCCCTTCTGCAGGAGATCGGACTTGATCCGTGTTATGTTGATCTGGAGATCACGGAGAGCATGACCCTGGACAAGGAGACTGCCTTCGACCAGCTTAACCGTCTGAAGCGGCTGGGTGTTTTCATCAGTATTGATGACTTCGGCACAGGGTACAGCTCGCTGCATTATCTGAAGAACATGCCGATAGACCGGCTGAAGATTGACCGTTCCTTTGTCTCCGATGTAATGGAGGACAGCAACAATGCGGCTATTGTTTCTACGATTACGTCAATGGCCCATCACCTGAAGCTGAAGGTTACGGCAGAAGGCGTGGAGAACAAGGACCAGCTGCACTTTTTGCGCCAGCAGCATTGCCATGAAGCCCAGGGTTATCTGTTCAGCAAGCCGATCAAAGCGGCAGAATTTGAAGCGGCCTTCCTGAAGCCTCTGCTTGGTATAACGGTACAAATGTAAAATACAATAGCCATAGGGTTGCGTTTTATTCTGTGGGATGATACAATACTCTTTGTCTTCATTGTATTTACGCGGGTGTAGTTCAATGGTAGAACTTTAGCCTTCCAAGCTAATAGCGTGGGTTCGATTCCCATCACCCGCTCCAATATTACATTCACGAACTCTTGCGCAGCAAGGGTTTTTTTGCGTCTTCCAGCAGAATGCTTCATCCGGTAAAGCCTGAAATAGGCTGCTATTATCTGGTGAACCCAATCAATATACAGCCCGCAGGCATATTCTAAGCTGTATCCACTTGCAAAGGAGGAAGAAATCCATGAGCGAGAACGTTGCTGGTTATGGCGGAGGCTTCGGCGGAATGACTTCTACGGCTGCAATTCTGGTCCTGTTTATTCTGCTGGTTATCATCTCAAAGGCTTTTATACTGTAGTTCTGTAAAATAAGAAGCCAGGGTTCCCGCGTTTTGCGGAGACCCTGGCTTTTATTGTTGTATGTAACCGGGATTAGACGGTTTTGAGGAACTCGACAATGGTCAGCAGGCCTTTATCAAAGTTCTCCAGGTTGAAGTGCTCATCCGGAGCATGCAGGTTCTCGTCATCCAGGCCAAAGCCCATCAGCACAACGGGGGCCTTCAGGATGCGGGAGAAGCTCTCCATGATCGGGATCGAACCGCCGTCTTTGGTGAAGAGGGCGCGTGTACCGTAGACTTTGCCAAAAGCATCCGCTGCGGTCTGCAGAATCGGATCAGAAGGATCAATATTGAAGGCGCGCGCTTTTTCCATCTGCTTCACATTTACGGTGGCACCCTTCTGGATGTTCGCCTTCAGGTGAGCTTCCACAGCATCAAGGATATGCTGCGGGTCCTGGTCGCCGACGAGACGGCAGGTGATTTTGGCATGGGCTTCCTTCGGAATAACAGTCTTGCTGCCTTCACCCTGGAATCCGCCGTAGACGCCGTTAAGCTCCAGGGTCGGACGGGCGCCTACACGCTCAACGAAGCTGTAGCCTTCTTCGCCGTAGAGCTGCTCAAGGCCGAGGGATTGTCTGATCTTCTCTTCGTTCACGCCCTGCTTGGCGAATTCCTCACGCAGCAGCGCAGACAGCTCAGGCACGCCCTGGTAGAAGCCTTCCACAGCTACGCGGCCCTGGTCATCATGCAGGGAGCTGAGCAGGGACACAAGAGCATGCAGCGCATTGGGTACCCCGCCGCCGTACGACCCTGAATGCAGGTCCGTGGAAGCCGTGTGAACAGTAACCTCCATGGAGCAAAGACCGCGCAGTCCGGTGCAGATTGCCGGGCGTCCGCGTTCAAGCAGGGCTGTATCGGAGACGAGTACGGCATCAGCCGCCAGCTTGTCCTGATTAGCTTCCAGGAACGGAGGCAGATGGATGCTGCCGATTTCTTCTTCGCCTTCTATGCAAAGCTTGATGTTGACTGGCAGTGTGCCTTCCTGCTTGAGAATGGCTTCAATAGCCTTGATGTGCATGAACACCTGGCCCTTATCATCGGTTGCTCCGCGTGCATACAGCTTGCCGTCACGGATCTCCGGCTCAAACGGAGGGGTGGTCCACAGATTCAGCGGATCAACCGGCTGCACATCATAGTGGCCGTAAACCAGAATAGTCGGCTTTCCCGGAGCGTGCAGGTAATCGGCATAAACGACGGGATGACCTGCTGTAGGATGGATTTCGATGTTTTCCAGTCCGGCGCGCTTCAGGGTATCAGTCAGCCAGATGGCGGCGGATTGAACGTCCTCCTTGTGTACAGAAAGGGCAGAAATACTTGGAATGGACAGCCATTGCTTCAGTTCGTCCAGCTGAGCTTCACGCTCAGCCTGAAAATATTGTTCATAGGACATAAGGGATATGTACCTCCTTGGAGTTTCGCTGCGCATAACCGTCAGGTAAAGCTCAAAACCTCAACCGGGCCGTTAATTGACCACCGGCTGGTTTGGCAGTGTAATGCCTCCATTATACTGGAGAAGCTCCCGGAATCAAAGCAGACTTGCAGTTATTGATTACGCCCCATAACCGTGCTAGACTTAACTGACTTATGAGCAGACAGGAGCGGGAGTGACAGTGTCAGTGAACATAGAACCAGGCAAGGAGCAGGAAGGGCAATTGAACCGGCAGGAAGCAGATCCTGCTTATATTTATACGTATGCTTGCTCGGGGGACGAGCAGGATTTATGCGGAATGGAGCTGCGCTGCCTGTTCGGGAAGGACATCCCGCAGGGGATTTTCGGGAGCGGAATCAGGGTAGAGCCCAGCCGCAGCCCGTTCATCAAGGAAATGATCGAGGTTATGTACATAGGCGACAGCCTGCCGGAGATTTATGACCAGACGGAGCAGGTTGAGCTGAACGGAAAGACATTCAAGGTCATTTTTGTGAAGACCAACGATCTGCCGCCCGAGCACAAAATAGAATACAACGAACGCAGGGTGATCGAGCGCGAAATCGGCCTGCGTATCGAAGGGGAAGCGGATGTGAATCATCCGGAGCTGGTATATGGCATCGTGACGTTGGGCGGCCGCTGGTATTTCGGAACCTACCATAAGAACAACGCGACCTGGTTCCGCCAGATCAAGAAGCCGCGCAGCTATTCCATTGCCCTCAGCACACGTGTAGCCCGTGCGGCAGTCAACATGGCTGTACCGCAGCCGGAGGGTATCCGGGCTATCGATCCCTGCTGCGGCATCGGGACGGTTATGATCGAAGCGCTGTCCATGGGAATCGATATCGTCGGCCGGGACATCAATCCGTTCATTGCCCAGGGGGCGCGGACCAACATTGCCCACTTTGGCTTCGAGGCCCCGGTCACTTTAGGGGATATCGCAGACATAACGGAGCATTATGATGCAGCAATTGTGGACATGCCTTATAATCTCTACTCCAGTATTACACCGGAGGAGCAGTTTGATATTCTCGTCAACGCCCGCAGAATTGCTGACCGGGTTGTCATTGTTGCGATAGAGGCGATGGATGAGATGATCAGCAAGGCCGGATTTGAGATTATCGACCGCTGTGTGGCCCGCAAGGGTGCTTTTTCCCGCCATTTGATGCTGTGTGTGTAAAGTAAAGGCGACCCGCCATATTATTTTATCCTTGGAGTGGAGGTACGAGCATGGAAGAGAAATGGTTAACATGGGCCAAAGAAATCCAGGCCATTGCCCAGACAGGGCTGACATATGCGAAGGATGTCTATGATATTGAACGTTACCAGGCGCTGCGAGAGCTGAGTGTAGATATTCTGGCGAACTATACTTATGAGAGCAAGGAGAAGATCCGGCTCGCTTTTGCCGGGGATGAGGGGTATTGCACGCCAAAGGTGGATATCCGCGGGGTTATTTTTCAGGACAACAAGATTCTGCTGGTCCGCGAAAACCTGGACGGGAACTGGGCGTTACCCGGCGGCTGGGGGGATATCGGGCTATCGCCGAGTGAAGTAGCGGTTAAGGAGATTGCCGAAGAGTCAGGGTATCAGGCAGAGGCGGTGAGGCTGCTGGCGGTGCTGGACAAAAAGTTTCATGAGCATCCGCCGGAGCCGTATCATGTCTACAAATTTTTCATTCTGTGCCGGATTACGGGCGGGGAAGCAGCCGAAGGCGTGGAGACGGACGGAGTAGGCTTTTTTGCGGAAAATGAACTTCCGGAGCTGTCCCAGGAACGTAACACAGAGAAGCAGATTAGAACGCTTTTTGAATTCCTCAAAAATCCCCAAAAACCAGTCATATTGGACTAAGCTGCTGCATATAATGAAGAGCAGGGCTATTATAAGTTTTATTAGACAAAAATTGGTTAATAATTATTATGAAAGCAGTTACAAAACAAACCGCTGAGCCTTTGTATCTAAAAATAAGTTGCGGAAATTCTATCTTTTTAGGCCAGGCGGTCTACATTTTTTCCTCTACTGTGACGATAAGATATTTTAGGAGGGGATCGCAATGGAACAAGAAGAGTTAAGACTTCCGCTTACACAGGAGAGCAAAGTACGTCCTGCCGAAGGCAATATTGCTACCGGGCTTGTATGGGGCGTCCTGATCAGCATTCCCTTATGGATCTCGGTATTCGGCTGGATCATGGGAATTTGGCGGTAAACACATCGCTAAATAATAGCTATACTAAATATACTAATACGGATAAAGGCGGTTTCTTTATGACAAAGAAGCGGCCTTTTTGGTTTAAACAGCATTACTGCTGCATGACTGTTATAAAAAAGGCTGGCCCCCTGGAGAAGGGACCAGCCTTTTAAGCTTCCGGTTAAGGGAGCTGCTTCACATGCACCACACGGAAGTTCTCGCACACGACGGGCATCGCCGGATCGAAGGACATGCCGTAACGCTTGAATTCTCTTGTGAAATAGACCTCGTGCTCATGGCGCCACGACTCCAGGGAACGGTCATCCTCGCCCTCGGAGTAAGCGAACTCTGCAGTCACTTCGTTGAAGGGGACAGTCTCGATACGGATAGTTTCAATAATCGCCTGCGGCGCGCCCTCCCCGTCCAGCAGGATTGAATGTCCGCCGATAAAAGGCAGGCTGATGCCCTGCTGTTCATAGACGGTCTTGTTTGAGGCAGTCCCGGTCTTGATTCCTTTCAGCACCAGCTCCAGCAATTCATCCGCCAGCCGCGGACTGTCGCCGAAGGCCCAGGCGCTGTCGAATTTATCTGCCGCCTCAGGGTGCTCCTCCACGTAAGCTTTCCAATATTCCGATATTGCTGTGTTTTGTGTCATTGTTATCACCTTTATTTTTTTATTGTTGTGACGGGCAAATATTCCTCGGAGGCCTCACTGCTCAGTTTCTTCCATCCAGGCTGCATACAGCTCATCCAGCTCCGACTGTGCCGTATTACGGGTATGCTGCAGCTCAGCCAGCTTCATTGCATCACTGGCGATGCCGGGTTCAAGCATTTCGGCGTCAATCCGGCCGAGCCGCTCCTCGGCAGCGGCGATTTCCTGCTCCCAGGCTGCAGCTGTGCGCTGTTTACGGGAGTCGGCTGTGCCGTTTGACGGGGAAGGAACCTTATGCTGTAGCCCGCCCTTGCCGGCAGGCAGGCCTCCGTTACCCGCAGGTGCACTGGAAGCGGCAGCAGCCTGTTCCGCCTGAGCCTGTTTCTCCTTGTAGTACTCATAGTTGCCGTTAAAAGCGTGGAAGCGGCCGTCCTCAATCGCCCAGAGCTTTCCGAAGCAGCGGTTGATGAAATAGCGGTCATGGGAAACTGCCAGCACCGTGCCCGGGAATTCCTCCAAGGCTTCTTCCAGCGCTTCCCGGGAATCGATATCCAGATGGTTGGTCGGCTCATCCAGGATGAGCAGGTTCGGCCGGCGGTGCATCAGCACCGCGAAGCGCAGCCGCGTCCATTCCCCGCCGGACAAACCCGCGATAGTCTTGAACACATCGCTGCCGTAGAAGAGGAAGCGGGCCAGCTGCCCGCGGGCTTCGCCTTCCTCCATGCCTGCTTCCTCGCGGAAGTAGCGGAGCACAGACAGCTTGCCGTCCTCAGGCACAGCCTCCTGGGCAAGATAGCCGACGGCCGCCCGCGAGCCGAGCATGCAGCTTCCGCTGTCCGGCGTCTCCTGGCCGAGAATCATCCGCAGCAGCGTGCTCTTGCCTGCACCGTTACCGCCGATCAGCGCGGCCGTTTCACCGTATCTCAGAATGTCGCTGGCGCCGGTGAAGAGGGTGCGGCTGCCGTAGCTTTTGCTGATCTGGTCGAGGGTGACGGCCTGATTGCCGGTCCGGTCCTCCTGCTGCAGCTGCAGATCCATAGCTTTGCGCTCCAGAACCGGCCGCTTGATCTTGACCATCCGGTCAAGCGCCTTCTGCATCGAAGCAGCCCGGCGGTGGAAGGAAGGGTTAGGCGGATTGGAACGGTTGCCCCATTCAATCAGCCGTTTGATGCTCTCCTGCATCTGCTTGATCTTCTTCTGCTGCTCCTGGTAATCGGCGAACTGCTGAAGCAGCCGGGCTTCCTTTTCCACCTGATAGCCGCTGTAATTGGTGTGATAGGTGATGGCTTCGCCATCCTCGATCTCGACAACCTTCTTGACTACGGCATCCAGAAAATAGCGGTCATGAGAAATCGCCAGCACGGTGCCATCATAGGCCAGGAGATATTGCTCCAGCCATTCAATAGCCCCCATATCCAGATGGTTGGTCGGCTCATCGAGCAGCAGCACATCCGGACGGCGCAGCAGCAGCTCGGCCAGGCCGACCTTGGTTTTCTCGCCGCCTGAAAGAGAAGCGAATTCGCGGTCGTATTGGGAGGCGGCGATGCCGAGTCCTGAGGCGACACGCTGGATGGAGGCATCAATTTCATATCCGCCTGCTGCTTCGAATTTCTCCTGCAGGACGCCGTATTCCTTGAGCAGCCTGTTCCAGGCGGCTTCATCCGTCCCGGCGTCAAGTCCGGACATCTGCTGCTCCAGCTCCCGCAGGCGGCTCTGCCAGGCGAGAGGCTCAGCGAAGCTGCGCTGGAGCACGGTATAGACGGTGTCCCGGGTCTCGGCCTCCTGAATCTGTGCGAGCAGGCCGACAATACTGCCCCGGCGGATGGAGATCTGCCCCTGATCCGGGCGTTCTTCTCCGCTCAGCAGGCGGAACAGGGTAGTTTTGCCGCAGCCGTTGCGGCCGATCAGGCCGATTTTTTCGCCCTGGCGTATATCGAAGGTGATGTCGCTCAGAACAAGCTGGGCACCGTGGTATTTCTGGACATTTTGACATGAGATAATCATAGGTATTCTCCTTTATATAATGCCTGCAGCCGCTGTTCTCCCGGATAGAGGGGCGAAAATGGACACAAAAAGACCGCGAGGAAATTTCCCCGCGGCCCTGAACATTCTCCGGTAGTATAGCTTATCCGTTGAAGTGTGGCTGGAAAGGCATTTCACAATTGTGTAGTGTTATTGAGTTCTTGTAAATGGACAGACTTCTCCCGTTGTTGGCATTTACATGAACGATGCCAGACATGATAGTAATCAGCCGGCTGTTAACACTATTAGTCACATTGTGATCCATTTCCCCACACCTCCTTTTTACAAATTTAAGGTTAGTTTAACCAATATCGCCGAAAGATGCAAGAGAAAAAAGCCTGATTACTGCAATCATATATCTTCGGCGGAACAAGTAGGATGTAAAAGGGCGCGGCGGCGCCCGGAAACTTTTCTGAGGAAAGAGGCGGGGATATGACGATTTTTGACGGTCTGCTGGGGAATGCGACCCAGGTGGAGCTTGCTGATGTACAGCGTGAATACGCACGGATTCTGGCTCCAGGCGAGAGAATCGAGCGGGCATACAAACTGATCCGGGATATGTTTATTTTTACCGATAAGCGGCTGATTCTCGTGGATAAACAAGGTATGACCGGCAAGAAAACACAATATCATTCGATCCCTTATAAAAGCATCTCCCATTACTCTGTGGAAACGGCAGGTCATTTCGATCTGGATGCGGAGCTGTGTCTGTATGTATCGGGCAGTAGCCTGCCGCTGAAGAAGACATTCAATAAATCGGTCAATATTTATGAGGTGCAGGCGGTGCTGTCACAGTATATTCTGAAATAATGTTCCGGCGTTAGTATCAGATGGTATAAG
This sequence comes from Paenibacillus sp. DMB5, assembly GCF_001517085.1. Taxonomy (GTDB): domain Bacteria; phylum Bacillota; class Bacilli; order Paenibacillales; family Paenibacillaceae; genus Paenibacillus_AQ. The sequence continues at coordinate 82,925 of NZ_LRAC01000010.1, forward strand.
GGAGCACGAGCGCTCCATAGGCAAAAGCGGCCACAATCACCAGTGCGGGATGCAGCTTCAGCCACTTCATGGCGGCAAAAGCAACAGCGGCGATCATCAGCGTCTGCCAGATCCCGATGGCTTCTGCCGGGCCTTGGGCCATTTTAATCGTCAGCACAGTCATCATAACTGCGATAACCGGCTGTACAAGCAGCGTCATCCCTTTAACGACAGGCGACTGCTTGTATTTCTGCATGATCCGGAGCAGGATGATCAAGGCGGCGGCCGAAGGGAGGACTGTAGCGGTCAGCGCCAAGACTACGCCAAACCAGCCGAAGACGTCATAGCCGACGAAAGCAGCGATTTTGGTGGCAATCGGACCCGGCAGGGCATTGCCGAGCGCCAGCATATTGGAAAACTGCTCATCGGTCAGCCAGCCGAAATGGGGGACAATTTCCTCATACATCAGCGGGATGGAGGAGGGGCCGCCGCCGTAGCCCAGCAGATTTGCCATAAAAAAGCCGTAGATCAGCTCAAGCCATTCCATTTAGCTGTTTCCCCCCTTGCTTTGCTTTTTGGCGAGTATCCGGTAGTGAACGGTTCCATAGCCCAGAAAAAGCACGATTACGATGGCCGGATGCACATGCAGCACCTCCAGCAGCACCAGGGCCAGCAGCAGAAAAGCAGCTCCGATCCATTTCCCCAGCCCTTTAAACGCCTTTTGGGCAAATTCATAAGCCATCATCCCGAGCATAACCGCGATCACAGGTGAAACAGCAGCAATCATACCCGCTACTGTCCGGGAGCCGCTTAAATAATTGACGGCCGAGAGCAGGGCGATCATCGCAATACAGCTGGGTAAAATGTGGGCAAGAACGGAGAGGAAGGCTCCCCGGACTCCCTTCAGCTTGTACCCGAGATAGGCTGCCATTTTGGTGGCGATCGGGCCGGGAAGGGCGTTGGCGATGGCCAGTGTCTCCCCGAATTCGTCGTCGCTAAGCCAGTTGTACCGGGTTACGGCATCATGGCGGATCAGCGGAATGACAGAAGGCCCTCCGCCGTAACCGAGTATGCCTGTTCTGCACATGGCAACGGCAAGCTGTACATAATCATTTTTGGCTTTTTTCACAGAACCCCTGCTAAGAGATGTATGCAGGACAGCCGGACTTCAGCAAGATAGTACATTTATGCAGCAGCTGAAACGGAACATGGTTTTGGAACATTCTATACCAGCCGTTGCCGGTCAACTACCGGGAAAACGCGGTATGCCAGAATCTTTGTGCACCGTATACAAAAAGAGGTGTCCTGAATTTGAGTTTGTTCTTAGTGCATTGACAGGGGAATTTGCCGTACGGTTAAATGACGGTAACTTTAAGCGAACTGCAGAGGGGGATGGCGCATGATGAAACAGCCGGTGACCGGTGCAAAAACAATGGTGGTCAGCCCCCATTACCTGGCTTCCGCCGCAGGTGCGGAAATCCTGTACAAAGGCGGCAATGCTTTTGATGCGGCGGTGGCGGTCAGCGCGGCGCTGGCCGTGGTATATCCGCACATGACGGGGCTGGGCGGCGATGCTTTTTGGCTCACGTACAGCGCAGGCGAAGGGCGCGTTCGGGCCTATAACGGCAGCGGACGGTCCGGCTACGGCGTCCGCCGGGACCTGTACGCCGGGGAAGCTGCGATTCCCCGGCGCGGTGTGCGCAGCGCCATTACGGTGCCCGGAATGGCGGACAGCTGGGCGGCGGTCCAGGGTGAATACGGCCGCCTGTCCTTCGCGGAGGTGCTGGAGCCGGCGATCAGCCACGCCTCCGCGGGGTTTCCGCTGTCCCCGGACCAGCACGGGGGCAGCTTGCTTGCCGGAGCCGCGCTGAGCCCCGGCGCGGCGGCGGAGTAC
>NZ_LRAC01000011.1 GCF_001517085.1 Paenibacillus sp. DMB5
CCCTCTCATTCCGCCTTCCGGCACGTTCCCGCCGGAATTAGAGGCATTTTTGCCTCTCTTTTCGCCTTCCGGCACGTTTTCGGCCAAATCAGAGGCATTTTTGCCTCTCATTCCGCCATCCGGCACGTTTCTGCCGGAATCAGAGGCCTTTTTGCCCTTGATTGCCGGTAACTAGTCTCTTTAATAGGACTTCTCCCTCTATCCCCACCCGGCAGCGCGCTTTCCAAACACTTTAATACGATTTCTCCTGCTATTCCCACCCGGCAGCACGCTCACCGGACACTTTAATGGGATTTCTCCCTCTATCTCCCCCATCTCCAGCCAACAGCACGCCACCTGCCTGCTGTATGTAAATTAACAAAGCCCGCCCAGCCTCCTGTAGCAGGAGGTTAGGCGGGCTCTATTTAGAACCACTGCAAAGTATTGCTATACCTGTTTATGACTCTACGGCAACCGACTGCAAATAGGCCTTATTCGCCAGTACAAATATAAACGCCGGAGGCCCGCCAACAGTTTAATACTGTTCAGAAATCTCCTGAAATTTATGGCAGCATTTCACAAAGATCTCCACAATATCGGGATCGAAATGCCGGCCGGCGTCCGAAACAATAATGCCGACTGCCTGCTCATGACTCATCGCCTCTTTATATACACGCTTGCTGGTCAGAGCGTCGTACACATCGGCAACCGCCATCAGCCTTGCGGACAAAGGAATCCCTTCACCGGCCAGCCCCTGCGGATAACCGGTTCCGTCCCATTTTTCATGATGGGAATAGACGATCTCCTTCGCGAACCGCAAAAAGGTTTCGGTGCTGTTCATCAGCCGCTCGGCACGCAGGACGGCATCCCGGCCCTGGGTCGTGTGCGTCTTCATCACTTCAAATTCTTCGTCCGTCAGCTTGCCTGGCTTAAGAAGAATATGGTCAGGGATACCCACCTTGCCGATGTCATGCAGCGGAGCCGAGGTAACAATCAGGCCGATATGCTCGGGGGTGAGGACGTCCGCATATTTTTCCGTCCGGCCCAGACGGGTTGCCAGCTCCTTGATATACAGCTTGGTTCTCTGAATATGATTGCCTGTCTCCGGATCACGCATTTCAGCCAGCGCCGCCATCGCCATAACCGAGACCTCCTGAATCAGCGATATTTCCTGGATCCGCCGGGAAATCTCTGCTTCGAGATACTGGTTTTTGTCAGCAAGAAAATCCTTGGAGCGCTTCAGTGTCAGATGTGTCTTCACACGCGACAGGAGGATCGGCGCACTGATCGGCTTGGTAATATAATCGACTGCACCGGAATCGAAGCCCTTGTTCTCGTCCTCCACCTCTTCTTTAGCTGTCAGAAAAATCACCGGGATCTCCCTCAGCACATCATCCTGCATCAGCCTGCGGCAGGTTTCGTAACCGTCCATACCCGGCATCATAACATCCAGCAAAATCAGGTCGGGTGGAGCAGCCTTGGCAATATGCAGTGCCTTTTCGCCGTTTGTAGCCACCTTCACCTTGTAGCTTTCCTTTAACAGCCCGCTGAGCAGCGCAATATTGTCAGGCGTGTCGTCAACGACTAATATAACAGGTCTTAAATCCAGCATTGTTTACATCAACCTCTGTTCATAATGACTTTCGAGGATAGCCTGCCTGGTGATTTCCATAGCCTCCTCGTATTCAAACCGGTCAAGACTGCGCTCCAGCCGCTTCATATCTGCCGGTTGGATCAGATGAGCCACCTTACCCCTTATATCGGCATAATAATGAACGGCTTCACTGTCATCATCTGCCAGGAGCTCGAGCAGCCGCTCAAGCAGCTGCACAGGCGGGTTCAGCTGCTGTCCTGTCTCCTTCGCCTGCACTTCAGAACGAAGATTGCTGCCCAGTTCCCCGCCGATTTTCTCAGAAATGTCCTGCACCGCCGATTCCAGTCTGTGCAGCAGCTCTTCCAGCACCTCCGGCTCTGCTGCCCGGGTAATCATTTTACCCAAGGTACCGGCCAGCTTCTCTACCCCGGTAACCCCGAGGTTGCCCGATACTCCCCTAAGGTTATGGGCAAGCCTTTCCGCTGCTGCAGCCTCCTCTTGAAGGAGCGCCTTACGCAGATTCTGAACCGCTTCACACTGGCTGTCCGCATATTTCAGCAGCAGGCTGATGTACAATGTCCGGTTCTGCCCAACCCGGTTCAGACCTCCGGCCGTATCGATTCCACTAAGCCGCAGGATTGATATCGCATCGGCATCAGGGCAGCCGCCTTTACTTCACTCCCGGCAGCCGGCCTGGCCGTCCTGTCCGTAACCCATCTGCCGATCGTGGTGAACAGGATATCCGGATCAACCGGCTTGGCGACATGGCCGTTCATGCCTGCAGCAAAGCTGCGTTCCCGCTCCTCCTGCATCGTCCGGGCTGTCATGGCGATAACCGGCAGCTCCGGATACAGCTTACGGATTCTGGCTGCCGCTCCGAAGCCGTCCATCTCCGGCATTTGCAGATCCATCAGTACGATGCCGTAAGGCCGGTCTGCAGGCATTGCTTCGATCATCCTCACCGCTTCAGCCCCGTTCACCGCGAGATCCGGCTGCATGCCCTGGCTTCTAAGCAGTTCAGCGGCAATCTGCCGGTTAATCTCATTGTCTTCGGCTACCAGCACCCGGGTCCCCGCCAGCCTGTAATCCTTTTCCCGGACGGGGGAAGCTGCTTCTGATAACTGCAGAACCGGGGTATCCGCATCCTGCGCCAGATCAAACCAGGCGGTAAAAGAAAAGGTGCTGCCCTGTCCTTCCACACTGTCCACCCACAGGCTGCCGCCCATAATTTCAACAAGCTTGCGGCTGATGGCCAGTCCCAGCCCCGTTCCGCCAAACCTCCGCGTAGTCGAGCTGTCGGCCTGGGTAAAGGCCTGAAACACCTTGCTCTCCGTCTCTTTGCTCATGCCGATGCCGGTATCGCGCACGCTGATCTGCAGCTTGACCCTGCTGTCAATCCGGCTGTTCAGCTCAGCTGCAATGGAAATTTCACCCTCCTCTGTGAATTTAATCGCGTTGCTCAGCAGATTGCTAATAATCTGCCCCAGACGGAGCGGGTCACCCCTGAGCCTTGCAGGCACATCGGGCGGAATTTCACACAGCAGCTGCAGCCCCTTTTCCTCAGCCGTCTGACTGGACAAATCCAGCGCCCCGGAGATAACCTCCAGGAGTATAAATTCCGTGTTCTCCAGCTCCAGCTTGCCTGACTCCACCTTTGAAAAATCAAGAATTTCATTGATAATGCCCAGCAGCGAAGTACCGGCATTGTGGATTTTGGAGATATAATCCTGCTGCACAGGGTTTAGGCCGGTCTTTAGGGCCAGATAGGCCATTCCGATAATCGCATTCATCGGTGTACGGATCTCATGGCTCATGTTGGCCAGAAACTGTGACTTGGCTGCTGTCGCTTCCTCTGCCAGATTCAGTGCATATTTCAGCTCTGCTTCTTTCCGTTTAGCTTCGGTAATATCTTCGGAGACGCTAAGCAAATACAGCGGCTGTCCCTCAGCATCCATAATCGGGAGCTTGGTGGTCTGCACATATCTAAGGTTACAGTGCTCACCGTCGTCCGGAATAATCTCAATCTCGCTGAAGGTCTGCCCGGTGGCGAGTACTCTTTTATCCGCATCCATCAGCTTGCGTGCAATCTCCTCAGGGAACACCGTCCGCAAATCCAGACCCACCAGCTGCTCAGGAGCTACGCCCAGGAAATCCGCACTGGCCTGGTTAGCCTTAAAAATCTTCAGGTGCTGCGCATCCTTCACCGTTATCATGACCGGCATATGGCTGATAATGGCATCGAGGAAATTGCGGTTATCCATAATCTGTTTTTCCTTATGCTTCAGATCGCTGATGTCCGTCATAATCCCCAGATACCCGCCGACTGAATAATCGGACAAGCGGAAAGCAGACAGGGAATACAGGATATGATGATCCTCCCCTGAAGCAAAGGTTCTGACAATCTGCCGGTTCGAGGATCTGCCGGTCGCTGCCACTTCAGTCATCATCTCGCTGAGATTGCGGTACCCGTCCTCCGGCAAATGCGGCAGCATGCTCATCGGAATCCCGGCCAGCCTACTGCGCGACACCTGAAAAGCCTGCTCATAAGCGGCGTTACAGCCGAGAAAGCAATGCCGGTCATCAATATAAAACAGCGGATGCGGCAGCGTATCAATTAACTGTGAGGTGAAGTACAGCTGGTCTGACAGCTCTTTTTTCATCCGTTTGTATTCGGAAATATCCTCTTTGATGCCGACGTAATGCGTAACCTCGCCGCTTTCATTTCTGATGGAGGATACGAGCACGGCTTCGGTGTATTCCTCGCCGTTCTTTTTACGGTTAACAAACTCTCCGTGCCATCTCCCCCTTGTCTCCAGCATGTCATTTAATTGGTTATAGGTCTCACGCCTGGTCTTGTCTGTCTTCAGGAGGGATGGTGTCTTGCCGAGAACTTCTTCTTTGGAATATCCGGTTACCTCGGTAAAATAAGGGTTGATGTATTCGATACGCCTGTCTTTATCGGTAATCAGAATGGACATCGGCGCCTGCTCAATAACATTCAGATAAAGGCGCAGCTTCTCGTTGTATTCCCTTTCCGTTTCCAGCATTTTTCTGGCGGCGCTGGTCTGTTTGGCATACAGTCTTACAATGAAATAGGCCATAATGATGATAGTAAAATACAGAAATACGTAAACTGAGAAGCCTTTCAGCAGCACAATGATTACAGGGTAGATTAAAAAGAGGGCTCCGCCCTTCAGCGTTCGCGGAGTATTCTCCGGCTTTGCTGCCGGTCGTGTGCTGCCCACCTGCAGCGTCCCCATAATGCCGCTGGCTGTAATAGCTGCGATAGAGAGCCTGTACAGGCTGTCTATGTATGGACTTGAGATCATTCCGCCGTGCAGCGCCTGGATCAGATCAAGTGTCCCGACCAGGGCAATGCCCGAAATCAGCAGAATAAAACCGTATGTACGCTGGCTGCTGTCCATATAGATCCAGATCAGGATAAGCCCGGCCAGCACCAGCAGCGGTACGAGCAGAAAAAAGGATACGGCGAACGACTGCAGGCCGCCCGGCATCCAGTGAAACGTCTCATCCTGAAAAAAGATAAACCATACACTGCCGACAATACACTCTGCAGTTGTAATCTGATCCCACAGAACCTGCAGCCTGCTGATCCGCTTTTTCAGCCTCCTGTATATTTGATAAATGCCGAACAGAATCGCGACTCTAGCCGGAATATGAACCATCACCGCCAGCAGTACGCTATACGGCTCCTCCCCGAATCTGATCTCCATGCCTCCGGGAAATACAGCCACGAAGAGGTTGCCTGCTGACCACAGCAGAAAAGCAAGCTGAATCCAGTTCCGTGATCTGCTTAACTCAGACTTGTCGCCGTCTCCTCTTTTCCAATAAGCACTGCAGACCAGAATCGGCCCGCCTACTATAATCATCATCCACAGTATTTTGCTGTATTGGATCTCCACCCAGATACAGGCCAATATGTACAGCGCGAGAGCCGCCCATAACCTGTACGTCCTGCCTTTGTCCATCCACCGCCAACCACCCTTAAAATCTATAATATTTCTTTACTCTAGCCCTGCTGCCCGTTCCTGATAGTGTTGTTTCATTCTACTCTTAATGCTATCTTATTCATACTCCTTTTTTCGACATTCTTCTGCAAAAAAATTAGCCCGGCCAAGGCTCCACCTGGGAGTTTGGACGGGCTGTTAACACCTTACTGGCCGGGAAAAAGAATAATCCTGCTGATACAGCTACACGCTTGATTCCGTATCCTCATAATGGTCTCTTGAAAAGTAGCGGTCTGCACAATCCTTGACAAGATATTCCCGGGAATCTTCATGCAGCTTTAATAGCTGGTTTAACACAAAAATCCGCTGGACATTGTCCTCTGCATACATGAACAGCTGCTGCTTATAATGATCAATCTGCCGCTGGTTGGCCCCGGAAGGCCGTATGCTTTTTTCGTATACATTGAGCAGTTGTAAATGCAGCCTGTAAACCTCTTCGTCATTCATGAATGGCATCCCCCTGAAAAACAGTTCTTAGATGCCATTGTCTCCATCTCTGAATGATTAATACCTGTTAGTAGAGTGATTAGGTAGATTTGATGAGCTCCCTATGGAGATGCTGGGATAAGTTCTCTCTACGGCATCCTCTTTATGTAATAGTCCCCGTACGGCAGCTCTCTGCTTCTCTCCAGCTTGTTGTAGCCCAGCCTCTGAAGCACTTCAACCCGCTGCACCGCCTGCGGAACCGCCTTGGTTAACAGACCGTCAAATGTAAAATGCTCCGGAAACCGCTGCTCAACCAGTTCTAGCATTTCAGACAACACATCAGCCTGCTCATACTCAGAGGCCAGATCCAGTCTCAGAATGCCGGCCTCACCCTGTTCATCTCCCTGTCCAAGCTTCCTGGTAAAAAATTCAACAGTTCCGATTACCCGCTCAGACGTTTGTTCAACAATACTGAACCGTATAAACCCCCGTGCCCGGAATTCTGCCAGCCAGGCTTCAATACAACTCTCCATTTCCTCAAGCTTGTTCATGCTGAACCCGTAAAGGCAGTTGTCGCTGTTAAACAGCGGGATCGATTCAGGATCACTGTAGCATCTGAGCAAATCCGCAGCATCGTCCATCCGGACTAACCTCAGGCTGAAGCTTCCGGTTTCAAATACGGGGCAACTGGTATAAGGGTCTGTAATTCGGGTATTCATGGAAAATCCTCCTTAATGAAATGTATTTTTTTCATTATAAGCAGGTAAACCGGACAACAGCCTGTCGTCATTTATGCATATTGCTGCAAAATCATCCGGGCGTGGCTCTGCAGCCGCTGGCGCAGCGTCTCTGGTTCCAGCACTGTACAGCAGCCGGCGTTCAGCAAGAGGACCCCGAACCAGCCGGTCTCCGTCTCAGGCACACTGAATTGCAGGATCAGTTCACCGCAGCGTTCTTCAACTACCCTTGCATTTGGAAAAGCCTCTTCCAGCTGAACTCTCCTGCCGGCAGGACAGGCAAGCTTGATGTCAATATAAGGCCGCACATCCTGATGGGCAGCAAGCAGCTGCTCCGCATTCCCATGACTATGCATAATGGCCTGACCGGTATTCCGGATCTCCCTGATCCGCGACAGACGAAACAGCCGGTAATCCTCACGTTCGCAGCAATAGGCAAACAGATACCAGGCATACCATCTGTATGACAAGAGCAAAGGCTCCACATAACGGCTGGAGACAGACTGCTGTGCATCCGTGTATTGAAACTGCACCGTAGTCCAGCCGCGGATCGCCGCTTCTATTACTTCGATAGAGCGTAAGGTTCCACTGCCCTCGCGCAGCGTATCCAGCTGCAGCCGGAACGGCTGTTCAGTGGGAATCCCCGCCGGGGACAGGGATATCATTTTTTCCACCGTTTCCTCTGCCCGCCTGCTGTTATATCCGGAGACCAGCCCTTTTAAGGCAGCCAATATGTACATGTAATCCTCTGACTGGAGCAGCTGTCTGTTCATTTTGAAGCTGTCCAGAATGTAGTAACCACCGCTTTTACCCTGAATAGAACCAACCGGGATGCCCGCCTCGCCAATCGAGTCCATATCACGCTGAATCGTGCGCGGAGACACTTCAAATTTCTCGGCCAAAGCACGTGCGCTGACCACATCCCTGTTAAGCAGGTATACCACTATGCCCAGCAGCCTGTTCACTTTCATTTTCCGCGAAGCTCCTCATCCATATTTTTCCTACCCAGTATAAATGAGCGCATGGCTTTCTTCAAATGAACATATGAAGGCGGTGAGATTCTGCTATGGAAAAGAAAAAGAGATGCCCGCCTAGCCATTACCCGGCTGACGGAACATCTCTTATAAATTATTTGCGGATGCCGCTGAGGCTTCCGCCCTGTGCAAACACCCGTTCAATATTGCGCTCCACATCCGGATCGGGAATGAGCGGCGGCGCCTGGTGCGGCTTCACGCGGGCATCAATAATTACATTGTCGCAGGCCCAGTGCTTGTGTACGATTCTGCTGTTCACACCGTGAATATCATGCGAAGGGTTGCTGCGCGTAAAGGTGGCCCACAGGAAGTTGTTCAGCTCTTCGCTCATGAACCTGCTGTCATCACACAGGATGATCATCGGGCACTCCGATAGCGGCCCCTGTGCTTCAATAGCTGCACTCAAGCGGCTCATTTCCTGCTCTGTATCCTCATAGGTTGTGAACGCAGGTCCCTGAAGTGCCACTATGCCCGGCAATACCAGCTTGGCTTCACCGAAGCCTTCCAAAGAAGCCAGAACCTCCGGCACCTCTGTGCACAGCGTTCTTTTTACATCGCCTACTGCGGCAAAAACAACCTTACTCCCCGTGTTGATTCCCGTTCCCGAGTAATCCAGCGTATCAATCGTCGTATTCGTCTGAAAATGAATATCCCGCCGCAGATCGATCCGCTCCAGAATGTACGTCAGGAAATCAGGGATATCATGCGTACTGACCGGACGGTCTTCCTCGGCGGTAATGAACAGATACTTGGCCAGGCTGAGCTGGCCGGTGCCCAGCACCCGGTTGGCAATCGTCAGCAGCTCGGCCGGCTGCTTCAGCTGCTGGTACGGCGTGTAACGCTCGCTGCCGATCGCGAACAGCAGCGGATGCACACCCGCCGCATCGACGGCATGGACTTCTTTTACACCCGGCACCTCATTCTTGATCGCGCTGCCGGTCAGCTCATGGATCAGCTCGCCGAAAGCAGTATCCTCCTGCGGCGGTCGTCCGACTACGGTGAAGGGGAAGATGGCCCCTTTTTTGGCATAGACCTTATGCACCTTCATTACCGGAAACGGGTGAGTCAGGCTGTAATAGCCCAGGTGGTCGCCGAACGGGCCTTCCGGCTTCGTCTCACCCGGATGGATCTCGCCGGTAATCACAAAATCCGCATCCGCGCTGACACAGAACCCGTCAACATAGCTGTAGCGGAAATGGCGTCCGCCGATCAGCCCGGCAAAGGTCATCTCGCTGAGGCCCTCCGGCAGCGGCATAACGGCCGAGAGCGTATGAGCGGGAGGTCCGCCGATGAAGCAGCTGACCTTTAGCGGCTCGCCGCGCTTGACTGCATGGCTCTGGTGGATACCAATGCCGCGGTGGATCTGGTAATGGACCCCAACTTCTTTGTTAATCTCATAATCGTTGCCGCTGAGCTGAATCCGGTACATCCCGAGATTGGAATTCATAATCCCCGGCTTGTCCGGGTCTTCCGAATAGACCTGCGGCAGCGTTACAAAAGCGCCGCCGTCCCCCTGCCAGTGCTTGATCTGCGGCAGATCGGAGATCTGAATCTCCTCGAAGCTAGGCGGCAGTCCGCCGGGCAGCTTGAGCGGCAGCGCCTTGCGGGCGGCAAGCCCCGTGCCGACATATTTAAACGGTGCCTTCAGCGCCTTCACCGGATCATCCCGCAGGGCGATAACATCCTGGGAAGATTCCCAGGTATCCCGGAAAATAAACTTGCTGCGCTCGATCGTCCCGAACAGGTTGGACACGGCGCGGTATTTGGAGCCTTTTACCTTTTCAAATAATAACGCTGGCCCGCCGGCCTCATACACCTTCATATGAATGGCTGCCATCTCCAGATGAGGATCGACTTCCTCGGTAATCCGTACAAGATGCCCATGCTTTTCCAGGTCATTAATGCATTCTTCCAAATTGCGGTATGTCATTGGTCTTACTCCAATCTGCAGAAGAAATATGAACCTCTTTATTATCAATGAGCCGGGAGCCGAGGTCAACGTTTGCGGGTTGTGCCGATTATTTTCCGTCCAAAACAAAGGATTCCAGCTTCAGCGTATTCAATTCTCCGTAATTGATGTCCCAGACATGCAAGGTGGACTTACTCATTGTAATGTTATAGCTGAACATATATCTGGGCTTATCCAGCTTAAATCTTTGCGTGCGGATGTATTTGAAATTCTCATCATAGATCTTGAAATATTCATATTTGTTTGCTCCGGCGCTCCATACATAAAATCTCCCGTCAATATAGAATTTAACGTCACCCGACTCGCCAAAATATCCTGAACCATCCGAATCCCCGGCAGAATGAAGCTGAACAAGCCTTTGCTCCTTAATGCTGAAAACAGACGTCCTGGAGCTGCCCGTAAAAATAATCCGGTCTCTGGCGGAAGCAAGCACCACCGAAGGCTCTCTGGACACTTCTAAAGAGATGGCATGATCCGGATCCGTGATCGTGAGGGGCTGCGATAATTCATTCTCCAGGAATATCTGGTATGTATCTCCATTAGACTCGCCGTAAAGTATGCCGCCGCGGTCCTTCGTCTCCACCGTTTTGAATACATAATGCTCGCGTGACTCCTTTGGACCGCCGGGCGCAAGCTTGAGCTGTTTGGAAATAGCGCCATCCTCCATATTGATTACCAGCGCACTTACACTTCCTCCATCCTTATAAAAAACATAATTATGACTGTATGCAATATTGGTGAAGTTCTCGTCAAAGCGGAAAACCATTTTGGCTTTATACAGCCATTTATTGTTCTTGGAGGTACTTAAATTCAGGGAGTGGCTGCCGTCCGTGTTATCACTTATCCAATAAACCATTGTATACGTCCCCTTCTCGGTAACGTAAGGATAGTCTATCATTTCAGGGTAGCGGTCAGCCGGAGCGAATGCCGAACCCCCATAGTAATTGTTAACCACGGATGATCCCGATGTTGCCGCTGCAGCAGCACTGCCTGTTATCCAGATTGAATTGAATAATACCATTATCGCAAAAACAAACTTGATCCACTTCATATCCGTTCCCCTTTTAATATTAATAATTTTCAATATTTTTCCTTTTCAATATAACATACAAAAAAGGAATGCCCCAGCTATAAGAATAGCGAAAGGACATTCCTTTATATAAAAGCTTATGATTTCATTCCGGCAGGCTGCCACTCCCCCGTAAACTCTGTCACATCATATTCGTAAAAAGCTTGCAGCACCGCCTCGCGGTCATCCGTGAACAGCTGATCCGCCACACCGGCAACCAGCTTCGGAATTGCGTTCCTCATTCCGGAAATCGCCGAGGCCGACAAGCCGTTGCTGGCCAGAGCGGAATAATTGAAGACAAACAATCCGTGCAGCAGCTCTTCCCCCGCCTTGTCGCGGCTCTGCAGCGCGAAGCCGGGACTGAGGTAAGGATGTGCATCGAGCAGTGCGTTGGCCGTTTCCGGCGGAGCCTGATAACGGTCGCACCAGCGCGCGATGTGGCGTTCAATCAGCTGCAGCTCCGGGCGCAGCGCGGGATCGCTGAGCAGCCCTGTGCTGACGATCAGAAAATCAAACGTAAACTCCCCCTTGGGTGTAGTTACCCGCGCCTGATCGCCTGCCGCTTCCACCTTCAGCCAAGGCGAGCCGAGATGGAGACGGAAGCCCGGCCAGGCCGCTGCACGGGCAAAGGTATCGTTCGTCGGCGGCTGATTGTATTTGAAGAAATGCGAGATGACCCCGTATTTGTCCGCATCCGCCAGGGTATGGAACCGTTCGATCATTCCCGACTGCTCCATCTGGCGGATCGGATTGATGCTGGGCAGCTGCTCGCGGCGTACAAACACATGAGCTTCGGCAGCACCCTCCGACAGCACATAATTAGCATTGTCGAAGGCCGATGCGCCTCCGCCGAGAACGGCGATCTTCCGTCCGGCCAGGGCGGCAAAATCAATGGCTTGCGACGTATGGGCATACAGGCGCTCCGGCAGGCTAGCCGCAATCATCTCGGGCACATGCCACTCGCCTCCGCCCTGGATGCCTGTGGCCAGCACAACCTTACGGGCCAGAAGCACCTCAGACGGCGCTCCCGCTCCGGCGATATGCAGTCGGTGAATACCGTTCCCGCCCGGCTCAATCAGCTTCAGGGTTACTTCATTAATGACCGGCAAGCTGAGCACGCTGCGGTACCAGCGCAGATAATTCATCCAGTCGCCGCGCGGAATTTTATCGACCGCTTCCCAGCCCCCGGGACCGGTCTGAGCCTCCCACCAGGACCGGAAGGTCAGCGAAGGAATTCCCAGATCAATAGAAGTCAGATGCTTGGGGGTTCGCAGCGTAACCATCCGGGCATATGTCTCCCAAGGCCCTTCAAGCCCCTCCTTGTTCTCGTCAATCACCAGAATATTGGAGATCCGCTCCCGCAGCAGCCCAAAAGCCGCTCCGAGTCCGCTCTGCCCGCCGCCGACAATGACAACATCATATACATGACCTTCGGGATGCTCCAGCGGACGTACCCAGTCCGCTCCGCCGTAGGCCAGATAGGAAAGATCAGTTTTCACTCGTTCGTTTAAAGCTTCCAGGCTCATCATCCCTCAGACCTTTCGCCGCGATCTTCAGGAACCTCCTGTGAACAGGCCGTTCCCATGCGCTTCTTTGTTGCCATATTATATCTGCTGTAGGCTGGCTTTTAAATATATATGTCAGGTTAATTGTCATTATAGCTAAAAAACAGCGGTGTGATTGTACATTCCAACCAAATTTCAGCGCCCGGTTAACCTCGTCCATCATTCTTTGTAAAGTATCCTCATCAAAAAACATGCTTGTCCCTTCCAGACACTCCGCTGTCCCTGGATCAAAATCCGCAAAAGCAGTGTCCTCCCCGAGAGAGTAAAGCTTAGCCTCTGCAAAGCCCTCCCACTTCGTAATCACCGGCTGCACCAGCAGGTTCACCACATAGACCAGCCTCATAAGGTTCAAGCTCTGTAGTATCAACAGTGTAATGAACCAGCCTTCGCTTTTGAGCAGAATACCAGTGCCCGCTATCGCAATGACGGTATACATCCTTCATGACAGGTAAAATGCCAGTCTCCGTTTCATGGAACAACCCCGCCGATCCGGGCTTCATTCCAGTAGGCGATAGTCCAGAATCCATTTCCACATGACGTTCGCCTCCTATCGTTAGCTTTCATTTAGTAGAAACATAACATATCCCCTATAATATCCTATTCAGGATGTTTATAGGGGATAGAGGTGTGTCAATTCTACTTAAGACTATAAGACTATTAGAAACGGGCTACAAAGAATTCGCGGTTAGCGGAAACACTTTTGGTTGTCAGAAGGTTACCAGCTTCATCTCTTATCCGCAGCACATAGGACACTGTTGTAAGAGTAGAAATGGTCGGAAACTGGGCTACACCAAAATCGTCGAAATCCGTAGTTGTTGTGACTGCTCCGCTAGTCAGTGAGGCTGTCCAGCCGGTGGTATCCTTATTGACATTGCCCGTGCTTGTTGCCAGAACGACGAAGCGGCTAAAGGTTTGTTTGATTCTCCGTTTTCTTTTCACAACCTTCTTTGCATTTGTTTTGCGGGCCATCAGTGCCTTCTTCGCCAGTAATGCTTTTTTTGCCAATAATGCTTTTTTCTCAGCTTCTCTCACTTTGCTTCACCACTTTCTTTTAAGATAGTGTATTAAATGCAATTTAAGAGCTGCCTGAAAGGAATAATGACCTACTCTCGTAAAAATGTGGTATCGTCTCCGTTTCATAGATTGGTGTCCGCTGGGCTGTTCTCTGCATAGAATGTGCTATTGGAGAGGTGAAGCGACAGAGATGAGTGAATCAACGTGGATACGGCATTATGCCGCCAAAATCAACAGAGCGTTACAGCACAAGCTCCGTAATTCAAAAGGTTCAGCCAGGAAATCTGCGGGGGTTCCCGTAATTGTGCAATTCAGGCACAAGCTGACCCCTGCCCGGATACAGGCTCTGCAAAAGTATTTGGGTATGCATTCCTTCCCGGTAAAGCACAGGCTCCATCTGCTGAATGCCGTATCCTCACATGTTTCCGTGAAATGCTTGGAGCGGATCTGCAGCTGCGGGGAAGTAGGTAAAGTCTATCTGGACGGAGTCAAAAAGGCTTCCCTTAACATTGCTACCCCTTCCATCGGTTCAACCGTTCTTCAGCAGAGACGGGGTCTTACCGGAAAAGGGATCAATATCGCGGTTATTGATACAGGGGTGTACCCTCATCCTGATCTGACCCGGCCGGTCAACCGCATTGTCGCCTTTAAGGACTTTATAAATCACCGGAAGAAGCCGTATGATGACAACGGACACGGCACACATATCAGCGGGGACGCTGCAGGTAACGGCTGGTCTAGCAAGGGCAAATACAGAGGGCCTGCTCCTGAAGCAGGCATCGTAGGAGTGAAAGTGCTCGATCAATACGGCGAAGGCTACGACTCTACCATCATTAAAGGGATCGAATGGTGTATTGCCAACCGGAAACGGCTCCGGCTGCGCATTCTCTCCATGTCTTTCGGCGGACCCGCAGCAGCCACGGCCGAAGAAGACCTCCTTGTCCAGGCAGCGGAAAAGGCGGTCAAAGCCGGATTAACGGTAGTCATCTCGGCCGGCAACAGCGGTCCCGCAGCTCGGACAGTGGATTCTCCCGGAATCAGCCCTTCTGCGGTTACAGTCGGCGCCGTGAATGACCGGCGCACCATTACCCAGGCAGACGACCGGATCACGCCCTATTCCAGCCGCGGACCTGCGCCGGGAGGCAAAGTAAAGCCCGATATTGTGGCACCCGGAGAAATGATCATCTCCCTCCTGGCCCCCGGCTCCAGACTGGCCCGCCAGCAGGCGGGGCTGAGGGTAGGGAAAGACTACATCAAGCTGTCGGGCACCTCTGTCTCTACGCCGATTGTTTCAGGTGCGGCGGCCCAGCTGCTGCAGCTCCGCCCTTGCCTGACCCCAAGGCAGGTTAAAGCAGCTCTGAAGCGTAACGCCTTCCCGCTGAAGCTGAAACCGAATACTGCCGGCTGCGGCGAGGTGAATATGCGCTTTCTGGATTGCGGGAAGAAGCGGAAAGGATGAATCTGCGGGATACAACCGCAGGAAGAATTAAAGGCACGGGCTGATGCCCGTGCCTTAAGTTTTCTTTTTATATACATAATTCCTCTTAGATTAAATCATTTAGTTCATGAAGAACTTCCTTTACATCACAGTTGGGATTTAAGAGATTGATCATCTCTTCCGTGATGGGGTAATCATCGTAAATTTTTGCAACCACCTCTAATGATGGTGATAACTCAAAATAATCTTTTGCAAATTCTGCAAAATCCTCTGGGCTAGAGAATATACAGCTCAATAAAAAGTCAGAACCGTCGCTTTCACCTTCCGGAATCTCAACTTTTCCCTTGTGCCAGCTACTATCACTGTTCTTGCGCCAAATACAGAAAGTCACATCGTCTTTTTCAATTGCATCATCTTCAAGTAAAGATAATAATTCCTTTGGAACGTCATCATAAATCCCTTGCCATACTTTATGTTCATCTTGCGCATGAGGACTTAATCCAGATTCATGATCAAAGCCTTTTATTATGCAGCCTTCACGGGAAAATAGAATAATGAGATGATCCCCTGCTCCATTATCTATTTTTGCCATACAGACATCCTTATCCCAATCTTTAACAAAGCTATGGTAACGAAGCCATTCATCCTGACAAAGAATCATATTTAGGGATGCCTGGATTTTCATCAGCTTTTTCAGGATTATTGGATCTGGTAAACGCTCTAACACCTTTACTTCCATGAATCCTCACCCTTTCATCTTTTGATCAGCTGCCTCTTTTTATTAATGTTTCCCGTCAGCTTGATAAGCACGATTTCTTTTATTACACAATATCATCGAACTGCGCAACATCAAATGGACAGTTCTGTCAAAACCAAAATAATACTCTGTCCAGGGAATTAAACTGTGCAGGATACTTTGATACATTCCACGAATATCTAACCCCAGTGTTAAAACATAATGTGAGAATAAAGAAAACTAAATTAGGAGATCAACATGGAAAAGATAATAAAAACTATTCTGCTAGCCATGATCCCGAGCATACTAACCATATTTTTCTTAATCGAATACTTTCCGTATACTGGTCTTGGAAGAATTTTGAGTGTTCCGATAACCGTATTTCTTAATATTGTTATTTTGTTAATCACTATACTGATTACTCGAAAAATTAAGCCAAGAGTATATAAAAACTTGTATTGGATTACAGTCATTTTAATAACTGTGCTAGTAACAATTATTATGCACCCACAAGAAGGCTCGCCTAGCGTATTAAATCAAATGAGAGAATTAATATTTACCCATACTTCAAATGAATAGAGCTAGACAATACAATCGAATTTTGCTCACATATATTCAATCTTTTCAAGACTTGAATTCATTTAAAATCGAGTTAAAATTAAAAAATCAGTGTGTAGAGATATTGGTATAGTTGTTACCAAAAATATATGTCGCATGATACGTCTGCCATCTGAAATAATAATTTTCGGAGGGTATAAAAATATGTATAGGGAAAACAGACTGCCTCAAAGTCCAAAAGAAAGCTTAATATTCATGTTGATTATTTCTATTATTTCAGTCAACACTATTGCTCCAATTATCACGGGGCTTCAATTCGGGTTTAGTATGAAAAATTACTTAGAAACCCTAAAGGTTATTCCGATTATGTGGATTATCGTCATTTTATTAGTAAGTTTTGTTGCTGGACCATTAGTGGGTAGAGTAATGCCAAAGTTCGTAGGACAAACAGATGGATTTAATGCCAGAATATTATTAAATACTTTATTAAATGTTACAGTCTTATCTATTCTTCTTACCATTATCGGAACTTGGGTTGGTACGAAACAAATAAGCCTTGAGCCTTTTCAGCACTTTTTTTACAGTTGGTTTAGGAACTTTGGTGTAGCCTTTTGGATTGAATTGGTAATTGCACAGCCCATTGCAAGATTTGTAATGAAAAAATTACATTCAAAACAAGCCCGTAAAGTAAAGGCTGTTAATCTTTAAAGTCGTAGCCGATTGGTTTTTACAACCTATCGGCTTTTATTTTTTTAATATAAGGATTTAATACGTCCTAATTCTCATACAACCTCCTAGTACTTCTTACACAAAATTATCCAGTACTTTTCAGATAAAGGAAACTTTCTCCTTCACTGCTCGTCTAATCTTTTAAATCGTATATAACTTCTGCCTAACCCTATTATTCCCGAAAGGAAGGTAACTGTATGATCAGAAAACTGCTGCTCCTGTCCGCTGCCGGACTTATGCTCCTATCAGGCACAATATCGGCTCCGGCATCAGCCAAATCAGGCACCGAAGAAGTGAAATATTATGTGACTTATAGCAGTGACAGCGGTATATCAGGAAGCTCCGTAGGCACAGCCTTGATTAAGAACGGTGTATCCTATCTGCCGGCTAACATCGTTAACAGCCTCGGTATCGAAACGACATGGGATAAGTCCCGCACACGCGCTTCATTCAGCGGCTGGGAAAAAAGCTTTGCCGTAAGGCTTGGCAGTACAAGCGGCGTACTGGATAACGTCAGTGTGAACATCGGCGGCACCCCTTTTCTTGTCCAGGACGAGCTGTATCTGCCCGCCAAGTTCCTGGTTAAAGCGCTGGAGGGCGGTACGGTCCGCTGGGATGCCAAAACCCGCAGCCTGCTGGCCAACGGCCTCCATATGTACCGGGGCTATACGGAGACTTACAAGGGCACACGTTACTCTGTTTCGCTTGATAGCGGGGACCTCTACCTTTCATCCGGGAAAGAGGCCAAGCGTAAGCTCGCCCATCTGGGCAGGGGTCTGGACCTTGTGGACTTCACCTTCGAGGATACACCCGGCGGATTGACGGTGCTGCAGGTTAGAAACTCCTACGGGGAACCTCATCTCTATGCGGAGTACTATACCTATCTGCTCAAAAACGGGGCACTTATGCGCCAGGCACATACCGACTTTCATACTACCTTTGATAAACCGGCTCTCTGGTCCGAGGGCAGGCTGCTGATGAACGACGGGCAGACTCTGCGCCTGATCGAAGACGGTACCGGTGCCGTCAAAGAAACCGTCGACTTGCCGAAATTGATGGGGACCAGCGTAACGCGGGACGTATATTACAATGTGGAGGCTTTTTATTCCGATGTTGCCCTGATCCGGCCGGCGATACCGCCCTTTTGACTGCTGTTGACCGTTCCACCGGCACCCAGACCCTGTTATATGAGCAATTACCTGCAGCCGACCGCAAATGGATATTGGACCAGTGGGACTCCATGTTCCCCGGTGATGATCTGCGGTTTGAAGGCCGCAGCGGCAATGAGCTAACTATACGGGCTTACAATCTTGGGCTTGAGCGGAAGGAAAAACAGTTCGTATATACCCTGCCGGTATCGAAATAATAAAAACATCCGGAGTGTGCATAGCAGAAACTGAACAGTTAAGTGCAGCTGAAATCAAACCAGCCGCTGAACACTCTCGTGTTCGGCGGCTGGTTTATTATGCTTATAAATCTGTTTCACGTGTTCTGCGGTATAATCCTGATCAGATTTTATCCGGACAAAGATCCAGTGCCACCTGCCGTGCCCAGGCCAGCAGCCATTCATCTTCCCCGTAGCTGCCGACGCATTGAAAGCCAAGCGGAAGTCCGCCTATATTGGCCGCTGGAATGCTGATAGCCGGGCACCCGGCAAAGGTCCAGACTGCAGTCATACCAGGCCAGCCGGTATTGTTAGCCTCCAGCTTGGGTGCGGTTCCGCCCTGCGCCGGTGATACCCACAGATCAATCCCCGCTTGCTCCAAAAGGTTCTTCAGCCGTGCTCTTAAATCCAGCTGCAGCTCCCGGCAATCAGCCAGTTCCTCCTCCGGAACAGCCGCACCGCTAAGAATAGCTTCCCTTACACTAGCACCGTAATATTGTTCATACGCGCCAAAACGCTCCGCGTGCTCCCGGGCCATTTCTCCCTGTATAAACCGCAGCATCACATTCCCGTAGATCAACTCGTCCTCCCAGGGCATCTGAACATGCTTCACATGATAGCCAAGCTGCTCCAGAGATTGAATCTGCGCTGTAAACACCGCTTTTACCTCATCACTCATCAGTTCCATATATACCCCGCGCGGGATGCCAAGCACAGGCTTACGACTCACCTTCCGGGCATTCCATTCCGGTATGAGCAGCTCGGCTGCCGTCTCCATACCGGATAAATCCTGAGCGAACAAGCCGATCGTGTCAAATGAGGGGGACAGCTTAATCACCCCGTCCAGAGGAACTCTGTTATAGCTCGGCTTAAACCCTACCACTCCGCAAAAAGAAGCCGGGGCGAGAACAGAGCGCAGAGTCTGTGTTCCCACCGCCAGCGGACATAGGCCTGCAGCAACCGCAGCAGCCGAACCAGCACTGGACCCTCCAGGAGTATGCTCAGGATTATGGGGATTTAGGGTAGCGATCGGCCCATGATAGGCAAACTCCTCAGTTACCGTCTTACCGGCAATAACCGCTCCGAGTTCACGCAGCCGGGTGACTATGGACGCTTCCACGCCGGCAAGTGCCTCAGCAGGCAGCCGGGACCCGGCTTGCGTCGGCAGATCCTTAACATGGATTAAGTCCTTGATCCCGACCGGAATTCCCCAAAGGGCCGGTTTACCGGCGGTGCCAGCGAGAGAAGCCAGCAGGTGCTCCTGTTCCAGCTTCAATCGCTGCTCCAGCCGGGATTCGGGCACAAAGGCATGAATCTGCGGCTCCAGCTCCCGGAATCTTGTCAGATAGCTGTCAATCGACTTCCTGAGCGAACTCCCGGCTTCCTCGGTGTTATGTATCAGATCATTAAGAGAATTGCGGACGAGCTGCATATCATCATCTCCAGGATCAGTTTGGACATTCTCCTGACATACGCAGCCCGCCTTTATAAGTTACATTTTTTTGAAGAAGTTTCCTTCCTTTTTCCGCAACTCCAGGCTTACCCTGCCGGGTGCGCCGGCTCACTACCCACCACACTCCGCAAATACCGCCCGGTATGCGATGCCTCCACCTTCGCAACCTGCTCCGGTGTCCCCTCCGCAACCACAAAGCCGCCGCCGTTGCCGCCTTCCGGCCCCATGTCGATGATGTAATCGGCGGACTTTATCACGTCCAGATGATGCTCGATCACAATGACGGAATGCCCGCCGTCCACCAGCTTGTTCAGCGCCAGCAGCAGCTTCTGGATGTCGGCCAGATGCAGGCCGGTGGTCGGCTCGTCGAGAATGTACAGATTGTGTGCACCCCGCTTGATCTTCGCCAGCTCATTCGACAGCTTGACCCGCTGCGCCTCCCCGCCGGAAAGGGTTGTCGAGCTCTGGCCGAGTGTCAGATAGCCCAGTCCGAGCTCGTTCATAATACCCAGCTTATGCTTCAGGTACTTGTGGTCTGCAAAAAAATCAGCAGCTTCCTCCACCGTCATATCCAGCACATCTGAGATGGATTTATCCCGGATCTTGATCTCCAGCCCTTCCTCCGAAAAGCGGTTGCCCTTGCACACCGGGCAGATCGTTTCGATGTCGGCCATGAACTGCAGGCTGGTGACGATGATCCCGTCTCCTGCACAGTGCTCACAGCGGGTCCCGTTCGCATGGGTCAGGCTGAAGTCGATCGACTGATAGCCGCGCTCCACGGCCTCCGGCTGCGAGGCGAACAGGTCGCGGATTTTATCGTACAGCCCGATGTAGGTGGCCGGGTTCGATTTGCTGTTGCGGCCGATCGGCGACTGGTCGATGTTGATGACATGGTTCACCAGGTCTGCGCCGAACACATAGTCATGCTTGCCGGCGACGATCCGCGCACCCGTCTTGTCGATTTTGAGCTGCTTGGTCAGGATTTCGTTGATCAGCGAGCTTTTGCCCGAACCGGACACGCCCGTGATGCAGATGAATACATTCAGCGGAATATCGAGATCAACATCCTTCAGATTGTTCTCCCTTGCGCCTTGAACAGAGAGAAAGAAGTCCCCCAGATTGCGCCGCCGCTCAGGTACAGGAATAACCGTTCTGCCGGACAGATAGCCGCCCGTGACCGATTCCTCAGCCTCCTTTATATCCTCCAGCGTTCCGCTCGCGACAACATTACCGCCGTGAATCCCCGGACCCGGACCAATCTCGATGATATGATCAGCACAGCCGATCGTTTCCAGATCATGCTCAACTACAATTACTGTGTTGCCGAGATCACGCAGCTTTTTCATCGTCTCAATGACTCTGCCGGAATCGCGGGGATGCAGCCCGATGCTCGGCTCATCCATAATGTAGAGCATGCCCATCAGCTCGCTGCTGATCTGGGTGGACATTTTGATCCGCTGCATCTCACCCCCAGAGATACTGTCACTGCGTCTGCCGAGATTAATGTAATGCAGGCCGATTTCGATCAGCAGGCTGATGCGCGTATGCAGCTCGCGGACGATCGTCTCCGCCACATCGCGAACCTCCGGCTCAAAGGTGAGCGCCTCCAGAAAAGCCAGCAGCTCCTGCAGCTGCATCCGGCTGAGCTGATCGATATTTTTGCCGCCGACCGTTACCTGCAGCCGCTGCTTCTTCAGCCGGGCGCCGCTGCATTCCGGGCAGATTTTTTCAATCATGCAGTCTTTAATGAAACTCGGCTCAAACGCCTCTGTTGTGGAGGATTTGCGGATATAATGCTTGTACCAGCTCTCCATTTCATGGACAAAACCGCCAAAAGCCCGGTCCCGGCCGGTCAGCCAGTTTTTCTTCTGGGAAAACGGCGGCTGCAGCATCGGCACAAGCTCGCCTCTGGTTCCGTAGAAGAGCAGCTCGTGAATTTCTTTTGGCAGCTCATGAAACGGGGTATCCAGACTGAAATTGTATTTCTGCGACAGGCTGTACATCAACACCGTACGGTAGCTATCCTTGCCTGAGGTATTGAATACCGTATTCTTGAGCGCGCCTTTGTTGATGCTCTTCTCCGGGGCGACCACCAGGAAATGCGGCTCCACCACATAGGACATCCCCACCCCGAGACAGGTATGGCAGGCACTCGCCGGCGTGTTAAAAGAAAAATGGAACGGCTGCATATCGCACAGGAAAAAGTGATGCTCCGGGCAGGCAAAATGCTGATAGAAGTCCTGCGGCGCCCCGCCAATCACCTCCACCTTGATCATAATATCCTCATCCAGTGCCAATATGGCTGCTTCAATCGACTTGGTGAGCTGGATATAAGTGTCATGGCGCAGCGTAATCCGGTCAATTACAATCTCGATTACATGGGACTTGCTCTCATCCGTCTCCAGCTCATCCACCAGCGATACCGCCTCCCCGTCGATCAGCAGATGCTTGAAGCCCTTTTCGCGCAGCTGCTGGAAGGTGTAGCTGTAATCTTCACCGTAAATTTTGTATACCGGAGCCCGAAGCTCAATGACTGTCCCTTCCGGCAGACTGGTAATATGCTCGGCAATCTGGGCGGCGGACAGCTGGCGCAGCGGCTTGCTGCATTCCGGACAGTGTCCCGTACCCGCTGTGGCGAACAGCAAGCGAAGATAATCGTTGGTATCCGTAACCGTTCCTACCGTGGAGCGCGGGTTATTATTGCCTTTTTTCTGCTCAATTGCAATGACCGGGGACAGGCCGCGCACGTAATCGACCTTGGCTTTTTTGAGCTGGCTGATCCGGCTTTTGGCAAAATTGGAGATGGAATCGAGAAACCGCCGCTGCCCCTCCCCATAGATCACATCAAACGCCAGCGAGGACTTGCCGGAGCCGGAGACGCCTGTAATGACAGTCAGCTTATCGCGCGGAATTTCGACCGACACATTCTTGAGGTTGTTCTGCTTCGCCCCGGAGATTTCAATACTCGTTCTAATGGACATTTTCTCGTTCTCCCCCGTTATGGTATGTACAAAAAGCCGATCTCCTCAGCCGCCAGTTTGCTTTTGGATGTAATGCGGATCGTCTGAGTCACCTTCTCGATGATCCCCTTATCCGCCATATAGTCCAGAATGTTGATCAGATAATGCCCTTCCATATGAAAATGCTTGGTCAGCATGGTCATCGTCTTAACCTGCTGATCGCTCATAAATTCCAGTACCGGACGGCTCATTGCTTCAAGATGGCGATCCAGCACCTGCTCCATTTCCCGTATGGCGCTCCATAGTTCAGCTTCGCTTAACTGCCCGGACAACGGATTCTGGTAAAAGGGGGCCAGCTGCGCCGGGGAACGCTCCAGCATGCTCAAAACCGCTTCACGGGTCGGCGGCTCACCTTGCGCACACAGCTCCATACCGGCGATCAGATCAGCCGCTTTCAGGAGGAAAAACTGGGTGTATCTGTGGTCCCTCCGCACCGTCAGCCATTTCTGGCATTTGTGATAGACATCAATCAGCTCACAGGACCGCCACAGCAACGACCGCGCAATATCCTGGCTGCCCATCCGCCTCATGTCTTCGAAATAGTCATACAGGCTCTCGTCAGAGCTGTAAACCATCTGTCCTTTGGCAAAATACGACTGCGGCATCGAGCCGCCCAGCAGCCGGTCCATCCCCCGCTTAAAGCTGATCCGCTCAAACAGCTGTACATTGATGATGATGCCGTCCTCATCCAGACAGTATGCATTCTGCTGCAGCGTCTGGTCGCGGATGATCAGGGTCATGTCGATGTCGCTTTTCTCCCAGACCGTATCGTAAGCCAGGCTGCCGCACACAATGGCCGCAATGACATTCGGGTCGCCCTTCACCCGGTCCACAAAGCTGTCCGTTGCAGCCCGGTAACGCTCCTGCAGTTCAGGCAGTAGCCTATCCTCCATCTTACGTTCCTCCTTCTATCATCACAATATGATTGAAATCGCTTGCCCTTTTATGAGCTTATGGTAGAATTATACACCTCATCCATTCCCCAAAACCGGACACTAATTGCTAAGTACAGGAGGAACGCATGGATCATTACCTGCTGGAAACCATTAACCGGACAACAGATTTTATTGAAGAGCATCTGCTTGAGCCGCTGTGCCTTGACGATATTTCAGAGCATGTTAACGTCTCCAAGTTTCATCTGCTGCGCATCTGGAAGGGGGCAACGTCAACCGGCCTTATGGAATATGTGCGGAGAAGGCGGATTGCCAGCTCACTCGGAGATCTGCTTAACCAGCGGGCCAGCATTGAGTTTATTGCGGATAAATACGGCTTCAGTTGTGAACGGACCTACAACCGCAGCTTCAAGGAAGAGTACGGCCTCACTCCGGCAAAATGGCGCAAATCCCCGTCCCAGCTCAGTATCCTCGACCGGTTCAATGCCGAATTTATGAGCCGCGCCGGAGAAGGACTGGTTTTCTTCCGCTCCATCAGCGTGGTCCCTTCCTTCTCGATTGCCGGTCCGGAATATACCCTGAAGGACGGGCGCAGCGCCGACGCTGTGGATGCTGCCAGACTTGGCGTTAACTTCTTCACCCTGGACCGCCAGCGGATTCTGAATCCGGTGCAGAAGGATGTCTACATCGGGTTCACGGCTGTCCCCGAGCCGTTCCGGGGGCTGACCTTTTTCCAGCCGTCCCTGCAAATCAGTCAGAGCAGCATCATCCCGCCGGATATGAATGTGCGGCACACGAAGCCTCATAAATACGGGGTATTTACCTATATCGGTCTCCACCGGCCTGAAGAAATCTCAGCCGAGTCCCTGAGTGAAATCTGGAGGTATATCTTCGAAATCTGGATGCCGACGGTGCAGTTTGAGCTGGAGGAGAAATTCAGCTACGAATCTGTTAACTATGCCAAAGGCAACAGGCATTACTGCGAGTGTGATTTGTATTTTCCGATTGCGGGGCTGTGAACAGAGCTGTCGGGTAAATGCCTAACGGAGCAGCATCCGGCACAGACAGTATTAGACACAAACAAGCCAGGCTCCGGAGTCCAGAGCCTGGCTTGACAGTCAGATCATTTTTTTGCGCCACACGCCCAGCTTAACCTCCGGAACGAAGCCGATCCGTTCATAGAAAGGCTGGTATGGACCAGTATAAGCCTTGACCATTCCTTTGGAGCGCAGCCGGTTCAGTGCTTCATAGACTACCGCCTTGCCAAGCCCGCATTTTCTGTAATGAAGATGAGTGCCTACCGGTTCAAGCATACCAATCCGGTTAGCTTCATCCACAAAAGCATTACAGAACGATACGACCTCCCCCTGCCCGTTAAGCAGCGCCAGATCCAGTTCTGGGGAGTAGCCCGGCGCCTCGCGGATACCGCCGTAGAACTGCAGCATCTGCTCAGCTCCCTTTGTCCCCGGGTAATTAAACGCCATAATATGGCCCTCAGCCTTGGCAATATCGGAAACTTCCTCCCCGCTGCATAGCTTGAAGCCATTCGGCAGGCGCACCGGAAACTCCTTGTCAAGCACAATGGAGACTGCACTGTCGCTTTCATTCGAAAGCAGCTCGTAACCCCGGTTCAGCGCTTGCCTTTCTAGGCTGCTCATGAATTTCGGTATAGCCAGCTTGCAATATTCGGCAGGCTCCCGGCCAGTCTTCCCTTCTATGTAGTCAAACATTTCTCCGGTAAGGCTGTCCGGCGGATCCTCGGAATCCAGCTGGAAATAGAAGTCGCCGTCTTTGCTGACCACGGCTGCGAGCCTTCCGGTCTCATCCTCCCATAGCCCGATATTCCGTTCCCAATCCTGCAGTGTACCTGCCCTTAGCTGAAAGAAGAAAATCTCGAATTCCCAGCGGGCAATCAGCCAGCTATTCGGCCGTTTGAATCTGCCGTAAGCCTCGGACAGGAACTGACGGACTTTCAGCATATCCGTACGTTCATAAGCCCTATAATAATACTTCAACTCTAAACCCTCCCTACAAATTCTTCTAATCTTATTGTAGGGGCAATAACAAATTGAATAAATACCCAACTCTGTTATAAATAAACTTTACATTGAACCGCTAATTGCCCAGCATTACTTTAACAATCGAATCAAGCTGCACAATGGATACCGTCTCGCCTTTTTTCACTATCCCTTCTATCCTCTTGCGGCATCTGCCGCCTTGGCACGCTCCGGAGCAGCACAAAAAATCCAACCGGAGTTGATTCAATGTATCGCTTATCATTCTACGCTGACAGTGATTATTCTGCCCTGCGGACGGTTGTACTCCTTCGGGTAGCCGAGGGCATTATTAACGAACAGGCAGCCGCCCTTCCTGTACGAATGGTTAATGTGAACATGACCGGAGCACCACACCTTCCCGTCTACATCAGCAATATACTCTGAGCCGTCAAAATAATAACAACCGCTTACCGGATCAGCAGCATGCTCTTCTGCAATATGAGACCAGTCCGGGGGGACATGTGTAATAATTACATCACTGTCATGAATAATCCGGTCCAGCTTCTCTTTCTGTTCCCGGAAGAATTCCAGCGGACGCCGCGGTGCTCCAATCGTGTAGTTACGGTCATTCAGCTGATTGGACCAAATATCCAGCATATCCGAAGGACTTTTTCCCAGTACATTGATGCCATAGGAAAAATCATACCACATGCCTGCCCCCCCCATAACGCACACCGTTCCATTCAAAGATGTCACCTTCCAGATAGTGAATCCCTTCAATGGCGGTGCCCAGCAGCTTCATCTGCGACCAGCGGTTCATCGAAGTCTGCAGCTTGTAGCGTTCCTTGCTGTTCACCAGATAATAATCATGGTTCCCGGCCACAACCAGGATGTTGGCATAATACCGTCTTAGCGCAAGCAGCAATTCCACATTCTGCTGGTTGCGGTGTCCCAGATCACCGGCAATAACGAGCACCTCTGACAACGACTGCGGCAACAGACGCTCTGCAAACTGTTCAACCTCCCGCACGTTATCCTCCGCTGCCGGTCCCTTGCGCCTGAGCCAGAAGTCCAGATGAATATCGGAAATCAGATCGAATTGAATCATCCCTTCCGCTTTCCCTTGGCCTTCTCCATATTCTCTGCCGCCCTGAATTTCACAATCCGGCTGATCAGGTCATAGGGCATCGGCTGGTCGAGCGGGAACTGGACGGAACCCTTGGCTCCTTTATAGACAGACAGCTCGTCTTTAAAAGCCTCAATTCCCCGCGGTGCCGGATAGAATCCGATGTGCTTTTTAAACGCAGCAAAATGTACCAGATTTCCATGCAGGTCAAACGTAGGCATCTGGTAGCTGATTTTCTCGGTGGCTTCGGGTGCAGCTTCATGAATGACTTTCCGTATCTCCTCCAAAAGCTCCCTGACCTCCGGTGCGGCCTGTCCAATATAATCGTCGATGTTCTCAAATGTAGCCTTGTCAGCGTCCATTTCATCATCCTCCGTAAATTAATAATAGCCCGGTTCTATCAAATACATCTCTACTATTTCTTCTTCATATGTGCAGTTTCCCGCTCATAAAGCTGAATATATTCGGTGACTGTAAGCTTTCGGCTTAACTCGCCGATCAGTTCATAAGGGATGTTGCCCGCCGGCTTGAAACGGATACAGGATTTGCCCATATCCAGCTTGGTCTTCATATGCTTCGGGTACTCCGCCCGGAACCAGGACAACAGCTCAGGCTGCATATAAATACCCATGTGATACAGTGCGATATGATTTTTCTGCGAGGCTATGCTAATGAACGGCAGCGGCTGCTCCGGCTTTACATGATACCCTGGCGGATACAGCTCATGCGGAACCACATATTCAATCCCGTAACCCGTAATCTCTGCAAAACCTTCCGGGAGATTCTCCTGAATCACGTCTCTAAGCTTTGCAATCATTATCCGGCGCTCTTCCGGCAGCTGGCGGATATATTCTTCAGGACTGCTGGCGTTGTACTCCATGTTTGCTCCTCCTCGGTCAGTCGGGTTATTTTAATCGCCCGCATCATTCAGTAATCAATCAGACGCCCGTTATCATGCCATGCCCCATACATCCGGTTCTCCCGTGTATTCGCAATGAATTTATCCAGTCTGCTCCGGAACAGCTCCGGCTGCTTCTTGTAGCCTTGTATGTTATCAATCCGGATTCTGCTGTACAGCGGCGGGAAGGCCAGAAAGTTCGCATAGACCTCCGGGTCCTCTTTTAACCTCTGCTCAATTGCTTCATCTATCACAAAAGATTCCGGGGCCATATCCGGCAGCACCCGTCTGCCCTCCTCACTCATCAGCCCCAGCTTGTCCAGGCGGCGGACCCGTTCTTTATTCAGCTCCGTCCACGAGCTTCTTTTGGATCTTGGTGACAGCCGCTGCACGACACCCTGCTCAGAGCTTTTTTTGACTCCGTCAATCCAGCCAAAGCATAGTGCCTCCTCAACCGCATCCAGATACAGCAGCTTGTCCGGAGCAGGCGTCATACTTACGCTAACCCAGCAGCTTTTTTCCGTTGAACTATATTCCTGCAGCCAGCAGCGCAGCTCCTCACGTGTTGTTAATATTAATAGATTGTCCATCTCCATAGTGTGCATTCACTCCTAACGGACTCAGATGACCTTATCCGAACTTACATTCATGTTACCACAAGCTAACGGACCCGGATGACCTTATCTGCAGCATTTCGTCCTATTATTGCCCGCCAGGCACACAATAAGGTCATTACGGTCCGTTAGACTGCACGAAAGCGCATACAATTATGAATAACGGCTGTACGGTCCGTTACGGAGTGTGGCTGGGAATTATGCCGGTGTTCGTTCAGAGTCAGACTGGGTAAATAAACGGCGCATGTTACAGAATCAGGCTGGTAATAACGCATTGTGTTTGTGTTTGTGTTTGTGTTTGTGTTTGTGTTTGTGTTTGTGTTTGTGTTTGTGTTTACATCAACATCCCCCGTCTCGCAAGCATTTGTGTATCCGCTACATTTCAAACTTCCGCCAGCCATTCCAGACAAAGCGGTATGAATGCCGCATAGTCGTCCAACAATTCCAGTGTGCCGATAACCTGACTGGCCCCCAGCTCCTGCTCTGCCTTATCTGCACATTCATCCCCGAGCGCACGTTTCAGGCTGTATTCCAGCCAGTCCAGCTTGCCCTGGTAACCGAGATTCAGCACATCCTCCCAGTTACTGCAGAGGGTTCCGCCGTTATTCCGGTAAGCCCTGATTAGCTGCTGAAAGGCCTCCTTGCTTGAATTACCCGCCTCAAATCCCGACCAGTACAACGCCACCTCAACCAGCTCCTGCATCGGATGAACAGCACCTGCCGATTCCCAGTCGATCAGGAGGGGCTGCCGGTCAGCGGTCCACAGCACATTCTTGGGATCCAGATCCCTGTGGCTGATCACCCGTTCATATTGGAGGCCCTGCGCTGCAGCGCTTGCCAGCTGTCCGTACTGCTGCAGTCTGGTGTAACCGCCGGCAAGCTTATCTGCATATTCTATTTGCAGCTGCATAGACCGTCCGGCATAAGCTTTCCAGTCCACTGCGGGCGGTATGAATGTTTCTTGCGGCAGCTCGGCCAGCAGATCAGCAAAATCCGCCGTATGAATATCCGCAAGCACCGTACCGATCTTCGCAGCGGAGTCCAGATCGACAGTTCCAGCAGGTAAGGACTTTCCTTCCCGCCATGGAAACACCAGGTAATACTGTCCGCCGGCTTCATACATGCAGCTGTCACCGTCCAGCATCGCCGGAAGTGCATTGATCCCCTGGGCCAGGGCCTTCGTTGCAACCTTTTCGGCAAATATCATATTGCCCATTGCCTCGCTGCGCTGCATGATTTGGGGATTGAGCGCTTTGACTGCATATTCCGCCCGATCAGTAACAACCCTGTACATCCTGTGCAGAAAACCGCCGCCCACCGGCTCAGGTACCCCGGTAACTGCTCCAAGCTTGTACTTGGCACACAGCGCCGCAAAATCAATCCTATAATTCGTTGCTTCCATCGTAATTGATCCTTTCATTTCGTTTAGGCCGCTCAGCGACCGCAACATATGTGTATTTGCAGAATGTTAGCGCGACATTAACTTTTTGATGCATCAGTTTTAACATTCATAGAATTTTTCTATGTTAACCTGTAGCTAATAGCGCGGGGGAGTGAACGGAATGAATTTGAATTTAATCAAGCTCCAGATAGTTGAGCTCTTGCATAAGCATAAGAAAATAACAACGGTAGCTGCTGTACTCGGCCTAAAGCAGCCGACAGTAACCTACCACCTGAAGAATCTGG
Source organism: Paenibacillus sp. DMB5 (assembly GCF_001517085.1). Classification (GTDB taxonomy): domain Bacteria; phylum Bacillota; class Bacilli; order Paenibacillales; family Paenibacillaceae; genus Paenibacillus_AQ. The sequence continues at coordinate 29,948 of NZ_LRAC01000011.1, forward strand.
AGCAGCAGCTTGGAGAGAAGCTGTTCGAGCCAAGGATGGATAAAATGATTCTTACCGAAAGCGGGAGAGCATTTCTTCATTATGCGGTCAAAATCAATGCTCTGGCCACCGAGGCAGAGCGGGTTGTGAAGGAGTTCAGCCAAGCGGGCCGCAGTACGATCAGCGTCGGGGCCAGCTACGTTCCGGCAACCTATATCCTGCCCAAAATACTCAGCAGGTTCGGTGAGCTGCATCCGGAGACAACAGTATCGCTGTCGGTCAAGCCTTCGCCTGTGATCAAGGAAATGCTGGTGAACCAGGAGCTGGACCTGGGAATTCTGTCAACAGAATCCTTTTATCTGCCCAGCCTTCACTGCCAGTCATTATGCGAGGACGAGCTTGTGCTCGTATTTGCTCCGACTCATGAATTCGCCGGTCAAGCCGGCCTGAGCGCCCCGCAGATTTCAGCGGCCAAATTCATTCTGCACAGCAGCCAGTCCAGTACCAGCCGGATCACCAGTAAATGGTTCGAGGATTGCGGCTGCGAGCCCCATGCCCCTCTGCTGCTCGATTCCCTGGAGGCGATCAAGCAGTCTCTGATGGGAGGCAGATATGTATCATTCGTTTCCCGGCTCGCCGTCGCAGAAGAAGTCGCCTCCGGTAAGCTCATGATGCGGTCTATTCCGGAATACCATTACCAGCGGAGAATCTATTATTCCTATAACCGTGACCGCCACCTGTCCCCTCCTATCGGATTTCTGATCGAGCTGATGCAGGCAGCCTGCCGGTAGATTTCTTTTAAAATTGTGAGTTTTGGTTTTCTCTTCCACATAGTATAATATACTTCATCTGGCAGAGAAAGGATGTTGATTGTTTTATGAAATTTACAGAGTATCCCTATGAACGTCCTGATATTGACAAGTTCAAGCAGGAATTCACAGCACTCCTTAAGGGACTGGAGGCAGACAGCCTGGAGGAGCAAAAAGCTTCAGTCGTCGCGCTGAATGAGTTGCGCAGCGGATTTGAAACCATGCTGAATCTGGCCTACATCCGGGCCTCGATCAATACCCTTGATGAATTTTACAAAGCTGAGCGGAATTATTTTGATGAAGTTGGACCTATACTCCAGGAGTACATAACCGATTACTACAAAGTACTCGTAAAGTCCAAATACAGGACTGAATTCGAACAGGAATGGGGTTCCCAGCTCTTTGACCTGGCTGAAATCTCAATCCGCACCTTTAGTCCGGAGATCATTGAGGATCTGCAGCTGGAGAACAAGCTGTCCACCGAATACAGCGAGCTCATCGCTTCAGCCAAAATTATGTTTGAAGGCGAAGAACGCACTTTATCCCAGCTCACACCGTTTGAGATGTCGCCCGACCGTGATATGCGTAAACGAGCTTTCCAGGCCAAATATGATTTTATGGCAGCACACGAAAGTGATTTTGACCGTATTTATGATGAGATGGTCGCCGTACGTACAGGCATTGCCCACAAGCTTGGATACCCCAGCTTCGTTGAGCTTGGCTATGACCGGATGAACCGGACTGATTATAATGCCGGCATGGTTGCCAACTTCCGCAAGCAGGTGCTGGAGCAGATTGTACCTGTAGCAATGAAGCTGAAACAGCGCCAGAATGAACGGCTGGGTCTGGACAAGCTGAAATTTTATGACGAATCCCTTGTATTTAATAGCGGAAATGCTGCGCCAAAGGGGGATGCAGACTGGATTGTGGCTAATGGTGCAAAAATGTACCGGGAGCTCTCGCCTGAAACAGACGAATTCTTTACGATGATGCAGAACAATGAGCTGATGGACCTTTTGAGCAAAAGCGGCAAGGAAGGCGGCGGGTACTGCTCCTATTTAAGCAAGTACCAAGCGCCGTTCATCTTCTCCAATTTCAACGGAACCTCAGAGGATATTGATGTACTGACCCATGAAGTGGGTCACGCGTTCCAGGTATATTCCAGCCGCGGCCTGAACATACCGGAATACGCCTTCCCAACCTACGAGGCGGCTGAGATCCACTCGATGAGCATGGAGTTTATTGCCTGGCCATGGATGGATCTGTTCTTTAAGGAGGATGCCGATAAATACCGGTTCAACCATCTGGCCGGCAGCCTGGAGTTTGTCCCTTATGGCGTAGCGGTTGACGAGTTCCAGCACTTCGTCTACAGCCACCCGGAAGCGACTCCGCAGGAACGCAAGCAGGCCTGGCGGGAAATCGAGCAGAGATATCTGCCTCACCGCGATTATGACGGCAACAGCTATCTGGAACAGGGCGGCTTCTGGCATAAGCAGTCGCATATCTTCCGCACCCCGTTCTACTATATCGACTACACTCTGGCCCAGCTGTGCGCATTCCAGTTCTGGAAACGTTCGAACGAGAACTTTGAGGAGGCCTGGAGTGACTATCTGCAGCTCTGCAAGGCCGGAGGCAGCAAGTCTTTCGTAGAGCTTGTAAAGCTTGCCGGGCTCATCTCACCGTTCCAGGACGGCTGCGTCAGCTCCGTAATCGGTGAAATTGAGAGCTGGCTGGATTCAATCGACGACAAAGCATTGTAAGACAGCTTCACTGGCTGCTATAAGCCAGCGGGCATAACAGAAAAGTCCCGCCTCCCGGAATAAGCCGGAGTGCGGGACTCTTCCATTTAAATAGCATGGAAAGGCAGGCGACAGACATGCACAAGGAATCCGTATCTCATCATTCATACGAGGAAATGGCAGAATACTATTTTCGCGATATAGACAACAAGCCCTACAATGCCCATTACGAACGTCCTGCCACCTTGTCGTTACTTCCTGCGGTTGAAGGCAAATCCGTTGTCGATGCGGGCTGTGCCGCAGGCTGGTATACAGAGCAGCTGCTTGGCATGGGGGCAAAGGTTACGGCTGTTGATTTCAGCGCCCGGATGATTGAAATGACCCGCAGACGGGTTGGCGGCAGAGCCCGGCTCATTCAAGCCGATTTAAATGAGCCGCTGGAATTTCTGAAGGATGCTTCGCAGGACGTTATTCTCTCTTCGCTGGCGCTTCATTACCTCAAGGACTGGGCCCCTGTGATGAGCGAATTCCATAGAGCGCTGAAGCCCGGGGGAGTATTGGTCTTCTCTGTGCATCATCCGTTTATGGATTTCACCCATTTTAATAAGGATAATTATTTCCTGACCGAGCTGCTGAATGATGAATGGGATACGCCTGACGGCAAGGTAAAGGTCCAGTTTTACCGCCGCCCGCTGCACGAGATTATTTCTGCAGTACATCATGCCGGATTTGTCCTCGAAGAGCTGCTTGAGCCAATGCCCACGGAAGCCTTCAGACAGCAGGCACCGCTTGCTTACGACAGGCTTACGCGCAAACCGCAGTTTTTGTTCATCCGGGCACGTAAACCGCAGCTATAGCTCACGGTCGGCAAAGCTCCGGAAATTCCCGGTTACCGCCACCGGAACGCTGCCCTTCAGGTAAAAATAATCCTTTGCCTTCCAGGTATGGCTGCCTTTGTCCGATCTGCGCACATAGACATAGTTATATGTGGAGGTGGCGAAGGTGCGGAACCCTTTTCTTTTGCAGCGCCTGAGAAAGTTAACATCCTCACCAACCGAGCGGTCGGGGAACAGCACCTGCCGGGTCACCTGTTTCCTGAACAGCAGCGTACCCCCCTGCAAAAAAACCACCGGCTTCCGCTGCTCCTTCGGCGACCGGATGATCAGCTGGCGGCTTGCCTCCAGATAGACAAGACAGGCATGCTTGCCGACAATATCACTTCCGGTACGGTTCAGCGCCCTGATCTGCTCTGTCAGATAATAAGGGGAATAATAGTCATCATCGTCAAATTTGGCGATCAGCGGATAACGCGCCTTGGTGATGGCACCGTTCAGGCATTGGCCGAGCGAGACGGACTCCGGCAGCTTAAATACCGAAATGTTGTGCCCGGAGCCTGCCCTCATCTGATATTCCTTCAGCTTCATGCTGTCCTTGTTAAGGATAATAATCAGTTCCTTGTGCTTGACCTGCTGTCTTTTGTAATTGGCAAGCAGATTGTCAAAAAATTCCGGGCGATTCGTGCATACGATAATGGAGACTGCATTAACATACTTATCCGCCGCTTTTCCCACTGCCCCTCTCTCCCCTCCTGTTATCCCTTCAACATATGAGCTCCGTTCAGGGCCCGTTCGGGCATAGGTCAAGTACTGGTAATCCTAGTATCATTAGCTCATATTTTTGCCAATTCTCCCCTGAACCGCAAGATGTGAGTTATTGATTGTAGCCGCACTTTCCGGCCTTACGGTATAATTTCGCTTGATCAGGCCATCCGGCCGGTCGAATACAGGTATATATGGAGGGGATTCCGGTTTTGTATAAAAAACGCTTGCTGTCTGTACTCACATCCATCCTGTTACTGTCATCCTCGCTTCCGCCGCCCGTCTCTGCAGCAGAAGGTTCTGACGCTGATCCGGCTGCCGGTATGATCAACATCAGCAGCAGCTGGAAGGGCAGCGTGTTCGGCGATGTAGGCGGACAGGACAAAATTACGGCGGCGAACTTCGGCATCACGGAGCAGGCGGATTCTACTGTTACCCTGCGCAGTTCTGCCGACCGCGGCAAAATTTCCGGCAGCACCGAGGGGATCGCTTATTATTTTCAGCAGATTGATCCGGAAACGGACTTCGAGCTCAAGGCTACAGCTCATGTGGATGCCTGGACAGCGAACAATCAGGTGTCGTTCGGAATTATGCTGCGCAGCAATGTGTGGGATAACCAGTCCGGGGCGTACACAGGGGATTTCACTGCACTTGGCGCATTGGACCAAGAAATGAAAGCGTTTTATAAGCAGGGCGGCAGCCTGCAGAAGACCGGCTATCTGTTTGATACAGCCGGCAAGCCTGCAGCCGGTGAGGATTACGATCTCAGCATCCGAAAAACCGGGAATCTGTATGTATTCACCCTTGACGGTGTAACCAAAACGCTCGAAGGCTTCGGCGGTGCTGCTCAATATGCCGGACTTTATACCGCCAGGAACACAACCGTTACTTTTAGTAATGTACAGCTGCTTCAGGAGAAGCCCATAGAGCTCGGTCCCTGGACGTACAGCGCTTTTGGCGGGAACACCAGTGCAGTGAAGAACCCTGCGCCAGTGGACGCAACTGAGACCTCGGTGACTCTGGAAACCTACGGCGGAAAAATCTCCGGCAGCGACGAAGGGCTTTCCTTCTATTTCAGGGAGATACCTGCCCAGGCTAATTTTGAGCTTACAGCCACAGCCAAGGTCATTTCGTTCAACAGCAACAGCAGCATCAGCACGCCGAACCAGAAATCATTCGGACTGATGCTGCGGGACAGCGTGGGGATAAACGGCGATTCCGCTGCAGCAACCTCCAATTACGCTGCAGTCGGTGCGCTGGATCAGGTAATCAAGGCCTTTTACAAGCAGGCGGCCCAGGTGAAGCTGAGTCCGTTCAGCGGTATTCCTGCTCCGGCCGCCGGTGAAGAATACGGGCTCCGTATCAAAAAATCCGGCAACACCCTGCAGCTTAGCGCCGGCGGCCAGACCGAAACGGTAACCCTGGACGGAGCCTTCAGTGATACGCTGTTTGCAGGGGTATACGCTGCCAGGGATGCCGTTATCGCCTTCAGCGATATCAGTATCAGGCTGGAGACCAAAACGGTCACCGCCTTGACGGCTGATGCCAGTACGATGCTAAAGACCTCTTATTTCATCGGGGAGGCGCTTGACTTGACGGGCCTGTCTGTTAAAGCACTGTACTCCGATAATAGTGAGGCTGTCCTGTCACCGGCTGACTTTATCGTTACAGGCTTTGACAGCAGCAAAGCCGGGGCAAACACGGTAACTATTCATTATAATGGCGCGTCTGCGGCAATTACCCTGCAGATTCTTCCGCTGTCCATGTCCGGGCTTACGGTCAAATACTTTCCGGCCAAAACGGTCTATTATCCGGGCGATGCCTTCGATTCGCAGGGTCTTGTCCTGCTGGCCGGCTATAACGGCAGCCAGGCAGCGACAGAACTGGACGCCAGTCTCTACTCGCTCTCCATAAAAGGTCAGAGTGTAACGGAGCAGGCGCCATACCTGTTTACCGAACCGGGCGTTTATGAGGTGACTGTCACCTCAGTGGAGACACCGGAAGTAACAACTGCCTTTGACATTAAGGTTCAGGATGCTGCTCTCAGTAATCTGGAGATCCGCAATCTCCCGGAGCAGACTGTATATTACATCGGGGATTCGCTTAAGCTGGAGGGCCTTGTGCTCTACGCGCATTACAGCGACGGGACATCACAGCGGCTGATAAAAGAGGAATACACGGTTTCCCCGCTTGATACATCGGCTCCAGGCACTAAGGAAATTACAGTGAGCCACAAAGGAGTTACCGCTAAGTTTCCTGTTCAGGTCAAAATAAAACAGCTGACCGGCATTGAAGTCACAGCCTATCCAAAAACAACCTTCCTGCTGGACGACAGCTTTGACAGCGAAGGATTGGCCGTTTCCAAGGTATACGACAACGGAGACCGAGAAGTGCTGAGCAGCTATACGCTTGACACAAGCAAGTTTAACAACAGGGCACCCGGGGTGTATGCTATCGGGATTATTCCGGCTGATCACTCTATTGATCCCATTACTTATTCTGTAACGGTAAGAGAAGCATCTCAGCCGGTATGGAACAGCATCCAATTCGGCCAGTCTACATCCGCTGCCAATAACCAGACGCTTGTCCGCGAGGATGGCTCCGTCCGTCTGACTGCCCTGGAAGGCGGGGGCAAGGTGACTGAGGATCATGACGGCATCACGTTCTACTACACCGTGCTGGATGCGGCACAGGATAATTTCGTGCTGTCTGCAGACATTCAGGTATCGGCCTATGCCAAATCCCCGCATGACGGCCAGGAATCCTTTGGTATCATGGCCCGGGATGTCATCGGGACCGCAGGCAATTCCAGCGTGTTCGCTTCTAACATTGCGGCAATCGGCGGCTACAGCGGCGGCACCAAGAGCAGCAACGGAACCCAGCTGTTCGTTCGCACCGGAGTGGAGTCCTCTGACGGGGCCGGCAGCAAGGGAATCCAGGCTGTTATGCTGAAGAATGAGCAGCCTGCTCCAGGCAATACGTTCCCTGCAGCCCCTTACCGTCTGACGTTATCCAAGACTAACAGCGGCTTCAGAGGCCAGCTTAACGACGGTAAGCAGGCGGTGTTCTTTACACCGGATATTCTGAACGTGCAGGACGGCAAAATGTATGTCGGCTTCTACACAGCCCGGCTTGCTACCATCGATGTCAGCAGCATTCAGCTGACCGTAACCTCGGCGGCGACGGATGCCCCTAAGGTAGATCCGCCGCAAAATCCGGTTACGCCAGCCTTTGACATCCTTTCTCTGGGCAGAACCTCCCTGTCTGAATATCAGCTGATTCTGCGGCCGAATGTCAGCGGAACGGTCACACTGAAGCAGGGCTCTGCTGTAATTGCCCAGGATGTCAGAGCTGCAGCCGGCAAACGGCTTGCACTTCCGGCTGCACTTGCGGCGCAGGATACGAATTTCAGCATCAGCTTTTTGCCGGATGATACCCAGTACCTGACCTCCTACGATAAAATCGTCCGCAACTTCACCGTTACTATGAAAAGCTATGCTGACAATAGTGATATCTACGTCTCTCCTGCCGGAACCAGCTCCGGGGACGGTACGATGGAGCATCCGCTCGATGTTGATACCGCGATTGATTTCGTACAGCCGGGACAGCATATTGTCGTCCTGGACGGCCGGTACGTGCGCAGCAGCAAGCTGGAGATTAAGAAATACAATGACGGGACGCCAGATGCCATGAAGGTGCTTGAAGCTGCTCCCGGAGCAAGACCGGTTTTTGATTTTGACAAAAAAACAGAAGGCGTCCTGCTGAGCGGCAGCTACTGGCACATCAAGGGACTGGATTTCACACGTACGGCCGGCAATACCAAGGGCTTTACCGTGGGCGGCAATCATAACATCGTTGAAAACAGCCGTTTTTACGCCAACGGCGACACCGGCCTGCAGATCAGCCGGACGGACGGAACCGCTGCGGAAATCGCAGATTGGCCGTCGTATAACCTGATTCTGAACAGCTCCTCCTTCGATAACCGTGACCCTTCCGATAATAATGCCGACGGCTTCGCAGCCAAGCTGACCTCCGGTGTCGGCAATGTGTTCAGAGGCTGCCTGTCGTACAACAATATTGACGACGGGTGGGATTTGTACACCAAGGCGGGAACGGGAGCGATTGGTGCTGTGCTGATCGAGGACAGCGCCGCCTTCAACAACGGCCGTCTGACAGACGGAACGGTAGGTGCAGGTGACAAAAACGGCTTCAAGCTCGGCGGGGAAGGGATTTCGGTCCATCATACGATCCGTAATTCCATCGCCTTCGGCAATGGAGCGTACGGCTATACCAGCAACAGCAATCCCGGCGTCATTGCCGAGAACAATGTCGGCTTCAACAATACGCGCGCAATCTCAGCTTCACCACTTATGATCACATCACACCGGATTTTACTATTGACGGCTTCCTGTCTTACCGGTCGGCCAGCATTGCCAAGGACCAGTATCCGCCGGGACTGGCAGCAGACAATAACTTTATGTATGACGGAACCGTATCGGCGAACAAGTCCGGCAAGCAGCTCAGCGATGCCAACTTCGCCAGCCTTACCCCGGTCAGCTCCTATGCAAGAGATGCTGCCGGGAACGTGATCTGGGGCGATTTCCTGAAATTCATTCCGTTTAGTGACAATGAACCCGGAGGGGAAGAGCCTGTTGCGACTTCAACTCCAGGGGCAACTCCAAGCCCAAGTGCAACACCGCAGCCGGCAGCCACCGCAGTTCCGGCGATTCCGGGCGGCACCGGAGCAACAGCTGATCTTGCTGTAACGGCGGTACAGCCGGATGGAAGCGTCAGCGTTACCCTCCCTGTTACGGCTGCACAAGGCACGGCCCGGGCGGCACTGACTGATACCACGCTGCAAAATGGGCTTGCCCAGGCTAAGAGCCAGGCAGACGGCACCCGGCTGCTTCAGCTCCGGCTGAAGGAGAACGCGGCAGACGGCTTCAGCGCGTATGAAATTACACTCCCTGCGTCCTTGTTTACAACCGTGAACTCGAGGGTACAGCTGGAGGTAGATACTGCCATCGCGGACTTTGTGCTCCCGGATACACTATTCCGGTCAGCAAAGCTCACAGGTGCCAGTACGGTTATGCTGAAGGTAAGCATCGCTGAACCTTCCGGTGCCCTGAAAGGACAGCCGGGAAGCTCTCCGCTTATAGCCTATGAGCTTCTGGTGGACGGCAAGGCAACAGGAGCTGACAGCCTGAGCTCAGCAATCGGAATTCGTCTGCCTTACCAGACTGCCCTGCCTGCTTCCGAACACCCGTTTATCGTTGTCTGGCAGGTCAGCGGCAGCGGCACCATTAAGCCGGTCGTGAACAGTGCTTATGATGCCGAAGGACGGCAGGCGGTCTTCCAGTCTAATCATCCTGCCGGGCAATATGCGGCGGTCCTTGATCATCCGGCCTTCGGGGATGTCTCCGGCCAGCACTGGGCCAAGAATGAAATCGAGGTTCTGGCTTCGCGCGGGATTATCCAAGGCGTACCTGAGGGCGGTTTCATGCCGGGACAGTCCATCACACGGGCAGACTTTGCCTCAATGCTGGTGCGGCTGCTGAATCTGTCCGGTACCGCAGGCAGCACCGGCGCAGGCTTCACAGATGTTGAGCCGGAAGATTACTTCTACGGCGATTTGTTGACAGCCAAGCAGCATGGTCTGATTAACGGCCGCCAGGACGGCAGCTTTAATCCGCAAGCGCCGGTCTCCCGTCAGGATATGTTTGTGATGACGGCCAGAGCGCTCAAGGCTGCGGGTATCCTGCAAGGGGACTCCGCCGCCGCAGCCAGCGCGTCAGCTAATTTCGCCGACCAGGCTGGTATTGCCTCCTACGCTGCCGCTGACATTACCGCATTGGCTGGGGCTGGCTTTATTAAGGGAGATGCAGGCGGCCTTCTGCATCCGTCGGACCTGTCCACCCGTGCTGAAGCAGCTGTCTTGATCTACCGGATTCTAATGCGGCAATAGCTGCAAAGAAGGAGACCTTTTGTAACAAGCAGCGATATATGCACTACCGGCGTCAGGTCGCTAACGATGAGATCCTAAATAGACTTCTCCATACAGCACAAAGAGACGGCACTTCTGCCGTCTCTTTGTGTATATCTGTCTAGTAGTTTACGAGCCACTATCAGTAAAGCACCCGACACTATGGGTTTGAGTTTGGCTACTTGTACCTTCAGCAGATAACCAGCCCGTCCTATTCCAGTCCGTGCTGCTTCCGGATGTTGTACATCCCGGCAAGCACCAGCTCGGATGGATCGCGGTTCAGCTGGAAGTGTGTGAAGAGCAGCTGGAGCGGAACAGCACAGACATTGTTGCCGTCTGTAATAGACGGGAAGCCTGCCTCGAATACCGGTCCGTGGTCTTCATTCCAGGCCAATCCTGCGTGTACCTTCTCCGGCGCAAATTCTTCTTCCACTGTCTTGATGCACAAAGGAATCACCTTGTTGTCGATGATCGCCTTAGCCTCATCTTCGCTCTCCGGCTGCTTCGGAAGCGTCTGGCCTCCCTTGGTCTTCATCATTTCGTGGAAGAAGGAGGATACCCATACTTCCGGGTTCTTGTCCGACTGGAACCGGTTCACCAGCTCGCGCAGGAAAAATCCGGTCGAATAAACATCGCCCGATTCATTTTTCACATGGTATACAAAGACAGGTCCAAAAGCCGCCAGATTAATAATCTGGCTCTGCACCTCTTTAAAGTACATTTTCAAAGCTACCATACCATTATGATGAACCGCTTTGATCAGCTCGTTCCATTTCTCTTCGGTCATACCTGCCGGGTTATTGCCGGTTTCCTCAGTCGCTGTTTCAGTTGCTGTTTCATTTACTGTTTCATTCTCATTATTCATTCGTCTTTTCACCCCGCTATCTATCATACCATCAACCGGCCCCGGGTAAAATATAATCCTCATTCCCACCCGAAGCCGGTCTGCCTGCACAGGCATAACAATCCTTGCAGCGGCGGGCTTTTACCCGCGCTTGTGTCGTAATTTTACAATACAGTGAAAACTATTTCCTGTAAAATATTTATATCTCATTCTACATGTTGAGTGATTATGACGGTACAGCCGGTTATCCGGCAGAGTCAGTCCAGGAGCTTGTTGCCATATTTGAGCACGAAGCTGCACTGAAACAGGCCTACGACAGCATAAAGACCGTAAGCACAACCATTACGCCGCTCGGTCCGGTTTTCTACAGTCCGTGCATGGTGCAGTTTGCTGATCCTTTCGGCGTCCGCTGGTGCTTGATGGTTTGATTCCGGCACGCAAAAAGACACCTTCACAGCGATCACTGTGAAGGTGTCTGCACCTCTCTAAGTTACAGCGGTTTATTTGGCCGCCTTGGCTGCGTCGAGAATTGCCTTGAGGTAACCATGGGTATCCACAAGAGTGGCTCCGCTTACTGCATCGACTACCTGCTCAGCCGATTTGTATGTCAGGGTCTGTTCCAGTGATTTGATGGTTCTGCCTGTTGCGAATTTCTCGATCGCTGCCAGGTTCTTGTCATAAGCTACTGTAGAGCCTGCAGCTTCTGCCATGTGCTCACTGTAGTATTTACTGTTGGCTTTTTTGGAAGCAAGAACGACGTTAGGATCTTTATAATTCTGGCCAAAGTCTTTATCCGAGTTAGGCACTCCCTTAGCCACATCAGTGCTCAGGAACTGGTAGTCATCCAGCGAAGCAGCTACGATTACACCGTTCTGAACGACTGCAACTGCTACAGTAAAGCATTTAGTCCCGTGGGCTGCTGCCTATACACGGCCCACTTTCAAAGGTGCACTTGCTGCAGAAGATACGTTGTTAAGTGCACCGCTATTGCCTACGCCTACAAGTGCCAGTGAGAGTCCAGCCACCAGCATTAATTTTGTAACTTTTTTCACAAACATTCCCCCAGTCATGTTATAAAAAACGCTTACAACCTATTTTTATCAAATTCTAGCATTAAACACTGTTACAAATGTTACTAGAAATATGTTAATTCGTGGAAGTCATAGTCAGGAGGCATAATGATCAGACATCTCCCTAACGCGCTCACCGTTATGCGGATCATCGGCTCGCTCAGCCTGCTGTTTGCAGAGCCGCTATCCGGCTTGTTTTTGACCATATATACAGTATGCGGGGTAACCGACGTGCTGGACGGCTATATCGCACGTAAAACAAACAGCGCCAGCGAAGCTGGCGCAAGTCTCGACAGTGTAGCCGATGTATTTTTTATAGGCGTGTTACTGCTGGTTTTCCTCCCGCTCCTTCAGCTGTCTGTATGGATCATTTGCTGGATAGCCGGCATTGCCGCCATCCGCACCGCTTCCCTTCTGACCGGATGGTTCAGATACCGCGCTCTCGCGTTCATCCATACCTATGCTAACAAGGCAACCGGACTGCTGCTGTTCTGCTTCCCGTTTCTGTACGATCTGCTTGGACTTGCGGTAACCGCCAGCCTGCTGTGCTTCGCGGCCAGCCTGTCAGCCCTTGAGGAGCTGGCGATCAATTGCAGATCACAGGAGCTAAATAGAGATACCCGTTATTTCCAATGGAAAAGATAGCTTGCCAGCAACATACATCACGACTGCTGAAACAGTGTAGCAGACATTCTGCCCTCGGGGCATAGGAACATGTAATAGATCCCTTCCCCGTACTCCTCTACCGCTTCCCAGTCCAGCTGGCCGATAAAATGCATGCGCTGCGAGCAGCAGGGACATTCTGGATATTCTGCATCCTGAATCCAGGTCGGATATCCGCCAATCTGCGAAGCCCAAGGCTCCATGGTCCACTGAACGGCATGATAGGTGTTCCTCGGTTCCTCTGCTATCCGGAATTGTTTTCCGGCAGACAGGTATGCCCGGCTATCCTCATCCGGATCTGTCTCCCGCAAATAATCAGGCTTTCTGTTAAAATCATTCCACCGCGCTCCCTGATAGGAATCCAGCTCCATGTACACCGGACCGTAACAGCTGCAAATGACACAGGTCTGCACCTGCAGCCGTTGTCCGGTCAGAGGGAAATGTTGAACCGCAGGATGTCCGGCAGCAATATCCATAAGGACCGTCAGCCGGCTCCCGCACCAGGCACAGGTCTGACTGCTTTCCTTCAGAAAGGCTGCACCGGTATCCTCAAAGTGTGCCGTTTCGCCAGAGGGCACTGTATTTCCGGCTGTTTTTACAATGGCATAATTATCCGGATAAAATAAATCCCGCCGCTTCCCGTCCGCAGTCAGCTCCCAGCCGGCTTCATGTGCATACCGTTCAGGCGCTATATACAGCTCATCTACCCATTCCGGTGCATGCTCCCGCCATTCCCGGAAGCGCTGAACGACAACATCGTCACCGATCCAGCTTAGTATAAGCAGCAGGGAATTACGGTTCTCCCCGTCTGTTTCCACCTGCTCCAGCAGCAGATCCCGGATATCCGCCGGTGCATGTTTATACAAAAATGCCGGATCGTATATTTCCCGGTGAATCAGCTCAGCAATAATGCCGGTTCTGCTAAGCAGCCGGTTGTTATAGCAGACCAGCGACATCAGGATTTCAGTGCAGACCTCTTCATCCCCTGTCTGCAGTAATTCAATAGCATAAGCCTCAAGCCTGCAGGCGTCCTCTTTGGAAAGTGAACGGTACAGCTCCTCCTTGCCGGATCTATAGGTCGTGTACACAATGAGCGGGTCATAAGGTCTGGAAGCATGCATAATCTTCAGCACCTCAACAGGGTCCGTAATGCCTGCATATAAATCCACTGTTTGACGGTGCTTCATAATGTAGGCCTGCCGTTCCTGACGTTCTTTTTCCTGCACGCAGGGCATACAGTAGCCGCCGGTTTTCTGAAACGTAGCCGGAAGAATGGTCGCGCTGCAGCCTTCACTTTTGCAGGGGATGCGTTCTGTCATTGATAATCCTCCTTTTGCCTAACGATTCTCCTCCCAGCGGGCTATCTCCTCGCGCACCAGTGGAGCAACCTCTGTTCCCAGGAGCCTGATGGACTCCATTACCTCGGCGTGGGCCATGGTACCATGCGGGACATGAAGCAGGAATCTGGTGATTCCGACTTCTTTGCGCAATTGAATGATTTTGTCCGCAACTGTCCGCGGATCGCCGACGAATAACGCACCCTCCGGACTGACTGCCGCATCATAATCTGCACGGGTATACGGAGGCAGGTTCTTCTCAACCGCCCGGACATTGGTTCTGGCAAAGGTTGACGGGAAAAACTGCTCGATTGCCCGCGGCGTACTTTCCGCAACAAAGCCATGGGCATGGGCTGCAACAGGCAGCTTGGCGTGGTCATGGCCGGCTGCTGCTGCAGCTTCTTTATACAGCTTCACCTGCGAGGCAAAATCCAGCGGCCGGACCGGGCCAATCATTGCCAGCGCAAACGGCAGGCCGAGTGCTCCGGAGCGTACTGCGGATTCCGGGCTTCCCGCACTGGCAATCCAGACCGGTAAAGGGTCCTGTACCGGACGCGGATATATTCCTAAATTATGTATAGCGGGTCTGTGTCTGCCTTCCCAGGTCACCCGCTCAGACTGCTGAAGCTTCATCAGGAGGTCCAGCTTTTCATCGAACAGGCTCTCATAATCCTGCAGATCGCAGCCGAACAGCGGAAATGATTCTATAAAAGAACCCCGGCCGACCATAATCTCAGCCCGTCCGTTACTTAGTCCGTCCAGAGTGGCGAAATCCTGATAGACCCGCACCGGGTCAGCCGATGACAGAATCATCACTGCACTGGTCAGGCGGATTCTGCTCGTCAGACTTGCTGCTGCAGCCATAACCACTGCAGGAGATGAAGCGGCAAAATCAGGCCGGTGATGCTCCCCGACACCGTACACATCCAGACCGACCTGATCGGCCAGAACGATTTCTTCTACTACTTCACGCAGCCGTTCTGCGTGGCTCATTGTTTTCCCTGTGACCACATCGGGTGTGGTTTCCACAAATGTACTGATACCAAGTTCCACGGTTCTGTTCCCCCAAGCTGTTGTTAATCACTATTACACTATTACCATCACTTCACTATTCCATCATTCTATATCTAAATTGCTGAATATTCAAAATTAATATTTATATAGGCTCCCGGCCGCAGCAAAAAGCAGGCCGGACAGCCGTATGGCCGCCGAGCCTGCTTTTCGTAATGATATCCTTATTTCTGGTTAGCCAAAATATCGGACAGCAGTTTCTCAGCCCCGTCAAAGATAGAGTAGCTGTAGCCCCAGAACTGGTTGAAATCGATCAGGTAGATCGCCTTATTCTTGATGGCATTCAGGCTTTGCAGCGACGGATCAGCATAGAAGGCCTTCAGCGTCGTCTGCGGATCAACACCGCCGGTGTATACGGAGAGGAGCAGTACATCAGGGTTCGTGGCAAGCAGCTGTTCTTTGCTGACATCGCCTGTAACGTCACCGAAGCTGTTCTTAAGACCAAGCAAACCAAGCACATCACCGGCAAACGTATCAATATTTCCGCTGTATACGGCAATTGCCCCGTTCCCGCCGTCGGATACATAAGCGAAGGTCTTGGCGTTGCTGGCTGCAGATTCATCTTTAATCTTCTGTGCACGTTGTTTAAGTTCCTCGATATAAGCAGCAGCGTTCTCCTGTACATCAAAGATTTGGCCAAGCTGCTCGATATCCTTGTACAGGCTGTCCAGAGTAGCACCCTTCACGCTGGTGTTCTGCAGGTAGGTTTTGATACCCAGCCCGTTCAGGCCTTCCACGGTTCCAACTCCCCAGTCAGCGTCCGCGAACAGGTCGGCACGTCCCAGAACCAGGTCCGGACTTGCTCCGACAACCAGCTCTTTGCTGGCATAATTTTCGGAGATTACAGGAATTTTTTTGAATTCCTCCTGGACCGAAGGATCACCTGCACCATACAGTGCGGCAACGCCTACCATTTTATCAGTCAAGCCCAGCTTAATCAGCAGCTCAGCGGCACCTTGAGTATTAGCTACGACTTTCTCAGGTGCTTTGTCAAAGGTCACTGACTTGGCTGTCCATGCGGTGCCCTCACCGTTATTAGTGTAATTCTCAATAGTCAGCGGATATACCGTGTTTGTACTCGGAGCAGCAGTCGGAGCTTCGGTTGCCTCCGCAGCCGTATTGGTTGGCGCAGCCGTAGCAGCAGAAGCATTCTCATTCTGTGTACCGGATGAGCAGGCTGAAAGTATTCCTACCAGCAGCAAAACCGCCAGTATCGGTGCAAATTTTTTGAATACGTTTCTCATTATTCTTATCCCCTTTTCTATATTTCTGGTAAACAGCCTTGCTTGGATTAGCTTGGGTTGGTATAACCTTCCGTCCTGCAAGGAATACAATCGTAGAATATAGAAAGCAGCACCATCTGTCAATGATAATAATTCTCATTGACAATGATTCTCATCATGAGATATATTTTAAATTAAAACTTTATATTGAAGGAGTCTCTATGAATGTTATGCGAACCGAGATAGCCGCTCAGCCGGCATCCAAGCAATCTATCATCAGCAGCCGTTACGGATTTACCGCGGTTATTGTCGTTCTGCTAATCGTCACTGTTCTGTCCGCAGGTGCTGCCGTCTCTTTTGGACAAGTAGAAATTCCAGTCTCCCAATCCTACCGCATTCTGCTCCATCAGATTACCGGCATTCAGATTGGAAATGTGCAGGATCTGACATCCGGATCTTTTGTAGACATAATCTGGAAAATCCGTTTCCCGCGTGTACTCATGGCTCTGTTCATCGGTGCAGGCCTTACACTGTGCGGTACCATTATGCAGGCCGCCGTTCAAAATCCGCTCGCTGATCCATACATACTAGGTATTTCCTCAGGCGGGTCGCTTGGTGCAACCTTCGCTATTCTGATCGGCTTCGGCACGATGGGTATTCTCGGGCAGACCGGTGTAGCCTTCTGGGCCTTCGCCGGTGCTGTCGGCGCTTCATTGCTTGTGCTGCTCCTGGCTAATGCAGGCGGCAAAATGACCTCCGTCAAACTCGTACTGGCTGGTATGGTCATAAATGCGCTATGCACCGCCTTTGCCAACTTTATCGTCTATTTCGCCAACAATGCGGAAGGCATCAAAACCGTTACCTTCTGGACCATGGGCAGCCTGGCCGCCTCAAGCTGGGATAAGCTGCCGCTGATAGCGGTGTCCGTGACGCTTGCGGCCGCATTTTTCCTGATGCAGTTCCGTGCCCTGAATGCCATGCTGCTTGGTGATGAAGCTGCAGTCACGCTGGGGATTTCACTTGGCGCATACCGCAAGGCCTATATGATTCTCACCGCCTTGATTACCGGTATCATGTCGCCAGCTGCGGAATGATCGGTTTCGTCGGTCTGATTATCCCCCATCTGGTAAGGGGACTTGTCGGCTCTGATCACCGCAGGCTGCTCCCGGCTTCAATCCTGTTTGGTGCCATCTTCCTGATCTGGACGGACGTTATTGCCCGGACTATCGTGCCAAATGTAGAGCTGCCGATCGGGATCATCACAGCCCTGATAGGCGCACCAATGTTCATGTACATGCTGGTCAAAAAAGGCTACGCGTTTGGAGGCAAATCGTAATGAATTTAAACGTTGAACAGCTGGCTGTTTCTTTTTCCAATGTCAATATTGTCAAGGATGTATCGCTCAAGGTCCGCAACAAGCAGTTCGTCGGCCTGATCGGGCCGAACGGCTGCGGCAAATCTACGCTGCTGAAGAGCATCTATAAAGTCATCAAGCCTAAGCAGGGAGATGTCTTTTTGTCTGACCTTGATGTAATCAAAGCAAGCCCCAAGGTGGTTGCGCAAAAGCTGGGCGTCGTCGGCCAGTTCAACGAGCTGAGCTTTGATTTCAAGGTACGCGAGATGGTAGCAATGGGCCGGACCCCGCACAAAGGCATGCTGGAAACGGACAATAAGCAGGATCATGATATTGTAACCGGTGCCCTGCGCAAGGTTAATCTGGAGGGGCACGCAGAACGCAGCTACAATTCACTGTCGGGCGGTGAGAAGCAGCGTGTCATCCTGGCCCGCGTGCTCGCCCAGCAGCCGGAATTCATGATTCTCGATGAGCCGACCAATCACCTGGATATCAAGTTCCAGCTGCAGATCCTGAACATTGTAAAAAAGCTGGACATTGGCATCCTCGCCGCACTCCATGACCTTACGCTCGCCGCCGAATACTGCGATTATCTGTATGTGATGAAGCAGGGGCAGGTTGCCGCCAGCGGCAAGCCTGAGGACATTTTGACCAAGGAGCTGATCGGCCAGGTGTTTGATGTAGCCTGCGAAACCTACCGCAATCCGGTTACCGGAGCGCTGGGTATTGCTTATCTGGAGACTAGATAATCTATATATAAAAGAGCGCCTCCTTCTGTTTGAATGGAGACGCTCTTTTGGTATGTAAATGAACAGCAAAAGAACGGCATCGCTGCCGTTCTCTGTGTGATGGACTCTCAGGGGCTCGAACCCTGGACAAATAGATTAAGAGTCTACTGCTCTACCAACTGAGCTAAGAGTCCATATTATGTTGGCTGTTAAGATCTTTGCTCTCGAAAGGAACTCTTATAATATACCTCGCAGGAAACACAATGTCAAATGTTTTTTTATTTTATCCGGCTATAGTAAACTTGAATTGTCATTTAGCTTAAGGAAAAGGGGCTGCTGTATATGCAATTACGCATGAACTGGATAACATTAAGGGTGCGCGATCTGGAGGCTTCACTGCAGTTTTACCACCGGATTCTGGGTCTTCCGGTTGAACGTCAATTTGAAAGCAGAGGCAGGCAGATCGTTATGCTGGGCCAGCAGGGTCAGCCCAAAATTGAGCTGGTTCAGGGGAGCGAAGCTGCGCTGAAGTCCGAATGCGGTGTATCTGTCGGCTTCGAAGTCGCATCGCTGGAAGATGCCATCGAAGAATTAAATAGCCATGGCATCCCGGTGCCCGCGGGCCCGTCTCGCCGAATCCGCATCTGCGGTTCTTTTATGTGCTGGACCCGGATGGCTTTGAGGTGCAGCTTGCGCAGCACAGCTAGGCTGTTGCAGGGATTGTTAGCAGCCTTCATACAAAACGACCGCTTCATCATTAAGGGCGGTCGTTTCCACTTTCTTTATATTATATTGCCTTGGCTATAACAAATCCGGAACCGGAACCTTGGACCAGTTCATGTCCGTACCCAGATAGAAGCTGGTGTAGCACGGCTGGTTATAGACTACATTTTGCCAGGCTACCCCTGTCCGGTACTGGGGATCATGCATCAGCGTGTACAGCTTGCGGTCCGTTACTTCTGTGTTCATGTAGATGCGTATAGCCGAGCTGTCTGCCAGCCGGACGACCAGTTCCTCCCGCCAGTCTCCAAACAGGTCTGCCACCAGGCAGGGGTTGCCCTTAGTGCCGTTGTTGGAACGTGTTCCTTCCGCCGCCAGGAGCGTACCCCGCTTCCAGTCCTCAATGGTAACTGGTTCTTCAAATGTGCCGCTGATGAACTGGGTCGTCATGTCAGCCGCCCACTTGATATTCATGTTGGTTCCCGGCGCCCGTTCATCCAGCTTCTCGCCCTTGGCTGAGCGTAGTCCCCGTGACGGCTCATGAGCCAGGTGGCTTTCGCTGCACCAGGTCTGCAGACCTGGCACGTCCGGTTCTACTTTGCCGATCATGCCCCGGCCTACATCCTCCTTGGCAAAGCCGCCGTACAGCACCTCTCCGGTCGCTGCATCCCGCAGCGTATATCCATACGGGCCATGAATGCCCTCTTCGTGAACCATATAAATCTGCAGGCCATCCCGCTCAGGATCGACAACGGCTACATGCAGGGCGTCTCCATGGCCCAGCTTGGCGTATTCCCCCGGAGCTGCGCTTCCCTCCGGCAGGATTCCGCCTGAGCTGTACAGAATGCTGCCGTCATGGTCGATCGTGGCCGACCCGTAGATGATCTCCTGGCAGCCGTCTCCGTCCACGTCAGCTGTGGACAGTGCATGGGCACCCTGCTTGGCGAGCTTGCCAAAGTCCGGATCCCGGCCATCCTGCAAGTGCAAAGTGTCTGCAAAAGGATTGTTCATTGTAACCCAGCCGCTGTCGATGTACCAGGTTTCAGTCAATTCCTGTCCGTCCCAGCTGTAGGCGGCCATAGTGGCGCGGGTATAATATCCGCGGGCAAACAGCGCATAAGGCTTTTTTCCGTCCAGATAGGCGACTCCTGCCAGAAAGCGGTCCACCCGGTTGCCCGGCTCAATCCGGTTCCAGGAGTAATCCCCCCACATCAGCCCGTCGTCATGGCGGCCCGGCTTGTAGCGGACCGTAGCCAGCTCCTCTCCCGTTTCACCGCGGAAGACGCTGAGGTACTCCGGCCCTTTCAGAATAAACCCTTCAAAATCACGCAGCTTGTTCCGTTCGCTCCTTGAAGGCGCATATACATCCAGAAAATAATCTGCAAGCCGGACCGCATCCTCCCGGGACAACGGGTAGGAATATTCGGGGGCAATTCCGAAGCACTCCTCCAGTGTAGCCGGCCAGTGTCCCGCCAGCACCTCCTCATGGCTGTGCCAGCTCTCGAACAGCTCCGCCACATGCTCGGAATACGCTGCACCATTCATGCGGTAATCATCATTATGGCTGTACCCGGCAGCTTCATCCTCGGGAAGCAGCGTAATGAATGCTTCAGAGACCGGAGCACCCTCCTCGTAGCGAATCACCTTGGTACCCGGTGCGGTCTTGAACATCAGCTCTGCCTTGCCGTCACCGTCAAAATCATATACCAGGAACTGGGTGTAATGCGCTCCTGCCCGGATATTGACTCCCAGGTCGATACGGTACAGAAGTGTCCCGTTTTGTTTATAACAATCCAGATACACATTCCCGGTATAGCCTACATGGGAGACATCCTTGGCATTCGACGGGTCCCATTTCACGATGTACTCATATTCCCCGTCACCGTCAACATCCCCCACACTCATGTCATTGGCGCTGTAAGTATACGATTGACCGGCAGGTGTAATCCCATCCGCCGGCTTCTGCAGCGGAATTTCCAGATAGGGAGTTTCCCAGGGCCGGGTTGCAGCACACTGCTCCTGTTCCTTCCCGTTAATCACTGCAGCTACCGCGTATTCCGCTTCAAGGCTGCCGGACCGGTCCAGATAATTTGTACTGTCTGTGACCTCCGCAATAAGCATACCATTACGGTATAAGCGGAAATCCGCAGCCGTTAAGCCCTGTGCTGTAGCCGCTGTCACTTCCTGCCCCAACAGCCGCCAGCTGATAAATATTCCTTCCGAAGTGCTGACTGCTGCCAGCCCCCGGTCCAAATGCTCCATCTGAATGCTCATTTTCCGTTCTCCTCCATTACATTCCAAAAAATCAACAACTGTAGCATACTTATCCCCGGTTATTCCGGCAATAGGACATTTTTGCCCGGCCTGTTATGCGGTTTTGGACTATTTCGCCCGGATTGCACTATCTTGCATTGCAGGCTGGTTGTACGCAAAAAGACCACCCCTTTGCAGAAAGGAATGGTCTTATGCATGCAGATTAAGCTTTTTTACGCGTCAAAATATAATACACCGGCAATCCGGCCAATGTAATCCCGATTCCGATCAGCGAGCGCAGCGGATCACTGACAATGGTGCTGCCCAGAATGTAGAGTCCGCCTGCAACACCGATCACTGGAGTAACCGGATAAAGCGGCACACGGTAGCGCCCCTGCACAGGCGGCATTTTTTTGCGTAACAGAAAGACTCCAAACACACCCATCGTAAAAAAGATCCACAATACAAACACCAGCAGATCCGTCAGCGTATTAAAGGTCCCGGAGAAAATGTAGATTACCGCCAGCACACTCTGAAAAATAAGCGCATTAGCCGGGGTCTGGAACTTGGGATGAATACTGCTCAGCACCCGTGAAAATGGAATCTGCTGCTTCTCCCCCATCGCCTGCGGCACCCGTGCTGCGGTCATCAGATAGCCGTTCAGCGCACCGAGCACGGATATAATAATGCCTGCCGTAATAAAAGCTCCGCCCCCGTTGCCGAACAGCGCTTCTGCAGCATCAGCCCCCGGAGTGGGGGAACTAATAATCTGCTCATAAGGCAGAGCCTTGAACACAGCCACATTAAACAGCACATACACAGCGATCACAAAAATAACCCCGATCGAAATGACCTTAGGCAGGGTCTTCGCCGGATTGTTAATTTCACCTGCCATATTAGTTACACTGATCCAGCCGTCATACGCCCAGAGTGTACCCAGAACCGCCACTCCAAAGCCCGCGCCCGCCGCTGGTGCATCTATTCCCGAAAAGCCGGGAGCCAGATTCGAAAACAGGCCAACGCCGATTATGCCCGCAACCGGAATCAGCTTACCAACAGTCGCAACCGTCTGGATGATCCCGCCGAATTTGGTGGCAATGACATTCATAATCAGGATAAACGCCAGAATGGCCACTGCCAGCAGCTTCTGCTGCCAGCCGTTCAGCGGCACGAAATACCCGGAATAGGTGGCAAAAGCAATCGCCAGCGCAGCTACAGACGCCGGATAAGAAATCACCGCCTGCACCCAGCCCAGCAGATAACCGAATACGCCGCCGTACAGCTCACCGAGGTAAGTATACAATCCGCCGGATTTAGGAATCGCAGCAGCGATCTCCGCCACAGTCAGCGCTGATGCCAGTGTAATGATCCCGCCAACACCCCAGGCCAGAATACTCATCCATGGCGTTCCGGCATTGCTCAGCACAATCCCCGGCTTCAAAAAGATCCCCGAACCGATAATCATCCCGACTACAATGGCCAGGGCCTGAGTGGCTGTTAATGTTTTGCCAAGTGATTTTGTTGTTGCTTTCTTTGTGCTCATAATGTATTTCTGACCCTTCCTGTCTCTGTACTTACGGTAATTTCCGTCTGCTTATCTTACCACGTTGTGTGAGATTTGAAAGCGGGAAAAGTCATTTCGTTAAGATCATTGTCATTGCTTCCATCTTTGATGAGGATATAATGGAGATATAAGCCGTGAAGCACACGCCGTTTTCATACAACCACCTGCTAAGTTAGTTAGCTGGAGAATTGTATGTGAGCGGCTTTTTTGTGCAAAAAAAATGTTGATGAGGAGTATGATAGTATGCCTAGATTCGACCAGCTGTACGAGGAATGGTTACAAAACAGTATTAAAAACGAAAGCAACCACAGACGCAGAGAGTTACTTGAAAAAGGACTGGGGCATGGAACCGTGGAATTTCTTCGAGCGGTATGGTACCCGGCTGTCGGTAATTTGGATCATCTGCTTCCGGAATGGGAAGTGCGTGACTTCAATAACGGTTATCGCTATCTTGATTTGGCATATATGCCTGGGGGAGTGAAGGGCGGAATTGAGATTCAAGGCTTCGGACCGCATGCTAGGGATCTAGATGTCCGGAGGTTCAAGGATTTATGCCGGCGTCATTGTCTGCTGGCTCTCGATGGCTGGACTTTTCTTCCGGTTGCCTATCCTTCTATTGTAGAGGAGCCTAAGCAGTGTCAGCAGCTGGTGCTTTCATTTATCGGCAAATTCGTAGCGACTGATGTTTCTTCTTCATTAATTTGGCTCGAAGCGGAAACTATGCGTTTTGCCAGACGTCTGCTCAGGTCATTCACTCCTCAAGAACTCGCAGACCATCTGCATGTAACGGACCGGCATGCCAGACGCATCCTGCATCACTTAGCCGAACAAAAGCTGCTTGATATCTCAGGCGGCGGACCCCATCGTTATCGTACGTATTGTTTAAAGGTGTAGCTATCCCAAGCCACATAAATGTATTGATACACATTACCCCAGACTCTAACGGACCCAGGAGTCCTTATTTCCGCTAAAATAAGGGTTTTCCCAGGCTAACGGACTCAGATGACGTTATTTTCGTTCCAACTTCTGAAATGGGCAGCAATAGGAGGGAATAACGTCATTACAGTCCGTTAGCCTGTGCAGGCATGTCGAACGGCATAAATAACGGCGCTACGGTCCGTTAGAATTCGAGAGTCGAAGTATAGTTTGAGTAAAGGAGTATCCGCTATTCGTTGGTTTACGAGATGGGGTGAGAAGAGCTACTGGAGTTCGGGAGTTCGAGGGTTCCGGGGTTCCGGGGTTCCGGGGTTACTGGGGTTACTGGGGTTACTGGGGATCGTCGGTTAGTAAATATAGCTGCTGTCTTGCTGTCTTGCTGTCTTGCTGTGTACAAGGTATTGGCACTGTTAGCATAGTAGAAGTAGCTCGAAAATGTCATTATGGAGCCAAAAGAGTGTTTGATGCATTCGGTGTTAATCACATACCAAGGCCCCCTCCCCTACTTTCAATAGACAACAAAAAAACGGCATATCTGCCGTTTCTTCTAAAATGGACTCTCAGGGGCTCGAACCCTGGACAAATAGATTAAGAGTCTACTGCTCTACCAACTGAGCTAAGAGTCCATGCTGGTATAAAATTATGGTGGAGCCAAGGGGGATCGAACCCCTGACCTCATCGCTGCCAGCGATGCGCTCTCCCAGCTGAGCTATGGCCCCATGTTACCGATTTAGAACTACAATATGTATTCTAAAATCATGTGTGAACTAAAAGCTCACTTCGTCGTGTTATTTCGTATTTCGTAGCCGACTTCTATATAATACAGAAATCCATTCCTCATGTCAACACTTTTATGAAAAATGTTATTTTCTTTTTTATTCCCGTAAGAAACAAGAAACGATACAGCACCTCTACAAAGCTCTACATTAAACGGAGCAGTTTTTTGCACAGGTGCTGCAGCTCCTCTAAAGGCCCTCCAGCTCACCATCGTTTTTGGACAGCAGCCCCTTCAGTTCCTTCATGAACATGTTGATATCCTTAAACTGCCGGTATACAGAGGCAAAACGAACGTAAGCTACCTCATCCACCGGATAGAGCTGCTCCATCACGAGTTCGCCTATCTGCCGGCTCTCAATCTCCGCCAGGGCGATGCCGCGCAGCGTCTTCTCCACCTCGGATACGATGGATTCCAAGCGTTCTACAGACACCGGCCGCTTCTCACAGGCGCGGATGAGCCCGCGCAGGATTTTATCACGGCTGAACTCCTCACGGCTTCCGTCCTTCTTAATGACAATCAGCGGTGTTTCCTCAATCATCTCGAATGTAGTAAAGCGCTTGCTGCAGCGTTCACATTCACGCCTGCGCCGGATCGACTTGTTCTCATTGGCCGGACGCGAATCAAGCACTTTGGTATTAGTGTGATCACAGTATGGGCATTTCATTAGCTTGGCCACTCCTTTTTGCTGTAATAGTAGTTGCTGCTGCAGGCAGCACACCGCTTAACGGGGCTCAATATTTTTTTCCAGAAAACACCGTTTTATTATTGTTATGAATCTGGCGGGTCCGGCACATAATACAGTTACCAACCGATAGGAGGTGAACAGAAATGAGCCAAAACAACAGCAGCAACAACCTGGTAGTTTCCAACTCACGCGGTGCATTGGAGCAACTGAAATATGAAGTTGCCCAAGAATTGGGTATCACTCTTTCCCCGGACGGATACCAAGGCAATAAAACATCTTACGAAAACGGTTCGATCGGTGGTTACATCACTAAACGTCTTGTAACGATCGCTGAGCAATCCCTGGCAGGTCAATACAAATAACCTGTCCCCATAAGCTTGCCGAAGAAGTATTAAACGGCCCTAAGCCGTTTAATGCTTCTTTTTTTACATACAACATTAGAACTCAGTATAAATATCCGTATACTGATTATAATAATAAATTACGCGCTGCACGTAGTGCCGGGTCTCGCCAAACGGGATATCCTTCACCGCAGCCTCTGTACCATCCCAGTCTCCTCCATCAAGCCAGCTCTGTACTTTGCCTGGGCCCGCATTGTATGCGGCGATCACAGCTGTCCGGTTGCCGTCAAATTGGCGGGACAGCGAGGAAAGATACCAGGTGCCCAGCTCGATATTGGCCGACGGCTCCTCTTTAAGCTCATCTAGCGATACATCAGGCAGCTTGGCCATTTCAAGCGCCCACTTGGCGGTATCCGGCATGAGCTGCATCAGTCCGAGGGCGCCTTTTTTGGATTCACGGCCCGTCTTGAAGTTGGTCTCCACACGGATAATCGCCGCGACCAGAAACGGATCGGTCTTATACGTGCTGCTGTGTTTGCGGATTTCGTCTTTATAATGAATCGGATAAAACCAGGACATCCAGTTGGTTCCGAGAAACAGAATGGCGGTAAAGCCGATGAACAGCAAGAGCAGCACTCTTTTTTACGCAGCCAGCTCATAATAACCCCAGCCTGTCCCACATAACGGCAACCTGCTGCTCAGTCTCGGCAAGCTCACCGCTGTTATCAATGATATAATCTGCTCTCGCGCGTTTCTCTTCAATGTCCATCTGAGCGTCCAGCCTTGCTGCAGCCTGTTCAGGGCTAAGTCCGTTACGCTCCATCAAGCGGGCAAGCTGCACCTCCCGGGGTACATACACAACCATAACTTTATCGAACAGGCTGTCCAGCTTGGATTCATACAATAAAGGAATGTCTACAATAACCAGACGCTGCGTATCTTCCGCTTCAAGTGCATACATCTGGTCCTTGATTTCCTGGCGGATTGCAGGGTGGGTCAGACTGTTCAGTACCTGCAGGGCAGCGGGGTCGCTGAAGACGATCTCCCCCAGCGCAGCCCGGTTTAAGGTGCCGTCAGGCAGCAGGATTCCTTGGCCAAAATGTTCTACAGCAGCAGCCAGCACGGGATGTCCCGGGAGCATGACCCCTCTTGCGATGACATCGGCATCGACGAGTCGTGCTCCTTTTTGCACTAGCATTGCGGAGACGGTGCTTTTTCCGGATGCAATACCTCCGGTTAAGCCCATAATCATGTACTCACCTCATAACAGCTTCATTATTCCCATAGCAATTAATAATAACGCAGGCAGAGCGGCAGCATGCTTCATCCAGAAGCTTCCAGACAGTTTGAGACCGGTCTTCATTCCAAGCAGCAAAAAGGTACCACTGAACAGGGCAATCATCAGCGAAGTCCACACCGGGCTGAAGCCAAGCAGCGCAGCACCAAGCCCCGCGCCAAAAGCGTCCAGCGACAGCGCAATCCCCAGAATCATCGCTTCCATTGAGGAGATGCTGCCGGAAGCATCCATGTCGGCGGAGGACGGTGTCCGCAGAATCTGAATAACTACACCCAGATGCCGCAGCTCCAAGGAGAAAACAGCGGACTTCTGCGGACCGGCTTCTCCGGCGTCTGCCGGCAGCTCCGTCAAGGCGCCTGCTTCAGTCTTAAGGCCGGATGTTGCAACCCCTCCCGATCTCTCAAGTGCGGCTTCCCTCTCCTCATCCTGCGGGCTCCGTTCCTTCTGAGTCAGCATCTGAATCAGCGACCAGCAGCCCATTAAGACGAGAATAACCGCTCCAATAATGGAGGCGGCATCCGGAGAGACAACCTTGGCTAAGAGTACACCGACCTGCATCGAGACACCAATGACAATCCCCGAACAGAGCGAGATAATCAGAATGGAGAGCAGCGGTATTTTCATTTTGCGTAATCCATATGTAATGCCTACACCAAAACCGTCCAAACTAAGCGCAAAAGCCAGAAGCAGCAGTGAAAACAATGGGCTGATCACCCGCAATCCCTCCCGTGAAGAAACGGAAGCCATGAGGATGAAACCCTCCGGCTCCGTTTGCTTGTTTCAGCGTTCTTCACACAGTATATGGGCGGGACCGGCAGTCGGTTCCTGGGCTTTTGTGTCAGGCTGGACAGGTCTGGTGCATTTAAACAACGAAACGGATAAATCTCGTTCCTAACTTCTGCTTATAATAACGGTTAAAGGCTGGCAATTCGGGCAGATATGCGTGCCCCGGCCGCCTACGACGCTTTTCTCGATCAGGGTGCCGCAGGTTGTGCATGGCTGATCCTTACGGCCGTAAATGAGATGCTGCTGCTGATAGCTGCCGCTCTCACCCTGACCGTTAACATACGATTTAACCGAAGAGCCTCCGGCGTTCACCGCGTCCGTTAGCGTCGCCACAATCGCACTATGCAGCCGGTTCAGCTGCTCGTCCGAAAGTGACTTCGCCGTCTCCTCGGGGTGAATCCCCGCACGGTGCAGCGCCTCATCTACATAGATATTGCCGATGCCGACAATGTATTCCTGATTAAGCAGCAGCGGCTTGATTTTGGTATTCCGGCCTCCGACAATTTCCTTAAACCGCTCCGGCGTAAAAGAAACATCCAGCGGCTCCTGACCCAGCTTGTTCAGCGGCTTCAGCAGCAGATCCTCACCGGGATCAAACAGATGCATAGTCCCGAACTGGCGTACGTCCGTGTACCGCAGCTCGGTGCCGTCGGTAAAATGGAAAATAACATGAGTATGCTTGTCCAGCGGCTCATCCTGCCGGTACAGCCCGTAACGGCCCTCCATCCGCAGATGGGAGACCATCACGAGTCCGTCCAGCAAAAACCGCAGAAACTTGCCTCTTCGCTCAACTGTAACAATGCTATGGCCTGCCAGCATGTTGGCAAAGGCCTGAGTATCGTCCGGACGCTGGATAATCCGCGGCAGCCGGACGGTGACGTGCTCTATCTTCTTGCCTGTAATTAAATCGTTAAGGGTTCTTCTGACTGTTTCAACTTCCGGTAATTCCGGCATAATGACTCACCTCTACACCATTATAACGGATATAGACAAGCAGCGGGGAGTCTATTTCGCCTCATACCAGTTACTTCCATAACTTACCTCCGCCTTTAGCGGCACAGACAGCTCGAGTGCTCCGGCCATAACCTCAGGCACCAGCTGCTTCATCAGCTCCAGCTCATCCTCCGGCACCTCAAACACAAGCTCATCGTGCACCTGCAGCAGCATACGGCTCTTCAGTCCGCGTTCAAACAGCGCTTTATCCATATGCACCATAGCCAGCTTGATAATATCTGCAGCCGTTCCCTGAATCGGTGTATTCATGGCAGTACGTTCGGCAAAAGAGCGCAAATTAAAGTTTTTGGCATTAATCTCCGGCAGATAGCGGCGGCGCTCCAGCAGTGTGGTCACATAGCCCTGCTTACGGGCATCCTGCACAATATCATCCATATACTTGCGCACGCCCTGGAAGACCTCGAAATACTGCTCGATAAACTGAGCCGCTTCCTTACGCGGAATGTTCAGGTTCTGGGACAGCCCGTAATCACTGATGCCATATACTATCCCGAAGTTAACCGCCTTGGCAGAACGGCGCATGTTACTGTCCACCTGATCCGCTGTTACGCCGAATACATCCATCGCTGTCTTGGTGTGAATGTCCATATCTTCCAGAAAAGCTTCCTTCATCCGCTCATCGCCGGAGATATGGGCCAGCACACGCAGCTCGATCTGCGAATAGTCAGCCGCGAGAATCGACCAGCCGGGCTCGGACGGCACAAAAATCTTACGCAGCTTGCGGCCTTCCTCCAGCCGGATCGGGATATTCTGCAGGTTCGGGAACTGGCTGCTGAGCCGTCCTGTAGCCGCAATCGTCTGCCGGTAGAAGGTATGCACCTTACCGGTCTGTTCCGAAATTTCTTTGAGCAAACCTTCTACATAGGTGGACTGGAGCTTGGCAATTGTGCGGTACTGCAGAATCAGGCGCACCACATCATGATAAGGAGCCAGCTTCTCCAGTACTTCTGCATCTGTAGAGTAGCCTGTTTTGGTCTTCTTCACGACAGGCAATCCCAGCTTCACAAACAGGATTTCACCAAGCTGCTTTGGCGAGTTGAGGTTAAATTCGGTGCCGCAGATCTCATAAATTTCCGCAACCAGCGACGCAATCTGAGCCTCGAACTCTTTGCCCAGCTCTTTAAGCTCCTCTTTGTTAACAGCAATCCCTTGCTTCTCCATGTCAGCCAAAATCCGCGACAGCGGCATTTCCAGATCCTCAAACAATCCGGTCATTGCCGTCTCCTGCAGCTCCTGCTGCTGCTTCTCCACAATCCCTAGCACCGTCGCGCTCTTGCGGGCTACGTGGTTACCCAGAATGTCCAGCTCGGGGATTTTGTATTTGGCTCCCTTGCCAAACACATCCTCATCCGGTGACAGGCGGGGCAGACCGTACTTGGAGGTAAGATCATTCAGGTTCTGATTTGCTTCTGTCGGGTCCAGCAGATAGGCGGCAAGCTGCACATCATTGGCTGCTCCGGCAAAAGCAATCCCCTGCCAGTGCAGGGCGAGGTCAGCGCGGTGCAGGTCGTAGCCGCTCTTCGGCGCCTTGCTGTCACCCAGCCAGTCACGCAGTGGTGCAGCTGCCGGATTCTGCAACAGGGCAAACGGCACGTAATAATGCTGCTCCGGCGAAGACAGGCCGATACCAATTACCTCCGAGCGATGCGGATTCTCCCCGCTCGTCTCCACATGCAGGGCAGAAATTCCCGGGAGTGCGTCAATCAGCGCTTTCAGCCCGTCTTCTCCTACAATTGTAATATCCAGCTCAGCCGCTTCAGCAGCCTCAACCGCCGGATCACCACCGGCTGAGCCGGAATAGGCGCTCAGCGACAGCCGCTCCATCAGGGACTTGAATTCCAGCTTCGCCAGTGCAGGCCCGGCTGTATCCCGGTTAATCCCCGCGAAGGACATATCCTCCCAGGCATGTTCAAGCGGAACCTCGCGGTAGATCGTCGCCAGCTTCTTGCTCATAACTGCACTGTCCGCATGCTCCTCCAGCTTCTCTTTCATCTTGCCTTTAAGCTCTCCGGTTCCGGCCAGCACGCCTTCTACTGAACCGAATTGGTGCAGCAGCTTGAGCGCCGTTTTTTCACCCACCCCAGGCACCCCTGGAATATTATCACTCGCATCGCCCATCAGGCCCTTCAGGTCAATAATCTGCTCAGGCGTCAAATCGTATTTCTCGCGGATCTGCTGCGGCCCGTACAGCTCCACCTCAGTTACGCCCTTGCGCACAAGCGCAATGGTTGTATGCTCCGAGGCCAGCTGCAGCATATCCTTGTCCCCGGATACAATCATCACTTCACGTCCGGCAGCGTCTGCCTCGCGTGAAATACTTCCGATAATATCATCAGCCTCATAACCGCTGATTTCGAACTGCGGCACACCAAGGTCGCGCAGCAGGTCCTTCAGCAGCGGAAATTGCTCAGACAGCTCCGGCGGCGTCTTTTGCCGGCCGCCTTTATAATCCTCATATCCTTCGTGCCGGAACGTAATTTTACCTGCATCAAACGCTACGATCAGATGGCTTGGTTTATGTTCTTCAATTAAACGCAGCAGCATGGTTGTAAAGCCGTATACGGCGTTCGTCTGCTGCCCGGCTGTATTTGTCAGCGGCGGCATCGCAAAAAACGCGCGGTAAATAATATTGTTTCCGTCTATAAGTATCAACTTGTCCACTGTAGCACCTCGCCTTTTTCTTGCTTACTTCTTACATCTTACCATATGCCCTGCACCAAAATGAACCAAAGCGCACGAATCGCGCTGCGTCAAGGCATATTCCCGCATGAAATGCAGGATTGCCAATCTTCACCTGCTTGAAACGGATAATATCTTATATTCCTATCAAAAAAACAGCAACCCGCCATAGGGGGTTGCTGTTTGGGTATTGCTTCATTCTACTGATTCAAATCCGGACGTTTGCCGGTTACGAGATACACTACGCTTTCACCAATGTTGGTCGCATGGTCAGCAATCCGCTCGATGTAACGGCGACCAGGGTCAGCAGCATCGCCTGGTTCAGGGATTCCGGCTTCTCAACCATATAAGCGTACAGCTCATTGATGGTAGCGCTGTACAGGCCGTCAACCTGATCATCATCCTGGGCCATTTTATAAGCCAGATCGGTATTTTCATCCAGGTAGGATTGAATCGCTTCGGTGATCATCACCGACACAATCTCAGCCATGCGCGGAATGTCAACCAGCGGCTTAATCAGTGTCTGCCCCTGAATACGCATCGTTACCTTTGCCACATCCAATGCCAGATCGCCCATACGCTCAAGGTCACTGGAGATTTTGAAGGCAACAATAATGCGGCGCAGATCCTTGGCTACAGGCTGCTGGGTAATAATCAGACGGGAACCGATTTCCATAATCCGGTCTTCCATCGCATTAAGGCGCAAATCCGCCTTTACAATTTCCTGTGCGCGTACAATATCAAGCGTCTGCAAGGCAACAATCGCACCTTCCAGTGCATCAATTACGTGTTCGCCCATTTGCTGCAGCAGGCTGCGCAGTTCTTCCAGATCTTTGTCGAATTCTTTTCTGCGAATCATAATAAAAGAGCTCCTCCTCAAAAACATATGGTCAGCCTGAAAATCCAGGAACGGGTCCCCGTAAGGATATTAACCGAAGCGTCCGGAGATGTAGTCTTCTGTGCGGGAGTCCTTCGGATTTGAGAACAGCATCTCTGTATCCGCAGCTTCCACGATTACACCATTCAGGAAAAATACAGTCCGTCCTGAAACACGTGCAGCCTGGTGCATGTTGTGTGTAACCATTACAATCGTGTATTTGCTGCGAAGCTCCTGCACCAGTTCCTCTATCTTGAGGGTGGAGACAGGGTCAAGAGCCGAGGTTGCCTCATCCATCAGCAGAATATCAGGCTGGACGGCAAGCGCCCTGGCAATGCACAGACGCTGCTGCTGTCCGCCGGACAGGCTGAGTGCAGACTTTTTCAGGAAATCCTTGACTTCCTCCCAGAGGGCGGACTGGCGGAGGCTCTGCTCCACAATCTCATCAAGCTCCTGCTTGGAGCGGGTGCCGTGCAGACGCGGGCCGTAAGCCACATTGTCGTAGATCGACTTCGGAAAAGGATTGGGCTGCTGGAATACCATGCCGACCTGCTTGCGGAGGCTTTCCACTTCCACTTCGTCGCTGTAAATATTTTTGCCGCCGATGTTCACTTTACCTTCAATGCGTGTTCCGGGAATCATGTCGTTCATACGGTTTAGGGTGCGCAGGAGGGTGGATTTACCACAGCCGGATGGACCGATAAATGCGGTCACCTGTTTCTCCGGAATCTGCAGATCCACGTTCTTCAATGCGTGAAATGACTCATAGTAGAGATCAAGCTTCTCTATGTCAATGATGGATTTCATGTGTTTTGGCAGTCTCCTTCTCATCATCTTCGTTCCCAATGATAAGCTTTTAGTGTAAATAGAGTTGAAGAGAAATGTTAACGCAGTGTAAAATCACAGAGACCTGTTATGATTCATCTCACAAAATTGTAATGATATTGTTCATTTTTCTTTCAATTTTTATGTACATTTTTCAATATTGAAAAGAACACCGTCATGTTAAATGACCGGTGCTCTTTTTTTGTTTACGACCAGCTTGTAGCCTACGCCGCGGATTGAATCAATATGGACGGATTCCGGATCGAGTTCCAGCTTCTTGCGCAATGAGCTGACATGGACATCCACCGTACGCTGCCCGCCGATATAATCAAACCCCCAGACGGCATTCATCAGGTCATCGCGGGTCAGCACGACCCCCGGCTTGCGTGCCAGATACAGCAGCACCTCAAACTCCTTCGGCCGCAGGTTAATGCTGTGTCCGCCCAGTGAAACCTCATACCGTTCAGGATAAATTTCAAGCTGTCCCAAAATGATAGTTGAGGCGGACGCCGGTGTTTCTGCCGGAATCTCCTCTGTTACCCCGGAAATCCGGCGGAGTACAGCGCTGACTCTGGCGAGCAGCTCCGATACGCCGAACGGCTTCGTAATGTAGTCATCAGCGCCGGATTTCAGGCCTCGTACTACATCCTCTTCGGCATTTTTGGCTGTCAGCACAATAACAGGCGTACGGATGCCCTGACCGCGGAGCTTGTCGAGGATATCGATCCCGTTCATACCGGGCAGCATCAGATCCAGTACGATCAGATCAAAAGGTTCTCTAGTCGCACGGTCGTATCCTGCCGTTCCATGATCCTCCACTGTCACCTCATAGCCTTCCTGCGTCAGATTATAGGACAGCAGCCGGGCCAGCGTCGGTTCGTCTTCAATGACCAGCAATCGTTGTGCCATAGTTTCCCCCGTATTCACATGTTTTTAAAATTTACATAAAAGCAGCAAACCCATCATATCACCGGAATGTTAACTTGGTGTAAAATAACTACAAATTTCGCAGGTGACTTTACAGTTCAATATTATTGCACACAGCTGCCGCTTGCAAATCCATTATGCTGCTAAGCCGGCCGGAACCCGGAAGTCAGGGCTGCTATTTGTCATGCTCCTGCAGCAGCGGCAGCTCCAGAATGAACGAGCTTCCGATTCCGAGATCGCTCTCTACTGTAATCGTTCCCCGGTGGAGCTCTACCAGATGCTTCACGATGGACAGGCCCAGCCCCGTGCCGCCGGAGCTTCTGGACCGGGCTTTGTCCACCCGGTAGAACCGTTCAAAGATCCGCGGAAGGTCTTTGCGGGGAATCCCCATGCCGGTATCGCTGACCGTAAATATAACCGTTTCTGTTCCATCCGGCTTATGTCCGTTGACGACCGTAATTTTGACATTCCCGCCGTCATGGGTGTAATTAATCGCATTGGACAACAGATTCATAAAGATCTGCCGGAGCTTGTCCTCATCCCCTTCCATGAAGAGCTCATCCGGTACAACAGCGTTGAGTGAGATTTTTTTCTTCTCGGCTACCTTGCTGAGCGTCTCAAGAACAGAATCAAAGAATTCGCTCAGATATACCGGTGAACAGTCCAGCTGCACCCGCTTGGACTCAATTTTGGACAGCTCCAGAATATCTCCGATCAGCCGGTTCAGCCGCTCATTCTCATCATAAATGATCTGCAGGAAGGAGCGTGCCGTCTTCTCATCGCTTACACCGCCGCCGAGCAGGGTTTCGGCAAAGCCTTTGACTGCTGCAACCGGGGTCTTCAGCTCATGCGAGACGTTCGCGACAAATTCGCTGCGCATTTTCTCCAGCCGGCGGATTTCGGTAACCTCCTGCAGCAGGAACAGCATGCCCCTGTGGGAGCTGTCCTGGGTCATCGGCACACCGTCCAGCCGGACAATCCGCTCTGCCGGAGTATAGATGCTGCGTTCTTCATGAATCGGCTCGCTTGAAAGCACGCCCTCTTCAATCAGCCGGCTCAGCTCATAATGATGCTTCAGCTCTTTATAGGAATGACCGGCCAGCTCGCTGTTCTTCACATCCAGCATGCGTTCTGCTGCACGGTTAATCAGGGCAAACTCCCCTTCGGCATTAACCATGACAATCCCCCCGGTCATATTATCGAGCACGCTCTGCAGCAGATCCTCATTATCCCGGATTGTCTTGAGCTGGGCCTGCAGGCTATCCGCCATCGCATTGATTGCTTTGGCCAGCTGGCCAACCTCATCCTTGCGCTGTATCGGTACCCTCGCGTCATAATCCAGATCGGTAATCCTGCGGGCAACCCGTGTAATCTGCTCAAGCGGCGAGGTCATGCTGGATGCCACTTTATAGCTCACGAAGGTGGCCGCCACAAACAGCAGCACCAGCCCTGCAGCCATAATAATCCACGCTCTGCTCAGCCCCTCGGTTACTGCGTCCAGGCCCATCGACAGCCGGATATAGCCGTCAAAACCGTCATCTGAGGTTACTGCACCGGCCACATAGAGCATCTCGCGGTCCAGTGTATCACTGTAGCGGATAGCCCGGCCGATCCCCTCCTTTGCCGCGAGGATTTCTTCTTCACGATTGGAATGGTTGTCCATTTCCAGCGGATTCCGTTCGGAATCGCCGACTACCTTCCCTTCCTTCGTAATAAAGGTGATGCGGGAGTCTGTCAGGCCGGCAATATGTTTAGCATGCTCTGTATAGTAGCTGATTGCCTGCGGGCTGTTCATATCAATAAACTGAAAGGTTCCGGAGAGGAGTTTTATTTCCCGGGACATGTTTTCCTCCAGCGCCGAGATATGAGAATCCTTGAACAGCTTGGCCATCGTAAGGCCAGCCCCGATCATGGAGATCCCGACCAGGGCCATCAGGATGAAGGTGAGACGGATGCGAAACGGTTTCATGGCAGACTGTCCTCTTTCTTATCATATGTCTTGGGTCTTTGAGAACATCCTAACTCCATTTCCGCGAAAATACCAGTTCCTCCGCCAATTATCAACGCAGTGTAAAATCTGCAGCAGACCTCCGGGGTTCAGAGGCAATGTTGACAGTCGAATAAGCCGCCGCAAAATGATAAACTATTAAATAATACCTTTTACTCTATTTTTTTGTGAGGGATCCCGATGAAAGTAACCATTTCGGATGTCGCAAGGGCAGCAAATGTGGCAAAGTCCACCGTTTCCAAGGTGTTGAACGACTCTCCCAAAATATCCAACGAGACCAAGCAGCGGGTCCGCGAGATTATGAAGCAAATGAATTACATACCGAGCAGCATCGCAACCGGTTTAGCCAGGCAGAGCAGCCAGACAGTCGGGCTGCTGGTTGACATGTCCAAAGAGAGCGAATTTCTGAACCAGTTCTTCTACAATATTATCGGCGGGATCGAAAGTGTGATGGGCCCCCTAGGATATGAGCTGACTCTCTGCAACATCCAGCATCATGCTGCGGAGGACCATTTCCTGAACAGGCTTGTGCTGAACCAGCGGGTTGACGGAATCATTGCCAACAATTCGGTACTGACGGAGGAGCTGGCCAAAGAGCTGGACCGGCTCAAATTTCCTTATGTCTCCATCGGTGAGATGGAGCCTGCTGCGAGCTGGGTTGATTTCGACAATGAAGCAGGCGGAAGAATGCTGACCCGTCATCTGCTGGAGCAGGGCTATCGCAGACCCGCTTTCATCGGCGGACAGCGGAATGAACGCATTTTTAGCCGCCGGCTGAGCGGCTATCTGCAGGCGCTCAAGCAGTCCGGCGTCATTGTCCGCCAGGATTGGATCGTGAACGGCCAGGCTGATGAGCATGAAGGCTACCGCTCTGCCCTCCGGATGCTTATGCGTGAAGACCGTCCAGATTCAGTCGTATGTATGACCAATTATACTGCGTTCGGTGTGTTAAAGGCGGCACGCGAGCTGG
Source organism: Paenibacillus sp. DMB5 (assembly GCF_001517085.1). Taxonomy (GTDB): domain Bacteria; phylum Bacillota; class Bacilli; order Paenibacillales; family Paenibacillaceae; genus Paenibacillus_AQ. Next base: position 67,006 of record NZ_LRAC01000011.1, read on the forward strand.
GGATAGAAGTTCCCGGACAGCTGGGCATTGCTGCTTTTGATGAATACCCCTTGTCCCGTTATACTACACCGCCGCTTACCTCATTGAATATTGATACCTTCAAGCTGGGAGTAACCTCCGGCCAATGGCTGATGGATCATATCCGTGAAAACTGTACGGCCTCCCGGCGTCTGCTGCTCGAACCTGAGCTGATTGTGCGCGAGTCTACAGCAGGCCCTGTACGCTGAAATCATCCATTTCGCACAATAACAAGAAGAGGGGCTATCTGACTGGCAGATAACCCCTCTTCTTGTCGTTCCATAAAACATTAATATGGAAGTCCCAGGAAACAGAACCGGATGATGTCCACGATTCCATGTGCCAGCATGGCCGAAGTAATATCCCGCTTTTGCTGGAGGACAGCAAACGGCAGGCCAAAGAGCAGAGCTAACATTATAATGTAGATCATTCCCTGCACGATGCCCCCGTTAATAAAGCTCTCCGGAGTATGTATTAACACATGCGGGATAATCATCATAAACCATGCAGTAAATTTACGGACCCGGGTATCGATCCTTCCATTCAGCAGAGACAGACAGAAGGCGTAGAAAAGTGCACGCAGCACGATCTCCTCAAAAATAGCCGGACTTAGTGCAATTTTGAAATAAATAAACTGAATGCTGTAATGGCTCAAATCTTGGCCGCTAAGCATCAGGTTGACAACACCCAGAACAGTGCCGGCTGCTGCTCCGGTAAGGATACTAACGGCGACCGATTTAATGCTGGCTGTATTCAGAAAAACAAGCCTTCCTTCACTATGCCTGTTAAACGTACTGAATAAGGCAAGCGAAGCCAGCAACGTTAAAGCGCTTGCTGTAATCATGGAGAAAAGCGAAACATTAATATAAGCGGCCGCAACAGCAGCTGCCATCAGCACAGAGATCAGAATTTCCCGCGTTGCCGGCAGCTTATGCTTAACCAGGAGCATTATACTTATCAGCAAAGCCCAAAAATCAATCAGATTCCACATTCTCGCTGTCGGTCCGGGACTGTTACTGTGACCGAACAAATTCAGCACAAAAAGCAACAGAAATACAAAAAACATGATCCATACCATCTTCAGGTTACTCTCGATAGCCACAACCCGCCCCCTTCCAGCTGACAAACAGATTTGTAATTTAATCCAATAAGATTACCACCCGCTACTTTGTGAATAAATGAACTAAATCACTGCCGAACGGTTGGATTGCTAAAAATAAACAGCGCCGCCCCATCCGGAGCAGCGCTGTGAAGACATTCTGTAGTGTTATTGATCCTTCCAGCGCTGCACAGTCAGATTCACCGTCTGTGCTCCGCCGGCTGGTGTGAGCGTACGATTGGCAATCTCGGCGCCGCTTGAGCTTGTTTCAACCGTAGCCCAGCTGCCGCGTGTCACTTTATATTGCACTGCTGTTCCCGCCGGCAGGCTGAGGGTGATGGAATACACGCCATCACTGCCTTTGGTCAGCTGATAGGCCGGGTCAGCCGCATTCCAGCTGTTGAAGGAGCCGCTGAGATACACTGGTCCTGAGGACGGCGTGGTGCTTGGGACGGTAACTCTAAAGGTTACGCTGTCAGCCTGAGGCACGCCGCTTGTCAGGCTGCCGTTAACAAGACTCCAGGTTCCGGAAGTTAGGCGATAATTGCCGCCGCCGTTATTATCCCAGGTACCGCTGCCATTGTTGAAGGCTGCCGTCAGACCCGCGGCTGTGCCCAGCTGAATCGTAGCTGTCTTGTATCCGGAATAGGCTGAAGACTGCAGCTGCTGTCCCGGGGAAGTGGTCCATACCCCTGAACCGTCCACACTGTAATGAATATAAGAGTTCGTAAACGTTGTGTTTTTGTAGTAAATGGTTACTGAATTGCCACCTGGAGTTGCGGTTGGTATTACAGTTGGTGTTGGTGTTGGTGTTACAGTTGGTGTTGGTGTAGCGGTTGGTGCTATCGTTGGTGTTGGTGTAGCGGTCGGTGCTACCGTTGGTGTTGGTGTGGCAGTAGGTGCTACCGTTGGTGTGGCTGTAGGACCTGCAGGTCCACCCGCCTGAATACTGCCGGTCGGTGTATAGGTCCAGGTGCCTGTACCGAACAGGTAATTGCTGCCGCCGTTGCTGTCCCAGGTGCCGCTGCCGTTGTTGAAGCAGGCTTCAAGCTGGGTGGCGGAGCCGATATTAATTGTAATTTTGTTATAACCGGACACTTCCGCTGCCGGAATGGCTACACCCGGTGCTGTCGTCCAGGTACCTCCCGCTGGCCGGTAATGGATATATGGTGTAGTATAACCCTGCTTGTAGTAAATCGTCACACTGTTGCCGGCCGGGGTGGTGATTAAAGCAGCCGCACTAAGGGCGGACAGGTTACCGGCCGCATCAAAGGCTTTTACCGTATAGCTGTAGCTGGTCTGGGCTGCAAGCCCGCTGTCCGTATAGGAAGTAGTTGCAGAGGTGCCCACTTTGACTCCGTTACGGTAAATTTCATAGCCGGTTACCCCTACGTTGTCAGTGGATGCTGTCCAGCTGACCTTTGCACTGGAAGCATTCTGCACGGTTGCTGTAACGTTTCCCGGGACTGTCGGTGCTACTGTATCGGAAACCGGCTGTGTCTTGGCATAGATTTTTGCCGAGTTAGCACCTAGCGATACCGTAATTTGCTTGCCTGTAACGCCCCCAGCCTGCACAGTTACTGTATCGGAAGTATTAAGCTGATTGATCAGAACAGTCCCTGCAGTCAGCGTGCTTTCACTGCGTAGTGGAATGGTTACAGTCTGAGTCCCGCCGGAAGCATTGCTGAATACCGAGATGACTTCCTGTCCGACATTAGTGCCGCTGTCAATCCGCCGGGAGAACGCATAGAGGTTCTGTGCAGACCACATTTCACGCTGGGTCCCTGTGCGCAGGGCCGGATTGTTTTTGCGGATCTCGTTCAGCTTGGCTACATGCTTGTAGGTGCTGGTATTTTCGTTAAAATAATTTTCCAGCACATTGCCGTTTGCATCCCGCTTCACCATGGACCAGCGGTTCCAGGTATCAGCAATGCCCCCGGTCATGATCTGGCCATTGCCGTTGCCCTTGTTCTGTTCCGTTCCCTGGAAGACGACTGGAGTTCCGCGGACTGTGAAGATGAAGGACAATGCATTCTGAAGCTTCTCAACGCTGCCTCCTGCTTCTGTCAGGAACCGGTTGCGGTCATGATTGTCGATAAAGGTGACCATATGATTCGCATTTCCGTTGTAATAGGAATCCTGGGCCAGTGTACTCTTCACGTTCCCGTCAAAAGACTGCCCGTAAGCAAAGCTGTTCAGCACCGAGAAGAACAGCGGGAAGTCCAGCATGCCCCACTCCTTGTTCGCTCCGACCCAGCGGGAGACAAACTCGGCATTGCCGTCAAAGTTTTCGCCAAAGGTATTAACCCCCAGCAGGTTCTGCAGCTCGCCGATGTCGGTCGGCTTCATCAGCTTGGCAGCATCCACGCGTGCGCCGTCTGCGCCTGTATAGTCAAACCAGGCTTTGATGGAGCTGAAAATGGCCTGCTTGGCGGCAGGTACATCAAAATCAATATCATCCAGTCCGCCCAGATCATGATTCTCAAGATAATCCTGGGCCCATTGATCATAACGGCCGTCGGCCAGTGACCAGTTAATGTCACCGTTGTGATGATACCAGGCCGGATTATTAAACGGTGCAGCAGGCTGCAGGCCCGGAATATCATAATAAGCCTGAGTTCCGAGCATATAGTCACCGATATGATTCGGCACCACATCGATAATGACCTTAATACCGAGCGCGTGTGCGGAATCTACCAGCTCCTTCAGCTTTTCCTTTGTTCCAAAGTACGGGTTGGCCGCATTCGGGTCTTTTACATTGTAGCCGTGATAAGCAGTGTTCTTGCCCGTGCCGTTATTGTCACGGTTCGTCATCTGCGGCTCGGCTACCGGGGAGATCCAGATTGCCGTATAGCCCATATTGGCGATGTAAGGGAGCTTGTTGATAACCCCCTGCCAGTCTCCGCCCTTCATGTAGCGGAAATCCTCCTCAGAGGTCTCACCATAGCGGATTGCGGCACCGGTGGCATTGTTGGAGCTATCCCCGTCATAAAAACGGTCGACCATAATCTGATAAATCGTGTCATTCTCAGTGATGGTTCCGATACTGGCGGCCTCAACCTTGGTTGGTGCCGCTACAAACAAATTCATCATAACGGACAGAACAATAGACGTGATCAGAACCGGAACTAGCCACCCTTTACGTTTCATTCCTCATCTCCCTCTCCTTATTAAACACATAAGAAATCTGCTGCCTGTGAACCTGCATCACATCACTTGCAAATCTGAGGTGTATTCAAGGAAACCGGTTTCCCAAGTAAAAATTACCATGTCCTTGTATGCGCTGTCAAGCTAAATTAATGTCAAAAAGCCTTCTTTCAGGAATTTGAAAGAAGGCTTCTTTTAACAGCTTTATTGAATTCTGCAGAAGACCTTTTATTTGAACACGGGTTCCCTGAACTGGGCAAGCTTGGCTGCAGAGTCCTTTTCTACATCAGCATGCAGGCTGTTGCCGTGTGAATCCATTGTCACGATAGCGGCAAAGCCCTCCACCTGCAGATGCCACATTGCCTCCGGAATTCCGAATTCCATGAAGTCAACCGCGTTAACCTTTTTAATGCACTCCGCATAATATTGTGCCGCTCCGCCAATCGCATTCAGGTAGACCCCGCCATGCTCCTGGAGCGCCTTAAGCGTTTTGGGACCCATTCCGCCTTTGCCGATTACAGCGCGGATTCCGAATTTCTTGATGATGTCACCCTGGTAAGGCTCCTCCCGGATACTGGTTGTCGGGCCTGCGGCCTTGACGTGCCAGCCTTCGTCGTCCTTCAGCATAACCGGACCGCAGTGATAGATAACCGCACCGTTCAGATCAACCGGCGTATCATGATCCATCAGGTATTTATGCAGCGCATCACGGCCGGTATGCATTTCCCCGGAGAGAATGACAACATCGCCGACCCGAAGGCTGCGGATATCCTCCTCACTAATCGGTGTAGTCAGCCGGACCTCCCGCGAACCTCCGGATGCTGCTGGTTCAGAACCGGCCGGAGCCGCAGCATCAGCAGCAGCAATAGCGGGAGCGGCCGGGATGACCGAATCCCCGGGAACTACCCCTGCTTCAGCTGCAGCCGGATGGTGGGCAGCTACAGCCACAGGAGCCGGCACATCTGCTTCCTCTACGGAAATGCCTGTGCCGCTCTCATAGAGCCAATCCTTGATATTGCCCGTTGCAGGCTCCACCAGAATGCCCTGGCGGCGGAATGCCCAGCAATTATAGGCTACCGACACGAAGAAACTGGCCGGCAGCCGGTTCATCACACCAACCTTGCAGCCGAGCAGGGTGACTTCCCCGCCGAAGCCCATCGTGCCAATGCCCAGCTTGTTGGCGTTCTCCATAATGTAATCCTCCAGCTTGGCCAGATCCTCCACCGGGTTCACATCTTCAACCTTGCGGAACAGCTGTTTTTTGGCCAGCTCATAGCCGGTTGTCCGGTCTCCGCCGATGCCGACGCCGATGAAGCCGGCGCTGCAGCCCTGGCCCTGCGCCTGATATACAGCATGCAGGATACACTTGCGGATGCCGTCCAGATCACGGCCTGCCTTGCCCAGCCCCTCAAGCTCGGCCGGAAGGCTGTACTGGATGTTTTTGTTCTCACAGCCGCCGCCCTTGAGGATCAGCCTCACGTCTATATTTTCTTCTTCCCATTGTTCAAAATGTATAACCGGTGTGCCTTCCCCCAGATTATCACCGCTGTTCTCTCCAGTCAGCGAATCGACTGAATTGGGCCGCAGCTTCCCGTTCTTCGTAGCCCGGATGACCGCACTGTGGATGTCCTTCTTCATCTCGATCTGATTAACGCCGACAGGTGTATGAATGATAAAGGTCGGCATCCCCGTATCCTGGCAGATCGGCGATACCTGAAGCTCGGCCATGCCGATATTCTGTGCAATCGTCGTTAAGGCAAGGCCCGAACGTGTGGCACGGTCTTCCAGCGCCCGTCCCTTGGCCACAGCCCTGCGCACATCACCAGGCAAATTGGTGGAGGTTTCTACGATCAGATTATAAATGCTTTCTTCAAAATTCCGCATCTTCATTCCGGCTCCTCTCATCAGTCCCAGGTTGTCTGAATTCTGCTACAATTAGTTATTATCATATCACACTCAGCCGTGCATGAAAGGGGTTACTTTAAAATTGAACTACCATTTTCCGGCCTATTTATACCGCCTGCAGTATATCCGCCGCTGGAGCCTGATGCGCAGCACTGCTTCCGAGAGCGTTGCACAGCATTCCTTCCAGGTGGGCCTGCTGGCCCATCTGCTGTGCTCGATCGGCAACGCCTGCTTTGACCGGTCGCTTAATGCAGACCGGGCAGCGGCGATGGCGCTGTTCCATGACGCCACCGAGGTGTTCACCGGCGATATCGCCACGCCGGTCAAACACAACAACCCGCGGCTGCTGTCCAGCTTCCGCGACATGGAGCGGGCCGCTGCGGAGCGCCTTGCGGCCATGATCCCGCCGGAGCTCGGCGATATATACGCCCCGCTTCTGCAGCCGCAGGACAGCCCTGCCGGCTCCGAAGACTCCGGCCTGCTCCTGTACGTGAAGGCGGCGGATGTACTCGACGCCTATCTGAAATGCGTCCTGGAAACCGCCGCCGGCAACCGCGAGTTCGCCGCTGCCAGGGAGCAGACGCTTGCCAAGCTGGATGCACTTTCCCTCCCGGAGATCGGTTATTTCCTTGAGCATATGGCCCCGGGCTTTGAAATGTCGCTGGACGAGCTGTCAGGGACGAACTGACCCTGAAAATAACGTAAAGCCGCTTATCCGTCGGCAGCATTATGCTGCTTCAGGCTAAGCGGCCTTTTATACGTTCTCTTCTGTTCTTTTCTTGCCCATTTCAGACAGTCTCAAGAATATCCCAGTCCTTAAATACCGGCTGCAGGCTGTTCGCTCTAAGCATCCCGCTGATTTCCTGCACACTCCGGCCGTCGGAGATTTCAAACTGCGGCGTACCGCCCTGCAGGGTATGTCCTCCAACCTCTGTAGATACTCCGGCAGACATTTTGGTTACTCCCAGATGGATAAGACGGTCTCTTAAAGCAGACGGCTCGCGTGTCGACAGCGTAATACCCGCACGGGGCAGAAAGAGGCGGTAAGCCAGAATAATCTGCACCAGAGCCCGGTCGGTGACGATATGCTCCGGATTGTATTCTCCGAGAAAAGGTCGAAAACGCGGAGCAGACACGCCGATTTCACATTCCGGATACTTGTCCTGCAGGTATCTCGCATGCATAGCAGTAAAGAAAGCCTCCTGCCGCCAGTCATGCATCCCCAGCAGGGCTCCGATATTTACCGTCCTAAATCCTGCCCGGCAGCCGCGCTCAGGTGCGTCCAGCCGGTTGCGGTAGATTTTCTTAGGTCCCTTGATATGCAGCTTGCGGTACGTCTCCTCATGATAGACTTCCTGATACAGGGTTAGCCCGTCTACACCGGCTTCCTTAAGCTCCTTGTATTCGTCTTCTGACAACGGATTCACTTCAATGCTGACAGAAGAGAAAAACTCCTTCAGTATATTCACGCATTCCTTAACATAAGAGACAGGACTCTCCGTGCGGGATTCCCCCGTCAGAATCAAAATGTGCCGGATTCCTGTATCCGCTATCGCTTTGGCTTCCTGCCTTACCTCCTCCGGACTGAGCTTTTTCCTCGGGAAATCGTATATCGAGCTGAAGCTGCAGTACGTGCAATGATTTATGCAGAAATCGGCCAGATACATCGGTGTAAAGAGCTGCATGACATGTCCGAAATGCGACCGGGTCAGCCTTTGGGCGCACCGGGCCATCTCTTCCAGGCAGTCTCCTGCTGCAGGAGACAGCAGAATCTGCAGATCATGTTCATCCAGATGCTCTTTGCGGAGCGTACGCTTTACATCCACTTTTGTATACTGTCCCCAGCTTTCGGTATCCGTCTGCTGTCCGAGACGTTGTGCGGTCTCATAAAAACCCATGTTACTCCTCCTTTTCACCGGTCCTTTGTCACTGTCAGCCAAGAAAACCCGTCAATGGCGATGACGCCGATGCAGTCTCCTCTACGGGGCCCAGTCCCGCCAGGTAAGCCTTGCGGCCTGCAGCTACGGCATCACGGAAGGCAGATGCCATCAGCAGCGGATTGTGTGCCGTAGCGATGGCCGTATTCAGCAGCACAGCGGCAGCGCCCAGCTCCATCGCTTCCGCCGCTTCAGACGGCCGGCCGATTCCGGCATCTACAATGACCGGAAGATCAACCTCCGCGATCAGAATGCGCAGCAGCTCCCGGGTTCTTAACCCGCGGTTAGTGCCTATGGGCGATCCGAGCGGCATGACTGCTGCAGCTCCCGCTTCTTTCATGCGAAGGGCTGCAGACAGATCAGGGCTCATGTAAGGAAGCACCACAAAGCCTTCGGAGGCCAGAATTTCTGTGGCACGGATCGTTTCCGCATTATCGGGCAGCAGGTATTTCTGATCATTGATTACTTCGATTTTGACCCAGTTGCCCAGACCCGAAGCCTTAGCCAATCTGGCAATCCGGACAGCCTCTTCTGCATTGCGTGCGCCGGAGGTATTGGGAAGCAGAGTCATACTGCTTGGGATATGGCTGATAATATTATCATTGCTGCCCGGGTCTACGCGGCGGAGCGCGACTGTAATGACCTGTGAGCCCGAAGCCTCCACTACCTCCGGAATAAGAGTATTGCGGCTGTATTTACCGGTTCCGATAAACAGTCTGCTCGTTAAGGACCGGCCTCCGATTACTAATGGATCTGACATCTGATACGCCCCCTGCATTTATATTTGTAACCCTGGTGAAATAACCCCGGAAAGCGGTGCCTTATCATGAAGCTGACTCGGATGCTTTGCGGGGACTCCGGAATCCGGCTGCGTTTATAACGCTTAATTCAGCCTCCTCCCACAAAATGAACTACCTCAATCCGGTCTCCATCGCCCAGCAGAGCCGTACTATAGTCCTCCTTGGCAACAATTTCGCCGTTCAGCTCCACAATAACCAGTCTCCTGTTCCATGCAGGCAGATTAAGCAAATCCGCCACGGTCCGGCAATCCTCCTGGTATATTTCCCCCTTGCCGTTAACGATCAGATTCATGCTGTATCACCTCCTTTAGCAGCAGCCCCCAGCACTGCGTTTCTGTAAGCTTGCGCAGCAGATAACGGATCATCTGCACTGCATATGCCGGACATCACCGCTATTCCCCCTGCGCCAGTCTGCAGCACTTGCGGTGTATTGTCCGGCGTGATGCCCCCGAGTGCAATGATTGGAACACTGCCGGTCAGCACTGCCTCTTGCAGCAGAGTCAAACCGCGCTCCTTCTGGCCGGGTTTGCAGATGGTAGGAAACACATGTCCAAACAGGCAATAGTCTGCACCCTGACAGCCCGCTTCTACAATCTCTTCAATGGAATGTACCGATGCTCCAAGCCGCAGGGCAGAGCCCGCTGCCAGCCGGGCGGCAGAGACCGGAAGACTATTCCAGGCAAGCTGCACCCCTGCAGCTCCGGCAGCCATTGCAACATCCAGCCGGTCATTAATAATCAGCTTGGCGGCAGGTACACCCGCATGAAGCAGGATTAAGGCCATATTAAGCAGTTCACGCGCCGATAGCCTTTTTTCACGCAAATGAATATAATCAAGCAGCGGATGAACAGCGGCTGCAAGGACAGCGAACTGATACGCGTCAAGTTTTCCGTCCGAGAGCAGATGTATTTCGGCCACTTTCGGCCACCTCCCTTTCCTTCTGTTTTCATCTGCACAGAAATACGCAAAAAAACCGCCCCCAGCAAGGAGGCGGTTAAAAATAGTATACAGAAAAACAGCCGGAGTTCCGGACCATTTGCGCTGCAATACAACGTTCATCCACTTTCCTACGCTGGTATAAACCAGATCAGGTTCAAAGGGTCCGAACCAAAGTTCGTCTCAGCCTTGCGGCACCCCTAGTGACAAGTTCATATGCTGTTGCTGACCAACGTATATAATAACACTATTTTGCATGAAAAATCCAGTTTATCTTGCATACTCCTCAAAAAGGCTGCATCAACAAAGAGAGTGTGCCATGCGGCACACTCTCTTTGTTGATGCATTGATTTATTATTGGTGCAGATTCAGGCATCAGCCGTTAATAATCTCTCCGCCGTTTACGTGAATGACCTGGCCGCTGACATAGGAAGAGTCACTGGAAGCCAGATATACATAGGCTGGCGCAAGCTCCTCGGGCTGCCCCGGACGTTTCATCGGCTGTGTGCCGCCGAACTCGCTGACCTTCTTCGCATCAAAGGTTGAAGGAATGAGCGGTGTCCAGATTGGACCTGGAGCTACCGCGTTAACCCGGATGCCTTTTTCGGCCAGATTCATTGACAGCGAGCGGGTGAAGCTGAGAATCGCACCTTTGGTGGACGAGTAATCCAGCAGCTGCGGATTTCCGCGATAGGCTGTAATGGAAGTCGTATTAATGATTGTCGATCCTTTTTTCAGATGCGGCATGGCCGCTTTGGTCAGATAGAACATCGAGAATATATTCGTGCGGAACGTCCGCTCCAGCTGTTCGGAAGTAATGTCCTCAATCTTATCCTGCGGATGCTGCTCGGCAGCATTGTTGATCAGAATATCGAGCTTGCCGAGTCCCTCCACCGTCTTGTTGATCAGATCCTGGCAGAATGCCTCCACACCGATATCTCCGGCAACCAGTATACATTTGCGGCCTTCCTGCTCCACCTGGCGTTTCGTTTCTTCAGCATCACTGTGTTCATTCAGATAGGAAATGACAACATCGGCGCCTTCTTTGGCAAAATGTACAGCCACCGCCCGGCCGATACCGCTGTCTCCCCCTGTAATAAGCGCTGCCTTCCCGAGCAGCTTGCCTGCCGCTTTGTAAGCAGAGGTTTCAAACTCCGGCAGCGGATTCATTTCACTCTCGATTCCGGGCTGCTGGTCCTGCACCTGCGGAGGCAAAGTTTTCTTGGATTGTTGACTGTCTGGCATGATCCATTTCTCCTTTCGCTTTCACACTTTTCGAAGTTGTTCATCGTCTTAGGATGGCTAAGGATAGCTGGTTTATGCGCTGGTCTTTAGGCGCTTTTTCGCTTACGCTATGTTACTTACCACAGTTAAAAGGCTGCCAAACAAAAAATTCAGTCCTTGCCTGCCTAATCTGCGGATATAATGAATCAGGGTGTATAAAAAAGTGACGTAAGAACAGTGTAAAAGGAGGCGCATGAGTCATGACCAGAAATTCACGGAGCATTATCGTAGCTGTCAAGGGTGTCGTTCTGCATCAGGGAACAATCCTGATTGTCCAGCGTGCTGCGGCTGATGTGATCGGAGCGGGAAGCTGGGAATGCCCGGGAGGCAAAATTGAATTCGGAGAAGGGCTTGAGGCTGCGCTGGAGCGGGAGATTGCCGAGGAGACGGGGCTTAAAGTCACTGTCGGGGAGGTTTTGTATGCTGCCTCTTTTCTGACCGATCCTGGCAGACAGGTTGTGATTATCACTTACCTCTGCAGGAGCGGAGAAAATGCAGTTCAGCTCTCTGAGGAGCATGCTGCCTATAAATGGTGTACCCGGACGGAGCTTCAGGAGCTGCTGCCTCCGGGAATTCTGGCTGAATTTGAACGAAGCGGTGTGTTGACTATGGCGGAGCTGCTGTAGCGGATAGCCTGGATATCAAAAAGACCGCCCTCTTCCAGTGAAGTGCACCCCTTAGAATAGACATTGGAATAAACCCCTGGTTTATCCGATGAAATCTAAGGGGTGCATTTTTATGGTGAAAAAAGGACAGAAGTTCACAACGTATCCATATGAGATGAAGCTTGAAGCTATACGCCTACACGTTAAAGAGGGATGGACCTATCGCAGAATCATGGAGAAGTTTCAACTGTTATTACTACAAGACCATGGGGTCTGGATGAATCATAAGAAGGTACTTCGGCTTATGCAGGTGCTAGGGATCCGCTCACGAATTCGGCGAAAACATCGCTGTAACTACGCTTCTACGACCGAAGGGCGTGTCGCTAAAAACTTACTAAAA
>NZ_LRAC01000012.1 GCF_001517085.1 Paenibacillus sp. DMB5
GTACTTGGACCGAAGGGTCCTGGGAGAGTAGGACGCCGCCAAGCGGATAATATTCCCTGATAGCTCAGTTGGTAGAGCACTCGACTGTTAATCGAGTTGTCACAGGTTCGAGTCCTGTTCGGGGAGCCATGCTCTCATAGCTCAGCAGGTAGAGTGCTTCCATGGTAAGGAAGAGGTCACCGGTTCGAATCCGGTTGAGAGCTCCACAAATTTTTTTAGGCCCGTTGGTCAAGGGGTTAAGACACCTCCCTTTCACGGAGGTAACAGGGGTTCGAATCCCCTACGGGTCACCATTTATTTAATGCTTTTGGTTATACATACGGAGGCTTAGCTCAGCTGGGAGAGCATCTGCCTTACAAGCAGAGGGTCGGGGGTTCGATCCCCTCAGCCTCCACCATAATCGTTTTCCTATTGAAACGCTTATGGGAGATATGTTACATTATAGGGGATTCGCCAAGTGGTAAGGCAACGGACTCTGACTCCGTCATCATAGGTTCGAATCCTATATCCCCTGCCAATTGCGAGCCATTAGCTCAGTTGGTAGAGCACCTGACTTTTAATCAGGGTGTCGAAGGTTCGAGTCCTTCATGGCTCACTTGATTAAAAAGTACTCTGCGCGTGTGGCGGAATGGCAGACGCACCAGACTTAGGATCTGGCGTCGTAAGACGTGGGGGTTCAAGTCCCTTCACGCGCACCACTTAATATGCGGACGTGGCTCAGCGGTAGAGCATCGCCTTGCCAAGGCGAGGGTCGCGGGTTCGATTCCCGTCGTCCGCTCCATAATTTTGCGCCCTTAGCTCAGCTGGATAGAGCGTTTGACTACGAATCAAAAGGTCAGGAGTTCGAATCTCTTAGGGCGCGCCATTTTTTCGGGATGTAGCTCAGCTTGGTAGAGCACCTGGTTTGGGACCAGGGGGTCGCATGTTCAAATCGTGTCATCCCGATTTTCATCTTTGCGGGTGTAGTTCAATGGTAGAACTTTAGCCTTCCAAGCTAATAGCGTGGGTTCGATTCCCATCACCCGCTCCATAATTTTATATTGTTTCGGGATGTAGCTCAGCTTGGTAGAGCACCTGGTTTGGGACCAGGGGGTCGCATGTTCAAATCGTGTCATCCCGATACTACAGCTTAGGCTGACAGAAACTCCTACTTCGGTAGGGGTTTTTTGTTATGTTCAAATGTCCTTCAATTAAGAGAAATGACTATGATGGAACATATGTTCTGTTAATCCTCTAAAAAAAAGCGAACCTCGGGCGGAATCCCGATTCGCAAGTAATAGCTTTTTACAGCTTCATCCTGATCCGGCAAAGTACCGGATGAAAGCAGCTTTACAGCAAAAAGATTGGCCTGGCGTTCAAGCTTGCCCGGGCTGAAAAAAGAATGCTCCTCCAGAAAAAAACGGTTTATACCTTTATGAAGACGGTCATGTCCCAGTTCATGCGCACAAACAAACCGCTGCCACTCCGCAGGAAGCCCGTTATGAATGACGATAAATCTTCTTCTCAGCTTACGGTAATATAATCCCTTTGTACCCGTTCCCAGATCCATGAACCGGATATGAATACCCAGTGCCCGGGCAAGTTCGAACGGATTGTTGGTCTTATACTTTGTAATCAGATTATTAATTAGCTCATCCATATTGTTCACCCGCAGCATGTAAAAGTAAGTTATAGCCCTGATTAGTTGTTCACTCCCGATAATCCGGACTATTCGGATTATCCGAAAGGTGTTCGGGTTTCTTTCGTTTGTTCATCTGCTTGGCTTCCCAGAACAGGCCGGTCAGCACATCCTTGATCCGCTGTTTGTCTTCCTTGTTGAGCGGAATCCCGTCAAACATCAACTCCCCGTCATCCTCGAGCATTTTGCGGAAATCCCGCTTATCCCTGCTTGTTGCCCAATCGGGAACCGGGTTGTCATTGCTGCTGGTGCCCTGCTCCGGCAAATAGCCTGCCTGACCCATTAGCTGATCATAGGATGCGCCTGTTGCTTCTGCAATCTTGCGAAGTGTAGCGGGCTTGGGAACACCCCGTAATCCATTTTCAATCCGTGAAATCTGCGAGCCGCTTATGCCGGCTAAGGCAGCCAGCTGATTAATACTCAATCCCTTCGCCTCACGGATTTGCTTCAAATATCCTCCGAATGTATCAGTCATCGTAAACCACTCCTTATCGCCTAAATACACAAGCCTGTTGCTAATAATATAAACCAACATTGCCAAAAGATAAACAACAATGTCTATTATATTGCCAAAAAGCAAGAAAGAGAGAGTATGACTTCTTTATTTGCCCGAAAATGAACAAAAACGGGATTTTACGTTTGAATCCGAAGATGGTATATTATAGGAAAATACGAACAGAATACGAACAAGTAGAATTTTAGCATACTTCCCGGAAAATTGCTGCCGCTAACTGAAAAATCATTTACCCCCAAAGGAGTGCATACAACAATGAACCTTTCTACGCTACCTGAATTGGATCGCCGCCGGACACAGATTACTATAGAAAATATGCTGGAGAAGTACCGGATATTTAAAACGGTCACTTTTGAAGCGAAAGAAGCAGGAATTACTTATTCATACACAGAGAGATTCCATGGCGCGACTAATAAGATTACTGACCAGACCGCAGCAATTGCAGCACACAACGTTGATGTGCCAGCTGCCCGAAGAGCCTACTGTGCTGCATTGGACAGTGTAGTAGACAGGCTAGCGCCCAGGGAGCAGCAGCTTGTACGTGAGCGTTATATGAGAAGGGATGAGGTGTACGATTACACTATATATAACCATGTGTTTGATCCACCGGTCAGTAAGGACACTTACGTAAAGATAAGGTCCAAAGCTTTCTATAAGATGGCACTTGCATTAGCAGACCTTGAGCTGCTCTCATTGGGCTCAATGCTCAAGTCTGGTGCAGCAGTTAACAGTGGACCGGCGGAGCATGCAGAGCTGACCTCCCGGTAAGCCTACAGCAAATATGTAAATTGCATCGTCTCTAGAGACGGTGCTTTTTTTGTGCAGTCAGATAGCATGCTTCAGACTAAAGCTGAGAATATTGCTGCATGCTTTTAACCTCCCTGAAACCTCCCCGCGGCAGCCAAAAGCTATCCTGAAATCAGGTGGAATACCGGCTTCATGCGGAAATAAAGGGAGTATGATTATAACATGGCAAATGAAGCAAAAAGACACCGCAGGAGCATGAATGCTCTGCTATAATCCTTACCGGTTAGCGGCTTAAGGGAACTGAAGCGGTGAAAGCTCTTTTGATCAGAGGCCATATCTTGCAGCGGATATTATCCATTACCGGATAATATCGTTTTTATTTCAGCAGACAGGAGGAATGAGCACACAGGCAATGCTTAACAGAAAAGGGTGACGAAGATGAAAATGGTACAACGGCTGCGCGAGCATATTACGGCAGCGCTGAAGTCAGCTTATCCGGAGCTGCCTCTGGATGTGGACGGGGAGAAGCCGCAGTCAGCCTACTTCAGGCTGGAGCTGATCTCGGCTGTCTACGACAGGCAGCGGGAAGGCAGATATATGGCAGTCTACAAGTTTGGCATCCGCTATGAACAAGGAGGTCTGCTGGACTCTGAGGAGCTGGCTGACGGTCTCTGTGAAGCGCTGGCTGTTCAGAGCCATGCTGACCCTGCCTTCCGTGTAATGAGGCAGGCCTGGGAAGCGGGAAAAGACGGCAGCGGGCCTGTGTTCACAGTCGACTACATGCTGTATTTGCAGAAACAGGAGCAGGGGCAGGGACAAACAGATGCCGTGCTGATGGGGCAGATAATGGAAGGAGCATATGTGAAATGAATACAGATGAAGCGGAACTGGGCAGGTTCGGCAAAAAACAGATTATGAGCTCGTCCCTATTTTCACCGCAAGAAAAAGATGTGATGGATGTAGTACTGCAGGATGGCAATGGATACACGCTGGATGAGGCAAAGGAAGGTATTAAGCTTTTTTTAACTAAGGAGGTTTTCTAATGGCTGGCGGAACATGGACAACACAAAATAAGGTACGGCCCGGAGTATACGTAAATGTAGCCTCAAACGGAAGCATTACAGGTAAGATGGGGGACCGCGGCATTACAGCCCTGGCGCTTACGCTGCCTTGGGGGGAATCCGGAGCTATTGTAAAGCTCACCCCGCAGGATAATTTCAGCCGTCTGCTGGGCTATGACCTGACAGAACCAGTGCTGCTTCCTGTAAGGGAAGCGTTGAAGCGTGCAGGCACCCTGCTGCTCTACCGCCTGAATGAAGGGGTTAAGGCAGGAGTGAGCAGTAACGGGCTGCAGGCAACAGCCAAGTTCGGCGGGGAGCGCGGAAATGACCTGACAGTGGTGATTGAGAAGAACATTGAAGATAATGCACTTTTTGATGTGAAAACACTGCTTGGCAGGGCTGAAGTGGATAAGCAGACAGTGGCTGGTGCAGCTGATCTTATAGAAAATGAGTATTTGCTGTTTAAGGCCAACGGTCCGGGGACGCTGACCCTGTCAGCCGGAATGCCTCTGACTGGCGGTGAGAATGGTACAGTAAATGGCGCACAGCACAGTGATTTTCTGGCTGCGCTTGAGGTTCAGGATTTCCAGACCGTCGGGCTGCTGTCACAGGATAACACGCTGAAGGCACTGTATACCTCTTATGTAAAACGTCTTCGGGATACAGAGGGCAAGAAGGTGCAGGCCGTGCTGTCTGACTATCCTGCGGCTGACCATGAAGGCATAATCAGTTTGGCCAATGGTGTCGTGCTGGCCGACGGTACAGTGATTGATAAAACCACAGCGGTAGCCTGGGTAGCAGGTGCTGCGGCTGGTGCTGCAGTTAATGAATCGCTGACCTATCAGTCTTACGATGATGCGGTTGATGCCGATGTAAGGCTCAGCCATTCCGGAACAGTAGCGGCGCTGACAGAAGGACAAATGCTCTTTACGTACAGCAGCGGCCGTGCGGTGGTCGAGCAGGACATCAACAGCTTCACTTCTTTTTCACCGGATAAGGGGAAGGTTTTCTCCAAAAACCGTGTTGTGCGCGTGCTTGACGGGATTGCCGGTGACTTGAAGCGTATTTTCGAACAAAACTTTATTGGCAAGGTTGCCAACAATGAGGATGGACGGGCACTGTTCTGGGCCCAGTGTGTCACCTATATGAATGATCTGCAGGCACTGGGTGCTATCGACAGCTTCAATTCGCAGAGTGATATTGTGGTATCTGCGAGTGCCGACAGTGACAGTGTTGTTCTGGAGGTTGCTGTGAAGCCGGTGGATTCCGTGGAAAAAGTATATATGAAAGTGAAGGTGGTTTAAGATGGCGTTTCTAAAAGCTAGTGATACCCTCTCCGGCCAGGAAGGCCGCGCATATGCCAAGATCGGCTCCCAGGTGGAGGAAATGTTCTATGTGAAGACACTCGAAGCAACTGTGGAAAAGCAGAAGGCTGAGGTGAAGACGCTGGGCCGCCGCGGGGTGCAGCATAAAGCAACCGGATGGTCGGGAAGCGGGACCATGACGATTTTTTATATGACCAGCCGTTTCCGGCAGATGATGCTGGAATATATGAAAACAGGGGTGGACCAGTATTTCGATATTGAAGTCACGAATGAGGACCCGTCATCCAGCGTAGGGGCCCAACGGATTATTCTGAAGGGCGTTAATCTGGACAGTGTAATTATGGCTTCCCTGGATACAGAGTCGGATGCGCTTGAGGAGGAGGTCAGCTTCACTTTTGAGGATGTAGAGCTGGCACAGTCTTTTAGCGCTCCGGCGGGCTCCAGCCTGTAAGAGACAGCCAGGAACAGAGTTTAATCAGATGTAAGCACGAACAGGCCCGGACGCAAGAGCTGGCGGCGGGTCTTTGCTTCGTCTGCACATTTCATTAGGAGGAAAGACAATGAGCGAATTGAGTATGTTTTTTGCACAAAATGCGGCATGTGATACAACTGAGGAGTTTGTGGTGTCCCAGCGTTTCAAGGATAAAGAGGGGACAGCTGTAGCCTGGAAGCTTCGCAGCATGACCGAGGATGAGAACCAGGATTGCCGTAAAGCCGCCACCCGTAAGGTGAAGGGGAAAAACGGCGCCTACACCTCTGAAATCGACCCTAACGATTACATGGCCAAGCTTATGACAGCCAGTGTCGTACATCCTGATCTGAAAAATGCCGAGCTCCAGCGCTCCTACGGGGTGATGGGCGCGGAGGCGCTCCTGCGGAAAATGCTGCTTCCCGGTGAGTTCGCTGCGCTCGGTGAACGGGTGCAGGCGCTGAACGGTTTTGGCACAGATATGAACGAGCTGGTGGACGAAGTAAAAAACTGATTAACGGGGGCGACAGTGAGGCAAATCTGGCCTACTACGCTCTCCATGAGCTTCATATTTTGCCGCACGAGCTGATGAGGCTGTCTGCGCGTGAGCGGGCGGCGGTGTATGCGATGATTGCTGTGCGGGTGGATAAGGAAAAACGCGAGCGTGCACGGAGTAAGGGAAAGAAGCGATGAAGGGGGTGAAGGAATGGAGAATAATTCAAACGGGTCCATGAGTAATGCGCTGGTTCCGGTAACCGCATTAACAGTCTGGCAAAATGTGAATGCCCAGTGGGAGCGGCTTAACCAGAACTTTAACCGCGCATCATATTCGCTTAATGATCTGCAGATTATCCTGCAGCGGATCTATGAGGAGAAAAATAAATCCTTTATGGAAGGCTTTATGCAGGCGCAGGAGGCGGCTTCCCGGCTCAATAACGAAGCAGAGCGGGCTAACCCTACGGACAGTGCAGATCAGGCAGATAATGCCGATCCGGCAAATGAGAAAACCGGATTTATGGGGAAAATCCAAAAAATGATGAAAGCCCTGGATGTAAGCGGCTTTGAGCTGATTACCTATGTCGGTGAGAAGGCCGTAAGCTACCTGATGAACAGACAGGATACGGCAGCTGCCGGGGCAGCAGCAGGAGCAGGAACCGCAAATGATGCTGGACCTCAACCTGTCGCTGATGAAGCCGGAGAATCAGCCAAGCAAGATAAGCCGGGCTTTCTGTCCAAGGCAAAGGATTCACTTGCGGCTATAGATCTTAGCGGTATTTTCGATAAGGTGAAGTCGCTTGGTGTTAAGGCTATTACTGCAAACGCATCTGAGGAAGATACGAAAAAGTGGGATCTCCTGCAAAGAAATATGGATGGAGCCGTAAAATCAATGGGGGAAAAAGCCATTGTCGCCCTCCGTCCGGTGCTTGATACGCTGAATAAGTTTTTTCAGTCAGAACAGATGGTCTCAATGCTTACTATGGTAGCCAACGGGTTTATGGTAATTGCTACGGTTATCGGGGCTGTGGTGGACTGGATTTTCTACATGATTGATGCCATACAGCAGAACTGGGATGTTGTTGCCCCGATTTTGGCTGCGATTGCCTTCGTGCTGCTGGCTGCCATGATTATTCAGGTATATGCGCTTGCTGCTGCCTGGCTGGTGGCTAACTGGCCCATTCTGCTTATTGTTGCGGCTATTGGCTTACTTA
The DNA here is from genome assembly GCF_001517085.1 of Paenibacillus sp. DMB5. Lineage (GTDB taxonomy): Bacteria > Bacillota > Bacilli > Paenibacillales > Paenibacillaceae > Paenibacillus_AQ. The sequence continues at coordinate 7,504 of NZ_LRAC01000012.1, forward strand.
TCTACTGCCTGCAGCAGTCAGGTGTTTCTGTAGGCCAGGTGGTGGAATTTATTGCAGGAGCTTTCGGCTGGCTTAAGGCTTTTATCGAAAATATCGTAATAGCGCTCTACAACACCTTTATTGCCTTTGCCGATTTTTTCCGGAATCTGTTCATTGATCCCAAGTTTGCTGTAAGTAAGCTGTTCTATGATCTGGCGATGAATTTTCTCGGCTTTATTTATCAGATGGCGTTCGGGGTCGAGAATTTTGCAGGCGGCTTTGTGGGGGCAATGGTGGATGCTATCAACCTGGTTTTGAAAAAGGTTAAAGGGATGGCGGACAGTCTCAGCAAGCTGCCGGGCTTCAGTTTTTTAGCGGATTTTGAGCCTAATTATCTCGACACGGAGAATAAGCATGTATTCAGTGACATGATTCTGAAAGCCAAAGATATGATTCCCAAGCCCACTTCAGACAAAGCGGTATACGACTCAGAGAAGAAGGATTATGTGGATTATGATAAGGCTGTTAAGGATGCCAGTCAAATGGGCAAAGAGCTGGTGAGCAATTTCGACACGAAGGTGAAATTTGCCCCGGCCGAAGCTTCGAAATCAGCTGCCGGAGGCTCAGGCCTGCCAAGCAACGTTAACCGCGTCAATGAAGTCGGCTCAATTAACGATACCGTAGACATCTCCAGCGATGATCTGAAAATGCTGAGGGAGCTGGCGGAGCTTCAGGCGATTCAGAATTTTGTGGAGCTGACACCGACGGTACAGGTTACAACCGGTAACATCAATAATGCCGGAGACATCGACTCCATCATTACCAAGATCGGGCAGGTGCTGCAGGAGGAATTTGTTTCAACAGCCCAGGGGGTGTATACGTAACGTGGAGGAATACGGTTTTTTCTTAAGCTTCAATAATTATGAAGAGGTCATCCGGCTGCCGGTTAATCCGGAGATGCTGGAAATCAAAGAGTCGGGAGACGGAAAAAGCTATTCGATTATCGAGCTTGGAGAAATTAATGCGATTGCTTATCCGAAGCTGACCGAGCTGTCCATAGAAAGCATGTTTCCGGCCCAGTGGTATCCGTTTGTCGTATATCCGGCAAGTGAGGTTCAGGAAAAAGAAAGCCGGCTGCTTAAGCCCTACGAATATGTGGCGATGATCAAACGGTGGATGGTCAGCCGCAGGCCTGTCCGGTTTGTTTTTACCGGGCTTAAACAGTTGGAGAGTAATGCTTCGGATCAGACTGGGACTATGGCTGACTGGCTTAAGGAGGCTGCAGACCGGGCCGCCCAGACCTTCACAGGCGATATGGGCATCAACATGCCGGTCAGCATCGAAAATTTCACCTGGAAGCTGAGTGCCGGAAATTCCGGGGATATCGAATACACGCTGGCGCTCAAAAAATATGTGTTCTATCAGGCGCTCGCAGTAAAGGCTGCCGGGAATGTGGTAAAGAAACAGCAGCAGCGGGCCAGTGAAAAAACGGCGGCAGCCACCTATACGATTCAAGCCGGAGACTCGCTCTGGAGTATTGCCCAGAAAAAGCTTGGCAGCGGAAGCAAATATAAAGCCCTCCAGAAGCTTAACGGCATTTCCGACAGTGAGCTTAAGAAGCTGCAAATCGGCAGAGTCATCAAGCTGGCATAGGGGGAGGAAGCATGAAGCTGCTGGTGAAAAATAAAGACGGTCTGCTCTGGGATATCTCCGCTATAGCGGCCGACATCTCCTGGAAGACCTCGCGTTCGGGCAAACCTGCGACACTTGAGATAACGCTTGTGGACAGCGGGATTTATCAGCATCCCAGGTTCAACATCGGGAACGGGGATATTGTACAGTTCAGCAAGGATGGCAGGGATGCCTTTTACGGATTTGTGTTTTCGATAGCAACCGGTGCAGACAGGGAGATCAAATTGACGGCGTACGACCAGATCCGTTATCTGCTGGGCAACGGAAGCTATGTGCTGCAGAATGTGACTGCAAATGAGCTCGTCGCAAAAATAGCGAAGGATTACGGTTTGCAGACCGGTGTGCTTGATGAGGCGCAGTACAGGATACCTTCGCTTATAGAGGATAATAAAAAGCTGCTCGATATCATTATGGGAGCCGTGGGCAGTGAGCTGCAGAACAGCGGGCAGCTGCTGGCTTTTTATGATGATTTCGGGAAGCTGGCACTGCGAAATATGCAGAGTATGCTGCTTAACGTCGTTTTGGGAGCAGGCCGTTACCTCTATGACTACTCGCTTAAGCGGAGCATCGATGAGGACACGTACAATACTATTTTTTTGTATAGGGATAATAAGGAGACAGGCAAACGTGAATTCTATCCGGTTACGGATAAGGAGAATGTAGCACGCTGGGGGATATTGCAGCTGTATCAGCAGGCCGACGACAAGGCGGCTGCGGCGCAAATCCGGGAGAAGGCGGACAACCTGCTTAAGCTGCATAACCGGGAAAAGCTCAGTCTGACTGTTCAGGCAATCGGGGATATGCGCGTAAGAGCCGGAAACTTCATTTATGTGCTGCTGGATGAATTTGAGACTCAGCTGTTTCTAGTGGATGAATGCAGCCATAAAATTTCAGGCGGGGAACACACAATGTCGCTCACGATAAAGGTGGTGTAGGAACAGATGCTGGATATTATTAAAAAAGCGAGCCTCGGAGCCGTATCCAATACGAATCCTGTGGCTTTTTCTTATGGGCAGGTGACGGGGGCGGAGCCATTGCAGATTCAGGTGGATCAGCGGTTTGTGCTGTCAGGCCCCGCACTGGTGCTGCCGGAAGCTGTTACAGAGTGCCGGATTGAGCTGGACGGAAGGCAGCTGCTGATCCGGCGGGGGCTTGAGCCGGGAGACCGTGTGCTGCTCCTGCGGATGCAGGGCGGACAGAGCTATGTTGTGCTGGATCGGCTGGTGGACCTATGATTCCGGCTGTAGGCAGGTCAGGACCGATCAAGGGGCTGCTGGAAGAGGATGCACCGGGACAGAATGTGATGAGCCCCAGTCTTACCTACCGGATGGACTGGGGGCTGAAGCGGATTACCGGCACTGTTGATGCCTTGGAAGCCGTCAGACAGGCTGCCATCAAGGTGCTGCAGACGGAACGTTACGATTTTCTAATCTATAGTGCAGATTACGGGACAGAATGGAATCTGCTGCTCGGAAAGGATAGGCTGCTGGTCCGGGCGGAGCTGTTGCGGATTGTCAGTGAAGCACTGCTTCAGGACGAACGGATCCGCGGGCTGGAGCAGGCAGAGATTACTTTTAATGGCGATCAGGTGAGCTTCAATTGCACTGTAGTCACGTATTACGGCAATTTTGAGCTCAGAAAGGAGCTGATAAGCAGTGTATGAGGATCAGACGTATGAAATGCTGCTTGAACGCATGCTGGACAGGGTCCCGGAAGGAATGGACAAGCGGGAAGGCAGCATTATTTATGATGCGCTTGCCCCGGCTGCAGCGGAAATGGCGCAGATGTATATTGAGCTGGATGTGAACATTAATCTGCACTTTGCCGACACTGCAGCCGGTGAGTATTTGGAGCGCAGCATTTCCTGGACCGGCATTACCAGGGAGCCGGCAACCAAGGCACAGCTGCGCGGAGAATTCTATGATAGCGCAGATGAGCTGCTGGATATCCCCTTGGGCAGCAGGTTCTCGGCGGGGCTCTATAATTACACAGCGGCTGAAAGGCTCTCCCCGGGAGCGTTCCGGCTGGAGAGTGAGACCGCCGGAGCAGCCGGTAATCAGTATTCCGGCAGCCTGCTGCCGGTGAATTATATTCCGGGGCTTGCACGCGGGGTGATTATTTCGCTACTGATACCGGGCGAGGAAGCAGAAGATGACGAAGCGCTGCGCCGGCGGTATTTTGATTCGGCCAGACGCCCGTCCACCAGCGGGAACAAATATCATTACATGGACTGGGCATCACAGATTGAAGGCGTGGGCGGCGCACGGGTCTTCCCGCTGTGGAACGGACCCAAGACGGTTAAGGTAATCATTGTCGATGCCGACAAGAAGCCGGCCTCAGCTGTGCTGGTATCCTTGGTACAACAGCATATTGATCCTGCGCCGGGTCTAGGGGAAGGACAGGCTCCTGTAGGTGCCGTGGTGACAGTTGCTTCAGCCGCCGGTAAAACCATCACAGTCAGTGCAGCGGTTACTCTGGCTTCAGGCTATACGCTGCAGGCGGTGATCAATGCTTTTCAGGTTATGCTGGAGAAATACCGTAAGGAAAAGGCCTTTGAAGCTTCGTACATCAGCCAGTCTGTCGTCGGCGCTTTGCTGCTGGATACTGAGGGCGTTCTGGATTACAGCGGACTGAAGCTGAACGGCGGATCCGGCAATATTACGCTGGCAGAGAACGAAGTACCCTTATTCGCTAATGCTGTGCTGGAGGTGTAGCGGATGGGGTACCCGGAACAGGTGGATGTGTTCAAAGAAAAGCTGAACAAAAAAGCCAGCGGCGGCAGCTACGTCGTGGAAGAAAAGCTCATGCTCACAAATGGGATTTACAGTGGACAGCTTACCCACGACAACATTAATAACCAGAGTATAACGGTATATACCGGATCACGCTTCAGCGGGACTGAGCTGCGTAATTTTTCGGTTTCTTTTCCGGATGAAGCGCCCTGGCGGCGGATCATTAAAATTTTTGCTGAGGTTCCAGAGGTATATGTGACCTATGAAACCCCGGGCGATACCGTGGAGGCGGATGATATCAACGTTCTGCAAACAGGGCTGACTGCCGCCCAGCGCGAGATTGAACGTTATAAAAGTGCGGGATTGATCGACGGCGGATCTTTTAAAAGAGAGGTGTAATATGGCACAGACGATTCAAGTAAAACGCGGCACAAAAGCAGAGCTGTCCACCTATGGTGTGCTTAAAGCCGGGGAGATGGGGTTCTGTACAGATACAAAAGAAGTCTATATCGGCGACGGCACTTCCAATTCGATGGTCGGACGGGCACTATCCGGCCCCGAAGCTTCACGTCCGGCGGCTGCTTCCGTGGGGCGCTTATATTATGTAACGAGCGGGACGAACAGCGGCTATTTGTATTTTGACGACGGGACAGCCTGGCGCCGCATTAATGCCCAGAAGCTGACTGATTTGACGGGAACAGCAGATGATATTGCCGACGGCACAACCTATGCGAAAGTGCTCAAGGCAGATATCACCGCAGGGCATGTTAATAAAGTCTCTGACGGGACGAATGTCAAAACAGCGGCAGAGATTAAGACCCATCTCGATGATGCCACAAAGCATCGTATAATTAATGATTCGGGTACAGCCATTACAGACCTGTGGTCAGCGCAAAAGATCAGAAACGAGATTGAGCTGGCCAAGCATAATATCGAGCCGCAGAGCTCTGTTAAAGATCAGAATCTGACGGTTCCGCCTGCTTCTCCTGCAGAAGGGGACCGTTACATCATTCCGGCCGCCGCTACCGGCGTATGGACGGGCAAAGGCAGCCAGATAGCCGAGTATCAATCTGCAGCCTGGGTGTACTATCCTCCGGCTGTAGGCTGGACCGCCTATGTGGACGATGAACAGAAAATCTACAGCTGGAACGGCAGCACCTGGGTACGCACCGGCGGCGCACTTCAGACCATTACTGCCGGCAACGGTTTAACCGGCGGAGGACAGGCTGATTCAGTGACCCTAAACATCGGTGCCGGTAACGGCATCACAGTCACAGCCGATGCCATTGCAGTTACCGCAGGCAAAGGGATTACTGTAGATGCAAACGGCGTAGCGGCCAATATCGATGGAAGCAGTATTGTGTATGACACAGCTAACGGCAACAAGCTGACGGTAGCCAGCATAGACGGCGGCACATTCTAGGAGGCGGCAGAGATGGCACTGAAGACATTGATACAGATCCGCCGCGGGCTGGAGAGTGCACTTGGTGTTCTTGCGGCTGGTGAGCTGGGCTACTGCACCGATACAGGCAAGCTGTATATCGGAACAGGCAGCGTGAACATGCTGCTGGTGGCATCGCAGAGCACCGGTGACATGCTGAAAAGCATCTATGACACCAACAACAACGGTAAGGTCGATTATGCGCAGACAGCAGACAGTGTAGCCTGGTCCGGCATAGCCGGCAAGCCGGAGGTGTTTCCGGCGGCGGGGCATACGCATGATGACAGATATCCGGTGCTGACTAATGGTGCAGTGTATGGATTATTCCCTTCCACCTCGAGTACGATGCTGGGGAACGAGTACAACATCCTTTTGAATGCACATAAGCGTAAGGAAATAACCATAACCCAGACAGGTACGGCCAAAATTGATACCGATTCGCTCTTTGACGGCAGACTCACACCGACTTATTCTTCCCTGGGTATACCAGCTGGGACTCCAACTGTTATAACCATTGAAGGATTGCCGGAGGCGCATACCCAAACTGGCGGCGTAATCGGGTGGACCTGCCGATACTGGTATCCCTCTAAATACAAAATTGAAGTATACGATACCTATAACGCCACCGGGTGGCGTGTGCTCAAAGATCAAAGTGTGGTAGATGCTCCTGCTAAGGAACTTATGATCCCGCTGTATCCCAATTTCCAGGGACAGTTCACCAAAATCAGGATTACCATTTATGACAGCAGTGTTGGAACAGCTGATGCAAACGGTAATCGCAGGTTTGGTCTTAGTGAGGTTTTTTTCTGTCATCCGGAAGCTGCTACAGTTTTTCAATATCTGGATTATATGTCTAGCGGCCCAATTAGCTGGAATCAGCTCAAGGGGGTATAGAAATGGCCTTTGGCGAGTCTTTATACGGGACATTAAGTTATTCATCCGATCATTCTTTACAAGAGGGACCCGGGTTCACCCGGCCGGATCTGATGAAATACCTGCCTGATTTTTACCAGGGCGTCATTGAAATGGAAGAGATTCAGGCCAGCAATGCCATAGAATGCGGACAGCTTCGCTATTCAATAGAAGATTCCGCATTACAGACGGACGTAGAATCGGCAACCTGGGGGCTGGCTCGCTGGGAGAATGTATTGGCCTTGACTACGGATAATACTAAATCCTATGCGACCCGCCGGGAGATGATCAAGGCGAAGCTGCGCGGAAGCGGAACGACTACACCGGAGATGATCCGGCGGACGGCGTCCGCTTTTTCAGGCGGGGATGTGGAGGTTGTAGATGTGCCGGGAGAGTACAGCTTCCAGGTTCGGTTCGTAGGTACCCTGGGTATCCCCGCTAATATGTCCGGGCTAATCCAGATCATTGAAGAGATTAAGCCGGCGCATCTGGCCTACGAGTTTGTGTACAGCTATACCTGGTGGGATTCAGTCAAGGCACTCACCTGGAGAGGTGCGCATGAGCGGACCTGGAATGAATTAAGAGTATACGAATAGGAGCGTGAATCATGAAAACTACAGGCAATCTGGGGCTGAAAAAGCCGGATGGTACAGACATTGTTGATATTGCGGATATCAACGGCAATATGGATATTTTGGATACTGCGGTGAAGGGGGCACAGGATCATGCAGCTGATACAGTAAAGCATATTACTGCTGCTGAACGCACCGCCTGGAATGCTAAAGCATCTACAGTGGCGGCAACCGCCAGTGCAGCGGGGCTCATGGCAGCAGCTGACAAAGCGAAGCTGGACGGTGTGGCTGCAGGAGCCAATAATTACACCCACCCGAATCATACCGGGGATGTTACGAGCACTAGTGACGGGGTAACGGCTATTGCGGCTGGGGTTATTGTAGACGCTGACGTAAACAGTGCTGCTGCTATCGGCTGGGGGAAGATCAGTAAGACCGGCTCATCCCTCGCTGATCTGGCAACAAGATCTGCTGGAGATCTAAGCAGCGGAACGCTCGCTGCGGCAAGGCTTCCGGCAATTTCCGGAGACATTACCATGGCAGCCGGGGCAGGTACAGCTGTGATTACCGCTGGCGCTATCGTCAACGCAGACGTTAATGCATCAGCAGCAATTGATGCTTCAAAGATTGGGACAGGAGTTGTTTCCAACGCGGAGTTTGCGTATTTGGACGGTGTAACCAGCGCCATTCAGACTCAGCTTAATGCAAAAGAAACGCCGGCAGGTGCCCAGACAAAAGCGAATACGGCTGAGAGTAATGCCAAGGTATATACGGATGCTAAAGCGTGGCAAAAGTATAGACTTACAGGAGATGACGGTAAGTCCCTTGTTATTAGCGGCACAGATCTCAATAATATAACAGCCAACGGTTTTTACAACGGGGATACTTTATCAAATTCTCCAGATGGTACTGCAAGCTGGTTTTACATTGAGGTTCAATGCCACTCAAACGGAAGTGGTTACGTACTTCAAAAAGCACACCGTCTTAACGGAGGAGTTAATTCGTTCTTCATGCGAACCAAAGAGAATAACGTTTGGGGAGCTTGGAGCGCAGACCTTTTTCAATCTGTCGCTAATGGGAAAAGCAGTATCGCCTCCGCCATTAGCGGCAAGGGAGTTGCAGCATCAGGAAGCGATGATTTTGGGACGTTAGCGGCAAAGATCTCAAGGATTGTTGTCAGTACAGGAGGGGAATATGTATTTAATATGTCCCAGTCAGTTACAACTAGAACAAAGAAGGACATTTTTACTACTCCGAATGGAACCAAAACATTCAAATCTGTAGTAAATCAACCTAATCATAATAATTATAATTCTATTAGCCTGTTTAATATAACTTTATTCAGCTGGGGATTACATTCTCTCTATATAAGAGATTCTAACGGTAGCACGGTCTATTGTTTTCAGAAAAATGATACTCAGGTTTTAACTAGTATTACCGGGATATGGTTTGATAAAGCTAACAGAAGACTCTGGTATTATGCACAAAGCACAAATTCGTCGGGAGGGAATTCGGAGAACTGGTACCTTATATCAGACGGTTATACTATTCCTGCCAATATCAATTTAGAAGCGCCCTGGACACTGGGAGTTGATGTGGATGCTGGTATAAGAATAGACGTAAGTGGCGGTATATTTTGTTACTAACATTAGTCCTCCGTGGTTTGTTAACGGGGCATACTCATACAGAAGGGGGCAAGAGGATGGATCAAGGTAATATCGCACAGCTTGAAAAGCTGCTTCCACTGGCAGATAAGTATGGACTTGCGTATATAACGGCGTTTCTATTAATGCTTATAATCGTAGTGCTGCTGCGTTCCATTGTGAAGGGTAAGCTAGTACCACGTGAACTGCTTGATCGTTCAGAGGAGGACCGTGACCGGTTGCAGGCCATTTTAGACAAGGAACGTTCAGAATTTATGCAGCCCACTCTGGATGTTTTAAAAAAACTGAAGATTGATCATACGGAAGACAGGGGGAGTTAATGTTGCTACTACAGTGGATATGGCGTCTATTTCTCCCCCGCCAAGCAGCGAAAGCGAGAGAACTGCGCAGAGCCTCAACCAGCGTAACAATAACAATTAATCATTATAAGAACGTTTCGAAAGAAATCCAAGGAGAGATAGAACGTAATAGATTTGCAAAATATTTAGTTTATGATCGAGGGGATCATCATGAGCCTGACTGATATTATTTTATTAGTATTATATTGTATCGAGGCAGCATGTGCGGTAATAATCGTATATTTCCATTTGAATTATTATTATGAACGTTTTCAAAAAGGCGTGGTCAGTGTTTTTATGCTGGCCATGCTTTTATTTATTATCGCCTATACTTTTGAAATGGTGTTTTTATTAGCAACTTCTATAGATTTGTATCCATCAATTCGGCCAAACTGGCTTAAATTATGCTGGTTAATTGCGCATTGTGGAACTACCATCAGTCTTATTGTTCTTACTAAACTTACCTACTCAGAAGAATACGGACTATTTTTGTGTATAAGAAGAATTTCTAAGAATGGAGGTTCTAATCATGCTGACGCTGGCTCAGATCAAAGCTAAATCAGCTGCCCGTCTAAAAGGTCTTCACCCTGTTGTATCCGCCGCTGCGGATAAGCTGATTGAGCGCTGTTACACATGCGGTATTCCGATTCTGATTACCCAGGGACTTCGCACCTTCGCTGAACAGGACAGGCTGTTCGCTCAAGGACGTACTGCAGCTGGGGGCATTGTTACCAATGCAAAGGGCGGATACAGCTATCATAACTACGGGCTGGCAGTTGATTTTGCACTGCTTCTGCCGGATGGATCCGGTGTATCCTGGGATATGAAGAGCGATGGCGACCGTGACGGGACGTCAGATTGGCACGAGGTTGTACAGCAGGCTAAAGCTCTCGGCTTCGAATGGGGAGGAGACTGGACCAGCTTCAAGGATTATCCTCATTTTCAGCTGAGCTTTGACCTGACGATTGCGAACCTGCTGGCAGGGACCAGGCCCGCTCCGTCTGCTGTTGAAGCAGCCTACATGCTAATCAATAGAGAGGAGAGTCAAACGATGACAAATACTGTATCAGCTGTTGTAAACCTCAACGGGTGCAAAATTGCCGAGGGATATATAAAAGAAGGGTTAACCTATGTGCCGGTACGTGCTGTAGCGGAGGCGTTAGGGGCCAGTGTAGGTTTTAATGCTGCAACCCGGACGGTTGAAATTACAAGCAGCCGGTAGGCGAGCGGCTAGAGGACAAAAAGCGAATTGCTGAATTAGTGGAAACATTTTATATGGAAGGAATGAAATTATGGTGCACAGTGATATTTTAGATCATGTAATGGCCTTTGCCTCTGTACTCGCCGTCTTTGTACTTGCGCTGGTACAGCTGATTAAAAATAATGTGAATCTACCGCGTAAGACCATCCCCATAGTGGGCCTTGCCATTGGCTTGCTGACAGGGGCTGCCGCTTATCCATTTACTGATCTAGACACCATCCTCAGACTCTGGGCAGGCGGACTGGCCGGCTTATCTGCAACTGGGTTGTTTGAACTGGCTTTTAACAACAGGCCGGGCGGTACTAAAGCATAGGTTGGATTTCCCAGAAGGGCCTGCTCGTTTGAGCGGGCCTTTGTTTACATAACGGATATATTTTCGATAACCCCAATTTCCATTCTTCCGCAATCCGTGTATAATGCAATCAATACCTACATGCCGTGTAAACCTTGCACATAAATACTCCAAAGGGCAGCCATTATAATGAAATAAAATACATAAATATTTTATGACTGTATAATGAATGAATTTGGTGTATAATCGTAATTACTGCATCGCTTTACAGCGTAATAAGTTGGAGATTTCCGATAGGTGTTAATGTATGATATGAGGAAAGCTTCAAATAGACAATGTTAGGACATTGATCCGGAAGAGGATGGGGGGAGCAGCATGACCGAACTTACGACAGCTGTCAGCAAAAGCAATTCCAACAATCTGCTGCGGCGTGACGTACGGTTCCTGGGGAACATTTTGGGCGAAGTCTTGGTTCACCAAGGCGGTAACGAACTGCTGGAGGTCGTGGAGAAAATCCGTGAGACCAGTAAATCGCTTCGCTCATTATTTTTGCCTGAACTGCACAATGAATTTAAAGAGCTGATTGGCTCACTGGATCCTGAGAATCGACACCAGGTAATACGGGCATTTGCCATTTACTTTCAATTGGTAAACATCGCTGAGCAGAATCACCGGATCCGCCGTAAGCGGGACTATGAGCGTTCTGCAGGGGACACGGTACAGCCGGGATCTATCGAAAGTGCGATTCAGGAACTCCGTGAACGTGATTTCTCCCAAGAGGATGTTCATGACATTATGAACAACCTGTCATTGGAGCTGGTCATGACCGCTCACCCTACGGAAGCAATGCGGCGGGCCATTCTCGATATTCACAAGCGGATATCAGATGATGTAATGGGGCTCGACAATCCGACACTGACATTCCGTGAACGCGAACAGCTCCGCGAGAAGCTGCTGAATGAAGTTATTACTCTGTGGCAGACAGATGAATTGCGTGACCGCAAACCGACAGTACTGGATGAAGTGCGGAACGGGATGTATTACTTCCACGAGACGATTTTCCAGGTGCTGCCGGATGTATACCAGGAACTTGAACGATGTTTGAGCAAATACTATCCTGGACAGAACTGGCATGTGCCGACGTACCTGCGTTTTGGATCATGGATCGGCGGAGACCGTGACGGCAATCCGTCCGTAACGGCGGCGGTGACATTACAGACTCTTCGTCTGCAGCGCAAGCTGGCCATCCGGGAATATCAGCGCATTATGCGTGAACTCATGCAGTATCTGAGCTTTAGTACAAGCATCGTCAGCGTTACTGAAGAACTGCTGGATTCGATAGAAGAAGACCGCAAGATCATTAAACTGAACCGGGTTGATGCCTGGCGCAATGACAATGAGCCTTACCGGATTAAGCTCAGCTATATGATCTCGAAGACACAGAACGTGCTGGACGATGAGAAAAAAGGAACGCCGGAGCGCTACGCGACCCCGCAGCAGTTCATAGATGACCTGAATGTGATTGACCGCAGTCTGCGGCATCACTATGCCGACTATGTAGCGGATACTTACATTAAGAAACTCATCCGCCAGGTGGAGCTGTTCGGCTTCCACACTGCGGCACTGGATGTCCGCCAGCATAGCCAGGAGCACGAAAATGCAATGGCCGAAATCCTGGCCAAGATGAACATTACCCAGGATTACGCCAATATGCCGGAAGACGAGAAGGTAAAGCTGCTTGAGTCTTTGCTCAACGATCCGCGGCCGCTAACCTCCCCGTACCAGTCGTACAGTGAAAGTACAGAGGAATGTCTTGCGGTATACCGCACGATTTATCTGGCCCAGGAGGAATACGGCAAGCAGTGTATCACCAGTTATCTGATCAGTATGGCAGAAGCGGCAAGCGACATTCTGGAAGTTATGGTATTCTCCAAAGAAGTGGGCTTGTTCCGCAAGGATAACGATGGTACTGTAGTCTGCACGCTGCAGGCTGTGCCGCTCTTTGAGACCATTGATGACCTTCACAACGCACCGCAGATTATGAAGCGGCTGCTCAGCATGCCGATCTATCGTGAAGCGGTGCGGGCCATGAACGACCTGCAGGAGATTATGCTCGGCTATTCCGACAGCAATAAGGACGGCGGTGTGGTTACTGCGAACTGGGAGCTGCGTGTTGCGCTGAAGCAGATTACGGCTACAGCGGATGAATTCGGCATCAAGCTGAAGTTCTTCCACGGGCGCGGAGGGGCGCTTGGACGCGGAGGCATGCCGCTGAACCGCAGTATTCTTGCCCAGCCGGCCTCCACAATCGGCGGCGGAATCAAGATTACGGAGCAGGGTGAAGTAATCTCTTCCCGTTATTCAATGCAGGGCATTGCTTACCGGAGTCTGGAGCAGGCTACATCAGCACTGGTGACGGCAGCCATTCACGCCAGAACGCCGCAGGCAGATCTGTACGAAGCCAAGTGGGATGAAATTGTAGCCCGTATCTCGGAAGTTTCCCTGACCAAATATCAGGACCTGATTTTCCGTGATCCGGACTTCCTGACCTTCTTCAAAGAGTCGACACCTCTGCCTGAGGTGGGCGAGCTAAACATCGGTTCACGTCCATCCAAACGCAAGAACAGCGACCGCTTTGAGGATCTGCGTGCGATCCCGTGGGTATTTGCCTGGACGCAGAGCCGTTACCTGCTGCCGGCCTGGTATGCTGCCGGAACAGGGCTGCAGAGCTTCTATGAAGGCAAAGAAGAGAACCTGAAGATTATGCAGACTATGTATGCTAACTTCTCCTTCTTTACCACGCTGATTGATACGCTGCAGATGGCAATCGCCAAGGCAGACCTTGTTATTGCCAAGGAGTACGCCTCCATGGGCAAAAATGATGAAGCCCGCCAGCGGATCTTCGGCCTGATTGAATCGGAATTCAAGCTGACCTCGGAGCTGATCCTCAAGATCACCGGCCAGCATGACATTCTGGACAATGTTCCGGTTATTCAGGAATCGATCCGTCTGCGCAATCCTTATGTTGATCCGCTCAGCTACCTTCAGGTACAGCTTCTGTCCGAGCTAAGAGCGCTGCGGGATGCCGAGGGCGACGACGCCGAGCTGCTGCGTGAAGTATTGCTTACTATTAACGGTATTGCTGCTGGACTGCGGAATACGGGCTGATGCCTGGGGTTCTGTCATTGAAGTACCGGGAATATCATAAAGGAGATTTGCTGCACTTAGTGCGGCAGATCTCCTTTTTTTTTGTTTGTATTTGGGTTCTATTGAATTCTGGAGTGTAAGAAGGAAGCAGCCCTACAGCTTCCCGTCATTCATTTACACCTCAGTAAATGAGCTGTAAGGAAAGCTGCTGCTTGCCCTGCCCATTGTTACTGAGGGGATTTGGGCGGGCAGAAGCGAGCTTTGCTCACAGCTGATAAAGCGGCGGAGAGAGAGTTTGGAACTGTAAGAGCGTTAGCGTCCGCCTTTATGGTCGGATTCCTAATTCGGACAGCGGTATAATTGAAGGAATCTGAGCATAACAGCGGCTGGAAGTCCAAAGCTTTCTCGGAGCCACTGTTAAGCAGCAGGCTTTTAGCAGTGATTCGAACGTTTGCATCCCACGAAGGTAACAATACAATCCTTGATTTTTGACCAAACTTGATTTACGATTTATATGCTTGTACCGTGGACATTCAGTTGAGATGAAAGACCAGGGGCGGCAAGTCTGGGGGAGTTAACAGGTGGAGAATTTGGAAGGCAGATTGACAAAGCTCGCCTTGAAGGGCGACCAAAGAGCATTTGCCGAGCTTGTGGAACTATATAAAGACAAAATATATCATCTGGCTTACCGCATGCTGAACAACCGTCATGAGGCGGAGGATATTGTTCAGGAGACTTTTTTGCGTGTATACCGGAATTTGGACCGTTATGATGACAAACAGAAGTTCTCAACCTGGATTTACAGGATTGGTACGAACCTCTGTATCGACAGGCTGCGCAAGCGCAAGCCTACTTATTCGCTGGATGCGGAGATGAACGATCAGGAAGGCATTGACGGCTATTCAATGATTCCGAGTGACAATGTCACCCCGGAGACGGAACTGCTGCTCTCAGAGACGCAGAGGGTGATCTACGAGGCCATTGACAGTCTGCCCGTGAAATACCGGTCCGTAATGATACTGCGGTATCTGCAGGATCTGTCGCTTCAGGAGATCAGCGATGTGCTGGATATGCCGGTAACGACAATCAAAACCCGGGTACACCGCGGACGTGAGTTTTACGTAAAAAATTAGGCCCGAAAATGTAAAAATAGATGTTTTTTTATGAAACGTCTGACTGGCAGTGCCGTATGTAAGTTAAGCAAGTCTTATGCACTGTCCCTTTGCCTTGAAATAATTAAATAGCACTCATGAAAGGATTGGCTCCTATGGAATGCAAACTGGCCGTCTCTTTGATGCATGATTACCTGGATGACGACTTGCCCGAGCTGCAGCAGAGGGAATTGAAGGAGCATCTTCTATCCTGTCCGGATTGCCGTGCAAAGTTCAAAGAATTGGAACAAACTGATATGCTGATGTTCTCCCTGATGCACCAGA
Source organism: Paenibacillus sp. DMB5 (assembly GCF_001517085.1). Classification (GTDB taxonomy): domain Bacteria; phylum Bacillota; class Bacilli; order Paenibacillales; family Paenibacillaceae; genus Paenibacillus_AQ. The sequence continues at coordinate 22,970 of NZ_LRAC01000012.1, forward strand.
ATGCGGTGGCCTCAGACGATCTGGTAAGCCGGATAATGGATTCGCTACCGAAGCCGAAGAAGGAAAGAGCTTTTATTACCTGGATCAAAAGACATCCGGCCCTTACGGCGGCATCCGTATTTCTTCTGGTGATGCTGATGAGCTCGGTGACTTTCTGGAATCAGGATCAGCAGCTTGTCGTCAGAGGCAGTGACCTCGACCAGGTTGTGATTCAGGGCGATACTGTCATTGTACCGTCCGGCAAGACAATATCCGGCAACCTCACGGTGGAGAACGGCAAAACTCAGGTGTACGGGGAAGTCAACGGCAACTTGACGGTGATCGACGGTACTCTGTACAAAGCATCTACAGCCCACATCTCCGGGCAAGTCAAAAGCATAGACCAAGCGGTAAGCTGGCTCTGGTATAAAGTGACGAACATGTTCTCTGAAGTTGCCTACCGTTAACCCGCATGGCCTTTATGCAGAAATAGTATTGCGCCTCTTTTTCCGGAAAGATGGCGCTTTTTTGTTGCCCGGAAAGACATTCTCAGCATTCCCCGGCATGTGAAACTTGCAACCTGGGCGTGAACGTTATAACCTAGATATGAAACAGATCTTACAGACAATTTACATAAACCCAGCTAATATGAAATGACGGGGGTTTTGGGCAATGAGCTATTTTACCGACTTAACATGGAAAGAATCCATTAAAGATATAATCGATGTTCTGATCGTCAGCTACATTATCTACAAGGTTCTCAATATGGTGCGCGGCACACGGGCAGTCCAGCTGCTTAAGGGGATTCTTGTGCTGGTTATTATCTGGGCGCTAAGTACGGTTCTGGATCTCTACACGCTGAAATGGCTGATGAACCAGATCTATACGTTCGGGATATTTGCGATCTTTATTATTTTTCAGCCTGAGCTGCGCAGGGGGCTGGAGCAGCTTGGCCGGGGCAAGTTTTTTGGCCGGGCTTCGGAGAATGATGAAGAGATCAGCCGGCTGGTCGGTGAAGTGATTAAAGCCGTGAATTACCTGTCCAAGCGAAAGATCGGGGCACTTATCGTATTTGAGCGGGCGACTGGTCTGAATGAATACACGGAATCGGGGATTCCAATGCGTTCTGTGGTAAGCTCGGAGCTGCTGATTAATATTTTTATTCCCAATACTCCGCTGCATGACGGTGCACTGATTATGCAGGACGGACAGATTGCCGCGGCCGCCTGTTATCTTCCTCTCTCAGAGAATCCGTTCATCAGCAAAGAGCTGGGGACACGCCACCGTGCGGCGATCGGGATCAGTGAGGTTGCGGACTCGGTATCTGTTGTAGTCTCTGAGGAGACAGGTCAAATATCGCTGGCCATTAACGGGCAGATTGTGCGCGATATTAAGGAAGAATCGCTGATCTCGAAGCTTCATCAGGAGCTGAGCGCATCTTCAACGCTGAAGGAGAAGAGCTCTGCTTTCTGGAAACGGAGAGGGGGCAAAAATAATGGATAAGTGGATGAAGAATAACAACTTCAACAAGATTCTTGCACTTGTCTTCGGTATTATCCTATGGACGATTGTACATGTGGATACCGAGCCTACGAACCAGACTACAGTTAACACACAGACGAAGATTATTGAAAATGTTAAAATAGAGCAGACCGGCCTTGATGAGGAAAAGTATGTATACAGCTTCGATGCCGAGAGTGTGAGGCTTGAAGTATCGGGTAAAAATTCCGATCTCAATTTCAAGTTTTCCGACGATTATAAGGTAACCCTCGATTTAAGCGATGTAGAACCGGGGGATACAACGCTTCCGCTGAATTATACCCTGCCTAAGGGCGTGAAGTTTGAATCGATGGACCCGTCAGAAGTGAATGTGCATGTCGAACTGCGCAACACGAGGACGTTCCCTGTTACCCTGATTACAAGCGGTGCTCCGGCAGAAGGGTATAAGCTCGGCACGGCCGTTATTAACCCTGCTGATGTTGAAGTTACCCTGCCAGCCAGTGAACTGAGTAAAGTAACCACTGTTCAGGGGACGATTGAGCTGGATGGGGAGAATGAGACCTTTACGGAAAAAAGAATGCGGCTGGCTGCCTACGACAGCAGCGGAAATGAGATTAGCGGTGCTGTTATTGAGCCCGCTACAGTTGCTGTTGAGCTGCCGATTACGCTACCGTACAAAACGCTACCGCTGGATGTGAGCTTCACAGGGCAGCTTCCAGGCTCACTGGTACTGTCCAGAGTCACTCCGGAGATGGATACAGTTACGGTATACGGCAGCGAGGAAGCGCTGGCCGGGTTATCCTCCTATGATGCAGTTCTTGATCTGAGCACGGTTCAGTCTGCAGGAACACAGCAGGTGAAGCTGGAGCTTGCTCCGCCTGAAGGAATAGCAAAGATTGAGCCTACCGCAATGAATGTTTCCGTTTCTGCAGCTGAAATTGCTGAACGGACGATGGATAATATCCCGATCAAGCTTGAAGGTGTGGCCAGCGGGCTTACAGCCGTGGTTACGGATCCGGCTGCCAAAGCGATTTCTCTGACTCTGGCGGGCGCTCCTACACTGCTGGATCAGCTAGATCAGGATAATATCAGTGTTGTTGCCGATGTCGGCGGACTGTCAGCAGGGGTTCATCAGGTCTCACTGCAGATCTCAATGCCGAGGTTCATTTCAATGGTCAATTCCTCACAGCCGAAGATAGTTACCATTGATCTGCAGGCGCCTGCAACACCTGCGGCAACAGTAAGTCCGGACACCGGTATTGCGCCGACCCCTGAGCCGAGCTCGGAAGCTGTTTCCGGCGGGGAAACCAGTGTGGAGCCGACCCATAGCCCAGAGCCATCAGGCACCGCCACACCGGAGCCGGCGGAGGATGTGCCGGAGAGCAGCAGTACTCCCGCAGGAAGCGGGAATACGACGAATACCGGGGGCAATGGCGGTACGTAACTTTTTGTGCAGGAAAGCGTCTATGTGTAGAGCCCTTTAGTTACAAGAATCAGAATTCATTCATACAATAATTCATTAAGCTATGTAAGATGGACTTACGAATGGGCTTTATACCTCACTTCTAAAGTTTACATTGTACATGTAGCGTATTAAAAGGAGAAAAGAGATGGGTAAGTATTTTGGTACAGACGGTGTGCGCGGAGTCGCTAACCAGGAGTTAACAGCAGAAATGGCCTATAGCATTGGCCGCTGCGGCGGATATGTACTGGCTGGAAACGTAGAAAAGCCAAAAGTGGTTATCGGCATGGATACACGGATCTCTGGACCGCTGCTGGAATCAGCACTTGTAGCCGGACTGTTGTCCATCGGGGCTGAAGTAATCCGTATTGGAGTTGTCAGCACTCCAGCCGTAGCATATATAACCAGATTGCTCAAAGCGGATGCCGGTGTAATGATCTCCGCATCCCACAATCCGGTTGAAGACAACGGAATTAAGTTTTTCGGCGGAGACGGCTTTAAGCTTACCGACGAGACTGAGCTGCGCATTGAAGAGCTGATGGATGCTGAGAAGGATGAGCTTCCGCGTCCGGTTGGCGCAGGTCTTGGCAAGCTAACCGTAGACAACGATGCCAAATATCTATATCTGGAATACCTGAAGACAACGATTTCCAACCGTTTTGACGGGATTAAGGTTGTACTGGACTGCGCGCATGGTGCGGCTTATGAGCTGGCTCCGCGTTTGTTCAGAGAGCTGGGTGCCGAAGTAATCGCTATTGGAGCCGAGCCTGACGGCCTTAACATCAACGACGGATATGGCTCGACACATCCGGAGAAGCTGCGGGAAGAGGTGCTTCGTCACGGTGCTGATCTGGGACTGGCTTTTGACGGCGATGCAGACCGCCTGATTGCCATTGATGAGACAGGTGAAGAGGTGGACGGCGATTTCATTCTCTGCATTTGCGGAGATGCAATGAACCGCTCCGGCAAGCTTAAGGATGCAACCATTGTTTCGACTGTCATGAGTAACATCGGCTTCTACAAGGCAACTGAAAAATTGGCGCTGAATACAGCCAAAACGGCTGTAGGCGACCGTTATGTGATGGAAGAAATGCGCCGCGGCGGCTATAATCTGGGCGGGGAACAGTCCGGTCATGTTATTTTTCTGGATTACAACACAACGGGCGACGGCATCCTTACTGCAATCCAGCTCGTTGATACCATGAAGGCTGATGGTAAGAAACTGAGTGTACTGAAGTCGATGATGACCAAATATCCTCAGGTGCTTGTTAATGTGCGGGTGCAGGATAAGACGAATTATCCGAACAATCCGTCGATTGAGGCAGCGATTAAAGAGGTAGAAGGCAAGCTTGGGGATAACGGCCGTGTGCTTGTACGTCCTTCCGGGACTGAGCCGCTGATCCGTGTAATGGCCGAAGGCCCGGATAAAGCAGAACTCGATCTGTTTGTTGGACAGATTGTTGAAGTTGTAGAACGCGAATTGGTTTAATATACGTGTAATACCACTGGCAGGCAGAGCCGGCGGATGAAGATTTTTTGTGCTTCAACTGCCGGCACTGCGGCTGTTTTGAAAGTTTTTTCAACAAATTCCAGTCGTTTCAACCATTATTTCATTGCCAAAAGTGATGTAAGGTGCATATAATGATGAAGTGTCATTCAAGAAGGAAAGCGGGGATAGTGAGGTATCAGCAATAACAAGCGCCAGAGCTTGATCTTGCGCGGGGGAGAAGGGACAGCTTAAGTTTAGGCTGGAACGGATCACGGCAGATGTAAGCTGACGAGGTGGAGGTGTTCGAAATGTTCGGCGGGGACCTCCCGGTGATGCACCAGAGCCGTAAATGGAAGCGGAAAATGTCAGGGCGACCTTTCACACAACGCTTTTATGGGTGTACGAGGAATTAAACCATTCATGGGTATGCGCTTAAGCAAGATACGCAAGTCCTGCTGCGGCAGAGAAGAAGACTGTGCATGTCATGAATAACCTGTTTACAGGTGACAGACCATACAACAGAATAAGGCTTTTTCTCTACACATGCCGCACGGCACGTTTCTTTCCTTATGCCGCCCACATTACAATCATTGGACGGAGGAATTTATAATGTGTGGTATTGTAGGATATATTGGTAATCAGAATTCGCAGGGGATCCTGGTAGAGGGCTTGAAGAAGCTGGAGTATCGCGGTTATGATTCAGCAGGGATTGCTGTTTTCACGAAGGAAGGTCTGCAGGTTGTTAAGGCACAGGGCCGTATGGCTAACCTGGAGTCCAGACTTGAAGCTACTCCGCTGACCGGAAGTGCCGGAATCGGGCATACCCGTTGGGCAACCCACGGTAAACCATCCGACGAGAACTCTCACCCGCATACAGATGACAGCCAGAAATTCTCGGTTGTACACAACGGGATCGTCGAAAACTACCTGGAACTCAAAGAAGAACTGATCGCCGGCGGATGCCACTTTACTTCCGAGACGGATACAGAGGTTATTTCCCACCTGATCGCCCGTGAATATGAAGGAGATATCGTTAAGGCTGTTCAAAAGGCAATCACCCATATGCGCGGTGCGTTTGCCCTGGGCGTTCTGACTGAACACGAACCGGATAAACTGGTTGCTGTGCGTCAGGCGAGCCCGCTGATTATCGGTCTTGGCGAAGGCGAAAACTTTATCGGGTCAGACATTCCTGCACTGCTGGAATACACCCGCAACGTATATATTTTGAACGACGGCGAAATGGCTGTACTGACAAGAGATGCTGTCGAACTGATGACGATTGAAGGCAATTTTATTTCTCGGGAAATGATTACTGTCGATTGGGATGCTGTTACCGCAGAAAAAGGCGGATACGAGCACTTCATGCTGAAAGAAATCCACGAACAGCCTAAGGCTTACCGTGACACTATGCGCGGACGCATTAATGCTGAAGGCACTAAAGTAATTCTGCCAGAGCTCAACCTGACTCCTGAGCAGATCAAGAACATCCGCAACATCCAGATCGTTGCCTGCGGTACTGCATACAATGCCGGTCTGGTTGGACGTAACCTGATCGAATCCCTGGTTCGTATTCCGGTTGAGAACGATATTGCTTCCGAATACCGTTACCGTGCGCCAATCGTAACCCCGGAAACACTGGTCATTGTAGTCAGCCAATCCGGTGAAACGGCTGATACCCTGGCTGCCCTGCGTGAAGGTCAGGCTAACGGTGCACACGTTCTGGCAATCACTAACGTTGTAGGCAGCTCCATTGCCCGTGAAGCTAACGATGTACTGGTTACTCTGGCTGGACCGGAAATCGCGGTAGCATCGACTAAAGCTTACACTTCGCAGATCATTGCGTTCACATTGCTCGGCCTGTACATGGCTGAAGTACGCGGAACTCAAACGGATGCACAGGTTGCTGAAATTCTGGCAGCTATGAACACCCTGCCTGAGCAGGTAGAAGAAATCCTGGCTCAGAAGGATGCCATCAAGACCTATGCAGAGCAAATCTCCAGCCACAAGCACCTGTTCTTCATCGGCCGCGGCGTAGACTACGCTGTAGCTCAAGAAGGCTCGCTGAAGCTGAAAGAAATCTCCTACATTCACTCTGAAGCATATGCTGCAGGTGAGCTGAAGCACGGTACACTGGCTCTGATCGAGGAAGGCGTTCCGGTAATTGCCCTGGCAACCCAGGAATCCGTACTCGAAAAGACCGTCAGCAACATCAAAGAAGTGAAAGCCCGCGGCGCAGACGTACTGGCCATCACTCACCAGGAGCATGTAACAGACCTGCTGAAATCCGTTGACCAGGCGTTCGTTATTCCTAAGACCCTGCCGCTGCTGACTTCCGCACTGTCTGTAGTTGTAACTCAACTGCTGGCATACTATGCTTCGCTGGCCCTGGGTCATGATGTTGATAAGCCACGGAATCTGGCGAAGAGTGTAACGGTAGAGTAGAAATGATTCGGTTAATATAATACTGATTAATTACATTAGTGTATTGTTCTAACCATTAAAGTGTTGTTCTGTAAGAATTATTTGCATTAGTGTGTTGTTCTGAAAAAGAATTCTAAAATCTTTATAAATCAACATGAGCCGTCCTAAGAATTTAGGGCGGCTTTATTATTTTTTGTTGGGGAGATGAAAATGAATAAACTAGGAGATAAAGTAAAGGCTATTCGCTTACAAAATGAATTTAATCAGGTTACTTTTGCTGAGAAATTAGGAATATCTCAGGGGAGATTAAGTGAGATTGAGCAAGGAAAGACGAAGCCTTCAGCTGAGACCTTAAGAGGATTGAGAAAAGAATTCAATGTCGATTTGAATTGGTTATTCGACGAATAAGAAGAATAATGAATACTAATATTTAATAATAAAAATATCAGACTGATGGACACTTCATTAAGCTAATGGGCAGGATAGTTGAAAAGCTAAGTAGGGAGTTTTTCAGCGAATTCTTTAAAGAATGCCCTGCTTTGTTCAACTAACCGGATGTAAGAAAAAAAAGACCGGCTGCTGTTAAGCCGGTTTTGCTCAACAATATTATAAATTTCCCACTAAAAAATCGCTTAATTTAGAAAACGGTATTTTCTCCATTTGATCATACAGAGTACAATGTCCTGCTTCTTCGCTTGGCGTAGGTGTTCTGAGTTTTCTTTAATCACTTACTCATTTCATTATATATTGAGGATTGTGATCATTCCTAATAAAAAGAAGGTTTTGCCCAGTCAGTCCCAGGTTCACTGACTCCAAGGCTTGAGCGGATAAAACGGCTGTTGTCTTGGATAATGTCAACAACCAGTTGAGCTACTGCTTGCCGAGTTACCTGCGCACCTATAAAGGGTTCGCCTTTGTTAGTGAGCATGTAGTTCGTGTTGCCATCCTCGTTATACATCCAAGTGATCCGTAGCAAAGTGTAATCAAGAGTAGACTGTTCAAGCACAGCGGCCGACGCAGCGAATTTAGGAAGTGCACCCTGAGACATAGGAATGAGCCACTTCCCAAACTCGCCACCAACCTCATCGTAGATGCCCAGAGACGAAGCGGCGATAATGCGTTTCACTCCAGCACGTTCCATAGCCTCCACAATAGAGTTCGTTGCTGTTTCTTCATACATGTCGTTCACGTAGACGATATCGATCCCCTTCATGGCCTGTACAAGGCGATCCGTATCTTGAAAATCACCGTCGACCAGAATCACCCGGTTAGATTCTTTGCCTCGCAAGCGCTGGGTAGCTTGACGAGCGTACAGGGTTAGGTGAGCGCTTGTCTGTTTGAGTAGCATGTCAGTGAGATATTGGGATATTTCGCCGGCCGCTCCTAATATCAATACATTCGTCATAGTGATGATATCCCTTTAAAGTTCTCCACAAAAAAGTCCTTTAATTTAGAAAACGGTATTTTCTCCATTTGGTCATACAGAGTACAGTGTCCTGCTTCTTTAACGATATATAATTCTTTAGGCTCTTTAGCTTGTTCATATGCCCAATCGCTATGTGGTTTTGTGAGTGCCTTGTCTCCTGCAATTATTAATATTGGTCTAGGTGAAATTTCGTCAATATATTGCATGATTTTTGTTGTCATAAAAGATAAGGGCATTGTAGCATTCCATGCTCCATTTGATAAAATGGAATTCTCGTGGAATCCTCGTTCTGTGCGATAGTAATCATACACGTCTTTACCTTCATCTGGTTCATTTTCTGGGTATCCATTAGGGAATCTATCGGGACCTAAGGTACTGGTTTGGTTTTCTGCGTCGATCCAACGTTGGTTTGCTAGTTGAGTTAAGGTAGTCGTTCTATCCTCCGTTGGTATGTCGCCCATCGCTGAAATGTTATACATTGAAACAGTGGCTACAGCTTTAACTCGTTTATCAATTGAGGCCGCATTTAATGCAAATCCGCCCCAGCCACAAATCCCAATCATTCCAATACGTTCACGATCAATAATGGATTGAAGGCCTATTCCGTCAACAGCTGCCATGAAATCTTCTGTGTTGATATCAGGTGCTGCAACATTACGGGGTGTTCCACCACTTTCACCAGTGTATGATCCGTCAAAAGCTAGTGCAGCGAATCCAAGGGAAGCCATTTCATTAGCATACCGGCCAGATGCTTGTTCCTTGACAGCTCCGAACGGTCCACCGATTACAAGTGCAGGAAGTTTTTTGTCATCTAAATCTTTCGGTAAATATAAGTCACCGGCTAATTCTATGCCAAAACGGTTCATAAAACGGATTTCTGTTCTTGTAACTTTTTCATGAAGTTCGAAAGTGAACTTTCTCATCATTTTTCCTCCTACATATTTCTCTAAATTTTATTTTTGTATGGTGATAGTAAGGCATCATAGTTTTCAATTTTATGATTGGCAAGTTCCAAGGCTTGATTGAGTTCTTTTGCTTTTTCAATCAATTGCGCTCTTTGTTCCTCCAGAATCTTTTTTCTCTTTTCCAACGTATGGTCGCCTTCTGCAGAGAGTGACGTATATTCTTGGATACGTTCGATAGGCACTCCCATTTCTCGCATACATTTTACATAACGAATCCAATCAATATCTTGTTGAGTATATTCGCGATATCCGGAATCATTTCGCTGTATAGACGATAAGATTTTCATACTTTCCCAGTAACGAATGGTTTCTGGCGGTAACTTGAAGTATTCGGCAACTTCTTTAATCTTAATGTCTAGTCCTCCTTATCTTTGTTGAATAATATAATGGTACAACATTGAAGTAACTTTAAGGCAATACCTTTTTTATTAAATATCTGTACCGTTGCGGGTCGTCCTTTCGTTGTTACCGTAGGTGGTCACATTCTAATGTTCCCTTAGGGCGCTATCTATATGTAAAAACATGCCATTTCTCGCACTGATGATGGAATTTGTATTCAACTCACGGGAAACGTTAGTTGAACGACAACAGCGGCAGTCTAAGACTTTAATTAACAAGTCTTGGTCTGCCACTGCTTCTTTTAATTGATCAGTTTAAAAATTATTATTCAAAAGCTGTCGATTCCCTATTTCGAAAATCGCGTTAAATCAAAGACTCCAGTCTAAAACTTTATTTTCAACAAACACTTTCTTATAAATCTGAATTCCGACCTTCAGAAGAAGGAAGCGAGTTGCGGTTAAGTAACCCCAATTTCCTTCGTTTTCAATCAAATCGTCATCCTCCACTTTATTTTCAATCTTCCTCAGACTACTTATGCTTTTTTGGCCCAGTTTTAGTTTGCAATCCATATGAACGACAGATTTGCAGTATTGCTACATCTTATCGGGCCAGGGTTCACTCATCGTGAATCGAATGGATTGTTGCGTCACTGCAGACTAAGACAATAACAGGAAGGTTTGGTTTGTGATTGGTCCTAGAAGAACTGTTAATTCTGTTAGTATCCGCTATATGGAAATTATAGACGACGTTCATGAAGAGAAAATGTCCTTTATAATCCTTGATGACATCCGAGTATTGTTCAGTGAAAAATTCGATTTTAGGATAAGCTCTTATGTGGTTCCAAAACGATTCCTCCAAAATAGGTCTTACCTTTTATTATCCGATTTCATAGTAGTTTGACAAATAATTAAGAGTAGAAAAAAAGCGAATGTGGACGGCTGAAAATGCCCACATTCACTCCTGTTTGCCTGAATGATTAAAATAAATATTGCTTTTTAGCTTATACATAAAAATATATACATTAATGGAGCAATTTACTGTTTTTTCGAGCCATTTCCTCAACTATATCTTTACGTTCTTTGTTTTTAGTGAAATCAAAAGAATAAATTATGCTGTACAGGCAATTCAAAATATATCGAATAGACGACTGCGAATAATATCCAGCAGCTTTACCCATTTCGTGTTCTTTTTGTGGGAATTTAATGAGTAAATCAACTTGGTTAGTTTCTTGCAATGAAGTAATTAAAATAGTGCGGCAGGAATTCTTTTTTAATACTTTTAATTCTTTTTTATAAGAGTCCAACACACAGCCGCTATAGGATACAAGTAATGCAACATCGTTTTGAGTAGCATTAAAGGAAAGAGTCATACTTTCGTGATATTGATCGACTAGTATAGGGTGAAAGCCAAGCTTAACCAACATATTGGAAAAAGCAATGGCATTGATGTACGTATCACCCAGTGCAAAGATATAAATATGAGAAGCGCCACAGAGCCATCGGGCAGCTTGCCCCATAGCTTGCATAGAAAGTGATGCATAACAAGTATCAATGCTTTCTTTGGTAATTGTAGCAACACTCTTCATAATGGAAGACGTACTTTCACGAGCAGCAAATGGATAGTTGAAATCTATAGTGCTCTTATCATAACGTTGTTTCTCTAATTCAGCAGAAAATTCAATACGAAATTCCCGATAGCCTGCAATTCCAACTTTTCGACATAAGCGAATGATAGTTGGATTTGAAGTATAAGTTCGTTTTGCCAGTTCCGTAATACTCAGATGTGAAATTTCCTCAGCATGTTCTAGAATATAATCTGCCAAACGGGTCTCCACTTCAGTAAAATCTCGTTTGTTTTCAAGAGAGTTTATTAGGCCCATTTTTCACCTGCCATTAGTTTTAGATTACTGGACAGCGAGAAGTTATCACAAAACTGTAAATACAATCAATAATCCACACTCATAGATAACTCCATTTCAAAGATAACTCGAATATACGAAATCTTGAAACCCCTTACTGTCCTTTTTAAGTATACTACTCATTAATAAAATGGAGCAACGAATGGATCAATGAACATATAGTTTCTGTACATAAAGTACATGGGTTCGGGTAATCGTTATTTTATTTCTGTACTTTGTTTTCCATTACTTCCGAACTCGTTGTTTTAGCATTATGTGCTTTAGTAATATGAAATAAACATTGTGGGGGGTGGGCACTGAAAATTTAAAAGTCAAAATAATGAAAGCGATTCAAGTTGCAGTGTAGGGGGACTGAGGGCTTCCAGAAAGTTTGAAAAATAAGAACCAGGCAAGAAATGCTGGAGTCATCAACACATAATTATGGAGGGGTTTGAATGAAAAAGTTGAAAATTACATTGGCTTGTAATGGAGGAGTATCCACAAAAATCCTCACCGGTAAAATCATTGAGGCTGCGAAAAAACGTGAATACGATATAGAGTGTGATGCGTATTCTGCTGCAGCAATTGATGATTTTATTGAAGGCACTGATGTACTCCTGCTAGGTCCGCAAGTTAAATATATGGCTGAGAGTATGCGAAAAAAATTCCCAGGTATACCGGTGGATGTTATTGATATGAGGGATTATGGAAGCATGAATGGTGAGAAAATCCTTTCGAATGTAATTGAAAAATATAATCTGTAGAGGGAAGTGTCACTATGGGGGAACAAGTAAGCTTCTTAGATCGTGTGCAAGAAAATTTAATGAAGGTAACAGGGAAAATACAGTCCAATAACTATGTGACTGCAGTTACACATGGTATGGTAGGTTCATTATCTATACTCATTGGAGGTAGCGTATTAAATTTATTGGTTAATTTACCGATTCCAGGGTGGTCGGACCTTCTTACGTCAATCGGAATATATGAGGTATTGACCGCTGTGGTAAAAATATTTCAGCTTACCGCAGTGATTATGTGTTTTAACGTTGCATACGCCCTTGCAAAATTCAAAGGAGTTGACCGGCTTCAATCTGGAATAATTAGTATAATGTGCTTATTAATAACGATTCCGATTTCTACAACCGGGAGCGGAGCAGAAGCATTTGAACTAACGTTCCTAAATGCACAGGGTGTATTTACAGCCATGATTACAGGGCTACTTGCAACAACGATTTTCGCATTCATCATTCACAAAAAAATTGTATTTCGTATGCCTGAAAGTGTACCGGAATATGTGCGTAATACCTTTAATATTGTTCCACCGGCATTTTTAACAGTAATTCCTTTTATCATCTTGAGAGGGATCCTTGAACATACTAGTTTTGGAACGTTCCCAGGACTAGTAAACTCAATAATTACCTTGCCATTACAAGCGCTTGGTAACAATCTGATTGGCCACATGGTATTTCTTGCGGCATCCAGTATCTTATGGTGGTTTGGAGTACACAATATGCCGATTATGGTATCTGCATATATTCTAACGTTACCAGCGATGACAGAGAATATTAATGCAGCTATGAGTGGTCAGGCACCCATTCATATGCTTAGTTGGGAAACATTCAAAATAACTGGTCAATATCTAGGAGGGCCAGGATGTTTGATCGGCCTATTTATCTGTATGCTTCTTTTCACAAAAAGTGAGCGATATAAAGTGCAGTCCAAATTGCAATTCATTCCCGGACTATTTAATATCACAGAACCGGCAAATTTCGGTATACCAATTGTCTTAAATCCTACTTTGTTAATTCCTTTTGTTCTTGTTCCGCAAATTATTGAGGTCGCACTTTACTTTTGTCTGAAGGCGGGATTGTTTACTACGCCAGTCGTAATGTTAACAGATTACATCCCTGGACCTATAGGAGGATTCTTATTTGGTAGTGGATTAGGCGCTGGATTCTTTATGATTGCAGCGAGCATATTTAGTATCATTTGTTATTATCCGTTTGTGAAAATGATGGATAAAGTGGCTTTGAAAGAAGAAACAGCTTAAAAATACTAGTCAGATTAGGAGAACGTACAGATGGAATTTAAAAGTATTATGCATGTATCATTCTTTACAGATCAGATGGAGGTTGTACGTGATTTCTATGAAAATAAGCTAGGGTTAAAACCAAAAATGATCGTGCGTTTTGGAGCATATAAAGGATCAAATAACCCTATGTTCAGCAAGAAGGCAGAAACGCATCCGGATGATATCTGTATTATTTATTTTGAAATTGCTCCTGGTCAGTTTATTGAATTTTTCCCTAAAATGGGTGATCAGGGTCCTCATGGGAAATGGAATCAAAACCTTGGGTACACACACTTTGGCCTTCTGGTAGATGATATTTTTAAAACGAAAGAAGAGCTTTTGGCAGCTGGGATTTCACTAGATAATGATATCTCTAAGGGACCTTCTGAAACTTATCAAATGTGGGTTCATGATCCGGACGGAAATAAGATTGAGATCATGCAGTATACAGAAAATTCAATGCAATTGAAAGGAAATTACTAATATGAAACTTGGGATTATTGGAACAGGAGTTATTGTGCAGGAGTTTCTGCCTAAATTGGTAGAATTAAAAGGGATCGAAATCATTGGGCTTCAAGGGATTCCTTCAGAAATTGATGCTGTTAAAAAAATGGCTAGTGAACATAACATTCCTCACGCTACTTCTTCATTCGAAGAATTATATGAAACGGGCATCGATACTGTGTATGTCGCAGTGCCAAATTTTCTTCATTTTGATTATTGTAAGAAAGCGCTCGACAAGGGTATTAATGTCATTGTGGAAAAGCCTATGACAAGCAATTATAGAGAAGCGCTCGAACTAAAAAAATTAGCGCAAGAAAAGAGGCTTTTCCTGTTTGAAGCGATTACGACACTCTATCTTGGAAATTACAAAAAAATTCAGGAATGGCTGCCACAGATTGGTGAAATTAAAATCGTACAAAGTCAATATAGTCAATATTCCCGACGTTATGATGCCTTCCAAAAAGGTGAGGTTCTTCCGGCATTTGATCCTAAAAAAGCTGGAGGAGCTTTAATGGATTTAAATCTTTATAATTTACATTTTGTAATGGGAATGTTCGGAAAACCGGAAGGTGCAGAATACTTTGCAAATGTAGAGCGTGATATCGATACCAGTGGAACGATGATTCTCCGATATCCTTCTTTCTATGCTATATGTACGGCGGCAAAAGATTGCAAAGGAATCTATGGGGGAATCATCCAGGGAACTAAAGGCTGCATAAAGAATGTATATCCACCGAACTTGATTGGAGAGGTATCCCTAGAATTGAATGATGGCACAGTAGAAAAGTTTGACGATGGCTCTGCCCGTGAACGATTAATTCCAGAGTTTACTGCATTTGTTAAGGCAATCAATGAACAAGATTATGATTTCTGTTATGAAAAATTGGAACGTAGTCTAGCTGTTAGTGAAGTACAGACTAATGCCAGACTAAAAGCAGGAATCCTTTTCCCAGTGGATGAGCAAGTAAACTAGTTTCAATATTTTCAGAATATGACTAATTTTATTTGCTACTTGTAGGGGGAGTAAGAATCGGGAGGAAGGCTATGCTGGAAAAACTGAAAAATCAGTTAGCGGGTCAGTATCCAATGGGTTGTGCCCAAGAGTTAGAAGATACTGAAGCAGAACTGGAATTCGATATATTCGGTAGTGAAATTGCTTTAGAGCTTGGTTCAATGATAGTGAATATGGCTCAGAAATATGGAGAAGATGTTGTTGTTCAAATCACAAGAGAAAAGGATCAGATTGTGATTTTTCAATATTTGGGTGACAGTAGATCCCAGAGGAATATTGATTTTGCACAAGGTAAACGAAATACAGTTTTAAAGACTGGTCATTGTAGTTTATGGGCATTAGCCCAGGAACTGTCAATAGGAGGCCTGGACGAAGTTTTTAACGAAAATAGTCAATGTATTCCGGTTGGAGGAGCATTTCCTATTTACGTTAATAGCGAGTTGGTTGCTACTATCTGTGTCTCAGGGTTGCGTGAAGGAATGGATCATCAAGTAATCATAGACGCCTTAGGTAACTATCTGAATAAAGAGGTTCCAGAATTCCGAGGAAAACTGATATAAGAGTTTACCGCTATGTGGAGAAAGGATTTATTAATGAATGAAATATTAACACTAGATTTTGGGGGAAGCGCATTGAAATATGCGCTTCTCAACGTGAGGCAAGAGTTCTCTGAATCCGGAGTAATGGATGCACCAAAAAGCGGTATGGAAGAATTTACGAACTGTGTCACAAGCTTGTATGAGAAATTTAAACACCGTATTTCAGGCATAGCAATTGCTCTTGCAGGAACATTGGATTCTAAAAGTGGATATGTCTTTCAAAGTAGTACCTATACTTTTATGAAGGAAATAAATTTAGTTGAGATATTGAACGAAAAATGCCCAATACCAATCACACTGGCAAATGACTCTAATAGTGCAGCAATGGCGGAAATGAATTATGGATGTTTACAAGGTGTTTCTCATGCCATTGTAATTATATTGGGTTCAGCAATTGGTGGGACAATTATTCACAATGGAGAAATATATCAAGGTAAACATTTTTCGGCTGCTGAGTTTTCCTTGTTGAAAACAAATGGTAATGATGATGGCTTAGATTATATTTGGGCAAAGAAAAATGGTAGTAATGGTTTGATGCGTTTGGTGCAGAAATATAAAGGAACAGATAAAAGGTATTCAGGAATTGAAATTTTCAACATGGCCAATCAAGGTGATACAGATGTTATAGATGCAGTTGATGAATTTTGCAGGCACTTGGCAGTACAAATATACAATTTGCAAACCATTTTTGATACAGAGCGTATTGCTATCGGTGGAGGGATTTCAGCACAACCTCTTTTGTTTGAATTATTGGATGAATACCTGAATGATATATTCCGCAGAGAAGAACCCTTCGCTCTGACAAATGTAAAACCGGATGTAGTTCCGTGTAAGTATCAGAATAATGCCAATTTGCTAGGAGCATACCATCACTATGTTTCAAAATATGGAGGGCAGTAAATGAAAAGCATTTGGTCAAACATGGATATGCTCTACTTTAATGAGTATGTAAATGTGTGATCTTCATTTGATTTATATAGAGGGATTAGGAGTTAATTTGGAGGTATAAATAAGATGAAGAAATTCAGAGAAGACTTTCTTTGGGGCGGAGCGATATCAGCGAACCAAACCGAGGGTGCGTGGAACTTAGATGGAAAAGGAGTTTCTGTGCCTGATATGTGTACGAATGGTTCTCATGAAGCGCCAAAGCGGATCACAACAAGTTTTGAGCCGGGAACTTTGTATCCTAGCCATGAAGCAGTTGGTTTTTATCATCATTATAAAAAGGACATTGCATTAATGGCAGAGATGGGCTTTAAAACGCTCCGCCTGTCTATTGCATGGACAAGGATTTTTCCAACAGGCATGGAGGCAGAGCCAAATGAAAAAGGACTTGACTTCTATGATAAAGTTTTTGATGAATGTATAAAATACGGAATTGAACCACTAGTAACAATCTCGCATTATGAAATGCCATACGCGTTGGTGGAAAAATGCAATGGTTGGGAAGGTCGAGAGTGTATTGATTATTTTGTGAATTATTGCAAGGTGATTTTTGAACGGTATAAAAATAAAGTGAAGTATTGGTTGACTTTTAATGAAATTAATTCAGGTACAGCTAGAGTGGGAAGTTTATTATCTCTTGGAACTGTAAAAGGATATAATGGACCAATTTCAGAAATTCCGGACAATTTGCAAGCGCGTTTTCAGGCGTTGCATCATCAATTCATCGCAAGTGCAAAGGTAATTAAAATCGCACACGACAGTTATCCGCATTTTAAGATGGGAAATATGATTGTCTTTATTACAATGTATCCATTTACTTGTAATCCGGATGACATCATTTCAACTCAGCAGAAGATGCAAATTCAGAATTGGTTTTGTTCTGACGTTCAGGTAAGGGGAGAATATCCTTCTTACATGGACCGTTTTTTCGAAGAGAATAATATTAATATTAAGATGGAAGCGGGGGATGAGGAGGTTTTAAAGAAAGGAACTGTGGATTTTTATACCTTCAGCTATTATATGACGAATTGTGTATCAGTAGATAAAAATCTTCCAACTTCATCAGGAAATATTGTTGGAGGAATAAAGAATCCTTATTTAGAGGCTTCAGATTGGGGGTGGCAAATTGATCCCAAAGGACTTCGCTATACATTAAATGAAATTTATGGACGATATCAGATTCCGGTAATGGTTGTAGAAAATGGACTCGGAGCATACGACGAAATAGATGAAGATGGTATGATTCAGGATTACTATCGAATTGATTACTTGAGAACGCACATTAAAGAAATGTATGAGGCAGTTCAGGATGGCGTGGATTTAATGGGTTATACCCCTTGGGGGTGTATTGATTTAGTAAGTGCTACGTCAGGAGAAATGGCAAAACGATATGGCTTTATCTATGTGGAGAAATATGACGATGGAACTGGTTCGCTTGCACGCCGTAAGAAGGAGTCATTTTTTTGGTATAAAAGAGTAATAGCTTCTAATGGAGAAAAATTAAATTAAAAAAGTTTGAGATCAGGTAAAAAATGATGGGGGAATAACAATGCAAGAAGTCGAATTAGTTAGTTTTCAAATAATCTCAGCCGTTGGAACAGCACGTTCTATGTACATCGAGGCAATTCAAGAAGCTAAAGCTGGTAATATCGAACAGGCTCGTGAATTAATTGCTGAAGGTGCTAAGGTTTTTGTGGAAGGTCACCGTGCTCACAAAAAATTAGTTACCCAAGAGGCAAATAATGAACCTGTTAATATTACATTACTGTTAATGCACGCAGAAGACCAGTTGATGAGTGCAGAGGGTTTTAAAATTATCGCGGAAGAATTTATTGCATTGTATGAAAGAGTGCAAAAATAAACAAATAAAAGCCTCCATTCGAACTAGTATGGAGTGAAATGGATAGGAGAACAGCCTGACATGCAAAAAACATTTAAAATCGTTGATGAAGACGGAATTCATGCACGCCCTGCGACAGCTTTAGTAAACACAGCCACTAAGTTTAAAAATACTGAGATTTTTGCTGAAGCTAAGGGTAAAAAAGTAACACTTAAGTCAATCCTTGGTGTGTTGTCACTGGGGCTTGATTTTGGTGATACCTTAACGCTAATTGCAGAGGGTAGCGAAGAATCCGAAGCGCTGAATGTACTGCAAGAGGTTATGGTTAAAGAAGGGCTGGGAGAGGTTCATGAGTAAGATTTCAGGAATTGCCGCCTCAGCAGGAATTGCTGTAGCCCGTGCATTTATCCTGGAGCATCCAGATTATACGATTACGAAGACTGCGGTAAGCGATGTGGAAGCCGAACTGGCTAAACTGCAGGGCGCCTTGGAGAAATCGAAGGGCGAGCTGCAGGCCATCAAGGAACGTACGCTTGCTGAACTTGGGGAGAAGAAAGCAGAGATTTTTGAATCTCATCTGCTGATTCTTGAAGACCCGGAATTGATCAGTCCAATAATAGAGAAAATCAACGAAGAATCAGTAAATGCGGAATATGCACTGAATGAAGTGGCATGCTATTTTGTCGAGATGTTTGAGAAAATGGAGAGCAAGTACTTACAAGAGCGAGCGGCTGATATGCTAGACGTAACGAAGCGTGTGATAAGGCACCTGCTTGGCATTCACTACATCAGCCCTGCTGAAATCAACGAAGAAGTTATCATAATCGCACAAGATCTGACACCATCGGATACTGCCCAACTGAACCGTAACTTTGTTAAGGGCTTCACCACCAATATCGGCGGACGTACTTCGCACTCGGCGATTATGGCCCGTTCCCTGGAAATTCCGGCGGTTGTCGGCACCAAAAATGTGCTGTCCCTGGTTAAAGCGGGCGATCTGGTCATCGTTGACGGTTTGAGCGGTGATGTGCTGATCAATCCTAGCGAGGCTGAAGTAGCTGAGTATAAAACCAAGCAGGAAGCATACGATCTGCAAATCGCCGAGTGGAAAAAGCTCCGCGATGAAGCGACCGTATCTGCTGACGGCAAGCATGTCGAGCTGGCTGCGAACATTGGTACGCCTAACGATGTTGCCGGTGTTATTGAGAACGGCGGCGAGGGCGTAGGCCTGTACCGTACCGAATTCCTTTACATGGGCCGCGACAGGCTGCCTTCCGAGGAAGTACAGTACAACGCTTACCGCACCGTGCTTGAGAATATGAAAGGCAAGCCGGTTGTTGTCCGCACGTTGGATATCGGCGGCGATAAAGAGCTTCCTTATCTGGATCTGCCTAAGGAAATGAATCCGTTCCTCGGCTTCCGGGCAATCCGTCTCTGTCTAGACCGTCAGGATATTTTCCGTACCCAGCTGCGCGCCCTGCTTAGGGCAAGTGCACACGGAGACCTACGGATCATGTTCCCCATGATCGCTACCCTTGGCGAATTCCGTGCAGCCCGTGATCTTCTGCTTGAGGAGAAAGCGAAGCTGCGTGAAGAAGGCAAGGAAGTATCGGACAACATCCAGCTCGGAATCATGGTCGAGATTCCTTCTACTGCGGTGCTGGCTGACCAGTTCGCGAAGGAAGTTGATTTCTTTAGTATTGGCACAAATGACCTTATTCAATATACAATGGCTGCCGACCGTATGAATGAGCAGGTCTCCTACCTGTATCAGCCGTATAATCCGGCAATCCTGCGTCTGGTCAAAATCGTGATCGACGCAGCACATGCTGAAGGCAAATGGACCGGCATGTGCGGCGAAATGGCCGGCGATTCTACTGCGATTCCGCTTCTGCTCGGCCTGGGTCTTGATGAATTCAGCATGAGCGCCACTTCCATCCTGCCTGCACGCAGCCAGATTTCCAAGCTGTCCGCTGCAGAAATGAAGGAAATGGCTGCTAAAGCGCTGCAGCTCGGCACGGCCGAGGAAGTCGCAGATCTGGTGCAACACGTTTTATTGCAAACTATTAATTAATTATTCTTTCGTTTATGAAAGTTCACTTTTTCAACTACACTTGCCGGTCTCTATTCATAGAGGCTGGTTTTTTTTGGAAAGGACATTTTATTGTGAAACTAATTTTGCAGTAAAAGCAATCTCTGTAGAACTGTGGCAAGAACAAGCGATGAGTGGTACGAATATTCGAGTTGCCAACATTTCTCCTGAGGTTGTTAGCAGTGAGCTCTTAGAAACGACAACCGAATCGGTAATGAAAGCTGAATTAGAAGCTCCCTAATTATACATACACAATTTATTCTTCCATATGAGCTAAATTAACAACTAAATTGAGCTTCACAGCAAAGCGTTCTAACCAGTTTTCAGTTAAACTAAAGTTGGACACAAACTCCACAACAGAAAAGGTGGATGAAATGAAAACTTATACAGATACTATTCTTGCTCTAGTCCAAATACGTGTGTTCGGAGTCAACCGTAATCAACTACAAGAAGAATTAAGGCGGGAATGGCTATGAGATTAGGCAAAATGATTAAGGCACCTCAAGAATTGATAAACAATCAGGAAAAAGTAGGTAGCTTAAAATTAGATGGAATGTCCGTTGTCGAATTCTGTTATTTCACTCAAGGCAGAGTGGGGTCTTTTTTTCTAAAGGATCATCTTTTACTGATGGTTCAGTCCGGTGTCTATACCGCCCGGTTTGGTGAACAGAAGTATACGGTCCGGAGCAACGAAATGATATTTTTTCATAAATCCATTGGTATAGATTTCGAGAAATCAGGTGATCCCGATTCAGATTACATCCTCAATTATTTGATGTTCTTTCTTAATGATGAAATTGTGAACGAATTTCTCAAATTTGCCCGGGTAAATCCGATTTATCCTGTGATTGATGTGGCTCCGATAACAATATTTCCGATTAACGATTACATTGGGAGCTATATCGAATCTCTAAAACCGTATTTTAACAAGTCTGATGAAATAAAAGAAGGGCTTATTCGGGTGAAGTTGATGGAGCTGTTATTTCACGTAGCAGATTCGCACGAACGTTTTATATATCAACTGATGCAACCCATCAGCAAGGATAAAGGCAGCATCACAGAGGTCATGGAGGAAAATATCACGAATCCCGTCTCGCTTACTGACCTGGCTTATTTGTCTGGAAGAAGCCTGGCGACATTCAAGAGGGACTTTCAAGCGATATACAACACGTCCCCGCTCAAGTGGCTTCGCAATAGAAGGCTGATCAAAGCTAAGGAACTACTAGCTGAAACAGACCTATCTGTCACTGATATCTGTTTCTCAAGCGGATTCGAGAATATCGCACACTTCTCCAAAGTGTTTAAAGAAAAGTTCGGACTCCCTCCGTCGGAGTTTAGGCAGCAACTGAAGGTGCAGGCTTCGGGACAGCTCATTCATCCCAGTAGGCTGAGCTAAATGAACAATAACAAATGAGCCTCACGGCAAAGAATATCATGTTTCTCTTTGATATGCTTATCTCATTCAGGTAGAGCTGTCTAAAGGTATATCAAAATTTTAATGGGGTGTTTAAATGAAAATGGTTAAACTACAAAATGAAGTGATTCCACCAATCGCACTTGGCACCTGGTCATGGGGTACGGGGTTTGCCGGCGGTGATGTCGTTTTTGGAAACCATCTTACAGCGGCAGACCTAGAACCGGTTTTTGATGCGGCGATGAAAGCTGGACTCAATTTATGGGACACTGCGGCTGTATACGGACAGGGAGCCTCCGAAACCATCTTGGGTGAGTTTACTAAAGGGCGCGACGATGTGCTAATCTCGACGAAATTCACGCCGCAACTTGGCGGGTCAGTTGAAGACCTCTTGAATAGTAGCCTTAACCGGCTCGGTTCGGACCATGCGGATATTTACTGGATCCATAATCCTATGGATGTGAAAAAATGGACGCCGGAGCTGATTCCTTTGATGAAAAGCGGAAAAGTAAAGTATGCAGGCGTCTCCAACCACAATCTAGAGGAGATCAAA
The DNA here is from genome assembly GCF_001517085.1 of Paenibacillus sp. DMB5. Taxonomy (GTDB): domain Bacteria; phylum Bacillota; class Bacilli; order Paenibacillales; family Paenibacillaceae; genus Paenibacillus_AQ. The sequence continues at coordinate 45,478 of NZ_LRAC01000012.1, forward strand.
CTAGCGCAAAGTATTCTGGCTGAAGAAGGCCTGAAAATCTCTGCTGTACAAAATCATTACAGTTTACTCTACCGTTCATCAGAAGAGGCCGGAATTATTAATTATTGCAATGAAAATAATATTGTTTTCTTCTCCTATATGATCTTGGAACAAGGTGCATTAACCGACAAGTACAATGTGAAAAATCCTCTCCCTAGCGGCACGAGAAGAGGAGAGGCATTTAATGAAGATGTGCTTGCGAAGCTAGAAGGCTTAGTCCATGTAATGAAGGAAATTGGTCATACGCACGACGCGACTACTGCACAAATTGCAACGGCTTGGGCCATTGCGAAAGGAACTGTTCCAATTATTGGTGTTACAAAAACCTCCCATATTGATGATGCAGTAAGTGCTGCTGGAATTACGCTGACAGTACAGGAAATCCAAGATCTCGAAGCAGCAGCAAAAGAGACAGGGATTGTAATCAGTGGAGACTGGGAAAAGTCGATGCATTAATTATTTTTAATAATGGCCATAAAATTAATCTGGAAGACGCCTTTAGGGGCGTCTTTATATTTTGGGACATTGGCAAAAGAGATGCATAGAACGAATGAGCAAAATAGAACGAATGAGCTAAATGAACAAGTACTATTGAGCTTGACGACAAAGACTCCTGTGTCTCTTCTTGATATGCTTATCTTAAGTAGTTACTGTTACAGCTAATCTATAAAAAAGGACAGGATTATAAATGCAAAAGGTTACTTTGAATAATGGTATTAAAATGCCAATTCTCGGTTATGGTGTTTATCAAATCCCTGCAAGAGAATGTGAGCGCTGCGTTTTGGATGCAATCAATGTCGGGTACCGTTCGATTGATACAGCTCAGGTATATGGCAATGAAAAAGCTGTCGGATATGCAATCCGAAAATCCGGCGTGCAACGCGATGAACTGTTTATTACAACCAAATTATATATACCAAGTGGGGGTTACCGTAGAGCTGTCAATGCGATTGAGGATTCCTTACGTTCTATGCATCTCGATTACCTTGACCTGCTTTTGATGCACGAGCCCTTTCATGGCTATCATGAGATTTATCGTGCTATGGAGGAAGCCTATCAGAGCGGAAAAGTCAGAGCCATTGGAGTTTCTAATTTTAATCCGGGTGTGTTCGCGGATCTATTGGAGTCTTGCAATGTCATTCCTATGATTAATCAGGTGGAGACACACGTGTTTCGGCAGCAAACACAGTCACAGGAAATGATGAAACAATATGGCACTCAAATTGAATCTTGGTCACCGCTTGCAGCGGGAGAGAATCATTTCTTTTCTAATGAAACATTAAGAGAGATTGGGCAAAAATATGGTAAGTCGAACGCACAGGTGGGGCTGCGATATTTAATCCAGCGTGAAATTGTTGTAATTCCGAAATCCACTCAAAAGGAACGCATGATTGAGAATATGGATGTATTTGATTTTACGCTATCTGCGGACGATATGGCGAAAATAGCTCTGCTGGATAAAGGCAAAAGTCTGTTTTCATGGTACTAACCATTAGAATTAATAAAAGATGTACAGGAGGTCCTTATTGTGAAAGAAGCAGATGTGAATGTGATGCATGAGAATTCAGGAAAAAGATTTTCACTTATAACAGCCATTTTTTTCTGGTGTGGTTTAGTTATTGTATCTGGTGTATATATTACGATCCCCTTGATTTCAGTGTTTACAGGAGCTTTTAATGTATCAATATCGCAAGCAGCCTGGGCTGGCAGTGCCTTTTCATTTTGTTATGCGTTAGGTTTTTTGTTGTTTGGTCCGCTGTCAGACCGCTATGGACGAAAACAAATTATTATTTTTGGGTTAATCGTGTTAACCATAGTTACTCCTTTAGTCGGACTAGCTACTAATCTGTCTTGGTTGATCGCTCTCCGAGCGATTCAAGGGCTGGTAGCGGCAACCTTTGCACCAGCTGCAATTTCGTATGTGGTTGAAACATTTCCTGCAGAAAAGCGGATCACTACAACTGCATATATCAGTACAAGCTTTTTGGTGTCTGGAATTGTAGGTCAGGTATTGAGCAGCTTAATAAGTCAGTATTGGGGCTGGAGCTATGTGTTCTATCTCTTAGGGGCGGTTTATCTAATCACTACAATTTTAGTAATGAATTATGTCCCTGTGGGTAAAGCTAATTCAACTCATGGAAGCGTGCTTGACTCATTTAAACAATTTCGAAAAGTATTTACACAAAAACCCCTGCTTTTGAGTTACATCATCGCCATCACGTTATTCTTTGCTTTTGTCGGGATGTATACAACTTTAGGGAGTTATTTAAGTGAATCATTCGGGCTAGATAGTCAAGGTATTCTGTATGTCCGATGTGTCGGAATATTAGGGATGTTAGTCTCTCCTTTTTCTGGACAATTGGTCGCAAAATTTGGTCTGAACGCTATTATTAGAGTTGGCTTAGCCTTGGCCGTTGTGGGTCTTGCTGTTATGGGAGTTAGCTCTAATTTAGCTTTCCTTGTAGTGATGAGTATTGTTTTCGTGGCTGGAATCTCCATAACCGTTTCTAATATCATCTCACTTATTGGACAATTAGGGGGAGCTGCAAGAGGGGCTGCAATTTCAATGTCCTCCTTTATTCTCTTTCTTGGTGCAACTCTTGGCCCAATCGTAGCTACAAGCATATTGAAAGGAAGCAGCTATCTCCTAGCTTTTGAAATGTTAGCACTTGTGTTAGGAATCGGATTGATCGCCTCCTTTTTCATTAAAAATAGAGAACCGGTATAACAAATAAAGAAACCCAATATGGAAACCTGAAAGGTGGTGAAATTAGAACAACGTGTAACAATTTCTGTTTTTAAAATAATGCTGCTTTATACTCTGTTTGCATTATTCAAATTATACTTCTAGGGGGATATAAATGAGTAAAAAACTAATTGTTGTTGTTGGAGCCGGCCCTGGTGTCGGAAATCATGTCGCTAAAAAATTCGGTGTCAATAATTTCCGAGTTGTTCTCGTATCACGTAACCAGGATACACTTAATCAATATGTGAAGGAGTTGAGCTCGGAAGGAATCGAGGCGTACGCCGTTGCGGCGGATGCAGCAAGTCTGGCGTCACTAACAGAAGCCTTTGACCAAATCAAGAAAACTTACGGTTTAACGGATGTGCTGGTGTACAACGCTGCTATTCTGAAAGGCGGAAAACCAACTTCTTTGACGGCTGAATCTCTTGTATCTCATTATCAGGTGGACGTAGCCGGTGCCTTGCACTCTGCACTACAAGTTATCCCGGATCAAGTAAAACAACAAGAAGGAACAATTCTCTTTACAGGAGGCGGATTGGCGATGTATCCTTCTGCAGACTACGCTGCTTTGGGTATAGGTAAAGCTGCGATGCGCAACCTAGCATTTAGCTTAGCTGAAGAACTAAAACCTCAAGGTATTTTTGTAGGTACGGTTACAATTGCAGGAACAGTCGCTCAGGGTACTCATTTTGCACCTGACTTAATTGCAGATAAATATTGGGAACTGTACGAAAAACGTGAAGAGCACGAAATTGTGTACAGCTAAAATTATTTCATTTAACTGCAAACACCGCTGCCAAATTGAGTTTTAAACATGTCCAATAAGGAGAGCCTCGACGCCTATTAATCGAGGCTTTTCTTGGTTGAATCTAAATAATATCCTATAACTAAAAGTTCCTGTCCAACAAAATTCCCACTTGTTCTGCCACTACCTGAGTTTGCTCAGATAATCCTTTGGTGAACCACGCTTCTACTATTTCTACTATTGCTGCACCAAAAAATTTAAGAACTAACTCCTTATTTAATCCTTGATTTATTCCTTTGGTTACTTCTACTTCACCTTCAAGCTCCTCAATAACAAAATTCAAGAAATGGTTACGAAACGTAAGGGCTCCTTTACTAGCTAACATGGTTGAAAAGAATGAAGAATTCTGTTCAAAGTATTCAAACCAAATCAGATTTGCCTCGGAAAAGCTCAGTTCAGATGCTGATTTACACAACTTCCTGAGCTCATTTATATGTTCCCCTATAAGCTTATCTAGTAGATCAAATTTGTCTACGTAGTGATCATAAATAGTTCTTCGACCGACATTTGCCCTATCGGAAATATCTTGAACCGTAATGTGATCGAAACTTTTCTCTGACATCAATTCGATCAAAGCATTTTTTATTGCATCTTGAGATTTTCGAACTCTCCGATCCACTTGTGGCATTGTATCATTCACCGAACTTTCCTGAAAATTATCGTACAATTTTAATTATTCTGTGCAGTAACACACAAATAGTAACAACCTGATTATTGATGATATCCTTATTTCATTTTATATTATACACATGTGTACGGTATCGCATTAACGTGTAATTTTTTAACACATCAATTCAATGTTCTTTGGAAAAATAGAAAGGTTAATAAATTCAGAAAGGTGATATACTCATGGATCGTATTGAAAAGAGCAAGGAGAAATTTGAGCAGCTTTTTAGCGTTGGCATTCCAGCCACATATTCTACTGATCCTGACTTCCAGGACATTCTAAGTCATTTTATATTTGGGGAAGTATTCTATCAAGGGAACCTGGATGACAAGCAGCGTGAGTTGATTACCCTGGTTGTTTTTACGACTAACCAGACATTGCCTCAGCTCAAAGCACACGTCAGTGCAGCACTTAACATTGGACTAACACCAATCGAAATTAAAGAGGCTGTTTATCAGTGCGCTCCGTACATTGGATTTCCCAAAACACTCAATGCCATCAATGAGGTCAATGAGGTTTTCAAATCTAATAATATTGCATTGCCCCTTGAAAGCCAACGTCAGGTTTCAGAAAATACTCGTTTTGATAAAGGTCTTGCAGTGCAGAAAGAGATCTTTGGGGATGTCATTGAAAAAATGCAGAAGAGTACTCCTTCCAATCAAAAGCATATTCAGGAATACCTCTCAGCTTTTTGCTTCGGAGATTTCTACACCCGTGGCGGACTTGATTTGAAAACACGGGAGTTGTTAACACTCTGTATCATAAGTACTATGGGTGGAGCTGAAGGTCAAGTTAAAGCTCACGTACAAGCAAATAAAAATGTTGGCAACGACAAGGAAACTCTGATCACTGCGATCACCCACTGCCTTCCGTATATGGGGTTTCCGAGAACGTTAAATACTTTAGCATGCATAAATGAAATTATTCCTGAAAATTAAGAAAGGGTGTTTAACGATGTCGAATATTCAAGATAAAGTTGTCATTATTACAGGAGCCTCTTCCGGAATTGGAGAAGCAGCTGCAAAAGAACTTGCATCAAAGGGTGCGAAGGTGGTCTTATCAGCTCGTCGTGAAGACCGATTAAAACAATTACAGTATGAGATTCAGGCTAGTGGCGGACAAGCAGTATATAAGGTAACTGATGTGACTTCCCGTGAACAAATGGAACAACTTGCCGCCTTTGCTATTAGCGAGTTTGGACAAATTGATGTATTAGTAAACAATGCGGGAATCATGCCGCAAGCTTTTCTTGCTGAGAATAAAGTAGATGAATGGGACAAGATGATTGACGTCAATATCAAAGGTGTCCTTTATGCAATCGCTGCTATCGTTCCTTCTATGAGAGAACGTAAGTCTGGTCACGTTATTAACCTTTCTTCGGTAGCCGGACATAATATTTATCCAGGTGGCACTGTTTATTGCGGTACAAAGTTTGCGGTAAAAGCAATTTCCGAAGGCTTGCGGCAAGAAGAGGCAATGAATGGAAACAATATCCGAGTGACTAATATTTCTCCGGGTGCTGTTACTAGTGAGCTCTTGGAAACTATATCTGACCCCGTTATGAAAGCGGGATTGGAGGACTTTTACCAAGTAGCCATTGGCGCTGACAGAATTGCCAGTGCTATTGCATTTGCAATCGAACAACCAGCAGACGTAGCTATTAATGAAATGATTATCCGTCCAACTGTTCAAGTTGGTTAATAAAAAATAGGTTTATTGGAGGACTTAAAATGATAAAACATGAAGAAGTGAAAAATGGCGTTATTTTCCCTGTGGGAGAGAAAAATGAAGCATATGCACAATTTTTTGTAGGACAAAGCTATCTCAAAACCTTAATCGCTGACCCAAAAGTAAATGTTGGTGTAGGCAATGTGACTTTTGAACCGGGATGCCGAAATAACTGGCATATTCATCGCGATGGATTTCAGTTGTTGCTGGTCACTGGAGGTGAAGGCTGGTACCAGGAAGAAGGAAAACCTGCTCAATCCCTGAAAGCCGGTGATGTGATCGTTACACACGATGGAGTAAAGCATTGGCATGGAGCCGCAAAAGATAGCTGGTTTGAGCATATTGCAATCACAGCAGGTAAGCCGGAATGGTTGGAACCTGTTTCGGACGAAGTTTATGGAAATGCAACTAAATAAACTTACACATTTGAAGAAGTAATCCTCATGGGTTACTTCTTCATTACGTTATTCTATTGAAACAAAGGGGGAGCTAGTTTGAAAAGACCATATGTTATCTGCCACATGCTTACTTCTTTGGATGGTAAAATCAATGGGGATTATCTCAAGATGAAACGAGCAATATATTTTGCAGAAGAATACGAAAAAATTCATGAGAGTTACGGATGTAATGCATGGATGTGCGGCCGGATTACAATGGAGGAACATTTTACTCTTGGACATCAATTAGATTTACAATACGAGGGCATACCGCCTATCCCTAGAACGGATTATATCGGAAACGAGGATGCTCAAAGTTATGCCATAGCTGTAGACCCTTCTGGAAAACTAGGATGGAAGGAGAATTTTATTGCATCGTGGAATGAATATAGAAAAGAGGACCATATAATAGAAATCCTAACTGAGCAAGTCCCTGATTCTTACCTAACCTATTTAAAAGATCTCGGTATTTCTTATATTTTCGGCGGAAAAGAAAATTTGGACTTTATTGTCGTAGTGGAAAAGCTAAAAAACTTATTCTCAATTGATAAATTAATGCTTGAAGGTGGGGGCTATTTAAATGGCGCCTTTTTGAATGAAGGACTAGTTGATGAATTGAGCCTGATCGTAGCCCCCATTGCAGAAGCCTCATCAAACTCAGTGACACTATTTGAAACGAGCTCTTTTATAACAAATCAACACCCCGTAAATTTCAACTTGAAAGAAGTCGAAAAGTTGGATGATGGCGGGCTATTGTTGAAGTATGTAACAAGACATGATTAATTGTCTCGACCTTATCGTAATCGTGGTATTTATCATCCCCAGCCTGATGAAGCATTGCGTGCGTATATAGGCAGCGGAATTAAAGGAAACAGCTGTTTTTAACTGTGCCGATCAATAGACATAACTAAATAAAAAACATGTAACCTCACCAAATGGAACAACATAGGCGGCTATTGATGAAGGATTTGAACAAAACAAAACAAAACTAAACAATGGATTATAAGCAGAGTTGAATCTGCAATAAAAAGCTCAGAGGAATTAGGTAAGGGTAGCAAAAGTGTATAGAGGAATATAGCAGCCAACGAGCGAATGGAGCAATCAGCTCCGCCAACCCACATCTTTTTATATTTAATAATGAGAATAGAGAACGACTGTTAAGCGTTTATTATCAAATGGATATGAATTTAAAGCTGCTTCGGTATAAACGGCTGATATCAAAGGAAAAATAACAGCTGTTTGCCCTCATCATGATTCACTGGAGGGGTACTCAAAAGCATATCAACTCTTCAAAGCTATCAAGGCGCGCTATTTGGTGCTGTTTCAAATACAGATATTACTGAGATTGAACTTATAGATACTACAGATCTGAGAACACGTATAGTGAAGATTCTAGCCAAGGATCAGCAACATGAATATGCAGAGAATGTACCTACTGTAGAAATGGACCTCGAATTGAACAATATACATGGTGTTAAGGGAGAGACACATTTTGCTACTTTACTCCTGGAATCAACTCGAGATGGAGAGTCAGACATGTCTAAAATTTTCAGCTTTCTTGCCGGTACTCACCAGCCTGAATTGATTGAAGAATCGTTAGTGAAAGACACTTTAAAACTGGCGTATGTTGCGCTAAGCCGGCCGCGTTATTTCGCAGGTGTTGCAATGCATGAGGGAAATATTTCGGATCAAAATATTCAAGATGCAATAAGGCATGGTTGGAGAATCGTAAAAGTTGAAGAAGATCTGAGATTATCTTAAGTTTGGAAATAGCATAATCGTTAGGAGACGGTGCAAAAAGCACCGTCTTTTTGTCAAGAATGATGACCGCTGGGCAGGGGACAAGCACGAGCAGCTGATAAAGCCTTATCCTTAATCTAGATCCTCTATAGTATGATTTGTATAATGCTGGAGACAATAGTATACCAAGATACTGTATCTTAGAGAGGGGGCCGATACTAAATGAATTATGAAGAAGTGTATAAGTTGCACTTGCAACTGCTCAGTGTTTATGAAAAAAATGCACGATATTCAGGGGAGAGCCAGCAGCAATTAAATTATTATAAGAATCAACTATTCATGTTTGCAGAAGATAATGTTCAACGTATTTTTGTCCTTAACCAGCTTTTAAAAATTCATGAGAAAACACGTGGAATCCTGGTCTCTAATTGTGCAGATCGATACTTTTTAAGAGATGCTCCAGCGGATACTGAATCTAAGATGTAACGCATGATAATGGGATGCTGTAGTGATATAGGATTTGCGTTAAGTCGGTATTTACTAGGACTGATTGAATCCTTTGTGGAAATTAGAGATTTAAATAAGTAAAGGTGTAACATAATGAACAAATATATCGTAAAGGAGAACGATCATGATATTTGAGATTACTGATAAAATGGAAAAGAAGATCCAGGAATGGGATTCATGTAAACCGATTGACGTCGGGGGAGCTAAGTTTGCCTATACATTCATCCCATCTGGTCTGGGTATGGTTATTCAAGTTCAATGCGATATCTGTAATAGAACGCTGGATCTTACAGAAGATTGGATCTAAATAAGAATAGACGGGCGAATAAAGAGTTTGCGCTAAGCGCAGGCTCTTTATTTGTTGTAAGGCTAAGATTTTTATAAGGGTGTCCGAAGCGTTCGAGTTATAAAGGGGCGTGTAGTACCTTGAAATACAAGGTTGAAAAACGAATTGATTTTAATAGAAAAGTCAAATAAATAAGAATAAATATCCGAAAACGGATAATAATAATACTACTAATAAAAAATATTAAAGGAGCTGAAGAGATGAGACAGGGTGAATATTCAATTGGAGTCGCAAAAGTAACGTCTTTAGGTATCTCATTTAGGGGAATCTATTATTCAAACAGAGTAGCAATAAAAGAAGGCTGGTTTGAGAAAGTTAGATGGCTGTCAAATTGGACAGTCGTAATAATGTACAACCCAAATAATATGAACACAGTTTATGTCGTGGATAGAAAAAAGAATTGTGTTATTCCAAGTGAGTCAATTGAACTGAGAAGTAAATATGTGAATTATTAAGAGGAGTTGGAGAGATATATTCAATCGATTTAAGAAAATGGATGCTAAGCTGGAAATAATCTATGTTTATACGCTGTCATGAAATATGCAAGTAGTGGAAGGTAATGCAAAGTAATGGAAAGGTGGTAATAATAAAAGAAATTTAAAAATATAAAATAAAAATATAAAAAAATGTTTGAAATTAAAATATTATGTATTATTATATCTCGTATAATAACTAGAATTTAGCGAAATCTGTAAAACTGAAGGGAGTGATTCATAATGGTAATCTCAACCGTTCAAGATCAGATAAAGCGATGGGTTAAACAAGGTAAGGGCCAAGGTGAAGGAGTAAATTACACACCTTGGTATACAGCCAAGCAAGTATCATCTAGGGGTAATACTCATAGGCCCAAGGGAATAAAAAATGGGCGTGAACATTTATTCTTATCTGACTGGGAGTACTTCTACTTCTTATTATTAGACTGGTCCAATCTAATTTCCGATTTCAAGGAACAGTATCCACTGCTTGATAACCAACTTGATAATATTGAGGAAACAATAGAAATTGCGAAAGAGCTGAATGTTGAGCATCCGATCAATCCGAACACAAAAGAGCTGAAAGTAATGACTAGTGATTACCTGATCTATTTTCTTGATGGATCTGTAGTCGCGGTTTCTATAAAACCCTTTAAATTAATCACCGTGAGAGAAATAGAGAAAATGGAGATCGAGCGGATTTACTGGGAACGTAGAGGAGTTAAATGGGAACTGGTTACTGATAAAGACATTCCTGTAGCATATGCAAAAAATATAGATTATGTCCACAGCGTTTACGATCTCTCTAAATATCAAATATCTGATAATACTGTTGCTAGAGTAAAAAAGCTTATGGAACCTAATGTACTTAAGAGAACGCGTATCTTAACAGATATTACAAATGAGACAGATGATAGATTAGGCCTCTTACCGGGCAACAGCCTTACTATAGCTCGGCATCTTATTATTACTAAAGAATGGATTGTTGATATGGAGCAACCCCTCGACCCCAATAAACCTTTGTTGATTCTTGACTTAGTTGAGTCCAAAAGGGAAGTGGGTAGAAAACATGCAAACTGAAATTTATCCCAATAGTATTCTAGAATTTTGGCCGGAAATAGATGAAGAGGATGATATTGAGGAGATATCCCCCACTCTGTTAAGAGTACTTTGGGTGAATCAAAAGGTTGTTGTTACGATCGATATCTTCGATAAGACAGCTCAACCGGAGTTCAATGACCGAGAAATAATTGAGAATGAAATCATCGAAGGGAAAATTCAATTCACTGAATATGTAATACCAAGAATGATGCTTCCCGATTCTAAATTAAATGAAAAAGATACGTTCATACGTGATAAAGTTTGGGGCTATCTTGAGGAAGCAGTTACCGGAAAACATGCTTTTGATATCTTAAAAAAGAGACTGCGCGGAATTATTATTGATGAAATTAGTGAAAAATACAAAGTGTCAAAAACGTTAGTCCGAATAAATTTAAGGAAGTATTGGCAAAGGGGAATGAGGGTCAATTCCCTGCTTCCTGATTTCTATAAATGTGGCGGTAAGGGAATAGCGCGTGATACACCTGGAGAAAAAGTAGGCAAAAGAAACCAAGATTCAATATTAAATCCTGAACTTGTCGGTATTAAAATTACAAAAGAAATCAAACGAGATCATTTCCAAAAAGCGATAGATCGCTGGTATAAGAAAAGAGATAAAAGAACGTTGTATGAAGTGTATATTCTAATGCTAAAAGCTTACTATAAAGCAGGTATTGATGCTGATGAAGGAATCATATTAATGCCGGAACATGAAAGACCTACATTTCGCCAATTTTATTACTGGCATCAAAAAGAACGTAATTCTAAGGATGAGTACCAGAAGCGGTATGGCCAAAGAAAGGTGAATTTAAAGTACAGAGCAATTGAGGGCACTTTTGATGAAAAATCATTCGGACCTGGTTCTTTGTATCAGATCGATGCAACTGTAGGAAATGTTTATTTAGTGAATCGAAAAAATAGAAATTGGATTATTGGTAGACCCATAATATATTTTGTCGTAGATGTTTTTAGCCGGTTAATAGCAGGGCTTTATGTAGGACTGGAGGGCCCAAGTTGGATCGGGGCAGCTCTTGCATTAGATAATGCGGCTTCCGACAAGGTGGAATATTGTAAGAGGTTCGGTATTGATATTACTAAAGAAGAATGGCCATCCTTTGGTTTGCCTGAACATTTAACCACTGACCGTGGAGAATATGTTGGAAACAATCCGTCTCATCTTATTAAGACATTAAACGTAAAGCTAGAACATCTGCCTGCATATCGGCCAGACTGGAAGCCTTTTGTTGAAAAAGCATTTGATGTAAGTAATGAACACTATGTGAGATGGATTCCAGGTGGAATCTTGGAACGTATGCATGAACGCGGTGATCAAAAGCCCGTCATGAAAGATTTATTAGATATCCATCAGTTTGAAACGATCCTCATCGAATACGTGAGATACCACAACAAACATTATATGGCCTCGTATAGAAGAAATGATGCCATGATTGCTAACGATGTCGTCCCAACACCGATTTCCCTATGGGAGTGGGGAAGAAAAAATAGTTTAGGCTCACTTCATTTTGCAAGCAAGGATGAATTACGTATGAACTTGCTTCCATCGCGGAAAGGTCGGTTCACCGCTAGTGGCATTAAATTCAACAAAAGTCTTTTCACGTGTGATACTGCTGAGAATGAAAGTTGGCGTTTTCACGCAAGAAATGGAGAAAAAATAGATGTTGAATATTCCTTTGATCCGCGGGATACATCCAGAATATTTTTAAGGCATGAGGATGGGGGATTTGAAGAATGCTATAAACTCGACGAGCAGAATGAGAAGTCAGTATCACGTAAGCAACAGGTTAGGTGGGAAGAAGAGCTTGATATTGTCGCTTACGAAGCAAGAATGGCTCGTAGAGGTAGGGCTCAAAATGAAGAAGATAGAATAAACTATATTGGCAAAATTGAAGACGTAGTTAAACCTTCTAAGGCTTCCACTAAGAATTCAGGTAACGACCAGGTTCAAATGAAAGATGGTAAAGAACATCGACGAGTTGCCAAGCAGCAAGAAAGGGAAGAGAGTAGTTGGGGGTTGGAAGCTACAGAAAATGAAAAAGTACAAACGAGTAAAGTAATCAACTTTCCAACCATGGAGGAGAAAGTAAGTTACGTACCAGCTGAAGATAATACTGATCTGATAAGGTATGCACTAGAAGAGGAGGAGTGATGATGAACATTAGAAAACCAAATCGGGGAAGAATAGAATTCGCAGAGTATAAGGATACTGGTGTTCCCCATTATAAGAATTTCCCTATGATTGAAGCTCTCCCTGAGATTTTGGATGCTGTAGAAGCAACCAAGAAAATAAAGGTATTTAAGGAATTTAACCCAGAGGAGTTGCAACTTTCCTCTAGCAAACGAAAACACTGTGTAGAACAACTCACCACATACCTCATTCCATTAAATAAACACCTTGAAGTAGAACAAAAGCTCTCGATCTTTATCAGACAAGGGTATCTTTCACGAAATATTACGAATAATGATCATATTCGCCGTATGAGGAATGCCATTTTGTCTTTAAAAAAGCCGGAAATGGCTGAATTAGAGAGGCAAGCACATAATGTGCCTTTACCAACATCGTCCGCGTTAGGGATTATTGGAATATCAGGTGCGGGAAAGAGTACAGGAATAGCAAGAATTCTTAATATCTATCCTCAAGTAATCATCCATGAGAAGTATGAAGAAAAACAATTGGTATGGATGAAAATAGACTGTCCAGTGACCGGAACCATTAAACAACTTTGCCTAAGTTTTATCAAGGAAATGGGAGAGTTGATGGGAGGGATAGATTACAACGAGTATAAAGATTACAAAACAGATGAGTTAATTATTGTGTTGTCAGCTCTCGCATTGGAGCACCATCTTGGAGTTTTAGTCATAGATGAAATTCAGTATTTACACGAGCATGCATCTGGTGGAGTTGCCCTTATGCTCAATTTTTTTAACACTCTTATTAACACGATTGGGGTGCCCATAGTTTTAATAGGGACTCCTAAGGCTCGTCATCTATTCACGAAAGAATTTCGAAACATTAAAAGGATTACAGCGCAAGGAAGCATCGAGTGGGATAGATTAAAGAAAACTAACAGTGACTGGAAAACCTTATTGGAGTTTTTATGGAAGCATCAATGGACTTTAAAAAAAGCGGAACTAACTCCAGAAATCGAAGAAGCATTGTATTATGAATCGCAAGGGATTCCAGATCTCGTTGTAAAGATATTTAAGGAATCCCAAAAGAGAGTTATTGGTGTTGGTGAACTATTATCAGCTTCTGTCATTCATTCTGTTGCTCAAGATCAATTTCGGATATTGCAGCCACCGTTAGAGGCTCTTCGTAGTGGCGACAAGATAGAAATGAAAAAGTATTTAGATATCTTTATGAGTTATGATCCTGCAACTCTTATTACAACTGAAGAAAAACGAGTTTACGAAGAAACATATGGAATTAACTTGGAGGAGGTGTTATATGAACAAGAGCAAGATAATCAATTACAAGTAATCATTAATTGGCTAATGGATGCTGATTTTACAGCCGAAGTTGCGAGGTCAGTGGCTAATGAAACTAAATTGGCGGACCTAAACCAATGGAAGCGAGCCGCATACCAAGCTGCACTTGATTATAAGGCCGAACCGATCACTGAAAAAAATCCTAAGTTATCAGGCAAAGATTCTAGGGCAAGACAAAGCCAACGTAAGTATAAGCCTAGTAGTTTGTTCCCTGTTTTAGCACTAAAAGAAAAAGAGAAGAATGCAACGTTCTATGAGTTGATAAAACGGGCAGGTTATGTTCAAGATGTAAGATTAAGACTAGGTTTGTGACAAGGAGTTATTGCTATGAGAGCATATCCAAATGAACTTCTTCTTAGTGTTGTAGCCCGATACCATCATTTAAATGGACACAAAGGTATAAAACCCACTAGAAGAAAGATGTACGGACTAGAAAACAAAAAAACTTCGTCAGATCTTCCTACAACAATTCTCCCGATTAATACCATTATCAATGGTTCTATGGATGATATTCTTCATAATAATACTCTTTTTCCATTCTACAAACCATTCTTATCGGAAAAACAAGCCCAAACCATTAAAAGTCATATGCTTGGTGGTCCTGGAGGCGGTGTTCACTTTACCTCCGGAATAATGGCTAGTGTGGTAAGGGTAAGCGGGGCACTCCGATTATGTCCTATATGTCTTTTGGAAGACAGTCTGACCTATGGTGAGCCCTTTTGGCATCGAGAACATCAATTGCCGGGTAACTTAGTATGTCCTATTCACGAATGTGAATTACTTACTCATTGTTTGGTTTGCAAAGAATTGATCTCAGCTAACGATACGAAGAGTTTATCTATATGTCCTTTATTTTGCAGCCAAGGTCATAATCTGTCATCCCAGGTTGTCACTAATATAGATGAGACCTTACTCAGGGTATCAAAAGGAATAGTAGAACTGTTTAAGTTCACGTTAGAAGATAAGCTTCCTTTAAGTCTCAGAGATTTGTATGTTAGCAAACTTATTCAGATGAAACTTTGCACGATTGGAGGACGAATTAATCAACAAGAGGTTTGTTCTAGATTCCGATCGATGTTTTCACCCGACGTTCTTTTAAGACTCGGTGTTCCTGTCCCTTTGGGTTCAAACAATTGGTTGTCTACACTGTTAAGAAAGCCACGGTATTCATTTCACCCATTGCTACATGTCCTGGTGATTGAATTGTTATGGGGAGGAGTTCATGGAATTGTTTCACCTATAAATAATACTCCATTTGGACAAGGACCTTGGCCCTGCTTAAACAAAATTAGTGATCATTATAAAAAGCATACGATTTTAAATGTAACCATTTCGCGTTGCGCAGATACCAAAAAACCAGTTGGTTCATTCAAGTGCGAGCTCTGTGGATTTCACTACTCGCGGCGGGGACCAGATCTGAAGTATGAGGATATGTTTTCATATGGACGCATCAAAGACTTCGGGCATTACTGGAAATCCTTGGCCGATGATCTTTTACAAAAAGGTGGTACGATTCGGTCCATTGCAAAGACTTTAGCTGTAGACTCTAAGACCGTGATGTTATATGCGAAGAAAAAACAGGCACAGCCAAAGCAGAAGGTGGATGAAGAACGAGATTTAAGAAGGAATCGTTTACTGCAGAACATGATTTTCTCGAATTACACCAGTTTTCGAAAAGCAAACGGGAAAGACTACAGTTGGTTATACAGACATGATAGAGAATGGCTTCAGACTAACTTACCGAGCATGCCTAATAAAGTACAAAGTAGATCACGAGTGAATTGGAATCAAAGAGATGTAGAAATGGCTGATGAGTTGAATCAGGTTATTTTAAGACTTCGTTCGGAAAAAGGTAAGCCTCAGCGAATTACGCTTTCTAAAATCGGTCGTTTAACTGGAAAACTTGCAATATTTGAACGACACCTTGATAAGCTTCCGCTATGTCAGGGACTCTTAAAGATTAACTTGGAAACAGAGGAAAAGCATCAAATGAGGAAAATAGATTGGGCATTAAGCAAAATCAGCCAGCAAGGTAAAAGACCTATGAAATGGCGAGTCTTGAGAGAGACTGGGATCCGAATCTTAAAAACAGAGAATGTCGAAAAGTATGTAGTAGCTAAACTCGATGAATGTTTTCATGTTTTTCAGGATAAAATTTCAGCATAACACTCCAAGGTTGGTGAGCGAAATGCGTAAAGTGAGTCCATATCCGGATGAATTAGTGTACAGTATTTGTTCAAGAATTCATTTTTACAGTGGAAGTATAATGACTAGAAGAACAAAGAGGCAACTATTTGGTAATGTCGAAAAGACAATTCATATTCTGTGGCCGACTAGATTGGAGTATTTTTCTATTGAATATGGATTAGGATTGAGCGTGAACGAATTGGTTTCGAAGCACACTCTATTTCCTTACTACACAAGGTTTATGTCAGAGGAAAAAAACAACAAATTTTTTGAAGCTATGGTGTATGGAAATAGTAGAGCTAATCCAGCAGCATATCTAAAACTTATACAAAACATAACACCGAGACTTTACTTATGTCCATTATGTGTAAAAGAAGACAACTGTGAATTTGGAGAACCATATTGGCATAGATCACATCATTTACCGGGTTCAAAAGTATGCTATAAGCATAATGTCTATCTATTAGCAGAATGTCCTGTTTGTAATGAATCGTTTGTTAATTCATCTAACAAGGAACTAAATATCACTCCTGAGTTCTGTAGCAATGGTCATTCGTTAGAATTTGTTGTTGAAAATAAAAATAAGGATCTGTTGCTTATTGCACAAGAGAACTATTCTCTACTTAATTCAGAAATGGAATTTTCAATCAAAGATGTAATCAATAAATTTCTTACTTACGCAAAAGTGGGACAATATCAGAATGTAGAATCGACAGTGATTTTATATGACAAACTTGTTCCTGAATTCATGAAAAGATTTCCTACATCATTTTTAGAATCCATTGGTATTCCAATACAAAGAGAAAAAATACAGGGAATCAACAGGATTTTCCAGAAAAGAGAGAGGTTTATTCATCCTTTACATGTGCTTTTGCTTATTTTGTTTTTCGGGGGAACAATCGAAAATTTCTTATCTCAAGAAATTAAATATACTCCATTTGGAGAAGGGCCATGGCCATGTTTGAATAAATTGTGTCCTAGTTATTTACAAGATGTAATTAATGAGGTTGATTTAAAGAATTCAAACCGATTTGCAAAGCCTAGAGGGAACTTCAAATGTTTAGGCTGCGGTTTCGTCTATTCACGGTTAGGAACTAATGACGTTCAAACGGAAACATATGAATATGACTTGATTTTGAGAACTGGTGAGATCTGGGATGCAAAGTTTGAAGAATTGCTTAATAAAAATATTGTCTATCTATATGAAATGACAGAAGAATTAGGTGTAGGTAAAGTCTTTTTGAGATTAAAGTTAAAAGAACTGTTTGGGGAATTTAATCTTAATCAGTCGCGTGCTGTTACTATGAAACAATTAAGAAGAAGTCGAATTAAACAAATGATTACTGAGAATCCACATTTGACTGTTGCCGAAATCGCTAAAATTGACCCGAGGATTATTAAATGGATGCAATCATTTGACGCGGAGTGGCTCAGGGAAAACGTGAAATCTACGACAAGGAGATTAGGTTTAGAAGATCGAAGAACAGAGTTCCTTAAAACACTGCATGGACTACCCAGAACCATTAAAACAACAAGAAAAGAGTTAAAGCAGATTAATCCTAGCAACTATGCATGGTTGATAGCTCACGACAAACAATGGATGATGGAGCAATTACCAGATACAGTAATTCGCAAACCAATAAAAACATTGGAAGAAAGAAGAGAACAATTCCTTAAGTTGTTGAATGAATATCCAAATGCAACAAGATCGGAGCTTAAACAATTAGAAAGTGCTAATTATAAATGGCTTATGCAAAACGATGTTGAATGGTTCTCTTTGAAACAACCCTCTGTTAAACTAAATCCTAATAAGAAAAATAATATTACTCTTCAACAAAGAAGAAAAACTTTTCTTAGGCTCCGAGATGAATTCCCCAACTTATCAAGATCAGAACTTCAACGTCAAGACTTAAGTAATTACACTTGGTTGCGAATGCATGACAGCGCTTGGTTTGAACATGAATTGCCCTCTCCAATTGACAAAACTGGGTCGATAAAGCCTAGATTTACGTTGCTAGAAAGAAGAAATTTTTTCATGAAAATATATTTGGAAAATCCTACGGCCTCACCTAAAGAAATTAGAAAACTAAGTGGAAGTAACTATACTTGGTTGCATACTCACGATTTTCTTTGGCTGAAGGAACGGCAGCCTGGTATCCGAAAAAATGAAAACATTCATAAAAGAAGGAGAGTCATTAATAAAAGTTTGGAAGAAAGAAGGAAAGAGTTTATATCAATAAGGAGTCAAAATCCTTATCTATCAAGAAGCGGATTAAAAGAGAACTATCAGAGTTTGTATGTATGGTTAATGACTAACGATAAAGATTGGTTTTCTAACCAGCTACCACCTATTGTACCTAGAAATCATAAATCACATTGAATATATAAGTTTCTATGCTGATTATAAACAATTTGATGATAAGCACTTGAATTTTGGAGTCATGACATTTTTATATATTATAAAGTATAAATAAAGAGCCCAAAGAATAGGCGATTTCTCGCATTCTCACGGGCTCTTTTTGTCAGAAAAGTAAATATAATAAAATTTTATTTAGTAAGGGATGCTTGCTCTCATTTTGAGCAAATTAGACCAATTTTAAATGAATTGGATATATAAAAAAGGCATTGTTTGAGAAATATATACATAAAAAGTCGAATCCTAGAAGGAATCATGATAGATAAAGAGGAATATTTACTAATAGGAAAAAGGTACCAGGTAATGGAGCTTGTTAACTAGTAAATAATAAAAAATGAATAGATTGAGATAAAAAATTTATATGACATGAGGGGACATTAATGAGTTTTGAGTTGGAAAGTCTCAGAAAAGATTATCAGAGTGAAAGAGTTGTTCCCTTTATTGGGGCTGGATTATCAGCTCCTTTCAAAATCCCGACATGGAAAGATTTAATTGACGACATAACTCAAAAGTATGCAGTAGGGGATAGAGCTTTTATTGCTAATGTAGTGAATTGGCACTTAAACTCAAAAGATTACTGGGGGGCAATAGATGAATTGAAAAAATTCGCTCATATCCTTGATGCAGATATACAGGAAAGAATTGTTGAATTATTTAGGGAACGACAGATCACACTTCCTGATAATGAATTACATAACTATGCTGACTTGGCGAATTTAAATTTCAAACTTTATTTAACAACTAATTATGAAAATTTATTACAGAAGTATCTTGGATTTGAAAATATACCGATACTTCTTAAGGATATTGATTTTAGTTCTTACCGATTATTTGATGAACAACGTGTTTGCCATCTTCATGGACATACTAGCAATCTAGGAACGATTGTTTTGAGCAGACAAAGCTATGAAAACTTATACAAAGAAAAAAAGTACGAGAACATTTTGAAATTAGTAACAGGAACCAGAAAAATTCTCTTCATGGGATTCTCATTTGATGATCAATTTATCAGAACATTAATTAAAGACCATAAGGAATGTTTCCAGACGACTCACTATATTCTTTTGAGTAATCCGACTGAAGAAAAAATAGCACTTTTTCGGAAGGAATACGGACTGATAACAATTCCATACAGCACTGCGTGTTCAACCCATACGTTAGAAATCAGAAAAATTTTAAAAGCAATATCGCAGTCTGATGATACTGATGGAGGAAGTAAAAAGTTTTCAGATGATGGAGTAGAGCACATTATAGTTGGAGCTGGTCTATCAGAGCTGAATCAAGATGTTGAAAATAATTTGTTTTATAAAAAATTGAAGCTAGAGAATATTGATGAAGACACTGTAGAACTAACAAAACTGTTTTACGTTGCGGCGGAGAAATATATAAGGCAATTAAAGAAAAGTGGCATGAATATAACTATTATTGATGCAATCTTTTATAAAGTCTTTGGAAAGTATAAAGAAAAATATGTAGACACCTATAAACAATATGGCGATAGTTGTGAATTTGTGAATGTAGTTCATAAGAGCTTAGAGACTATTGATTTTGGAAGGTACGAAAAGCTATTTCAAGGAAATAAATCTGATGAAAATGAAAATCGAGGGATGATTCATCTTTTGGCAGATGAAAATGATAATGTTTGGTGGGGGGATAGAAGAATTGCAAACCAATAACATTTCCTTAACAAGTTCTACTCCGCCATCTGTTCAACTATTATTCGATAACCTAAAGTTGGACATAACCAAAGTATTAGTATTACTACGTGTGTGTTCTTTAAAGAGTAAGCTGAAATACAATAAAATTTCCGAAATTGTTTTCTATTATAGTTTAGTAAACTTTGAATTGACTAAATTTTACGAACCAAAAATAGATGATAACGTTATTATCTCCACAAATCAGTATTTCCGCTTTCAAGTTGCAATTTATCAAATTATTCTAGAAATGTCGCAAGTTAGTTGGATTGAAGTAAAAGGTGACATATCTTTTAAACCAGATGAGATTGGAGTACGAATAACGTCTACAGGGATAGAATTCGTAGAATCCCTTACATCCGAATACTTTGCTACACTTTCTAATAATTACGTTAGAGCAATGGAGCTAATTAAATTCAATAGTGAAAATGTGAAAAAATTAAAGGGGGAGGCCAAGTGAGTCGATTAGTATTTAATAAGTTGATTCTTCTAGGAGCGGCATATAAGCGTACTATTATATTTAATAAAGATCTCACAGTCATTAGTGGAGATAAGACCTCAGGAAAATCATTGATCTTAAGTCTCATTGACTATTGTTTGGGTAAAGATAAAAAAATTGATTTAAAGGTACAGAAAGAGTTGAATTTAAATTGTGATCAAGTTTACCTGGAAATAATGATAAATGAAGAGGTACTAACAATAGCCCGTCCGCTCAAAGAGAACCAGACCAAACTTAGGATCTACTTTGCTTCTTTTGAAGAGTTGATGGACTATACTCCAAAAATAGTATCCAAAGAAGAACTAATGCAGTTCTTTATGAGAAAACTAAATATTAATGAGTATAAACTAGAGAAATATAAGCAGCATAGCAATAAGAAAGAATTGGCAACCGTATCGTTCAGAGATATTTTTAGATATGTGTATATAAATCAGCATCAACTGGGGACACATGATTTTTTATCAAATAATACACAATTTAAGAGTTATAAGAATCCCCATGCATTTAAGTTGATGTTTGGTTTAGTTGAACCCGATGTAGCTAACCTCAAGCAACAGTTGGTTAACGCAAAGAATAGAATCGAAGACCTTAATAAGGAAATATTAGGCTTAGAGTCGTATTTAAAAGATAAAGATGCAGAGAATTACATAATCCTTTGGGAAAAGAGAAGAGAATATAAAATTGAAGTAAATAAAAGAAAAGCAGAAAAGGCTCATATTATTGAAAATGGTAAGAGGAATAAAAATAATGAGAATGAGATGTATATTACTTTAAAAAGGGAATTAACTGATATTTCGAATCAAATATCGGAATTAGAAAATAAGAAAAGTTCATTTTGGCTATCTGTTAACTCCAAGAAATTATTAATGGAGGAATACCAGCATGAAAAGGTAGAGACAGATGCGACTCTGGAGATTAACTACAAACTTGTAATAAATGAGCAAAATGTTGAATGTCCACTTTGTAACTCAAAGGTTCCACACCTTATACATAATACTGATGGGTTCGCTTCAGTAAATGCTTTGAATAAAATTAAAAGTGAGCTTGCCAATAAAACTAAGTTAATTAATAAGATGATCGAAAATGATTTAGCAAATATAGATAAAGTAGAAGTGTCTATCCGGCAGTTAAACTTGAAAAAAAGCATACTAGACAATGCTATTTTAGAATTCACCAAAAAAACAGAGGTCCCTTTCTTATCTCAGATAGATAGTATTAACAGCATTATTAACCGGTTAAGCAGAGAGAATGAAATTATTAAAGAATGTTTGAGAATACATAATAAAATAATCGAAAAAAAGAATACGATTACAGATTTAGAAGCGGAAGTAAAGCGCCTGGAAGGTGAACTGGCAAATCTAAATGTGAGTGAAAAATATAAAACAGCTGTATTTAATAATTTGAATGAAAATTATAAAGCTTATATGAAAAGATTTAATTATACTAGCACGATAGATACGTATATCCATCCCAATACTTACATCCCTTATTACGATGGATCAAGTGTCTATGATCATGAAAGCGGCGGCTTACTATTATGTATGCAGGTTTCTTATCTAGGGGCAATTGTCGCAAGTAAAAAAATGAATTATGCAATCGGTCATCCTGGAATACTAATGTTAGATTCACTAAGTAAGTACTTAGGAACGTTGAAGAAGAATGGTCAAGTACAGATAAATCCTGAGGCCGAAGGAATAGCTGAGAAAGATCTCATAAAAGATCCTGAGGTCTACGAGGAAATTTATAAAATCTTAATTGAGCTATGTTCTGATAATCAAATTATTATTGTAGAAAATACACCGCCTGATCTAGCAGATGCTTACACTAGGTATACTTTTTTCAGCGGTGATAAGGGCCTCGTAAATTTAAAAGCCAATGAATACTCGGATAGTGAATAGAATTGTTGAATGGTATCTACAGCTGTGAAGGGCCAATGGATCGGCGAGCTCTTTATCGATTCATTGGCCTGTAGCAGTTGATGGGATGACACAAGTGTTATTGATTTTTGTTTTCGATATAAAATAGTTGTTATTCAGGAGGTACAGAAGTGATCGGTAATTCGTAAATGACTACTATCATGATTTATCTGAAGTTGAATTACTTGAAAAAATCACCATCGCAATACAGCAATATGCTGAGTAGCCGTAACTTTTAGCCTTTTTAAAGAGTTGCAAGAACTAAGATGAATTTTGCTGATCCATCAAGTGGTTGCAGAACAATAGATTAATGTAAGTGACAAATTGAGATTTTTCTCGTCTTTTTATCTAAGAACAATAGTTTAATGTAATTTTCAAAAATGACAACAGTTAAAAACTGCTAGCAGTAACAACGAGTTAGGGAACAATGGTTTAATGTAATAATTCAAATACACCTAGTGAATAATTACATTAATGTGTTGTTCTGAACATTAAAGTATTGTTTTGAGTAACGAAATTGCAATAAAGTTGTGTTTTGAAAAGCTTAAGACAAAAATGAGCGTGTAACAGCAACACTGACATCTAGAGCCGTCCTGAAAATACAGGGCGGCTTTATCTTTTTTTATATGGGGGAAGATGAATGAATACAATTGGAGATAAAGTAAAATTTATTCGTTTACAGAATAAATTAAATCAGATAGTTTTCGCTGAAAAAATAGGGATCTCACAAGGCCGACTTAGTGAAATTGAGCAGGGAAAGACTAAACCCTCTGCCGAAACTCTAAAAGAATTAAGGAAAGAATTTAATGTTGATTTAAACTGGTTATTCGACGAGGATATTTAATTTTGTTAATCTGTTGATAGAGTGTCTGGTGACATTTAACTCAGTGTTTAGGTGGTGTCTTTAAACAAAGTTTGAGTTTTTATAATAGAGTTGGTGCTTGATGAAGGCGTCAAATATTGTTTGTAGCTAGAAAAAAGAATGTAACTGTTGATTATTGTCAAAAGAAAATAAAGTTCTAGACTGAGAAAATAAAGTATTAGACTGACAACGCTTCATTAAGCTAACGGGCAGGATAGTTCAATCACTTCGCGAATACCTTCATATAGAAATTCACGAAAATCTATTCCATTGGAAAGAGAGTGCCACCGAAAGTGCTCTGGCGTGGCGCAGGACGTCAATGTCCAACTGTGACTTGATGATTCTCATCCTTGAATCCTTCCTTGAAATGAAAAAGCCCCTCGGTAAGAGGGCCTTGGTATGAATCATAACCATGATATATGTCATAAGCTCACTTAATATCAGTTTTAATTAACAAAATAACAACACTGCAATGTGTCAGGGTATTTTTGAGTGATTTCAAGCACAGGGGACATATCCTGATTGTCTATAATTGTTGCGTCACGGCCGGTCGTGATCGCCAGTTGTGCCTGGCGATTATGCTTCCTTAAGGTGGTGAACATTATGTGCAATAATAAACTCTCATAGCAAGGAAGTATCTTATGAAAAACAAAAAAGACAAAGTCGTTTATATTGATAAAGAGCATTTGAGAAAACATAATGTAATAGAGAATGTTTTTATTTATGAAGATTTAGATTTGGATGAAAGAACTAGAAACATCTATAAATACTTTGAAAAAAGGTTTATTGAGTCATATAGGCTATCAGCAGAGGTGTTCTGTATAAAGGAATATAGCTTCTACATAAAAGATAGTTTTCAATGCAATGCTTTTGCTATACATAGAAAAGGATACAATATTATTGGTATTACAAATATGTACCCTGTTTTATTGTCAGATAAATTTGATTCCAAGTATTTTAACAATATAATATTTAATTTCTTGATTAATAATGAAAATATAGGATTAGCATATATTGATTTATGTAATGATGAAAAATTTGATTTTGGGAAGTTTATGTTAGAATGCTCAATAGAATTTACATTAGGTCATGAATTTCGTCATATTAAACAGTTTAACAGTTCAAAGATACGAAAGCAAAGTTACCATATGCAGGAAAATGTAGTCGAAAGTGATTTTAATATCAGGAAGCACGCATGGGAGTTTGATGCAGATAGAAGTGGATGCTATGACGTACTTAAGTATGTATTTAGCGCGAATAGAAATTTAGAAGAGAGATCAAATGATAAATTTAAATGTCTACTTTATGCTGGTTGTGCAAGTATGATCATAACGAAATATTTATTTTATTACGGGTTTATTTATAAAGATGTAACAAATACTACAATTAAGAAAAAAGAGTTTTATACCAAAAAGTTTTCGCATCCACATCCTTTAACAAGATGTATGAATATTCTAGATTATTATTATAGTAATATTTCAAATGATTTTCCCAAGTTGGAGATGGATTATCAAGAGTATTTTAATAATGTGTTTGGTATTCTAAAACTATATTTTGATTCTCTGTTAGAAGATAAGAACTTTATGGAGCAAGTATTTGATGATTTAAGTACTCATATGGATGATGTTAATAAATACAATGATGAATTATACGATGTTGCAATTCAGGATGAAGCAATAAGAGATTTGTTGATTTCAAGTAATACAAGTTTTGAAGGCTACTCGGAGTGAGAGATTAATGGCGAAAATGCGGGTCTGTCAATAATTTTGTGTAAACTCTTTTAAGCACAGATTCCCCCGAGGGGG
>NZ_LRAC01000013.1 GCF_001517085.1 Paenibacillus sp. DMB5
GAACCGGGGGCGATCCGGATTGCTGTGCCGCAATAAAGCTGACCAGGGCAAAGCTCTATTGCAGTTCGTTTCAATAGATCAGCCTCAGGCTGGCCGAAATATCAGATCTGCTGCACTTTGTGCAATCGATTTAGCTGACAAGTACTCAATATGGGCAACATGCCTCAATTCTGCTGTATGAAATACAATAGAATGGATTTTGAGCATAGAATGCCGCCAAGCTATTGTATAGAATACAATCATCCTGATATTGTACCTGCAGCAACCATTTTATCTACCTTAAAGGAGGCAATTTAGTATGAGTAACCTTGGAGTATGGGAACCGGCGGAGCCGGGCGTAAAACGCTGTATTTTGAACGCGGCGGCAAGTCTGATGATGATGGAGGTTCATTTTGAAAAAGGAGCCGAGGGCTACGAGCACAGCCATCCGCATGAGCAGATGAGCTACTGCCTGCGCGGCAGCTTTATCTTCCGCATCGACGGCACGGAGCATACCGTATCGGCCGGCCAGAGTATTGCTATCCCGTCGGGCGCGAAGCATGGCGTTACCGCCCTTGAGGATGACTCGGCGCTGCTTGATGCCTTTACACCGATCCGTGAGGATCTGCTGAAGCGTTAAGCTGAGGTGAAGGAAGAAGTAAGGTGAGGAATGGGTGGCGGAATGAGCGGATTTTAGGCGCTGTCCTGCACAGAATCCGGGAAGCGAATATATAGTTAGATTATCGTTAGCCAACGTAGGCGAACCTCCGCTCAATTTGCTCAGCAAGCCCCCGTATAGATACGATAACGCGGCTGTCAACATAGCTATACTTATCTGCACTTATCTGCTCTTAGTTGCTCTTAACTGCTCTTAACTGCTCTTAACTGCTCTTAACTGCTCTTAACTGCTCTTAACTGCTCTTAACTGCTCTTAGTTGCTTTTAGCTATACTTAGCTGCACATTGTACAACTATTCCTAGATTATTTACCCGCACCAGCCGTATAACTGCATTCCGTACAACTAAATCATCCTAAAATGCTCAAAATCTGCTTCCAACGCCAGTATAGCTGCACAAAGTGCAGCTATACTGGAAAAGGATCAAAAAACAGACGTTTTAGTTGTACAAAGTGCAATTAAGTTAAAAAGTGCGGCATCCGCCCAACACAATCGGCACCAGCCATATAAACCAAACAACGCCTGCCCGGATAAACCGGACAGGCGTTGTTTCTATTCAAGGTTCGCATGCTTGCCGAACATCTGGGTCGTGGTCTGGCCGGTCCATTCCATCAGCCGCAGAATGACGGCATCGTAGAACACCAGCAGCGTCTGCTCAAAGAGCGAAGCCATCGGCTGGATGGTGGCCCGCTCCCCGCTGGCCTCCTTCGTTGCACCCGGCAGCTGCACAGTGTAATCGGCCAGCCGGCCAAGCGTGGACTCCGGCGCGATTGTGACCAGCGCGACTGCCGCGCCGATGGCCTTGGCCTTCTCGGCCATGGCGACCAAGCCCTTCGTCTCGCCGGAGCCGGAGCCGAGCACCAGCACATCGCCGGCTTCGATACCCGGAGTCACGGTCTCACCGACGACGTAGGCTGCCCGGCCGGCATGCATCAGCCGCATGGCGAAGGCCCGGCCCATCAGGCCGGAGCGGCCGGCTCCGGCCACAAAAATCTTGCCCGACCGCTGCAGCAGCTCAGCGAACGGCTCCGCTCCGCCGTCATCCAGCTGCGCCGCCGAGCGCTGCAGCTCTCCTATAATCTCCTGTGCGTAGCCCGCAGTATCCATTGGAGAATTAGGCCTGGCTGACGAGGCGCTTCATTTCAGCTGCCGCCGCCTTCTGGTCGCTTTCCCCGGTGATTCCGCCGCCAACGATAACAAGGTCAGGTCCGGCTGCAATGACTTCCGGCAGGGTGCTCAGCTTGATGCCGCCGGCAATGGCTGTTTTGGCCTGTTTAACCACGCCTTTGATCGCCTGCAGGTCAGCAAAGGAGTTCTTACCTTCAGCCTGGTGGTCATAACCGGAGTGAACGCAGACATAATCAACGCCAAGCGCATCTACTTCAGCAGCACGTCCGGCAATATCCTTAACGTTGATCAGGTCAACCAGGATCTCCCGTCCGCTCTTCTTGGCTTCTTCCACTGCGCCTTTAATCGTGGAGTCATCGGATACGCCAAGCACGGTCACGATGTCCGCGCCTGCTTCCGCCGCCTTCATCACTTCATAACCGCCAGCGTCCATAATTTTCAGGTCAGCAAGCACAGTCAGCGCCGGAAAAGCGTCCTTGATCGCTTTTACCGCATGCAGCCCCTCGTTAATAACAATCGGAGTTCCGATTTCAACGACATCAATAAACTCAGCAACCTCCGAGACGATTTCCTTGGCTCCGGCGATATCTACAAGATCAAGCGCTAATTGCAATTTCATATATTGTGGCTCCTTTTTCGATATATTTTTGTAAGTTCTGGACTTAGTGTAAGTTCATGCAGTCAAAAAAGGAAGTAGGCACTTTCCCGTGATGTAGTTACCCGGAGGATACTATTGGTCCCTTCGCGGCTTCAGCTAATCGTACTAATGAAAGAAATTCCACCAATCCTTTCATTATTTTCACGAAAAATACTGCAATTTCATAAAAGCTGTGCTAACATACATTAGATTTGAAAATAATCGACTCCCAGCAATGATCCGAAGAGGTGCATAGATGAAAACGAAAGACCAACAATTTAATCTCTTTAAGCTGACCTGGCCGATTTTCCTGGAATTATTCCTGTTCATGCTCATGGGCAGTGTGGATACCTTTATGATCAGCTCCGTATCCGATGATGCGGTATCCGGGGTCGGGGCGGCCAATCAGATTATTGCCATGGCTATCCTGATTCTCAGTGTGATTGGCAATGGTGCGGCTATCGTCGTCTCACAGTATCTGGGCTCCAAAAAGCCTCTGGAGGCGGCAAATGTCACCGGCAACGCTATTACGCTAAACCTGCTCGTGGGTATTGTTCTCAGTACAATACTGCTTCTATTTGGCGGTAATCTGCTGACTGCACTGAATGTGCAGGGCGATATTCTTGTTCATGCCAAGGTCTACATGAATATTGTCGGCGGCGGGATATTCCTGCAGGCCCTGCTGAATGCGCTGGCTACCACCATCCGTACCTACGGCTTCACCAAGCAGACGATGATGGTTTCGCTGCTGATGAACGTGATTCACGTAGCAGGTAACTATATACTCATCTACGGACATTTCGGACTGCCCGCACTTGGTGTGCAGGGAGCTGCCATCTCAACGGTAGCCAGCCGGCTGATCTGTCTTGTTCTGTTCTTCCTGCTGCTCTATCAGATCATGGAAGTGAAGGTTAAGTGGAGCTACTATATCTCCCTGTCCAGAAAATACGTGATGCAAATCCTCAAAATCGGCATCCCGGCTGCTTTTGAATCCATTACTTATCAGTCCTGCCAGCTTGTGTTCACGCTCTACATCACTTATCTGGGCGCTGAAGCCATGGCTACCCGCCAGTACGCGCTGAACATCTCTAACTACATCTACCTTTTCAGTGTAGCTGTATCAATGGGTACTTCGATTATTGTCGGTCATCTTGTAGGAGCAAAGCAGACACAGTCAGCCTACAGCCGGGTATTCACCAGTGTGAAATGGGCCCTGCTCGTCACCGTCGTGATCGATGTGATTGTCATCGCCTTCCGTGTTCCGCTGTTTGGGCTGTTCACCGATAATGAGACTATCGTGATGATGGGTGCGCAGGTTATTCTGCTCAGCTTCTTTCTGGAGACGGGCCGCACCTGCAATCTGGTCATCATCAACTCCCTGCGCGCTTCCGGCGACGCCAAGTTCCCCGTTTACATGGGCCTGATCTCCATGGTCTGCATGAGCCTGCCGCTCGGCTACGTGCTGGTGTTCCAGATGAATATGGGGCTGGCCGGAGTGTGGATTGCCACTGCTTTTGACGAGTGGGTCAGAGCCGTTATTATGTACTTCCGCTGGAAGAGCAGAGCCTGGGAAAAGCATGGCCTGATCCAGCATGACGCTAATGCACAGCCGGTGGCTCCTGCACCTGCCGCAGCTCACTGATCTGTAAATACAAGGCGGCCCGCCAAGGTATATGTACCTGACGGGCCGCCTTTTTGCGTATATAATAAATTCCATATTCATACATATCTAACGGTAAGGACGGATGATAACCATGCATTCCCATAAAGAAACCGCAGCAGAGCAGTTCGATTCACTCGCAGCAGACTGGAGCAACTCCGGCCTGGATATTGCTCTGGCACAAAAGGTAGTCCGTATGCTTGGCCTGGAATCCGGTAACAGTCTGCTCGATGTAGCCTCCGGCACCGGTGTTGTCCCGGCAGCGCTGCAGTCGCTTGATATCCTTCCGGGCCGTTATCTGGCCGTCGATATCTCCTCTGCGATGCTTGCGGTACTCCGCCGTAACTATCCGGAAGCAGAGACGAGGGTTGCCGATTTCGAGAAGCCTTTTGATGGGGGACAGCCCTTTGATTTTGTTTTGCTCTACAACAGCATCCCCCATTTTACAAGGCTGGATATGCTGTTTGCCAATGCAGCTTCCTGCCTGAAATCCGGAGGAACCTTTATGATTGCCCACTCACGTACAAGGCAAGGTCTGCGGGAGCATCATACCCGGATTGGCTATCGCCCTGCACATGACCCGATTCCTGCAGATTCCGAACTTGTAGAGCTGGCTGTCCGGTACGGTTTTCAGCAGATTATTATACAGGATGAGGAGCTGTTCCAGTTCTCATGCTCTCTCCCAGCCCTTTAACTGAAGGCATGCCAGAAAGCTTAAATAAACGTCAACGCCGTAATCCAGCCCTGGTCAATTGCCGCATACCACACAATCAGGAAGACAGTACCTGCCATATAGGTGAGTACTTTCTTCCTGGTAAAATCATGGTAAAGGTCCAGACAAGCAACCATTATTCCTACCACACAAGTAATGATAAACAGCAGCGGATTCTTATAGCTGAAATTGAAAGCATTTATAACGATCATGATTCCGAGCAGCACTCTAAGCGTAACTTTAATGAACACCAGCTTCGCCCCTTCCTTTTTTCACTTAAGAGAGTGTGCCTGCACACATTCTGAATTTGTATTATTTTCTATTAATGTATTTTTGGTACCATATCCTAATCATGATCTAACCGCCCTGTAATGTCAACGCTCCTAACAAAAAAAGCCCGCTCCTCTGCAGGAACAAGCCCGTACGCATACAGCTTAATTAATTGAAATGCCCTTTTTGATTGCTTTCATGTCATGATTCGTATTCACGAGCATAGGCAGGATCTTCATACTGCGGGACATCGGCGAATTGCACTGCCAGCAGGTCGGCACATATTGAAAAGCAAAGTTGTCACGCATCCAGCCGGTACAGCCCTCTTTCGTACATGACCAGATCGCTGTAGACTCCTGCGGCAAATCTTCCTGTGCTTTTTTGCGAAAATACATAAATAAACCCTCCTCAAGTTCAAATCTCTTATTTGTTAAGCTATACAGAAACTTAAGGCGAATGGCTTATAAAAAAAACTGCCCTCAACAGATGTTAAGGACAGCCTCTTTGCTTGTAGGCGTATTACAGTTTTACAACGTTTTCGGCTTGTGGTCCACGAGCGCCTTGAGTTACGTTGAACTCAACGCGTTGGCCTTCATCCAAAGTCTTGAAGCCTTCACCAGTGATTGCGGAGAAGTGAACGAATACGTCGCTTCCGCCTTCAACCTCGATAAAACCGAAACCTTTGTCTGCGTTGAACCATTTAACTGTACCTGTTTGCATTTGTATTACCTCCAATAGATTATTTAACACATGTCCTTTTATTCTTACGTATTGTACGAATAAATAAAAATTCACACATTGGAAAAGGTTCATACGCACAAATGATAACCTTTTCCAATATGTGAATTAGGG
This sequence comes from Paenibacillus sp. DMB5, assembly GCF_001517085.1. Lineage (GTDB taxonomy): Bacteria > Bacillota > Bacilli > Paenibacillales > Paenibacillaceae > Paenibacillus_AQ. The sequence continues at coordinate 5,915 of NZ_LRAC01000013.1, forward strand.
GTTAAATTTATGATTAATCACATCATAGCACACTTGGTTACCAAAAGCAAAATAAACTTTATAATAAATTCCAAAGATTTAAATATGCCATACAAAAGCAGCCAAAGAAAGCTGCTGCCGCTCCGCAATTGGCGTCTCTACAGCAGCCCCATGACCCGGGCAGTACCGCTTAGTCAATATAGCCGGCAAGCCCTTTGTCCATCAGATAATCCATTTCGGCATCAAGGATGGTTTCAACCGTCAGCTCGTCCAGCTTCACATCGCGCTGGGCGGTCACATAGTCCACCAGATCATCATTATCAATATCAACCTCGCCCTTGCTGTTGGCTTTGGCATTGTTGATAAAGGTCTGCTCATGCTTCAGCACCAGCTTGATCAGCTTAGGATCCACCTTGGTCTTGGCAGCCAGCACCTCCAGCAGCTCTTGTTCATTTACTTTATCGCTCATACTATTCAGTCACTCCTTAGCGTTACATCATCTAAAAAAAGCGCAGGCATGCGCCATGAATATCTATTGTAGCATAACGCCGTCCCCGCCGCTCTTGCCTCATCTCCACCAGGTCATGGAAGGGTACCGTTCCTCACCTACTTGAACGGGTTCGCCGATTCTCGGCGTAGCCAGCCGCAGCCCCTGCTGCTGCGCCGCGCGCAGCACCCGCTCTACAGGGTCGGTCCAGTCATGCAAGGCAAGCGTGAAGGCTCCCCAATGAATCGGGATCATCAGCCTGCCCCGCAGATCAAGCTGTGCCTGGACCGTCTGCTCGGGCAGCATATGAATATCCGCCCAGCGCCGGTCATACTGTCCGCATTCCATCAGCGTCAGATCAAACGGGCCGTACCGCTGCCCGATCTCCGCAAAATGCGGCCCGTAGCCGCTGTCTCCGCTGAAGAAAACCTTATCCTGCCCGCCCTGGATCACCCAGGAGCACCACAGTGTAGTATTGCGGTCCAGCAGGCTGCGCCCGGAGAAGTGCCTTGCCGGTGTGCTGGTCAGTGTCAGTCCGGCCAGAGAAGTCTCCTCCCACCAGTCCAGTTCGCGGATACGCTCCGCGCTTATTCCCCACCGTCTAAGATGGGCGCCTACACCTAGCGGCACAATGAACAATGCTGTTTTCTGCTGCAGCGCCCGGATTGTCCCGTAATCCAGATGGTCATAATGATCATGGGACAGTACAACGGCATCCAGCTGAGGCAGGTCGTTCAGCTCAACCGGCAGCTGACTGCTGTAGCGTTTGCCGCCGATGAACGGAAACGGAGACGGCGCGCGCCCCAGCATCGGATCAAGGAAGATGGCGGCCCCTGCAATCTCCAGCAGGACAGCCGAATGGCCGAACCAGGTGGCCCGGGTATCCCTGCTCTGCCGGATAGAGCCGGCCAACAGCGGCACGGGCTGAAGCGGCTGCTTCGGCCTCGAATTGGGGTTACCCTTAAGGAAATCCCTGAGAATCGAGAGGCCGCCCTCCGGCTTGCCCTCGGGCGCGGCCGTCTCAAAGGGATAAACAAACTTGCCCTGCCTGTATTGAAGCGAGCGGCTTGTCCGTTCCCGCTCGGCCTTTGAGGCACGGCCGCCAAAGGCCGGATAGAGGCTCATAACGATATATGCAGCGGCAATCAGTGCCAGAATTAACGCTGCAATGATAATAATAACGGTCATTCTTTTGTCCTTCTCTCCTGCTGGATTAAGATCATGGACATATTATACGGCGCTGCACCTGGCCGGGCAAATGTACAGCCCGCCCTACCCGTTCCAGCCGGGAATCTGCCGCAGATCACCGTTCAGGATCTGAACCGTGCTGTTAACCGGAACGCCGCGCGGCGAGGAGGCGGTCTCTATATAGCAGGAAGCAATGCCCACTGCGTTCGCTCCGGCAATATCGGTGCGGGGATCGTTGCCGATCATGATTGCCGAGCTCAGATCCGCACCGTAATTGTCGGTCAGATAACGGTAGAACAGCGGATCAGGCTTGCTGACCCCCGCCTCTGAGGAGATGGCAATCCCGTCGAACAGATGCAGGATGCCCAGCATCGTCAGCTCTGCTTCGATAAAGGTTTTCTGGCCGTTGGAGAGCAGGAAGACTTTTTTGCCGCTGCTTCTAAGCCGCCCGAGTATTTCCGCCACACCCTCATACAGAGAGATGTGAATCATGGATAAAGTCCGCATCCAGCGTACGGTTTCATGGAGCCAGGCCTGTCCGGGCTCACCGCCCAAATCCCGGGCTATCTCCCGGAAGACCTCCTCCATAACGAAATCAGGGTACTCACAGTGCCGGGCTGCAGCGGCAAGCTGCCGGTCCCGTTCTGCCAGAAACCGCTTATTCAGCTCGTCTCCATTAATATTCAGCCCGTGATAGCTGAAATGCAGCGATAACCGCTCCCATACCTCATTATGCTCCTCATCTGTCTCAATATCGATCAGAGTACCGTACAAATCAAAGATATATGTGTCGTACATACCTGCTCTCCCCTTTCCTTTTCCGCTCTAAATCATCCGGCCTGGTCTGCCGGCATTCCGGACATAAACATCCCTAGTGTACTACAAATAAACAGACAAGCTGAATATATATGCAACAAAATCCAGGCCGCTGCCGTTTAGTACATGACTAACACCTGATAAACATAACCAAACCAAAGGAGCTTACAACGATGAAAACTACCCTGAAAACAAGCGCAGTCCTTTTAACTCTATCCCTGGCCCTGTCTACCGGAGCTGTTTCGGCCGCTCCTGTGGTTACTTCCCTGAATACAGGCAAAACGCCGCAGGCTGCAGGCATAAGCACTATTGCCGCCGCCAAGATATTTACTATTGAATTAAACGGATCAGCCCTCACAGAACAAGGCTTCCAGCCTTCAGCTGCCAAAGAGCCGCTTGTGCCGCTGCGCGCGGTTGCAGAAGCCCTGGGCTTCAACCTTACCTGGAACCAGTCCACTAAATCGGCAGAAGTGACCAAAGGCAATATCTTCACAACCGTTAAGAGCGGTGAAAACCGCTACACCGTAAATAAAATGGCCACTACGCTCGGAGCAGCACCACAGACGCTTGAGAATAAGCTGTTTGTGCCCGCTTCCTTTGTGAGCGAAGTGCTGCACCAGACTGTATCCCTGGAGGGACAAAAGATCGTGATCGCCTCAGCCATAGAGCATATGACGGAGAATGGTGTTATTACTGCCATTAATGCCGATAAAAAGTTTCCGTCCATTCAGATTAAAGGCACCGGCACCTCCGGCCTTGTACTTAACTTAAGTGAAGATACGGTTCTCCTGAAGGCAGACGGAACCAGGCTGACTGTAGCCGACCTGCAAATCGGCATGACTATTGAAGCCGAGCATGCATTGTTCTCTACAAGAAGCCTGCCGCCGCAGACGCCGGCTTATCAGATTACCGTGCTGGATTCCGCACAGCCGGAAGGTCTGCTGGGTACAGAAGGTGCTGTGGAAAGTATAAACACCTCTCAGGACGGGTCGCTGCTGATCCGCATTAACGGTACCGGCCTGACAGAAACCTCACAAAGCGAAATCGTGCTCCGCCTGCCCGCTGACGCTGCTATCGTCAATGAGAGCGGTGAGCCTGCCAAGGCTGATGCTATTGCCCAGGGCGCAAAGGTCATCGGCTTCTATGGCCCGATGCTGACCAGAAGCCTCCCGGCTATCGGGACAGCATGGAAGATTGTCGTTCTGCCTGCACAGCAGCAGTAAAAATAAGCAGCAGCAAGAACCGCTGGCCCTTGTCATCCTGACAGGGTCAGCGGTTTTTTACGTTCGGGCACATGCCGGAAGCATATCCATTCAGCTACAGGCTGCGGGCCTCCCGCAAGGCAGGCTTTCGCCCCAGTGTAACTTTGTTTTTGCCGCCGGTCTTGGATAGGTAGAGCGCCTCGTCCGCTTCACGGTATAACGTTTCAAATGTTGCGCCGCTGTCTTTCGTAAAGGCAATGCCGGCGCTGACCGTAAGACTGATCCGCTGGCCGCCGTCGAGCCTGACAAGATGACGGGACATCTCGCTGCAGAACTTCTCTGCCTCCGATAGTGCAGCTTCTTCATTGTCTGCAAGGAAGCAGACGGCAAACTCCTCGCCTCCGATCCGTCCGGCAATGCCCCTGTTCTGGTACATCCGTAGTATTTTGTCCGAGAAATCAATCAGCGCCTGGTCTCCGGCCATATGGCCATAGGTATCATTAATCAGCTTGAAATCATCAATGTCGAACAGCAGCAGGGCTATTCCCGCTTCATTTTGCAATGCATAATTCTCGATCAGCCGCATAAAATGCCTGCGGTTATACAGACCCGTCAGATCGTCCACCGTAGCCTGATAGAGGAGTTCACGCTCATATCTTTTTTTCTCACTGAGATCACTGAATACAATAAGCATACCCGCTGACATCCCTGGTCCCGGCTCAGTGGTAATCAAAGATAAGCCATAACAGGACCCGTCGGTACCGGGGACATCAATTTCGAACTGGCCCTCCAGCCGCTGGTAATAATGTACCGCCACCTCACCGTAGTGTTCCAGCAGCAGAAAAATATTTTTGCCCAGCCACGATTTCTCAGCTCTCTCAGCCAGCGCGGACAGCATAAGCTCCCCGGCCTCATTGATATCAATGATATTGTTGAAGCGGTCGGTCAGCACAATGCCATCCTTCATATTTTCGATAATCTGCTTCTTTGCCTTGGGGTAGATCGAGAGCTCCGGGTCCCGGAACATGGAGAAGTAACCTATAATCACCGGGGGCAGATAGGTAAAGGCAATAAAACCGGTAATTGTAATCTTGAGCAGCGGCAGCAGAAAGATAGACCCGATGGGAACAAGCAGGCTGAGCAGCATAAGGACATTCCATTTAAAATAATACTTGGACGCGCTCTGCAGGGAAACTGCCAACAGAAAAACTGCGTATATACCAAACAACTGGTCATACGCAATGAGCGCCATATTCAGCACGGTCGGATGTACGACAATCCCGCTCACACCCGCCACGGTATTCATACCGACTCCGGTACGCATCAGATGATGCCACGAATCGGTGAAAATCAGCAGCACGTAAAGAGCTACCGGAATGCAAAAAAGAGCCAGCCGTCTGTTCAGCCCGTCCGAAGAACGTGATATGTATTCTTTGATTACAGCATAAGTAAAGATGGTGCTCAAGAACAGCGGAGCCTGCTGAATATTTCTCCACCACAGCTTGGCCTGAAAAGATTCCGAGAGGATTTCTCCGGCCGTAGCCGCAAAAATCACGCTGACCACCAGCAATAAGATCCATAAATAGCGCCTTCCCGGTGTGTTGCGGTACCGGCTGGAGCTGACGCCCATGTAGAGACTTAGAACACTGCCCATAATTAAATAATAGGGATAACCCTGCATCCACGGCATGTCATATTTCTCCTAATTTAGTAATAGCTTTGCTTTATTATATCCTACTCCTGTTCACAATTGAACCTTCTGCCCAAAATAGACAAAGACCCTGCGGGCAGCCCGCAGGGTCATATTAAAGGTGAGAAGCGAATTTTTAGTTATGCCAGTTTCCAGTTGCTAGGGGACAAATCCTGAAAACAACCGACGAAATCTCGATTTTGTTTTCTGTTTCCCTTTCAGATAGTACATGGGTAATCAACTACCTTTCGGAATACACATTACATGCCGTTCCATCCGTTAATTGATGCCTTCCACTTCCCACCTGCTTATCATTACCCGAAAAAGACACCGTTCAAACAAACCAGGCTGAAGCGCTACAGCGATCTTACCGCCCCTCCGTCAATCAGCAGCGCCTGCCCGGTGATATACGTATTGGCAAAAGAACCGAGGAAGACCGCCGCCTTCCCGAATTCCTCCGGCGTCCCGGCCCGGCCAAGCGGGATATTCTTCAGCGAGGCCTGCTGAATCTCTTCAAGCGCCCGGCCCTCTGCCTCGGCCCGCTTGCTGTCCAGCTGTATCAGCCGGTCTGTGCTGATCCGCCCGGGGGCAAGCGTATTGATCAGAATGCGCTCAGGCGCCAGCTCGGCGGCAAGGCTCTTATTCAGCGCCTGAACGCCGGCGCGGAACACATTGGAGAGTATAAGCCCGTCGATCGGCTGTTTGATGGATGCGGAGCTGATCGTGACAATTCTTCCGCCTCCCGCTGCGCGCAAGAAGGGCAGCGCCTCGCGGATCAGCCGCACCGTGCTCATCAGCGTCAGCTCGAAGCCGCCGGCCCAGTCGCTGTCTGCCATATCGGAGAAGCCCCCGCCAGGAGGCCCGCCGGCATTAGTGACCAGCACATCGATGCCCCCCGCCCATCCGGCTGCAGCAGCAATGGCCTCGCGTACCGCTTCCGGGTCTGTAACATCCATTTCCACCAGCGCCACCTCCGCGCCGGTCTCCGCCTCAATCCGCTGCGCAGCCGCTTCAAGCTGCGCCTGGCTGCGGCTTGCTATCGTCACCTTAGCCCCTTCACGCGCGAACTCCAGCGCAGTAGCCAGTCCCAGCCCTTTGCTCGCAGCCGCTACAAATACCGATTTGCCTGCCAGACCTAGATCCATCTCTTTTCCGCCTCCTGGTTCAAGTTCCGCCGGCTGTCTGCAGCGGGATAAACCAATTGTAAAAGAGAGCGTAACGGATATCCAGTCTGGCTTCCCTTTTACACATCGTATTCCAGCTGCTTCTTGGCCTGGACAATGAAGTCCAGCGGATTCTCGATCGCCGCCGCATCATACTGTACAGCTCCGATCTTGAGTCCAAGATTAACCTTGTATTTGCCGGAGAATTCATTTTCGTTCAATTGCTGAAGCTTGAGCTTGATCCGTTCAATTACAATCCTTGCGCCATCGTGATCCGTAAAGAGCAGCAGTCCCCAGGTCGCATCGTCCTTATCCAGCAGATAGAGTGCATCATTCGTACGGATACTGGACTGGCTTAGCTGGGAGACGTCATAGATCGCCTCGGACAGCTGCTCCTCCGGGATGAGCCGGCGGATCTCGCTCCAGTATTTTACCTTAACGACCAGGAGCGTCAGCGGAATCCCGTAGCGGGTGGAAATCCCCGTAAACAGGCTGGCATCCTTCTGAAAAGCAATGCTGTTGCGCAGATCGGTATTCTCATCCACCGTAGCCAGATTAGCCGCTGCTTTTTTGAGCCGCTCATTCTCCGCCTGCAGCCCGCGGGAGCTTGAGGTGAAGACCCACAGCATCACTGTGATCAGCGGGACCATAACCAGCCAGAAGTAAGTGCTGACTCCGATCGTCTCTCCCCTTGATACCGTCTGATATACAGTAAAGAGGCCGTAGATGAAGATAAAAGCAAGGTTCAGCGTCAGCCCCGCGGTTACCGTGGTAAAATACGTTACCAGCGCCAGCAGGAAGGCGATATTCAGAATGATGATATTCTGCATATAGCCGCTGCCCGAACCGGCGATAAACACAACACAGATGAACATCAGCACCAGAAAGCCGAGGAAGCCAAGGTCTGAAGCCAGGCTGCTGCGGTTACGTCTCACGTCTATCACCACGTTTCTTCATATGTTTGCGGAGCAGCAGAAGAAGTGCTATAAGTACGAGGGCAACTACAAGGACTACAGCAACGACGAAGCTAAGCACATCACTGCGCTGCACAATCTGCTCCAACGCCGAATCCTGCTGTGCCCCTGTATCGGTCTTGAACCGGTAGGCACTGACATTACCATCCTTGTCGGCAACCACACCATCGCCGAATACCTTCCACTTGTCCTTTTCGCTGGCAATCAGCCGGGAAGCAAGATAATAATCCTCGGCATTTACCGCCGTAACCGCCATATAGCCGTTACCGTTCCCGTAAGGGGATGCCATCAGCTGCAGCGTTCCAATCGCTGAGCCGTACTGCTCTTCAATGCTCATTTTTTCATTGGAAACAAAGGTTGTCCCGTCCTTGCTGTACCGGAAAAACAGCTTATCGTTGTTGTCCCGGATAATCCTGTTGTTCTGATAGGAGCCGACGGCCAGAATATTGTTGTTCTTCAGATGATCAGCACTGACCTCGTCAGTGTAATAGTGAACGTCACCTGTATTGCCTTCCGAATACTGTCCCAGCAGATTGAAGACATTTGCCAGGCTTTGATAGGCATAGTCATCCATTTCCTGAGGCAGCACCACCGCTACATGATTATAAATGCCGTCCCGCAGAAACGGATACGGATAGTTATTGAACAGCAGGTCTGTCCGGTCCTTGGTATTCAGATGCAGCAGCGATTCCTTATCAATGTACGCCCACGGCATCTGTTCGGTATTCGGTGTGCAGACGGCATTTTCCATCTCCAGATCGAAGGCTACCGTAACCGAGAAATTGCCGGAGATATTGAGATTCTTAGGCACTGCCAGAGTGAGCGTATCCCCGTTGGCGAGCTCCTTCGCCAGCTTCTTGCTGCCGATCGGTGTACCGTTAATGCTCACGGTAACCAGCGAGCGGGAGAAATCTAGATTGCCGGCATAGCGGAAATCAAGGCTGATCCTTCCGGCGTCGGCAATCGACCGGTTGGACGGCAGGGCGACGAAATAGGTCTGCTCCCGGTGGTTCGGGCCGGACAGCTTGTCACCGGATTCGGTGAGCGTTACATCCGAGCTGATGCTGCCTGCCGGCTCGTCCACCTGCGTGGAGCCGTCGATCACCTTCAGATCACCTGCAAGCTGGCTCATCAGCTCCGTGCTTGCCGCCATTCTACCCGCCTTGATCAGCAGGCTCTCATCCTGCGAGGTTACGACCAGCGTCGGCCGGCTGTCCTTATTCACCAGCTGGATCAGCGCATGCGTGCCCAGCTCCTCCTTTGTACTAAGCTGCTGCTTCAGCTCAGCGGGTACACGGCCGTACATGGCCACCAGAACGACTGCATTCTTGTCTTTCACCGTATCCTCCCGGTAAGGGAGCATACCGATAGTTTTGTCTGTCAGCGCATTCTCTTTGGCGAAGCCCGACAGAGCATAAGTAGCCGCCTCCAGCTCAGGACCGGAAGCCCCCGCCGGTACGGTGATCAGACTCCTGCCGCTCTTCACGTTATCAATGCCCGAGAACCGTTCGCTGAAATCGCTGATGCCGCCGGTAAGCGCCTTGATGCTGTAGGTTACCGCTATGCTTGAGGTATTGAAGAAATGAAGCCAGTTGTCCGGCGAATTGTCCACGTAACATACCTGATTATTGTCTGCCGCCGTTTTCAGATCGCCCTGAAGGGTCAGCGTGTTGCTGTCTTTTTTCAAAAAGCCCTTAGGCGCAGTAATGCTGATAATCTGCTCCCCGTTGTCCGCAGGCGACGGCCGGAATGAGTGGAACGGGATACCGTTCAGTGACAGCGTTATGCTCGACATCTGCTCCCTTGTGATTTGCGAAACCTGAAAGTGCAGGTTGATCTTTACGTCTTCCACATTCCAGTAATCCATCACTGTAAAAAACTGCTGCGATGCTGCTCCGCCGGAAAGCGCGGTGTCCGTGCCGGTGAAGGAGGTTTCATATGTCAGTCTGCCGGCACCCGGAAGCCCTGCGGCTGCAGAAGCCGGGGGCAGCAGAGACAGGAAAAGAGCGAGGCAGAGCGTAAGCAGCATGATCTGTTTTTTTATTGTCATCCGAATCTCCTGTGTCCCTTATTTATCTTCCACAAGCGCCTAGTAGCGCTCGGTTTTGTACCATTTGGCTTCCCGTTTGAAAATAACGTCCTTGAGGTAGTTATACATTCCGTATGCGGCAACGGCCATCCACAGCTGGCAGTAAGAAACATACATCAGCAGAATAATGCCCAGATTGGATAAGCTCATCTCGCCCTTTTCGGTCGTCAGAGTGACAAAAATCCCGACCACGAACAACACTATGGCCAGCAGCCACAGAAAGCTGCTCAGGCCGGCAATGGTGGTATGCACGTATCCCATCGCATGCAGCACCAGCAGCAGGTCAGAGGTGATCAATGAGATCAGCAGCAGAAAATAAATCGACACATAGTACAGAATATCAAAGCGGATTTTGGAGGCAGAGCGGTCGAACAGCAGCGGCAGATTTTTGACAATGACATAGACATTGCCTTTGGCCCAGCGGGTCCGCTGCTTGAACCAGACCTTTACCGTCTGCGGCTCTTGCTCCCAGGTGACCGACTTCGGCTGGAATTTGATCCGGTAGCCCATCATGTAAATGCGGAAGCTGATCTCGGTATCCTCGGCAATCGCTTTGACATCCCAGCCGCCGATCGCCTCTACAATGGACCTGCGCATAATAAAGTTGGTTCCCGGAATGGTGCACAGCTTGAACAGCTTCCACCGACCGGCCTGGGCCATCCACTGAAAAGACAGCGTTTCTATATTAATAAACCGGGTAAGCAGACTGGCATCACGGTTGCGTGTCCGGAACTTGCCGATGACAGCGCCAAGCCGGTGATCGGAAACGATCTCGGCGACCAGATATTTCAGGGCCGTCCGCTCAGGCGTATTGTCAGCATCGTAAATGGCGATCAGCTCCCCTTTGCTGCGGGTAAAGCCGATGTTCAGCGCATTGGACTTTCCTTTGCCTCCGGTAATGGAATCGGTGTTGATGATCAGCAGATTGCGTCCCGGATACCTGTTCTGTATATTTCCCAGCAGCACGGCGCTGTTATCCGAGGAATTGTCGTTAATGACTATGATTTCATAGTGGTCATGCGGGTAATCCAGCGCAAGCAGCGATTCTACAGTCTTACTGATTACTACACCCTCATTGTGGGCAGGGACCATGATCGTCACAAACGGATATTCACCCTTGATCTCAGGAACCTCTTCCCGCTCCGTTTGAATGTAATACAAATACCCGGCAATAATCAGGGCAACATTGACCAGCAGCAGCGACCAGATACAGATCACCGCAATTACCATCAGCACGTCCGAGATCGTCATGTCAGCCTCCTGGTCAGACTTTATTTCAAATATTTTCGGCGGTACAGCCTGTAGCCGACCGTCAGCAATCCCCCGAAGAACAGCAGGGCAATAATAATAACAACGATAAAAAATTGGTTCTGAATACTGAAGAGCCCTCTAAAGCTCTGGTACTGCTCCTCTTTATATTGAAAATCACTGCTTACTGCCTCGGGAACATAATCTACATTGAGCGCTTCACCGTTCACTCTGAGCACTCCGTCAGCGGAGGTAACGGTATAGCTGTCTGTAACCGTCTTATGCGCGGCCTGTTTATAATCGGCAAAGGTAATCCAGTAGCCTTCCACCGTCTGCAGCAGCGCCTCCAGTCCCGCTTCATCCTCCGGAAGATTTAGGGTCACGGCTGTATTCACCGGCAGCTGCGGCATGGTTTTGCCTTCATGCATAAGGTCCGCCAGAAAATCGGATGTCATGCTGTAGAGCGAGGACGTGAAGGCGGCGGAAACATTGGTTTTCTCCATATGAATTACATTTTCATCCGGGAACAGCACCACCGAGTCAAAAAACTTCATGCCGGCCGAGGAATACTCCTTATCATAGGTCCAATAAAGGTCCGCCCCGATGCCCAGCGGCGCTATGCCGTTCTCTGCCAGCAGATTAATAAAGCTGTTCATTTTATCGCCAAGTGTGTGATCACTGCTGTTAATGGAAGGCATCACAACGGGAGCATTGACCAGAATGCTCCCGTTTTTGGACTGCACTACCTTGAGCGCATCCAGATAACGCTGCATGGCCGGAAAGTCCGTATTGCTGAATACCGGCCGTACACTGGCAATGAACGGAATTCCGGCATCGTACAGTCTGCCGGCCAGCTTCTCCAGCAGGGAGAGATCCGAGAACGGATAAATCTCTTTAATAACCAGATAAGGCTCAGCGGCAGCAGCTGCTCCCAGCCAGTCCTTCAGTACATAAGCCATCGCGAGCCGGCCGGCATTACCTGCGTCCAGATACGGCGCATAGGTGTAGCTGCCTGAGCTAATGGCATATGGAACCTTGCCGGGCGCACCCGGAAGCGTAAGGCTGCCGAAAGTCTTCTCCGCTCTGGCCGCCGCAATATATGGAGCCTGCTGCAGCTTGATAACCGGTACCCGAAAAGCGCCAACCGACAGCCCGGCGCTTCCCTCCTCAATCAGACCGGAAGACAGCTGCATAGTCCGCTGCAGTCCGGCGGGCGGATTATACCCGATATGCAGGTATTGCCCCCGGTAACGGTCAATGTCAGACTCATAGGATGTGCCGGCAGACAGTTCAGGGTAATTAATAACGGTAATGACTCTGGCATATGCCTCCATGTCCCCCTGTTCATAATGATCGAGCGAAACCACAGTCACCTGGACAGGATAGGCGGCAAGCAGGCGTTCCAGCTCCCGTACATTCCCTTCACGCGGGGTCCCTGCTGCCAGACTGTCATACAGCAGCAGCACTCCGGGCTGCTTGGCCGCAACCTGCAGCGCAGCCGCTTTTGCCGGGACTGCAGGCTGCAGCAGCAGGACTAGCGTCAGCAGCAATGGCAGAAGCAGTTCCAGTCTGCGGCTGCTCATATGCTGACGCCCTTCTGCACCTTCGGCATGCGGGCTGCCATGCCCGCTGCCGGCTCACGGCTGCCGGAGAATCTGCGGCCGATCACACCGGACAGGGCCAGCACCGATACGAGATCAAAGGACAGGGTGAACAGGAATTCATGCTTCGAGATATCCGCGTCGCCTGCCCCGATAATGGAGACCATAATACCGGACAAGCCTACTGCCATACTGGCTACAATCAGTGCCATCCGCTGCATCCCCCGTGAATCCCGCGCCTTGAGCGCTTTGATGAAGGACGGCATATATAGCCCGGTCACCAGCGCCATCCAGAGCAGGATGAAGCCGAAGGTTTTCGGGGCAAGAATCCCCTTCAGCAGACTGTACAGGGCAAAAAAGTGGCTCTGGGCCCGAAATTCCTTGCCCGCCGATTGCTCGTAGTTACCCATGGCTGCAGGTTTAATGGAAAACGCGCTTTGGGCAGCCACATCCAGAATCGAGCCGAACTGGTCCAGATTCGTAAGATAATATTTCAGGATCGAGACGAATCCGTATTTGCTGTAGAAATTCTCCTCCAGAACCGGTGAATTGACATCAACCGTTCCGTACTGCTCATAGTAAATATTGTTTTTCAGGATAGCGTATTGTTCATTAATCCCGAAGGACTTCAGCGAGGTCTCCGGATTGGCTGAATCCTTCAGCACTCCCCGGGTCATCGCATGATACTGATTGATGTTGACGAACTCCTTGGAAATGTTCAGGTAGGTGCCGATTCCGGCTGCAAACAGCAGAACCAGTGAAATCACCGTCATTACACGGAAGATCCGGTCCTTTCTTACCCACAGGAGCATAATTCCGAGTACAGCCAGAATAATGCCTACCGGGGCATTCTGCTGTTTCGAGGTTGTGAGGAGCAGCCCGCTGATGACAAACAGGACCAGCAGAAAATAATCATTGTACCGCTTCCTGTACAGGAGCAGCCATGCGGCAAACACGTACAGCATCATGATCAATACAATGCTCTCGCTATAAAAAGAATTGAAATAGGCAGTGTAACCCGTATCACCAAAAACAAAAATGGCCAGAAGGGCGCACAGCATCCCCTGTTTGCGGGTCATGCGGCACGTAATGGCTTCCACCAGCAGGTAAACGGCAGCAGCGTAGAGCAGCGTATAAATGGCCGCCTGAAACCGGATATCGAACACCGTGCTGCTGAACAGCAGCTTGTTAAGGCCGATGGCCAGACTGATGAACAGGGACTGGGACGAGTCGAGTGTTGCCCCGTTTTCGTTATAGTACTGATAGATGCCGAACTGCTTCACGAAATAGCCAAAGTACTGGCTGTCATAATCCGGCTGGCTGAAATAAAGTCCGTTGCTGTATATATTCCGGAAAAAGTCGCCGTTATCGGCCATCCCGATATAGGGAGCCGTGAACAGGGCGATCACCGTGATCAGCAGCACCCCGAAGGCGGCAACGAAGGCCGGGGAGGAGCGGAAGCCGGCAAGCATAACGCTCTGCCGCAATGTTGTCTTAACAGTGTTGTAGATCAAGCGGATTCACCTTCGTTATCATTCGTTTTTGGAGGAGTAGGAATAAGCCAGCAGCGCCATCAGATTGTCAAAAGAGTATGCCTGTCCGGTATTCGTGTCCCCAAACCCGCCGTACAGCGGACTTGCCGGGTCTGTAACTCTGAATTCATTCATCCGCTGGATGCTGTCCGCATAAAGTGCATCATCACCGGCGGCTGCACCAATCATCGCTGCCAGCGCATAGATTGCCGTGGAGCGTATATCATTCGCCGGCTCGCCGTCACGCGTATACTGCCCGTACAGCGTACCCGCCGCAACCTGCTCTCGAATATAACGGAGGCTTTCCGGATTCTGCCGGCCGACCTCGGTCAGATTCAGAATGCTGAGCAGCGATTCAACTGTATTAATACCGTCTGAGCTGTAAGCTCCCGATGCATAATCAAATCTCGTCTCATAGAAAGGAAAGGAATCGGACAGATACCCGCCCTCAATGATTTCGCTCATATTGTGCAACAAAATACCTTTAGATTCGCTACTAATCGACAAATTTCGCAAAATACTTAGATTAATATAACACAAAGTTATAAACCCGTTGTTGTTGTGGTAATAACTGTCATATATATCAAACATATAGCCATCTTTAACATTATTGTTATAAAATTTCTTGGAATGCTCTGCGGCTTCGTCTTTATATTCCTGATTATTAAAAACCTCTCCGGCCTCATATAAGGCCCCGATCATCCGCAGATCATCCACAGCGGCATTAACCGTATACTGCTTATCCTTTTCGGGGCTGTAACGGTAGCTGAACCCGCCTTCCATGGCGAAGACCCGTTTGGCGAGCTCCCACTCTCCGGCAAACCGCCCGGCATCCCTGTTGCGTACGGCACTAAGCATCATCAGCGAGGCGGATTCACTAAGGATCTCATGGCCGGTTGCCACCTCTGCTGACTGGTCTGTTTCCAGCAGATTCGTATACACCCCATAGGGACCGGTAAGATGCTTGTCGATAAAGCTATACAGCTTCTGTATGTCTGCAGTATTCCCTTCAGGCGGCCGGACCGGGGTCTGTGACGGGGAAGAAGAAGCCGCTGTACTCGCTGAAGGTGCAGGCTGTGCCTTGTTGCTGCAGCCAGCCAGTAAGACCATAAACATTAGACAGACCAGAAGGGTGCTGCGTCCTCTATCCAAACCATCACTCCTCTACATAAAGGGATTTTTTTGTCGATAATTATATTACGGTAATATAAGTCACAAAGTTGAACTCTTTTCCCATCATTTTGTGCCAAAATAATAAAATGATTCCTTTTTCCTAGTTTTTAACGGGGCTATGATCAAGTCCAGACACAAAAAAACTGCCTGCAGGTTATGCCTAACCCGGGCAGCTCTATTAAATGAGAACATTATCCTTTAATCCTGCGGTACGTTTCTTCATCTGACACGACATACAGTCTGGCATCCGGCGGGATCAGCTGGTCCAGCTTGCGGTTGATTCCGAGATCGCCGCGGTCTGACAGCAGGGTGGCCCCCTGAAGCAGCAGCGCCTGAAAGGCCTCTCCATACGTCCGCCAGCCTGCATTCACCGGAACCTCATAGATGTCGTCCCCATGCCCGCGGCTGAGCAGCTGGCTGATCACCTCTGAATTTCCTTCCTGCAGCGCCGATCTTACAGCAAGCCTTGAAACTGCATCATGCGACAGCACAAATTCATTCACCTGGACATGCCGGAAATTCTGAATATGCTTCTCCTGCATAATCTCTACTGTCGTATGTACCTGCGGAGCAATCCGCTCAATACTGGAAATGATCAGCAGCGATTTGCCGTCAACCAGTGAAGCCTCGTCAATACGGATGTCACTGAATACAATGGCCGCTCTCGCCCCGCGGATGCCGGCCTTGAGCAGAATCTCATCGCTAGAGGGATCCCCGCTAATGAAATGCACCTGCTCCATCTGCTCCAGCGGATGCTTGCCGGTCTCGTCAATTATGACAATCTGGCATTTCGGCGCATAGCACAGAATTTCATCTACGGCTGCCTGCGTTTTCCGGCTCCAGTTAATCAGCACCACATGGTCTGTCCCGTGAAAGCTCAAGGTTCCCGCCCCTCTCCTTCTCTGTATCTCTCCCATTGCCTCGACAACCTTACCGATCACCAGACTTAGAAGGCCGATGCCGAAGATGTACAGAAATATCGTAAATACCTTGCCTGAAGGCGTAGCGGCAAAATAATCACCATAGCCTACAGTAGACATTGTCGTCATGACCCAATAGAACGCATTGAACCAGCTGTTAAACGTATCAGGCTCCAGTGCATACGCAATCGTGGCGCTTAGCACAACAAAGCACAGAATCATGACAGCAATGGTCTTTTTCTTCAATGCAATCAGCTTGCCGGATAATTTGAGGAGAAAATGCACCTGCCCGCCCCTCTTCCCTAGTTAATGTGGCTGCCGCCGGTTTATGGACGGCGGACAGCCGCAGATTAATGCAAAGCTATCAGATAATCAGGCTGCTTACCGCAAAGGACGTTCCGATAAATACCAGACAAAGCATCGTTCCCACAGCTGTATTACCGTTCTTCAGCTGCTCGGAAATCCTGAAGCCCGGAGTGAACAGTTCAAAGATCCAGTACGCTGCAATCAGGCAGACATACCCTACAGCGAACCACAGCATCATATGCCAGATCGACGTATTCGTATACGCCGCCACACCAAGAATAATCGCTGTGGCCAGGAACTTGCCGCCGAGCGCCAGCGCTACTGCGACATTGCCTTTCTTGATTTCATCCATGTCCTTGAATGGCGTCATCAGCGTAAAGACGACCATGCCAAGCACCTGCAGCAGAATAATCGTTAAGACACTGACCACCAGATTAATTACTATCGTCAATTCGCCCACCCCCGAAATTTCGCATAAGCCGAATCATAATCGGCAAAATCATGCACTTCCTCCAGCACCACTGAAGCTGTTTTTGCCTTCTCCAGTGCCTTATAGCGCTCGTCATCTATCGGCTGCTTGATCCGGTTGCCGGAGGGCAGCTCGAGCACCGCAAAGTTTCTTGTCTTCTCCTGGTATTTCGTTTTGTATACCCCGACAAGGTCGACGTCCGTTGTAATCGATACCTTCAGATTCTTCAGATCCTCTGCCGCGGTGTTCTGGTCAGGATACGATTTAAGCGTCATCCATTCAGACAGCCGGACCTCATTCTTCTGATCGGCAGTGGTCGTCATCTCGGCATCCATGAACTGCAGTGTCCAGATCTTGTCACCCGTAGCATAGTTCCCGTCGTTGGGCAGCAGCTCATTATCCGGCAAAACGGTCATGTCACTGCCGATCAGATCGCCCACCGTGCTCTCTACCACCCGGTAATCCCAGGGCACACGCGACACACTGTCCGTGGTCTCCGCTGGAGTACCGGTATGAAATACACTGTCCTCATTGCTGGAGCAGGCGCCGAGCAGCAGCACGGCAATCATCAGCATGCCAAGCATCGCAGCCAGCCGGGCTCCTGCTGTTCCTGCAGCCCGCCCCATATTCCCTTTATTCCTATTCAAGCTCACTCACTCCTAACGCAATAAAATGACTGGCATTGCCTGTAATCGGTCCGCCAGCCCGCCCGAGCAGCCCGCAGGGCTTCCCGTTAATCACGAACATGCCGGTCAGCAGGTGAAGCTCACCCTCGGAAGTATTGATCCGGGCAAGCTCTGCTCTTTTCTGGTATACGGTCGGGAATAAGACACTGCTGTCAAAGCCCTCCTCGTCCGCAAGCTCCAGCTCGCCGCTGTCATTGAACAGGCGTACAGATCCCCCCTCGCGGCCGAATACCGATTTGGACACGAAGCTTCCCGAGAATACCGGCTTGTTGTACGTCGGCAGAACATAGCGGGAGATTACCTGCCGCTCCTCCTCCGTAAACAGCAGCCCCAGCTCATACATGCCCCATACGGCGGCAACCAGGCCCTTGGATTGCAGCAGGATGCTGTGCGGCCCGTTAAACAGCTGCAGCCGCCCTGTCTCTACGGCGTAGGCAAGCGCATCGCCGCCTTCATCTACTGCCATCCATTCCTTGGGATACAGGGCAAACATCCGCTCAATACGCCGGTTCTGCCCGTCATACACGTTGCCGTTATCAATCCACAGCTCGAGGCAGTCCACACACTTTATATCCAGGCCGCTGTGGCGTACAAGCGCCTCTATGGTCCCTGAATCCTCCTGGTGGGTGCCGTAAGCAACACAGGCAGCGGTGTCCGGGCGCTCATGGCTCCAAGCCGTAGCCAGCAGCTCTTTCATTCCTGCGTTCGGACTTCCGATACCGGCCTGTTCACAGATCCACGGCGTCGCGATGGACGCTTCCACATATCCTGTTGGCGTGTCTGCGTTCAGCTCCAGCAGCTTGATCGTCCCGTCATCCGCTACGGCAAAATCAAACCGGGCATACCGGCTGATCAGCCCCGGTTCGGGCAGCGGCGTATCATCCAGCATCTGCCACAATACCGGCGGAATGCCGAGCAGCTCATATAAATCCTGTCTGCGGTGGACATAGCGCACCGCCTTATCCAGAATTCCCCACAGCTTCTCCGAAGCATCGGCCAGCTCCCTGTAAGTCTCTGCGGACATTACAGCAATAGCGTCCAGCCAGTACTCCTCTTCCTCAAGATCAGCCCACGTGAATCCCAGCTCATGCAGCCGTTCTACCCGCGGCGCACGCTCCAGGCCCGACTGGTCCAGCAGCTGAAAAACGCTGTTCTCCGGACTCATCCGCCGAAACCGCTGCTTCTGCCTGAGCTTTTGGAGGATGAGCTCTTCGAGGACCCCGATTTAACCGATGAGCTTGACTTGCTGCCTGAGCCTGTCGAGGAGCCCAGTCCGCTTGATTTTCCGCCTACGCCGCCGGCCGAGGAGGAGCCTCTGCGGGTGATCGAGCCGGTCGAGGATGTAGAGGTCTTCGGTTTAACGACTGAGCCAGTGACCTGTTTGTTCTGAAAGCTTCCGCTGTTATACGTCGGCGGCTTATAGGTGGTCCGGGTGCCTCCGTAATAAGTGGGCCGGTCATTATACCAGCCTCTGGAGGAGTAGTTTGAGCCGCTGTTAAACAGCATGTGGTACAGCAGCAGGTCATCCCAGCCGAAGCCGTTACTGTATCCCCCGTAATTGTTGATTACCGTCGTTCCGCCGGAAGAAACAACACCGGTTCCCTCCTGTACGGTCTCCTCGGTATCCTCCTCCGGATAAGGAATGTTCCAGTCCACATTTGCGTCAAAATAGGCCTTGACCTCTTCAGTCGACCACGACACCAGCTGCGGCTCGCTGCCTGTGCTCCCGCCGGTGGCGTGAACGCCCCCGGGAACGAACATCGCGTTCGCCAGCAGGGCGATGCCCAGAGAGGTTGACAGAACACGCAGCGGTTTGCCTTCCGAGTTCAGCAATCTGGGCCCGCCGCTGTCCCTGGCAGGCTCCTTTGCCTTTTTCTCATCATTATCCACAATCATTGCCTCCTTTCTCTAGCGCTCTCTTAACCCTCGGTGCGCATCGGAACAAGCAGAAGCTCCAGCTTCCCCTGATCCACATTCAGTCTTCCTTCCACCGTCTCGTATTCCTTGCCGCCGACCACAAGGTAATTCACATGCTCCAGGGCGGTAATCATGTTCATGCTCCATACCCGCTCCTCAATGACACGCAGGTCACCTTCAGGCAGCTTTTCAAACAAAATAACACTCATTCCATTATCCACTAAATTACACTTCCTTCCTGTTAACTATTACGCTTCTGATACGCAAATATCCTCTTTTCGTTTCATCTTCCAGGATCTGCGCACAGCTTTCGGCCGGAAGAAAAATAGCCGAACCGCAGCGCATATGGCAATGCGGGCAACTCAGCTACATAAAGCACCAGACCATGAAATTTAGCTAAAAGGCATTCTGAACCCAGCTGTCCATTATACTGCCCGGACCGATGCCCAGATCATTCTGCAGAAGCATTTTATAATGGTCATAATGGCTCCGGAATCCGGGAAAATCGCCTAGTGCGGCATAACTCCGCAAGGCCAGACGGCAGATATCCTCCGAATAGGGGTCCACCTCCTGCAGTGCGGACAACCGGGCAAGCGCCTGCCGCGGACGATCCGTATCCAGTTCATATTCAGCCGACCGCAGCGACATCTGAATATAATTGGCCTGCAGCTCCTTGCGCTTTGCCTCTGCCCAGCCGTAGTGATGCTCGGCCAGATAATCCCCGCGGTATAATGACAGCACGGCCTCCCGGCGCTCCCAGTCCTGCTCGTCCTTAACGGCACCGCCCTGCCAGCCCTGAACGAACCGCTCCACATCGAGCGGAGCATTACCGGTGACCAGACGGTAGCGTTCCTGTGAAAATTCCACCGTGACCTCCATCCCCCACGTCTTGAGCAGCTTGCGAATGTGGTACACCGTTGTATGCAGATTGGTTACCGCCTTTTCCGGCTTGAAATCCGGCCAGACAAGATCCACAATCATGTCCTTCAGCACCCATTGCCCGCGGTAGTGAAGCATCAGCGCCAGCACCTCCTGCGCTTTGCTGGTCCGCCAAAGCGTTTTTCTGCCGGCATCGTTCCTGTCCATGAATTCCAGCCGCTTGAAGCAGAGAATCCACGGGTTATCGGCCTGTTCCGCGGCGGCCGGCTGAGGAGCGGCCTGCTCCTCACGGCTGACCAGCCGCTCCAGTGTTTTGTTCAGCCGCTGTGCCGTGACCGGCTTCAGCAGATAATCCGCCGCATTCAGCTCAAAGGCATCAATCGCATAGTCACTGTATGCTGTGATATAGACAATCCGGATATTGCGGTCCACCTTCATAATATGCTCGGCCGCCTCCAGGCCGTTCATTTCCGGCATTCCGATATCCAGGAAGATGATATCGGCCTTCTCCTGCTCCAGATGCTGCAGCCCCAGCCTTGCCGAGGTATATTTGCCGGCAACCTGCAGCCGTCCGTCTTTCGCAAGGAGCCGTTCAAGATGCTGCAGCGCGGGTTTTTCGTCATCTATTAATATTGCCCTCATAAGCCAGGTTCACCTCTTGTCAGGTCATTCGAGCACCGGTCCGGTCCGAGGAATAGCATAGGAAATCCGGGTTCCGGTGCCAGGCTCGCTTTCTATTATCAGTCCGGTACCATAAATCTTGAGCAGCCGCCGCTGGATATTTCTCAGGCCGATTCCGCCTTCAGTGCGTTCTTCAGACAGAACCTCGCCGATCCGCTCCGGGGACATGCCGATACCGTTATCCGTTACGGCTACCACCAGCTGGCGCGGCAGCAGACGGATCGACAGCGTGACAGTTCCGCCGGCTTCCTTCTTCATCAGCCCATGGTTCACGGCATTTTCCACAATCGGCTGAATGCTCAGCGGAGGAACCAGTTCCCGGATCGGGTCCGGAAGATCAAATTCGATATTCAGCCTGTCATCGAATCTCGCCTTCTCCAGGGCCAGATAGGAACGGACCAGCTCAAGCTCCTTTTCAATCGGCACGGTCTGCCCGCGGTTCTGAAAATCAAAGCTGCTGCGCAGATACATGCTGAGATCCAGCAGCAGATCCGTGGCCTTGTCCGGATCATCAGGGCATACGGAGATAATGGCATTAAGCGCGTTATACAAAAAATGCGGCTTGATCTGCGCCTGCAAAAAAGCGATTTCCGTCTCCACGGACTTGCGGATCAGCTTGCGCATATCGAGCAGCGTCTGCACCCGGGCCCGGAATTCCCTCAGCTCCACCGGCTGGATCAGGTAGTCGTTGGCCCCTGCTTCAAAGATAGCCTGAATATCCTCCGCACGGGTTCCTGCAGCCAGAACGAGAATCGGCAGCTCGGACAGGATGAACCGCTCCCGGATGGCCTGGCACAGAACCAGTCCCGGCATTTCCGGTATCGCCCAGTCCATAATAACAAGGTCGATTTCCGGCTGCTCCTGCATCAGCAGCAGCGCCTCCGGACCGCTGACTGCCGTAATAACCAGATGACCCTCCAGCCGCAGGGCATTGGAGAGCACCTGGAGGTTAACCGGATCATTATCAACGACCAGGATGGTGCAGCATTCCGCGTCCTGCAGCAGCGCCGGTTCATCCGCCTTCTGCTCGGAGGATGCGGCGGTTTCCCAGCCGGTAACCTCCAGATAATCGTCATTGAAGAGCACTGCCCGCTCCTCCATCACCGGCAGGGTGAAGCGGAATACAGTCCCCTGGCCAAGGGTAGACTCTCCTTCAATCGTCCCGCCGTTAAGCTCTACAAGCTTTTGGGTAATGCTGAGGCCCAGCCCGTTTTCACGGTACAGC
Organism: Paenibacillus sp. DMB5; assembly: GCF_001517085.1. Lineage (GTDB taxonomy): Bacteria > Bacillota > Bacilli > Paenibacillales > Paenibacillaceae > Paenibacillus_AQ. The sequence continues at coordinate 28,140 of NZ_LRAC01000013.1, forward strand.
TTCTGGGCTGAGGCCCCTTGCGGATCATAGGCGTCAAAGATCGTCCGCAGCCGCTCCGGCGGCAGTCCCGATCCGTTATCAGCCACCTGAATAACCACATATTTCTTTTTAACCTCAGCGGATACAGTAATCACACCCTGCTGGGTATAATTCACAGCATTTGCCAGCAAATTGAACAGGATCTGCGCCAGCCGCTGTTCATCCGTCTCAAGCAGCGGCAGCGACTCCGGCAGCTCCAGGCGGAAGCTGAGCTTGGGATTGCCCGTAACATGACGGGTGACCTCCATTACAGAGGATGCGACACTGCGCAGGTCAACTGCCTGCCGCTGCAGAAACAGATCTCCGTGGTTCAGCTTGGCAAAATCAGCCATATCATTGATCAGGGCGGACAGCCTTTTCCCGGCCGATACAATTATCGACAGCTGTCCAGTCTGCTGGGCAGTCAATGTGCCTGCCGCCCCCTCTGCCATCGTCTGGGCAATATTGACGATCCCCTGCAGAGGATTTCGCAGCTCGCGTGAGGTGTCAGCCATGAAATCATCCTTCAGCCCGTCCAGTGTCTGCAGCCTGCGGGACAGCTGTTCCACTTCAAGGAAGGAAGCAGCGTATTGGCGGGTCATCAGAATAGCCTGAAAGAAGCCGAACAGGATAATTTCATAGGACAGCACATAGTAATGAAAAGGCATGCTGCTGAAGCTGACCAGATAAAAGATGATAACTACGCTTAGGCTCTCTATGCTGACCATCATCATAAACCTGTCTTTTCGGTTTTGCAGTGTACCTACAATCATAGAGTAAAGCACAAAGCTTATGGCAACAACGCCCCAGGTTAGCAGCAGCCCTTCCAGATAACTGAAATACTGTGCAGGAACGAACACGGCAATCAGCAGCAGCACTGCCGTAATCGCCCTTGATGCCCTCATAACCGCCTGAGGCATTGGATAATTGATTGAATTAGCCACATAACGGAGCAGGTAATAATAAACCAGTGTGGAGGATGCCAGCTGTAGCTTTAGTACAATTTCATAAGAAAGTCCGGGAAGTACGGTGGCAATGAGCTTTTCACCGTGCGTCAGAATATACACCAGGGCTGCGATGCTGAACAGGCCCAGGTACAGGGTAATCCCCCGGCTGGCCTTTACCTTGGAGAACATCAGCAGAAACAGGGCCAGGACAAAAAATCCGAATATGGTTGCCCCGTCGACAAACAAGGCGAACTCCCGGTGCTTCAGGATCGATACCTGGTCACCGATAATAATCGGCTGGATGATGCCCCCGGAAGAATAGTTATAGTTCGCCACCTGTACAATAATCTCCAGCCTGCTGCCGTCTACAGCGGCAAATCCCATATAAGGAATATTGTTGGCCTTGCTCTCGGAAGGAGAGGGTGCCGGCAACCCGCTGCCTCCAATCTCCTGGCCGTTCAGAAAAATCTTGCTGGCCATCCGGATATTAAGCGAACGCAAGCCGTATACGACTGACTTCCCGTCAGGAATCATGGCCTTCAGGCGGTATGTGGCATAGCCCTTAGCCTTACTGGTACCGTCATCTGCCAGATAGTCGTTCCATTTCTCCGGCACATTGATCATTGCGGATACTTCCGGAGCAGACCTCCCTGTACGGGCAGGCTGGAAATCGTCCGGCGCAAGCAGTTTGCCGCGGTAAAACTCCCACTCCCCGTTCAGCTCCAGAGCCCCGTCCTGCCGGAAATCCCAGTCCCGCAGATCGATTACGCCCTGCTTCGACACAGGCAGCACCTGGGAATCCGTTAAATTCTGAAGGATGGAGAACAGCGGCACGATGCAGACCAGCAGCAGGCTGGCCAGCACGCTCAGCCAGTACTTCCTCATACTCAGGGCTCCCTCCTACAATTCAAGCTTATAAAAATTTAATATTTTCCAAAAAATTATACATTGGAATTCTGTTATAAAAAAGAAAAAAACCGATCCCTTATATTTCGGAATCGGCGGCTAATCTTGTTATACTTCAAAACTGGTAACTTTTATTTCAATTCGGGCGCTGCAGCCGGTGCTGCCGCGCCGGCGTGATCCTGCGATCTGGAGAGGAAAATATTCAGGACAATCGCTGTCAGGGAACCGGAAACGATCCCGTTCTGCAGGAGCATTCTGGCAAACTCCGGCAGCTGGTCGAACATGGATGGCAGGACAGCCGAGCCGAGGCCGACGGCAATACTGCAGGCGGCAATCAGCAGATTCCCGTCCTTGCGCAGATCCACCTCGGACAGAATCGACATCCCTGAGGCGGCAACGGAACCGAACATAACAATCATTGCACCGCCCAGCACGGCATTGGGCACGACGGTTGTCAGCGCAGCCAGCTTGGGAAGAAGACCCAGCACCACCATAATCCCGCCCGCAGCAAAAATGACATTACGGGTCTTGACACGGGTCAGAGACAACAATCCGACATTCTGTGAAAATGCCGTATAAGGGAATGCATTGAAAAGTCCGCCCAGCATGATGGCCAGCCCTTCCGAGCGCAGGCCGTTTACAATCTGCCGGTCTTCTACTTTCTGGTCAGTAGCCTTGCCGACTGCAAAATATACGCCTGTCGATTCAACCATGGATACAATATTGACGATAATCATCGTGAAGATTGCCGTTACGCTGAACTGCGGCCAGCCGAAGTAGAAAGGCTGGGCAATGCTTACATAAGATGCGGTGCCGACAGAAGAGAAATCAACAATTCCCATAAAATATCCGATGGCTGTTCCAACGACAAGACCCACCAGTACGGAAACAGAACGCAGGAAGCCGGTTGCCAGACGGTTCACGGCAAGGATAACCAGCAGCGTAATCAAAGCTAGCAGCAGATTGCGCGGCTGTCCGAAGTCAGGGCTGCCCTGTCCGCCGGCCACATTGTTCATGGCAACAGGAATAAGTGAGAGTCCGATGATAGTCACCACAGATCCGGTAACGACTGTAGGAAAGAATTTCAGCAGTCTGCCATAGATAGGGGCCGCCAGTACAACGAACAGGCCGGATATAATGATTGCGCCATAGGCGGTCGCAAGATTTGAGCCTGAAGCAATGGCAATAATCGGGCTGACGGCAGTAAAGGTACAGCCCAGCACGACCGGTAGCCCGCTGCCGAAATACTTGCTGCCCATTACCTGAAGCAGTGTGGCCAGTCCGCAGGTAAACAGATCAGCCGCGATCAGATAGGCCATCTGCGCCGGGCTCAAATTCAGTGCGCCTCCGACGACCAGCGGTACAATAACAGCTCCGGCGTACATGGCCAGCACATGCTGCAGCCCCAGAGCGAAAATCTTTTGCTTGCTTAACATCCTGCACTCTCCTTAATCATCTCTTCATTTGCAATAAAATGAACTTCTCCCGGAGCCATGGACGAGATTCTTGCCAGCGCATGCACCGCAATGCCCCTCTTCTCCAGCAGGCTCCGCCCTTCCTGAAAGCTCTTTTCGATCACACAGCCGACACCCAGCAGCTGTGCGCCGGATTGCTCCACAATATCTGCCAGCCCTACCAGCGCTGCGCCGGTGGCAAGGAAATCATCGATAATCAGTACCCTGTCATCAGGTCCCAGATACTTCTGTGAGATGCTGATCCGGTAGTCCTCCTGGCGGGTGAAGGAGTGGACCGGAGCCGAATAGACGCTTTCGGACAAGGTTACAGCCTTCTTTTTCTTGGCATAAATAAAGGGGACCTTGTATGCAATCCCTGCAGCCATTGCGAACTGGATACCACTGGCTTCAACCGTCAATATTTTGGTAACCGGCAAATCACCGAACACTTCCCTGAACTCCTGTCCGATCTGCAGGGCAAGCCCCGTATCCACCTGATGATTCAGAAACGAATCCACCTTCAGCACGGTATCCGAGAGAATCAGGCCCTCTTCTCTAATGCGTTCCTCCAACACTTTCATAACGGCAGCTTCTCTCCTTCAATAGTTGTGGCAGCTGAGTGGACGGCAGAAACAAAAAAAGGACAGATTGACTTGAGCGTTTCTCTCAAGTGAATCTGTCCTTCTGGGTTTTTGTCCCTAAGCGGTGTAACACATCAGCAGTGTCCGCATCGCTTGGACCAGCCTTCTGTCAGCCGGACGGCAGACAGAAGCGGAACCCTAGATGCGCTATTTCACTCATAGTCGGATATTTACAGTGGTTATCCGGTAGAAACTTATGGGCCATATTCCCAAGATTATATGAGTTGTTATATGAATATCCGTAATTAAACCTTCGTATATCTTACACGCTCTGTACGATCCTTACAAGCCCCCATTTTTGAAAATCAGTCATTAATTTTGACAATTTTTCATGTAATTCATCCATTTTCATCCAAGCAGTAGGCAGCCGTTGATTTAGCGCTCCGCCCAGCCCGTATTGCTCACTCATTTTACGCCAGCGCATTAATGATATAGAAGTCCAAACGGGAAGGAACGATGCAGATGGCTAAGCAGAAAGACAGGATTGTAGTCATCATTCAAAAGGGAAAACGGCGCATTGTTACCCGCACGCCGCTTGCAGGAGTCGGCCGCCTGGTGTTTGTCATCAATAACCAGTATACTAATGCCGCGAATACTACACAGATTGCCAGCGGCGCAGGGCGCAGCAGCGCGGGCGGGAGCAACGCCGCCATCGCCTCCCCCTATACCCGCCAGCAGCAGAGCGTCGGCGCCGGAGGAGATGCTGTTAACCGGGGCAGCAAAGGAAAGGAATACCGGGGCCCCCATAATACTTCGCTCCCGCTGATTGCCGGGGGCAAGGAAATTGTCATCGTGGTTAACAACCAGACAGTGAAGCTGCCCAGAGGCAGCCGGAGCTCCTCTGCAACCCAGGTGGGCAGCGGAGGCGGCACGTACAGCACGGGCGGCACCAACTCAGCTATCGAGAGCCCGTATACAAGACAGCAGCAGGCGGTGGGCGGCGGTGCAGGCGGCCACGCCGTAAACCGGGGAGCTCCCGGCCGGAAACGGGCCGGCAGACGCTTCCGGTAAAGGGCACAAAAGCAGTTGTCATAAAAACGCCAGATAATCCGGCGAATTTTTGGTTAAACTGGCGTTTTCCCTGTGTTTCCTCTATCATCGCTTCTCTATTAAAAGTATAATTAATAAAACTAGCTAGATAAAGGCGGGCGAGCATGAAAATAAAACAACAGATTTGGTTAGCCACTGTTACTTCTATACTGCTGCTCAGCAGTATGATCACTATAGCAATGATCTATCTTGAAGGAGCACCTCTATACCTGGCCTTGGGGGCAGGTGTAGCAGGTGTTCTGCTCTGTGCCTACTTCATGGCACAGATTCACCGCAATGTAACGCAGGGCATTGAACAAATCAGGACAATATCCGAAGATATAGCCGGCGGCACACTCGATGCCTCGGGAATGAACACCCGCAGTGATGAATTCGGGCAGCTGGCCCAGTCCTTTTACCGCCTGGGTGTTGACCTGCATCATAAGACTGCCGAGGAACGCATTCTGCGCCTGAAGGCCGAGGATCAGGCCTGGATTAACACAGAGGTCTCGGAGATGGCACTGCGTCTTCAAGGCTCCGTACATCTGCAGACTGCAGCGCGCATCTTCATCTCACGGCTGGCCACAGCTGTCGGCGGAAGCTATGGCGCCATGTACATGCTGCAGCACGGCCGGCTGCAGTTCACAGCCGGCTATGCTTTTGATGAGGCCTCTGTAAGCCGTGAACCGTTCGCGCTCGGCAGCGGGCTGGTGGGCCAATGCGCGGTTGACAAGCAGATGATCATCCTGAACGATCTGCCGGAGCATTATGTAAGAGTGCACTCCGGACTGGGGGAAGCCCCTCCGTCGACACTGATTGTGCTTCCGGTTCTTTATGAGAATGACGTTGTCGCTGTAGTTGAACTGGCCACCTTGAAGGAGCTCGGCGACAAGGAGCGGCAGTTAATCGAGCGGACCGGCCAGAACATGGGGGTACTGATTAATACCCTGGCTGATGTTGCGCAGATTGAGGAGCTGCTTAACCACACCCAGCTGCAAAAAGAAGAGCTGGAAGCCCAGACGGAAGAGCTCCAGGCACAGACCCAGGAGCTTGAGGCACAGACTGAGGAGTTAATCGCCCAGACCGCGGAATTAGCCACCTCCAATCAGAATCTGCAGCACCAGATGGAGCTGACGGCACGCCAGAAAGAAGAGATTCAGGACCAGGCGGATGAGCTGCTGGCCCAAACCGAGGAGCTGGCGGCATCCAACAGCAGTCTGCAGGATCAGATGAAGCTGACCGCACAGCAGAAAGAGGAGATTCAGGCGCAGGCCGATGAACTCCTTGCACAGACCGAGGAACTGCAGGACCAGAAGGAAGAGCTCCAGGCCCAGGCACAGGAGCTGCTGGCCCAGACTGAGGAATTGGCTGCCTCCAATCAGAATCTGCAGCACCAGATGGAGCTGACTGCACGGCAGAAGTCGGAAATTGAAGCTCAGGCTGCCGAGCTGCGCGAGCAGATGGAAATCACCGCACGGCAGAAGGAAGAGATTCAGGAGCAGGCCGATGAGCTCCTTGCACAGACCAGAGAGCTGCAGGATCAGAAGGAGCAGCTCCAGGCGCAGGCACAGGAGCTTGAAGCGCAAACAGAGGAGCTGCAGGTCCAGACCGAAGAGCTCGCTGTCTCCAATAGCAGCCTGCTGCAGCAGATGGAGCTGACAGAGCAGCAGAAGGAAGAAATCAAGGTGCAGGCGGAAGAAATCTTCATGGCTGCACAGTATAAGTCTGAATTCCTGGCCAATGTATCCCATGAGCTGCGTACGCCGCTGAACAGCCTGCTGATTCTGTCACAGATTCTGGCCGAGAACAAAGAGGGCAATCTGGACGTCAAGCAGCTGGAATATGTGCACACCATCTTCTCGGCAGGTAAAGATCTGCTGCAGCTGATCGATGAAATTCTTGATTTGGCCAAGCTTGAAGTCGGTAAAATGACGCCTGTGCTGGAGCCGGTGCCGCTGCAGGATATCAGCAGCCATCTGTACCGCCGGTTTGACCAGCAGGCGAAGACCAAGCATCTGCGCTTTGACGTGCATTGCGACAGCAGACTGCCTGAGCATCTGCTGACCGACGGACACAGGCTGCAGCAGATTCTGAACAACCTGCTGTCCAATGCCCTTAAGTTTACGCCGGAGCATGGTTCCGTCTCCCTGTCGATCCGGACAAGCGGCAACGAGATCGTCTTCGCTGTCAGCGATACCGGCATTGGCATTCCCGCCTCCAAGCTGGAGAGTATCTTTGAGGCCTTCCAGCAGGCGGACGGAACCACCAGCCGCAAATACGGCGGCACAGGCCTCGGCCTGACCATCTGCCGCGAGCTGGCCGGCCTGCTGGGCGGAAGAATCGAAGTCGATTCCATCGAAGACAAGGGAAGTACCTTCTCGCTGATTCTGCCTGCAGAGCTGCCTGATGAGCTTGCCCTGTCCCAGGCTGCCTCCACCTTTGCTGCAGCAGCCAGCCAGGTGTATGAGCCGGATTCGGCTCCTGACGCCAAAGAGCATCCTTCATTCCGCGAATCCTTTGTTCCGGACATTTCGATTTCCAATCCGAAGCTTCTTCAGTATGCGGAGATGGATGATGACCGGAATAATCTTGAGAGCGGTGATACCCTGCTCCTGATCATTGAGGAGGATGCCGAGTTCGCCTCGATCCTGCTTGATCTTGCGCGGAGCAGAGGCTTCAAGGCCATTGTGGCTTTCCAGGGCGACCAGGGCCTTGCCCTCGCCCATGCCTACAAGCCGGATGCCATCCTGCTCGATCTGCATCTGCCGGTACTCGACGGCTGGGCCATTATCAGCCGGCTGAAGAGCCGTCCGGAGCTGCGCCATATTCCGGTCCATGTTATTTCCACTGCAGAAGAGAACCAGCAGAGCCTGGCGATGGGCGCCCTTTCCTTCTGGAAGAAGCCGAGTGACCAGGCAGAGCTGGAGACAGCTTTCCTGCAGATAGAGACCTATATCCGCCGTCCGGTGAAGAGCCTGCTAATCGTGGAGGACAACCAGGTGCTGCGCAGCAGTCTGGTGGAATTCATTGCCCATCCTGACGTGAGGGTGGTCGCCGTCGGCACCGGCCGCGAAGCCCTCGAGCAGCTGAGCAGCCATCATTTTGATTGCATGGTGCTTGATCTTGGATTGTCGGATATCAGCGGTTTCGATCTGATGGAGCAGATCAAGACCAACCGCAAGCTGCAGACACTGCCGGTCATCATCTATACAGGCAAGGATCTCAGCAAAACGGATGAGCAGCGCTTGAAGCATTATGCCGAGAGCATCGTAATCAAGAATGTGCGTTCGATGGAACGGCTTTATGATGAAACGGCATTGTACCTCCACCGCAGACATGCCGACCTGCCGCCGGATAAGCAGCAGCTGATCGAGAAGCTGCATAATCCGGAAGCGGCCTTTGCCGGCAAACAGATTCTGCTGGTCGACGATGACATGCGTAATATTTTTGCGTTATCCAGTGTGCTTGAGGGTTATAATATGGAGATAAGCTTTGCCCAGAACGGCCTGGAGGCGCTGGCGCACCTGGAGCAGCATCCGGAGACCCAGCTTGTGTTCATGGACATTATGATGCCGGAAATGGATGGATATGAGACGATGAAGCGGATCCGCGAGAACCCGGCTTATGATCATATCGTTATCATTGCCCTGACTGCCCGTGCGCTGGAGGAGGACCGGACCAAATGCCTGCAGGCCGGAGCCTCGGATTATATCTCCAAACCAATCAACACTACCCAGTTGGTTACTGTATTAAAGGTATGGTTAATCCAATAGCTCTAACTATTACTATCTGTCATTTTCATTCTAACTTGTCCGGGAGGAACTATGGATTATCCTGTTAATATTTTGATTGTAGATGATCGTCCCGATGAGTTTCTCTCTGTTCAAGCCCTGCTTGCGGATAAACCGTACCGGCTCGTTCATGCCACCTCGGGGATGGATGCCCTGAAGCACCTGCTGGAGCAGGAATTTGCCCTGATCATTATGGATGTCCTGATGCCCGATATGAATGGTTTTGAGACAGCCAAACGGATCAAGATGCGCAAAAAATCAAAAGATATTCCGATCATTTTTCTGACCTCGCTCACCTCGGAGCTGGAGAATTATATGATGGCCTACACGGCCGGAGCTATAGATTTCCTGACCAAGCCGTTTCATCCATTGGTGCTGAAGAGCAAGATAGACGGCTTTGTCCGCATGTTCCAGACCCGCAAGGAGCTGCAGCTCAAAACACAGGAGCTCGAGTCGGCCAATATCGTGCTCACCGAGCTGAAGGATACGGCCGAGGTAGCACTGCGGATCAAAAGCGGCTTTCTCGCCATGATGAGCCATGAGATCAGAACCCCGCTCAACGGGATTATCGCCATGTCTGATGTGCTGCGGACCTCGGATCTGTCATCAGATGATCTGGAGATGGCCGAAATTATCCATACCAGCGGTCATGCCCTGCTGTCGGTAATCAACCATATCCTGGACTTCACCAAGATTGAATCCGGCAAAATGGAGCTGGACTACGAGCTGTTCAACCTCCATTCCTGCCTAAAGGAAACGCTTGACCTGTTCAGGGCGCTGGCGATGGAACGCAGCCTGGCACTGGAGATGCTGATTGACCCCAACATTCCCGCCTTGCTGGTAGGAGACTCCAACCGCTTGAGACAGGTGCTTAACAACCTGATCGGGAATGCCATTAAATTTACCTCCAGCGGCAGTGTAAAGGTACATGCCCGTCTCAGACAGGCGATGGACGGCGTACTGCAGCTGGAATTCGTGGTTGAAGATACCGGTGTAGGGATTCCGGACGATAAAATGAAATATCTGTTCCAGCCGTTTACCCAGGTTGATGCAACCATTAACCGGAAATTCGGCGGGACCGGCCTTGGCTTGTCCATCTGTAAAATGCTCGTCGAGCTGATGGGAGGCACCATCTATGCCAGAACAGGCATGGAGCAGGGAGCAGCCTTTGTGTTCACCATTCAGGTCACGGAAGGCAGTCCGGATTAAGATCCTTTTTTCTCCCTTACAAATAAAACCGCAAGTCTCCGGGAAGGAGCACTTACGGTTTTTTTGATGTCATGATTCAGCTTATCCGCGGAATAACTACAGCTGTTCTATACCGGCCGGCTGGTCTTCCAGTTTCTTATGATTCAGCACATTGTCCTCCAGCACAGCGAATTTATCACCATACTCCCTGATAATATGCCGTTCACCCCAAGCGCACAGCGAATCGAGAATGGTGCGCAGCGACTGTCCGTATTCACTCAGCTCATATTCCACCTTGGGCGGCACCTGATTGTAGCTGATCCGGTTAACAATGCCGTCCTCCTCCAGCTCGCGGAGCTGCTGAGTGAGCATCTTTTGCGTAATGTTCGGCATATGCGCTTTAAATCGCTGGTCCGCAGCTTACCGTGGGTCAGATGGCAGAGAATCACGCATTTCCATTTGCCGCCGATCACCTCCAGCGTAGCTTCAACGGAAATATTATATTTTTTGGACATGGGGCCCTCCTGAAAGTTTTGTTAGCATAGCATCCTTGGGTAATTATCGGCAAAACTTGCTTCGGAAGCATATACTTCTTTTTATGTTATAGGTACTTTTTAGTACCTATAGTACTTTTAAGTACGTACTATCCACTTCTGCCTACGTGGTTCATAATAGCATTTACCGGCCGGTGATTACCATACTACAGGAGTGGAAAACATGTCCCTGAATCAAAAAAGAAGCACGCTCGCGCTGCTGGCGCTTGCAGTCAGCGCTTTTGCTATCGGAACAACCGAGTTTATCAGTGTCGGGCTGCTGCCGCTGATAGCTGATGATCTGCATATATCCGTAACGGCGGCCGGACTGACGGTCACCCTTTATGCTCTCGGTGTTACCTTCGGGGCGCCTGTCCTGACTTCCCTGACAACGGCGGTGTCCCGCAAAACACTGCTGCTGGCGCTTATGGTGCTGTTCATCCTCGGCAACAGCCTTGCAGCCGCTTCAGGCGGCATTGCCCTGCTGCTGACGGCCCGGGTCATCTCTGCCTTGTCTCACGGCCTGTTCATGTCCATCGCTTCAACGATCGCTGCAGATCTTGTGCCGGAGAACCGCAAGGCCAGTGCCATCTCAATTATGTTCACCGGCCTGACCGTCGCTACCGTAACAGGTGTACCGCTCGGCACGCTGCTGGGCCAGCACCTGGGCTGGCGGGCAGCCTTTATCGCTATCGCCGCCGTAGGCGTTGCCGCTCTGGCCGCTAATCTGCTCCTCATTCCTTCAGGACTGCGCAAAGGTCAGCGTACACCTCTTAATGAGCAGGTTAAGCTGGTGACTAACGGACGGCTGCTGCTGGCTTTTGCCATAACAGCCCTCGGATATGGCGGCACCTTTGCCGTCTTCACCTATCTGTCCCCGCTGCTGCATGAGATCAGCGGCTTTAAGGAGCAGACAGTTGCCGTAATACTGCTCGTTTATGGCTTAGCGATAGCCGCCGGCAATATTATCGGCGGCAAAGCCGCCAATCACAAGCCGATGAATGCCCTGTTCTATATGTTCGCCCTGCAGGCGGCCATACTGCTGGTCCTGACCTTTACAGCTCCGTTCAAAACCGCCGCCCTCATCAGCATCATCTTCATGGGACTGCTCGCCTTCATGAATGTACCCGGGCTGCAATCCTATGTTGTAATGCTGGCTGACCGGTACGCACCTGGAGCCAGAGATATTGCCTCTGCGGTAAACATCGCCGCCTTCAATGCCGGCATCGCCATCGGTGCCTATCTTGGTGGAATCGTCACAGAGCATCTGGGCCTGATTCATACAGCCTGGGTCGGGTCGGTCATGGTGCTTGGAGCGGTAGTACTTACCGCGCGGAGCCGTTCGCTCGAGCGCAGAGATGAACAGCTGACGCATCGTACAACAGCCTGACCCGGGAAGTATCCATTCGTTACACTGCAAGATCAACAAAATCCGGATTACACTAATCCATCTCGGAGGTTATTTATAATGACACAACATACAGCACAGCATTTACAGGATACAACAGAACTACAAGGAGGCGTGAAGATGCCTTGGCTCGGCCTGGGTGTATTCCAGGTGGCCGATGGCGAAGAACTCGTGCAGGCGGTAAAGTCGGCCATTGCCCACGGCTACCGGAGCATTGATACTGCAGCCATTTATCAGAATGAGCGGGGAGTAGGACAGGCTATTGCCGAGGCGCTGGCGGAGAACGGACTGCGGCGTGAAGAGCTCTTCATCACCTCTAAAGTGTGGAATGCTGATCTTGGCTATGAAGAAACACTGGCCGCCTATGAGGCCAGCCTGGAAAAACTCGGCCTGGACTATCTGGATCTGTACCTGATCCACTGGCCGGTAAAGGAAAAATACAAAGAAGCCTGGAGAGCGCTTGAAACGCTCTACAAAGCAGGCCGGGTTAAAGCGGTCGGAGTCAGCAATTTTCAGATTCATCATCTGGAGGATCTGCTGAAGGATGCGGAAATCCGCCCGGCGGTCAATCAGGTCGAGCTCCATCCCTACCTGTCCCAGCAGGAGCTCAAAAGCTACTGCCGTGAACAGGGCATCCAGATCGAGGCCTGGTCGCCGCTGATGCAGGGCGGGCTGCTTGATCAGCCTGACCTGCAGAGAATCGCTGCCAGAGCCGGAAAGTCAGTCGCCCAGGTTATCCTGCGCTGGGACCTGCAGCACGGCATTGTTACGATTCCGAAGTCAACGAAGGAGCTGCGGATTAAAGAGAATGCCGCTCTGTTTGATTTCGAGCTGAGCGCTGAAGAAATGGCTGTCATTGACGGCTTAAACCGCGATCAGAGAGTCGGTCCGGACCCCGACAACTTTGATTTCTAAGGCTGGACACTGCCCACCGCCGTAATCAGCACCGGCAGCACCAGGAAAGAGGCCAGCGTGGTCCAGACGATGCAGCGCGATACCAGTGAAGGCGAGCTGCCGAACCGCTCGGCCAGCACGACCGAGTTGACGGCGACCGGCATGGATGCCAGAACCAGCAGCACCGAGAACAGGGTCCCGGAAATATTCAGCAGCAGCAGGACCAGCAGGGCGATCAGCGGTGACAGCAGCAGGCGGACAGACAGGCCAGTCCAGAAGGCCAGCTGCACATTGCGTTCGGTGTGGCCGGCCTGGACCCTGACCATCTGGGCACCGAGAATCGCCAGGACTACAGGCGAATATGCACCTGCTACCATCGAGACGCCTGAGGCCAGCTCCTGCGGCAGCTGCAGGCCAAGCCCTCTCAGCAGCAGAGCGAGCAAAGCGGCATAGACGGCGGGAAGGGCAAAGACGGATTTCACTGCGCTCTTCACATTGAACTGTGACCGGGCGGCAAAATAGACGCCGATCGTATTCACGATCACCATCTGGACGATCACATAGACCGAGGCCTTGTCGAGTCCAAGCTGGCCAAAGGCCAGCAGGACAAGCGGCAGCCCGTAGTTAACGCTGTTCGTAAAAGTGGAGATCAGGGTCAGTCCCGCCGCTTCGGGCGGAGCCAGGGTCAGCAGCTTGCCGAGCACTACCGATACAAGCCACAGGAGCAGCAGATTCAAAAGGGCAAAGGCAATCGTCTGGTACACGTCGCCGAAGGAAATCTCGGCATTTGCCAGCGTATCAAGAATGATGGCCGGGGTCAGAAAGTACAGATAAAGTGTAAGTAACGGCTTGGTGTCCAAATTTTTGTAGCGGGCCAGCAGCGCCCCGGCGGTAACGGGGATGGCCAGCGGCACGATAACCTCCACTAAGGTCGATAATACCTGCTGAATCACGGTCCAGGACTCCTCTATGCTATAGTTATTCCCTACTATACCCCCGGAAGCAGGCAACGTCCAAGATTTGGAGACAATATGCTTAATAGACAACGCCTATGGAGAGACTGAATACTATAGGCAGGCACACCAAAAATCCCTGTCCCCGGAATACCGGGAGACAGGGATTTCTGTTCTTAATCTGCTTTGATCTCCAGTAGCTCATATTTAATGACACCCATTGGAGCATTGACTGCTATGACATCGCCGACCTTTTTGCCGATCAGCTCTTTGCCCAGGGGGCTTTCATACGAAATCTTGTTGTTCAGCACATCGGCCTCAGCCGGACCGACCACTCTGTATTCAATCTTTTCGGCGAACTCCACATCGTTAAGGATGACAACGGTCCCTACACTCACGGTGCTCAGATCCATGCTGCTGGAGTCGACGATCTGCGCCTTGGTCAGCATCTTCTCCAGGATCATGATGCGGGTCTCCATGAAGGACTGGTCTTCCTTGGCCGAGTGATACTCGCTGTTCTCCTTCAGGTCGCCATAGCTGATCGCCAGCTTAAGCCGGGCTGCAAGCTCCTTGCGCCCTACTTCCTTAAGCTCTCTAAGCTCATCCTCAAGCTTGGCCAAACCTTCTTTGGTCAAGAATACTTCTTCATTAGACATGATCACAACTCCTATTTTTGCCTGCTTTATTGTATTCTACCCTATATTTGTGTTCTGTAAAAGGATTGACGAAAAGCAGTGCAGCTGGTAGATTAGATTAAATTAATCACACGAATTGACTCGGAATTACACTTTAGCCAAAGGGGCTGGTCACCATTAACTTTGTTTTCTTCTCCCCTCATTTCCCCAGAAACAGTGCTGATTTCTGTATCCAGCTGCAGCGCCAGGGGGTGTTCGTGCTCGGGATCGGCGATGCCGAATATGATCATCTGGAGGATCGGCTGCAGCTTGCACTGACGGAATACTATAAGGTATCCGACCTCGAAAATTACGAAGAAATTCTGCGGGCTGTCGGCTATTTCACCCACAAATACGGCAAGATCGACCGGTTTGAGTCGCTGAATGAATACTGGCTGGAGCAGGATGCCGCGATCCGGACCGATTTTAACATCTACGGCACTAAAAATGATTTCGTCCAGAACCTGAAGCAGAAGTCTAAGATGAAGGAATTTTTCCGCAAAAGCGGGGTAAGCACCGTCCAGTTCTCGACCGGAACCACCCGGGAAAGTGTGGATGATTTCATTCAAAGCGCCGGATTCCCGCTGGTGGTGAAGCCTGACCTCGGCTCAGGGGCCAGCAACACCTTCAAGATCAGCAACGAGGCTGAGCTGCAGCATTTTTTTGACCACAAGCCTGCGGACGTTTCGTTTATTATTGAGGAATTCATCGACGGGGTGATTCTCACCTATGACGGTCTGGTTGATCGAAATGGAGAGGTACGCTTCGCCGTCAGCCATCTGTTCGAGAACAGCGTCATGGACGTCGTGAATACGGACAACCATCTCTATTATTTCTGCCTGAAGGACATTAGTCCGGAGGTTGAGGAAGCCGGAAGAAGCATCCTGAAAGCTTTTGACATCAGGGAACGGTTCTTCCATATCGAGCTGTTCAAATCGAAAAAGGACGGACGGATCATCGCGCTCGAAGTGAATATGCGGCCGCCCGGTGCCTGGATGACGGATGCCATTAACTTCTCCTATGATGTTGACGTGTATAAGGAATGGGCAGGGATGGTGGCCAGGAATGAGGTCGGCGGCCCGTATGAAGGCAAATACTACACCGGCTATGCCAGCCGCAAGCGGCACAAGCATTATACCCACAGTCATGAAGACATTTACCGTACCTACGGGGACAAAATCGTCAATTACGCCGAGATCGAGGAAGTGTTCAGCAGGGCGATGGGCAACAGCGCTTATCAGTTCCGCTCCCCGGACCTTGAGACCGTCAGAGAAATCGTGAAGTATATACAACAAGAAGAAGGATAGGATGTGCTACGGATGAAGACAAGCTACCGCAAGGAATACAGCCGTCACCTGAACAGGGACATGGAGTATAAAGTATACGGCCACGCCGGCAAACCGATGCTTGTCTTCCCCACCTCGCTTGGCCGTTTTTATCAATATGAGGACTCCGGGATGATTGCGACCCTCTCCAGTTTCATCGAAGCGGGCAAGCTGCAGATCTGGGCCTGCGACAGCATTGATGAGGAGACGTTCTTTTCCTCCCACTGGAACCATGAAGATAAGGCGGTCCGGCATGAGCAGTATGACAAATACATCACGCAGGAGCTTATCCCCGGTATCCTCCATGAGAGCAAATGGAATAACGGCGGGGATGACCAAAAAATCCTGATTTCCGGCTGCTCAATGGGCGCCTATTACAGCGGCAGCTTCTTTTTCCGTTATCCGCACTACTTCGATACGCTGATCGCCCTGAGCGGTGTGTATTCGACTTATTACTTCTTCGGCGATTATATGAGTGAAAATGTCTATTACAACTCTCCGCTCCATTACCTGCCGAACCTTGCGGACGAGGACTATCTGAACCGGTACCGCAGCAGCAGGATTATCCTCTGTGTCGGTCAGGGTGCTTATGAGGACGAAATGCTGCATGAAACCCGGCTGATCGAGGAGCTACTGCAGCGTAAGGACATTCCGGCGCAGGTCGATTACTGGGGGTATGATGTGGATCACGACTGGTACTGGTGGAACAGGCAGATTTATTATTATATAAACGGCGTTTTGTAAAAATGTTAACTGGAGCAAAAAGCCCCGGAGCACTTGGCTCCGGGGCTGCTTTGTTATTAATGTGATATGGGGCTACTCCGGCAGATGCTCCTTGCAGAACTGTGCCAGCTCGGCTTCCTCTTCATCCTCCAGGTCGAACTCAAGCAGCCTGCCGGTGGTTGTCTCCAGCAGATCATAGGTGACCAGCACCGCTTCACCCGCTTCTGCCTTAACTACAGCACGTACAGATACCCCGTTCTCCTCGTACAGCTCATCTTCCTCCGGAATATCCAGATTAATCATGAACTCATACCGCTTGCCGCTCAGAATGCCGAACGGATCTCTAACATCCTCGACCGTATAACTTGTAAATGTCAGCACACACGAACCTTCTTTCTTTAGATAGCTTCCTGGGTCTTCTTGATCTGTTTGCTGCGCAGCTGTCCGCAGGCCGCATCGATATCCACTCCATGCTCCAGCCTTGTGCTGACGCTGACTCCCTGCTTCTTCAGCGTGTCGAAGAAGGCACGAACAACTTCCCTGTCCGTCCGCTGGTACTGGCTGTGCTCATCGACCGGATTGTACGGAATCAGGTTGACATTAACCAGCTGCCGGCGGTGCTCGCCGATCAGCTCGGCCAGCTCAAGCGCATGCTCCTGCTGGTCATTGATATCCTTCAGCAGAATATATTCCAGCGTAATCCGCCGGTTCGTCTTCTCCAGATAGTAATCAATCGCCGGCATCAATTTCTCCAAAGGAATGGCGCGGTTAATCTTCATGATCGAGGTCCGCAGCTCGTTATTCGGCGCATGCAGCGAGATGGCAAGATTCACCTGGGTGTTGGCATCAGCAAATTCTCTGATTTTGCCGGCCAGGCCGCTTGTCGATACGGTGATGCCCTTGCCGGCGATCGCAAGTCCCTTATGATCCTTAACGGTTGTCAGGAATTTCAGCAGGTTCGTGAAGTTATCGAACGGCTCACCGATCCCCATGACTACAACATGGCTGACCCGCTGGCCCAGGCCGGCCTGATCCAGATGCAGCTGGACCTTCATGATCTGCTCGACAATCTCTCCGCTCGACAGGTCACGGCTCTTTGCCAGCAGCCCGCTCGCGCAGAAGCTGCAGCCGATGTTGCAGCCGACCTGGGTGGTCACGCAGACGGACAGGCCGTATTTTTGCCGCATCAGTACGGTTTCAATCAAATTGCCATCATACAGGCGGAACAGGAACTTGACGGTACCGTCAGCGGACTCCTGCTTCACATGCTCCTCCATCGTCTGAAATACAAAATGCTCGGACAGCAGCCGGACGCATTCCTTGTTGGCCTCTGTCATCTCTTCAAAATCAGTAACCCGTTTGCGGTACACATATTCCCAGACCTTGGCAGCGCGGGACTTCTTATGCCCGTGCTCCATCAGCCATGACGTCAACTCTTCTAAAGTTAATCCATAAATGGATTGTTTATTCATGGTATACCTCTTTTCAAAACATTAAAGTTAAATCTGTTCCAACTTTCTATTGTAGCTTTCACAGCCCAATATGCCAACAACAATATCTTCTCATTCTCTCAAATTTTACTTATTAAAACAAGAGCAATCCGCGCTCCGGCAGGCGTAATTGCAATATTACACAAAGCTTTCACAGGCATGCAGATGCAGCACGCGGCTATGCGTATAAAAAAAGCAGCGCCTCTGCTTCTTCCGCAGGTTGCGCTGCTTGTACAATTGATTATTAGGGGCAGGATTATTCAAAGACAGCAAACTTCAGTCCCTGCCCTTTCAGATAGGCAATGATTTCGGGAAGCGCCTGCAGGGTTTTCTGCTTCTCGTGCAGCAGATAAATGCCGCCCGACGGCTCAGATTTCTTGAAGTAGTCAAGAATATCCTTCGGGCCTGACGCTTTCCAGTCCTCCGGGTCACGGTTCCAGAGCAGAATGTTTAACTGCTGTCTGTCCGCCACTTCAGCGAGCCCGCTGTTCACCGCTCCATAGGGCGGCCTGAAGATTGTCACCGGGGCGGCTGTAAGCTGCTCCAGCGACCGGCTTGCCCGTTCCAGGTTAATCCGGTTCTCCTCCGCCGAATTGGCTGTCATATCGCTGTGATCCCAGGAATGGCTCCCGACCGGCATGCCATGCTCATCGGCATAGCGGACCGCCCCGGGATTCCGGCTGGCATTCACGCCGATGAACAGGAAATTGGCGGCAATCCCCTCCTTCACCAGAATATCTACCAGCTGCTCGGTGTAGGATGAAGGACCGTCATCAAAGGTGAGGGATACGTAGCCCTCCGGCAGGCTATAGGTATAGCTGTCTCCGGAAAGCTCAATCGTCTCATAAAGAGCCCGGGGCTGCGCGGGCAGCCCGCTTGTACCGTAGCAGCCTGGGCCGTTCCGCCCGAAAGCGGGACCAGCCGTAACCCGTCGGGGCTGATTGCTTCAGGTGCCTCTGATACGTTATGTACGCGATCTTGGTCTGGATCCGCAGCCGCAATGGCTGTACCTGCCGCCCTCTCCGTGTCCGCTGCTGATGCAGCTGATGAAGCCGTGTCTGCATTTGTATGATCCTGTCTGGCTTCAACGCTGTTTGCAAACAGCCATGTCTCTCCCGTGCCCATACGCAGCAGGAGCAGAACCAGCAGAAAACCGAACATCAGGCCGCGCAGCAGCACAGTCCGTTTATATCTAGTCCCTGGCATTGCAGCCTGCTTATACTCTGATATTACAGGCATGGTGCGGGCATCCGCCGCAGCCTCCTGCCGATCCGCTTGCAGGGAGGGAGCATATTCCTGTTCCTTCAGCTCAAACAGCTGCCGCCCGTAGCTCTCTGAGCAGTTAAAGTACAGGGTTTCGCTGAAGTTGTCTCTTATCCTGATCAGACTGCTGAAATATGTACGGCGGAAAGGATCCCATTTCATGTATAACGATAGCCGCACCTTATACCCGCTTAGGGGGCCGAGGGCAGCGATTTGCAGATATGTATGTTCATCAATGCTGAGTATATGTCTTCTGCAGCTGTTCCGGCAGGTTATTCTAAGCTCCAATTGACAGCTTCCGTCCCGGTTGCCAAGCGCCAGCAGTTCGGCCAACAGGCCGGTGTTATCATCATGTGCAGCCATACCCGTTATGTATCCCCGTATTCTTCATTACGCTCTGCGGCAGGACTGCCGGCACTGAAGGGAACAGTCATCCGGCTCGTAAAATCACTGATCATTCCGGCGAGGTAGGCTTTTTCCTGCCGGACTGTTTCGTATTTCTGCCGTAAATGCCCGTTTTCTGTTTCCAGCCGGCTAATCCGGTCCTCCAGCTCAATAATCCGCTTGTGCTTATCCACATGGGCTTCATGATGCTTCTGCATCAGCTTGGCGTACTTCTGCTGCTCCAGATCAATCGTGCTTTTGAGCTCATCGGCCTTAGCCGACATTGTGTCCTGAAGCTCGCGGTGATCCTCCAGCACCTGGTCCATTTTCAGATTCTTCTCGGACAGGCGCTGTTCCAGCTCCAGGATATCCTTCTCCCGGTCTTCAATAACCTTGTTCAGATTCCTCAGATCCTTGCCGAGCCGCTCAATATGGCTGTTAGAGTGGTTCAGGCGGTCCTGAAGCTCATAATTACTTGATTCGGCATGTGCCCTGGCCTGAATCATCTGTTCCACCGCAAAAATCAGATCCAGCGATTTCTTATCCAGCTGGGTTTTGCCTGCGGAGATCAGGCCGGCTGTGCTGTCATTGTGCCCGCTGCTGTCCGGCTCCCCTGCAGGTACTTCCTCCGCCTGCGGCACCGGTGCTGCTCCGGGATTCAGCGTCCGTTCTGCCGCATCCTTTTTCCTAAAAAAAGAACCTGCCATCTATCCATCACCTCGAGATAAAATGTCAAAAAATGTCGAGCATTTACGAGATTATTATAGATGATTTACCTGGTCCGGAAGTGAGCCGAATTGTCTAACTTTCCGTCGTATATCCAAAGGACCATTTTACTGCGAAAGGGATAATTACCCAAGCCTTTAGACCGACAACCGGCTGCCGGCACAGCAAAAAGCGCAGCCCGAAAGGACTACGCTCATCTGCACCAGGGCAGTTTATTTATAGAGTACCTTTTCTACATTGTATTTTGCTCTGAGCTTGTTCACAATGTAGGTTTCGTATATTTCCCGGTCCACCGGATCTTCAACGACGCAGACCTCAATCTTGGTCACTTCATCCCGGTGAGGCTTCATTACAGAGACGTTGTCCTCGAAGTGCTTTTTGATCCGCGGTCTAAGCTTTCTGGCTTTGCCTACGAACAGCAGCTCGTCCTTATCGTTATAGAACATAAAGATGCCGCCCGCCTCCCGCGTAAACAGGTGAAAGTCGGTAAATCCGTAAATATGGCTCAGCACCGGGTTCTCTTGCTTGGTGATCGTAACATCCGGCGCAGGAATCGTAATATTAATCATTCGTGCTCACTTCCCTTTTTTTACTGGACTAAGCTTACATAGTATCACAGATCAAACGGCCTGACTATTGATGAAAAGGGCATTTCAGCTCCTGGGCAGGCATTGCAGATGCCTCTTGTCCTGCCGGTTCCTCACAGTCCGGATTACTGTCCCGTCCGGCATAAGCCGGCTTCTGATATATCAGGCGCGGACTGAGGTTAAGCTCCCTCAGCTTGTTGTCTTCCCAGATTGGTGTCGAAGAAGGTGACATCGGCGGGATCAGCCAGTGCCATTTGCCGGACACCTCCCGGCCCTTCTGCCTCTCCTGCTCCTGAAAACGGACGAACTGGTCAGCGGCCGTATGATGATCCACAATGCTGACTCCCGCCTGCTTGAAGGAATACAGTACAGCGCGGTTCAGCTCCAGCAGCGCCCGGTCCTTCCACAGGGAGGTATTCGTCGAACGGTCCAGGCCCAGCAGGTCGGCTACCGCCCCCAGCCGGTTATACCGCCCGGCATCCCCCAGATTGCGCGAGCCGATCTCCGTCTCCATATACCATCCGTTAAAGGGGGCTGCCGGATAGCGGATCCCGCCTATCTCCAGCAGCATGTCGGACACCACCGGAACAGCGTACCAGCGCAGCCCCAGCTCGCCGAAGCGTTCAATCTCCGGATGGCTGAGCGGAACCTCCTGCACCAGCGCATCGGGTATGGTGAACCAGCGCGGCGGCTCTTCCCCGATGCTGATGACCAGCGGCAGCACGTCGAAGTCGCCGCCGCTGCCCTGCCAGCCGAGCCTCCGGCAGACTGCCGTAAAGGCATCCGAGGCCGGGTCGCCGCGGCGGGGCTGCCCGTCTGCTGCCGGGTATCCGGCATAGCGGATCAGCTGGTGGTTCCAGATCCGGATGGCCTTGCCCGGCTCCCTACCGCTGCGGAACACGGTCATTACCGGACGGATACGGCCGCCGTTGCCTGCCCGCTCCAGATGCCTAAGCAGCGCTTCCGCCACTTGAGAGGCGGTCTTAGCCTCGCGGGCATCGTTAACCTCCAGCGTATGCCAGAATAAGCGGCCAATACAGCGGCTGTTGTGCCGCCAGGCCATTCTGGCACCGTGCGTGAGCTCTTCCGCTGTATGATGATAGGTTCCCGTCTGTCTGATTTCTTTATGTACTGCCTCTATGCGTCCGTTCAGCTCAGCGGATGATTTCTCTAATTCACTGTAACACTGCCGGAGGAACGACGCGGCCTGTTCAATTCGTTCTTCCATGCTTGTGGTTTCGCGGGTCTGCATTTCCATATGGTCCTCTTCCTACGTATAGTGTAAATCATCCGGGAATCGTATATTATTATTGAACAGTTAATTACTGGATATAAGTGATATAAGAGGAGCTGCAATATGCCTGGAATTAAAATCAATCGTCAAGGTGAAAACCTCATCATCCGCTGGCAGTTAACAAAAATTGAAATTCCGGTTACGGAAGTAACAGGAGTAACGCTGGATGACACTTATGGAGGCACAGACAAGGAAGCCATCCGTATCGGCACACCTTATGGAACCACCGGCAGGATTGTTATCCGGACAAAACAACGGTCTTATCTATTATTCACCTCTAATGCAGACGTTATCAAGGAAAAGACAGAGCATCTGTTGAAAATGGAAAGCTGACAGTTATCAAAATCCATAGTGATGGAGGCAAAAAAATGAGCAAATTCGGTATGTATGCCAAGTTTACCGCCAAGCCTGGTGAACGTGATGCACTCGCGGCCATTTTGCTGGAAAGTGCTGCAGCGGCTGAAGCGGTGGCAGAATGTGAGCTGTACATCATCAATCATGCTGAGACAGAGCCTGATGTTCTCTGGGTAACAGAGGTCTGGAGCAGCGAGGAGGCCCATGCAGCCTCGCTTGCCCTTGAAGCTACAAGAGCTGCAATCGGGCGGGCGATGCCGCTGATTGCAGGTGTGGAGTCAACAAAAATCCGGCCGGTCGGCGGAAAAGGGCTGAACTTCAGCAATGGCATTTAGACCGTTATAGTCTATAGCGGAGCCTATTCATTCCTGCGTCCAGCTGACTAATACGCAGGCTGCCCCCTGCATCAGAGGCCGCAGGGGGCAGCATTAACTACTCCCCATCCAATTCGGCCAGCCGGGCCATAATTCTCCGCTTGCGGTAGAGCATCTGCGCCGCCTCCGCCACATCCTCAAGCGCCTTGCGGTTGGTATACGCTCCGAAGAACATTCCCGCCACCGGAACCGTCTGCAGCAGCTTCTTCCAGCCCCAGTTATCGCGGTATACGGTGATGACTTCCTTCCAGCCCTGGATTTTGGAGACAGCGGCATTAGCGCCGGCTGTAATATCGCCGCTGCCGCCGGCCTGCAGATTCAGCTCCTGAAGTATTGTCCGCTTGCCGACCACATCGGAGGAGGCGAACTGCATCACTTTTACCGTGAAGATCCGCTCCGTCTTATCTGTAGGATCATAACCGTAGCACAGGCAGATCTCCTGAATCACCTTCAGCGACAGCCCCAGAATGGCCGGAATATCCGCAGCCAGCGTAAATACACCGCCGAAGCCCGTTGTCGCGCCCTGCACGGTGGCGACGTTCCGGCTGCTTCCGCTAAGCTTCTCCGCAGCGGCATCCATAACCGCCAGAGGATAGGGCCCATGCTCCGGAGCCCCAGCAGCTTTGCCTGCAGCCTCAACAAGCTGTCCTACCTTGCGTCCGGCTACCAGATAATTGCCGCCGTTCTGAATATAGCTGCCCAGCTCGTCCAGCAGCTTGCCTATTTTTTCATGAATGACCTTTGGGGTGACCTTGTCGAGCAGCTTGAACGGGAGACGGGTAATCCGGTCCCAGATCATCAGCTTATTCTGTTCCTTTTCCCACGCAGCAATCGCGGAAAGTGCGCTGAGCAGTTCCTCCCGCGTCTCCAATGATTCAGCCTTCCCTGTGTTGTCCGGCATTCAATCGCCTCCATATAGTTAAATATCAGCCCGGCTCTGCAGGCTGCGCTGTTTCTGAAGTTCTACGCTGGCCTGTAAAGGGCGGTTTCATCATCTCTAAGAGAATTAACCTCAAATCGCATACTTGAATGCCGGGATGCCGGATATTCTGCCTCCCTGTTCCCGCTACAGAAAAAAAGCATTCCCGGACAATGCCGGAAATGCCGGAGATACTCTGCACCGCGATAGCCTAGTCCTCAAATCCGCCCAGCTGCTGCTTCAGGCCGGCCAGCCGTTCCTGTTCATCGGCAAGCCGCTCTTCTACCAGCTCTACGCCATGGCCGTCCACCGAGCCTTCCGGTGCATGACTGACGGCTTCCTCTGCATGTGCCAGGCTGTTCTCCGCCTGGGCAATCGTCTGCTCATCAGGATGGCTTAATGCCTGTGAGACGGCATTATGCAGCTTAGTGACCGAATCATGGGCCTGATCCACGGTGCTGTTGGTCCGCAGGCTGGATTCGTAATGTGGTTTCATGCTGGATACTCCCCCTTTTCTCACACACTGTCTTTCTTCTTTAGGATGGATAGGGGGAGGCGTTCTTATGCACCTGCCTGCCGGGCAGGGCGGCCTAGACTCGGTTGATTGCCTGCTGCGCCGTGCAGCCTAAATTAGAAAGATGGCGGTGACCGTCATTGCCGCCAGCCCCAGCAGGACCGGCTTCAGATTGCGCCGGGCCAGCTCGAACGGGCTGACGCCGCAGATGGCGGCAGCGGGAATGAGCGCCCACGGGATCAGGGTGCCGCCGCCGACCCAGATGGCGGCCACCTGCCCAAGGGCGGTCAGCGTTGCGGCGCCGGAGTGGATCGCCGCCGCGAACATCTGGGCAATCGAGCCGGCCAGCGAGATGCCGGAGAAGCCGGAGCCGTCGAGACCGGTGATCGCGCCGATCACCGTCAGCGTTACGGCTCCTACTGCGCCGTTAAGCGGCACATGCTCCGCCAGGGCAACGCCGAGGTCGTTGACGATGCCGTGCGAGCCGTCCGGCAGCGCATTGCCGTACAGTGCGG
Organism: Paenibacillus sp. DMB5; assembly: GCF_001517085.1. GTDB lineage: Bacteria > Bacillota > Bacilli > Paenibacillales > Paenibacillaceae > Paenibacillus_AQ. The sequence continues at coordinate 53,044 of NZ_LRAC01000013.1, forward strand.
TAAAAGCAGAGTCGCCGAGATAGAAGAAGGCGGCGATCGGGATAACCGGGCCAAACACCTTGAAGCCGAAGACGAAGCCTTCGATCAGGTAGCTGGTCGTCTTCTCCAGCCCCTGATTGCGGTGTGCCAGCAGCGTCGTCACGATCAGAATAAGCACGGCTGTGCCGCCGACAAGGGCTGTCGCATCCCCTCCCTGCAGGTTCAGGACGAACATGCAGATGACATCCAGCAGGAACAGCAGCGGGATGGCGATGGCCAGCCCTTTGCGCAGCCCTGCACTCATATAGACCGGCGCTGCCCCATCCGCTCCGGATGCCGCGAGGTCTGCCGGCACTTTTCCCGTAACCAGCCCGTCTCTCCATGTTCCGTTCTTTTGGTCCCGGCGCATCATCCAGAAGGCTGTAACCGTAGTTACAAACCCCATAACAATAACCAGCGGTACGCTGGCCTGCATCACGCTGGAGACCGGAAGGCCGGCGGCATCCGCAGTCAGCTTGGGCGCACCCTGAATAATGTAATCGCCGGACAAGGCAATGCCATGGCCGAACAGGTTCATCGCCATCGCCGCACCGAGAGCCGGCAGGCCAACCCTTACAGCCACCGGCAGCAGCACAGCACCGACCAGCGCAACTGCCGGTGAAGGCCAGAAGAAGAACGAGGTTACCATCATAATCAGCCCGATCCCCCAGTAAGCCATTGCCGGCGTCCGCAGGAAACGGGTTAGCGGAGCGACCATCATTTCATTAATGCCTGTAATGATCAGAATCCTGCTCATTGCCACAATAATGGAGATAATCATAATGGTCCCCATCAGTTCCTTGGTCGCATAAATGAATGAATTAAATATTCCGGATACGGAACCTGTGACAGTCGTTGTAGCCAGCAGTCCCAAGGCAAAGATTCCGGCCACACAGATCATCGTCGTGTCACGCCGCCGGATCAGCAGCGCCAGAATGAACACGATAAAGACCAGATATACATAGTGGATTGCACTTAAATGGATACCCATCGAGAAGCGCGCCCCCTTTCCTCTATAGCAGAATGGTGCTATATGCTATGCAGAAGACCGGGCGTATGTTCGCAGGTTCCGGGCTGAAGCGACAATATTCGCCGGTCCTGTAGAGAGGACATCAAAAAGACCGCCCCGGAGCCGGAGCGGCCTGAATCTTGCCTATATCTTCACTGCAACGATCATAAAACGGTGTTCCATGCTTGCTATATAGCCGTCACGCTCAAGCTGCTGCTGAAGCAGAACAAGCCGGTCATAACATTTCTCAACCGAAAAGCCCGGGAATTCCCATTCTATAATTTTTGCAAAATACACCAGCGCCCCTATATCCCTGAACCGCAGCAGCGGGAACATCTCAGCGGCCTCTATAACCTTGAACCCGCTGCGCTGCAGTTCACTGCAGACCGGCTCCACGCTGAATTGATGATCGGCGGGAGCTGCTTCTTCACCAAGCAGATACTCCGATAAAGCCCGGTTGTTCCGGCCTCCGACCTGCTGGGTAATAAAGACCCCGCCCAGCTGCAAAATCCGGTACACCTCCCGGGACGAATAAGCCTCATGCCGGTTCATAACCAGCTCAAACAATCCGTCCGCAAACGGCAGTTCATCATCCGAATACACCTGCCTCAGCTCAATCCCGTGAGGCGGAAGCAGCTTACTGCAAATCTCCACATTAGGCGGATAAGCCTCTGTAGCGTAGGTCCGCCCCGGCGGAGGCGACAGTGACAGCAGGAACTCTCCGCCGCCTGTGCCCATGTCCAGCAGGTTGCCTGCTGCAGCATTCATATATGTTCTAACGGCTGCTTCGTAATCCCAGGGCAGCGCTTCCTCATCCATCCGTCCGGCCAGCGCGGAGAAATCCCAGCCCCGGAAGGATCGCTGCTCCTCCTGCAGCCAGCTTTTCTTCCAATAATCCATATCGATTTTGTGTGTTCCCATCATAATGCCCCTCTCGCATATGTGTATTAAGTACCTCTGCGGATAAGGTGCAGCCTGGGACCAAACTGATAACAAGTTATATTCCTTCTATAGCCCGGTGCGATCCTGTTATCAGATCAGTCTGGCTGCACCGGGCAGTTACCTCGTTTAATCACCATCATGGTTGCCTCACCTTCCAATGAGTAAGCTGGTGTTACCCCTTCATAGTAGCATGCAGACATAGCAAGGGGAAGCCTGACGGCTCCCCCCTTCTTGCATACTTTAGTGTTCTGCTAAAAAGCTATTTCCCCAGTGCAGCCGCAGCCGCATCTTCGCCGCCGAGACGTCCGGAGGTGAAGGAGTAGCCAAGGCCCACGCCGTTGCCGACATAGGTGTCATTATACAGCACACCTTCGGACTCCAAACCGACGGCATACAGTCCCTTAACCGGCACCCGTTTGTCATTCAGCACCTGGAACTTTGTGTTTACGAGCAGGCCGCCGACCGAACCGAGATTGTTGATCTCTGCAATTACGGCATAGTAGGGGCCGCTTTCGCCCATCGGCAGCAGATATTCCTTCGCTTTGCCGAATTCGCTATCCACCCCGCTCTTGGCGGCCGCCTCGTATTTGGTGAAGGCCTCCTTGAACACAGCGGCATCCATGCCTGCGCTTGCAGCCAGCTCTTCGATGGTATTGCCTTTAAATCCGTCACCGTTTGCAGCCATGGCATCAAATACCTTGTCCGCGTCCTGCCAAGGATTGTCCAGAGTGAACTTGTCTGTGAAGGCCGCGTAGAATTCCGGCGGCATTCCCGGCAGGGCTGGTGCTTTTACCCCGTTCATCCCCTTTGTCTTCAGCGCGTCAAGCTGTGCCTTTGAGACGATAACCAGGTGATAGGCTCCGTTAAAAGCACTGGTATTCGCCGCCGCTACGGCGGTAAGCGTCGCCGCCTCGTCTCTGAATCTCGCTCCCGAAGGGCCAACGTTCATAAAATTAGGCAGATAGGTTGTCATCAGCGGATAACTGGCCTGGAACGGCTCATACTGGGCCTTCAGCTTCTCTGTTGCTCTGGCCAGCGTCTGGTGCAGCATCTGTCCGCCGAAATTATCCGGCACCTTGGCTCCGGCTTCCCAGGCCATCTTCAGGCCTTCCCCGATATTCTGGCCCAGCCCGCCGTTAACGCCTTCAAACCCGAAGGCCTCCTTGACCATTTCCTTATTGGCCGCGTAACCGCCGGTTGCCATTACAACACTTTTGCCGGTAATTTCAAGGGTCGTGCCGTCAGCTTTTTCGGCTACTACTCCGGTTACTTCACCGCCTGCGCCAGTAAGAAGCTTCTTGGCAGTCGTTTCGGTGAGGACCTGGCCGCCGCCTTTTTCCACTGATTCAGCCAGCATGGCCCGCAGCAGATCCTGGCGTGTCTCATAAGCCGGAAGCATATGCAGCTGTTCGCCGCCAAAATTGATAAAGGTCGTCTGGTATCCCTTCCCGGTCAGCCAGTCGTAGGTTTCACCGGACTTGGTTACATATTGACGGACCGCTGCCGCATCCACCCGCCAGTGATTGTTAACGATCCAGTCGGAAATTTCCTTCTCAAGGCTGACTTTCAGTCCGCTGCTGACTGCAGCTGAAGAGTTATAGAATTTCCCCGCCCAGGACAGATTGCTCGCCCCGCCGATGGTCGCTGTTTTTTCGATAAGGATCACCTTGGCGCCTTTATCCGCAGCCGATACTGCCGCCGACACGCCGGATGCTCCTGCACCCACAACGACTACGTCAGCCGCAAGCTGCTCTGTTTTGCCTGCGCCTGCTTTGGCGACTTCCCGGGATTTGAAGGCGGCAACGTCGCCGCCGGCCTGATTAAGGGCATCTTCAACGGCAGCCAGAATAGCATTGCTGGACTCGGAAGCCCCGCTGACGGCATCCACCTTCAGGGTCTGGCCGGTGATAATCTGCTCCTTGATCTTGTCGATCGCCTCTACGCCGATTCCGGCGGTTTCGCTCTGGCTGACAACCTTGATGTCCGTAATGGTCTGTTTGTCGTCCAATGTGACTTCCACCTGAATTTTGCCGTCCTTACCGTCTGCCTCTGCTGTGTAGGTTCCCGCCTTAAAAGAGGCCGGTATCCCGCTGCTGTCTGCCGCCTGCTGCGTAGCCTCGGGCGATGCTGTCGGCTGTCCGGTTGCCGCCGGCTCCGCGGAATTTCCGCTGCAGCCGCCGATGACGGCCAGGATCATGATCAGACTGATGGACACATTGAACATTCTGGTTAAGCTTGGCTTTCTCACTTTCTTGTTCCCCCTGTCAGATGTGCTGCTTACTTAATGCTAATGCCACTGAGTGTAAACCTTGGTGCAGCACCAAGGTCAATGAAGGAGTTGTGAATATTTTCTCAAAGTAAGAGGTGCGGAAAGGAACGGATGATCAGGTACGGATAGGAATGTTGATTTCCAGATACGTCCGGTTCTCGTCCTGCAGCCGTTCTGTTAACAGGATTTTGCCGTAAATATCGCCATTCACGGTATGGCCCAGCTCCCCGGCGTAATCGAGCATAAACTGGAAATCCTTCAGCTCAAGGTCATCTTCATAAGAGGTAATGATGACGGATGAGACGCATACCCCGGGCGGAATGAACTGCATACTGTCATTGATGCATACGCCCAGCCTCTGCTGATCCTCTTCGAGGAGCGCCAGCCCCCAGCTGTAATCGAGCTCCCCGCTTGGGCTGAGGATGTCCGTATTCTCCGTGCGAAAAGAATAGAAGGTGAACGGCAGCAGCTCCATCCAAGCCTGAACCGTTGCTTCAGGCACTCCTTTTGCAGCAGCTGGTTCTTGTCCGTCTGCTGAAGCCGGTACATTCCCGCCATCTGCTTGATCCGGCACTTATAAAGCGTATCCCCCAGCTCCGTAAGCCCCTTATGGATGCTGTTGATTTTGTCCAGCAGCATGGTGCTCCGGCGGATTTCCTCCTCCAGCTGCAGCTGCGCGGCGTATATCGACTCCACCACCCGCTCTGCCGGCGCCTCGCTGACCAGCTCGGCCACATTTTGCAGCGGAATCTGCATGCTCCGGTACCAGCGGCTAGACAGCAGATTCCGGGCATCCAGATCATTGAAGTACCGGTAATTGTTACGGCAGCCCTTTTCAGGCTTCACAATATCATGCTTCTCGTATAAACGCAGCGTATCCGCCGTTATGCCAAGGATCGACGCGAACTCCCCGATCGAATACTTCATAAAAAGCCCCCCAGCTTTGCCGAAATTTCATGTTGGTAATACCCTTCATGATAATTGGTTCGTCTGGAAGCTTTTGTGGTGTTTATCACACGGCTCTGAATACCTCCAGGCCGAATGCACTCTCAAAAGATTATTCCCATTGTAGGCCTAAGCGTGTGCTTTTCCAGTCGCCTGCCGGTGTAAATCTCGTATATACTTACAATATACCAATCAATGCTATACGCAGAGGTGATTCCTTAATGAACCTGAAGGAAAAAGTACACAGCCTCCCCTTAACACCCGGCGTCTACCTGATGAAGGACAGCCTCGGCCACATTATTTATGTCGGTAAGGCCAAGCAGCTCCGCAAACGGGTTCAGTCGTATTTTTATAATAATAAAGGCCACTCCCCCAAGGTTGTCCAGCTTGTCCGCAATATCAGGGACCTGGAGTACCGGCTGACCGATACGGAATTTGAAGCTTTCATGCTGGAGTGCCAGCTGATTAAAGAAATCAAACCGATGTATAACCGGAAAATGAAAAACCCGCTCGCCTACAGCTACATCTCCGTCCGTGAGGATAAAAGCCGCCGCCAGCTCGAAGTCAGCTACGATCCCGGCCTTCCGGGGGACAAGCTTCACTTTGGCCCGTATACGAGCAGAAGCACGGTAGAGCGTGCTCTGCAGGGCATTAAGGAGAGCCAGCGGATTCTATGCAGCAATTCTCATACCCAGGGCTCCCTCTGCCTTAACCATTCGCTCGGCCTCTGCATCGGCATGTGCGGCGGAGGCGCTGCGCTGGAAGCCTATAACAGGATTATAGACAGAGTAATCGCGCTGCTGGACGGGCGGGATCTGAGTATACTGAATGATCTGGAGCAGCGCATGAACGAGGCGGCAGATCGTTTCGATTTTGAGGCGGCAGCCAAGTACCGCGACTATTCGGGAGCAGTCCAGGCGCTGCTGCATAAGGAAAAGGTGTCGCGGTTCACCGGGGAGAACAATAATATCGCCGTGCTGGAGCCGGTGGACGGGGACGTCATCAAGCTGATTCTGATTAAAGGCGCGCGGATTATATACCGGACTTCACTGGATCTGCAGCATACGGACCGCGAGCGGCTGCAGACTGCGGTGCATTCGGCCATTCTGGAGCATTTCACCGCTGAGGCTCCCGAGGATGCCGGTAGAATTAACCGCCATACGATTGATGAAGCACAGATTATTTACAGCTACCTCAAAAGCAGCTCCGGCAGCTATCTGATCGTTCCGCAGGAGTGGCTTGCTGCTGCACCCGGGCCTCTGCTGGCAGACGCCGTGGACAAGCTGCTGTCAGACTGTTTTGAGCAGCTGGAGGAGGCGGATTAGCCGACTGGCTTATTCATTTGATGCCTTGCAGAGAAGGGGAACAGTAAATGGGGCGTTGAGCGGGCGCGGTGTATAGGGCACCGATAGTTAGAAGTGTTATGTTGGAGCTGTGTGTGAAGCGGTTTGTTGGAAACGGCATCTTGGAGCAGTTTGTTGTTATGGTGAGTGAGACAAAGCTGTTTGGGCGGTGATTTGGTGCGGCGAGGTCTACCACTAAGTGGATTTATGCCACTTAAATCCTTGCAAAGTTCCGCTATCGGATATTTAGTTGGAGATTCGCCACTTAAATCCCTCCTATTCTTCGTATATGCAGGATATCAGGGAAAATAAGTGGCGAAATTCCACTTAAAACCTGTAAAAACTTAAAAACGCACGAATTAAGTGGCGTTTTTCCACCTAAATGTGCAAGAAAGCCCAGTGCCCGCAAGCTTAGTGGGATTATTCCCTCTATCCCTGCAGCCAACCGGGCTAAATGAGCTACTTTATGGGATTTCTCCCTCTATTCCGACGGTCAGGGCGGCTGATGGAGCTACTTTATGGGATTTCTCCCTCTATTCCTGCGGCAAGCGGTGTTAATCAGACTACTTATAGGAGTTACGCTCTCTATGCATGCAGCCAGCAGGCGCTGTAACTCAACCTTTCTCCGATTATGTACAACAAAAAAGCTGCCCCGGGTCATTGACCGAGGGCAGCCTTTTGTCTATCCGGCTATATATCCATCAGCTTATTGCTGTTGCTCACACGCTTACGCCTGCGCGCTGTTCACCAGGGCGCTGATCCCTTCGCTGAGCGGGGTCTGCGGGCGCTGCAGCAGCTTTTCCAGGTCACCGCTCTCAATGTCCAGCGCGCCTTCGCGGATGGCAGCCTGGATGGCCACCACGATTGGCAGGGCCGCTTCCGGCACGCCTGCTCCGGCCATTACGCTTGAATAAGTAGCATCATCCACCTGCTGCACAGGAATGTCTTTGCCGAGCACACCGCCGGAAATAGCAGCCAGCTCTGCCTGGGTAAGCGGCTTGCCGGATAATTCATATACGGCATTCTCATGGCCTTCACCGGTAAGAACAGCGGCGGCGGCTTCTGCATAATCGCGGCGGGTTGCCCAGCCCACCTTGCCTTCACCGGCGGAGGTCAGCCAAGGCGCTCCGGCGGCGGCGGCATGAATGGAGCCGGCCTCATTTTCCAGGTACCAGTTGTTGCGGAGGAAGGCATACGGAATGCCGGATTCGCGGATGAATTGTTCAGTGGCCTTGTGTACCGGTGCGAGGAACAGGGAACTGGATTCCGCATGTCCGACACTGGTGTAAGCGATGAAGCCTACACCTGCACGGACAGCCGCATCTACTGCCGCTTTGTGCTGGCGGATACGGGTGTCATTGTCCCCATCTGCCGAAACAATCAGCAGCCGGTCCACACCTGCAAAGGCCTGATCCAACGTATCCGGCTGGTCGAAATCACCATGGCGCACATCGACGCCGCGGGACCGCAGGCTTTCCGCCTTCTCCGGGTTTCTTACACTCGCTACAAGGCTGTCTGCGGGAACAGTCTTCAGCAATGCCTCTGCTACAATAGAACCAAATTGTCCGGTTGCTCCTGTGAATCCAATTTTCATCTCAAATTCCTCCATTACCGATTTATTTTTATCAGAAATACTGCCTGTATATCCCTTTATTGCGTAGTTCACTCTTCCTGTAACTATTGTAGTTACAACTAGACTAATTGTCAAACTCTTTGTTTCCGCAAAAAAAAAGCGGCTGTTCCACATCCGGACACCCGCCGCAGTGTATGTATTTGTTAGCTTTCCCGCATGGTGCTATTCTTACAACATGTACTTATACCGAATAAGAAAGGTTCTGTCCTCATGTCTAAACCTCGAGCATCTATTTATGAACGCTACCTTCCGTCCGTGACGCCGGACCCGCAATATACCGGCTCTGTCTACTGGCTTGTCACCCATTCCGGCAGGCTGCTGGTAACCGAGTCGCCCGAGCAGACAGCCCTTCCGCTGCTGCCTTCGCTTGATTTGCTCGCAGCCGTTCCGAACCGCACGCTTTATCTCGGCTCCTTTGCGGGCATTCCCTGCTTCGCGGCAGATGTTCCAGCCGATACGCCCGAGCCGCCGGGCATGGCCTTCCACCCTCTGCGCACTTTGTACGACGTGCTCGATGAGGATGTGTTCCATCTGGCCGGAAGGGCACTGCAGCTGCTGGCCTGGGATGAGACCCACCAGTTCTGCGGCAAATGCGGCTCTGCAACAATGCTCTCCGCTGCAGAGCATGTCCGCAGCTGCCCTGCGTGCGGACAGCTCTTTTATCCGCGTCTGGCCCCGGCGGTTATTACAGCCATCCTGAAGGACGGCCAGATTCTGCTGGCCCACGCCCCCCATTTCCAGAACAATATGTACGGGTTGATTGCCGGGTTCGTCGAGCCGGGTGAGACGCTGGAGGACTGTGTAGCGCGCGAGATCAGGGAGGAAGTCGGAATTACGGTGAAGAGTATCACCTATTTCGGCAGCCAGCAGTGGCCGTTCCCCCATTCGCTAATGGTCGGCTTCCTGGCCGAATATGAGAGCGGTGAAATCAGCGTGGACGGAATCGAGCTCGATCATGCCGCCTGGTTCCGGCCGGACAGCCTGCCGAATATCCCGCCGCGGGTCAGCATCGCCCGTAAAATCATTGACTGGTACGTGGAACAGTACAGCTAAACGCAAAGCCCTATACACCCTTTACTGCCTGACAAGCGGCCCCGCGAGATAATCCTTCCGCGGGGCTGCTGTGCATAATGCTACCGGGCCGTCTTAAAGTAGCGGTACACCCGGTCCAGCTTGCGCGCATGCTTGCCGCGCGGGCTCTCCATGCTGCCGAACTCAAAAAACTTCACCTTGCGGATGCCGACATAGTTGAACAATGCCTTACGCATCAGGATCTTGTGCGCATTTCCCAGCCACAGCAGCGGATAGTTGGCCGGCCCTTTCATCACCGAAATACAAACTACCGATTTTCCCTTAAGCAATCCCTCAGGCAGTATCCCGCCCTTATCCTTATAAGCAAATCCTGAAGCAAACATCTGGTCGATATAACCCATAAGCATAGCCGGCGGACGTCCCCACCAGATCGGGTAGACCAGTACAATCCGGTCAGCCCACATCAGCTGCTCACGGTATTTGGTCAGCCTCGGGTCAATATGCATATCCCGCCGCCGCTTCTGTTCGTTGAAGACCAGCACCGGATCAAAGCCTTCCCCGTATAAATCCAGCACCTGTATATCCTTAACGGCTTCGTTCTCCCGGCTGCCCCGCAGCACCTCCTGCAAAAAAGCATAGCTCAGGCTCTGATGATTCGGATGTGTGTAGATTACCAGTGTGTTCATGCCAACACCCCTTTACTTATCATTTGATAACAAAATCCTAGCACAACCGAAAATTAGTTGTCAAATGATAATTGTTTTCTGATAATGTTTTTGCTATCGTCAAGGCAGAGGTGATCCCATGGACAATAACCTGTTATTTCAGCAGATAGTAGCCTTTACTACGGCCGTGCATCAGGTTACAAGCGACTTAACCAAGGATGTCAAATCAGGGGTGTTGACTCCTGTACAATATAAAATTCTCGAATACATTGCAGTAAGCCAGCCGGTGACCCTAAGCGAAATCAGCGATTGCATGCATATGTCGATGCCCAATACGAGCCGCGAGCTGAAGAAGCTGACCGAAAAACAGCTCTGCTCCAGAGTTACCGACCCGGCTGACCGCCGCAGACAGGGAATTACCCTCTCACCTGCCGGCGAAGCGATGATGGGTGAAGCCTTCCAGACTATCGGACGCCGGTTCGAGGAGCGCATTGCCCATCTTTCGGAGGAGGAGCGCCGGGAGATCGGACAGGCACTCGGGCTGTTGCAGCAAAAGGTTTTTTATTGAACCATCCCTTTACAGCGCCGGATAAACCCATCATTTACCACAAAACCATTACCTAAAGCCAGCGTCCTACTATAGACAATAAATCTATAGGCCAAGGTGATACACACATGACAAAACGCAATCCCGCCCTTCTATCGCTGCTCATCCTATCGCTATGCGGGGGAGGTGCCGCCTATGCGGACGCGCTTCCACAGGAGCAGGCGGACTCTCCGGTTATCTCAGTCTATCTGGACGGCAAGCCGCTTCGGTCAGAGGTAGCACCCCTGAATGTCGGCGGAACAGTGCTCGTACCGATGCGCGGGCTGTTCGAGGCGCAGGGAGCTGCGCTGAGCTGGGACAACACCGGCAAGACGGTCACTGCAACTAAAGACGATACGACGCTCACTTATCAAATGGGCGCCTCCTCTGCCAATCTGAACGGCAGGCCCGTTGAGGTGGATGTACCCGGCATAATCGCTGACGATACGGCGATGATTCTCCTGCGGATGGCCAGCGAAGCCCTGGGCAATACCGTGAGTTGGATTCCAGCCACCCAGTCGGTGCAGATCTCATCGGCAGCGGTTATTTATGAAACCTCGATCCTCCGGGGTGTAACGCTGCGCAGCAAGCCCGATGGCGAAAGCAAGCCCGTTACGGAGAACCTGCTGTCTGCAGGAACCAAAGTGCACGTAATCAGCGTAGCCGACGCGCTCTGGCTGAAGGTCCGGACAGAGGACAACCTGACTGGTTACATCTCGGCCAAGCCGAAGTTTACCGACTACACCAGCTCTTCCCTCGCCCAAAAGCAGGCTGCAGCTCTGCTCGCGTACGGCAGGACTTTTAACGGCACGCCCTACGAATTCGGCGCCTCCCCCAACCAGACGGATACGTTTGACTGCTCTTCCTTTGTGAAGCGCCTGTTCGAGGACATCCTGTCTATCGAGCTGCCCCGCGTATCCTACAATCAGGCAAAGGAAGGCACCAGGGTCGGGCTGGACGAGCTGCGTCCGGGCGATCTGCTGTTCTTCACGGCACGGGGTCTTGATATCGGCCATGTGGCGATCTACGCCGGAAATAACAAGATTCTGCACACATATTCCCCCGAAGAGGGCGTTCACACAGAAGACTTTGACAGCTCGTGGAAGAAACGTTTTGTGACCGCCCGCAGAATTTTGTAGTTTTACAGTGGCATACGCAGCAGCAAAAAGCCCCCGGCAGATGCACCGGACGGTGTGGTCAAGCCCCTGTTTCATAGACACTGAAAAAAGACCCTAGGCTATAAGCTGCTTCCGGTATTCTACCGGAG
>NZ_LRAC01000014.1 GCF_001517085.1 Paenibacillus sp. DMB5
GGGGTGCACTTCAGTTTACAGGTGCGGTCCTTTTTTACTTAGACGAGGGCTCCGGGCTCTGCCCGCTGAACCGGAAACGGTCACCTGCTGCTGCATGTCTGCGGCCATAGCGGACAGCGCTGCGGCCGGGGAGGTGATCTCCTCGATCGAACCAGGCCCCTTTTTCCGACATTAATCGACCAAGTAATTAATTTTTCGGCAAAAAACCTTTTCCGGTTCTGGTGAAGAACGATTATAACTGTTCTTGATCTTGTATCACCCTGGCAGCTATGGCTTAATAATAAGTGTCCGGCCGGGCAAGATTACTTCTGGAAGGAGGCTGATTGAAATGATTTCAGTATACGAGGTGGTTTCCGTCTAAGACGGAAATCCTGTTTACGGGGAGGCCGCGAGGCCTCCTTACTTACAAACACCTGACAGCAGGCTCACCCCTCAGAGGGGAGAATGAAATAAATATGAGAACGAATGTAGACGCTAACCATAGGGTTTTATATAATGAACTTACGGTATTTACCAAATATGAGCTGAAGAAAGGAGGCAGGTGCAATGATTATTACTTTAGATGCTGCAATTGACGGACGCAAAGGGACACACCTGTTGAAGGAGGAAACACAACGTGAGTTATGTAAATGGAAAGGATGTGCTCCCCCCGGGCCTGCTCGAAGAGCTTCAGGGATACATTCAAGGTGAATTGCTCTACATCCCGAAGAAGACGGAGCAACGGGTAAGATGGGGTGAGAACAGCGGCTCCCGGCAGGAGATTGCCAGCCGCAACAAGGAGATTTTCTGCAGTCACAGCAGCGGCTGCTCGGTGAACGAGCTGCAGAAGAGATACCACCTCTCAGAGGAAAGCATCCGCAAGATTATTTCAAAAATGCGGCTTGCGATGAACCGCTAGCCTGAAATTTGAACTAAGAGCATGGCGCCCGCTTAGCGTAGCGAGGTCATGCTCTTTCTATGTTTTGTGGTATGATAGGGAGAGGTATTCAGGTGCATCTTGCCTGAAAGTTAAGAGCAAGGAAGTGGACTTATGGATTTATTCTCACTCGGGGACAATACCGGAGGCGGCCGTCTGCTCGCAGACCGCATGCGTCCGCAGAGTCTTGATGAATATATCGGCCAGGAGCATATTGTCGGGCCGGGCAAGCTGCTGCGCAGGGCGATCGAGGCGGATCAGGTCTCCTCGATTCTGCTGTATGGCCCTCCGGGCTGCGGCAAGACAACGCTGGCCCATATTATTTCCCATCATACACAGGGCGAATTTGTGCGGCTGAATGCGGTTGAAGCCTCTGTTAAGGATGTGCGGGAGGTTATTGACCGCGCGCAGAGCAACAAGGCGCTGTACGGCACGAAGACGATTCTGTTTCTGGATGTTCTGTGCACCAAAAGTATATCAATATAAATAATGTACTATGCAGCACAAAGCTCTAAACTGCAGCCTTCATACAGCGTGTACTCTTATAGGATAGAGTTCACTCATTGATGGGGGATTTTAATGGTGGAGGGCAAAGCCCAACCGAAGGGGCGGGAGCGGATTTTATTAATTCTTTCATAGCATTTGAATGAAAGAAGCATACCCAAGACTACAGATACTCATTACAAATGATAACAGAAGTAATGAATTTCAGCAAAGGGTAAGCGTAATCAAAAACACTTGATTATAAATGAGTGTCATCCCACATAAACGAAAAGTACAAATATGTATAAAAAAAGATGTAAACCAAAAGAACTTAAAAGTGCAAAACACCATGAACAAGAATGTCCAAGATTATATGGACTATAGAGGCTCTCAAAGGCTGTCTAGAACATGCATAGTTGAGTATACATTATCCTCCCCGCATTAAACCAATAGCCTGTTAAAATAGCCCCCAGTCAGCAAAATCACAATGACAGTTACGGGTGCTAATATCCCACAACGATAATGAGCTGAAATACGAACTATACCATTAAAAGAAATTCTCACATGCGTAAATTATTAGATTAATACGTTTGTGTTATTTACTGCATGTATGTTTACGAGAATACAGAAGGTATGCTCTGATAGTCTTAAGTGTTGATGTATTTAAGCTGCTGACGAATTGAAAGTGCGCCAAAGCCATGTAGAGAGGCTTTAGCGCTTTAACAGTTGTGCGAGGAAGGTTCGAATCTACGATTCGCTAGATGTAGGAGGAGTGTCGAAGAGAGTTTTCTTCACAGGACTCACTATTTGAGGATGAACTGAAATCCGTTTAAGTAAGACAAACAGCAACGCAGAATTTTTTTCAATATGAGGAATACTGGAGAGTTGATTGTAGGTCAGTTCCAATAGAGCTCCTATGGTTAAAATTTTAGCACGTACGAGACGCCTGGTTAACTCATTTATCTTGGGAAGTTCTTCTGGAAGGGCTGCCTTTTCGATATAGCGTATCCAAAGCGGATACAATTCAACAGGGATTGGGAAAAGCACTTTTAACAATTTATCTGGTTGTTTTTTCATGGTGTCCTTATTTTTGTTGAAGTTTAGTTTGGTAAGGTGAGTTTGAAGTGTCTTATATGTGCACATAAGAATAGAGGGAAAGATATTAAATATATAGACTATGTATAATTAGAGAAGATGGATAGGTTCATCGTCTCGTAAAAGAGGATAATTTACTGAATATCTAGATGAACGTATTAAAATAATTAACTTTAATAAAATGGATGGAGTTGGGATTTTTAATTGACCAGATTATAAGGCTATCAATTGTAAATAACTTGGATGGGGAGGAATAATTGCCTTCCTCGTTATAATTATTCCTTGTAGTAGACCAACCAAAGGATAACAGAAAGGTGAGTGAGGAAAGTGAAATATTTTTAGTCCATCTTTCCGTTGCTTTGGAGCAGCACCACTGAGCTTCATTTAAAGCTCAGTTAATATGCAACTTAGTGACATACATAATGGTTTCGTAAGACTATGTCGGAATACTCACTACAATCCTTAAAATTCTACATCTCCTGCTGTTTGCTATTGCTATATCTAAACATTGTCGATAACCTATTTGAATTATCGGCAATGCGTTTAGATTCTTTGAGAATATAATGCTCTAAAGTCATGGAAATAAGAGAGATTCAAATTAAAGTGTGTGATAGTTTGTTTATAAGACTTAAAAATAGAAATATGAGATAATAGAAAAACGCAAAAGGGTATAACTCAGGAATTATCTCAGGAGGAGATTTCAATGAGCGAAGTGAAAATGACGTTTACTATTCAAGGAGATAGTGAAGGGTACATAACACTAGAATGTCCGTTTTGCAATTCCGAATTTAAAGCTCAAGCTGGGGAGTTGCAAAATAATGATTTCCCGGTCATAGACCTGTTTTGTCCATATTGTGGATTAACAAGCAACAGAAATGATTTTTACACCAGAGAAACTGTGGAGAAGATACAAACAATGGCAACGAACTACGCCATTGAACATTTAAATAAAACTTTTGGTAAAATGGCCCGACGAATTAATAGTAGCAATCGTGGCATTATCAAAATGGATTTTAAACCATTGAAGTTGGTTAACGTAAAGGAACTTAAGGATAGAGATACAACAGAACAAATTTTTACTTGTAAAAGCTGTGAAAATCATGTGAAGGTACTCTATTGCGCAGGTGCAGCAAAAGTTTACTGTCCTTATTGTGGGGTGGATATATAATGAATTTGACTGAACTCAGACTACTAAGCCTGGACTTCAGAAGGGTATCAAGTAATATGCTTATGCCGGATGCAGATACAGCAACCGTGCAATTAAGACGGTTTAAGAGCTACATAGACTCTTCACCAGCTATAGCCACTATCATTCAGGAACGTATTCAGGGTGTAGAGTACGATTTTAAACAATGTTTTCTGATTGAAGGTTCAGGATGGCATTACATAGAGCCACCTGTTGATGAGGTAAGTCATCTCAAAGCTCAGTACGATTTTATGACGTTCTTATGTACTGAAAACATTGATGTGAAAGGTATTGCGCATAGTTTTCTGCATAATAAAGGAAATTGGACGGATATCGTTAGACAATTTTTAGATAAATCATTCAAGCCTCTTGTTGACTTTGTTGTCGATGCACTATCTAAAAGAATTATGCTACTGGAGGGGGATAAGGTTATGGGAAACATTTATCAAAACATTGGAAATAATTACGGGAACGTCAACGCAGCTGGAAGAGATGTTACATACAGCGGAAATATTTCAGATAATGATATTAGTGAAATTAAGGCATTAATTGAGAAGCTGTTACCCACTATTCAGGGTATCGACTTAACAGAAGAAGAAAAGGAAAGTTTGACTGATGATTTGGAAACGATTAGTGAGCAGTTGGACTCACCTAAACCTAAGTTTCCAAGATTAAAGAAAGCAATGGAAAACATTAAAGGGTTTGTAGATGATACTTCCAAAGGGGCTGTCGTAGCGACTGCGTGGCTTACTGATTGGCAAGAGTTAGTTACGAAGCTTGGAGAACTTACGGGGAAATGAATCGATACAACGAGTAATATGAACAGCGTAAAGAAGAGATTACTTCCTTCCTATATTTTTTTATTTAAACCTCATTGCCCGTTATCAAATTTTTACATTTATCGTCTGCCGCCCCCTATGCATTGATTATAGCTATATCCATATCATAATATGAATAGAATAAAATGGATGGAAAGTCGTATCATATATGAATGTTTTCAACAGGAACTTGCTGAACACGCCCTAGATTTCGCGGCTTCAATTGGATGACTGGTAACTACAGTTCAAAAAAAAGTTGAGTTGCGAATAGATTGGTATAGTCGGAATACGAATAATAGGCAATTAAAAAGTAAAAAGATATTTTGAAAGGGATTCATATGTTTTTTGTTGATACAGTGAAGTGCGTTCACATTAGATTTTGTCAAAACAATAATACCCTCACTTAGTCTGCTGAAGTGGGGGTATTATTGTTTTTGATAAACTACTCGCGTGTTTGTCACTGATTGATACGGATATTCTTTTTTCGTTACAATTTAATTATTCATCGAAACAAAAATGGAGGGTTAATACTGACCCTCCATTTTTGTTTTATCTTACCATCTCTTTCTACTAAACAGCTTCTTACCAACTTTCCAAGCAGCACCTATAGCAATTGCAGGCAGGACAACTGGTGCAGCGGCTATTGCCGCAGCTCCAACAGCAGCTCCTGCTGCAATAACAGCTCCGCCCGCTGCTGTTCCGGCAATTGCGGTACCAGCAGTTGCAATAGCTCCACCTACTGCTGTACTAGCCACGGCAGAAGTCACAGCAGTAGCTGCTGCCATAGTTGAGGCTATAGCGGCAGTTGCCGCTCCGGTTACAGCACCGGTGATTGCTGCTCCAGCCGCAATTGAGGCTCCACCGACTGTAGTTCCAGCTATTGATGCACCTGCTGTACCCACAGCACTTGCAATTGCTGCTCCAGCTGTAGTCTGAGCGGCGGCTGCAACTGCTGCTCCTGCGATATAAGCAGTTCCCGCTGATATAGCTGTATCAACGGCAATATCTTTTGTAGCTTCTTTCATTTCTTTATCGCCAGTAATAACATCAACCAGGTTAGAACCAATACTTATACCAGCTCCAAAATGTGCACCCGATTTAGCTGCCTGAACACCTGCATTATGGGCGTTAAATAAGTTCTTTGATGAGGCATATGCTTTAGAGGTAACTACTGCGTTCTTGTTTCCGGTTACTTTTCGTTCCAATTACATGGTCTTACTTAGTTGAGTAACTTGTTTATTGCTGATATCGGATTCAATGACTTTCATACCAGCTTGTCTTGCCTTTTGAGCTAAAGCAGTGTTGCCCTTATCGACAATGAGTGTTTGACCTTTGTATTTTGTAAAATTAATGTTTGCATTGGCTTGACCTACTTTTGCTTGTACAAAGAACTTTCTTCCATTTTTTTTAATCATAAAGTCTGCGACACCGTTGTTGTTAATAACAATGGTGAGGATGCCTTAAGCCGTTTCGTTTGATGCATGAAGGTGTTCAAACAAAAATCCTTTTAATCCGTATTTCCCTCCACGCCTTGTATTTAACAAGCAGAGTTGCTTTGCCAAATCTTTATTAACACGAGCTTTATGTAGGATTAAGGACATGGACTTGTTAGAAGTTTGCGTCCCAGCGATTACTCCAATCGACTTAGCAGATTCCTTCTTCCTTTTCCGAGCAACAAGATAGAATGAGGTAGCTTTATTAGTTTCTTGTTTAATTCCAATAGTTGAGTCATTTTGAGACTCATATATTTCTGCCACTTTTTTTGAGTACGTCTCTTACTGACTCGTGATGAATAGAATTTAAATGAGCACTACTACGTCCACTTGAACTGTCCATGCTATACCCACTTTCTTTATAAATCATACCGGGAAAATTTCCCTAGGTTTAAGTATATACCATAGGAATATTTGGCTGTCTATTAGAGAATCGAGCAAATAATTATATACTCATTCTTATAACTTAAGTAGTAGTTCACCTTTTAAAGTAGCTCAATAACATTATAAAAATATCCATTCAATTTTATATGGTTGCTCACTAACTTTAAGATATTACCTGATTGTTCTTTTGGGAATCTAATGGTAATATGAGGTTTTAAAGGGAATGTTTTGAGTGAGGAGCTGAGACAATGACTACTACAGTGCCTCGTGAAGATGACCAGCTGTTCTTTATTGACATGGAGGTAATCATTGTCAAGGTATATCCAAATTTCCAATTGGCTAAAGTTCGTTATCTGGGTGCTGTGGAAACTTTCATGGTGGATTACAATGTATTGCAACCATATGCGGATGTAAGAAGTTCATTATCTATATCATTATTAGGTGGGGTTTTATGATTTTGAAGTTTATAGACACTCCTTTAGACGGGAAGTCTTGGGAAACATTGATGAACTCATGTTATAGAATGAAATTTCAAGATGAGCATTTCACAGAAATACCGGCTGTACATGGTGGTGATGCTGGTATTGAAGGCTTTACACGTAAGGGAAGGGTATATCAATGTTACTGTCCAGAGCGTGAATACACAGATGATGAGTTACATGACCATTTAAGAGATAAGATGACTAAAGATATCGGTAAGCTAACATCACCTAAATATGCAGATAGATTAAAAGGATTAGGCGTACCAGTGATTACAGAATGGCATTTTGTTATTCCAAACTATAGAGATTCGAGAATTATATCGCATGCAGAAACCAAGCGTAAAGAAGTTATTACTTTGAAGCATGCTGACCCAATTAAATATGATTACATAGATGACAACTTTATTATTGTGATTAAGCAGGCAGAAGATTTTAAGGTTGAAATATCCAAGATAGTGAGAACAAACCTGACGGATATGCAGCTGAATATTGCAATTCACCATACAACTGCTGCTCCTGATTGGTCCCAGTGTGATTCAGAGAAAGTTAACAATATCAAGAGAAAAGTAAAGGCTGTAATGGGCGACATTGATGATTTGGATGAAGATTATAATGAACTAGTCAATATGTATGTTAATTCGTACATCAATGGAATAGAAATTATGAAGGTACTTCGAGTTTCCTATTCCGAAATGTATGAAGAAATATTTGCACTAGAGCAATCATATAAGAAGCAAGTTTTTTCCAAAACGAGGATGAATACAAATAGTTCGATTAATGCACAATTATTTAATGAAATTATGGATGATTTCCAAAAGAAGTTGGAAGATTTTAAATATTTGAATATGGCATCGATTATGGAATTAAAGCTTGACATTATTAGTGGATGGCTTGCTGATTGTTCCATGCAATTTAGAAGCAGGTGAGTAAATGATGAACAATAATAACTATATTTTAGCAGACGAAATCATTTTTGAAGCTAAACCAGACGCTGTGCCGTATAACTATCGAATCAGCTACAAGATGGCTCAGCTATGTTTAATTATGGAGATGTGTAGTCGTGGTGGCTGTTCATTATTAAAACTACACATGATTTCAGTCGGACTTAGCACAAAACAGGACATGGAAGATTTGAGGGAATTAGCATATGACCGATTAGCAAATTATACAGTCGTTCGTTTTGATCCTGCAGTTAATCATGCTATACGATTTGCAGTTGCTGATGGACTAATCGTTCAACAACAGAATGCCTTGTACAAGCTGTCCAAGTTGGGAAAGGCATATGTGAAAAAGATTATTAAGGACACACAACTAATGAAGGAAGAAAAACGTTATCTATCTGTATTATCCACGATGCTTACAGAAGATAAAATTAAGGCTCTTACATCTTTGTGGAGGTATTCCAGTGCTGAGAATTAAACGGTTAAAAACTCAAATCAAAACAAGCAATGGTACATACGGATTTGATAATATATTTATGGATGGATTAAATATTATAGCAAGTGAAGACAATACGAGCGGCAAAAGTTCTGTCATTGCTGCTATATATTATTGTCTTGGTTTTGAAGAAATTATAGGTGGTAAAGGGGAAAAGGTTCTTACAGCGGTTTATAAGACAGCCATTGAGGAAGGAGAAGAGGTCTGGCCAGTCCTAGAGTCAGGAGCATATCTTGAAATTTATAATGGGAAAGAAATAGTTACGATTTACCGTTCTGCTAAGATGGAGGGGAGAAATAGTAGTCTCATTACTGTTTATCACAGTGGAATGAATGATATAAAAAAAGCAGGTGTCTTAATTGAAGATATGTATGTACATATGCCTAACTCATCTGTAAATACAAAAGGATTTCATACTTTTTTAGAGAGCTTTTTACATATTGAACTTCCCCTTGTGCCAGCTGCCGATGATGGAACAAGAAAATTATATTTACAATTAATTTTCTCTGCAATGTTTATAGAGCAAAAAAATGGTTGGTCGAATATCATGTCAGGCATGCCATTTTTTGGCATCAGAGAGTCGAAAAAACGTGTGCTTGAGTTTTTATTACATTTGGATACTCTAGAAAATGAAAAGAAAAAAGATTCTTTGAGAACAAAAGAAAGTAGTATAAAGTTTCAATGGGACTCAATAATTAAAGAATTAAATATTCTTTTATACAGAGAAGGTTGCGTTCCCCATGGACTACCATTGACCCCACAGATATTATCTGAAGAAGATTTATTAGACCTTTTTATAAAAAAAGAAGATAGGGAGATAGATGAATATATTGAAAAGCTTCAAGAAGAGTATAATCAGCTAATACTTTTAAAACCTAGAGTAGTTGATAATTTTGATACTATTCAACAAGAGCTTAATGCTACTGAAAACTCTATTGATGAATTTGAACGTGAGCTCTATAAAAATAGAAGTATACTACATTCTGAAAGTAGCAGTATTGAAAAATTATCAAACAATCTAGAAATTATTGAAAATGATATTCGGAATAATAAAGATGCGGCTAGATTAAGAAACCTTGGTTCGGAACTGGATTTAGCGACAACGAAGGATACATGCCCTGTATGTAGCCAACCTATTCAAGATACATTAATACCCCATTCTGGTCATATGCAAGCCATGAGCATTGATGAAAACATTAGACATTTAATTGCTCAGAAAGATATGCTTGAATTTGCTCAAGCGGGTCATCGAAGAAATATGGAAAGAATAAGAGAGCGAATTGTACAACTTGAAAATAGCTTACTAAAACTTCGTAGCATGGCCAAATCTTTAAGAAATGATTTGTATTCAATTAATGACAATATATCTGAATCAATTATTCGTAAGAAGTTACAGCTAGATGCTGAAATGAATAGTTTATATCAATTAGTTGAGTATTTTAATTCAAAAAAACAAAAACTTAGTGAACTATCTGAGGAATGGAAAAAATATTTAACAGACAAAGCAGATCTTCCAAAAAAGAAATTCTCTGATTCAGATGAAGAAAAAAGAAAGACTCTAAGAAATCATTTCATCAGAAATCTTATGCAATTCGGATATAAAAGCATACCGAATTTAAATCAAATTGATATATCTATGGATTCGTACCTTCCCGTTATTGAAGGGTTTGATATGAAATTCGATTCGTCCGCAAGTGATAATATAAGAGCAATATGGTCCTTCGTGTTATCCCTATTAGAAACTTCTAATGAAAGGTCAGGAAATCATCCAGGGGTACTTATCTTTGATGAGCCTGCACAACATAGTATCGTTAGCAGCGATGTTGAGAAGTTTTTTAATCACATCATCAAACTTAAGAATAGTCAGGTTATTGTTGGAATGACGATAAGGGATAGTGATACACGTCAGACGATTAAGAAGTTATCTGAAGAAAGTTTTAATTTAATTAAAGTCCCTTACAAAGCTTTTAAAAAATTCTCTGTTGATTGAGTGTAAAGTAATTGATTAAGAATCTGTTTAAATAATATAATACGATATTAGTTGGATTTTGTAAAAAAATAGAAACTGTCGTATAATAGTTATGATATACTGATAGTAGAAGAGGTTGTGTCCACACTTGAAAGAACAGAAGTACTTAAAAAGCCAATGGGGCACAGTGCTAAAAGCAAGAGCTGATGATGTAAGAGCGGATATGCTAGAAATGGTGGAAATTATCGGAGTACATGCAAAAGCACTGGCCAAGAGTGGAAACATTGCAATTGCTTATTATGAAATCGACGGCAAAAATGGTTATTTGTATAGCCATAGCCAAGTAAATTATTTAACGCACCCTATAGCGGAATATAACCTTTTTGTACTTGTTAAAGACAATAGAAAATTTTCTACATTAATCGTAGATTCGGATGGGACAATTGGTGAGGGGTTTAACCGCTTTACGGATTCTGAAGCTAAAATCTTAGAAGAAATTGCTTCAACCTTTTCAAATGGTTCTTCTGGCTCAATAGAACTGTTTACCGATAATCAAACTTGTTCTAGTTGTGAGTATGTAATCGAGCAATTTGAAGAAATGTACCCTAACATTCATATAAACGTATATTATGAAAAAAGCATTACGAAACATAATCGATAAGGGAGGCTATCACTATGGCGACTGAAGTTGAAATCTTGGATACAATGGAAATTGCAGAAGTGTTATACTTCCAATTTCGCCATGCAGAAAGTAATACTGCTGTCGAAGCGAGCAGTCGTGTCATCGAAGAGTTGAGGGATAAATTTTACAACAGTGAGGCTATTTACAGAGCGGCGATTATGACACAGTTATTAATACTTAATAATAACAATCGGGATGTATATAGATATTTTACTAAATATATCGACAAACGGACATTAGTGCAGATAACTCACCAATTAAATCTACAACCGAGTACTCAAAGTTACGTCAGTATTATAAGAACGAATGTAGAAAAAGTAGAGGCAATGAAACTGGGGCATTAAAGCAAATAAGAAATTAACACCCAAAGAACCAATGCCCTTCCAGGGGACTTGGTTCTTTTTTTGAATGGAAGTTTAAGCATTAATTGATGATTAACTTTAATGACTAATTAATTTGAGGTCTTTTTTACTTTCGGCAATCTAAAAGCCCCCATGATTCATGGCTTTTACTATATCCGAACTTCATTAAGGGAGAGAAGACTATGGGGAATATCTCTCAAGATAAATGGAATATATGTAGTAAATAAAGCATACTATAATAAGGTGTGCTTTATCAAAAAGATAATACCCCCACTTCAGCAAAGCAAGTGGGGGATAATAATAAAGTAATGCTGAGCGTATATAATCACTGATTATATGCGCTTTTATATAAAAAATATCATAAATCGTATACACTAATTTGATGGTTTAAAGACTCCTCATATAATAAGTTTAAATGTTATGGAGGAGTTCAATTTGAGTTATGAAACACATCATCATGAAAGCTTACAAATTTAGAATCTATCCAACCTATGAACAAATCATATTGATTAACAAAACGATTGGTTGTAGTCGATATATTTTTAATTATTTTTTAAACCAATGGAATACTACGTTTCGTGAGACGGGAAAAGGTCTGTCGTATAAAATATGTTCTGACCAATTGCCACACTTAAAGTTGGAGCATGAATGGCTTAAAGAGGTCGATAGCATTGCGCTTCAGTCTTCAACCCGAAATTTGAGTGACGCATTTGACCGCTTTTTCAAAGGGCAAAATGAGTTGCCCAGATTCAAATCCAAAAAGAATAAGGTGCAGTCATACATTACGCGGTTTACCAATCATAATATTAAGATTGAGAAACAGGGTCTGTTAAAGCTACCTAAATTAGGATTCATACGCTTTGCGCAGTCTCGCCAGGTAGAAGGACGAATCATTAACGCTACCGTCAGGAGAAATCCTAGTGGTAAGTATTTTGTATCCATTATGAGTGAAGTGGAAGTTGAAAAACTGTCAAACAGCACACCAATGCGAAACATTGGAATTGATGTGGGACTCAAAACGTTTGCAACGTGTTCCAACGAAATGGTATATGAAAATCCAAAGTTCTTTCGTAAAAAGGAACAGAAGTTGGCCCAATTACAACGAATCTTATCACGCAGAAAAGTCGGCTCAAACCGTTGGAATAAACAAAGAGTAAAAGTAGCACGTATGCATGAGTCCATAACAAATGCACGTATGGATTTTTTGCATAAGGTTTCAACCGATATTGTCAAAAAACACGATATTATCGGAATTGAACATTTAAAAATTTCAAATTTAATAAAAAACAAAAAGCTTTCAAAAGCGATTAGTGAGGTATCTTGGTCCGAATTCTTCAGGATGCTGAAATACAAATCACTGTGGTACGGACGTACTACAATGGAAGTAGCGAGCGATTATCCTTCTTCCCAATTATGCTCCAATTGTAATTATCAAAATCGGGATGTGAAGAATCTTAATTTGAGAATGTGGACATGTCCAAATTGTAATGCGAATCATGACCGTGATGTTAATGCTTCAAAAAACATACAAAAAGAATCTCTTCGTTTGTACAACGAAAGGATTCAAACCACAGGAACTGTGGGGCTTGCTCAATAAAATAACGTTCCATAAGGAACGTGTTCTTGAGAATCGCCCACTTCAACAAGTGGGCGTTGTTCAAAGAGGAGTACTAATATCAATATTGAAAATTCAATTTATCTAGTAGTCACTGAATAGAGAATTTGATATTATATTTGGGTGATAATGTAAGGAAGGAGAATGTTAACCTGCATTGAGATGATAAGGAGAGATAAGAGTGGTTCCATGGGTACATGTCATATATTATGTGGATAGGATAAGAGTATCTAACAGCAAGGAAGATGATGTCTTAAAAATAGTATGGCATGTATCAAGTTTGAGTATAAGTATAGAGGATAAGATTCAGTTATTTGATAATATTTTCAAAGAACTGTGTTCACCGACATATCAAACGGAGAATGAATACTTAGAGAAGTCAAAAGATAACAAGCATTATCTTCAGCTAATAAAAATAGCATCGGATATTTTGAAGAACAACAATACAAAATAAAGGGGGGGCAGAAAGATGAAAGAAGCTTTAGTCAATAAATATGCAAAGCAGCTAAAAGAAAATGTTGGCACAAAAGAACAAACAGAGATACTACAAGAAATTAATGATGCAGAAATCGAAATGGATGATAAAATTTGGATATTTGACTCTTTATATAACGAGTTAAGTAAACCGGTTATAAGAAGAGGGTTCCTATTCTTACAAGAATCTCAGGACAATAAGCATTTGTTATCATTAATAGCTAATATGTCGACTGCACTAAAAAATAAGAACGAAAGTGAGAAGAAATAATGGCTCAACTAATAGTATCTATTATAGGAATAACTATATCTGCATTTGCATTGCTTGTAGCATTTAAGGCGAGTAAAGCATCCGAAAAAGCTAATGATGAAGCTACTAGACTAAAAGGTTATTACAATGGGCTTGTAGAGCGCAATAATCAATTTATGTCCGGTCAGACTGAACTACAGTTAAATCAAACGATTGAGGAAACAAAAAGGCATCTCATGAATGTTGCTTTTAAAATAGCAGACCTTCCAGAAAGTGTAGATGATAACGTCAAAAGTATGTTGGATAGTTTGTTTAAAGCTGCAATAGAAAGTAATGCAAATGCTTACGAAACTGCATGTGGATTATACATAGATGATAAGATTGACAAAGCACGATTCCAAAAGTTATATCATATTGAGATAAGAAGGATAATTGAAGACGCTTCATTTAATAACCTTTTTCATCCTCAAGATACTTCGAAATATAGAGCAATATGGCGTGTCTACAAAGAATGGAATCACCAAGAATAAATTGCAAAGTCGGCTCATAAAGCAAAAGTACCAGTTGGTTTTTTATAATCATAATAATAATGATGGGAAAGGATGATAACGATTAGTACACTTCCCGAAAATTACCGTAAACGTTGGACACAAGAAGAGAATAATAAAGTATATGAGTTTGCAGATAGTTTAAATTCTCAAGAAGAGCTTACTGAACGCGCTCCAGACTTTGCTGCATCGATTGGTAGACCAATCAGTACAGTACAATATAAGGTTGAGAAACGAAAAGGTTGGTATAGTCGGAATACAAACAAAAAAGCTAAATTAGTCAAGGATAACTCCAGGGAAATAATAAATAAATAAGGATTTCGGTTTTTTCGATTAATATTGATTGGCTGTTTATCATAAAGAGCTTAGCATTCGTCTAAATAAAAAAGGAGGGTTACTATTGACCCTCCTTTTTTTCGTAGTCTTACTTTCTTCTTGTGCTAATTAGATATACCGACTATCCAGACAGCTGCAGTTGTCGCTTCATTTCGACCAAATACGGTAGTGGCAGTTCTACCAACTGCGTTATTAGCAATTAAGTTACCAATGACTCTAATAGCGTCATAGTGCCCTACAGCAGCGTACAACGGCAGCAGTTATAGCCTAGGCATTGGATGGCTGTGGTTGTAGCAGCATTAGTCGCTCCGTACAGCACCAGCTAGTAGAAGTCGGGCAAGCTAGTGTAAATACATCTCAATCTGCGGTAACCACTTATGTCCCATTTGGCAAGTACAGGATAGTTCGGACTATACGGAGCTTCAATTACTACAGGAGTTTATGTCACAGCAAAACCATAAAAAGCTCTGTCCAATTAAAGACAGAGCTTAGAATAATTATTATCGTTTATTGTACTTTTTGAATTGTTGAGAGTGTAAGAAGAATAGCATTGGTTGTACCACCGCCTACATTTGAGAAAGAATATAGTGCTGATGGTACTCCTCTTAAAGTAACATAATCACCGTCAAGAATATCTCCAGTAGACCCGTTGTAAATGCCTATAAGGGAATCACCATTATCATTTAGAATATGGACACTTGCTAATGTTCCAAAATCTGTTTCTTCTTCGGAGATTTGTACTATAGTTCCAGAAACCTCAATCATTTTGTCAAAGTATGGAGTTATATTTTTGAAAAGGTGTCTCGATGTAATACTTGCGTCTACCTCAGCTGCTGCACTATTTTTTGTTTCTACTGTCATAGCAGGGAACAGTTCATAATGATTGATGAGGTAATCTTTGGTTTTGTCATCTAATTCAGCGGCATCTTCTGTAATAACGGGAACGAGTTGTTCCATAATTGTCGCAGCCTTAGATTTTTTTTCAAGTTCCTTTGCTTCCGCCTCGGCCTTCGCCTTCTTTTCAGCCGCCGCCTTTTCTTCAGCCTCTTTTTTTGCTTTCTTCTCTTCCTCAGCCTTAGCGTCAGCTTCTTCTTTTGCTTTTTTCTCAGCTTCCTTTTTTGCTTCATCTTCAGCGGTGCTATTGTTTTCTTGGCTTGCATTGGCACTAACATTAGTTACTTCACTTGAAGATGATTCTGTAGTATTTGATTTATCTGAAGCAGCGGTCTCATCGTTAGAACTATCAGCCGACACTGCTATAATAAACACTACGAAGCAAGCCAAAGCAGAAAGGAAAATTTTCTTTTTATTTGGTTTCTTTCGAATCAAATAAATAAAACCAGTAATTACTAAAATAATACTTGCGAGAAAACTAAGCAACCCCACTGTCATCCACATTCTCTAAAATCCCCCTAAAAATGATAATAAATGCTAAGAGTAGTCTATCAGATATAGGTAAAATTTACTATGTCGTATTTGTTATTAATTTGAAACAAATTGTGAATATAAAACAGTTTGGTTGGTTTTCATGTACTACAGTCATATACTGATAAAACATTCCTTTATCAATATCATTATTAGGAAGGGTCAATAATGTAGAAATTTTAGAAACTCCGTTAGACGGGAGGTCTTAAGAAACATTGATGAGCTCATGGTAAAGAATGAAGTTTAAGATGAACCTTTAAAAGGAATACCAGCTGTTAATGAGGGGACGCTGGTATTGAAGGGTTCATACATAAAGGAAGGAATATCAGTGTTACTAACCAGAGCATATGTATACAGATGTACATCTTAAGAATAGTTTGCTGACGCTACGTAACATGGAAAATCTTTACCAATGGAGCACAAACAGTCATTAATATGGCTGTTTGTACTCTTTTTTAACTGTACATAAACAGAATACATTGTCGTTCACTATTCAGACATAATTTAAAAATAATTTCTACGTTCTTTTCGTTTTTTATGTCGAACTCGTTATAATGCTAATAACACAGAAAAATATCAATCAAAATAATACAAAAAAGTATAAATATAACTAATGGTGTAGTATGTATAATTTAGGGATTTTTAATTTTAGGAACGAAGGTGAAGTATGACATTAAAAATAGAAAAAGCATATATCAAAGTTGCCAACTCAGAATTACAACTACGGTTTGTCATTACCGAAGATGGAATTCCACTGGATGAAGTGAATGCTTGGTTAGATTCAATGAGTGAGAATAGTCCTTTGACAGGAGAGAGATATGGATATGTCCTAAAAGGTTTTCTAGAGTATTTAAAGCTGCTTAGCATGCACTACAGAGACGTGACTAAGCAAGCTACTTTGAAATCATATATCAAGCATTTACTAGGATATAGCGGAGAAAAAATAGTAAATACCGATGGAGTAAAAAATGTTGATGTCGTTATGTACAATGTCTCTGTTATTACACAGTTTTACCTCTGGCTAGAAACCAATGGGAAAATTGATGAATACCCAACTGGAAACGCGATACAGCCCAATCGTAAGGGACAGTTCTATGTTAAGAAGAAATTTATGTATGGTCAAATCTATAAGTTCGACAACAGTAAGAAAAATGAGTTCTATCATCGATTGAGGTTTGCAGATAGACAAGAGCATACGAAATGGTACACCATTGAGGAGATTCAAAAATTTATTGATAATATGCCGAGTCATAAGGACCGGCTAATATTCAGAATTAGTGTTGAATGCGGTCTTCGGATATCAGAAATTTTAGGGCTTCATTTAGAACATGTAAACCGATTTGAGGAACTGCTCGAAGTTAGACGTAATAATAATATTGAAAATTTAGCTTATGCAAAAACCTGGGAGAGAAATGTACCTATTTTAGATGATTATCCGATTTTTGCAGATAACTTAATGACGGATATTGAAAACTATATTAATGGTGAAAGGGAACAATCAGATATCTATCGCAGTTCTTATCTTTTTATAAACAATAAAGGAAAATACAAAGGAATGCCTGTGAAACGAAGGAATTTCCTGAAAATTCTAAAAAGAGTTGGCGCTAAAATCGGCTTTGACCCTACTAAAATAAGAACACACAGTGGAAGAAGTACTCGTGCAGAGACATTAGTCCGAAAATGTTACGAGCAAGGAGATTCCATTGAAATTGTATCTGACTACATTGGAAATAGTGTAGAGACACTGCGTAAGTATTATCGAAACCAAGCGAGTACAGGGACCCAAAAACATACGATGAAAAGAATAGCCCCAAGGCAAATTAAACAGCGAGAGGATGAGAAAAATGCAGATAACAATTAAAGATATGAATAAAAAAACGGGTGGAGCACGAAAAGTATTTAGTATTAATGGTCATGAAATAACCTTTTCAAAAACAGAATCCAATCTAGAATGGATCGAAACTTTTGTGAATGAAGTTCTCACAACACTTGAGGGCTTAGATATAGATGGTTTTATTCGACTTCAACATAAATATAACAAATCTTATTTATTTAAAATTGCAATTATATTTCCAGATTCCCTTGAGAAATTTATTCGTTTTACGACTGAAAAAATGATTGTGCAAGAAAGAGCGCTCACCTATGATTCGATTTTTTCAGAAATATGTGTGGGCACTCCAGAGAGAAACCGATATCAATACAGATTTGCTGTAAGCATAATTGATAAAGTTATAAGAGAATGTGAAGAAAGTCTTTTAGATGCAATTAGGAAGAAAGATAAACATGCAGTATGGATGTACACAAAAATTTTAAATCTTCGCTTGAATGGAGTGGCATTACTGCAATTCTGCTTACAGTTGGGTGAAGCATTCAATGATTATGTACGTTTTTGCGCCGAGGAGTTAAAGGGAGAAGAATTAACATTAGGTTGGGTTCAACTATATAGATATACTTTATTCGGTGATACGAAGGGTTCTTGCACAAATTATGTTTTTCAATTTCTTAATGAGAATAACAATATCTTTAAAAAAGTTCGGACCCAAATATATTTGTCCAAACTTCAAAGCATTGAGAATAAGCAAAACTATAAATTTAACGATGATAAGTGGGAAGTATGTATAGTGGAATTTGAAGTAGTGAGGGTTCATAATTTTGACTTCACATGGTTAGAGGGGAATTTGAAAAAACAAGTTAAAAAGTATATGGATAAACGACTAAAAGAAAGGTCTGAAATACCTAATAAAACTCTTAGCCGGTTGAATGGAATTAAAAGCTGCTTAAATATACTGTTGCCTATATATCCATTATTATCAATTATGGATATTAACATGGCCCATATTGATTTTTTAATCGATGTTCTTCAACAACAAAAAGATAACAAAGGGAATAGAAAATATAGATTATCTACGATTAAAGGATTTTATACCGAATTAAAGCTCTTTTACCAATTCCAATATGAGAAGGAAGACTTATTAGAAGAAGGAATTCCAAATCCATTCGCAGATTTTATGTTTCCAAATATAAATGCATTTGTGAAAAAAACAAAATATATACCTGAAATCGTTATAAGTAAGCTAGAAGAATGTCTATATGAACTGCCACTCCGTGTACAATGCGTTTGGATTATTATGATGCACAGTGGAATGAGAATTGGAGAGGCCTTAGAACTGGATGAAGATAGTTTGTATTTTGATAATGAGGGAAACCAATGGATGCTAAGATATATTCCATTAAAAACAAGGAAAATTCGGAAACAGAAATATCATACAATTCCGGCGCATGAGCAATTATTCAAATATTTTAACATCCAAAAGGATAATACGGCAGCAGTCCGAGAAGAGACAGGCACTAAACGAATATTTGCAACCTTCTTTAACGATAGACTTACTATTCATTCCCGTGACCAGATGGCTGATTCTATTAACAATTTAATTAAAAAATACAATATTACTGATGGTAATGGAAAGCTATATAGATATAGTCACCATCAATGTAGAAAGTCACTCAGTGTTAGCTTGCTTACAAATGGAGCAACCTTGGAAGAAGTTTCAGATTTTTTAGGACATCTAAATTTGAAAACAACTGAAAAGTCTTATAAGGATTTAGAAATGGATAAGTTAGCTGACCTAGAGTTGAAATATTTTAATAATGTTTTTGATGAATCTGCAAATATTGAAGCGCTATCCCCGTATACCCAAGAAGAAAAAGAAATACTCATTCAAGAATTGGAAAGTGGGAGTCGTGAAACACCTGAAGGGCATGGCAGTTGTTTTAAACATATATCATTTGGACCTTGCCCTAAAAATAAGTGTTCTAGCTGCAATTTTCTTATAACTGGACCACAGTATTTGCCTAAATGGTACCAGTTATATATGGAACAGGAACAAGTACTTTGTGAGCTTGTAATGAAATATAAAGAACAGAATATAGAAGGTTATGAGAATTTTATTAATTGTCAGAAGATAAAACATGACCTGGATATTTATAAATTAAAAATTTTGGAAGTAGAAAAAACTGCAGAGAAAGTAGGAATATCATATGAAAGACCAAGTGGTTTATTTATCTGATTATTCTCATAACAACGAGATAAATATATTTAAGGAGCAGCTGCGAAAGAAGGTAACACAATATGGAGAGTTTACATTCGATGATGATAAATGGTACTGTTCGAAAAAACATAAAGATACTCGAAGAAATTCTGTGTATACTCTCTATTTTGAAAAAGTGCCTCCTAAGTACAAAGATTTATTGAAATACTACGCATTGTTTAAAAAAGGAGCTATTCATGGTAAACAGAAAGAAATTATCTACATTAGATATTTCCTGGAATACTTGCTTAAGTATCATCCCAAGACTAAATTGAATAAAGTAAGTAAGGAAATTATTTATCAGTATGAGGTATATATTGGTGAAAACTTAACACCTTCCTCAAAACTAAGATATTATCTGGGAATAAAAAACTTTTTCAAGGTGATGAAGAACTTTCCAGAGTTACCGGATATTAATCCAACAAAATTAAAGAACCCGTTTAAAGAATTTAGAAAAAACAATGATGATAAATACATTCCATTGGAGGTTATACAACAATGGGATAAGCATATGAAAAATGATGTGTTGGATATTCCGATTGAAATAAGAACTGCGTATTGGATACTTCGTAGTTTCCCAAATCGTAGCCATGAGGTATTCGGCAGCAAATTAGATGCTCTTACACGTGGGTTCAGTTACTATATTCTTAACGTTCCAACATGGAAGCAAAATGGTGGATACGATTATGAAGAACTGAAAGAGATACCTATTATTGATGTGGGGCATGGAGGGTATCTTATTCGATTGTTACAGGAATTGAAGGCTCTTAATGAAAAGCGTCTAAGAGAGTTTGAGGTGCCGAAACATAAAAAACAAGGGTTATTCTCGTGCCGGTGGTTTAGGTTTAAAAAGATTGAAGGTTCCTTAGTAGCGTATGAAGCCCCTTATCATAAAGATAAGTTTTCTGCTTTAACAGTAGATAAATTTAATAGATGTATAAAAGATTTGGCGGGTTTTTTAAATATAAAAGATAAAAATGGAAAAACATACGCGCCTACAAGTCATCAATTCCGTCACAATGCAATAACAGACCGTATTTATGTTGGTGGTTACTCGTCTGAACAGGTCTCCGTATTGTCCAAACATAAGAACATGGCGATGTTAAGTCGATACCGGCATCCGTTACATGATGCGATGAGAAAGATTTTAAGCGATAAAAAAAGCTCTTCTGAAACAGCACCTGTGGAAGTGAAAGGGAAGTACTGGAACTTGGATGAAAAGACAGTCAAAATTCTCGAAAAAAGTAAACCTGATGCTTATCTGACTTGGGAAGCAGGCGGTATCAAAGGGGTTGGCATTTGTAGCCAGATTGATAAGTGCAATCCGAAAGGAACCTCTCATCATTTTGAGTGTTATGAATGCGATTGGTTTGTTCCTAAGGCGGAGTATATTGATTATTACAGAAAAGAACTAGAGCACTGGAAAAAGAGGATGATTCAATATGCTAATCACCCCAAGTGGCTTCCAGCATTTGAGAACGCGGTACGAAATGCCCTCTTGGTTGAACGTATAATTAATATATGTGAAAACGGTATTGAGAAGCATAAAGAAGAACTTTTACAGAAAATTCTTAGAGGTGAGTTGATATAGAATGGCTCAAAATCTAAAACAAACTCAAGAAAAGCAGAAACAAGATACGATTCAACGATTACAAGCAGTCATCGATTTCATAAAATTAAATGAGGGCCAACATGCTATTATCTCTATGCAAAAACTTATTACTTATAGTGATGGAGTTTTTTATAAAAGTCTGTTATATAAAGAACATGTTCTCAAGGTTTGGAATCCATCAAAATGGGAAGAGAAGTATGGAAAATTAAAGATAATACGTGAACGCTCAAAGGATAAAGATGTGAGAGCACTTCAACAAGAATTAACCGATTCTTTAAAAAAAATTAAAGAATTGGAAAGAAAAAATTCGGCCTTAAAGATGGACAATGATAATATTCAAGCCAAATATAAAGGATTAAAATTAATATGGGAAGAAGAGCAGCATACAAATGCTATGTTAAGAGGGGAAATCTTAACACTACAGTCCAGACTTGCTGCGAGGGGGCTGTGATTCATGTATGATTGCATTATTCGCTTTATAATAAAATGATATGAGAATAAGATGAGATACGGAAGTTTGTTCAAGTATCTCATCTCAAAATACTAGGTCAAGTCTAAAACAGATGCAAGAGGTGCGTTGGTTCTTACGGATTGGATACCAGCTTTCGCAGACTCCTTTGTCGTATATGTTTCGCTTGTAACGAGTATTTGACCATTAGAAGCCTTTAATACGAAATAGTATTGAGAGTTTGAGCTTTTTTTAATCTCAAATCTAGTCAATTGATTCAACCTCCTTTCCAAATACTTCAAACATGACATTATCATTAAAAGGAGAAAATTGTCTATATGTTTTGATACGTCTAGTTAGACTGACGCTATTCCATATCCCCACTCTGCAGGAAACTCATTTTCATTGTCGAAATAAAGGTGTTAAGGAGGCATAAATTAATGGATGAATATAATCAATTTAGAAATAATTTTGGTGGACATTATCATTTTTTTGACTTTGTAGATAAGGTCGTACCGCAAGATAAAGTAAAACTTTTTTACCCAAAGTTCTTTTTCAGCGACAATCCTCCCTTTGTCGAATTGACGATATTTAGTGACAATAATATTTTCATTTTCACACAATCTGAGGAGATTTTAGAGGTAAGCGTCATCAAGGACTTCAAAGTCAAGAAACTGGGTTATAGGAAGCATTCTGCGCATGCTGTCAATGCTATCATTGAAATTTCATTTGTTTCTGGGGATGAACTAATATTTGATGCTAATCTGGATGCTACAGAGAATTGGCAGTATCACCTATCTAAAATCATTACTAGGATATTTGATACCCTAAGTATGTAGTTTAATGTGATGGAAAGTACCCTAAAGGCTATGGGTGCTTTTTTATTTTGATGTAAATCCAGTATAATGTATAGGTAACGAACATATGTTAGGAGAATTCTCAATGGACTTATTTGAATATAATTTAGACCAAGATAATAAATATAAACCTTTGGCTGAACGTATGAGACCAGTTAATCTCGAAGAGTTTTTCGGACAGAAGCATCTGCTAGCACCAGGCAAAGTTTTAAGAAGACTGATTGAAACTGACCACCTAACAAATATGATTTTCCAAGGGCCTCCATCGAGCGGAAAAACAAGTTTAGCCTCAATTATAAGTAAAATGACAAAAGCTGAGTTTATTCGACTTAATGGTGTAAACCTAACCATTGCAGATATTCGGGATGCGATAAAATCGTCAAAAGAATATTTAAGGCTTTATCAGCAAAGAACGATTTTATTTATTGATGAGATACATGCCATGAAATCAAATGTTCAAGAAGCGTTATTACCTCCAAGTGAAGACGGTACTCTAATACTAATTGGAGCTACAACGGAGTCGGTCATGCATGACATTATTCCTCCACTGGTTTCAAGATGTAAGGTATACTCTTTTACTCCAATGGAATCAGAAGACCATAAAAACATTATTCGTCTTGCTCTAAAGGAAAAAGAACGTGGACTAGCTGGAGAATATGAAATTGAAGAGGATGCCCTGGAATACTTAGTTGATATAACAAACGGCGATGTTCGTAACTCGTTAATTGCTTTAGAAAACGCAGCCTATTCAACTTTGTATGGAGCCGATAAGACAATTAAGTTGGAGCATATACAAGAAGCTGTAGAACAACGAATTAATGGATTATCGACGAGTGATTTTTATGATATTGTTTCAGCCTTTTGTAAATGTTTAAGAGGTGGCCAAACGGACGCAGCACTTTATTGGATGGCTCGGATGCTCTATAGCGGAGTAGACCCCGTTTATATTGCAAGACGAATGGTAGCCCATGCAAGTGAAGATGTGGGAATGGCTAATCCTACGGCTCTACAAATGGCTTTGGCGGCAAGAGATGCAGTACAGTTTGTAGGGATGCCTGAAGGCCGACTGGCGCTTGCACAAGCCGCTGTCTTTATATGTGAAAGCCCAAAGAGCAACAGCGTCTATAAGGCCATTAATTCAGCCATGGAGACCGTAAAAAATAATAGAGCATTTGATGTACCAGCTGAACTTAAAGTGGGTACAAAAACCTATATAAATCCTATTGACCATCCTGAGAGCAAAATGAACTATATGCCTGAACAGCTAAAAAATCATAAGTTCTATAAGCCACAAAATAGTGGAGTAGAAGCTAAAATATACAACAGATATAACGTCTGAATATATCCTCTGATACAAACGAATAAAAGGACCATTTTGTCATCTCAGTGATGAAAAATGGTCCTTCTATTTTTTATGTGTCATTCAAACCAATTTAATTTTCCGAGTCTAATCATTAGTGCTTGTGTACTTACACCAAAGGCATCTGCCATTGTTTTTATTTGCTCATCATCATTGTAATCAATATACCCGTCGTAATTCTCATTAATATATTCCTCTAGTAGTTCTTCAGGCATTAATAAAGCAGCTGCAAAGGCGTTAGCTTCGATTTCTTCGCTGCGCAGCCCATTAGATGAAATAGAATTTCTAAAATTTACAGTTATTGCAGTATCAATATGAGTTTCATGTCCTTTGTGTAATAAAAAATGTCCAATTTCATGAGCAATGGTGAATCTTTGCCTGTTTTTCTTATGCTTATCATTTACTCCAATTACGTAGGTACTTGTCTGAGAGTCTCTTATTAAAACACCAGATAATTGTCCGTCAAAAGGTTCATACTGAATATCAATATTTAGATTTTTCGCTATAGACTCTACATTAATTGGAGGGGTAGTGATTCTATGCTTGTTTAGCAGTTTTTCTGCACTCTTCACAGCAGTAAGAACACTCATTGTTCTCCCTCAGCTTTCTTTGAGTTAACTAATATTTTTTTGCAAAATTTAATACATCAACATCATATTTTCGAAGTTCTTCTTCATTACCAGGTAATTCTACATCGTTTAGAAGTATTCCTTCTGAAGGAAGTAAAGAAAATATATCAACATTCAAAACAATTGCAAAATAATATAAATTATCAATAGGAATCTTTTGTTTGCCTCTTTCAATATTCGTTATTGATGCTCTTGTTAGATTAACTAGTTTAGCTAATTCTTCTTGTGTTAATTTAGAGTTTTCACGTACTTTACGAATTCTTTTCCCAATATCCTCGTAAATAATATCTAAGTTCATCATTTGAATTCCCCATTTCTAATCCCTTCCTTTAATTTATTTTTTAAATACTTATAGTATCTATTCACCACTATTTTTTGTCAATGACACAAACATATAAAAATATAAAATAGTTGATAAGTTATTGTTGCTATACAATTAATGGATACATTTCTCTAAAAAATACAACTAATACAACTAATACACTCAAAAATGTATAAAAGACAATAATCTGAAATGATGTTTATATTGATTTACATGTATTTTATATTTGACAAAATAAATGACAAAGTAAATTTATATTATACAATAAAAAAACGAAGTTATAATGATGGTTGACATGTTTTGGGCCTGTATGTTACTATCACTCTAGCAAGATATCCCAGTCATATGGCAGAGAGGAGGACATAAGATGGCACGAAACGGTGCACCTGGTGCAGGAAGAGTGGGGCAGGTCAAAGGCCGCAGTCAGTTCCAAGCTCCCAATGGAAATTGGACCAAACGTGATGCTTCAACCGGTAAAATACTCGACCAAAAAACGAGTAGCCCAACTCCATTTAAAGGAGTTCGGAAAGAACGATAAAAAGGAGACTTCGCCAAGTCCCCCTTTGAAAAAACGGATGAAGTTTTTACCCCATTTATCATAGGATAATCAATCTTGTTCTTAAAAATGCTCCAACATTTTTAGAACAATTTCAACAGCTATGTTGTATTTATCATAACGTACCTTGGTTTGATTTACAATGTAAAAATCAAACTTTAATGGGTAATAAATGAATGATTATTAGCTGTTGAGAAGATATCTTTCTGTGATAAGTGGAATTTAACTACTCAAATACGAGAGGAAGATTCCATTATGGCAAACATTCAATTGCAGGACGTAGTGATTATTGTGAACGGGACATCCCGTTACAATGGGAATTCATATGATACAGTTCTTGTTAAGACCATGATTAAAACAGATGAGCCGATTCTCGACGAGTACTATGTACCAAGCGGTGTTACTGCTCCGCCAGCTATCCTTGAGCTTTTGCGTTTGCAAAATCTTGAAGTGACCCCATTTAAAGCGAGTACATTGCTGTCAGGAACCGAAGATATTCGTGATGAAGCTTTGAATGGAAATCCAGCTGGGACTTTGGAAGACGCGGCTAAGTTGCTTCTGCTTTCTGTTCTCAAAAAATCAACGCTTGTACCTGTCCCCGGTTCCACAAATCTATATGAATTGACCTACGAATATAAGATTTATCCACTTACCGCTCAAGGACTCCCTAACTCCTACGAGCTGCAAATCCGTGTTCCGTTTGACGGACTTGAAATGGCTGCTGGAGGTCGTGTAGAAGTTTCTGTTATCCTTCCGAGATTTGTAGAAATTGACCCTATTGCTACACAAGGCAAAGACCTTAATGGCCTTGAAATTTCCGAACTCGTATATGAGATGCAGAATGTCAACCGCAAATCAGTGACATTCTCATATCAAAACGACCCACTGTTCACGGTGCGATATAATCACACAGCAGGAATTCAAGGCTAGTCATAAGGTAATCGTTCCCCTGCATTTAAATTGCGGGGGAATGTACTCTTAAATAAATACTGGGGGATAAGAATGTCTCAAATCACGAATTATATACTAAACAATTCATCAGGAATCATTCAAGATACAATCTTTGCTTTTGTCGGAGTGCTTTTGGGACTTATCTTCACACCCAAAAATAATAATCCCGATATCACAAACGGAACCTCGGTTACACAAATTCAGCAAATTATTCAACAAAATATCTACTATTCACCTCGTAACCAACCATCACCACAACTCCAACCTCAAAGAAAAAGTAAGAGTAAGAATTCAACTGATGATGAGCCACCACTTGCATTTTATTTAGTTGTTGCAGTATTCTTGGCTTTCTTCTTCTATAAGTATCACTCCGTTCTTATGGATTACACAATTGGATTTATTATTATGGGACTGACAAGCACGATTACCGTAGCTATCAAACTGCATATGGACAATCAATACGATAATCTTAATAAGTATTGGTCTCTTGTTGCCCTTGTCATTATCGGAATGGATTTTATCACGTTGAGATTGATGAGTAATCAAATCTCAGAATCAACAAGTATAAGCTCACTGTCTGAATTTATCCAGGCCTTTGGTATGAATGGCATTCTTCAAGTTTCATACTTTGCTTTGGGCTTCATTGTTATACAATTATTAAATTTGTTGCTGTTGGCTTTGTTAATCCACATGTTTGCCGTAAACCAATACTTAGCAAGAAGTGGAAGAATATCCGAATTCTTTGTTAGAAAAACAAAAGGATTTGTCTCTAAACCTGTAAGTCTTGCAGTCATTACCGTTTTAATCAGTGCGGTTTCAATCTTATTATCTTCTGGGATATTGTATGATTGGGTATCGCAAGGGATTAATCATAGTACAGCCCTTATGGAGAACTTCACGAAATCACTATCAGAGTCAAAATAACCTTGTAGGCACCCTACTATTATAGAGGGTGTCTTTTTATGTACTCGGAAAAGTTGGTTTCATATTGCTTCATAAATTCAGACGGGCTAAGATTTAGTGCTTTAGTTAACGATAATATTGTGGGAAAGGTTGCTGCTTTTATTCCAGTCTCTAATTCTGAAATAAATGACCTATCTACCTTACTATACAAAGAAAGCTCGTCCTGTGTGAAACCTCTACTTTTTCTAATACTCTGAAGAGTTTGGCCGAATACAATTAATTCAGACCGTTTTTCCTTTTCCAAATGAACACCCCTATTTGAGTTCAAAATTTATACTCAAATAGTAGAGGTTTTTTTTATATGATTTCCGTAGGCTATTGCCTACAAAGATTATTGAATGCTAGTATGTAGATATAATTAGGACTAGGAGGTTTAAAAAAAATGTCGAAAATTGAAGAATATTCAGAAACAATAACCAAAAGTTACAGTGCTCCTATTTTTGGACTGAATGAAGGGCATGTTCAACAGGCGAACTATTTTCTCAACAATAATAATTTTAAGACTGTCCGATGGAACTTGGTTGCTCATGTCGGTGGGGCAAAAAGTATGACATTATTCGGAGAAAAAATTTCGCGGGAATTACCTTATCGATACGGAATGACTTACTTAGGTGCACCTGGTGCGAAAATCTTGGGTTGGATATCAAAAGTAGCAACAGGTTGGAATGTAGAAAAGGCTTTAAATAAATTCCAAATGATGAATCCAGGATATAAAATTAAACAGACTCGGATTATACACGACAGCGGGATTAATTGTGGTGTCTACATTCTATATACATTCAATTGTGAAAAAAATAGCAACTAAATTGAACTGATTGGAGATATTCGATAAATGAAAATTAAATTCTCGATTTTATATCTAGTAAGTTTAGCGCTTTTATCCGGCTGTACCGGCTCCCCAAATGAAGCAGCACTGTCCAGCACGTCAAAGCCACAAAGCACTGCAAAGGTTCAACCTTCCCCTTTTGGAATACCAACGCAGCCAGCAAGTTCAGCACCGGAGAATGAGACGGTTACAGAACAACCAGAAGTGAATGATGCTGAGACCGTCTTGAAGGAATATGCAGATGCATTTATTGAGAAGAGGTTTGATGACTTAAAACCGTTAATATATCCTAATAACTTTAATATTACTGCGGACGAATTGGTGCAGAGAATAAAGGAGAATGATTTCAAAAAAAGTATTTCGTATTCTGAATACATGATTACATCAATTACAGATTACGACGAAACACATAAGATGGCTAAATTACTAGTGAAGCCTTCAGATGGTTCTACTGCCCTTGAGGACACCGTTGGTCTAGTTTTCAGCGACAATAGTTGGAAGGTTGACCTTGCTTTAATTGTTAGAACAGAATCAAACGTTGTGAACATATCAAGTAATAATAATGAAGTGACAGTTACTAAAGTAACCAAGGTAACGAAGTTAAATGGCTACGAGTTTAATATTGAGTATAAGAATAATTTATCAGATAATCGACTTGTTATTGGATGGATGAACAATAGCTTCGCATTACTAAAAACTGAGAAAGGACAACTAACTGAGCAGTTGAGAAAAGCCAATGTCGGGCCACAGGCTACAGGTTCTGTTATTGCTACGTTTATAACACAAGAGAAAGCTTCAGTTAAAAATTTAATTATCCAGGGGGTTCATATAGCAGATTCAAACAATCTCCCTGTTCCAGGTGAAGATAAATTTGATATTAATATTCCTCTACAGTAAAATAGATTAACAACCTATAATTTCTAAAGACGGAAGCCCCGTTTAAATAAAGCGTTAATACGCTTATTTAAACGGGGCTTATTATTTATGGAGGCGACTAATTTGCGATGTGATATTCAAGTTTCAACTAATATTCAACTAGAAATGTGTATAAAAAGTAAAGCCAAAGTAAATGTAAGAATAGGAGATACCTATATTTCTACCGGGTACATTAATAAGTATACATCAAATAGTATTGTACTAAATGGGACGCACTATATTCGCCAAAATATATGCATTATTTTGGCGGGAAATTATTATAGTATGATATGTGGATAGTTTTACTCTCGGAGAAGAAAATAAAAAGGCGTGCTAAGAACATGTAATGAATTTATAAATATTCATTACATGTGACCAATATTATTCAGGCTGCTGTATAATTATGGTATGCTGTTTTATAAATTGCTTCGAGTGGAGGTTCTTTTGTGAACAGCATTCACGATATTAATGATTTATTGACCGAAATGTATGATGAGATTGATAAAGGATTTAACATCGATATTACTCTGGATAAGCATGAAAGATATAAAAACTACCATGAATACTTAACAAATTTGAAGAAAAAAGTAGATAAAGATAAATTGAAATTTGTTTTTATTGGTGAAAAAGGGAGAGGAAAGACAACTACAATAATAAATTTATTTGGGCTGCTAATGGATGATAAAGAACTGTTGGCAACTGGGTCTGGCGGAACGACAGTTTGCGAAGTGGAATTATTGGAAAGTAAGGATCAACATTCTTTTATTGAAATCGTACCTATAGAAGATAAATATATGGAACAATATGTTTACGATTTTTGTTCAACATTCAAGAGAGACGATAAGAATAATGAAACTTATTATGTTCCTACGGAAATAGCACGTTCGATTCGTAACATGCTTAAACTAAATACGATAAAGCTTAAAGAGCTTTATGTCGAAATGAATAATTTCGATTTATTCCATGATGAAATTACTAAGAGACTAAGACTTAATGAAAGAGAAGAGTTCATTGTTCAATGTCAAAGTGACGAATTTGGAAGTTATTTTGAAGATATTCAAAAGAAGTTTAATCTTATCAATTTAGGAAAACTTGATTATATAAAAATACCACAAAAAATTATTCTGCATCTTACAAAGGACGTTTTAGATTTTAGCTTGTTTAAGGATATTAAGACGGTTGTTGATACTAGAGGAATTGATAGCAGTTTAGGAAAAGAAAAGGATGAAACTAAGGAAAAAGATTCCTATAGACGAGAAGATATTCTAGCTTATATTGATAAGCAGCAGGAAGAATGCCTCTTTTTATTTATCGACGGGATAAAGCCGGCTCCTTCAACAGACATCCTGGAAACCATTAGTACTAGAATCACTAAGGAAAATGCGGATCGCTTTTATTTGTTGGTTAACGTACAACACGATGAAGCGGAAAAAGTTATGACTGATGATGGGCCAGCTGGCACGGTAGAATTAGGAGTTGAATATAAACGGGATGATATTATATCAAAATTTGAACAGGAAAATATCCCTTTTAAAGAATCCAACATTCTTTTCTATAATTCTAAATTGAATTACCCTAGTCCGAGTGATATCTTAAATGCGATTAGTCAGAACATAAAAAGTACAAAAAATGAAATATTCTCTTTATCCGATGGTGTTCAAACAGCATTCTACAAATTAAAATATGACCAAGAAAATAATGAACGGGCCTTGGAGTATTATGAAGAATTAATTGAAGAGGTCGGAAACATTGTTCCTAATAAGAA
Source organism: Paenibacillus sp. DMB5 (assembly GCF_001517085.1). Taxonomy (GTDB): domain Bacteria; phylum Bacillota; class Bacilli; order Paenibacillales; family Paenibacillaceae; genus Paenibacillus_AQ. The sequence continues at coordinate 31,248 of NZ_LRAC01000014.1, forward strand.
CTTAGCGGATGAGATTATTAATGACTTTATAGGTGAAAGAATGCGTAGTGTACACTCTAGTAGACTAAATGCAATAAATAGAGTAAATGGCGACTACGTGTTCTTTAATTTCTATCATCATTTTAGTTTGGCAATAGAAAGAGCGTTTGACCGAATTTATCTTGAAGCGAAGAACGATGTAGCTAAAAAAGTAAACGGGTTTCTTAAATATAGAAACATCAATAAGTTAGAAGAAATTGATTATAAGGCCTTCTTAGATAAGTTTCAAAGAGATTATTTGGAGCAAAGAAGAGAAGTTACAAGTCGATATAAAGATTTATTATTAAAGAGTTTTAGAAACACTTCGTGGGCTAGCGCAAGGAATGAGTATGGGAGAGGTACAGGGGCATATACTTCGAATGTATGCGATATTTATAAAATCGAAATCTTGAATTTAAACGTACTCCACCCATTTAGAGATACCTTCATAGATTCATGGACTAGTATTATTGCAGGAAACAATTTAATAAAGTAAGAATTACTGGACTGAAATAACATTTATAGTTGAATACATGTAATAACAATACCCTCACTTGATTTTCAGAAGTGAGGGTATTGTTCAAGAAGTGTATGAAGCTACAAAAGAGATGATTATAAAGGGGAGATATTAAAGGTAGGAGTAAAAATGTTATATAGGTAAAAAAATTAATTTGAATTTGTTTTCTCAAATAAGCCTAAGATTATTAGAACTAAAATAATTGAATAAAAAAAATATATTTTCTCGAAATAAAAATAAATATTCAAATAAAATTATTAGTAGCCAACAAAAGCAGCGATAAAGGTATATAAAATAATTTTTCATGAACTATCCACCTCTTTAAGTATTAAAAAAAGTATGCCCAAAATAAGGGAGGATAATGTATCATTTTTACCCCAAAATAACCCCCACTTTAGCAAACTAAGTGGGGGTTAATATGAAAATCACCAAAATATTATATGTATAATTTGTACAATAATATTTATATGATACATGTATATTTGTTGGAGCTTAAATCAATCGACTGCAAATTTTCTTTGTAGGGAGTGCGAGAGTTCTTGTAAATCTTTAATGTTTTTATTAACCTGCTGAGAAGAAGTCATTTGGTCTTCACTACTTGCGAATAGTTCTTCTACACATGCAACATTCTCCTCAATTACAGCAGATATATTAGTCATGTCATTTGAAATTTCCTGTGAAGCTACCTCAATATCCTGTATAGATTCGTTTAATCCACTTATAGCTGTAGCCAATTGGCTTATTGTTTGGTAGACCAAATCAAAGTCTGACATGAATTCTTTTGCAGAGGTCATAGAATCATAGGAAGTCTGCTTACCTAATTCCATTTGAGAGACGGAAGTAGCGCTTTCTTCTTGAACTTTGCTGAGTATCACTCTGATTTCATCTGTAGAGTTATTACTGCGTTGGGCTAATTTACGAATTTCGTTTGCTACAACGGCGAAGCCTTTGCCATGCTCTCCAGCCCTTGCTGCTTCTATAGAAGCATTAAGAGCTAACAGGTTAGTTTGGGTAGCTATATCCTGAATTAATGATATGATACCTTCGATTTTTTGTGTTGACTCATTCAAAGTTATAATTGTCTCAGTGGCATTAGTAATTGTCTCGGAAGTTAGAGAAACTTGTTTGTATAATATTCTTGTATTATCACGGTTATCCGACAATGCTTGCTCAGTAGCTAAAGTTCTTTTTTGCATTTGCGTAGAACTTTGGGAGGTTTGCTCAATCATCCTAGTTATTGATTGTACGGAATTTTCCATACTTGATAATGTTTCGCTTTGGTCACTTAGTCCCATTGAAACTTCTCTGAATGACTGCAGCATTTCCGCATTAACACGTATGTTGTTTTCAGATAGTTGTGAAACGTTAGCAGAAGTCTGTTCAAGCTCATCGGAAAGATTTTTTACTGCTTCTAATAGATTAATAATTTCTTCTTGTTTTATTGCTTTCTCTTCTTCTAACTGTTCAGTGATTTTTGTCTTAGAGATGATTTGCAGGATAGTAGCTGCAGAGGTTATTAATAAAAATGCGGCATGAGTTAGCATCATTGTTAGTGGATAATCAGAAACACCAAAAACAAGTTCTGGGATAATAAGATAACCAATAATATGTTGTAATGCAAATAATGCAGTCATGAGAAGCGTAATAAAGATATCTTCGTAATATGCAATTATTGCAATCGCCATGAAAATAGAAAAGTGAAATTCAACGGTCCCTCCACCACCAGCAATCATGGAAAAACAACCGAAAGTAATGGCTAGAGTGTTATAAAGGGGGATGTATTTGTTCTCTGCACTTTTCCAATATAAAAAAATACTGAATCCAATGAAGAAAACTGGTATGACCAATAATATATTTAGTGCAAACGAATAATCATCAAAAATATTTAATGCATTGTTATTTAGATGAAGCATTCCTTGGTCCATTAGTTTGTCCATTACATGGAAAATTCTGTACAATAAATGAGTTAGGAAGCTAAGGAAAAAAGTAGCTAGTGACATTAAAATCATTAATCTGTTTTTCTTTTGAATCATCAATATCATCCCTTCATAATAAAAACAACTGAAAAAAAGTAAATGAATGTTTGGGTAAAGCCTGTATTACCTCAAATCAAATTAGGTATTATCTAATTGGTATACAAGTTTGAAGAAGTTGATGTTTAATAGTTTTTTGATTAGTAAGGAGTTCGTTCATATAAGAATTAATTTGTTTATCTAAATTTTCTAAGACTTCTCGATATAAATCTTTAATATGGTCTTCTGTACAAAATGCTGAACTGTAAAGATAACCATTTGAATAAAGTTTAGATTCGTCAAAAATTTTATTAAGTTTTTCTTTATATATTCTTTTCACAGAACCTTTATCAGGTTTAATTTCATAATAACGATTTGTTTCAATAAGTAATTTCCATGGTTCGATGTAGGTATCTAACTTATTCTTTGATATTTCTACAGTTAATTTGAATATTGTCTGACTGTTCATATTTGTGCCTCCTACTAAATTTTAGAGTAGCCTGAATTCAAGCTACTAATAAGGGAGATGTATTAATGGGGGACTCGGTTTTAAATAATTCTAGTTAAATTTGAACATTATTATTTTTAAGTTGAACTTCTAAATTTGTTTTAATGATAGCAATCCATAGTTGGCCTTTCCAAATACCAAAACGTTTCACATAATCAGTACTATTCCAGTATGAATTTATTTTTAAGGTAAGATGGACTAAATCATTTTCTATGGAATGGATACGTAAAACTTTGGCATATTTCCCCGCTTCATATCCACTAAGAATTTTAACAATATCATTCAGATGTATTTTGATTGTTTGAGAATACAATTATTTACTCCCCCTTATAAAATATTCTGTTTACTCAATGACTTAAGTGAACTGTAAAAGGGAGTTAGACTTAGCTAGCATATGTTCACAAGAATTATTCTAATTTACTATTAAATTTTTTTAGAGTCCAGCTTTTTTTATTAACTAACTAACATTCGTTAGTTTTTGGACAAATAAGCGCATATTTCCTAGAAATTCAATATATTCAGGACAAATGACGTACTCATACGAAAAAAAGAATAGTTCTAAATACACATTTTCTTGAGGTCTATTGATTTTATATCTAAAACCATCTCAGTATTGTGACCTAAATCACATTTTTTGTGTCTTTAGGACTAAAAATAAAAAAGCTAAAGAGCAAATTTTCCGGGTGAAAACCTCATACATTGTATATTTAGAACTATATAATGAAAAAATACATTTGTTGGTTCTTCCTGAGCTTAGCATCAGTATGAGTTATGGTTCAGGTTTTACCTCTTTGCCTTATGCCTTTTCGTAAATACATTGTAATTAACAGGAGTGCTGGCAGAGCGATTTGAAACACGGGCCACCAATATTTTACTGCAATTTCCCTGCCAACCTTTATGAATTCAGTATATGTAGGGGAAAGAAATGCGAGTATATAAATAATAACTCCAATAAAAAGAGTCATTTTCTTGTGGGTGAATCCTGTAACTCTTGTCATGCCTGCTACGGCTCCATTAAAAAATACAGCAAGTTTGATACCAAGGCTAAGGAAAAGTATCATGGTAAAAACAGGGTCAATTCTTTCGATTACCTTTGTTAGTTGAATTAACTGTACGGTTTGTAATAATGGAAGTGCACTATTCGTAGCTATTACAGGTCCTAGCACAAGAATGTTTATCTGATTTAAAATAATTAAGAATAACGCACTGGCACAGTAAGCAGCAATGACCTTAGGCACTATTCGAGACCTATTTGACGTTAAAGGGTAAAACGAAAGAAATACTACAACTTGACCAAAAGGAAATGAGAGGATATCGGGTATTGCTGCTTTAAAAACTCGCCCCCAGCCGTATTCTAATACAGGCAGCATATGGTCAAAATGTATCAAGTGGGTTGCCATCACCATTATGGCAATAAAGATATATCCGATTGTTATAAAGGGAAGGAGCACCATACACATCAGAAATAATACTTCTGGTCCGTAACGTACCGTATTAGATACAACCAATACAACAATTAACATGACTGACCATAATGGAGTACCAGACAGCAGTATAGTTAATGTTACTTCTCCCATATCCCGCAGATTTCTAGAAGCTTCGAGTGCAAAATACCCTATAAAGGCGAGATTAATCACTCCTCCAAGATATTTTCCTGTATACCGGCGGTTTAGTTGAAATAAATCCAGCCCAGGGTCTGTCCGGTGTATTATCAAATGCATCAACAGGAGGATAAGACCGGCTAAAGCTCCTACAAACATTGCAAGCCATGCATCCTGTTTCGCATCTCCGCCAATTAGAAATAAGCTTGTGCTTCCAACTTCAAATAATGCGAGAGTAGTCGCTAATTCAGAAACACGAACATGGGATTTATTAGCCACACAACTGGCCTCCTTTCAACTTTACATTTATTCAAGAGTTTTTTTCATCATTTCTTGGAATGAATTAATGAATAATCGTGTTCTAACGACATCAACTTTAACCTCTGCATTCATGTCGATACGAGCCAATTCTTCTTCCCAAACTGGTTTGAGCTTGTGCCATTCTTTGGGGTTTTGTGCATGAATCATATTACCAATTCCCAGAATATCGACATTCATTGCTTTACTAGAAGCCCAAGCCATTTCCATCTGATTCAGAATCACTTTTTCAATTTCTCGCTTGAGTATATCTATACCTAAAGTTTCACTTAATTCTTCCTGTGTCGTGGTTTCTGTGAGTTCTCCAGTCACATCAGCTTTTACTTTTATGGAATAATGAAAAGGTCCTTTTACAGGAGTGATTTTAACTTTCGATTTAAGGATTTTTACTGCTGACTGATTCTTATTTATGGCCTCATTTGAATTGGGGAAAGAAAGAGTGGTGCCTTTAACTCGGTTGGTTAACCACGATAGTCCCAAACTCTCTTCTGCATTCATCCTCCCTACACTTCGGTCACCTTTGAAAATTATGAGTCCTGTCAACCTTAACTTAGCTTGTTGTGAGGTCTTTGTCATGGATTCTGAAGATTCTAGTTCTTTCGCATTCTCCCCAGATATACCAACTTCAGGAACAGCACCTGTTTTAGATGGCGAGGTTATGGCTAAAGCAAGCTCAAACACAGTAGAAGTTGGATAGAACGATACGAGATATCGTTCTTTCTCTATAATCTCTGAAAGTGCTCGACCTGGTTGCTTCTCAGGGGGAATGTTTTTAGTTAAAATGTCTTTGGCTTTTCCTTCAGTTACAAGTACATGAGCTGTTTCTCTAAAGTCAGGGTTCCGAAAAAAAGAGTCAAAGATGGGAGTTATTCCGTTCTCGGCGATTTCTTTACTTAAAATGAGGATGCTGTTATGAGCGAAAAATATTTTCCGTGGTTCTTCTACCGCGCTCCTTGATATTGCTTCTTGAATTGTTTTACCTTTTGTTGTAAATACGTGGACACCTGCCTGCGACCCACTACCTGACGCGCCGCCCAATGCTGATGAACTAGAAGATGCTACGCTGACTTGATAAGTGACAGAGTAGTTTCCATCACTGCCTTCAACTCCTATACCCGTAGCAATACTAAGGTCATTCAGTTCGGTTGCTCTACCGCATCCCGTTAATGACATCAAAGTAATAACGGCAACAAATGCAACTAAGCAGTTCCGCATCATTCTTTATTTCCTCCTATGCTGTTGCGCTTGTTCAGAAAATAATTTCTTGGTTTCATCTGAACTGGTTGGATATTGATTTGGCGCTTGGCGGTATTTATTGGGCCCAGCTTTCCTGTTCGGTCTTGTCTTCATAGCCCACCAGGGTACTCTTAGTATTAAATCCTTCATATTTGATTTAAAATAAGGTGCATATGGCATGAAATAATTAATTCCGAATGAACGCAGTGATACGAGATGAGCGAGCAATGGAATAAGTCCTGCTAATATGCCAAATAGACCGAAAGTGCCAGCTAGTATCATTAAGGCAAAACGCATCAGTCGGACGGCTGAAGCCATATTGATTGCGGGAATGACAAAGTTTGCGATAGCTGTAAAAGACACGACAATAACCATGGCTCCAGAAACCAGACCAGCCTGAACAGCAGCTTGCCCAAGTACGAGCGCTCCGACTATTGAAATGGCCGGCCCAATGACTTTTGGCATACGAACGCCAGCTTCTCTTATAACTTCAAATATCAATTCCATGGCTAGTGCCTCATACAAAGCTGGAAGGGGGGTGCCTTCCCTCTGTCCCGCAAGTGTAATTAGTAGGGTTGTAGGTATCATCTCTTGTTGAAAAGTAGTTACAGCTATATAAAGGGATGGGAGTAGTAATGCTACAAAAAACGACATTAACCGGATTACGCGGAGAAAAGTTGAAATGTCATAACGCTGATAGTAGTCCTCACTGGACTGGAAAAAGTTAAAGAAAGTTACCGGAGCTATTAGAGTGAACGGCGTTCCATCTACTAAAATTCCTACCATACCATCGAGCATACTACCGGCCACCGTATCGGGACGTTCTGTGTTAAGCATAGTTGGAAACGGAGTGATTGCGGCATCTTGTATCATTTCTTCAATGTATCCACTTTCAAGGATACTGTCTGTATCAATAGCCCTTAGACGTGCATTTACTTCATCAACAACCTCAGGCCGAGCGATTCCTTCGAGATAAGCGACGACAACCCGGGTTTGTGTATACGTCCCAATAATATGTTGTTCAAATTTTAAAGCTGGGGTTCGAAGTTTGCGTCTGAGAAGTGCAAGATTAACGGATAGTTCTTCGGTAAATCCTTCTTTAGGACCACGAATAACAGTTTGAGAAGTAGGTTCTTCCACGGAACGACGAACGCCTCCAGCAATTGAAGCCCCAATCATACAATTATTATTTTGTAGTAAAACCAATGCACCTCCAGATAATATAGTCTTAAAGGCATCATTTTTCGTAAGCAAAATTTGTGTATTCCCTGTTGGTAATTTTGATTTCAAACTTGTAATATTGATGGAGTCATCACTACTGAGTTCTTTAATTACAGTTTCCATTAATTCGGGTAACAAGGTGGTGTCAATCAATCCATCGATAAAGCAAACAGCACCTGGTAGAACTTGTCCATTCATCCCCATCAATTCATTGAGTACAAAATCAGGACTCTGCCCAAAAACAGATTTTAGGGTAGAGATGTTTTTGTCTAATGAAGAAGAAAAAAAATCATGTGAATTTGTATCTGTTTTATCGCCTTGTTCTTTCCCTTGCTTTCCACTCTGATTATTTTGGGTTTCTCTTGCTGGTTTAAATGTTTGTTTTAACCATTTGAAGAACAATCCAATACACCTCCTTCTAAAGTATCCATTATTTTGAACAATTTTATTATTTATTATGTATGAGACATAATTTTCAAAAGCTACATCATCACAATCCTACAATTTGCAGTTAATGGTTTAAAGAATGAGTTATAAATAGTCGAAGAAAACTAAAGATTATGGAAAAGATAATCAAATCTTATGAAGGTTAAAATTATAATTGATACAGGATAGGAATTTATATCAGATGAAACTAAATTTAATGAATAATTAGTGAACTGCAAATTGCCCCCTAGAAAGTTAACATTAAATGTCCGATAATGATAAAAAGGTCAATAATCTCAATTCTGAGACAAAAACCTAACGAACGTTAATTAGATTGGAGTTGAGAAATTTGTCGGCTAATAGCGTAAAAGAAGCTGCCTTCAAATTATTTGCGCTAAAAGGGTATGAAGCAACGACAATGAGAGATATTGCAAATGAAGTTGGAATCAAGCCAGCATCTATTTATCATCATTATGAAAGTAAAGAGGCTATTTTTCTTTTGTTAGTCAATGAAATGCTTGCTCGTATTAGTTGGGAACTGAACGAAGAAAAATTGGAAAAGGAGATTGATTTAAAGCAAACTCTGTATGATGCATTTATTTCATATTATGATTTCTTTTCTACTCATGATTTAGAACTGAAATTCTGGCAAAGGATTCGTTTCTTTGCACCTTTAGGAATGGAAAGCGCATATAGTACAAATATTTTAGGAAGTGGGAGAACTTTACTAGAATTGTATATAGAATTATTCAATCGAGCTATGAGACAAAAAAAACTTGAGCACCCTATTGAAATGTATGTAATGTCTTATTTCTCATTTCTTAGTGGATACCTAGATTCTTTACTTATTGTCCCATTCAAATTAAGTACTATTCAGTTAAATCAAGCGTTTGAGATTTATTGGAATGGTTTTGAATTGGATTGATTTAAATTTTAATGAGATAGAAGGGAACTTATGCAAAGATTATTAGGAAGGAAACTGAAGAATGACGTTACCTCTCCAAATGGATTAACAATAATTCCAGCTCAAACGATATTACTAGAAGAGCATCTTACCCTTATATCAAAACATCATGTTGATATTCTAGATATCACTCTTATTGAGGACAAAGCAACTATTTTACAAAACCAAATGAAAGGCATGATTAATAAGTCTTTAGAGCTGTTTGATTATATAGGCTCCAGTTCGAAAATTCCTGTCAATGAACTAACTTCTAAGTTGGTTCCAGAATTAAGGGAGTTTGTCGCTAACACAAGTATTTACGAACTTTTAGATACACTCAAAAGTCAAGATGATTACACTTATCAACATAATATTGCTGTTGGAGCTATAGCTACTCTTCTAGGAACTTGGTTGAATTTAGAGGAAGAGGAACTATCTTTACTCACTTTGGCAGCCACACTTCATGATGTGGGTAAGGTGAAAATTCCTAATGAGATTTTGAATAAACCTGCTAAACTAACAACTGAAGAATTTGATATTATGAAAAAACATACTATTTTTGGTTATGAATTATTGGTAGGCACATTTGGTGAAAAACACAATGTGTCTCTTGTTGCTCTTCAGCATCATGAAAAAGGGAATGGAAAAGGTTATCCATATGGATTAAAGCGGAACAATATTCATTTTCATAGCAAGATTGTTATGATTGCTGATATCTTTCATGCTATGTCTTCGAAGCGTGTTTATCATGAAAGTATGCCATTTTTTGAAGTGATTAATCAGATGAAAAAATTCGCGTATGGAGAAATGGATGCGAAGATACTGTCGGTATTTGTAAACAATATGATTGATAGATTAGTTGGACAAAAGGTTAGATTGGTTGATGGTAGGATATGTAGGGTTGTTTTTATTTATCCATTTGGCCACGATGCAATTTTTTATACAGAGAATGGGGAGTTTTTAGACTCAAGAGAGGATAACAATTTGCAGATTCAGGAAGTGTTTTTTTATTAAATGGAGCGTGAATATCCTATACAAAATAGTGGGAGATTAACAGTGCAATACAATTATACGGTTGAAATAATATCCTTTGCTACCTTAGTAGGATTGTTTTTGCTAATCATAACGGTGATTCATAAAAACTGCACATTAAGAGAGCGAAGAAAGAAAAACCTTCTATCTTATATAGGAGATAGATTTGTGATTGTTAATCGAAAAGGGGCTATTTATTGTAATACATCCTTACTTGGTGAAAAGCCTTCAATAATGCGTAGTAGCAACTTTACTAACTGGATGGATATAATGCACCCTCATGACATTTTGGTGCTATGTAACTCAGCTTGTAAGATATTTAGAGAAGGAAATACGGATAAAATTGAAATACGTTTAAACGTAGATGGAAATATAAAATATCTAGAATGCATCCTTAGGCCTTTTGTTATAAAGAATGGTGAAGTTTCAGAAATAATTATGGAATACAAAGATATTACTGAACGTATAGTGAATGAACAGAAAATGAAGAAAACAATAAAGCATTTTAAAGAAATCAAATTTGCATTAGATGAGTCAATTTTGATTGAAGTTTTAGATAGTAGAGCAAATATTATCTATGCTAATAATCAGTTTTGTAATCTCTCTGGTTATCCCCTCGATGAACTGATTGGTAAGAATATACGGTTATTTAATAGCAAATATCACTCTAAAGAATTTTTTGAAGATATGTGGAAGACCGTGTCGATAGGGGAGGTTTGGCGAGGGGATATACGTAACCAATCGAAAAAGGGGAGTTACTTCTGGGTAAATACAACGATTGTCCCTTTTTTGAATGATAATAATAAACCGCACCAATATATCGTGATTCGTACAGATATTACTAAGAATAAAGAATATGAAGAAAAATTAGAGTTGTGGTCAAATGTAGATGGTTTAACGACTTTATTTAACCGGCGTTATTTTGAAAAGCAACTAAGCGAATATTGGGAACAACATTATTTACAGAAACAGCCACTAGCTTTAATTTTGTTTGATGTTGATTATTTTAAATCATACAACGACCATAACGGCCATATTATGGGCGACCAATGTCTGGTTCTGATATCGGATGCAGTAAAACAGGTACTTAGTTCTTATGAAGCTGTTGCTGCAAGGTACGGTGGAGAGGAGTTTGTAATAATCCTACCAGGTAAGAGGGCTGACGATGCATTTGAAATTGCAGAAACGTTGCGTATGAAAGTAATTGATTTACAGATTCCTCATGCTAAGTCAATAGAAAATCAGTATGTAACGATGAGCTCCGGGGTAGCATCAATTATTCCTAAAGAAGAGAAGAATATTGATAATTTAAAGAAAAGGGCAGATATAGCATTGTATCAGGCTAAAAATAATGGTAGGAATTGCACGGTTATGTGGAATTCAGAAGGATTAGTATTGTATGAATAAATGTTAACTTAATCTTTAGATAACGGAAGGATAGGTATAAAAATTGCCTATGAGAAAATGTATTAATCGATTCTATTCTTTTATAGACCATTAGTATATTTTCATAAGACTTTAATTAATGAATGTTAGACAACTTTAATAAAAGAGAAATACATAATCCAAAATAAAGAGAAATTTGATTAATTTAGCAAGTTTCTATAGGAGGAATCCTTTCTATATGGGAAGTAATAAAAACAGTACAACTAATCCATCATTGCAAAATTGGAAAGACAAACTTAGATTTTTTTTGAAGACCATTGCCCGAGAATGGAAGACAATAAGAGGAAGGTTAATTACTTCTTTTCTAGCAGTTCTTCTGATTCCCAGTGCAGTAATTGGATACTCATCTTATAAGAGTGCAAAAGATGAAGTTCGAGCACAGATTCGTGATTCTATTGTTAATACGATGGAACTAACTCGCACAAATATCGGGCAGTACATGATGCCAGTCATGAATAACTTGGATGAATATGTGCAAATTTTCTCCTCTGATGCAGCAGAAACTCAGAGTGATTCAGGGGCGTTTCTTGATATCATAGTTAGTACACATCCAGAAGTCAGTAGTATTATTATCGGTAATCAACAGGGTAATTATGTTAATTATCCTCAAGAAGAATTTACTGATTATGACCCAAGAGAACAGACATGGTATCAAAAATCAATGGCTGATACGTCAAAAGTTTATATCGGAGAACCAGTACAAAACACTACTACGGGCAAATGGATAATTTCTCTAGCTAAATCCCTTCCTGATGGACAGGGTAGTATGACTTTAAATGTGGATTTAGACCGTTTGGCGAGTTCATTTAAAAGTGTTGCTATTGGTCACTCCGGGAACATGGTGATTGTAGACGAATCAAACAAAATTGTCGCTGGTTCTTCGATGATTTTTGATGTTTGGGGACTTAAGTTAGGCGATACATTTGAAGCATTGACATCTTCTGAACAAACAAATGATTCATCAAAATCTATTGTAAAAGAAGCGGATGTTCATCTGACAGAAAACGATTCTTTAGGAGTGGTGTCTAATGCACCACTTGAAGAAATGAACGGCCTTCCTAATCCTAGTTCAAGTAGTGAGATTGCTGTTTCCTCAGACATTGTTAACTTTGGTGATATAGAACTGGAGATTTATAGCAGTACCGAACCAATGACAGGATGGAAAATGTACGGAATGGTTGGTACCGGTGATTATACTGACGCTGCCCGGCCTATCCTAAACAGAAGTTTGTTGGTAATGGGAATATCAATACTGTTATCAGGATTGATGATTTTCGTAATACTACGAGTATTTTTGACAGCCATGACTAAACTTAAAAAGGGAGTTCGTGCCATTAGCGATGGAGATTTGATGGCTAGAATCGATTTGAATACAAAAGATGAATTTGGTGAGTTGGCTCAAGATTTTAATCAGATGGCTGAATCGGTTCAAATGGTAGTTAATGAGATTAATGAAACAACAAACATGTTAAATGAGTTTTCACATTTAATTAAGGAAAGCACAGACCAAACTGCTCATTCTGTAAAACATGTGGCAGAGACTACTCAGGAAACAGCAGAGGCATCTATCCGTAGTGCAGATTCCTCGGTAGAAGCAGCAAGTGCGATGGAGGAGATGGCTCGAGGTGTGGGTGTTATCGCGGAATCAGTTGAAGTCATCGTTAATGCTGCTAACCAGACGGAGCAGGAAGTGGTAGAGGGCAGCCGGACCATAAACAGTGTCCGAATGCAAATGGATGAAATTTTAGGTTCTGTAGCTAAGGCAGGTGAACTGATGGCAGAGTTATCTAAGTTATCAGGCGATGCTGGCAGATTGAATGAAGCGATTGCTGAAATTGCTAATCAGACTAATCTGCTCTCCTTAAACGCATCAATTGAAGCGGCACGGGCAGGTGAGCACGGACTTGGGTTTGCTGTCGTAGCTGGCGAAGTCCGTAAACTCTCAGACCAGACAAAACAGACAGCTGATGTAATTGCCCATACTTTAGGTATGATGCTTACTTTAATTGAACAATCAAAAAATTATATGAATAACGATGTTAAAATTAAAGTTAATGAAGGTCTAAGAATTAGTGAAGAGGCAACAATGAGCTTTGGTAATATCGAACGTTCAACTTCCAATATTGTGGACCAGATTCAGGGTATATCTGCAGTAACTGAGCAAATGTCTGCCAGCACAGAAGAAATATCAGCAACGGTAACAGAATTGGCGGGTATCTCTAAACAAACGGCTGAAGGAGCTGAAACAACTTCTGCAGCAGTAGAAGAACAATTAGCTGCAATCGAAGCCATAGCTGCTTCTTCGCAAGAGATGGCTGGAATTACGTCAAATTTAACGAATGCCGTATCGAAATTTAAAGTATAGAATAAACTATAACGCAAAGGACAAGGAGTCATTGTCTCAACATTTGAGCAATGACTTTTTTGGGTTTTATCAGTCATTATAAGAAATACAACGCTTAAAAGTGCTTTGTTCGATAATATTATTTATATTTAAATATTTTGGAAATATATTATAACATACATATTTACTCAATGACGGTAAGATATTATTATATGGTTGAGTATTCATAATATTTATAAGTTGTGATTAGTACTTTTTTAAAGTTTGAATCACATCTTCTTATATACATAGGAGGTGTTTTATCATAGAAGATATAATTAGTCTTATTAATTCTATGAAAGAATTGGAAACACGAATAGACGAATTTATAAGAGAAGATTCTTCAATTGAGTATGTTGAAGGGTCTGATGAAGTTGTAGATGGTGGTGCGTTTGCTTGGTCTAAATTGGACCCTTCAGAGGTAAATAAACAGAACCTTATTCATGATGAATATATTGATTTATCGAATAAAGTTAGAGAGATTTTAAATAATGAAAATAGTCCTCATAAAGAGAGATTTGAACAGAGTTATGAGTTAGTTGTGAGCTATATTAGACAGGATACTTTATTATGGGTTCCTGGTTTAGTCAATGTTATTAATGATATTAAAGTGCAATTAAACCTTCAAAAGTTTTTTATTAATGATATTTAAACTAACTTTTAAGCTCTATGCTACTCATGCATATTATCATAAGTTTAAAAGAACAATGACTATTTTTCTACTAATCTGTGTTTAAATTTCTACGATTCGATAATTTGTGCAGTAATATTAATTGTAAAACGTTTAGTATTCGAATAATTAATCCAAAAAGGCCTGTTTCTCTAGATTACTAGGGAGAAACAGGCTCTTTTCACTATAAAAATGCTACTCACACTTCATTAAATGAACTTTTTATTTATGGAAAACAACACATAATTATGAATAACATTTGCTTCAATTCATAAATGAGGGGGGACTAATATGTAGTCACTATTGTAAGGGGGGAGGTGGACATGAACTAAGGAGTGTACTCAAAAATGTTCTAACGAACTAATCTTGACAATCGTTGGCCAGAGCAATCATTTATAATCATGGTTGGGAGAACAATTGTAGATTTAGTAGATGTATTTAAGGATAGATATATGCCTTCATGATTAATAAATCTTGTGTGAAATTATATTTTTACAATGCACTTTATTGTAGAGAATGGAAACCCTAAAATTCCAAACCCAGTATCTATAAGAATAATATCTTCACTGAAGCTGTTTTCACAAATTCCTTCAAACTTTTCTCCACTCACTAGATGTACATGAACTGGTAATTTATTTGTTATGGACTGTTCAATAAGAGCTGAATAGGTCTGTCAATAATTTTGTGTAAACACTTTTAAGCACAGATTTCCCCCGAGGGGGAAGTCGCGAATCTAACGCAAGTGTTGACCAACCCGGTCTGGGAAAAAGACCGACAGCTGGAGCAGCATTTGGCCCCAGTTTTGGACACGTCCTGTCCATTTTCGAGTAACATCCACGGTAGCCAGATAGAGCATTTTCAGCAAGGCTTCATCTGTAGGAAAGATGCTCTTTCCCTTCGTCACTTTTCGAAGTTGACGGTGGTAACTCTCAATCATATTGGTGGTGTAGATCAGTTTGCGGATCTCAGGCGGGTACTTGAAAAAGGTAGCGAGTTCGTCCCAATTGGTCCGCCAGGAACGGATAATGAGGGGATATTTCGCTCCCCAGACTTCCTCGAAACGGTCGAGTTCAAGCAAGGCACCTTCCTCGGTAGCTGCCTTGTAAATCGGCTTTAAGTCGGCTGTTACCTTCTTAATATCCTTGTAAGACACGTACCGTGTGGAGCTGCGGATTTGGTGAATAATACACTT
>NZ_LRAC01000015.1 GCF_001517085.1 Paenibacillus sp. DMB5
GTGCAGCAATGCATGGAGCTGACCAATACTAATCGGTCGAGGGCTTATCCAATAATTAATTCGCAGATTCGTTTCGGATTCAGTTTTCAGGAATCAAGTTCCTGTATGGATTTACATGGCACCAGATCGTTTGGAGAGATACCCAAGTGGCTATAAGGGGACCCTCTGCTAAGGGGTTAGACTGCGTAAGCGGTGCGAGGGTTCGAATCCCTCTCTCTCCGCCATTTCAAATCCATAACCTAATTATTGTGGCGGCGTAGCTCAGCTGGCTAGAGCGTACGGTTCATACCCGTGAGGTCGGGGGTTCGATCCCCTCTGCCGCTACCATATTCCCGGAGGCTTAGCTCAGCTGGGAGAGCATCTGCCTTACAAGCAGAGGGTCGGGGGTTCGATCCCCTCAGCCTCCACCATTTTTACCTTGAAATACATTTAACACTGTGCCGGTGTAGCTCAATTGGTAGAGCAACTGACTTGTAATCAGTAGGTTGGGGGTTCAAGTCCTCTCGCCGGCACCATTCTTTTTACAAATGCGGAACCGTGGTGTAGTTGGCCTAACATGCCTGCCTGTCACGCAGGAGATCGCGGGTTCGAATCCCGTCGGTTCCGCCATTTAAATTTTGGCTTGTTATATGGCTCGGTAGCTCAGTCGGTAGAGCAAAGGACTGAAAATCCTTGTGTCGGGGGTTCGATTCCCTCCCGCGCCACCATAACGTGGAGGCTTAGCGAAGTGGCCAAACGCATCAGACTGTAAATCTGCTCACGTACGTGTTCGGTGGTTCGAATCCATCAGCCTCCACCAGTTTTATGAGCCATTAGCTCAGTTGGTAGAGCACCTGACTTTTAATCAGGGTGTCGAAGGTTCGAGTCCTTCATGGCTCATTCCAAACAGAAAGTCATCATCTCCGGATGGTGGCTTTTTTGTATTTTCAGGAACATTTTCATTTTATTTCAATATCCAGTTTAAAAATTTCTGCTTCGTTTAATTATAAGTTTATAATAACGAACAGAAATGAGGGTATCCCTGTGAGATATGATGCGATTATTGTTGGAGGCGGGTTTGCCGGCCTTCAGGCAGCTATACAATTAGGACGCTACTCTGTGCACCGTGTACTGGTCATTGATGCGGGTGTGGGAAGATCAACACTGTGCCGGAGTTATCATAATATACTTGGATGGCCGGATGGTATATGGGGTGAGGAGCTGCGCCAGAAGGGCCGGCAGCAAGCTCAGACAGCAGGTGTGGAATTTAAGACGGACAGAATCATTACGGCGCAAAAGAGGGATGATCACTTCCTGTTAACAGGACAGCAGGGACAACTGTATGAAGGGACAACCTTGCTGCTTGCAACAGGGGTAATGGACCGTTTCCCGGAACTTCCGGGAATAAAAGCAACCATGGGCAGAACCCTCTACGTATGTCCTGACTGCGACGGCTATGAAATTGAGAACCGGCAGACAGTCCTGCTGGGCTCTGGCGATGCCGGTGCGAATATGGCTTTTGTTTTACGTGAGCGTACCGGGGATCTTACTTATATCAATCATGAACGTGAACCTGTTTCACAGGAAAATATAAACCGTCTCCTTGATGAGGGAATCAGGTACATTGAAAGGGCTGCTGCCGAGGTTGTTCATGAAAATGACGGATATATTAAGCAGGTTATCTTGGAGGATGGGGAAACGGTTCCGGCAGAGCGGGGGTTTATAGCTTTTGGCAAAAATCCCGTTCATTCGGAGCTTGCTGCCCAGTTGGGGGTAACACTCCATAAGAATAAACATGCAGAAGCCAACAAGCGCTCTTTAATGACAAATGTCGAGCATCTTTGGGTAGCCGGTGATCTTGCTGTTCATGCCGAACAGGCTACGGTTGCTATGGGGGAAGGAGCGATTGCGGGGATCTGGATGAATAAAGTGCTTAAAAAGCTTAATCCCCCTAAACTTCCAGTATCCAAACATGCCGTTTACAATACTGAAGGCACTGATTAGAAGAATTCATGTTATATATCAATATCCTTCAGAAGGGCCTTGCCGCATCTTATTGCAAAATATGATAAAATAGGCGAAAAGAGCAAAAGTGGTGGAGCATGGTGACTATGGATAGTGAGGCTTTGCGTCAAAGGTTGGAGCAGCTCACGGGAAAAAGAACCGGAATCAAACAGCTCGGGAGGCAGCATTCGGCTTCCCTTTTTGGTGCAGGTACAGAACAGCAGGACCAGCCGGTAACGCATGAAGGACATCTATGGGTTCCTTTATATGAGAATGAGGGCCGGTTCACCGCACTCTGGGTCGAGATGGAGGGCCTGTCCCCGCTGGAGCTGCAATTGGTCAATTATGCGGCTCGTAATTATGCTGTTGCCCTCAAGGCCACAGGCATAAAGGAAGAGGGCGAGGTGGAGGCGCGTCAGCTCAGCGTCTGGCTTAACTCCCAGCTGGAGCAGGAAAAGATTGATGCAGAAATACCTGATGATATGACACTTAAAGGCCGTTTATTCGGAGATATGATTCCTTTTCTGCTGGTCAGTGAAAATGTGCATAACCCGCAGATGACCTACCGTACTTTAATGAAGCTGCTGCGCAATTATTTCGAGAATGAAATTCTGCTTATCCCCCTGCAGGAGAAGGAATGGCTAATTTTGGCCCGTAAGGAACTGCTCACCGGCGGAGATGATAAGGAAGACGAGGAAGAAAGTGAAGATGAGCTCCTGGCTCAAACTTGCATGGGACTGCATGAGCTGATTGCCAGTGAGTGGGTGGGGGTATTTCATCTGGCTGTGGCCCCGGCAATTATCCCGGTAAAAGGCCTGACAGGCTCAGTGGCTCTTCTGCGTGAGACTATAGTGCTTGGCCGGATCTTTCAGGTCGGTGATTATATCCATCTGCCGTGGGAGCTGCACATGGAGCGCTTGATTAACAGTATTCCCGATAGCCGGCGGCGGCAGCTGCTTGGACAGATCGGCGATTACTCTTCCGTGCTGGCTGACAAGGAGATGCTGCTTACACTGGAGACGTTCTTTGAAATGGACTGCAATGTAAGTGAGACGGCCAAGAAGCTATACATCCACCGCAACACACTGCTGTACAGGCTGGATAAGATCAAGCAGGAAACGGGAGCCGATGTACGGAGCTTCGGAGATGCGGCTATTGTGAAGTTAGCCATGTTATTGTATAAAGTGACGAAAAGAAAATAGGTTTTTTGTGAACGTTACAAATAGCCAGTTCTGCACGTCTGGGGTAAGATAAATGTACAAGAAAGCGATTTATTTTTATCCTAATTAATTAACTCGAGGGGGAAATACAATGGCAGGCGTACGTTTAGAGCACATTTTCAAAAAATACCCGGGTTCCGATAAAGCAACAGTAATGGATATCAATCTTGATATTAAAGATAAGGAATTTCTCGTACTGGTTGGTCCTTCCGGTTGCGGTAAATCCACAACACTGCGTATGATCGCAGGTCTGGAAGAAATCTCTGAAGGAAAAATGTACATTGGCGACCGTGTAGTTAATGACGTTGCTCCTAAAGACCGCGACATCGCGATGGTATTCCAATCCTACGCTTTGTATCCGCACATGAGCGTATATCAGAACATGGCATTCGGTCTGAAACTGCGTAAAGTGAAGAAAGAAGAAATCGACAAGAAAGTACGCGAAGCTGCGAAGATCCTCGATATCGAGCACTTGCTGGAACGTAAACCTAAGGCTCTGTCCGGTGGTCAACGTCAACGTGTCGCTCTGGGCCGTGCGATCGTCCGCGATCCGCAAGTCTTCCTGATGGATGAGCCGCTCTCCAACTTGGATGCTAAACTCCGTGGTCAGATGCGTGCCGAAATCACCAAGCTGGTTAAACGTCTTGAAACCACTTGTATCTACGTAACGCATGACCAGACAGAAGCTATGACAATGGGTGACCGTATCGTAGTTATGTACGACGGTATCATTCAACAGGCTGCTTCCCCTGAAGAGCTGTACAATGAGCCTACTAACCTGTTCGTAGCCGGATTCATCGGATCCCCTACAATGAACTTTATCAATGGTACCCTGAGCGATGTTAACGGTGCAGTTCGCTTCCGCGCTGAAAACCTGGATGTTGAAGTTCCAGGCGGCAAAGCAACAATCCTGCGCAGCAAAGGATACATCGGTAAAGAAGTTATCCTTGGTCTTCGTCCGGAAGATATCCATGAAGAGCCAGTATTCCTGGAAGCTTCCCCTAACACAATCTTCTCTTCCCTGGTAGACGTTACAGAAAACCTTGGTCACGAAATGCTCCTCTACTTGAGCGGCGTGGGCACAGGAACTGTAATCGCCCGTGTAGACGGACGTTCTACTACCCGTGAAGGCAGCAAGCCAAAATTGGCAATCGATATGAACAAAGTTCATATCTTCGATAAAGAATCCGAACTGAACGTATTGCTGGGCTAAGATAGCAGTATCTTCCCTGCTTGAGAGAGGCCGCCTGAAAGGGCGGCCTTTTTGATATGTTGGCCCCGGCGGGAATAAGCAGAGAGACAGGCATTAAGATTGCATTCATAGACATTATCCATTAAGATAGCAGGAGAATTACCTACGGTTGGGTTTATAAGAATAGCTATCCAGACGCGGACAGCGGACTTACCGCAGGCGACGAAAGGAAGAACATACATGGCTAAGAAGGTAAAAGTATCTGAATTGGTACAGCATTTTCAATTAGAAGTGGTTTCCGGGCATGAAGGTCTCAAAAGACCGATAACAGTGGATGACCTCAACCGTCCGGGGCTGGAAATGGCCGGTTATTTCGAATATTACCCTGAAGAGCGCGTGCAGCTGCTCGGCAAAACAGAGCTGGCGTTCTTCTCCATGCTCTCCGAGGAAGAGCGTAAGAGCCGCATCGAGGGAATTTGCACTGACAATACGCCATGTATTGTAATTACAAGAGCACTGGATGTACCGCAGGAGCTGATTGACACCAGTAATGAGAAGGGACTTCCGGTTCTGCGCAGCTCGATGGCGACAACGATTTTTTCCAGCCGCCTGACCAGCTTCCTGGAAGGCAGACTGGCGCCTACTGCAACCATTCATGGCGTTCTAGTCGATGTTAACGGTGTGGGGATGCTGATTACAGGCAGCAGCGGTATCGGTAAAAGTGAAACGGCTCTTGAGCTGGTTAAACGCGGACACCGCCTGATTGCCGATGATGCAGTGGAAATCCGCCAAACCTCGGATAATCAGCTGCATGGAACCGCGCCTGAGCTGATCCGCCATCTGCTGGAAATCCGCGGAGTCGGGATTATTAATGTAATGACTTTGTTTGGTGCAGGTGCCATCCGTAATCATAAACGGATAACGCTTGTTGTACGTCTTGAAGCATGGCAGCAGGACAAACAATATGACCGGCTGGGACTGGACGAGGAGACCACACGGATTATAGATACGGATGTTACGCTTGTAACCATTCCGGTACGTCCGGGACGAAATCTTGCCGTTATTATTGAGGTTGCGGCCATGAACTACCGTCTGAAGCAAATGGGCTTTAACGCAGCTCTTCAGTTTACCAATAAACTTACAGCCACCATCTCTGAGGACATGGATGATCTGGACTAGGAGGAGTGTGTGAACATGTTTTTCTCATTGGCGATTAATCCCATTGTTTTCTCCATCGGGTCGCTTCCGGTACACTGGTACGGCCTGATCCTCGGGACCGGGGCGCTTGTAGGCCTGTTTTTGGCCATCCGGGAGGGTAAACGGTTTAATATTCCGCAGGAATTTTTCATGGATCTGCTGCTGCTGGGTGTGCCTTCGGCCATTATCGGTGCGCGGATTTACTTCGTTGCCTTCATGTGGGACGATTACAAGGACAACCTGATTGATATATTTAAAATCTGGAACGGCGGTATTGCCATATACGGCGCCTTAATCGGGGCTATTATCTGCGGCATTATCTATTTCCGCTACAAAGGGTACCCGTTCTGGCGAATTGTGGATATATGTGCACCGAGTCTGCTAGCCGGACAAATGATTGGCCGCTGGGGTAACTTTGTTAATCAGGAAGCCTATGGCGGTCCTATCGAAGAATCTTTCCTGCGTGACAAGCTGCATCTGCCGGACTTCATTGTTAATCAAATGTACATAGGTGATGCGTTTCACCATCCGACGTTTTTGTATGAGTCACTGTGGAGTCTGCTGGGGATTGCGCTGCTGATGGTACTGCGCCGCCAGAAATTCGTACGGGCCGGTGAAATCTTCCTGTCCTACTTCATCTGGTACTCCATTGGACGCTTCTTCATTGAAGCGCTGCGTACCGACAGTCTGGGCTTCAACGGAAGCAGCGGTGTAGCTTCACTGATTGACGGGCTCTGGAGCCCGATGAAATGGCTGGGCTTTGAACAGGGCTATTTCGATCCGGCATACGGGAACATCCGTATCTCTCAGCTGCTTGCCCTGCTGATTATCATCGCGGCGATTATCATTATTGTCGTACGCAGAGTGACCGGCCAGGCGAATGCTTATTATTCTGACCCTATTGTCAGCACAAAGGCTGCAGCCAGTGAACCGGTTGTGCCGGAGCATGCCGCGGTTACTCCGCAGAAAGCCCCGCAGGATGTACAGTCTGAAGCAGACAAAGCGGAGAATGAGCAACGTAAGGAGTAAATATTGAAATGATAGAATATGTGTTGTTCGATCTGGATGGAACCATTGTTAATACTAACGAGCTGATCATCAACTCATTTATGCATGCGCTCAAGGAGAATAATCTGCCCCCGCTAAGCCGGGAGCAGATTATTCCTCATATGGGGACAACGCTGCAGCAGCAGATAAGCACCTTCTCCGGGCTGGCGGATACAAGTGCACTGGAGAAGTCATACCGTGCGTATAACAACAATCATCATGATGAGCTGATTGCTTCTTTTCCCCGTGTAAATGAAACGATGGACGAGCTGCTGCGGCGCGGGATCAAGCTGGGTATTGTCACTACTAAGATTCGGCCGACTACCCTTAGAGCGCTGGAGATGTTTGATCTGCTCAAGTACATGGAGACCATTGTTACCGTGAATGACGTAGAACACGCCAAGCCACACCCGGAGCCGGTGCTGACAGCACTCCGCAACCTGAATGCAGATCCTAAGCGGACGCTTATGGTCGGGGACAGTGCAGTTGATATCCAATCAGCCCAGGCAGCCGGCGTTCGTGTTGCCGGAGTCTCGTGGTCGCTTAAAGGGGAAGAGACGCTTCGTAAATATCATCCGGATTATATCATTCATGACATGACCGATTTACTGACTATTGTAGAGCAAGGGTGAAATGAACCGTGAGAAAAGTTACCCGTTATCCGGTCGAGGGGCATAACTCGCTCTGGTATATTTACCGTACGGTCAGCCCCTGGAAGGGTGTGCGCAATTTCATCTTTATCCAGATTGCCAGGTACTGTCCGATTCTGCCGGTCAAAAACTGGATTTACCGCAGCATACTCGGCATGAAGGTGGGAAAGCATACGGCGTTCGGCCTTATGGCGATGGTCGATGTGTTTTTTCCGGAGAAGATAACGGTCGGTGAAAATTCAATCATTGGCTACAATACGACGATTCTGGCGCATGAATATCTCATTAAAGAGTATCGTCTGGGTGAAGTCATTATCGGTGAAAATGTACTGATTGGAGCGAACACGACCATTCTGCCGGGTGTTACGATTGGCGACGGGGCCGTTGTTGCCGCAGGCTCGGTAGTACACAAGGACGTGGCGCCCGGCTCCTTTGTCGGCGGTAATCCGCTCCGGGAGCTGCGTCGGCTTCAGCAGGAGCGCTGCAGGAAGAGGAATAAAAGACAGGATCTGAAAATGGCCCTGCAGTTTCAGAATGCGTGTACCGGCGCAGAAGCTGCAGGGTTATTTTAATGTATATTGGCCTGCAGCTTAAATTTCCTTATTTTTTAGGTAACATTCAGAAAGCTTTAAGTGCCCCCGCAGCGGAAGAAGCGGTATACTTGTACTTAGAGTTATGTGTAGCTGACACAAGAACGCTGCAGAATACACATCAGAATGAATAAACAGCATAGGAAGGCTTCCTGATGGGTTCAGTCATCATGTTCCGCTCGCTTGGCGTCTATATGAACAGCCATTATAAGCAGAGAAGAGGATAATTATCATGAATGAAGCCAGACAGGAAAGACTGCCGCAGCTGGATATTTACCGCGCCTTGGCCATTACGGGCGTTTTGCATGTGCATTCTTCTTCTTTTGCCGCCGGGGAGCAGGCGCTGAATTCTCCCTTTTATTACTGGCTTAACTGGATCAATATCTTTTTCAAGTTCGGGACCCCGTCGTTTATTTTTCTCAGCAGCTTTGTGCTGTTCTACAATTATTACAGGCGTCCGGTTACGAAAAGTCTGATCGGCAGCTTTTACCGGCGCAGGCTGAAGTACATTTTGCTGCCCTATCTGCTTGCTTCGACCGGATATTATGCACTGACGCTGTATGTGAACGGGGTACTGATGCAGCAGCCGGCAGAGAACCTGTCCAGCTTTCTGGGGGCGCTTTTCTCAGGATCAGCATATGCGCATTTGTATTTTGTCTTTATCAGTATCCAGTTCTATCTGCTGTTTCCCTTACTATTGAAGCTGCTGCAGAGCTCAGAATTCTGGGTTAAGTGGGCTTTTCCGCTTGGCCTGCTGCTGCAATGGGGATTTATTTTTTGGAATAAAGTTCAGCTTCATATCGTGGAGAAGGGCAGTCTGGCGATTTCTTACCTGGCTTACTATATGCTTGGTGCTTATATTGCCATTCACTTTGAATCGGTGAAGCAATGGCTGATGCCGTCCTGGAGGGGACTTACGGCTCTGCATAAAAGGCTGACAGTGCTGTTGTTTACCGCATGGCTGGCGGCAGCTTTTATTCATGTTCAGTTATGGTATGAAGCCCGCCGCTTCGGCAACTGGACGGATTCGCTGTGGTACGAGCTGCTATGGAATGTGCATACGCTGCTGTCGGCGCTGGTGCTGCTGTACGTAACTTTTTTGCTCTACAGGAAGGCTCCGCGCAGGCTGGTTGCTTTTTTGACAAGGCTGGGGGAGCTGTCGTTCGCAATCTATCTGATTCATCCGCTGCTGCTCGCCGTGTACAGACGGTTCCGCTACGGCATTTCGCCTGATTCATTGCTCTATGTAGGGTTTATCTATGGCGGACTTCTGGTTGCGCTGGCTGGCAGCTGGATTATCGTGCAGTTTGCTTTTCGCAGATTTCCGCTCGGCTGGATTGCTTTTGGCAATGTGCCGCGTTCGCTGTCCCCTGAAGCTAAGGTGAGACAGACGGGAAGCGGGCAGGTGCGCTCTGAGATGAAAGAGAATCATGGGCTATAAAAGGGACTAATTATAAGCTGGGTTATGAGCATCAGAGATGCGGAGCTTAACAGGAGGAAGGGTAATGGGACAAAAGGAAAGAATTCCGCAGCTGGATATTTTCCGGGCAATTGCAATTTTTGCGGTACTGGCGATTCACGCCACTTCACGGACATTATCGGAGACACTGGGCACAGGTATGTTTCATCCGTTTTTGTTCGTCAATAAATTCAGCCAGTTTGCGGTGCCGTCTTTTGTATTTTTAAGCGGATTTGTACTGTTTTATAACTATATCGACCGTCCGCTCAGCGGGAAGACACTGGGCAAATTTTATAGCCGGCGGCTGATCTATATTATTGTGCCTTATTTTGTTTTTTCAGTACTGTATTTCATCCTGAAAATGACTGCCGGGCATACCTGGAACATGCCGCTGGAGGACATGGCAGCCAAGCTGTGGAAATACCTCTGGACGGGGACAGCCTACACCCATCTGTACTACATCATTATTATTATCCAGTTCTACGTGCTGTTTCCGCTTATGCTGTGGTGCCTGCAAAAAGTCCGTAAGCTTGCAGCCTGGGCACCGGTCATCGGGCTTGCCCTTCAATGGGGCTTCGTGCTGCTGAACAAATATATGACGAACAACGGATACTGGCAGCTGTCCAAGGGCAGCCTCTCGATAACCTATTTCTCCTATTTCCTGCTGGGAGCGGCGGTTGCCGTGTACTACAGCTCTTTAAAAAAATGGCTGATTCCATCCCGTGAGGGCTGGAAATCCGGCAGAGGCGGGGCCTGGATCGCACTGTGGCTGTTATGGGCGGCGGCTGGCGTTATCCATGTGCAGCTGTGGTTCAACAACTACACCAAGAAAACAGTGATTAACAGCCTATGGTACGAGGGCTTTTCTAACCTTCATGCGCTGCTGTCCTGTCTGATGCTGCTGCAGCTGTCTTTCCTGCTGTATGGAGCGGGCCGCAGTCTGCTGACGCGTATGCTGATCTCGGTGGGCGCGTGCTCGTTCGGTATTTATCTCGTGCATCCGGCGGTTCTATTTATTTACCGGAAAATCCCGTTCCACGGCGGTTCACTGGCCTATACGGCGGCTATCGCCGGGGGCTTCCTGGCTGCACTCCTGCTCTCCTGGCTGGTCGTGGCTGTAGCCTTCCGTTATATTAAGCCGGCCTGGGTGATCTTCGGCTCCGCGCCGCAGAAACCGAAATCCAAAGCAGCCGTTTAAACCTAAATAAAGCGCGGCATGGTCTGTGTGATGCAGACTATGCCGGCGCTTTTCATTATGAAAGGGCAGCCGCCTATTCTCCGGCCTGTTCCCGCTGGAACTGGGCTATAGATTCATACTGGCTCTCCAGGCTGCGGAAGACAGAGATAAAGATAGGCAGCAGCTGCTTATAGACCTTGGCATGTGCTTCTACCGGTTGATGGTGGTAAGTGGAGCCGATCATGTCAAATACAATATCGAGCGATGCGGCCCGCCCGGTGGCATACAGCCCCAGCACGACGGCTCCGAGACAGGAGCTCTCAATACTCTCCGGTATGATGACCTCCTGATCGAAAATATCGGCCATCATTTGCCGCCAGAGGGCGGAGCGGGCAAATCCTCCGGTAGCGAGAATCCGGCTTGGGCGGCCAATGCGCTCCTCCATAGCCAGGAGCACAGTGTACATATTAAAGATAACACCCTCCAGCACCGAGCGGATCATATGCTCCTTACGGTGGGTCATGCTCAGCCCGAAGAAGGAGCCGCGTGCATCCGGGTTCCATAGCGGGGCGCGTTCACCGGTCAGATAAGGATGGAACAGCAGCCCGTTGCTGCCGGGAGGTACCTGCTCGGCTATACGCGTCAGTACCTCGTAAGGATCAATACCGAGGCGCTTCGCGGTTTCCACTTCCGAGGCGGCGAACTCATCGCGCACCCAGCGGAACAGCATGCCGCCATTGTTCACCGGACCGCCGATCACCCAGTGATTCTCGGTCAGCGCATAGCAGAAAATCCGGCCCTTCGGATCAGTCAGCGGGCGGTCGATTACGGTACGGATGGCGCCGCTCGTACCGATGGTAGCAGCTACTACACCAGGCTCGATTGCGCCTACGCCAAGATTGGACAGTACTCCGTCACTGGCTCCAATAACGAACGGGGTTGAATCAAGTAGTCCAAGCAGCTCTGCAAAGCCGGGAAGCAGTCCCTGGATTACCCGGGTAGTCGGTACAGGCTCAGACAGCCGGTCAGCGGTTATTCCGGCAATACGCAGTGCCTCCGGGTCCCAGTCGAGGCTCTCCAGATTGAACATACCTGTGCAGGAAGCAATGGAATGATCGACAACATATTTACCAAACAGCTTGGCGAAGACATATTCCTTAATGGATATGAATTTATAGGTCTGCTTGAACAGCTCCGGCTGCTCCTCACCCAGCCACATCAGTTTGGTAATAGGTGACATGGGGTGAACCGGTGTGCCTGTGCGCAGATACAGCTCATGTCCGTTCAGCTCATTTTTGAGACGGGCAGCAGCAGTGCTGCTCCGGTTATCGGCCCAGGTGATGCAGGCGGTAAGGGGCTTGCCGGCAGAATCAACAGCGATTACGCTGTGCATCGCGGAGCTGAAGGAGAGAAACAGCAGCTCGTCCGGGCGGATTGCGCTTTGCTGCATCACGGCTGCTATCGTATGAAGAACAGCGTCCAGAATCTGATCCGGGTCCTGCTCCGCAACGGAAGGGGACGGCTGATGCAGCGGGTAGCCTTCACTCGCCTGGGTTACGATGCTCCCATCCTCCCTGAAGAGGACGGACTTGGTGCTTGTAGTTCCAATATCAACGCCGATCATATACGATGGATTCAAGTTCACAGTCCTTCTTTCTGCTTGAGAATAGATACTTGGAACGCTGAATGCGAAAAAATGCAGTAGAATTATATTAGTTCATTATAGTATCCGCAGAGCACAGTGGCAAAGATATGAAGTATTAAGTTGGGTAAGTAAAAAGAGGGGCCGGGAGGACAGGTGTTATCCGCGTAAAGGTAAGGTATTATTGACGTAGGAAGACAGTCCATGATACGATGTTCCCACCACTTTACTTTACTACCACTTTACCATAGTAAAGCGAATTACATATATTTTTATGAACTCTGACGAGGTGACTAATGAAGATGTCCAAGCCGAAGGGATTCGAAAAACCGGCAGGTGTGCGCGATTATCTGCCGCGTGCAGTCAAGAAGCTGCGCAAGATTGAACACGATGTGCTGCACTGTATGAGCCGCTGGGGATATCAGCAGATGATAACCCCTACACTTGAATATTACGATACGGTTGGTGTGGCCAGCTCCACATCCGACCAGAAACTTTATAAACTGCTGAACAACCGGGGGCAGGCGCTGGTGCTCCGCTCGGAAATGACAGCTCCGGTAGCGCGGGTGGTATCCTCCCTGCTCAAGGATGAGCCGCTTCCGCTGCGCCTGTCTTACCATGCCAATGTCTTCCGGGCTATTGAGGAGGAGGCGGGACGGGAGGCGGAATTCTTCCAGACCGGCGTGGAGCTGGTCGGTGATGATTCCCCTGAGGCGGATGCCGAGGTTGTTGCGCTGGCGATCGCCTCGCTGCAGGCAGCCGGCGTGAAGTCCTTCAAGATTGCCATGGGCCATGTGGGCTTCCTTGACGGCTTGTTCCAGGAAGCAGTACCGAACCTGCCGGAAGCGCAGGAGGAGCTCAAGAGCCATTTGCTCGGCCGCGACTATGTAGCCTTCAGGGATACGCTGCGGCGGCTAGACCTGACGGATGCCCAGAAGAATGAGCTGTACGGGCTGCTGCGCCTGCGCGGCGGCAAGGAAATCTGCGGGCAGGCGCTGGAGCTCAGCAGCCACCCGCTGGCCCGGGCCTCCATCGAGCATCTGTGCAAGGTGTGGGAGGTGCTTGTATCCTACGGGGTATCAGAGCATGTGCTGATTGACCTGACTATGATCGGTGATTTCTCCTATTATACCGGTATGACCTTTGAGGGCTATGCCTCTGAGCTCGGCTTCCCCGTATGCAGCGGAGGCCGGTATGACAACCTGCTGCAGCAGTTCGGCCGGGCGGTTCCGTCAACAGGCTTCTCCCTGAAGACGAACCGGATTCTGGACGGAGTGACCGGTATGCCGGAGGAAGAGGAGCTGCCTGTGCTGATCCAGTATGACGCGCAGCGGCGGTCAGAAGGACTTGCTGAAGCCGCAAGGCTGCGGTCTGAGGGGCATATGGTTGTGACCAGACTTGCCGCAGGTCCGGAGGATCTGAAGACTGTTAAGCGGCTTGACCCGGCGCGGGTTCTGGCGGATGGCGGACAATACGGTGAGATTTATACCTTCGTGTCTTTTGTAAGCGAGCATGGCTGAGCAGAAGAGGAACGGATGAGATAATAGAGCAGTAAGAAGAGTGATAAGAAACGGAGGCAAGTGACATGGGGCAGATACTGAAGGTAGCCATGCCGAAAGGCCGGATTTACAATAAAGCGGCGGAAATGTTCCGCCAGGCGGGCCTGCCGATTCCCCCGGACGGGGAGGAGTCGCGCAAGCTGGTCATTTCATTGCCTGAAGCAGGAATGGAATTTATTCTGGCCAAGCCGGTTGATGTGCCTACCTATGTGGAATATGGCGTAGCGGATATCGGAATCGTCGGAAAGGATGTCCTGCTGGAAGAGGAGCGCGATGTGTATGAGCTGCTTGATCTGGGCATTGCGCGCTGCCGGATGTCGATTATCGGCCTGCCCAACTGGCAGCCGGGCATTCAGCAGCGGGTAGCCACCAAATATCCGAATGTCGCTTCGCGTTATTTCCGGGAGCAGGGCCAGCAGGTAGAGGTTGTGAAGCTTAACGGCTCCATCGAGCTTGCGCCGCTGATCGGTCTGGCAGACCGCATCGTCGATATGGTGGAGACGGGCCAGACACTGAAGGATAACGGATTGGTCGAGATGAAGAGCATCTTCGAAATTACGAGCCGCCTAGTGGCTAACCGGGTAAGCTACCGGATGAAAAATAATGAGATTCAGCAGCTGTGCGACCGTCTGCAGGCCGTGATCGGCGAGCCGGGGTTACAGCTGAAATAATAACGGGAAGCTGAAGCAACGGCGTGTCTCACGAAGACGTATGGGCATGCGAATGATAAATAGAAGACATTGGGACACAGGAACAAAGCTTTACATGTGCAAAAGGGGGAAGCGGCGGTGAAGGTGAAGTCGAGCAAGGATTTTAAGCTGCAGCGGGATGTGGAGTACGGAACACCGGAGCAGAACGAGACCGTGAAGCAAATCGTAGCTACTATAAAAAAAGAAGGCGATGCCGCATTGCTTCGCTATACGGAGCAATTTGACCGCACGGTGCTGACGGCACCGGAGCTGCGGGTGACACCCGAGGAGCTTCAGGCTGCGTACAGCCAGGTGGAGGATTCATTCGTTACCGCGATCCGCGCCGCTGCGGTGAATATCCGGGCGTTCCACGCCCGCCAGAAGCGCAGCTCCTGGATGGATCTGCAGCCGGACGGCACGATCCTCGGCCAGATCATCCGCCCGCTGAAGCGGGTGGGCGTCTATGTTCCCGGAGGCACGGCGGCTTATCCGTCGTCCGTGCTGATGAACGTCATTCCGGCACAGATAGCCGGTGTGCCGGAGATCGTTATGGTCACCCCGCCGGCCACGGGCGGCAAGGCGGGGATTGACCCTTACATTCTCGTTGCCGCCGCTGAAGCGGGCGTAAACGAGATTTACCGGGTAGGCGGCGCTCAGGCGGTCGCCGCCCTGGCCTTCGGCACAGAATCAATTGTGCCGTCGATAAGATCTGCGGGCCGGGCAACATCTATGTTGCCCTCGCCAAACGCGAGGTCTACGGCGCTGTCGATATCGACAGCATCGCCGGACCGAGTGAAATCGTCGTGCTCGCCGACGATACCGCCGAGCCGGCCTACGTCGCGGCCGATCTGCTCTCCCAGGCCGAGCATGACACAATGGCCTCGGCCATTCTGGTGACGCCATCGCAGAGCCTGGCGGACAGTGTTGCTGCCGAGGTGGAGCGCAGCTTAAGGAGCTGCCGCGCGAGGCAGTGGCGCGCGCCTCCGTCGAGAACCACGGCGCGATTATCGTCGTGGACTCGATGCAGGAAGGCATTGACGTGGTCAACGGCTGGCGCCGGAGCACCTGGAGGTTGTGGCAGCAGATCCGATGGGCCTGCTGGGCAGCATCGAGAATGCCGGAGCGATTTTCCTCGGACCGTACAGCTCGGAGCCGGTAGGGGATTATTTTGCCGGACCGAATCACATTATACCGACTAACGGTACGGCACGGTTTGCTTCGCCGGTTGATGTGGACGATTTTATTAAAAAATCAAGCCTGATCTACTATAGCAAGGAAGCGCTCCTGCGTGACGGGGAGACGATTATGGAGCTGGCCAGACGAGAAGGTCTGGAGGGCCATGCAAGGGCGATACAAATCAGACTGGAGAACGAAGCGAAGGGTGGAGCAGAAGATGGAGAATAATAATAATGAGCTGGCGGAACGCAAGGCCGGTCTTAGCCGCACAACAAATGAAACGGACATTACCCTGTCGCTCGGCGTTGACGGCAGCGGTGTTGCCGAGCTGGAAACGGATGTGCCTTTTCTGAATCATATGCTGGATCTGTTCGCCAAGCACGGCCAGTTCGACCTGTCTGTGCAGGCCCGCGGAGATATTGATATTGATGACCACCATACTGTCGAGGATATCGGCATTTGTCTGGGACAGGCGCTGCGTGAAGCGCTGGGCGATAAAAAAGGAATCAAACGTTACGCCAGCGTATTTGTTCCGATGGATGAGGCACTGGCGCAGGTTGTGATCGATATCAGTAACCGTCCGCATTTCGAGTACCGGGCGGAATATCCGTCACAGCAGGTAGGCAGCTTCTCTACGGAGCTTGTACATGAGTTTCTCTGGAAGTTCGCGCTGGAGGCACGGATTACGCTGCACGTCATTGTGCACTACGGCTCCAATACCCACCACATGATTGAGGCGGTATTCAAAGCGCTGGGCCGGGCGCTGGATGAGGCGACACTGATCGATCCGCGAGTAAAGGGTGTGCCTTCTACGAAGGGAGTGCTGTAGCATGACCGTTGCAATCGTCGATTACGGCATGGGCAACCTGCACAGTGTCAGCAAAGCTGTAGAACGCCTGGGCTACGAAAGTCTGGTGACAGGCAAGGCTGAAGAGATTTTTGCAGCGGACAGCGTTATTTTGCCGGGAGTCGGTGCGTTTGGCGATGCGATGGAGCAGCTGCGCGCAAGCGGTCTCGACGGGATTGTGAAGCAGGCTGCCGCCGGCGGCCAGCCGGTGCTGGGCATCTGCCTGGGCATGCAGCTGCTGTTCAGCAGCAGCGAGGAGCACGGAGAGCATACCGGACTGGATATGCTTCCCGGGGCAGTCGTCCGGTTTGCCGCACGGGAAGGCTACAAGGTGCCGCATATGGGCTGGAACCGCTTAAGCTTCCGCCAGCCGCAGAGTCCGCTGCTTGAGGGGCTTGAAGAAGGGCATGTGTATTTTGTCCACTCCTATCATGCACAGGTGGAGCAGGAAAGTAACCTGATTGCTGTCACAGATTACGGGCATCCGGTAACGGCAGTAGTCGGACGGGATAACGTGTATGGCATGCAGTTTCACCCGGAGAAAAGCGGGAAACTGGGCATGAAGCTGCTGGGGAATTTTTTGCAGATTAAGAACGGGCAGAAGCGGGCGTAAGCACGCTATCAATCTATTATAGGGAAAGCAGGGGCGCCAGATGTCTTCTTTTATCGTGTATCCGGCAATTGATATCCGGGATGGAAAGTGTGTAAGACTGCAGCAGGGGGATTATGCCCAGGAGACGATTTACAACGACAGTCCGGTTGAGGTGGCAAAATCGTGGGAAGAGCAAGGCGGGAAATTCATCCACCTCGTCGATCTGGACGGTGCCAAAGCAGGCCATCCGGTAAATGATGTTATCATCGGCGCTATCGCAAAAAACGCCAATGTTCCTGTACAGGTCGGCGGCGGACTGCGCTCGCTGGCTGATGTAGAGAAGCTGCTCGGGCTCGGCGTCAGCCGGGTGATTATCGGAACAGCGGCCATCAACGACCATGCTTTCACAGAAGCGGTACTGGCTAAATACGGTGACAAAGTGGCGATTGGCATTGATGCGCGGAACGGCTACGTGGCAACCCACGGCTGGCTTAACACTTCGGAAGTGCGTGCCGAGGATCTGGCAAAGGAGCTCGCGGCTAAAGGAGCGGAAACGTTCATCTACACCGACATCTCCCGTGACGGAATGATGCAGGGCCCGAACATTGAAGGCATCCTCTCTATGGCAGCCGCCAGCGGACGGACCGTTATCGCCTCCGGAGGCGTCACCAGCCTGGATGACTTGCTGCGCCTTAACGTACATAGCGGCAGCGGAATCGGCGGGGCCATCGTCGGCAAGGCGCTGTACACCGGCAATATTAATTTGACCGAAGCGCTTTCGGCGCTTGGGCAGAAATAGAAGCAAGTAGAATTTAAAGGGTTTTGCAGTTTTGCAGTTTTGCACTTTTGCAGGTTTGCAGTTTTGTTTTTGCAGTTTTGCAGGAGCGCCTATTGTTCAAGCGGCCCCGCAGGGGCTAGCGCTACCTGCTCCTTGTTGCCGGGTGCGCCTCGGTCTCTTCTAAGACAGCTATCCGGGTGTCCAGAGGGCCGGGGCCCTTGGGGTCCCCCCTTGGCTAAGGGGGATTTAGGGGGATCGAAAATGCCTTAAGGTTTGGCTTTTGCTCAATAAGCCCTGGGATTGTAGTATTTTTTCATAAAATTTTACACGGTAAGGTTTTACTTTTGGAGGGATGCCGCATGTTAGCCAAACGTATCATTCCCTGCCTGGACGTAAAGGACGGGCGGGTAGTCAAGGGTGTGAATTTTGTTAATCTTCGCGATGCCGGGGATCCGGTGGAGCTGGCGGCGATTTATGACCGCGAAGGTGCTGACGAGCTGGTGTTCCTGGACATTTCCGCCTCGGTGGAAGGGCGGGCGACCATGGTGGAGGTTGTCCGCCAGACCGCCGGGGAGATCGCGATTCCTTTTACAGTCGGCGGCGGCATCTCGACTCCGGACGATATGAAGCGGATTCTGCGCGCCGGGGCAGATAAGATCGGCATCAACACGGCCGCAGTCAACAATCCACGGCTTATTCTTGAAGGGGCGCGCCGCTTTGGCTCCCAGTGTATTGTAGTGGCAATGGATGCCAAATATAATGAGGCTTGGGGCGAATGGGAAGTGTATACGCACGGCGGGCGCAAGCCGACCGGAATCCGGGCACTGGCCTGGGCGAAAGAGGCTGAACAGATGGGCGCCGGCGAGATTTTGCTAACCAGCATGGATGCTGACGGAACCAAGGACGGATTCGATCTGAAGCTGACAGCAGCGGTGAGCAGCCTGGTAGGCATTCCTGTCATCGCTTCCGGCGGCGCCGGGAAGATCGGCGACTTCTACGATGTATTTACTGAAGGTAAGGCCGATGCCGGGCTTGCCGCGACTATTTTTCACTATAAAGAAATTGCAATACATGATCTGAAGGCAGATTTGAAGTCTAAAGGGGTAGAAATCCGATGAGCCAAGAACAAGAAGCCATTATTGAAAATATCCGCTGGAATGAATCCGGGCTGCTGCCTGCCGTTGTGCAGGATGCACGCACGCTCGAGGTGCTGATGTTCGCCTACATGAATCCGGAGTCGCTGCGGCTCTCGCTTGAGAGCGGCCAGACCTGGTTCTGGAGCCGTTCCCGCAGTGAACTGTGGCATAAAGGCGGAACCTCGGGCAACACACAGGCCATTACTTCGATTCACTATGACTGTGACAGTGATACACTGCTGGTGAAGGTGGTTCCAGAGGGACCTGCCTGCCATACAGGTGAAAATACATGCTTTTACCGCGAAATCCCGCTTACTGGTCAGGCAGCAGCGGGGCCTCTGCGTACCGCAAGTGCAGATGAAGGGCGTTTTGCCGTACTGGGCGAGCTGGAGCGGGTGATTGCCGAGCGGGAAACCGAGCGTCCGGAGGGTGCTTATACTACCTATCTGTTCGATAAGGGCGTAGACAAGATTCTGAAGAAGGTGGGCGAGGAAGCCTCCGAAACGATTATCGCCGCCAAAAATAAAGACAATGCCGAGCTCCGCCTCGAAGTGAGCGATCTGATCTATCACCTGCTGGTGCTGCTGCAGGAGCGCAAGCTGCCGCTGGATGAGATTCTGGACGAGCTGAGCGCCCGACACGAACGTCCGCGCCGCGACTAGGAGGGGGTAGAGGGATGCATATCGACTATCATACCCATCATGAGCGCTGCGGTCATGCAGTAGGGAAGCTGGAGGAGTATGTGCAGCGCGGAATTGAGCTGGGCCTGCAGCAGCTGGGCCTGTCCGATCATCTGCCGCTGATTCATGTGGATCCGGATAGCTACTACCCTGAAATGGCCATGCCGCTGGCCGAGCTTCCGCGGTACGTCGAGGAATGCCTGACACTGAAGGAGCGCTACCGCGGAATCATTGATCTGCGTGTGGGGCTGGAGGCGGATTATATTGAAGGCTATGAGGAGCAGATCCGCGAGCTTTTGTCGCCCTATCCATGGGATTATCTGATCGGCTCTGTGCATTTTCTCGGAGAGTGGGATATTACGGATCACCGGCAGACCGGCGGCTGGGAAGGCAAAGATGTAATGGAGGTATACCGCCGTTATTATGATGCTGTAAGGAAGTCGGCGTTATCGGGATTATATGATATTATAGGACATATAGATGTGATCAAACGGTTCGGCTACGGCCCGCAGACTCCGGAGGAGAAGGCTGAATCCAGGGAACTGGAGCTTAGCGCGCTGAAGGCGATCGCCTCAAGCGGGATTGCCATGGAGCTGAATGCTTCCGGCCTGACCAAGCCCTGTGCCGAAATGTTCCCGGCGGAGCATGTATTGCAGCAGGCGCATACGCTGGGCATTCCGCTTACACTCGGCTCTGACGCCCACGACCCGGCCAAGCTGGGCGACGGGCTGCAGGAAGCCCGCAGTCTGCTATGGAATACCGGCTTCCGCGAACTGGCGGTGTTTGAAGGCCGTCGCCGTTCATTGGTACCGTTTGAGCTTAAATTATGATCTAAATTATGATCCCAGGAGGGTATTATGCAGCATCATCAATTGCGTATTTTTTCCGGTTCGTCAAATCCGAAGCTGGCCGCAGACATTGCGGAACGTCTCGGTGCACCCCTCAGCCCGATTAAGCTGACCCGTTTCAAGAGCGGTGAGATTTATGTGCATTATGAGGAGAGCATCCGGAACTGCGACGTATTTTTGGTGCAATCCCTCGCTCATCCTATTAATGAGCTGTTCGTAGAGCTGCTTGTGATGATTGATGCCGCCAAACGTGCCTCGGCAAGGACAGTGAACATTATCGTTCCTTACTACGGCTATGCCCGGCAGGAGCGCAAATCTGCACCCCGCGAGCCGATCTCGGCCAAAATGGTTGCCGATGTGCTGACCACTGCAGGGGCAACCCGGGTCATTACCATTGATCTGCACGCGGCCGCCATTCAGGGCTTCTTCAACATTCCGGTGGATCATCTGACTGCGCTTGATCTGATCAGCGGTTACCTGAAGGTTAAGAATATCTCCAACCCTGTGGTGGTTTCGCCGGATGCAGGACGTGCCTCCATGGCCGAGAAGCTGGCCAGCCGGCTGGATTCACCTTTTGCGATTATGATCAAGAAACGTCCGGCACATAACGAATCCGTTATCACGCATGTGATAGGAGATGTTGAGGGAAGAACGCCAATCATTATCGAGGACCTGATCGATACCGGCACGACAATTGTGAATGTGGTTGAGGGCCTTAAGGAGCGGGGAGCCGGCAACAGTATTGTCTGTGCAACACACGGGCTGTTCTCCGGTGATGCGCTGACACGTATGGATCATGACAATATTGATGAAATTGTTGTCACTGACTCAATTGCGCTGCCTGACGACCACTCTACCCGTTATAAGGTGCTGTCCGTTGCACCGATGCTGGCAGAAGCCACACGCATTATTATTGAAGGCGGATCCATCGATAAATTGTTCAGAGACGCGGGAATTTGATTCCCGCGTCTTTGCTGTGCAGCTGCGGTGCAGGAGCCGCTTCATCTATTTTCCTGAGGTGCGACCTTCCCTTAGCTTGAGAATCCCCCGCTCACTTGTGTTATACTGTGTGAAGCAGCTAAGCCCAGAGATGGAAACGATAGACTGCTTTAGGATAGGAGCCCGGAGTGCCCTTACGGCACAACCCTCCTATTTTTGCGTGAGGATAAGGAAGCTTACAAAGGGAGGTGCCTTGCTTCCATGATTGAGAGAACTTCAGATGAGACGGAGTTAAGCAATGTCATTCCGGTGACTCTGGATGCCAATTTTTTCTTTGAAAGAGCCGTTCGGTCGCTGGACCGCTTTCAATATGATAAGGCATTAAAGAATTTTCGCAAAGCTGTTGAATATGAGCCGGAGAATCCGGTAAATCACTGTAACATGGCAGGCATCTTATCGGAGATGGGTAATTATAAAGCATCCAATGATATTCTGACCCATGTACTGGAAAAGATCGACCCGGCGATGACCGAATGCCACTTCTACATGGCTAACAATTATGCCAATATGGAGAGCTTCGAGGAGGCAGAGCGCTCGCTCATGACGTATCTGGAGCAGGATGCCGCCGGTGAATATCTGGCGGAGTCCGAGGAGCTGATGGAGCTGCTGCAGTATGAGCTGGACCGTCCGGCTCCGCTGATCAAAATCCGCAGCCGTGAAGGGGTTGTGGAGCACGACCGTGCCCGTGCACTGCTGGAGGAAGGGAAGTTTCCCCAGGCGGTAGATCTGCTGGAGGAGATCGTCAAGGCAACTCCCGATTTTCTGGCAGCCCATAATAATCTGGCACTTGCCTATTTCTATATGGGCCGTTTTGCAAGAGCGAAGGAATGCCTGGGCGCTGTGCTGGAGCAGGACGCAGGCAATCTGCATGCCCTGTGCAATATGGCTATCTTTCTGCAGTATGCCGGGGACCGTGACCAGCTGGATACGCTTCTTGTAAGGCTTGAGGCCACCGTGCCCTTCCATAAGGAGCATGTGTTCAAAATGGCCACTACGATGGGCATTCTGGGCCGGCACAAGACGGCCTATAGTCATTTCCGCCGCCTGCTGAGGGATGAAGAGGTTGGCGCAGACGCCAGCCTGTTCCATTATTGCGCTGCTGCTGCGAGCAACAGCGGATTGCACAGCGACGCCTTGCGCTGCTGGCGGCAGGCCGCCAAGCTTGACCCGGCATCGCCTGTACCGGCTTTCTTCCTCGCCCAGCTGCAGCAGGCGCTGGCAGAGGGCCGGCCAATGTCGCCGGTCAGCTATAATTATCAGCTGCCTTTTCAGGAGCAGCTGAAGCAGTGGAAGAACAATGCCAGCAGCTTCACAGCTGAAGTACGCAGCAATCCGCTGCTGCGGGCCTCCTTCTTCTGGGCGCTGCGCTACGGCGATTCCGGGACCAGAATGCAGGTTACCGAGGCGCTCCGCTGGATTGAGGACGAAGAGATGTCCGAGGTGCTGGGCGAATTGCTGCAGCAGGAACCGCTCCAGGAGGAGAAGCTGCAGGAAGCGGCGCTGATCAGCCTGCAGCGGCTGATCGGAAGCAGCCTGAAGGAAAATCCTATTTCGGCAGAAGAGCAGGAACTGGCGCAGGGGGATTTGCCTTCTTCAACGGAGAAGGTATAACCCCGGCAAGGTAATATAAGCAAGCAGGTATAAATGAAGCGGGATTCTGCATCCTTATATTGTTTACCCGAAACAGTGAGAGGGCTTCTTCTGAAGCTCCGCCGCTGTTTCTTCTTATAAATCATTACCTACTCGTAAGGAGGCCATAGTGATGTACAAAACGATTGTAATCGGAACAGGCCCGGCAGGGCTGACTGCCGCTATTTATTTAGCCCGCGCCAATCTCAGCCCGCTCGTAATTGAAGGCTTGCAGCCGGGCGGACAACTGACAACGACGACAGAAGTGGAGAACTTTCCTGGCTTTCCTGAGGGAATTCTCGGCCCTGATCTGATGGAGAATATGCGCAAGCAGGCTGAGCGCTTCGGTGCACAGTTCAAGAACGGCTGGGTGGAATCGGTCGATTTCTCACAACGTCCGTTCAAAGTGAAGGTGGATGGGCTGGGTGTGCTTGAGGCGGAATCGGTCATCATTTCAACCGGCGCTTCCGCACGGTATCTGGGAATTCCGGGCGAGCAGGAGAATGTAGGGCGCGGGGTAAGCACATGCGCCACCTGTGACGGATTTTTTTCCGCGGGAAAAGATTATCGTTGTCGGGGGCGGAGACTCCGCCATGGAGGAAGCCAGCTTCCTGACCCGCTTTGCCTCTAACGTAACGCTGGTTCACCGCCGTGAGGAGCTGCGCGCTTCCAAGATCATGCAGGACCGGGCTCGTGAGAACAGCAAGGTGACCTGGGCGCTGAACCGCACCCCGCTGGCCGTAACAGTCGGAGATACAGGCGCAGTCAAAGGATTAACCGTGCGCAATAATGAGACAGGCCAGGAAGAGCTGATTGAGGCAGACGGTGTTTTCGTGGCAATCGGCCATACTCCTAACACCGGCTTCCTGGGAGGCCAGATTACTACAGATGCTAACGGGTATATTGTAGTGAACCCTGGTACGACGGAGACGAACATTCCGGGCGTATTTGCCTGCGGCGACGTTCAGGACACCCGTTACCGGCAGGCGATTTCTGCAGCCGGAACTGGCTGTATGGCCGCTATGGATGCCGAGAAGTATCTGGAAGGCACAATGGTGCATGACTGGAGCGAAAGCCTCGACAAGTAAAGTTTGAAGTATTCTACAGAATCAAGCCGGTAATTCCGCTTATGCGGGATGCCGGTTTTTTTGTGCAGGGAACGGCTGATTACCCCGGGCGCTAACCCGCGCAGCAGCAAGACGCAGGCGGCAACCGATTTATTTAAAAAATAAAGTACATATCAGCTTCAACTTAGTGATTGCAATCACAATGTGTGTATATGGGCTATGCTAAGCTGATGTTGAGAAGAGTTCTCAATAAGTGGATTAAAGGAATGGTGTCCATGAACAAAGTGCTGAAGATGGATGAGTCCATATTCGAGCTGGTGAGCCGGCATCCCGAGGTAACCGGCATTATGGTGGAGCTGGGGTTTCAGGATATTGCCAAACCGGGGATGCTGCAGACCGCAGGCCGGTTCATGACCCTGTCGAAGGGAATCAAACTGAAAAAAATGGATCCTGAAACAGTAAGGCAGACATTTGTCCGTCATGGTTTCGAGATTGTTGAATAGAAGCATTCCGCATATAAAGGAGAGAGTATAATGAGTGAATTAATTAACAACCGTGAAGTGGATGTACCCGAGCAGACCCGCCGCCAGGCGATGCTCAAGGAAATTATTAAAGAGCTGCATGCCGGTAAAAGTGTAGATGAGGTCAAAGCCCGTTTTGCTGAAGCGGTTGGCGATGTGACAGTAGCCGAAATTTCTGCAATGGAGCACTCGCTGATGACGGAGGAAGGTATTCCGGTAGAAGAAGTCCAGCGGCTGTGTTCGGTCCATACCGCAATTTTTAAAGGCTCGATAGAGCAGATTCACCGTTCCTCGAAGCCGGAGGAGCAGCCTGGTCATCCTGTTCACACCTTCAAGCTGGAGAACCGCGAAATTGAGCGGCTGGTTAACTTCCGTCTGGAGCTGCATGCCGGCAAGTTCCTGAAGAATGACAGCGACGAAATTATTTTCAAGCTGCTGGAGGATCTGAGTCTGCTGCTTGATCTTGACAAGCACTACAGCCGCAAAGAGAATCTGCTGTTCCCTTATCTGGAGAAGTACGGCATCTACGGGCCGACCAAAGTAATGTGGGGCGTGGATGACGGCATCCGGGCGATGATCAAAGCAGCCAAGGCAGAGCTAAGCTCATACAAAGGCAATAAGGAAGAGATCGGTGAACAGCTGACCCAGATTATTCAGGAAGTTAACGAAATGATCTTTAAGGAAGAAAATATTCTGCTGCCGATGGCGCTCGACAAGCTGACTGAGGACGAGTGGGTCAAAATTGCCCGTGAAAGCGACGAGATCGGCTTCTGTCTGACGGCGCCGGAGCAGGAATGGATACCGGAACGCTCACCTGAACCGGAAGGCGCAGCTGTCTCTGCTGAGGAGCAGCAGGCAGGCGAAAGCCCGCAGGGCTTTATCCGGTTTGAAACCGGCCTGCTGTCACTGCACCAGCTGGAGACCATCATGAACCATCTGCCGG
The DNA here is from genome assembly GCF_001517085.1 of Paenibacillus sp. DMB5. Taxonomy (GTDB): domain Bacteria; phylum Bacillota; class Bacilli; order Paenibacillales; family Paenibacillaceae; genus Paenibacillus_AQ. Next base: position 25,622 of record NZ_LRAC01000015.1, read on the forward strand.
TTGACCTGACCTTTATCGATGAGAATGATGTTGTCCGTTATTTCTCCCACGGTAAGGAGCGCATCTTTGCACGGACCAAGGCGGTCATCGGCCGTACCGTCCAGAACTGCCACCCGCCGCAAAGTGTGCATGTCGTGGAGAAGCTGCTGGAAGACTTCAAGGCAGGACGCAAGGATGCCGAGGATTTCTGGATTAACATAAAGGATAAGTTCATCTATATCCGTTACTTCGCAGTCCGGGATGAAGCCGGCCGTTACATGGGGACGCTGGAGTTCACCCAGAATATTGCCCCGATCCGCGCGCTGGAAGGTCAGAAACGGATTTTGTCGGAATAGAGTTAATTCTTCATAAGGTGCAGGCCTTAAGGCCTGTGCCTTTTTTTGCTGCTTAAAGAGTGTGGCCGACTGCGGGGATACCCGTAATAGTGTACAAGTCATAGATTATAGTGATAACGCATACAACGTTAATATGCCTGAAAAAGGAACCCCCTGTCGTCGGCTCAGCCAGCCCCCTTTTATCCAGCCTAGTTTTTAGAGTAGGGTATATAGCCGGGTGTGCCGCCTTTCCTTGACCGCAGGGGAGGCTTCTATTATAGTGGGTACGTAGGATTAACTATTTTAGCATAGAAAAAGGTGGCTTGTTACATGTCTGAGAATATCTACGTTGGCGTGGATTTAGGTGGAACCACGATTAAGGTTGGAATCTGCAATGCCGAGGGAACCCTGCTGCACACTTATGAGGGACCTACGGGGACTGCGGATGGCGTCGATGCCGTTATCGATAACATCGAGAAGTATGTGCGCCTGATTGTGGAAGAATCCCCGTACTCCTGGGAGCAGCTTGCCGGTGTGGGAGCAGGCCTGGCCGGATTTACGAATATTCGTGAAGGAATCATCATTCTTGCGCCTAACATAGGATTTAGAGATGTGCCGATCCGTTCCATCCTGGAAGGACGCCTTAACAAGCCTGTCAAAATAGACAATGATGCCAATGTGGCTGCGCTGGGTGAAGCCTGGAGCGGCGCGGGACGCGGCATTGAGAACTGTGTCTGCTATACGCTGGGAACCGGTGTCGGCGGCGGTATTATCATTAACGGCAAGGTATACCAGGGCTTCGGCGGTCTGGCCGGAGAGCTGGGCCATATCTCGGTTGTGCCTGACCTGGAAGCCATTCAATGCGGCTGCGGCAATATGGGCTGCCTGGAGACCGTATCCTCGGCCACCGGCATTATCCGTATGGCTAACGACGCTGTAGCACGCGGAGACCGTACTTCGCTTACTGCTGTGGAGAAGATTGCAGCGAAGGAAGTATTCGATGCTGCAAAAGCCGGCGACGAAGTCGCGCTGCGCATTGTTAACCGGGCCGCATTTTACCTGGGCAAGTCCATGGCGGCAGTTGCTGCCGTGCTGAACCCTGAAGTCTTTATTGTCGGCGGCGGAGTATCCAAGGCAGGCGACATTCTGTTTGATGAGGTGCGCCGTGTGTTTGCCAAGCTGGCTCCAGAGCCGCTGCAGAAGGGCGTTACCATCGTGCCTGCGGAGCTTGGAAATGATGCCGGCATTATTGGTGCGGCGGGTCTCTTGCTGCGTTCTTAATAAGCGGGACTTATTCATATACTAATCTTAGGGAGGGAACGCTCTCATGACCGAATTGGAGCACTCCGAAACGGCCGGCGCCACCCTGATCATTATTACAGGCATGTCAGGCGCAGGCAAAACAATTGCTGTTCAGAGTTTGGAAGACCTTGGTTTTTTCTGTGTGGATAATCTGCCGCCGGTGCTGATACCGAAATTTGCTGAACTGATTGAGCAGTCCAAAGGCAAGATCGCCAAAGTGGCACTCGTTATTGATTTGCGGGGACGGGAATTTTTTACGGCGCTTTCTGAATCGCTGACCTACATCAAAAATGAGTCAACGATCGGCTGCGAAATTCTCTTCCTCGATGCTACGGACTCCGTGCTTGTGCAGCGTTATAAGGAGAGCCGCCGGCATCATCCGCTGGCCCCCAAGGGGATGCCGCTTGACGGCATCCGGCTGGAGCGCCAGATGCTGGATGAGCTGAAGAATTCGGCTACCCTGTGTCTTGACACAAGCAGCATGAAGCCGGCCCAGCTGAAGGAGAAGATTGTCTCCAGGTTTTCTCACCTTGGCAAAAGCACACTCTCCGTTAATATTACTTCGTTTGGATTCAAGTATGGTATTCCGATTGATGCAGACCTCGTGTTTGATGTCCGCTTTTTGCCGAATCCGCATTATGTGGATCAACTGCGGCCCAAGACCGGCCAGGACAGCGATGTATATGACTATGTAATGAAATGGCCCGAAACGCAGGCTTTTCTGACCAAGCTGCTGGATATGCTCCACTTCCTGATTCCCCAGTACCGCAAAGAGGGCAAGTCCCAGATAATTATCGGCATCGGCTGTACCGGCGGCAAACACCGTTCAGTCGCCATATCCGAGTATCTGGGTAAAATGCTGGGAGTCAGCGAGACGGAGACGGTAGCGGTCAGCCACCGGGATTCCGAGCGTGACCGGCATTAACGAGAGAAGGGGTCTAAGTGTCCGAAGAACAAGAGAAACGTCCGCGGATCGTCGTTATGGGCGGCGGCACAGGGCTTTCTGTTATGCTTCGCGGTTTGAAAGAGAAGCCGCTTGATATTACAGCAATTGTAACAGTGGCAGATGACGGAGGCAGCTCCGGTATTCTGCGCAGTGAGCTGCAGATGCCGCCTCCCGGCGATATCCGCAATGTGCTGACAGCCATGGCGGATGTAGAGCCGCTTATGGCGCAGATTATGAGATACCGCTTCAGCAGTGGAGAAGGACTTGCCGGCCATAGTCTCGGCAATCTCATTCTCGCGGCGCTTACCGATATCTCGGGTGATTTTGTAACTGCTGTGCGGGAGCTGAGCCGGTTGTTCGCTGTCCGCGGACGAGTATTGCCCGCTGCCGGTGATGCGGTGGTGCTGCATGCCGAGATGGCTGACGGTACCATTGTTACGGGAGAGTCCAAAATACCCGAGGCCGGCGGCCGGATCAAACGGGTGTTTCTGGAGCCCGCAGATGTGGAGCCGCTTCCGGAGGCGCTGGAGGCGATCCGTGGTGCTGACGCCATTCTATGCGGTCCGGGCAGCCTGTACACCAGTATCCTGCCCAACCTGCTGGTGCCTAAGCTGGCGGAGGCTGTTGTAGAATCGGATGCGATCAAAATCTTTGTCTGCAATGTAATGACCCAGCCGGGCGAGACGGACAACTACACAGTCAGCGACCATCTCCAGGCCGTATACGATCACATCGGGCTGCATTTGTTCGATTATGTGATTGTCAACGACGGGGAGATCCCGGAGCAGGTGCAGGTCAAATATGCCGAGAAGGGCGCTCGCCCCGTGCTTCTTGACCGGGATGTGCTTGACGGCAACGGGTATAAGGTAATTGCTGATAAGCTGGTATTGTTCAAGACCTATTTGAGGCATGATACGGATAAGCTAAGCCACCATATTTACCAGCTGGTCAAGGATTGGATTTCCAGATAAACAAGCTTCAATGAACATGAAAGAGGTGAGCCCCTTGTCTTTTGCGGCACTTACCAAAAAAGAGCTGACGATGGTGGAGAGCCCGCCCTGCTGCGAGAAGGCGGAGATGTCAGCGCTGATCCGGATGAACGGATCCGTGCAGCTTTCAAGCAAAAAGGTGGTTCTGGACATCTCGACGGAGAACGCCGCGATTGCAAGGCGGGTATATTCTTTGCTTAAGAAATATTACCAGGTCCATATCGAGCTGCTCGTGCGTAAAAAAATGCGTTTGAAGAAAAATAACGTCTATATTGTCCGAATCCCCAGCCGGGTGCAGGAGATCCTGAAGGACCTGCGGATTGTATCCGAGGGCTTCATCTTCAATGACGGAATTGACGAGGAAATCGTCAGAAAAAACTGCTGCAAGCGGGCTTATCTCCGCGGAGCCTTCATGGCCGGCGGGTCGGTAAACAATCCCGAGGGCTCGTCCTATCATTTGGAAATCGCTTCCATGTATGAGGAGCACTGTAAAGCGCTGGTGGATCTGGCTGGTGAATTTCACCTGAACGCCCGCTGCATAGAGCGTAAAAAAGGCTTTATCCTATACATTAAGGAAGGCGAGAAGATCATCGAGTTCCTGAACCTGATCGGTGCGCACCAGGCGCTGTTCAAATTTGAGGATGTGCGGATTATGCGTGACATGCGCAACTCCGTAAACCGCATCGTCAACTGCGAAACGGCCAACCTGAACAAAACGATCAGTGCGGCTGTCCGGCAGATTGAGAACATCAAGCTGCTGCAGCGTGAGGTGGGGCTGGAGAGCCTTCCGGATAAGCTGCGCGAGGTCGCGGAAATCAGGCTGGCACACCCGGACATCAACCTGAAGGAAGTCGGTGAGATGCTGAAGGGGAACGTCAGTAAATCAGGTGTAAACCACCGTTTACGCAAAATTGATGAGCTGGCGGAGAAAGTCCGCGGCGGCTAATTATTTTTTTTCTAGTGTGGATGCGGTTATAATGATATAATATTATAAAATTAATGTGAAATTTTTGGGCAGATCTCAAATAGGGGGTAAGCGTTTCATGACAAAGCACCCGGTAGTTGTACGGTTGAAGACGGGGCTCCACGCTCGGCCGGCAGCATTGTTCGTGCAAGAAGCCAACAAGTTTTCGTCGGAGATTTTCGTGGAAAAAGACGATAAAAAAGTTAACGCCAAAAGCATCATGGGCATTATGAGCCTGGCGATCAGTTCCGGCACGGAGATTTATATCAGCGCGGATGGCGCCGATGCGGATCAGGCTGTAACCGCTTTGACAAGTCTTGTCAGCAAGGAAGAGCTGGAGAACCAATAGGTCTCCGCCTTGCTTACGATGTAGTTACAAAAAGCCCCTAACGGGGCTTTTTTTAATTTAAGAAAAAATGTTTTTGAAATGCGCACCTGAATGCAACTTTTACCAAAGAGGCCCGTCTAGAGGATACCAAACAAATAAAGGATCTGAAAGGGGAAGTTAAGCATGAAGAAATGGGGCAAATCACTCGGAGCGGTACTGCTGGCAGGAAGTTTGATTGTTGGAGGAATGGGGCTGAGCAGTGTGTTCAAAGGACCTGAAAAGGCTTACGCCGCAGAGGAAATTACCCGCAATATTGTCAGCGTAACAGGTAAGGGCGAGTTGTCGATCAAGCCGGATATCGTCTATCTGTCGATTGGAGCGAATTCATCTGCGGCAACGGCGCAGGAAGCGCAGAAAGCCAATGCAGCCAAAATTGCCAAAGTGACTGAACAGCTCAAAACAACCTGGGGAATCGCCGATAAGGACATCCAGAGCACCCAGTTCAGTGTTCAGCCTAATTACACTTACAGCGAAAAGGACGGACAGCAGGTTAAAGGCTACATCGCACAGCACACACTGCAGGTGGCTTACCGTGACCTGGCCAAGGTTGGAGCACTGCTCGATGCTGCTTCGGCTGCAGGCGCGAACAACATCGGTAGCGCGCAGTTTGCAATTGAAGATCCTTCCGCTTTTGAAGCCCAGGTTATCGAAAAGGCTATGGCTAACGCGGATGTAAAAGCAGCAGCTATCGCCAAGGCGGCAAAACGCAGCCTGGGCCAGGTTGTTACCGTAACCCAGAATGATGTAGGCAATAACCCTGTGTACTACATGGAAAATGCGGCAATGAGCAAGGCTGCTGCAGATACTGCCGGAGGCACTTCGGTTGAACCGGGCCAGGTTAAGGTTACTACCCAGCTCAGCGTAGTATATGAATTGAAATAGGATTGAAATTATGGGACCCTGCTTCTGCCGTTAATGGCACAGCGGGGTCTTTTTTCAGCAATCAGATGCTTCGCGGTAGAAATTCTCTCATTTTGTTTAAGGAAAAGTAACAAGACCCTTTAAATATGCTGTAAAAGCTTAAGAAACTGTAAGGGAATTTGTAACAATCATGGCAGCCGTACTCTCTATAATAAGAGAAGTGGACCAGGGGGCCAGGCTTTCCGGGTCTTAGGGGGAACATCAAGTCAATCATCGTACCTGCGGAAGGAGAAATCGGCATGAATATTATACTTAAGGAACAAGCGCGCAAATGGGGAACGGGCATCATGGCGGCAAGCCTGCTGCTTGGAGGTGGAATGCTGTCAGCAGGAGAAGCTCAGGCAGCACCGGCTGCAGTACAGGCTAAGACGGCCCAGTCAACGGTAGTACTGAAATGGAACGGCAGCATTACGCAGCAGACCGGCATTTTCAGCGGGGGCAAGGTCTGGGTACCTGTCAGCTTCCTGCGGGATACACTGGGTATGCCCGTGACCTATGATAAAGCGGATAAGACCTATTCCATCGGCAAAGGAAACACGCTGACCAAGCTGATGGTTTCGGATTACAGTATAGCGATTTCTGTGAACAATTATTTTCTGGGTGACTATGAAGCGAAAAATATAAATAACCGGCTGTATATACCATTTGACCTGATGACGGATTATCTGGGCTTTCAGGGGGACTGGAGTGCAGCTACCGGCCGTCTGAACGTAATGAAGCAGAAGCAAAATGCCATTACAATTACTACCGAGAGCTTCATCAAGGAGTCAGAGAACGCACCGATCAAGCTGGATTACCCGCAGGTGAGCGGGCTGGCTAATGCTGCGGCACAGAAGTCGATCAATGATACGATCAAGAAGCTGGTCCTTAATTATGCGGCAGATGCTGAGAAACAGATCGCTAACAGGTCGGAGGATGACCGGCCTTATGAGTTCCAAGGCGGATATGTGGTTACGTACAATAAGGACGGGGTACTCAGTCTGGTTACAGAACAGTACGGATACACAGGCGGAGCGCACGGAATGACCTACCGCAATGCCTTTACTTTCTCGCTGAAGGACGGTAAACGCCTGCTGATCGGTGATCTGCTGAAGGCCAACCCGAATTATAAAAAAGAGCTCAATACCAAGCTGTCTAAGCGGATTAAGGCTGAGGGCGGCTACCTCGGCGGATTTACCGGACTGAATACAGAGAAATACTTTTATTTAAAAGAAGGCAAGCTTGTCGTGTTCTTCCAGCTGTATGAATACACCGCATACGCTTCAGGATTCCCGCAGTTTGACTTTACCTTCAAGGAATTGCTGCCGGATGGAAGCAGCCCGTTCGCGGCTTTTAAATAAAGGCTTAGTCTGCGCCTCCGTGCATTGTAAAGAGCCCTTCTGCTGCCCCTATAGGGAGCCGGAGGGCTTTTTGCCGCCTGATTCCTCCGCAAGTACATATAAGGATGCCCTGCCGTTACGGGGCGCCTCTCCTGTTCATAAGCTGTAGAAAGTACCGTTTAACAGGAAGGGGGAAGAAAAGGATGAGCTATCAGTACACCGCGATCGGAGATTCCCTGACTACAGGCTTCGGGGCACTGCCCGGGAACGGGTTCGTACCGGTCTACCGGAGAATGGCGGAGGCCCGCCTGAGAACGCCAATCCGGCTGACGAACCTTGGTGTTAACGGACTGACTACGGACGGTCTGGAGCAACGGCTGAAGGGCGATTATAATTTCCGTCTGGCCGTACAGGAGGCTGACCTGATAACAATCTCCATTGGCGGCAATGACCTGATCAAAGCAGCCAAGGCGGCCGGCGGCCGTCCCGGTGATCTGTCACCGCTGCTGCAGAAGGCTCTGCGCGGCTGCAAAAGGAATATCAGTGATATCATGGGTACGCTGTCACAGCTCAAGGCCGGCATGAGTAAGCCATACATCATCCGGATTGTCGATTGTACAATCCCTATCCGCAGATAGATGAAGCTACGGAATGGGTCCGGCAGTTCAACCGGTATACTGCCGGCTACAGCAGCCGGGTCTGCGGATTTGCCTCTATTTACAATGAATTTGCCGGCAATGAGCGCGGCTTATTGTTCCTTGACCATATCCATCCTAACGGCAGGGGCTACCGGGTTATTGCCGGCAAGCTGGACGGTCTGGGGTACGGGCGGCTGGGTTAAGGTGTATAAGGATTCGGAACAGAATATATAAGAATGTAAAAAAGGCTGCCGGACCCTTGAGGGTCCCGGCAGCCTTCTGTACTGTTATTCAGCTTACACGCCGGCTGGCAGTGTCTTCTCGATAACTTTATCGACGATACCGTACTCGGCTGCATCAGCAGCACTCATGAAGTAATCGCGGTCTGTATCCTTCTCGATGCGTTCCAGCGGCTGGCCGGTACGCTCGGAGAGGATGCGGTTCAGCTTGTCGCGCAGCTTCAGGATGCGGCGGGCGCGGATTTCAATATCCGTTGCCTGGCCCTGAGCCCCGCCCAGCGGCTGGTGAATCATGATTTCACTGTTCGGCAGCGCAAAGCGCTTGCCCTTGGCACCGGCGTTCAGCAGGAATGCTCCCATGGAAGCAGCCATACCCACGCAGATCGTGGATACATCCGGTTTGATGTATTGCATTGTATCAAAGATAGCCATACCGGCTGTGATCGAACCGCCCGGGCTGTTGATATACAGGTGAATGTCCTTATCCGGGTCTTCGGCAGCCAGGAACAGCATTTGTGCGATGATGGAATTGGCTACCACGTCATTAACATCCGTTCCAAGGAAAATAATGCGGTCCTTCAGCAGGCGGGAATAGATGTCATAAGCGCGTTCGCCGCGGTTGCTCTGTTCTACTACCATTGGAATATAACTCACGTGTAAAACCTCCTTGAATGGGTTCTTCGGAATGTGTTCATTTTTTACTGTTACCGTATTAACCACATGATAAACAAAATCAAACAAAAAGTCAAAGAAAGTCAAACTTAGTTTTAAAAAAAAGAGCCATCAATCGGCTCTTTGGTTAATTAACAGTAGGACTACTGCTAAATTATGTACAAATATCAAAATAATGGCGCGCGCCAAGAATCGAACTTGGATCTCAGGCTTCGGAGGCCTACGTCATATCCATTGGACCACGGGCGCAACAGAATTTATTATAATACATGAAGTCAGAAATTGCAATAAACATTAAAGGTGACCTTAAAAATAACTTTATATGCTTTTAAAAATCCCCGTTTTCCGCTCGTTCACCAGAGGGAACACAGGTTGTTTCGGCTGTGCTAAGGGGAATTCAATTCTCTTACACCCTGTGACAGATGTATAAGATGAAAAGCGGTTGAGAATTATACTTTCGGATGACTTGCACTCCGCGTAATATTTGGTTAGAATATGTGTGGGACTTAAAAAGTTAACCCGGGACATTTTGAGACCACGAACAAGGGAATAGAGAAAGACGAAGTTGCAGGAGTGAAAGCATGCGCAATTTATTGGAAATCCAAAAGCAGCTTCTGCCGGATCTCATGGAAACCCTTAAGAGACGTTACACGATTCTACATCAGATCATGCTGTCCGATATTATTGGACGCAGAACACTGGCCGCGTCGCTTGATATGACCGAGCGGGTACTGCGCGCCGAGACGGATCTTCTGAAATCGCAAGGGCTCATTGAGATCGAGAGTGTCGGTATGCGCATTAGCGATGCCGGACGCAGAACGCTTGACCTGCTGGAGCCGATCGCCAAGAGCCTGTTCGGCCTGGATGATCTGGAAGAGAAGATCCGCTCAACGTATGATCTTAGCAAAGTTATTATCGTGCCCGGGGATTGTGAATCATCTCCGTTCACCAAGCGTGAGCTGGGACGTGCAGGCGCCAAGGCCTTTCTCGGTGTACTGCGCGGTGACGATACCATTGCCGTGACAGGCGGCTCTACACTGGCTGAGATGGCCGATCAGCTGACCCTGCCATTATCCGCCTCCTATAAGAATGCATGGGTTGTCCCTGCACGCGGAGGGCTTGGAGAGAGCATGGAGATTCAGGCCAATACGATTGCTTCTACCATGGCTAAGCGGATCGGAGCAAATTACCGTCTGCTGCATGTGCCGGATCTGCTCAGCGAGGAAGCTTACCAGTCGCTGGGGCATGACTCGAACATCGGGGAGATTGTACAAATCATCCGCAGATCGCGTATCATTGTTCATGGGATCGGTGATGCCCTGGAAATGACCCGCCGTCGCAGGCTGGATGAGGCTACGGTCTCGGAGATTCAGGCCGAAGGTGCGGTTGCCGAATCGTTCGGCTACTATTTTAATGAAGCCGGCGAGGTTGTCCATACCATGCGTACGATCGGGCTCCGTTTAGAGGATATCCTTCGTACAGAGGTCGTTATCGGTATCGCAGGGGGCAAACGCAAAGCCAAAGCGATCCACGCAATGCTGCGCTTCGGGCAAGAGGATATTCTGGTTATTGATGAGGCGGCTGCTGTCGAAATCGGCAAAGAAATCGACGCACAGTTGCAGCATGTGCTATAGATTCCAGGATATGGGGAGCTTTCGCAGTTATTTTGCATTATACTTAACATTGTTGTCTTGACGAGCTTCACGGCTTGTCTTGAATAAATAAAACGAAATCTAGGAGGAACTATTCAATGAGTGTAAAAGTTGGTATTAACGGTTTTGGACGTATTGGACGCCTTGCATTCCGCCGTATTCAAAATGTAGAAGGTATCGAAGTGGTAGCAATCAACGACTTGACTGACGCTAAGATGCTTGCTCATTTGCTTAAATATGATACAACTCAAGGTAAATTCCAGGGAGACGTTGAAGTTCATGACGGATTCTTCAAAGTAAACGGTAAAGAAGTTAAGGTTCTTGCGAACCGTAACCCAGAAGAACTGCCTTGGGGCGACCTCGGCGTAGACATCGTTCTGGAGTGCACAGGCTTCTTCACAACTAAAGAAGCTGCTGAAAAGCACCTTAAAGGCGGAGCTAAAAAAGTAGTTATCTCTGCTCCAGCTACAGGCGACATGAAAACTGTTGTTTACAACGTTAACCATGACATCCTTGATGGTTCCGAAACAGTTATCTCCGGCGCATCTTGCACAACCAACTGCCTGGCTCCAATGGCAAAAGTCCTGAACGACAAGTTCGGTGTGGTTGAAGGCCTGATGACTACAATCCACGCTTACACTGGCGACCAGAACACTCTTGATGCTCCACACGCTAAAGGTGACTTCAGACGCGCTCGTGCAGCTGCTGAGAACATCATCCCTAACACTACCGGTGCTGCAAAAGCAATCGGTCTGGTAATTCCAGAACTGAAAGGCAAACTTGACGGAGCAGCACAACGCGTGCCTGTTGCTACAGGTTCCCTGACTGAGCTGGTTACTGTTCTTGAGAAGAACGTAACTGTTGAAGAAATCAACGCAGCAATGAAGGAAGCTTCCGATCCGGAAACTTACGGCTACACTGAAGATGAAATCGTATCTTCCGACATCAAGGGCATGACTTTCGGTTCCCTGTACGATGCAACACAAACCAAAGTCCTGACTGTTGGCGACAAACAACTGGTTAAAACTGTTGCTTGGTACGACAACGAAATGTCCTACACTGCACAGCTGGTTCGCACTTTGGAACACTTCGCAAAACTGGCTAAGTAAGACCGGCTTAACATAAGCAGCATCTATAGAGCGGAAACAGAAGTTCCTTGTTTCCGCTCTTTCTAAATTTGGGTGTGGAGGAAGACTAATCATGAACAAAAAAAGCGTCCGTGATGTAGAAGTAGCAGGCAAACGCGTATTCGTGCGCGTCGATTTTAACGTTCCGGTGGAAGACGGCAAGATCACTGATGATACCCGTATCCGCGAAACCCTTCCAACGATTAAGTACCTGATCGAAAACGGTGCTAAGGTCATTCTGGCCAGCCACATGGGCCGTCCTAAGGGCCAATTCGTTGATTCCATGCGTCTTACCGTTGCTGCAGAGCGCCTGTCCGAGCTGCTCGGCAAACCGGTAGCCAAAGCTGATGAAGCTGTCGGCGAGGCTGTTAAAGCGCAAATCGCTGAGCTGAATGACGGCGACGTGCTTGTGCTTGAGAATGTCCGTTTCTATCCGGGCGAAGAAAAGAACGATCCTGAACTGGCTAAGCAGTTCGCTGAACTGGCTGACCTGTTCGTAAATGACGCGTTCGGCGCGGCTCACCGTGCTCATGCTTCTACTGAAGGTATCGCTCACTTCCTGCCGGCTGTATCCGGTCTTCTGATGGAGAAGGAATTGTCCGTACTGGGCAAAGCTCTTTCGAACCCTGAGCGTCCTTTCACTGCCATCATCGGCGGTTCCAAGGTTAAGGACAAAATCGACGTTATCGACAACCTCTTGAACCTGGCTGACAATGTTCTGATCGGCGGCGGCCTTTCTTATACATTCACCAAAGCTCAAGGCTATGAAATCGGCAAATCGCTGGTAGACAACGATAAAATCGACGCTGCGCTGGGATTCATCGAGAAGGCTAAAAAACTGGGCAAAAACTTCGTACTTCCGGTTGACGTTGTTGTCGCTGACAAGTTCGGTGCAGATGCCAACACCAAAATTGTAGATGTTACTGAAATTCCTGCTGACTGGGAAGGTCTGGACATCGGTCCTAAAACCCGTGAAATCTACGCCAATATCATCAAAGATTCCAAGCTGGTTGTTTGGAACGGACCTATGGGCGTATTCGAAATCGATATCTTTGCTGAAGGAACCAAGGCTGTAGCGCAGGCTTGCGCAACAACTGAAGGTTACACTGTCATCGGCGGCGGCGATTCCGCAGCTGCAGCAGAAAAATTCCAGCTGGCTGACCAAATGGATCACATCTCTACTGGCGGCGGCGCATCCCTGGAGTTCATGGAAGGTAAGGCACTTCCTGGCGTAGAAGCACTGAACGACAAGTAAGAGGCAAAGAAGGAGGCAATACAAGATTATGAGCAGAACACCTATTATCGCCGGCAACTGGAAAATGTTCAAAACCGTTCCGGAAGCAGAAGGCTTTATCGCTGAAGTTAAAGGCCAGGCAGAAGTAGAAGGCGTGGAAACTGTAATTTGCGCTCCTTTCACCAACCTGCCTGCACTGGTAGCAGCGGTTAAAGGTACATCCATCAAAATCGGTGCACAGAACCTGCACTTCGAAGACAACGGTGCTTACACAGGTGAAATCAGCGGCGTTATGCTGAAAGATCTGGGTGTAGACTACGTTATCATCGGCCACTCCGAGCGCCGCGCTTATTTCGGCGAAACGGATGAAATTGTAAACAAAAAAATGCACGCGGCATTCCGTCACGGCATTACTCCAATCGTATGTGTCGGCGAAAAGCTTGAAGAGCGCGAAGCTGACCAGACCAAGGAAGTTTGCAAGGTTCAAACTGAAGGTGCTTTTGCCGGTCTGAGCGCTGAACAGGCAGCTCAGGTTGTTATCGCTTATGAGCCAATCTGGGCGATCGGTACTGGTAAATCCTCCACTTCCCAAGACGCTAACGAAGTTATTGCTTACATCCGTACTCTTGTAAAAGACCTGTACGATGAAGCAACAGCTGAAGCTGTCCGTATCCAATACGGCGGCAGCGTGAAGCCTGAGAATGTAACGGAGTATATGAGTCAAAGCGACATCGACGGCGCTCTCGTCGGCGGTGCCAGCCTGCAGCCTGCTTCCTTCGTTTCACTCGTTGAGGGGGCGAAGTAAGGATGTCAGCTCCAAGACCTGTAGCATTAATCATCATGGACGGATTCGGATTGCGGAATACGGATGAAGGCAACGCGGTTGCCCAAGCCAATAAACCCAATTATGACCGTTACCTGAAGCAATATCCGAACACTACGCTTACCGCCTGCGGCGAAGCTGTAGGTCTGCCTGAAGGACAAATGGGCAACTCGGAAGTAGGACACCTTAACATCGGCGCAGGCCGGATCGTATACCAGGATCTGACCCGTATTGACAAGTCGATCCGTGACGGTGAGTTCTTTGAGAACGAAACGCTGGTTGCAGCTGTAAGAAGCGCCAAGTCCACCGGCAAAAAGCTTCACCTGTATGCGCTCGTATCCGACGGCGGCGTGCACAGTCACATCAATCATCTGTTCGCCATGCTCGATCTGGCCAAGAAGGAAGATATGCACGAAGTGTATATCCATGCTTTCATGGACGGACGCGACGTTGCGCCTGACAGCGGACAAAAGTTCGTTCAGGATCTGATCGCGAAGATCGAAGAAGTTGGTGTAGGTACAATTGCTACGGTATCCGGACGTTACTACGCGATGGACCGTGACAAGCGCTGGGAGCGTGTAGAGAAGGCTTACCGGGCAATGGTATATGGCGAAGGCCCTAAATATACCGATGCGCTGCAGGCCATCACTGCATCCTACCAGAATTCCGTGTATGATGAATTCGTAGAGCCTAGCGTAATCGTTGACAGCAACGACCAGCCGGTAGGAGTAGTGGAAAGCGGCGATTCCGTCGTATTCCTGAACTTCCGTCCTGACCGTGCGATTCAGCTGTCGCAGGTATTCACGAACTCCGATTTCCGCGGGTTCGACCGTGGTCCTTTGTTCCCGCAGGATCTGCACTTCGTGTGCCTGACTACGTTCAGTGAAACGGTACAGGGCTATGTAGCCTACTCGCCGAAGAACCTGGACAATACCCTGGGTGAAGTGCTTGTACAGAACAACAAGAAGCAGCTGCGTATTGCGGAAACTGAAAAGTACCCGCACGTAACCTTCTTCTTCAGCGGCGGACGCGACGAAGAGCTTCCAGGCGAAACCCGCATCCTGATTAACTCGCCAAAAGTGGCAACCTATGATCTGAAGCCTGAGATGAGCGCATACGAAGTGGCGGCGGCCTGCGTAGCGGAAATCGAAGCGGACAGACAGGATGCCATTATCCTGAACTTTGCGAACCCTGATATGGTAGGACACTCCGGCATGCTGGAGCCTACGATCAAGGCGGTTGAAGTAACGGATGAATGTGTGGGTAAAGTCGTAGATGCAGTTGTTGCCAAGGGCGGCGTTGCGATCATCATTGCCGACCACGGTAATGCCGATATGGTATTTGACGAGCAGGGACGTCCGTTCACCGCTCACACCACCAATCCGGTTCCGTTCATTGTAACCACTGAGAATGTTGTTCTGCGCGAATCCGGTATCCTTGCCGATGTAGCACCGACAATTCTGGATCTGATGGGACTTCCGCAGCCTGCGGAAATGACCGGACAATCCATGATTGCCAGCCGCAAATAAGCAGGAGCCCAACGAATGCTTTGCAATAACCAAAACCATAGTTAAAAGGAGATTAACTTACATGACTATTATTTCTGATGTATATGCACGCGAAGTCCTTGACTCCCGCGGTAACCCTACTGTAGAGGTTGACGTTTACCTGGAATCCGGCGCTAAAGGCCGCGCTATCGTTCCTTCCGGCGCTTCCACTGGCGCTCATGAAGCTGTAGAGCTTCGTGACGGCGACAAATCCCGTTACATGGGCAAAGGCGTTCTGAAGGCTGTTGAGAACGTAAACGAAATCATCGCTCCAGAAGTAATCGGTATGGACGCTCTTGACCAAGTGGGCATCGACAAGCTGATGATCACTCTGGACGGAACTCCTAACAAAGGTAAGCTGGGCGCTAACGCAATCCTGGCTGTATCCATGGCAGTAGCCCGCGCAGCTGCAGCAGCTCTGGATATTCCTTTGTACGTATACCTGGGCGGATTCAACGCTAAAGCACTGCCAGTACCAATGATGAATATCATCAACGGTGGTGAGCATGCTGACAACAACATCGACGTTCAAGAGTTCATGGTTCTGCCAGTAGGCGCTCCTAGCTTCAAAGAAGCTCTGCGTACAGGTGCTGAAATCTTCCACAACCTGAAATCCGTACTGCAGTCCAAAGGCCTGAACACAGCTGTAGGTGACGAAGGCGGCTTCGCTCCTAACCTTGGTTCCAACGAAGAAGCAATCACTACAATCATCGAAGCAATCGAAAAAGCCGGTTACAAACCAGGTGTTGACGTATTCCTGGGTATGGACGTTGCTTCCACTGAGTTCTACAAAGATGGCAAGTACACACTTGCTGGCGAAGGCAAATCCTACACTTCCGCTGAGTATGTTGACCTGCTGGCTTCCTGGGTTGAGAAGTACCCAATCATCACAATCGAAGACGGTATGTCCGAAGACGACTGGGAAGGCTGGAAATTGCTCACTGAAAAATTGGGCGACAAAGTTCAATTGGTTGGTGACGACCTGTTCGTTACTAACACTGAGCGTCTTGCTACAGGTATCGAAAAAGGTATCGGTAACTCCATCCTGGTTAAGGTTAACCAGATTGGTACACTGACTGAAACTTTCGATGCTATCGAAATGGCTAAACGCGCTGGTTACACTGCTGTTATCTCCCACCGTTCCGGTGAGTCCGAAGACAGCACAATCGCTGACATCGCTGTTGCTACCAATGCTGGCCAGATCAAAACAGGTGCTCCTTCCCGTACTGACCGCGTTGCCAAGTACAACCAATTGCTTCGCATCGAAGACGAACTGGGTGAATTGGCTCAATACAACGGCCTCAAATCCTTCTACAACCTCAAAAGATAATTTCTTTTGATATAGCTTTACAGGGCCTGCCGGTTTCCGGCAGGCTTTTTTATGAGTTGTTGGCTGGTTGAAGGTTGTATTCGCTTTAACGCTATGATAAAATAAAAATGCTGTTTATGAATTCGTGAAATCTAAATTACCATAGATAGTGATGCTTGGACGTAGGAGGTGGAAGTGAATGGATATCTTTTTGAAAATTGTGCTCCTGATTTTTTCCGTCGGTCTGATTGCGGTCGTTCTTCTGCAAAAAGGGAAAAGCGCAGGTCTTTCCGGTGCCATCTCCGGCGGTGCTGAGCATCTCTTCGGTAAAACCAAAGCCCGCGGTATGGAACTCGTACTGCAGCGTGTAACAGTTGCATTGGCAGCCGGATTCTTTATCATGTCAATCGTTGTTGCCATTTTTGTTGACTAAACTGCATACACTAAGCCTTCGCTCTGTTCTGAATGGAATGGGGCGGGGGCTTTTTATTTTTGGATTTTTGAGCCTGCGTTAACCTTGGGATAATCATAACAGGGATGGGCGGGATTGATTTCGTGTATACTAGGGTATGAAGTATATAGAGGTAAAATTTACTTGAAGCGCGAAAAACCAAAGAGGACAAGACGTACATATTTGCCGCAGCATACGATGCTGCGAAAGGGCCGAGGTGACTTATTTGATAACACAGGAAATATTACTTGATTTTATGCGGGAAACCGCTTATAAGCCGCTGACATACGATGAGCTGGTCAGCCATTTTGCAATAGAGGACAGCGCTGCGTTCAAGGCGTTTGAGGATTTGCTCTCAGAGCTGGAGCAGGACGGCCGGATCGTACTGACCCGGAATAACCGTTATGGTGTGCCGGAACGGATGGATCTTTTGCGCGGGCGGCTGCAGGCGCATGCTAAAGGCTTCGCTTTCCTGATTCCTGATGACCGCGACCATCCTGATGTCTACATTCATGCCAATGATCTCAAAGGTGCAATGAACGGCGATATTGTGCTGATCCGGATTACCTCCAAAAGCCCGTCCGGCGGGCGGATGGAAGGTGAAGTGGTGCGGATCGTCAAGCGCGGCGTATTGCAGACTGTAGGAGTGTTTCAGAGCCTGGAGACTTACGGATTTGTGCTGCCGGATGATAAGCGGATCAACCGGGACATTTTTATTCCGAAGCAGTCGTTTGGCGGTGCGGTTGACGGCGAAAAGGTTGTCGTGCGCATCGTTAATTATCCGGAGGGCCGGGCAGCGGCAGAGGGCGAAATCATCGAGATTCTCGGGCATAAGGATGACCCGGGTGTTGATATTCTGTCCGTTATCCGCAAGCATCAGCTGCCGGAGGCTTTTCCTGCTGAGGTAATGCGGGAGGCGGAGCAGGCTCCGGATTCCATTACGGAAGAGGAGATTGTACAGCAGGGCCGGCGCGATCTGCGCGGACTGAACATTGTTACCATCGACGGCGCTGATGCCAAGGATCTTGATGATGCGGTTAACGTGCAGCGCCTGGAGAATGGAAACTACAAGCTGGGCGTTCATATTGCTGACGTCGGTTATTACGTGCGTGAAGGCTCGGAGCTGGATAAGGAAGCTTATGACCGGGGATGCAGCGTCTACCTGGTAGACCGGGTTATTCCGATGCTGCCGCACCGGCTCTCGAACGGGATCTGCAGTCTTAACCCCAAGGTGGACCGGCTCACCATGTCCTGTGAGATGGAATTCAACGAGCATATGAAGGTCGTGAAGCATGATGTCTTTACGAGCGTTATCCGGACCAAAGAAAGAATGACCTATTCCGACGTCCGCAAAATTGTGGAGGATGAAGATCCGGAGCTGCTGGAGCGCTACAGCCCGCTGATTGAGGATTTCCGTCTGATGAAAGAGCTGGCGATGAAGCTGCGGGCGGCCCGGATGCGGCGCGGGGCGGTTGATTTTGACTTTGAAGAAAGCAAGATCATCGTCGATGAGACCGGCAAGGCAATTGATATCGTAAAACGTGAGCGTTCCGTGGCTGAGCAGATTATTGAGGAGTTTATGCTGGCGGCTAACGAGACAGTGGCCGAGCATTTCCATTGGCTGAAAGTGCCGTTCCTGTACCGGATTCATGAGGACCCGGACCAGGAGAAGCTGCAGAACTTTATGGCTTTTGCCGCTAACTTCGGTTACCATGTCAAAGGCCGGGGGAATTCCATTCACCCGCGTGCCCTGCAGGATCTGCTGGAGCAGATCGAAGGGACGAAGGAGCAGACGGTGATCAGCACGATGATGCTGCGCTCGATGAAACAGGCGAAATATGATGCCGAAAGCACAGGCCACTTTGGACTGGCTGCCGAATACTATTCCCATTTCACTTCACCAATCCGCCGTTATCCTGACCTGGTCATTCACCGCGTGATGCGTGAGGTGCTTGAAAACGGCGGGGCGCTGACCGAGAAACGGCATGAGTATCTGGCCAGCAGGATGCCGGATATTGCCCAGCAGTCCTCCGAGCGTGAGCGCGTGGCCGTTGAAGCTGAACGTGATACCGAACAGCTGAAGAAGGCTGAGTATATGCAGGATAAGGTCGGTGAGGAGTTCGAGGCGATGGTCAGCAGTGTGACCAGCTTCGGGATGTTCATCGAGCTTGAAAATACAGTCGAAGGCCTGATCCGTCTCAGCGCCCTGACGGATGATTACTACCACTTCGACGAAGCCCATATGGCGCTGATCGGCGAGCGCACCTCCAAGGTGTTCCGCATCGGCGACGAGGTGAAGATCCGAGTCGCCAAGGTGAATATGGACGACCATACGATCGACTTCGAGCTGGTCGACATGAAGCCGCGTGCGGCGGGCGAGCACCGCAGCTACGGCGGCCGGCCGGGCAAGGGCGGCGGCTTCGCC
>NZ_LRAC01000016.1 GCF_001517085.1 Paenibacillus sp. DMB5
TCAGAGCAAAATGAACCAAATCAAAGGCAAAAATGCCCTTGATTTCGGCTATCGGAGCAAAATGAGTGAAATCAAAGGCAAAAATGCCCTTGATTTCGGCTATCGGAGCAAAATGAGTGAAATCAAAGGAAGGCAAAAATGCCCTTGAAACCGGCTATCTGCCGGTGTATATCCGCGTATACCCGGCCTCCCTATGTAACCGCCCAAAAAGGCTATCCCACCAACCGCGGGGATAGCCTTTCTGGCATTGCATTAATCCTTATTCATCGCTGCCGATCTCCCGGCTGCCCAGTGGTTGAACAGGACGGTTATCATGCGGGAAAATCGCCGCGAATTTGCCGATCTGTTCCCCGGACCAGGTAACCGGGTTCTCCAGGACGATCCACTGGACGCCTTCGGTACATGGCGGTGTAGTGAGCGAGCCCTGGTAGCGGAAGGAGTGAAGATCGGCGGGCAGCAGCCCGGCCGGATCGAAAGGCCCGTCAACCACAGTTTCCTGTTCACTTTCTTCGGCCGGAAGCACGGACCAGAGCTTGTTCAGCACGGTATTTTCGCTGCCGGTTTGAATCATTACTCCCAGTACAGCGAGTGC
Organism: Paenibacillus sp. DMB5; assembly: GCF_001517085.1. Taxonomy (GTDB): domain Bacteria; phylum Bacillota; class Bacilli; order Paenibacillales; family Paenibacillaceae; genus Paenibacillus_AQ. The sequence goes on from NZ_LRAC01000016.1 coordinate 593, forward strand.
GCCGTCTTCACTTTTATGCACCAGATGAAGCTCCATCTCCGCATGCTTGCCGTCAACCACATGTTCGCTGGGCAGATGGAAGTGGAATTGCTGCAATATGTAAGTCTTGCCCTCGATAGTAAGCTTATTGTCCTGATTGTTAAGGTTCACCTGGATGGTATGACCATTGTTGAGGATGGACACCGGTGAAGGGGAATACTCAACTTTAAGAGGGGAGAGGCTCTCATCTTCCTTTACTTTGTCATGAAGAATATTAACCGGCGACTGGGCCTTACCGGTACTGCAGGTTGTGAAGAGCTGATCCAGCTCCGCCCAGTGCTCAGGGGATGTATCTCCTTCGTAAGACCAGTGTGTCTGGTGCGCGGCGGCCGGGACGGAGGCTTCTTGTGTGGCTTCTGCGCCATGATTAAGATTGCTGTTATTTCCACAGCCGGCCATTACAGTCAGGACTGCGGCGGGGAATAGCAGGCGTAATCCCCATTTGTTGATTTGCATACGTCATCCTTCTCTCTATTATTTGGAACATTATTATTTATATTGTAAATAATGGATCGATCTATATCCAGTGAACAAAGACTCAGCTGCCTAGTGGTTCCAATTATCCATTTAAATCCATAATGGTCTGGAACAATATATGTAAAGGGGGGAGTTTGGACCTGTAAAAGTAAAAAGCCCCTCCGCATCCATAACGGAAGCGAAAGGGCAGAGGATTGAAATCATGTTGTCTTGACCGCTCTTGATTTTCGGAGAGCAAACTATTCGGTAGAGGAAACAGGAATGCGCCGGTTCACTTCCTCCACCTCATGCACATTGTAGAGCACGCGGGCCAACAGATCCTGGCTGTAGTTGCCGAAATGCTTGCCGTAGATGGTGAGTCCCCGTTTGTTGACCGGCTTGTCGGTAACGGCGATACGGAAGGTCAGCTCGCTTTTGTAATCGAGCTTGATATCGTCCAGTGTAATGTCAGAGATGCGGCAGCCGTCAATGAAGCTTCCTTCATTATTGATCCGGATCAGCTTCAGCATTCCGTATTGGTTGAGGTGCGGCGGCCACCAGTCCGGGTTGAATGTTCCGCGCTGGTCGCCGAAGTCGCCGGGACTGGTCCAGTAGCCGATCTCAATACCATTAAGGTAAAAATACAGATCGGAAGGGTAGTTGTCACTGAAGCCCGGAGCCTCTGAACCGATCTCCATCGAGAACTGGATTTCCCGGAAGGTCTGGTTGGCCTTCAGATAGTTCGGAATACGGTACTCCAGGAAGCCTTCGGCCATCCAGATAATCTCGGAATCAATCCGCTGGGGATCGGCGAAATAACGCGGCTCGTCGAAGTCGCCGATAATACTGTCTTTGGTGGCAAGTCCGCAGGTAGGAACCGCCTGATAGTTACTGTAGTGGCCGACCTGGATCTCCACCTCATACAGATTGTCTACATCCTTGCTGCGCAGATCTACCATCAGCTTATCCTTGTTCAGATAACAGACCTTCTGGATACCGTGCTTGCCGACGGAGGTATTAATTTCAATAAGGCCGCTTTCCTCGAGCTTCTTGATGTGCATTGTGATGGCGCCGTTGCTCAGATTCAGCTTCTTGGCGATTTCATTCAGGTTAAGGGCCTGATTGCCGGCGAGCAGCTCCAGAATCTGAATCCGGATTTCAGAGCTCAGCGCTTTGAAAATTTCGATGCCACTCATTAGATCTTTGATATATATCATCTCAAACCTTCTTCCGCAGACGTCATTAATGACTATTTTATAAAATTATAAACTAATTGAGGTGAAAAGGAAAGCTTTCTTCCTTTATTTGTGCATTATCATTAAATTTAAGCTAAATTCTGTATAAATAAGCCTTTTGTTTTAGATTTATCCGAAATTTGAATAGCGTTTTGTGCTGAAAATGCACGTATTTTTTCAGAGAAAGCTCGAAAATGGTTTTTGTTTTGAATAAGTTTAAATAGTTTTATATTTTTATGTTTACAACAAACCTTATATATGTTATTTTATATCTGTAAGCGAATACATTCAAATGTTTTTTAACTGATTAAGAAAAATATGAAATGGATCGGTCACAAAAAGGTAGCTTGAACTATAAACAACCGCAAACGGTTACTTTAGTTCTTTCTATATAAGCATCATAAGCTTCGCAATTGTTCACAACACTCTAGGAGGGGTTTCAGTGTTAAAGAAAAAGGGCTGGTTTACACTGCTGTCGTTAGTTTTGCTGGTATCGGTTGTACTGGCGGGCTGCGGCGGGAACAACAATGCATCGTCCGGCAATAATGCGGGAAGCAACACAGGAAATAGCGGGGGAAGCAGCAATTCGCAGGAAACCAAGAATCTGACGTTTATGTTCAGAGGCGGCACAGATGAGCAGAAGGCTTATGAAGGCGTTGTCAAGCAATTCGAAGCGGACCACCCGAACGTGAAGGTTAAGATCGTAGTTACTGCAGCCGACCAATATGCAACCAAACTGAAAGCCTCTATTACCGGCAACAGCGTACCGGATGTTTTCTATTTTGAATCCGGTGACCTCAAAGCTTATGTTAACAGCGGCGTTCTGCTGGATCTGACCAGCTACATTGAAGGCAATTCTAACATTAATTTAGAAAATATCTGGAAATATGGCGTGGACCTGTACCGTTATGACGGCACAATGGCCGGTCAGGGCAACATTTACGGTATGCCTAAAGACGTTGGTCCTTTTGCACTCGGCTACAACAAAACGATGTTCGAAGCAGCCGGCATTCCGCTGCCTGACAAGGACAAGCCTTACACCTGGGATGAGTTCATCAAGGTTGCCCAGCAGCTGACCATCGACAAGGACGGAGACGGCAAGCTTGACCAGTTCGGTGCAGGCTTTAACGTGAACTGGGCTTTGCAAGCGTTTGTATGGAGTAATGGCGCAGACTGGATTGATGCAACCAAAACCAAAGTTACCATTGATGATCCGAAATTTGCGGAAGCGCTTCAGTTCTTTGCCGACATGCAGAACAAATACGGTATCACACCATCCACCGAGCAGGCGCAGACACTGGATACCTACCAGCGCTGGATGAAGGGCGAAATGGCCTTCTTCCCTGTAGGTCCATGGGATATGAGCACATATGAAACACTGCCTTTCGACTATGATCTGATTCCTTACCCTGCCGGTTCCACTGGCAAATCCGCTACATGGACAGGCTCCCTGGGTATCGGCGCATCCGCCAAAACCAAGCATCCGGAAGAAGCAGTTGAGCTGATTAACTATCTGACAGCTTCGAAGGAAGGCATGGACGCACTGGTTAAGGCCAAAGTACAGATTCCTAACCTGATCGACATGGCTAAAGAATGGGCAGCGGACACTACAACCAAACCAGCGAACAAAGAAGAGTTCCTGCAGGTTGTTGAAGAGTACGGAAGAGTATTGCCAGGCCACTATACTTACAATGCTGAATGGTACAACCTGTTCTTCACTGATATCCAGCCTGTCCTGGACGGAAAAATTACGGCTGCAGAGTATGTGAAAGAGGAACAGCCTAAGATGCAGAAGCTGCTGGATAAGGCGATTGAGCAGGAAGAGAAATCCAAGAAATAATTCCCGGTAAACCTTCTTTACCCCAGAAAAAAGTGATGTCGGCCCTTAAAGTAGCACCGGCCGGCATCATTTTTATCTGATATCCGAATTTGAGGTGATTGCCATGAATCAAAAGTCTAACCTCTACCGGAAGGAGAAAATCTACGGATTTCTGTTCATTCTTCCTCCGCTGCTGGGGCTTCTGATCTTTACCCTGTATCCGATGATTTATTCCATCTACGGCTCGTTTACGGATTGGGACGGCCTCGGCCAGATGAACCTGATCGGTTTAAGCAATTTCAAGGATTTGTGGACGGATGAGCTGTTCCATAAAGCGCTGTTCAACACCCTCTTTATGATGCTCGGCATTCCAATCGGGATTGTGCTGGCCCTGCTGCTGGCGCTGGGACTTAACCGCGGTGTACCCGGTACAACCGCTTTCCGCGTCATCTACTATGTTCCGGTAATCTCATCACTGGCTGCGGTATCCATTATGTGGAACTGGGCTTACAACGGGGACTACGGTCTGGTTAATCAGTTCCTTGACCTGTTCGGCATAACGGGACCCAACTGGATGGCCAACAAGTATACGGTCAAACCCGCACTGATCATTATGGCGGTCTGGAAAGGTGTCGGCTATACGATGCTGCTGTATTTGGCGGCTCTGCAAAGTGTATCGAGATCCTACTATGAAGCCGCTGAGCTTGACGGAGCGAATAGCTTCAAGGCCTTCTGGCATATTACCTGGCCGATGGTGCGCCCGGTTACCTTCTTTATCATCGTTACCAATATTATCGGAGGATCGCAAATCTTTACCGAGATGAACATTATGACCCCTACAGGCGGACCGGAATATGCTTCGGCTTCAGTCGTGTTCTATATCTGGCAAAAAGCCTTCGGCAACTTCCAGATGGGTTATGCTTCCGCCATGGCGGTTGTTCTGGGCGCGTTTATATTTGTCGTGACTCTTATCCAATTCAGAATGAACGAGAAGCAGTCGTTCGATGTTGATTGATATGAGAGGGAGGAGCGAATAAATATGAAGAGCAGAAGAAGAATTACCAATACCCTTATTTTTATTTTGCTGTTAATCGGTGCAGTATTCATGATCGGCCCGCTGCTCTGGATGCTGTCCACCTCACTGAAGGACAAGCAGGACGTCTTTGCCTTGCCGCCGGTCTGGATTCCAAACCCGGTTCATTTCGGAAAATATAAAGAGATTTGGGAAGCCGGCCCGCTGCTGAGCGGGATCAAGAACAGCGTAATTATCGCTGTTTCAGTAACCGTAGTAGGGACGTTTACCTCGTCGCTGGCAGCCTTTTCTTTTGCCAAGCTTAAATTCCCGGCCAAAAATAAAATCTTCCTGCTGATGCTCTCATCGCTGATGATTCCGTATCCGGCCGTCATGATCCCGCAGTTCTTCATGTTCTCCAAGCTGGGCTGGGTGGATACCCTGCTTCCGCTGATTGTTCCCGGCCTGTTCGGCAACATTGTCATGATCTTCTTCCTGCGGCAGTATCTCAGCAGTGTGCCTAATGCCATTATTGAAGCCGCCAAAATCGACGGCAGCTCCTATTTCCGGCTGTACAGCTCCATCACCTTCCCGCTGATCAAGCCTGCGGTGGCCGCTCAGCTGATCCTGTGGTTTATGGGGATCTGGAATGATTATCTGTCGCCGATCATTTACCTGAATTCACCGGAGAAGCAGACGCTGCAGCTGGTCATTGCCAACTTTAATGCGACCTATGCCATCCAGACGGATTATCCGCTGATTATGGCTGCTTCCATTATCGCGCTGCTGCCGATGCTGATTATCTTCCTGGTGTTCCAGAAGCAGATTATCGAATCTGTAGCCATCTCGGGGGTTAAAGGCTGATGGGCACGCCGGTTCATCGTAACAGTGCGGACGGCGGCATTCTTTTCCCGGATTCCCCGGGTGAACAGAAGCTCTATGATACTTCCATTCTGGACACGGAGTCTGCGTGGGGGGCACATAATGCCCATGATCCGGGTATCATCAAAACGCCGGACGGCTACTATATCTTTTCTACAGATGTAAGAGTAGGGGGTGAGCCGGTCCCCGGTGTGATGGTACGCAAATCGGCAGACCTGATTCATTGGGAGTGGGTGCACTATGCGCTGCCGGGTATTCCGGAGATTGCAGCTGAGTGGGCCCGCGCGACCAATCTGTGGGCGCCGGACGTTGTCCTGCATAACGGGAAATACCGGATGTATTATTCCGCTTCCTCCTTTGGCAGCCGCCAGTCGCTGATCGGGCTGCAGACGGCAGATTCCATTGAGGGCCCGTGGACAGATGAAGGTGCAGTAATCAAGACGCGTGAAGAGGATCATCTGAATGCCATTGATGCCAATGTAGTGTATGATGCGGAAGGCCGGATGTGGATGGTGTACGGCTCGTTTTTTGGCGGGATCCATATTGTGGAGCTGGATAAGGAGTCCGGCAAACCGCTTGAGGAGGGCTTCGGCCGGCTGCTGGCTGTCCGCGACAAGACTACAGAGGACGGTGCGGTGGAAGGCCCTTATATTGTCTATAATGAACAGTTCAAAAAGTATTACCTGTTCGTCTCATATGATTCGCTTTTTGAAGATTACAACGTGCGGGTGGCGCGCGCAGATTCCATAACCGGACCGTATACGGATGTACACGGCCGGGATATGAAGGATAGCTCGTACCTGCCGCAGCATGAGGTAGGCGTCAAAATCCTCGGCGGATACCGGTTCGGTGACGATGCCGGCTGGATTGCTCCGGGGCATAACTCGGTGTTAAACGACAACGGAACCTATTATATGGTGCACCATGCGCGCGGCGGAGAGAACAAGCATTGGCCTTATCTGCATATCCGCAAAATCCTCTGGACGGAAGACGGCTGGCCGGTTGTTTCACCGGAACGTTATGCGGGAGAGACGGAGCAGGATATTCCTGCCGGACTTATCCCGGGGCTATGGGAGCGGCTGGTGCATGATCCGTCTTTTGACGGACAGGAAAGTTCTCAGCTGCTTACGCTGCAGGAGAGCGGGGACATGATGGGCGAGCACGGAATAGGCACATGGTCCTTTGACGGCCGGCGGACATTGACGCTGAGCTGGAACAATCTTTCAGAGGACGAAGGGCGGGAAGAGAAGGTGCAGCTGCTGCCGGCCTGGGACTGGGAGAAAGACAAACCGGCTCTGGTCTTTACAGGGCTGAATGACAACGGGATCGCTATCTGGGGTAAACAAGCTTCCGAAGCCTAAACAGACAACAGGGAGCAGAAGGATGGAGGAGAGAACGATGACCAAAGCCGTACTAAATGCGGATATCGCAAAAAGCAAGATCAGCCGTCACATTTACGGGCATTTCGCCGAGCATCTGGGCAGATGTATCTATGAAGGCTTATGGGTTGGCGAAGATTCGCCGGTTCCGAACACGGATGGCATCCGTAATGATGTCGTGGCTGCGCTGAAGCAGCTGGACATTCCGGTGCTGCGCTGGCCGGGAGGCTGCTTCGCCGATGAATATCACTGGAAAGACGGGATTGGCCCGAAGGAAGGCCGCAAACGGATGGTTAATACCCACTGGGGCGGTGTCGTGGAGAATAACCACTTTGGCACGCATGAATTTTTCCGCCTGTGCGAGCTGCTGGAATGTGAGCCTTACATTTGCGGCAATGTGGGCAGCGGTACGGTTCAGGAGATGTCGGAATGGGTCGAGTATATGACCTTTGACGGTGAATCCCCGATGGCTGCCTGGCGGCAGGAGAACGGGCAGGAGAAGCCGTGGGCGCTGAAATATTTTGGCGTCGGCAATGAGAACTGGGGCTGCGGAGGCAACATGCGCCCTGAATATTATGCGGATCTCTACCGGCGTTATCAGACCTATGTCCGGAATTACGGTGATAACCGGCTGTACAAGATTGCCGGAGGAGCCAATGTCGATGACTACAACTGGACGGAGGTTGTGATGCGGGAAGCGGGCGGTATGATGGACGGCCTCAGCCTGCATTCCTACACCATCCCCGGCAGCTGGGAAGAGAAGCGTCCGGCGCTCGGCTTTGATGAAGCCGAGTGGATCGAGACGATGCAGAAATCCCTTCGTATGGACGAGCTCATTACCCGTCACACAGCGATCATGGACAAATATGATCCGCAGAAGCGGGTAGGATTAATCATAGATGAATGGGGCACCTGGTTCCTGAACGAGCCGGGAACGAATCCCGGCTTCCTCTACCAGCAGAATACCCTCAGAGATGCGCTGGTTGCCGGCATCCACCTGAATATTTTTCATCATCACAGCGACCGGGTGCATATGGCGAATATTGCCCAGATGGTCAATGTGCTGCAGGCACTGATTCTAACCGAAGGCGACAAGCTGCTGCTTACTCCTACTTACCATGTATTCCGGATGTATAAGGTGCATCAGGATAACGAGCTGCTGGAGGTTGCTTTTGACAGCCCGTTGTATACCCATGGCGGAGTAACTGTTCCGCAGCTAAGCATCTCTGCATCCCGCGACGGAGAGGGCAGTATTTATGTATCCATCTGTAATCTGAGTCATGAAGCAGACGCCGGCCTGAGTCTCGACATTAGAGGCGCGCTGGTAAGCACAGTAACAGGCGAGATCCTGACTCATGCGGAGCTTGGTGCTCATAACACGTTCGAAGCGCCGGAAACGATAGCACCTTCAGCCTATGAAGGCGCTTTGCTGGCCGACGGCATCCTGAGCTGCACGCTCCCGCCGGCATCGGTCACTGTACTTACACTTAAATAGATCCAGCATAAATGGACCAAAGGAGAAACTGATATGAGCACTGGCAAAGAGTATACCAACCCGCTTGTGGAGCAGCGAGCTGATCCCTGGGTATATAAGCATACAGACGGATTTTACTACTTTACCGCTTCCGTACCGGAATATGACCGGATTGAGGTGCGCAGAGCCGCAGCAATTGAAGACCTCGCCGAAGCCGTTCCTGTTGTAGCCTGGCGCAAATATGATACCGGGCCGCTCAGCGCCAACATCTGGGCGCCGGAAATCCATTATCTGCAGGGTAAATGGTATATCTATTTTGCTGCCGCGCGTACTACCGAAACAAAGGATGGACTGTTCGACCACCGGATGTATGTGCTGGAGAACGAATCGCCGAATCCGCTGGAAGGCAGCTGGGTGGAGAAGGGCCAGATCAAGACGGCCTGGGAATCCTTTGCCCTGGATGCGACAACCTTCCAGCATAAAGGGGTTCTCTATTATGTATGGGCCCAGAAGGATCCGGAAATCCCGGGGAACTCTAATCTGTATATCTCGGAAATGAGCAATCCGTGGACCCTGACCGGGAAGCAGACGATGATTGCCCAGCCGGAATACGATTGGGAAAAAATCGGCTTCAGCGTGAATGAAGGTGCGGCGGTGCTGAAACGCGGCGGCAAAATCTTCATGAGCTTCTCGGCCAGTGCCACCGACTACAACTACTGCATGGGGCTGCTTACTGCAGATGAGGACAGCGATCTGCTGGACGCCGCCTCGTGGAGTAAGCATCCGGAGCCGGTGTTCAAGACCAGCGAAGAGAACGGCCAGTTCGGTCCGGGTCATAACAGCTTCACCGTTAATGAGAACGGGGAGGATGTGCTGATCTACCACGCGCGCAGCTATAAGGAGATCACAGGCGATCCGCTGTATGATCCGAACCGTCACACCCGCGCCAAGGTGCTGGGCTGGAAGCAGACGCACACCTGATTTCGGCGTGCCGCTGCCGGATAACAAGTAGCAGGCCTTAGCCGGCCGGTGTAGTGAAAGGGCAAAAATGCCCTTGAATTCAGCCGATGCGGCTAAATTGGCGGAATGAAGGGCAAAAATGCCCTTGAATCCGGCCGACGCGGCCAAATTGGCGAAATGAAGGGCAAAAATGCCCTTGAATTCAGCCGATGCGGCTAAATTAGCGAAATGAAGGGCAAAAATGCCCTTGAATTCAGCCGATGCGGCCAAATTAGCGAAATGAAGGGCAAAAATGCCCTTGAATAGAAACAGCGGCAGTTAGGACAACACTTTTCGTCCATAAACTGCCGCTGTTTTTACATACACAGGTACACAACTGCCTGCCGGCGTTACGAAATCAGCTTCAGCCCCACTGCGGCAGCCAGCACCATCCCGATGAACAGAACACGGCGCCACTCTTTGGATTCCCCGAAGAAGAACATGCCGACCAGCGCACCGCCAACCGTACCGATTCCAGTCCAGATGGCATAAGCCGTACCCATAGGCAGGTCTCTCATAGCGAGACTAAGACAGGCGAAGCTCAGCACAATGCCGGTGATAAAGATGAGGTAAGCCATTTTGTTGCGGTCCCGTTTAATCCGGTTCATGCCGAGCACGCCTACAACCTCAAACATACCGGCGAACATTAATGTTAACCACGCCATCGTTATGCCGCCTCCTTTGTTTTGCCTGAGCCGCCGTATAGCTTAAGTCCGAGCACACCCGCCAGCAGTAACGCAATCAGCAGAAGCTTGACCGGTTTAACCGGCTCATCGAACAGAATCATTTCAGCCAGCACAGTGCCGGCTGTTCCGAGTCCGGTAAAGACGGCATATACCGTACCAACCGGTAACTTAACCGATGCGGTAATAATCAAATAGAACGAAATAACAAGCGCAACCACAGTTGTCCCCATGTAACGATGTCGTCGGCATGCTTGAATCCGATCACCCACACGACTTCGAATAATGCTCCGATAAAAATGTAAATCCAGCTGCGGTTCATCTGTAATCCTCCTCTAGTTGTTTCTAATCCCGCGCCAATAGACGAGCCATGATGCATCAAGCCGCACCGCAGCACTTTCCATGTTGCCGTACAGCAGCTCGACGAACATTCCGTCCAGCACCGCAATGAATGCGGCTGAAGCTACCTCTGCAGTGATTTCCGGATGAATAGTCCCGCATTCTGCAGCAGATTCGAAATGGGATTGCAGCAGCAGGGTGATCCGGTCAAGATGCTGATTGCTGTATTCCACCACTTCTTCGCGCAAATGATCCGGGGGAAAAAAGGCCATCCGCAGAAAGAAGCGGGTGTCGTCCTCCTGCTCATAACGCCTGCTGTAGCTATGCAAAAAGCCGTACAGCATCTTTTCCAGCGGTAAAGCATCGCTCTGCTCCAAGTAGCCCTCAATAAATCGCATTTCCCGCTCGGCTGCATCGCGGAACACCGTCAGGAACAACTCATCCTTGCCTTTAAAGTGGTTGTAAATCGACTGCTTCTTGATCCCCACCTCTGCAGATATATCGGCCAGCGAGGCCCCTTCATACCCGTTTTTGGCAAAATGGGCCAGCGCAATTTCCCTGATTTTATTGGATGTCATTAGCTCAATCCTCCCTTACGAACGTTCGTCAGTCTATTTAAACATAGGTCTGCCGGGAATGCAAATATTTTTAATTTAAACCAAAAAGATAACCGATGTGCTTCCACTCCTAGTAAATTATGCTCCTCAACTAATAGAATAATTCTGGGGATAACAGGAGGATCATTACGTAAGCTGTGTGATCATAAGGGAGGCATGATTGAAGCGGGAGAGAGCCGGGTATCCCGGTTCATGACGTAAATGTTAAGGAGGAATAAAAGTGGAGGTAACCTACAGAACAAACAAAGCAATAGAAACCGAGAAAATAATAAAATTGTACAATGACGCAGAGTGGTCCGCATATACAAATGATCCGTCCCTGTTGCAGCAGGCCTTGTTACAATCCCTGATGGTCATCTCTGCCTGGGATGAAGCTGAATTAGTCGGTTTAATCCGGGTGGTAGGGGATGGGTTAACGATCATTTACATACAAGATATTCTTGTTCTGAAGGCTTACCGGAACCGGGGAATTGCCACTCAGCTCATGCAGCGTATTTTGGAGGAGTACGCAGTTGTCCGTCAAAAAGTGCTTTTAACCGATGATCCACCGGATGTCAGAGGTTTGTACGAAAAGAACGGGTTTGTTTCCTGTGATCAAGGCACGCTCGTGGCTTTTGCAAAACTGACCTGATTCAACTTAGTTTGCTCAACCAGAGAGCCGGCCTGCTTATCGCCTATGGCTCTCTTTCAATTGTCCAAAGCGCCTACTCATAAAACAACAGCCGCTTGGCGTATGCATTACGGAACTCGGTGGGCGTGAGACCGACGATTTTTTTGAACGATTTCATGAAATTGTGGCAGTCCTTATAGCCGAGCTGGAGCGAAACCTCGCTGATATTCTGATTGGTGTCGGTGAGGAGAAACTTGGCAAGCTCCATCTTCTGCTGCAGGATGTACTGCTTGAGCGGGATGCCGGAAATTTTGGTGAAAAGATGAGACAGGTATTTTTCGTTATAGCCAAAATAGGCGGCGATTTGCGTGACCTTGATATGCTCGCTGCGGCTCCATTTGATGTAGTCCACAATATCGTTGTATAGCTGCTCCTGCTTGGTCTTTCTGACCGGGTTAAGCTCACTCTTGAATACCTGATTGTACAGCTCGCACAAAATGACCGTGGTCATATAGTTGTTGAGCGTCTTCTGGTTGTAGGCCCTGACGGAATCCTGCAGCTGCTTCATCATGACGATGATTTTCTCCAGGCTTTTTACAGTGCCGTATTGCGGGAGCAGCAGCCGGTTATCTGTTGTATCCGCTATATGGCCCGTACTGTCTGTTACGCTGATACCGCAGGACGTCTTGAAGTGAAGCCAGTAAAAGCTGCAGCCGGAGGCTTTGTAGCCGTACTGCCTGGTGTAGGGTGGGAGCAGCAGATACTCGCCTTTGGAAAGGGTATAACGGGTATCGTCACCCGCCAGATAGAGTACGCCCTCCGTCATTACGATCAGCTCATAATCCTGCAAAATCCGGCTCAGATGAATCCAGTCGCTGGAGGGGGAGAGAAATTTTCCTGTCATCTCCAAATTAACTGGCACATCCACGTTCAGCTCAAAAGCATCCATGCACAGATCTCCTTTATCTAACGTTAACACACTTGTTACTCCTAGTATTAGGGAAAGAACAGTGGAAGTAAAGTGCTTCCTTAGGGGAAAAGATAACCTTTTTACACCTGTTCCGTCAAAAAAAGACTATCCTTGAAGTAGATAACTCTACTGCAGGATAGCCTCTGTATTTTGCTTGCGCAGTTGTGTGATTATGGGGTGTACTGCTGGACAATGGAAGTGATGACGCCGTTCTCGATGCTGAGGTGATACGGCGATCCGCTAAGGTCGAACACATCCGTCTTGGCAAATTCCTGAGTGAACTTCTGGAGTGTAATGCTCTCGTTCCAGTTGATGTCCAGATCTTCAATGTTGCCGGTGTGGTCAAAGATTTGCATCGTTACCGCCGCATTGGCGGCAACCGGATAAATACTCAGCGTCTCACTGTCATTCACGATATAGTAGCCGTCCAGCGCCCCGCCGATCTCTGCAGCTGCTTCCGGCTCCCGCTGTGCAAAGATGCGGTCTGCCTCAGCGCCCTCATACCACTCAATCGGGTCTGCTGTCAGCTTCAGACTGCCGTCTGCATTCTTTTGCAGTCCGTGGATATATACTGTCAGGTGCTCTGTCTGAGCGCCGCTCTGCGCTTCTGCTTTCGTACCTGCCGTGCTTGCCGTCGTAATGAGGGAAAGGAACAGCAGAACCAGCACAGGCAGTAAAACTTTCGATTTGTTGATTAACATCTCATTGTTTCCCCCTTGGCAAAATGTGATCCGGTACATACTCTTACTTTACCCGCCGCTCTATTGTTCAAACGGGGGATGTACCATTATTAACGTTCATTCTCCGGAAATGTTGCAATTATTTTTGGCGAAAGGGCCGGTGCTGCGATATTCTGTCCGCAGCTTATTAGAATATTCAAAATAGAGCAGTGTGGTGCTTGATAAATGGGCGATATTATGTGGAAAAATTGTGAAGTGGAGGGCACGACTAACCTAAGTCCGTCGTTAGGGCTGGCAACGTTGATTCAGAACGAACTGGACATAAACTGTCTTTGACGAAGGTAACTGCGACAGTCTGGACATTGTGATTGAGGCTGTAGGAAGCAGACATCACGGCTATTAGTTTTTAAAATCATAGAGTGTATATTGAGAAGATAGAAACCTCTAGTTATTATTAAATTAAGGAATTATCTACATATTCTCTAAAACCTATCATATTCTGAGGAGCAACCCGTATGAGCGAATTTAGTCAAAGCTATCATTTGTTGAGTAGCAAAGAAAAAGCAGTTGAACTCATCAATCTTGCAGGTGAACAGGGTTTTGTGTTTGAAGATAACAATCAATGGACTACGTTTGTCATATTGGGAGATGAATTTAGACCATCAGACTCAATTGTTGAATCCAATAAAGAATTGCTTGTTCATTATGTATACGCTGAGGACCATGGCTGGAGTCTGTCCATTTTCAAGCAGTCTACTCTTATTTTTAAATTTGACTGTTCGTGGGACGAAACCAATATCGAGGATTTTGATTTCGATGAAGAGGAGTTAATTGAGATGTTTGGTGATGGGGAAGTAAGTGCTCCTTCCGATGAAATTTTCGACCTGGATGTTATCAGAATACTAGTTGAAGAGGCTGGTAATGATCCATCTGACTTGGAAGTGCTATTTACGAAAGATCCCGAAGTCATCTTTGCTATGGAAAGTTCATGTGCTTATCAAATCGCTGAGAAGCTTGGTATTCTCAATTATGCCTGGATTTCTGCTGATTCTATTGATATGGATGATGTCCTCTACAAAAATGTAATTAAAGTTTAATGTTCAGCAGGAAGCTTTTGGCGTTCAATCACCGCAAGCAATGTGCTGTCTTGGAGAACAGCACATTGCTTATTTAATGTAATCTATTACCTCTGTTGGAATAGTCTAGCTTTTTTTCATATGAAGGTGGGCAAAAGGACATTTTCCCGCTGCAGGTAAATCATCATCACTTAGAAAATATTGCTTCCATTCAAAGTTGTCCTCACTGCCGTAGAAATTTAAATCCGGATGAACTCCGGTCTCATCATATTCAGTAATTCGTTCTCTGATTTTTTTCTTGATTTGAGCTGCAGCTACAGCATTTTTATTGAATTGAGTCAAAACCCAGCGGGGAGTAATGGCGAAGATAAAGTAAGGGAAGTGTCGACTCTGCCTTCGTTTGTGTGCAGGTGTAGCACAATACATAAAATACTGTTCATTACCAAAGCAATATTCCCAGACATTATGGTCCGGATCGAGTGGAATATGTTCGGGCCATGGCTGCCCGTCACGAGCGCTGACCTGGCTGAGCACTTTCCAGAATAATGCTTGATATTCTTTTACTTGATATTCTACCGTAAGGTCTTCGGGAGTTTCAAAGAAAACGATAAGTGAAGTATATTTCCCAATATCTTTTGATTGTTCACCATATGCGCTAAGACTGTAAGCAAGCTCTTCGGGAGCCTGTTCTTTCCTTGGATCACTAAGAAATATATAGCGGAAATGATTCAATTTATAGCCAATTGTTGCTGGAATGCAGGGGAATTTATGCTCAGAATCCGACATTTTCTCGGAAAATAGACGGTAGGCTTCTTCTTTCCATCCACCAAGAGACGAATGCTCCATATGTTCATTATCATACAACAGCATGTATCTAGACCTCCTTATGGTGTTACTGTATTAAAGGAGGCCGCAATGTGTGTATTAGTCTATAGGTTATTTAAGATATTTTGGCGATGTTTGAAATATCATTTTGTGTTAACATTTCTGGAACTGTCGTATGATCAACTTAGCTATTAACCTTCGCTCTCGGGACGCTCCGCCCCGGCCAACGCCAAACAAGCAGAGCAGCGGTTCCCGCAGGACCGCTGCTCTGCTGTGTGTATCCGGCCGTTGCTGAATCGGCCGGCCAAACCCCTTACCTCGCCGGTGCGAAACCCGCCACCTGGCTCAGAATGCGGTCGATCGTCTCCAGCGTGTCCGGCTGGAGGACGATGTCCACGGCCTGCGCGTTCTCCTGAACCTGCGCAGGCTTGCTTGCGCCGATCAGCGCGGAGCTGACGCCCGGCTGGCGGAGCACCCAGGCCAGCGCGAGCTGCGACAGCTTCACGCCAAGGCCGGCTGCGACTTCATCGAGCTGGGCGACTACGCCCAGCACATCGTCGCGCAGGTAGCTGCGGATGACGCCGTTAACCGAGTCATCGGCGCCGCGGGTGCCTGCCGGGGCCTGCTGGCCCGGCTTGTATTTGCCGGTCAGGATGCCCTGGGCCAGCGGGGAGAAGACGACCTGTCCCAGCCCGGCTTCCCGGGAAGCCTCCAGTACTTCCTGTTCGATGTAACGCTCGAACATGTTGTAGATCGGCTGGTTGGAGGCCAGCGGGCGCAGGTTCAGCCGGCGGCTGATGCCGCTGGCCGCAGCGATCTGCGCCGCGCTCCATTCGCTGACGGCGGCGTAGAGGATTTTGCCCTGGGCGGTCAGATCATCCAGCGCCCGCAGCGTTTCTTCCACCGGTGTGTCCTGATCGAAACGGTGGCAGAAATAGACGTCAATGTAATCGGTGCCGAGACGGCGCAGGCTGGCTTCGCACTGCTCCATAATGTGCTTGCGCGACAGGCCGCGGTCATTCACGCCGTCGCCCATCGGGAAGAATACTTTGGTGCTCAGCACATAATCAGAGCGTTTATATGGCCGGAGAGCTGCACCGATTGCTTTTTCCCCTTCACCTCGGTTATAGGCATTGGCAGTGTCAAAGAAATTGATACCGCATTCAAAAGCGGCGGCCACACACTCATCGGCAGCCTTCTGTTCGGCTGCAGTCCCGTAAGTCAGCCAGCTGCCAAGCCCAATCTCGCTTACCTTCAGTCCGGTATTGCCAAGTCGTCTGTATTTCATATTGTTCCATTCCTTTCTGCACGGTAGGTAGTAGTTTCGAAACAATCAAGTTAATACTATCATAACTTTATATGGTATCGGGATACAGAGTTGCTATAATGGGAGAGAATCCGTGCTGTTCAGCCGGAAATATGTGCAAATGGTGAAAATGACCCATTACATTTTAATCGGAGTGTGAGAATTCAAGTCCCTCCCTTTTTCCGGAGCCAACAAAGTCATTCTGTTTCAGGGGGATTCCATATGCGCGCTGGAATGAGGATGCGATCTACCTGAAACCGGATGTGCTCAGCATTCTGATCGGGGTCAATGATATCTGGAGATCGCTGAAGAACGAGCCGGGCGGGGTTACCGACCGTTATGAACGCGCTTACCGTCATGTGCTGGAGGAGACGCGGGAGGTGCTGCCGCAAACCAGGCTCGTCCTGTGCGAGCCGTTTATTCTGAATACAGGCGCACCGGCGGAGGACTGGCCGCGGTGGCATCAGCAGATTACCCGGTACCAGCAGATTGTGCGCGGGCTTGCTCACCAGTACGATGCGGTATTTGTTCCGCTGCAGGAGATGTTTGAGACTGCCGCACAGCGCGTGAACAACGCCTACTGGCTGTGGGACGGTGTGCATCCGACGACGGCCGGCCATGATCTGATTGCACGGCAGTGGCTGAGCGTTGTGGGGAAGAGCGGTATTTTGCACAACGGACATTCATAACAACGGATATTCATAACGCCCGGCCGTGCTGCCGCAGATAATCAAATTTCACAGAAGAGCCTCGAATCTGGCTTCGCAGAATTCGGGGCTCTTCTAACCATGCCGCCGCCGGTCAGGACAATGTTATCTCAGAAAAAAATCCCACTAATATGAGGGGTTCCCGGTCGTCCGCAGGCGTGATAATATAATGCAGTCAGGGTTGATTGAAAGCCCTTACTTTATTTCAGGCCGCCATGGTATGGCCTTGTGACAAGGGGAGGAAGAGGCCGCGTGCGGTGGCTGCAATCAAGATTAAAGTTCAATACGCTGAGGAATCAGATGCTGCTCGGCTTTCTTGCCGTTATGCTCCTGATCCTCACTTTCGTCGGCTATCTCACGTTTCGATCGGTTTCGACGCTGCTCAAAAACAACGCCGAAAAACATATTCAGCAAACCGCGGTTCAGGCTAACGGCCGTCTGGAAGGCATTCTGGAGCAGATCAATTCCCTGACCACACTGGTATCCACCAATGAGTATATCCAGCAGCTGCTGCTGCGGGATTTGGAGGGGCAGCCGCCAACCTTTGCGGAACGGCAGGCCTTGCCGCCCATTATCAACCTGGTCCAGTTATACACGGACGATATCAAATCTGTTGAGCTGTACAACAAAGACGGAACGAGGCTGTATCCGCTCGACGGCAGCAGCCTGAAAGGGAAGGTGCCCGGGAATCTGATTGAGCAGGCGACTCAAAAGGAGGGGAGCCTTGTCTGGTATGGGATTGATCCGCTTGACCCTACCTCGCTGCTGGCGGTCCGGCAGATCAGTCTGATCGACCGGTATTTCACAACAGGCGGATATTTGCTTATCCGCTCAGACCGCAGCAAGTTTGCGCTGGAAGACTCCTTATCCGGGGAGGGGGAGAAAGAGACGATACTGCTCCTGGCTTCCGACGGCGGCTCATCACTTCAAACGATGATACCATCTCACAGGAAGCAGCCGCCCTGCTTGCCGGGAGGTCGGGAGATCAGACAGCAACAATCGGCAACCGTTCCTTTGTCGTTGTGAAACAGCGGTCTGCCGTAACCGGATGGACGCTGCTTATCCTGACACCGGTTAACGTTATTACTCAAGGGATTTCGGTGCTGCGGACCACAATTGTTGTATCGGCTGTTATCGGCACTGTACTGTTTACTGTGCTTTCTTTTTTCCTGTCCACGCTCATAACCCGTCCTGTGTTCAAGCTGATCAAAGCGATGAGAAGCACCCGGCTCGGCATACTGAGAACCACCGAGAAGGCATCATCTACTATGGAAATTCAGGAGCTGAACTATTCCTATAACAAAATGGTGGATAACATCAATGAGCTGATCCAGCTCGTTTATGAGAAGGAGCTGTCCCGGAGCCACACGGAGCTGAAAGCGCTTCAGGCCCAGATCAATCCGCACTTTTTGTTCAATACACTGGATGTGCTGTACTGGTCGCTGCTGGATAAGGATGAAGACGAGCTCGCAGGGTATGTTGTGGCCATGTCCGATTTATTCCGCTATACCATTACCGGTCAGAGTGAAGAGGGCTGGGTGAGGCTACGGGATGAACTGGAGCATATAGGTAAGTACCTGTACATCATGAAGGTGCGGTTCGAGGACCGCCTGGAATGGGAAATCGAGGCTTCTCCCGAAGCACAGGATGCCGAGCTGCCCCGGCTGCTGCTGCAGCCGCTGGTGGAGAATGCTGTCCTGCATGGCGTGGAGAGCAGGATTGAGCCCGGCAGGGTCAAGCTGACGGCTGCACGCGAGGGGGAGCGGATTGTTATTACAGTAGAGGATGACGGCATCGGCATGGATGAGGAGAAGCTGTCCTCCCTAATGGAAGAGCTGGACAGCGGCAGGGTAACTTCTTCCAAGGCATCCGGGGTCGGAATTGCCAATGTCCAGAAACGGCTTCAGCTCTTTTTCCCGGGTACGGGGGAACAGGCTGGAGTTATGCGCATCGACAGCCGGAAGGGCCAAGGCACCACCATCAGCATCGAAATACCTGTCCAAGGAGGAACAATGCCATGAGGAGCCGAACGATTCTTATCGTTGATGATGAACCGAAATCAAGGGAAGGCCTAAAGAAGATGCTGGGGGTGTGGTCTGCCGGCCAATTTGAGGTGCTCACCGCAAGCAATGGAGTGGACGCGCTGCAGATTCTTGAGCAGATTCCGGTTGAGCTGATGATAACCGATATCCGTATGCCGGAGATCACCGGTCTTGCCCTGATCAGCCAATTGCGGGAAAGAGGAATCCACTCCCAGCCATCCGTTATTCTTATTTCCGGTTACGCCCAGTTCGAGTATGCCCAGCAGGCGATTCATTTGTCTGTAGTGGACTATCTCCTGAAGCCTGTCAGCCGGGACAAGCTGGTGGAATCGGTAGAGAAGGCACTGAAGGCAGGCGAGGAACGGGAGCATGTCCGCTTCATGCAGAAGATGGCCGACCCGCAGCTGCTGGCAGTCAGGAATGAGGAAGCCGCATTAAGCGATCCTGTCCGCCAAGCCATTCAATTCGTTGATACCCATATAGAAGAAGCCATAAGCCTGCAGGAGGTCGCCGGTCATGTTCATCTGAACGGCAGCTATTTCAGTGCGCTTTTCAAAGAGCAGTGCCAGATCAATTTCAGCGAATATGTCGCCCGCAGAAAACTGCAGAAGGCGAAGGAGCTGCTGCTCAAAACCAACCTGCCGATAGCGGAAATTGCCAGCCGTACAGGCTATCAGGCTGTAAAGTATTTCAATAAGCTGTTTAAGGAGCACGAAGGGATGAGTCCGGGGCAGTACCGGTCCATGAGGAACGAGACGAAAGCGGAAGTCCGTTAATGTTGAGAATTCGCCAGGAGGGGATACCCACGAAAAAAATCGGATTATATTGTGCCCTGCTCCTGGCCCTGCTGCTGACAGCGGCTGGCTGCGACGGTAACGACAGGAACAAGGGGAACAGCGCCAAGGGCGGCAGTGAAAAAATCACCCTCAAAATGATGCATTCATGGCCGGACAGCAGTAATTCAGCGCAGAACAAAATGGTAAAGGATATTATCCGCGAGTTTGAAACAGCCAATCCGAACATAACCGTTAAGACGGAGGCGCTGGAGACCGAGCAGTACAAAAGCAAGCTTACTGTGCTTGCCGCGTCCAATGATCTGCCGGACATCGGGTTTACCTGGGCGGCCGGGTCCATGGACCCTTATGTTAAGGGCAACAAGTTTGCGGCGCTGGACGATCTTTTACAGACGGAGCTGAACGGCAAGTTCGTAGCCGGCACGACGGAAGCCTATTCCTTTGACGGGAAAACGTATGCTCTTCCGGTGGAACTGAACATTGTTCCGGTCTATTATAACAAAGAAATATTTGCAAAATACAGCCTGCGGACTCCCCGGACGCTGGATGAGCTGAAGACGGTTATCCGCATTTTGGATTATAACGGAGTTACTCCGGTTACCCTCGGCGGCAAGGAAGGCTGGCCGTCCTCCTTCTGGTATATGTATCTGGCTGACCGGATCGGCGGGCCTGATCTGCTGGATAAAGCTGTAGCGGATCAGGATTTCACGGACCCGTCGCTGCTGGAAGCCGCAAGAGCGGTACAGGAGCTGGTTAACCTGGGCGCCTTCGTAAAAGGCTATAACGGATTATCCAATGATGAAGCCAAAGTCCAGTTTCTGAACGGGGGAGCGGCTATGTTCGCTACAGGGACCTGGGAGCTTCCGGACTATACGACTACTGCAGGCATCCCGCAGGAGTTCAAGGACAACATTGGATACTTCAAATTTCCGGCCATAGCTGGCGGTAAAGGAAGTGTAGATGACTGGGTCGGCGGACCGGGGACCGGGTTATTTGTATCCCGCAATTCCGCACATCCTGTAGAGGCGAAGCGTTTTGTCAGCTTTTTTATTGAAAAATGGGGCGAGCATTCGGTTGTCGACGCGGGTGTTATCCCCGCAACCAAAGTGGATACGGCATCGATCAGGCTGCCTAGACTTTTTATTGACCTGCTGGATGAACTGGGTAAAGCCCGTAAAGTAACGCTGTATCTGGATACACAAATGAAGCCGGGTGCATCCGGTATTCACATTAACCAGGTCCAGGCCCTGTTCGGTAAAGCGGTAACGCCGGAGGAATTCATCAGGAAGCAGGATGAGGCGCTTAAAGCAGACAAGTAGCGAAACGAATAGTACGATAATGAAGACATCAGGGAAGTTTCCCTGGTGTCTTTTGTCGTCCTGCAGGCAGCGGAATCCAAAAATAGTGGAAGTTTTCCCAATCGCAGGTTCCTTATGGGGAAGCATAATCAGCTATATAATTGTGTATGCGGTTACATAAACCGCAGGCATACACAAAAGGGGAGGCAAAGTATGAAAAGGTTGAAACGTGTGTTTACAGGGATTTCTGCACTGCTGGTGATGTCAACTGCACTTACAGCGTGCGGCGGCAACTCTAATTCTGGCTCAAACTCTTCCGGCTCTGAAGCAAGTCCGGCAGCATCAGCTGCTGCATCCGAGGCTCCGGCCAAAGGTGGCGGGGAAAAGGTGACGATCAATCTCTGGAGCTTCACCGATGAGATTCCGAACATGACCAAAAAGTACCTGGAGACCCATCCCGACGCCAATGTGGAATTCAAAACGACGGTAATTGCAACGACCGACGGCGCTTATCAGCCTGCGCTTGACCAGGCCCTGGCAGCTGGCGGGAAGGATGCACCGGATATTTTTGCAGCTGAAGCGGCGTTCGTTCTCAAATATACACAAGGTGACGCTTCCGGCTATGCAGCTAACTATGCGGACCTCGGGCTTGACGATCAAATGGTCAAGGATGCGGGCATTGCCCAATATTCCATAGATATCGGCAGCAAGGACGGCCAGCTGAAGGGCCTCGGCTACCAGGCGACAGGCGGTGCCTTTATCTACCGCCGCTCGATTGCCAAGGATGTATTTGGAACTGACGATCCGGCAACAATCAAGAGTGAAGTCGGACCAGGCTGGGATAAATTCTATGAAGCCGCTGCGAAGCTGAAGGCCAAAGGCTACGGCATCGTTTCCGGTGACGGGGATATCTGGCATGCCATTGAAAACAGCTCGGAACAAGGCTGGATTGTCGACGGCAAGCTGCATATCGATCCTAAGCGCGAGGAGTTCCTCGATCTCTCCAAGAAGCTGAAGGACAACGGCTACCACAACGATACAACAGACTGGACGGAAGCCTGGTATGCGGATATGTCCGGCGCCGGCGCTCAGCCTGTCTTCGGATTCTTCGGTCCGGCATGGCTCATTAACTATGTAATGAACGGCCAGGTGAAAGACACGAACGGCGACTGGGCCGTTACCGAATCTCCGACAGGCTTCTTCTGGGGCGGCACCTGGCTGCTTGCCAACAAGGACGTTACCAAGGACGACGCCAAGAAGCAGGCTGCAGCAGACTTTATTAAATGGATAACACTCGATACCTCCGAAACAGGCCTGCAGTATTACTGGGCTAACGGAACAATGAAAGATGGCGAGCAGGGTACCAAGGACAGCGTTGCCTCCTCTGTGGTAATGGCGAAATCCAACGGTGAAGTGCCGCTGCTCGGCGGTCAGAACATGTTCGACGTGTTTGTTCCGGCCAACGCCAACGCTTCGGGTAAGAACCTTACCCAGTATGATGAAACCATTAACAAGCTGTGGCGCGACCAGGTACGTGAGTATACTGCAGGCAACAAAGACCGCGATAAAGCGATCGAAACGTTCAAGCAGCAGGTCAAGGACCAGCTTGGCATCGACAGCGAATAAGAAGACAAAAAGAAATGGAAGGGGCGGGAACTCATCCCGTCCCTTCATATAACAAGGGGTGAGATCATGCGCCGCAAAGGTGTGAACTACGCAAAATTCGGCTACATCTTCACGTTTCCGTTTGTCCTGGCTTTTCTGATTTTTTCGTTATATCCCATTCTTTACACCGCAGTCATCGGATTTACAGATATGCAGGGGCTGATACCCAAACCGATTCATATACTGGATAACCCTTTTCAAAACTTTAAGGATTTGCTGTTCGACAACGTATCCTTCAGAAAATCCCTGATCAACACCGGACTGCTCTGGATCGTTAACTTTATCCCTCAGATTGCTCTTGCGCTTTTGCTCACGGCATGGTTCACGAACAAGCGCCTCAACATAAAGGGACAGGGAGCATTTAAAGTGCTGCTGTACATGCCCAATATCATCACAGCGGGTACGATTGCCGTATTGTTCAGCACTTTGTTTGCCTATCCGATGGGTCCCGTGAACAGCCTGTTTGAACTGATGGGCTGGTCTGATGCTCCAATCTTCTTCCTGCAGGACAAGACAACCGCGCGAGGCATCGTGGCATTCATCCAGTTCTGGATGTGGTACGGCAACACCATGATTATTCTGGTCGCAGGCGTTATGGGCATTAACCCCGCTCTCTTCGAGTCTGCGGCGATTGACGGTGCGAACGGCTTCCAGACCTTTTTCCGGATTACGCTTCCGAGTCTGCGGACCATTCTCCTGTTTACGCTCATTACCTCAATGATCGGCGGTCTGACGATGTTCGATATCCCGCAGCTGTTCCTGGCAGGCGGACCGGACGACTCTACGCTTACTACGTCGATGTTCATCTATGGGCAGGCGTTCAAGGGAAGCTATATGTATAACCGTGCTGCGGCGGCAAGCATGATTATGTTTGTGATTGCGGCCATTTTGTCCGGACTGGTGTTCTATCTGATGCGTGACCGCGATGCGCAGAAATTGAAGAAAGCGGAAAAAAATTACCGGAAATCAGCCAAAGCAGCAGCTGTGAGGGAGGTATAGCATATGGACCATAATCATAAAAGCGGAGCCGTCACCCGGAAGATCAACAAGACCATTATTTATGTTGTCTGCATCTTTCTGGCGGTCCTCAGCATCCTCCCGTTCTGGATCATGTTCGTTAACGCTACCCGGTCAACAGCGGAAATTCAGAGCGGCCTGTCCCTGCTTCCGTCCAGCCATATGATGAACAATCTGCGGGTGCTGCTGGACAAGAGCTTTGATCCGGTGCAGGGGTTCCTGAATTCCTTTATCATCTCAAGCTCGGCAACGATCCTGACGGTCTACTTCTCGTCGCTGGCGGCCTATGGTCTTGTCACTTACGACTGGAAGCTGCGCAAGCCGTTCTTCACTTTTATCCTGTGCGTGATGATGATTCCTTCCCAGGCGAGTGCGATCGGGTTCTATCAGTTTATGTATAAAATCCACTGGACCAACAGCTTCCTGCCGCTGATCCTGCCCGCAATTGCCGCACCGGCGGTGGTGTTCTTCATGCGCCAGTATCTGCTCGCAACGCTGTCGCTGGAGATCGTGGAAGCTGCCCGCGTCGACGGATCCGGTGAGTTCAAAACCTTTAACCGGATTATCCTGCCGCTGATGATGCCGGCGGTCGCAACCCAGGCGATCTTTGCCTTTGTGGCCAACTGGAACAACCTGTTCATGCCGCTCATCCTCCTGACCCAGAAGGAAAAATATACGATGCCGGTCATGGTGAGTCTGCTGCGCGGCGATATTTACAAAACGGAGTTTGGCTCTATCTATATGGGCCTGGCGCTGACCGCCCTGCCGCTGTTTGTGGTGTATTTCCTGTTATCCAGATATATCATCGCAGGCGTGGCGCTGGGAGGCGTCAAGGAATAATCTGCTAATGCAAAAGGTTTATACGGAACTGCTGAACCCTGTTGAGTTTTTTTCAACAGGGTTTTATTTTGTTGACACCTTCCCCGGAGAAGTCGTATGGTACAGACAAATATAGTCTGTTCAAGACGGACATATGGATTATGGAGGCTGCGGGAAGGAGCGGCGCGAATGAAGAATATAACGGCATGGGGGAGTCTGATTTGGGGGAAGCTCACCGGCCTGTTTTACCGGCTATCCATCAAGCAGCGGGTACTGTTTTCTTTTCTGATATTGATAACGCTGTCAATTACGGCCATGGGGATACTGACTTACCGGATTGCCGGGAAGGAAATCCAGAATAATGCTTTTGACAACAGCAGGGAGACTGTAGACAAGACTTTGCAGCTGCTGGATTACCGGCTGAATGATGTGGCCATGTCGGTTCAGTCCCTGATGCTGAGCGATGCCTACAGGAAAATGATGCTGGATGTACAGGCGCATGACGTATCCAGCTATTATGTACGCCTCTCGGAGCTGCAGTATGTATTGTCCCAGGTTACCTTCAATGAGCCGATGATCGAGAATGTCCTGATTGCCACACCGATCGGTGATTTTTATTCTACAACCCAGGCACGGACGCAGGATCACTCCTTCTACGGCTCAGAGCTGTATGACAACAGCAGAAAAAGTCCCGGCGGCTATTGGGCGAAAGGCCATTACGACCGGCTGTTTACAGGCAGCCAGCGCGTGGTCTCCTTTGTGGTGCGGGGAATTTATGACTACACTCCGGTGACCAATGTGTTCATCGTAGTCAATATCAGAGAGAATAGGCTCGCTTCGCTGCTGGGCCAGAATACCGCAGGGAACGACCGGCAATATCTCTTGCTGAATTCGGAAGGCGATGAGGTGCTTCAAAGCAGTTTGAACGGGCAGCAGAGCCGGGATTTCCTGCCGGGCAGTCAAGAGAGCGGAGAGGGGAACTTCTTTTACAAATTCGGCGGTGAGGAATATCTGATTAATTATAAGCGCTCAAGCGCAGCACCGGATTGGACGCTGGCGGACTGCAGTCCAAGGACCAGCTGCTGGGCCAGCTCAAGGGCATCCAGCGGACCATTGTTGCGGTCATTCTGATTTTTCTGCTTACGGCATGGTTTTTCTCGAACAAGCTTACGGCGGCGCTGCTGGGACCGCTGTTCAAGCTGAGCAGACTGATGCGCAGGGTAGAGGAGAATCAGCTGGGTGTGACGTTTGAGAGCAGGTATCAGGATGAGATCGCCCAGGTCGGCTTCCAGTTTAACCGGATGATGGCCGAAATCAAGGCGCTGATCGAGGATGTGCGCAAGAACGAAGAGGGCAAGCGGCATGCGGAGATCAGGGCGCTGACTGCGCAGATGGAGCCCCACTTTTTATATAACACGCTTAATACGATCTACTGCAAATCGGTCATGGAGGAAAATGAGGATGTCAACGAGATGATCCTGTCCCTGTCGCAGATGTTCCAGCTGGGACTCGGCGGCGGCAGGGATCTGATCCCGCTTGAGGATGAGCTGTTGCATGTGCAGCAGTACTGTGCGATTCAGCAGAAATGCTATGAGGACCTGTTCGACTACCGTGTCTTTATTGAGGATGAAGAAGTGATGAAAGTGCCCATCCCGAAAATTCTGCTGCAGCCGGTTGTCGAGAACTGCATCCAGCACGGCTTTGCCGACCGCCGGAGCGGCGGGGTGATTACGGTAAGCATTACGCTGGAACAGACGCTGCTGCATATTGCGGTTGAGGATAACGGCAAAGGAATGGATGCGGCGAAGGTGGAGCAGGGGATGGCCGGAAGGGAATATTCCAAAAAAGGCTATGCTCTGGTCAACATCAGGCACCGGCTTCAGCTCTATTACGGTGATGCAGCCAGAATGGAGCTATCCGGCGAGGCGGGGAAGGGCTCACGCACCGATCTGTGGATACCGCTCAGCCCGCTGAGAGAGGAGGGAGGCAGTTATGGACTACCGGCAGACCAGAGCAGTTAAATTATGCATTATCGACGATATCAAAAGTGTGGTGGAGATGATCGCGCGCAAGCCGCAGTGGGAGGAGCACGGGATCGAGGTAGCCGGGACAGCACTCGACGGCGAGGAGGGGCTGGAGATGATCCGCAGCCGGAGGCCGGATATTGTGCTTACGGACATCAGGATGCCGCGGATGGACGGGCTGGAGATGACCCGGGCGATCCTGCAGTTTGCCCCGGCCTGCAAAATTATCATTCTAAGCGCCTATTCAGAGTTTGCATATGCACAGCAGGCGATCCGGCTGGGGGCGATGGATTTTGTCAAAAAGCCGTTTGCAATCGATGAGATCGTGAACGTCGTACTCAAGGCCAAGGAGCAGTGCCTGCAGGAGCGGGTGGAGCAGGAGCGGATCCAGGCGATGGAGCTCCGGATCAAGGAGAGTCTGCCGGTGCTGCGACAGGAATATCTGGCCTTTCTGATGCAGCATCAGACCGCGGAGCACAGCGCCCATTCACGCTGGGAGTATCTCGGCATCCCGCTTGCGCAGCAAGATTTCGCGGTGTTTATCGCAGAAATCGATGGTTTTGCAGAGAAGTACTATCGCCAGCCGGTACAGGAAATCGAGCTGATCCGGTTCAGTCTGCAGAATATTCTAGAGGAGACCGTTGCCGAGTGGACAAAGGGTGTTGTATTCCGTGAGGCGGCGAGCCGCTATGTCTGTATTATGAATACGGCTGACTCTGAGATTGCCGCGCAGATTGCAGAGGCCTGCTGTGCCAATGTCAGCCGGTATTCCCGCTGTACCTTATCGGTCGGCGTGGGGCTCTGTGTCCCGACAATCCATGAGCTGGCGGATTCCTACAGCCAGGCGCTGAGCGCGCTGGCCTATCACTTTTATACGGACGGGAATGCGGTGTACAGCTATACCAACATCGTCCATAAGCCGCAGGCTGTGAACAGCTATTCCGCCGCCGCCGAGCAGGATTTCCTGTTTGCGCTGCGCTCCGGCAATGAGGACAAGAGCCGGCTTATTCTGCTGAATATTTTCGGGGAGCTGCTGCAGCTGAGCCCGCTGCCCGCACCGCAGTATGTAGAGAGCATCGGCTATGAGCTGGCGTTCAAAATCTGCCGGGTCATGCTGGAGCTGTTCCCGCATGAGAAGGTGCAGGTGCTGGAGCAGCAGGTGAACCAGCTGAAGAGCCGCCCGCATCCGCCGCTGCATGAAATCCGCCTGCTGCTTGAGGAGCTGTGTGCGCAGAGCTGCCGCTGGATCGAAGAGGAGCGCTCCACCGAATCCAGCCGCATTATCTATCAGGCTAAAGCTTACATCTGCGCCAATCTGCATACCAGTCTGACGCTGGAGCAGGTAGCCAGGCAGATCAATCTCAGCCAGGGTTATTTCTCGAACCTGTTCAAGAAGGTGACGGGCATTTCCTTTCAGCATTTTGTAATGCACGAGAAGATGGAACGGGCCAAGGCGATGCTGATTGAAGGCCTGCAGGTGCAGGAGATCGCCATGGAGCTCGGGTATGAGCACCGGCGTTATTTCAGCGAGGTGTTCAAGAAATATACCGACATGACTCCTTCGGAGTTCAAAATCTATTATCAGGGCAAGGCCTGATTAAGGGGATATAGCTTGCAATTCTACGGGGATGAACGAGCTGCTGCAGGGCAGGAAGTTCATTCCCGTTCGCTATTGTTCAGCAGAAACCTGCCCTTAATGTGGGTTTACCCGCATTATGCGAAGAAGCGGCCTGCCCTATAATTTAGGTGTAAGGCAACCACAGGTTGGACCATATGAGGGGGTTATCAGAATGAAGAAACAACTGCTTCTGGCTTCGCTGAGTACAGTGCTGGCATTAGGGCTGGCAGGATGCGGCGGCTCCGATAATACAGAGAATGCCGGGGGAGACCAGAAACCGGGGGCTGCAGGCGAAAAAACCAAAATCAGCTATTGGACAGGTGACCGGCATGATGCCGACTTTGTAAAAGAAAAGGTCGCAGAATTTAATGCGACGAATACGGACGGCATTGAGGTGGAGCTGGTCGTTAAGGGCGATGATTTCGATACCGCACTCGACCTGTCCTTCCAGACGGCCGACTCGCCGGATGTGATCCGGGTGAAGGAGAACACCATCGGAACCTTTTACAAAAAAGAATACCTGGCTCCAATCGACGAATACCTGTCTGAAGAAATGAAGACAAAATTTCCGGAAATGAAGGATCTGAACACCTTCGACGGCAAACGCTACAGTCTGCCGAACTATGGCACGACGATGCGTCTGGTGTATAACAAGGACCTGTTCGCCAAGGCGGGTGTTACCAGTCCGCCAACCACCCTGCAGGAGCTGGTAGAAACAGCCAAAAAGCTGACAGAAGCAGGTAAGGCAGACGGTGCCTACGGCTTCGCCCAGAATTTCAAGAGCCCGCCCAGTGCGCTTGGACGCTCTGCCCGGGTTATCGCGGAAATGAGCGGCTTTGGCGGCTTCGGTTATGATTTCCGGACGGCACGCTTTGACTTCAGCGGGTTTAAGCCGATCATTGAAGCCTTCAAGCAGATCAAGGATGACGGCAGCATGCTGCCGGGTGTGGAATCGCTGGATATCGATCCGCTGCGCGCACAATTCGCAGAAGGCAAGATCGGCATGTACTTGAGCTTCTCCTCTGAGCCGGGCGTTTACAGCAATCAGTTCCCGGCCAAAATTGACTGGGCTGCGGCTCCCGCCCCGACTATTGACGGCAATGCCAAAGGAGCATCCGGTTTCCTGGGCGGCCAGTGGCTGGCCCTGAGCTCCAAGTCTGAGCATAAGGAAGCAGCCTGGAAGTTCATGGAGTACATGTACAGTGATCAGATTCTGACCGCCTACCAGGAGAACGGATACGGCATCTCGATGGTGCCTTCGGTCAGTGCCGTTGCCAAGACCCCCGAAGTAAACGGCATTGAAGGCTTCCTGCCGAACCAGTATGACGGGGTATGGCCGGTCTATCCGACAGTTGCCCCTGAAGGCATGAAATCGGATGATGCCTTCTTCAAATATATGCTGAACGGCGGCGACCTGGATGCTGTTATTGCCGATCTGAATAAGCGCTATAACGCGGCACTGGATGACGCAATCAAGAACGACGGCCTGAAGGCTGAGCCGGATGCCGGCTTTGATCCTGCATCACTTGCCGGAAAATTCGCCAAATAAAGAGAGGGTAAGGAGGGGCTGCACTTAGGCTGTACCCCTCCTTATTCATTGGCAGCCAACAGGAAGGAGCCTGTGAAGAACCATGAACAGAACCAAGAATGCCGTTTTTGCCTACAGCTATCTGCTGCCGAGTGCAATACTCACCATCGTGCTGGGCATCTACCCGATAGCCTGGGCATTCCGCTATATGTTTTACAACTATAAGGGCTATGGTACAGCCCGTTTTATCGGACTCGATAATTTCAGCCGGATTCTGCAGGATGCCCAGTTCTGGGATTCTGTAGTGAATACCTTTGTGTATGCCGGAGGGAAGCTGCTTCTCTCCATACCGCTGTCTCTGCTGCTGGCGGCGGTCCTGAACCGTAAGATCAGGGGCAGACAGCTGCTCCGGGCGGTCTTTTTTATGCCGACGATTATTAGTACTGCCGTTATGGCGGTGGTCTTTTTCACCATATTCAATTCATACAACGGAATTCTGAGCCAGTTCCTGATCAAATTTAACCTGTCCTCCTCCGGTATTGACTGGCTGGGCCCGAAATATGCGATGCTTACCGTCATTCTTGTAGCGGTATGGGGAGCGGTCGGCAATTACATGCTGCTGTTTCTGGCCGGGCTGCAGAATATTCCCGAGGATGTCTACGAGAGCTCAGCTCTGGACGGGGCTAATAAAATACAGCAGTTCCGGTTTATCACCCTGCCGATGCTGGGGCCGGTGCTGCAGATGGTTATTATGCTGGCGATCATCAATGCGCTGAAGGGCTATGAGAGCATCATGGTGCTGACCGAGGGCGGCCCTGCCGGCAAAACGGAAGTGATGTTCCTCTACCTCTACAAGCTGTTCTTCCCTGTCGGCGGCAGCTCGGCTGCAACCCAGGTGCAGGAATTCGGGTACGGCAGTGCGGTTGCCTTTGTGTCCGCGCTGATCGTGGGGATGATCTCGGTGGTTTATTTCTATGCCTCCAGACGGATGAACCGGATGGATTGAGGAGTGATGTGAGATGAGAGTAAGAGAACTAACGGGCAGAATGGTATTATGGATTTTTTTGCTGGCCTTTGCCTTTGTTACTTTGGTGCCTGTGGTGATAACGATCCTGGGCTCCTTCAAAACCAATATGGAGCTGACGACAGGCGCAACCTTTTTGCCGGACAGCTGGCAGTTTTCCAACTATGCCGAGGCCTGGCAGCAGGCTAATTTCTCCACCTATACGGTGAACAGCCTGATCGTCTCCTTGTCCACGGTAGCAGGTACCCTGCTGGTATCCTCGATGGCCGCATATGTAGTGGACCGGATGGACTTTGCCGGTAAAAAAATCTACGTCAGCCTCCAGGCCTTCACCATGTTCGTCGCTGTCGGGGCGGTGGTGCTGCGGCCGCAGTTCGATCTTATGGTCAAGCTGCATCTGCACAGCTCGCTATGGGGGGTCATCCTGATTCTGATATCGGCGCACGCTTCGATCTTTTTTATCCTGCTGAGCTTTATGAAGGGCATTCCGCGGGAGCTGGACGAGGCTGCACGGATTGACGGGAGCTCACTCTCCCGCACCTTCTGGACGATCATTCTGCCGCTGCTCGGCCCCGGCCTCGGCGTAGGCGCTTTGTTCACCTTCCGCGGGGCGTGGAATGAATATCTGCTGCCGCTTGTGTTCACCATGACGAAGCCGGAGCTGCAGACCCTGACTGTCGGACTGGCGAATCTGAAATACGGCATCTCCGCAGCCTCGCAGACCCATTACATGATGGCCGGTGCCTGCCTGTCGATTCTGCCGATTCTGGTAGCCTACGTGTTCGCCAACAAATCCTTTATGCAGATGACAGCCGGTTCGCTAAAGGGATAAGCCGCAACGAATACAGATTTAGTGTTTGATAGATTGATAAAAATTCTTATAACAACGTATGGATAATACATGATTTTGAATCAGGAGGGATTTACAATGACAGCCCAGGTTCCAGCTATTTTGACCTCAAGCCCGCTCATCCGGCGTTATCCGGGCAATCCGGTGCTTGATGCTTCACGGGTTCCTTATCCTACAGCGCTTGTATTCAATGCAGGCGTAACCCGGTTCAACGGCAAATATGTGATGGTGTTCCGCAACGATTATGGTTCACTTGCCGACCAGACCATTGAGCCGCATCATACGACAGACCTGGGTATTGCCTTCAGCGATGACGGCATCAACTGGGAGGTCAGTCCGCGAAAATGCTTCAAGCTGCACGACGAAGAGATCATCCGCGCCTATGATCCCCGCCTGAGCGTCATCGGAGGGCGCTGCTATATGTGCTTTGCTGTGGATACAAAACACGGGATCAGGGGCGGAATCGCGGTAACGGATGATTTCGAGTCGTTTGAAATTCTCAGCCTGTCATCGCCGGATTTGCGCAATATGGTGCTGTTTCCGGAGAAGATCGGCGGCAATTATGTCCGTCTGGAGCGTCCGTTCACCGTATACAGCCGGGGCGGACAGGACCGCTTTGACACCTGGATTTCCGAGTCGCCCGACCTCAAATACTGGGGCAAATCAGATCTGCTGTTCGCCGTGGAGCATGTGCCGTTCGCCAATGACAAGGTAGGTCCGGCCGCTCCTCCGGTGAAGACAGACAAAGGCTGGCTGACGACCTTCCATGCAGTGGATATTGATCCTTCCCGCGGCAAGCACGGCTGGGAGCCGGCCTGGAAGAAGCGGTATACTGCAGGGATCATGCTGCTGGACCTGGAGAATCCGCGCAAGATTATCGGAATGTACAAGGAGCCGCTGCTTGCTCCGGAGGTAAGCTACGAGATTGACGGGGGCTTCCGCAACAATGTTATTTTTCCCGGCGGCATGATCCTGGAGGACAGCGGTGAGGTGAAAATCTATTATGGTGCTGCGGATACGGTGGAATGTCTGGCAACAGCACATGTGGACGATCTGCTCTCCCTGTGCCTGAAAGGGTGAACTCAGCACAATGACGAAGCTATGGAATATGCTGGGTGACCCGCCGGCGGAGTACCGCTCCGTCCCGTTCTGGTCCTGGAATGACAGGCTGGAGAAGGAGGAGCTGGAGCGGCAGATTGAGGAGATGCACCGGGCGGGTGCGGAGGCTTCTTCATGCATGCCCGCAGCGGGCTGAAGACGCCGTATATGGGCCCGGAATGGATGGAAGCCGTCCGGGTGTCCCTTGAGGCGGGCCGCGGCTTGGTATGCAGGCCTGGCTGTATGATGAGAACGGCTGGCCCAGCGGCTTCGCCGACGGGGAGATTCCGGCCAAAGGACCGGAGTACCAGCAGAAGAGGCTGGTCTGTGAACAGGCCCCGTTTCACGGGACGAAGGAGCAGACCATCGGCTGGTATGCCTTCGAGGAGCAGAGCCGGAGCTACCGGCTTCTGGCTCCCGGTGAGGAAGGCGCCGCCAGTCTCAGGATCAGCTACGAGCTCAATCCGTATTACACCGATACGCTGAGCCGGAAGGCGGTCGGTGCATTTATCGATGCTGCATATGTGCGTTATTGGAATACCTTCGGAGAGCAATACGGTACAGAGCTGCAGGGCGTGTTCACGGATGAGCCGCAGTTCGCCCGCGGCGGCCTGCCGTGGTCGTTTGAGCTGGAGGAGGCTTTTGCAGCCCGCAGGGGCTACGATGTGAAGGAGATCCTGCCCTCCCTGTTTCTTGAAACAGGCGGCAGCAGCAAAGCGAGATATGATTACTGGGAAACCGTAACCTATATGTTCACCCAGGCCTATGCCAGGCAGATCGGGGAGTGGTGTGCCGGGAAGGGCTGGTCTGCAACCGGCCATGTCGTTGATGAGCAGGAGCTGATGCATCAGGTAACCTCTGTCGGCGACCCGATGGCCTTCTACGAGCACCAGCAGATTCCCGGCTGTGACTGGCTCGGTCGGTTCACCGGGAGTGATCCGCTGGTACCCAAGCAGGTCAGCTCCGTAGCCCACCAGCTTGGCCGGAAACGGACCATTACCGAAAGCTTCGGCTGCTCCGGCTGGAACGTCAGCCTGGCTGAGCTGAAGCGGATCGGCGAATGGCAGTTTGTGCACGGCATCAATCTGCTCTGCCAGCATCTGCAGAGCTATTCACTGCGCGGGCTGCGCAAGCGCGATTATCCGCCGTCCCTGTTCTATCAGCAGCCGTGGTGGGGGGATTACAAGGCTTTCAATGACTACTTTGCCCGGCTGTCCATGCTGCTCTCTGAGGGCAAAGGCAGGGCAGAGGTGCTGCTGATTCATCCGGTGCGCACAGCCTGGACTCTGCAGTGCGGCGGGGATTCCTCAGCTGTTATACCTTACCATGAGTCCTTCGCCGAGCTGACCAGATGGCTGTGCCGCAGCCTGATCGAGCATGACTACGGCAGCGAGAGCATTATTGCCGGGCACGGCAGGGTGAGCGAAGGCCGGTTCATTGTCGGGGAGGCGGCCTACCGGGTCGTGATTATTCCGCCGTGCCTGACACTGGATCAGACTACGGTGGAGCTTCTTGAGCAGTTTACCGCTGAGGGCGGAAGACTGATCGCCTTTCAGGCTTTTCCCGTGCTGACCGGCGGGGAAGAGGACGGCAGGCTGGCTGAGCTTAGGCGGGCTGCCGTTATGCCCGGATGGAGCTGCAGCGCGGTGTCTGAGTCGGTTTCGGCCGTGTGTGCACCGACAATCCGGCTGTTGGATGAGGCCGGCGGGGCAATTGCTGCAGATGAGCTTAATCTGCGGACCTTGGAGCTTGAGGGATCGCTGCTCTATTATCTGGTCAATTCCGGTACGGAGGCCTTTACCGGACTGACGGCTGAGCTGAGCGGGCAAGGGCCGGTATCGCAGATTGATCTCGAAACCGGGAAGATCAGGCATCTGCCGCAGGATGCGTCCGCAGACGGTGTCCGCCTGCGCCTGTCGCTTCAGGCCGGGCAGTCCCTGATGCTGAAGCAGGATCTGCGGGAGGCTCCGGCAGCTGCGGAAGACCGGTACGGCGGGGCAGATCAGCTTCCGGTTGTCAACAGCTGTGCATTATCAGCTCCCTCTGCGGAAGACCGGCACTTTAAAGAACTGGACCCCGTGTGGCAAATCTCCCGCATCGACCTGAACAGCTTAATCCTGGACAATGCCCGGGTGCGCATTGATGGCGGAGCATGGTCCGGGCCGCAGCCGGTAATTTTCATCCAGGAGCAGCTGCTTGCCCTGGGGCGCTCCGTTCTGATCGAGCTGGCCTTTGAATTTGATGTAGCCTTTGATGTCCGGCGCAGGCGGGAGCTCTACCTCGTGCTGGAGCAGCCGGAGGCGTTTGAAATATCTCTGAACGGTACACCCGTGTCCTCTGCAGACTGCGGCTGGTGGAGAGATATCTCCATGCGCAGGCTGGATATTCAGGGAATGGCCGTATCCGGCCGGAATACGGTCATACTGAAGACGGAGTTCCGCCACTCGGCTGATTTGCAGGCCAAGCTGGAGCGGGCACAGCAGTTCGAGGCAGAGGGCAACAAGCTGACGCTGGAGCAAGAGATGGAGAGCATCTATCTGCTGGGCTCTTTCGGAGTGGAGTCTGCCGGGTCATATGAGGACACTGAGCGCAGGGCGGTATGGACGGAAGGGCCTTTCGTCCTGACAGAAGCCCCGGAGCAGGTGAGTGCCGGAGACTTGACGCGGCAGGGGTTCCCGTTTTTTGCCGGGAGTATTCATTTGAACCAGACGTTTGATATAGACATGGAGAATATCTCGTCTGCGAAGTGGAGCTTCAGGAATGTGCCGGATGCCATCGTCAGCGAGCTGCTCATTAACGGAACGAAGGTGCAGACCTTTATGTGGGAGCCGTACGAAACAGATATCACTCCGTATCTCGTGCCAGGCTGTAACGACATTGAGCTGATCCTGACCGGCAGCTGCCGCAATCTGCTCGGGCCCCATCACCATATCAAGGGAGAAGTATTTAAGGTGGGGCCGGACAGCTTCAAGGACAAACCGGGCTGGACGGACAAGGACCTGCCGCCGGATACACACGTCTACCAGGAACGGTATGCTTTTGTCCGGTTCGGTCTGTCTGCTTGCCCGCAGATTATAATAGAATAATCGCGCCTGCGAGCAGTGGAGGCCGGCCTATCCCTTCAACGGTTCTGCTTCCTGTACTGCAGCGGCGAGCGCTTGGCGATTGCCTTGAATACGCGTCCGAAGTGGGCGATGCTGTCGAAGCCGGTGTCCTCGGCAATCCTTGTGACGGAGTCGCTGCTCTCCCGCAGCCGCCGCTGGGCTTCCTGAACACGGATCGTGTTCAGATACTCAATAATCGTGAAGCCGGTCGTCTGCTTGAACAGGCGGCACAGGTACGGAACGCTGAGGTAGAACCGTTCCGACAGCTCCTCTAGTGTTACAGTTCCGCCGTAGCTGGCCTGCAGATACTCGATAATCTCATATACCTTGCGCTGCTTCTCGTCATTGGCCGGGGTGATTGCGGCCTGCGCGCTTTCGCGGATACGGTTCATTTCAATCAGGAACTGGATCAGCAGCGTCTGCAGATAGAGGCTCTGGTGGCCCCGCGGCTCCTGCTGCTCCTTCAGCATCGCAAACAGCAGGTTCTCAATGGTGCCCTGTTCGTGCGCATCCGGCCGCAGCAGCAGGCACTGCACATTGAAGAAGGGGAACTCCAGGCCATTGCCGCTAAGCATCCCCTGCAAAAATTCCCGGCGGAAGTTGATCAGGATGCGCTCATGGCGTACCGCGCCTTTGGC
The DNA here is from genome assembly GCF_001517085.1 of Paenibacillus sp. DMB5. GTDB lineage: Bacteria > Bacillota > Bacilli > Paenibacillales > Paenibacillaceae > Paenibacillus_AQ. The sequence continues at coordinate 37,220 of NZ_LRAC01000016.1, forward strand.
CATCGTCCGGTGCAGCTCATTGCGGTTAATGAAGATCAGATCGCCCTTGCGCAGGGAGTAGACCAGATTGTTGATGTAGTAGCTGCGCTCCCCGGCAAGCAGATAATAGATTTCATAGGTTTCATGAAAATGGTCGGTGTCCATGCTGAAGGCGCCGGCCCTTTTCACCTGCTCCACACAAAATAGAAATTCCTGCTTCTCCTCCTGCACTTTGTTCACTCCTACACTAAGGATAATATATGCATAAAAAAGCTCATTTTCAGCAAAAACCGTTTAGAAATGAATGGATTTTATACTATACAATATACGTAGTAAACGCATTCAAAACAATAGCGATGGAGTGATTACAGTGGGAAGCAAGAAATATGCTTTTGTGGGCACGGGCGGCCGGGCCGAATTCTTTTACGGGGAGATTATAACGAATTACCGGGAGACCGCGGAGATCGTGGGCTTGTGTGATGTCAACGGGGCGAGAATGGCTTACGTGAATACCCTGCTGACGGACAAATATAATTACCATGCTGTTCCAGCGTATAAGGCCCATGAGTTTGATAAAATGATCGAAGAGACGAAGCCGGATACCGTGATCGTAACCAGTGTTGACCGCACGCACCACCGTTATATTGTCCGGGCCATGGAGCTGGGCTGTGATGTGATTTCCGAGAAGCCGATGACCACGGATGTGGAAAAATGCAAGGAAATTCTGGGTGCAATCGAACGCACCGGCAAGAAGCTGCGCGTAACCTTCAACTACCGCTATGCGCCGCACAACACCAAAATCCGCGAGCTGCTGATGGACGGGGCGATCGGTGAGGTGCTGTCCGTCAACTTTGAATGGCTGCTTAACACGCAGCACGGTGCGGATTATTTCCGCAGATGGCACCGCGACAAGCGCAACAGCGGAGGGCTGCTGGTCCACAAATCGACGCATCACTTTGACCTGATGAATTTCTGGCTCGGCTCGCAGCCGGATACGGTATTTGCGATGGGCGATCTGCGTTTCTACGGGCGGGAGAATGCCGAGAAGCGCGGGGTTACCGAGTTCTACCAGCGGGTGCACGGAAGCAAGGCGGCAGAGAATGATCCGTTTGCCCTGCATCTCAAGGACAATGAGCAGCTGAAAAAGATGTATCTGGACACCGAGCACGAGGACGGGTATTTGCGCGACCAGAGCGTTTTTGGCGACAATATCAGCATTGAGGATACCATGGGCGTTATGGTCAAATACAAGAACAAGACAATCATGAACTACTCCCTGAATGCCTACCTGCCGTGGGAAGGCTTCAATATAGTATTCAACGGCACCAAAGGCCGGATGGAGGTAAAGGTTGTGGAGCAATCCTACGTCAATGCCGGAGGCGGCAAGGATCAGGAGGGTGCGGTAAAAGACAAGCAGATTACGGTTTTCCCGCAGTTTGCTGCCCCGTATGAGGTGGAGATTGAGGAAGGCGTAGGCGGACACGGCGGGGGGGACCCGGTGATGCTGCGCGATATTTTCGAGCGTCCGGCGGATGACCGCTTTAACCGGGCAGCTTCGCACATTGACGGTGCCCAGTCGATTCTGACCGGCATTGCCGCTAACCAGTCGATTGCCACCGGACTGCCGGTCAAAGTGGATCAGCTGCTCAAGCTGTAACTTACGTTGTTAAAAGAATAATGTACTGGAGGCCGTCCTGAGCCGGGGCGGTCTCTTTGTGCTACTGCCTGCTGCTATAACAAGGATTTAAAAGAATGGCGGATGACATCCCCGCGGCTGATGATACCGACAAGCACATTGTTGCGTTCAACCGGAACCTTTTTGATCTGTTTTTTGCCCAGAACTGCAGCGATTCGTTCAACATCCTCGTCCCAGGCTACCGTGGTCACCTTTCTCTTGGCGATGGACATGACGTTGAGGTTCAGCAGCCGCCGGGTCCGTTCCTCGAATTCATCCTCGTCGCCTTTAATCACATTGATCTGGAAAAAGGAATCAACGATCAGATCATCGTGCTTTCCGATATACCGCATGATGTCCCCGTCGCTGATGTAGGCAACAATTTCGTTCCGGTCGTTGATGACCGGCATGCCGCTGATCCGGTGCTCCAGGCATTTCTCAATAACGGTACGCACGGTATCGTATTCCTTCACCTTGTATACCTGCCGAATCATGATTTCATGAGCTTTCATGAGGTTCCCCCACCTGTGAATGGACTAGCTTTTGCTGAAATAACTTGTATAATGAAACTATATACTTGTATTATACAAGCTGCGAATTTGAAGTCAATAAATATCGGAATATGCAGGAAAGAGAGGCTGCTGCACATTATGGAACGAAGCCCGCTAGAAGCAATTGAACTGGAAATGACCATTCTCAGCCGCCGGTTGATCTCCATCAGCACTTACAAAAAGTATGGGATTCTTGATCACTCGGCCTATCTGCTGCTGCATCAGATTGCATCGCACGGCTCCGCCGGCGTGAAGGCCCTGGCCGATGAGTTCCATCTGGACATTTCAACAATCAGCAGGCAAGCCTCAGCCCTCGAGCAAAAAGGCTATGTGTTCCGCGTTCCCGATCCGCAGGATGGCAGAGCCTATACGCTGGAGATGACAGAGCTGGGCGCTGAGACGCTGAAGAGTGATACGGAATTGCGCCGGGACAAGTTCGCGCAGCTGCTGCAGGACTTTAGTGAAGCGGAACGTGAACAGCTGGGGCATCTGCTGCAGAAGCTGAATGATGCTGTATTTCGGGCGATGTAACGGCCGGGCTGACTATACCATACACGGAGGTATCTTATGGATTCCCAGAATCATCAGGAAGAGCAGCTGCTGAAGGTACTTGAGAATATCAGAAGTTTAACGAACCGTACGAACTGGAATGATCCGCTTCCCTACGGTGAATTTCTGATGATGTTCATGATCAATGTGATGATGAAAAAAGAGGAGGCCCGGCCGGATTCGCCGGAGTGCCGCGGCATCATGGTTTCCAGGTTAAGCGAGCTGCTGCAGATCAGCAGGCCTACCGCTTCACAGACCATCAGTGCGCTGGAGGACAAGGGCTTTATCCGGCGGACGGTTTCCCCGGCCGACCGGAGAGCCGTATATATCAGCCTAACCGGTGAGGGGCAGGCAGTATTCCGGGAGCGGATGGCCCGTTATTCAGGTATCCTGAATGAAATCATTAATAAGGTGGGCCGGGAAGAGGTTGACCAGCTGCTCGCCACCTGCGACCGCCTGCGTAATGTGGTGGAGGAAGTAAGACAGCGTTATACGGCTGGCCAGCCGGAAGGCCGGAAGCAGACTGCAGGAACATTGTAACGGCAAATATAGCAGTTTTCCCATTGAACCTTGCAGGAGGGCGATAATCTCCGCGGGGTTTTTTGGCATAGAGGGAAAAATGGCTGTTCCCGCGGCATTTGCCCCCTGTAAACCGGGAATGCTGTACGCCGGGTACCGCAGATGTACCTGTTCAAGCCGGACGTATGCCTCTATGATTTTCTCGTACGGAAAGCATTTCCATTCATTAATGGAAGCGCTTTATAAACTGCGAGGGGAGCTGGGATAATTTGAAGTCTTTGGCTAAAAGGATCGGGGTCAGTCTGCTGCTCTGCATGATGGTAGCTGTACAGGCCGGAATAGCGGGAATCACAGGGAATGTGGCAGAAGCAGCGGACAAAGCGCTGGCCCAGAAGCCGTATATGGGCTGGAGCAGCTACAGCATGCAGGTATATGAACCATCCGGTAACTGGATATCGGCAGAGCGCATCAAGGAGCAGTCTGATGCCATGCACGAGAAGCTCCAGGCCTACGGCTATGAATATATCAATATTGATGCAGGCTGGAACGGCGGCATGGATGAATACGGCCGGCCAATACCTAACGCAGAGCGCTATCCGGACGGGTTCCAGGACGTTATCGACTATGTGCATAACAACGGCCAGAAGATCGGGATTTATCTGATTCCGGGTGTATCGATTGACGCCTATAACCAGAATCTCGAAATATACGGCACCAACGGGGAGTGCAGAATACAGGACATCACCTATAAGCCTTTGACGGTTATGGATTACTGGAACTCCTATACTTACAAAATTGATTTCACTAATCCCTGTGCCCAAAAATATGTGGACTCGATCGCCGATCTTCTCGGCGAGTGGGGCATCGACTTCGTGAAGTTCGACAGCGTTACTCCAGGCTCGGGCATCAATAATCTCAGCCGTGATGCGCGCGGGGATGTCGAGGCCTGGTCCAAGGCGCTGGACCGGCATGATATCTGGTTTGAGCTGTCATGGGCGCTTGACCACAACTACGCGGACTTCTGGAAGCAGTATGCCAACGGCTGGCGGATCCATTGGGATGTGGAGTCCTATGACAGCAGTGTCGGGCTGACCCAGTGGGCCAATATCGCCCGCCTGTTCCCTGAGGCCGCGATCTGGTGGAGGGAAGCCGGCCCCGGCGGCTGGAATGATTTTGATTCCCTCAATGTCGGCAACGGTGCGATGGACGGACTTACGCGGGATGAGCGGCAGACAGCCATGACCTTCTGGGCAGTGTCGGCGGCGCAGCTCTATATCGGCAATGATATGACCCGGCTGGATGATTTCGGAATGCAGCTGCTGACTAATGAGGAGGTCATCGCCGTCAACCAGGCCGGACATCCGGCGCATCCGGTGTCAATGAACAGCCAGCAGCAGGTCTGGTATGCCAATAACGGTGACGGGACTTACAACGTGGCCCTGTTCAATCTGGGCAGCCGCAGCGCCGCAGTGGATGTGGATTGGAGTGACATCGGGCTGGAGGGGCCGGCCTCTGTCCGTGATCTGTGGAGCCGCAGCGAGCTGGGGACATTCGATACCGGCTTCAGCAGCGGAACGCTGGAGCCGCATGCCTCAAGGCTGCTCAAGGTTACGGCCAAGAGCGGAACATCCATTGTCAACGATGATGATACGAATGTCCGCTATACCGGCTCCTGGAAGCGGAACGGCGGCAAGGAGCAGACTCCTGCTTCACAGGACATCTCTATAAAGATCACTGAATCAACGCAGCCTCCCGGCGGCGGAACTCCAACTGAGCCCGGCGGCGGGACAGTCACGCAAGCGGTCTATATCAATGACAGCGACAGCGGCATTGTCTACAGCGGAGCCTGGTCCTCGCAGTCGGGCAGAACCCACGGGGATTACCGGGGGGATGTTCACTATACCGAGACGGACGGTGATTATTTTGAATACACCTTTAAGGGAACGGGCATTGAACTGCTGACGGAGAAGGATTCCTCGCAAGGGGATATCCTGGTCTACCTGGACGATGAAGCCAGCCCGCAGACGGTCAGCACCTACACACCGGGGTCCAAGGAAGCCCAGCAGGTTGTCTACAGTGTGAAGGGTCTTGCTGATGAAGAGCATACGCTGAAGGTAGTGAAGGGCTCAGGCCAATACATGCTGCTGGATGCGCTGAAAATCAGCGTTAGCCGGCTGCTTGACCCGGCGTCAGCTGAATTCGATAAAGCGCCGGGCGAACAGGCGGATGTGTCCGTTAGCCTTCCGGCGGGCAGTGACTCCCTGCAGGAGGTCAGAAACGGCACAGCCTTGCTGGCAAAGGGCGGAGACTATACAGTAAGCCGTGACGGGGTCACTATCCGTAAGGATTACCTGTATAATCTGCCTTCAGGTAAAGCGGAGCTGACCTTTACGTTCGACGGAGGCGCCAGTGCGGTGCTTGAGATAAGCATCACGGGCTCGGCTATGGTCCGCTATTCGTTCATTAACAATGACGATCCGGCTATTGTATACAATGGCTCGTGGTCACGAAGCACAGGCCGTGGAATGGGCGATTACAAGGATGATGTACAGTACGCCGAGCAGAATGGCGACTCCTTCGAATATACCTTCAACGGTACGGGCATCCAGCTGTATACCGAGAAAGACGCCTCCCAGGGCGATATGGATATTTACATCGACGGGGAGTTCAAGGAGACGGTCAGTGCCTACAATAACGGGCGTCTGGCACAGCAGAACCTGTACAGCATTACAGGACTGCCCGAAGGGCTTCATACCCTGAAGGCGGTAAAGAAATCGGGCAGCTTCATGCTGCTGGATATGCTGAAGGTGGAAATCCCCGATCTGATCAATCCGGTGGAGGCTGTCTTCGACAAGTCTGCGCCAGCCGGGCTGGAGGTAAAGCTGCTGCGTCAGCCTTCCCTGTTCGGCGGAATCCGCCAGGGCGCTTATACATTGGCTGAAGAGACGGATTATACACTTTCAGGCGATACGGTAACAGTGAAGCAGGAGTTTCTGGCTGCACAGCCGGAAGGCACGCTCCAGCTGACGTTTGCCTTTAACGGAGATTATTTGAATGATGTCCACTATACGGAAGCTGACGGGGATTATCTGGAGTATACGTTTAGCGGAACCGGTATTTCCATGAGCGGACCCAAGGGGCCTGGACTGGGCGACATGGATATCTATCTGGATGGCGAATTCATCCAGACAGTCAGTGCCTCCGGCAGTGAGCGGCAGGTTCTGCAGAAGCTCTTCAGCCTGAGCGGCCTAAGCAGCGGGGTTCATGTGCTGAAGGCGGTTAAAGCCTCAGGCAGCCTGATGCTCAGCGACCAGCTCAGCTATATTGTCGGCGGCGGAGACGCTGGTCCCGTGGAGCCTACAGATCCCGGCGGGCAGCCAACGCCTGCACCATCAGCTACAGCATCACCGGCTCCAACCCCGACACCAGAGACCGCTGTTCCGGGAGGGGTTCCGGCAGCAACGGCAGCTCCGTCGGCAACGCCTTCCGCTACGCCTGTGCCAAGCGCGTCACCGGCAGCGGACCCGGATGCCGTGAAGCAGCATGCAGCCTATATCAGCGGCTACCCTGACGGATTATTTAAACCGGAGCAGAAGATTACCCGGGCTGAGATGGCGGCTTTGCTGGTTAAGGCAGCTGACCGTGAAAGCGGGGGAGAGCACCGGCGTTCAGTGATCTAAAGGCCGGTCACTGGGCGGTAGAGGCTATAACCGGTGCAGCCTCCATGGGGCTGATGAACGGGTATCCGGACGGCAGCTTCAAGCCGGACCGGCAGATTACCCGGGCAGAATTGGCCAGCCTCGTAGTGCTGCTTGGGAATATTACTGCGGCGCCTGGAGCCGGATATAGTGATGTTGCGGCTGGTTACTGGGCAGAATCCGCTATCCTGCAGGCGCAGGGAGCCGGCATCCTGAAAGGGTATGCTGACGGCACCTTCCGCCCCGGCCAGCCGGTGACCCGTGCTGAAGCAGTGACTGCCGTAAACAGGGCGCTCGGCAGAGGACCGTTATCCGGTGCGGATGCCTCCCCATGGAGCGATGTTCCGCTCACACACTGGGCCTTCGGGGATATTCTGGAGGCTTCGATGGATCACACCTACACGGAAAAGAGCGGGGGCGGGGAAGAGCTGAGCCGTTGATGCTTTTGCCGGCACCGTTAAGTACCGGTATGAGAAAAAATGCAAGGAAGCAAAGCGTAAAGGAGCCGGCAGCGGCTCCTTTTTTCGCCGGGCAGCCAGAAGCCCGAAAGCTGGAGAAACCGAGCATTGTGCAGCAGAAGCTGCAATAGAATAGGCTACAGGATCAGCTAAGTTTAAGATAGCCTAATGCCGATTCAGTCAGGGCAGCGCCTGACAAGGGACTTGACTGCCGGGCAAATTGTTTTAAGCTTATATAATGATAGCGCTATCAATCGGGAGGGGAATGAATCCATGCTCAAGTACTCCAAGATATTCCGCAGATTTCTGATCTCTTATATGGTGATTCTGATCATTCCCGGCATTGGCGGTTATATGTCTTACCGTACCTCCATTTCCGTAACGGAATCCATCTCCATTGAGAACAGCGTAATCCAGCTGCAGAAGAGCCAGGAGCTGCTGGAGCGCCGGATGGCTGAAGTGGAGGGGCTGACCCGGCAGCTGGCAATCAACCCGGAGCTGAATGTGCTGCTGAATGAAAGAAGCGGGGAAAAGAACGTCTACGGGATCTGGAGAACGATGCGCAATGTGCTCACCTTCGGACAGACCAATGATTTTCTGCAGGATTATTATATTTATCTCGCCAACTATGACCTGGTGCTGACCTCAGGCTCTTCCTACCGTCCGGAGCATTATTATGAGATCTATCATTATAATGAGCTGCCGCTTGAAAAGTGGCGGACGGAGGTGCTCCAGCAAACACACCGCAGCGAAATCAGGCCGCTTAGCGCCTTTGTCGGCAAGGGTGTACAGACCTCGGTTATTACCTATATGCAGTCGCTGCCGCTCGACAGCTTCAACGATTCATCTCCTGCCGTAGTGGTTGTAATGATTGACGAAAAAATTATTGCCAGCCTCCTCTCCGGCCTGACCGAACGCTACGGGGGCTGGGTCCATATCAGCGATGCGCAGGGCAGAACGATTGTGCTGCAGGGGCAGGATGAACCCTATATGGAGGATCTGCACGCCGACGCTTCGTTCGATCCCGGGAAGGTCAGCCAGTTCTACCGGAACGATCTGGTCATTACGACCGCTTCGGATACGAACGGCTGGGTGTACCAGGCCGGAATTCCCCGCAGCAGCCTGATGGAGGACGCCAACAGGATCAAGTATACGTCCTGGCTGATCACCGGAGGTACACTGTTCCTCGGCCTGCTGGCCGGTCTGGTGCTGGCTTACCGCAACAGTGCTCCGATCAACCGGCTGATCAGCGTGATGAAGGAGCAGTTCGGCAAGGAGGAAACGGCAGAACAGAGCGAATTCGATTTCCTGAGCGGAAATATCGCCGATATGATTTCCAAGAACAGGCTGCTGGAAAGCGAGCTTACACGCCAGCTTCCGCTGGTGCGGGACGCTTTTGTCAAGCGGCTGATTGCCGGGGAATTCGAGTCGCGGGAAGAAATCGTCTCTGCAGCCGCCCAGGCCGATATCGGGCTTGATCAGGGAGCCGGATATGCCGGAGTTATCCTGATCAGCGGATATAACGGGATGGACAGTGTGGAAATTCTGAATGAGCTGAACGCGGCCAGGCTGCTGGTGAAGCAGGCGTTTATATCCATGGCCGGAAGCCTGCCGGTAACGGACCTGGGCTCGGATAAAATCGTCGTCCTGTTCTTTGCGCAGACAGGGGAGGAAGGGCCTGCACCGGAGCAGGAAGCCCGTATTACTGGCATTATGGAGAATCTGGCCCAGTTCGTCCTGAAGGAATACCGGATCTCGATCCAGTCCGGCTTCGGGGGTTATTTCCCTTCGGCTATGGAGGTCAGCGGCTCATTCGAGCAGGCTAAGCAGGCGCTGGAGTATGCGGTCTATACGAACAATAAAGGGGTTCTCTGGGTGCATGAAGCACAGCTTGAGAGCAGCAGCACTTATTATTATCCGCTCGATACCGAGCAGCGGCTGATCAGTACACTGCGGGCCGGAGAGCTGGCGGAGGCGGTGCGGATTCTCGATGGGGCCTTTGAGCAGAACCTGGGCGGACGGGAGCTGTCCGTCGAGATGAAGCACCAGCTGATCGGGGAGATCAAGGGAACCTTTCTCAAGCTGCTGGATCAGAAGGCTTTTATGGAATCCCCTGTCTTCGAGGGGGCCAGACGGCGGATCATTGACATCAGCTCCGCGGAGCCGCCGGACATGATCAGAGCCGAGTTCCAGACGGTTATGGAGGAGCTGTGCGGTTACATTGCCAATAAGAAAAAAGCGGCCCACACCCAGATCGTCCAGCAGATGTATCAGTACACCGAGGAAATGTACGCCGATTCCGAGCTGACCCTCTACCGGGTGGCAGAGCATGTGGAGCGGCCGGAAAAATACATCTCCCAGCTGTTCAAGGAGGTGACCGGGGTCAATTACTCCGATCATCTGGTGAAGGTAAGAATGGACCGTGCAGCGGTTCTGCTCAGGGACAGCCGTTATACTGTCGATGAAATAGCCGCTCTGGTCGGCTACAACAGCTCACATTCCTTCCGCAGAGCGTTCAAGCGCTTAACTGGAATCTCACCGAGTACGTACCGGCAATCGGGTGCTGAATAGAGGCCGGCTCCGGTCAGGCTTGAATATGGATTACCGCTTACGGCTGCATCATCCGGCAGGGAGGGTGCAGCCGTTCTATTTTGCTGCAATAATATGAATCCGCTTACAAAATGCTGGGATAGAGGCCGTACCAGGAAGTACTGCCCCCTGCAAACAGGGTGAAATGTACGCAAAATACGGAAGTGTACCTGTTCAGGGACGGTGGTTATCCACTATGATCAACTCGTGTAGAAAGCGCTATCACACAAAAGTCACAAAACAAAGCCTATGCTTCCGAAGAGAGTTTTGTACGAAGCTATCCTCTGAAGTATACGCTAACAAAACTTTTAGGGGGAGATCAACCTGCAAAAAGACATAGCCCTGCGCAGCCGGACAGTGCCCCGCAGCAACGGCCGGGCCAGACTGCAGGCTGCCGGGAAAAAGATATTAAAGCACTGGCAGCTGCATCTGCTGGTCATTCCGCCGCTGCTGTTCTTTCTTATTTTCAAGTATTATCCGATGGCGAACGCCGTCCTGGCCTTCAAGGACTACAACGTTATAAAGGGAATCTGGGGCAGCCCTTGGGTCGGGCTCAAGCATTTCCGGCTGTTTTTTGAAAATCCGATGTTCTGGACGCTGGTCAAAAATACGCTGCTGCTCAGCGGCTACCTGCTGCTGGCCGGGTTCCCGATCCCGATTCTGCTGGCCCTGATGATCAACGAAATCCGCGGCGGCCGGTTCAAGCGGTTCGTCCAGCTGGTCTCGTTCGCGCCTTATTTTATATCCACAGTTGTTATGGTGTCGATTATTATGCTGTTCCTTGCACCGCGTCTGGGCTTTGCCAATATTGCGCTCAATTTTTTCGGGCTGGAATCGGTGAATTTCCTGGGCGAACCCGGGATGTTCCGCTCGATTTATGTGTGGTCCGATATCTGGCAGACGGCCGGCTACAGTGCAGTAATCTATCTGGCGGCACTTGCGGGCATCGATCCGACGCTCTACGAGGCAGCTAAGGTGGACGGTGCTTCACGGTTTCAAAAAATCCGTCACGTGGACCTGCCCGGCATTGTGCCGACGATTGTCATTATTCTGATTCTGAATGTGGGCAATGTGATGGCGATCGGCTTTGAAAAGGTCTATCTGCTGCAAAATCCGCTCAATATCGTCAACTCGGAGATCATTGCCACGTACGTCTACGGGATCGGCCTGCTGAATGCCAACTACAGCTTCGCCACCGCAGTCGGCCTGTTTAATTCACTGATTAATCTGGTGCTGCTGGTTACCGTCAACGGGCTTGCCAAGCGGATCACCAGTAACAGTATCTGGTAGGAGAGGAGTTTCTGTATGACAGCTTCGTCCGCAGCTTCCCGTAAAATCAGAGAGTCCGCCGGTGACCGGATCTTTCTGGCCGCAGTGTACACGGTGCTTATCCTGGTGGTAATCGCTGTACTGTATCCGCTTATCTTTATTATCAGCAGCTCGATCAGCTCTCCGGCAGCCGTCACCTCAGGCAAGGTCTGGCTCTGGCCGGTCGATATTTCCTTCAAGGGCTTCAGGGTGCTGTTCAATACGCCCGAGATTATCAGTGGGTACGGCAATTCTATTTTTTATACGGCGGCCGGTACGCTGATCAGTGTGATCCTGACGATTATGATCGCTTATCCGCTGTCGCGCAGAACTTTTTTTGGACGCAATGCGTTAATGATGATAATTACCTTCACCATGATCTTCAGCGGCGGGCTGATTCCCACCTATATGGTGGTGAAAGAGATGCATCTGATCGATACCCGCTGGGCGCTGCTCATTCCGAATGCCATCTGGGTCTGGCAGGTGATCATTGCCCGTTCCTTTTTCCAGGCCTCGATTCCTGAGGAGCTGCTTGAAGCCAGCGAGATTGACGGGTGCAGTGATATGCGGTTTATTCTCAGTGTGGTGCTGCCCCTGTCGAAGCCGATACTTGCTGTGCTGGTGCTAATGTATGCGGTAGGGCAATGGAACGCCTATTTCGATGCCCTGATCTACCTGAAATCGGCCAATCTGTTCCCGCTGCAGCTGGTGCTGCGCAGTATTATCATCCAGAACAACAGTGCCGGGAACATGGATGCAATAGCGATGGTGGAGCGGCAGCAGATGGCGGAGTTACTCAAATATGCGCTGATCGTCGTCGCCACTTTGCCTGTGCTGGTCATTTATCCTTTTGTACAGCGGTATTTCGTACAGGGAATGCTGGTCGGCTCAGTCAAGGGCTAAAGGCAACATGCCTGCGGCAAGGGGGTGAGGCCTTTCTTTTTAAGTACAGCAGCACTTTAAAATTTCGCCTTGTCCAACAATAAAAAGGGAGTTGATCGGCTTTGAGAAAAAGTCTGTTAAGTTTCGTAATGCTGGCTACCGTATTCGCAGCGGTGCTCAGCGGCTGTTCGGGCAATAACAATACAGACAGCCCGTCCGCTACAGCATCCGGCAGCACTAATACCGGGAGCGCTTCACAGCCTGTAGAGGTCAGCGTGTTCGCCGTCCAGGAATCAGGTATTGACATCCCGACAAATAAATTCACCGCACACGTTGAAGACAAATTCAATATCAAGTTTGACTGGCAGATCAATCCGTCCGACGGCGCCAAGGAGAAACGCCAGATTTCCCTGGCCAGCGGCGATTATCCCGATGCCTATCTGCTGACTGCCTACATTGACGAGTTCTCCCAGGGCGATGTGCTGAAATACGGGCAGCAGGGTGTGCTGATTCCGCTGAATGACCTGATTGAGCAGTATGCGCCCAACATCAAAACGGCAATGGAGAAGACACCGGCAATGAAGTCGCTGATTACAGCGCCTGACGGCAACATTTACGGGCTCGGAGCATATGCCGAATGCTTCCACTGCTCCTACCCGAACAAAATGTGGATCAATACGGAATGGCTGAAGAAGCTGAATCTGGAGGAGCCGAAGACAACGGAGGAATTCAAGCAGATGCTGGAGGCCTTCAAAACACAGGATCCGAACGGCAACGGCAAGGCCGATGAAGTGCCGCTGAGCGGATCAACCGAAGATTTCGGCGTACGCATTATCCCTTATCTTATGAACAGCTTCGTCTATGACGATGACCGCAATTACCTCAATTTGACGGACGGCAAGGTGGAGTCCGCAGCGATTAAGCCGGAGTGGAAGGAAGGTCTGGCTTACATCAAATCGTTGTACGATGCCGGCCTGATTGATCCGGGAGCCTTTACCCAGAATGCGGAGGCCTTCAAAAAAATCGGTGAAAATGCCGAGGCCGAGATCCTCGGCGCAGGCGCAGGCATGCATCCGGCAATCTTCGTTAACATCGATGCGGGCAATACCCGTTCGGCGCATTACAATCCGCTGGCTCCGCTCACCGGACCGCAGGGCATCTCCTATGCAACACATGATGCCGGCGGCGTATCACCGGGCGCCAAGTTCGTCATTACCAACAAAGCCAGCAAAGAGGCGCAGGTCGCCCTGATCAAGATGGTCGATTACATGTTCACTCCGGAGGGGCAGACCAATGCTGCCAGCGGTATGAAGGGGATTGACTGGACAGATCCGGCTGAGGGAGATGTGGCACTCGGCAAGGATGTGAAGCCTGTAATCAAGGCGATACCGGTAGCTGAGGGCGAAGCCCCGCGCAATGCGGGCTGGAGCGGTATGGGGCATTTCTATATGCCTAAGGAGTACCGCGACACCTGGGTTCAGGGAACGGATATTTATGCATCGAACGGATACGAACGCAGACTTTATGATGCGACCCTGCTTTACGAAGGCCATGAGCCTAAGGAGCTGTTCCCGATCTGGGCGATCTGGATTGATCCTTCAGAGATTGATGAAGCCAGCATGCTGCAGACGAATCTGAAAAATTACATCGAGCAGAATGAGCTGCAGTTTATTACCGGCAACAAGGACCTGAATAAGGACTGGGATGCTTATGTCAAAGGCCTGAAGGATCTGAAGCTGGACCGGTACCTGGAAATTCTGCAAAAGGCCTATGATGCTTCAGCCAAATGAAAATAAAGCCTGTACTGCCAGCAAACGGAGGTGAGAAGATGAGTCACCGGAGCAGCGGCGGCAATGGAATCATTGCCCCGCGCCGGGGGCTGCCCGGCATGCGGAGGAAGCTTGCCGGCAGTTCCTCGCTTACCGTTGCCTTTCTGGGCGGCTCCATTACGGAAGGGGCAGGCGCTTCAGAGCCTGAAACAGCGAGCTGGCGGGCGTTGACCGGCGTGTACTTGCAGTCGGTGTATGAAGGCCGCCAGCTGCGCTGCATCAATGCCGGAGTCGGCGGCACCGATTCCTCGTTCGGGGCCCACCGGCTGGCGGAGCATGTGTTTCACGAAGGGGAGCCTGACCTGCTGTTCGTTGAGTTCAGCGTGAATGACGGGGACGGCCGGGAAGAATCGGTGCGTGGCATGGAAGGGATTGTCCGGCAGTGCCGGCGGCTGAATCCGGACATGGACCTGGTCTTCATCTATACAGCGGCTGACAAAAACCTGACCGGCTATAAGCCTTTCAACATCGCGGTGCATGAAGAGGTGGCCGGCTATTATGGCATCCCGTCGGTCGACTGTGCAGCGGGGGTATATGCGATGATCCAGGCCGGACAGCTGGACTGGAAGCAGTGCGCTCCTGACGGCTATCATCCGCTGGATGAAGGACATGCGCTATATGCAGCTTTTGTGAGGAGGTATCTGGAACAGGCACTGCTGGGAGACTGTTCTCCTGGTGAGCCGGCGGCGGAAAATCTTCTGCCGCCTGTTCCGCTCGACCGCTGCAATTATGAATACGGTGCAATGCTTGATTGCAGCTTTGCCTCGTATTCCCTGGACTTTCGTGTAGGGCAGCTTCCGCCCGGTGAGCCGCTGATGAACTGGCGGTTCTCAACCGTGCATGCCTGGACAGATAATCCTGCTGCGGCTTCAGCTTTGAGGTGACCGGACAGCGTGCGGGGATTGTCCTGCTGTGCGGGCCGGATTCCGGCAGCTTTGAGTATTCGCTTAACGGCGGAGTATTTACGGAGGTTAATCTGTTTGATGAATGGTGCCCGGGTGCTTACCGTCCGGTGCCGTTCATGTTTCCGGTGCAGGCGGAGCGCGCCTTAATGCGGATTACGATCCGTAATACGGGGCGCCGGGACAGCCGCAGCACCGGCACGGGCCTGCGGGTGCTGAAGCTGCTGTACAGCTGAGGCGGCAGCTGCGGTTACGGCTGCTTGATGTCTAATGTATAAAGGGATGCCGGGCTCTGCCCGGATGAGACGCGGCAGGTTGTAATCTGCCTATTCTATGCGCCTCAGAAATCTAGTTGGATTTTTGCAACTTAGTTTTATTATTTTTCATTGATAAGACCATTTAGGTGAAAAACGCCACTTATTTCAGCTCAAAGATGGCTAATGGTGCGAAATGCATGAATCTAAGTGACGTTTTTCCAACTATATAGAACGCATTTAATAAACTAACATAATTTTCTCGTCGCCAAATCGGGTAATACCTAGTAAATAAACTCGAGGCGGCGATGAAAATGAGTAACAAAGAGATTGAGCAATTGAATACAGCGATGAAACAAACTTCAGATAAACGACTTTACGAAAGATATTTAGCGGTTCGCCTTCGCCTCGAAGGCCATACTTTTGAGGACATAGGTGAGCTACTTAGTCGTGCACGTCAAACGATCAGTATTTATTGGCAAGCCTATCAGACCCAAGGACTCACAGGTTTAGAAATGGATCATTCTCCTGGGCAACCAACAAAACTTACGGAAGAACAACGTTA
>NZ_LRAC01000017.1 GCF_001517085.1 Paenibacillus sp. DMB5
ATTTTTGCCTTTCATTCGGGCCATTGGCCCGTATTGGCTGAAATCAAGGGCATTTTTGCCTCTCATTTCCGCCATTTGCCAGCCTTGCCCGAAATCAAGGGCATTTTTGCCTCTCATTTCCGCCATTTGCCAGCCTTGCCCGAAATCAAGGGCATTTTTGCCTTTCATTTCGGCTGTTTGCCCGCATCGGCCGAAATCAAGGGCATTTTTGACTCTCAATCCCGTTGTTTGCCGTTACTCACCTGTCTGTAGACTCCCGGGTTAGCAGTAGTACCTTAAACTAAGTGTTGGCGACTTCCTCCCTAGCAACTTAGTGCTAGAGCCACCGATTGATCGATACATTCACATATACAGCAAAAGCAAAACAAACTATCTTCGCATTTCACATACCTACATTCCAGCATCCCGACATTACAGGTTGCATCTCAACAACACAGCACTCCAACATTACAGCGGTATTCCAGCCTCACGTCATTTCACCATCTTAGCTTTTAACACCCTTAACACTTCAGCATGCTTAGTACCTCAACACATACCCACAGCACAACAGTTCCACAGCACAACAGTTCCACAGCACAACAGCTCCCTGCGGCCTGCCTAAGGTAACCTTGCCCACAACATTACTCATCTAAGCTCAGGCAGCTGCTCCTCATTCACGCCGTGCAGCTTATAGCCGTTCTGGACATAGGTTTCATAGTACACCTTGCCGTTGCGGTAATAGAGCAGGTCTTCCAGATGGAAGCCGCCCATCAGATTGAGCTTCTCCACACCGCTTCTGCGCTGCTCATGGACAACGCCCAGGCGGTAGATCCGGGTCGTGCCGTCAGCGTTCAGCGCGTAGCGCAGAAATTCGGAGCTGCTGTCGCCGAAGAAGTATTTCTCCTCATGACGGTGCTCCTGCGTATACTCAAACAGGCGGACGTTAATGGCCGCCCCGTCCTCAAGACCGAGATAGAGCTGTTTGAACAGCTCTTCCCTGGACACAATCTCCCGGTTCTCGTAAGCCGCTGCAACATTGGCCCGCCGCAGCAGCTCTTCCTCAAAGGGGAGGACGAACGGCGCTGCCGTCAGCAGTTCTCTCCTGCATACTTCAATCAGTCGGCGGACAACGGCCGGACCGCCCTGGCGCAGCAGCTCCGAGATGCTGCCCATGAAGCGGTCGCTGAAGAAGATGCCCGGCCCGCGCCGGGTCTCAATGTCCAGCATGACCTCTGCGGTCACTGTGCGGTAGTATTCCATAATATTCTGGTCTACTGCTTCGCCGGACCGCCCAATGCTCGCCAGCGCAAGACTGCGCAGCTCTTCTTCCAGCGCCTGCATCGTCTGCACCTTGGCTCTGCTCTCGGCATGCAGCTGTTCCAGTGCAGCATCATAGCGGAGCGCAATGTCCAGCTCCAGCTTCAGGCGCAGAATCTCGTATTTTCTACTATATATACTCTCAAACAAATAATGAATGAAATTGCGCACGGTCCGCTTGTCTAGCAGCGGCACCCGCTGGAACGGCTGGCGCTCCACGCTCTGCGCGTAGAGCTGCTCCAGCTCCTCCTCGGCGCTAGCCAGCGCCGAGCGCAAACCGCCCATGTGCTGACGCAGCGCGTTCAGCACACTGCCCCCGGCCTCGCCCTGCTCGGCCGTCCACTCCGCCAGCTGGTAGAACGTCACCGGCGGAGTTGTCTGCTCCTGAGCCGCCAGTACAGCGGCCCACTCGCGCGCAGGGTCAAGGGCCGCAGCACGCGCAGCGGATACATCCGCAAAGTTACTGCGGAAATACGCCTCACCGCCGTCGCCGAACAGCAAAGCTTCCGCCTCGCGCAGCGAGAGCGGCTTCAGCTCGCTGTAGGACGGGCGGCCGTGGCTCATCAGCCCGGTCATTTCGGCGATACCCGCCTCATCGGGCAAGAGGCCCGCAGCACGCTCGCGCAGTGCTTCCGGCGTCAGGCCGAGCAGCGCCTGGCGGTCGCGCAGACTAAAGCCGCCGCCGGTCTGCAGCTTCGCGGCCAGAACATGAAAAGCATGGTACAGCACCGCCATGGCAATCGGCTTGCTCGGCCTGCGCACCGCCGAGAACCCGGCGGAGGCATAGCCCTGCCGGCCGGTGCTGCCGCGGATGCCGCTCTTGAACGTCATATTGTTGTAGCCGCCGTGACCGGAAGCCTGATCGGAAGAAGGACGCACCCGGTTCTTGAGCAGGCTGATATGCGCGATAATCTCGTAGTTATCCTCCATGCCGTTCACCGGGGTCATGCCCCGCTCGTTTTTGTCCGAGAGCAGGTAGACCAGATCGAACAGGGCGGAAGGGCCATGGGCCACCGGTATCGACAATCCGTCCTCCGTAACGAGGAGCGGTGCTTTAAACGTATAGTCCGGCAGCTGCATTCCTTCCAGCTCACGCAGAAAAGCCAGCCCGACCGAGCTGGAATATCCGAAGTTATCCCCCTGCTCCCGCTCGTTGATCAGCGTGTACAGGTCGGTCTGCACCGATTTGAACGACTGGCTGAGCACCGCCCGGGCCAGCAGGGCAACCTCTGGTAGCAGCACATTAAGCGGGTCATCGACCCGCGTAATGATGGAGAGATGGATTACGTCAAAAGAAGAATACAGCCGTCCATAGTCTGCTATCCTGTTGCCAATCTGCCGGAGCGTCCGGTTCATCCCGGCCAGATAACGGCCGTCTTCGTGAAACTCCCGGTAGACATCCTGGCGCACTGTGCGGGGATCACGCCCTGCCGTATCCGGCAGGGCCATCGTCATCACCCGTTCCCGGCTGCCGCCGGCGGACTGCCGCCCTTTATGATCCCAGCCTTCACTGCCAATCGGCTGCTGTCCTTTATAATCCCAAGCTGCACTGCCAGACAGCGGTTGCTCCTTACCATCCAGGCCCGCGCCGCCGGCATCCTGGCTGCCTGCATACCCGCCATGCGTGCCGGCATGCAGCGCCAGCACCCCGGCAGCGTTATCCCATTTCCGTTCACAGCGCATCAGCACCGGCTCAATTGCTGCCGATACCTTGTCGCCAAGGAACAGAAACAGTGCAGGGTAATGGATGCTGCTGCGTCCATCCCCCTTGCTGTGCAGCGCCTCTTCATGCGCCGCATATTGTTCTGCATAGACCAGTGCTTCTGTTCTAATCATAGGCTTACTTCAGCTTTCTGCGGATGCTGGCCAGCTTGCCGGTCAGACTCTTGTAGAAGCCGTACATTTCATCGCCGTCGGCATGCTCTACCCGCTCGTATTCCAGACTGTCGCGCGCTTCGAGGAAGGAGACATACAGCCCCTCCAGCTTATAGAGCAGCGGAGTTACATCCTCAGCTGCGGTCATTTCCCCCGAACGGCGTGCCGCTTTGCGCAGCAGCACACTGCGGCTTTTCTCATCCAGAGCGCGGAAATGACGGTAGACGGCATATTCCACGTAGCTGCGTTCCTTCATTAGATTGGCGAACGGCTCCCAGGCATCTTCTTCCTCATCACGGTCGTAGACGTAGAGCGCGCCTTTTTTGACAATGGTGTCGGTGTAAAGTGCTTCAATGAACTGATCCAGCCATTTGTCCTCATCAAGATACTGACGCAGCAGCGCATCCAGCTCGGCTGCTTTGGCTGCCAGCGCATCATATTTAACCAGCTCTTCGCGCACACGGCTGATCAGCTGCGGCGAACGGATCAGGTTCTCCTGAGCCAGCTCCTTGTTGATGCTGCCGAAGATGTCCTTCACGCCTTCACGTTCCAGCCCGTTCTCGCGCAGTGAGCGCAGTTCATCGGCAGCCTTCTTCACTTCGCCAAGGTTCGGACGGGAAGCGCCCAGCTGCAGGTCATAGCCGCTCAGCAGCTTATCGATATCGAACGGCTTGGTAAAGACAACAGAGTAGCGGCTGCTCGTATTTTCGTCCAGCCCTTTTTCGATAATAACCCCGGACGCCAGCGCCCGCTCAAAATCAGCCCGGACTCTGGCATTGTACTCACGCACACGGGCATTCACATAGGTATCGCCCCAGGACTTCTCTGGAATCGGGGACGGCAGATAGGTCCAGTTGTTCTTGTCGGTCATCACCAGATGGCGGCCGATGCCTTCCTTATCGAGAATGGTGCGTTCGTAGTTTTCTTCGTACACTCTCAGCGGAGTATAGACAAAGAGCGGCACACCGTTACGGGTGTTAAGCCAGAAAATCCGGTTCTTGACCTCGCTCTCCTTGATCGTAAACTGCGATTTGCCGAGCGCGTTGTTCTGGTAATTGCGGATTCCCTTCAGGATGCCCGGCGCTTTAACCGGCACGGAGACGAAGCCCCATGACGGGAAGTGCAGACTGCCCGAGCTGTTGCTGAGGTGGAAAATCGGCACTGCATCCTCATCCAGCCGTCCTGCAATAATGCGCTCTACAAATTTGTCCAGCGGCTCCTCGCGGCCGTATTTCATCACCAGGAAATCTTCCATCGAACGGGTAATCAGATCCCCGAACTTGTCGGTCAGGAACTCGGAAATCGAGCGTACAATATCAATCTCCTGCTCTCTGACCCAGCGTCCGGAATGCTTCAGCATTTCGCGGGCAAAGTCACGGATCAGGTCGTCGCCGTCCTTCTGGTCCATCAGCTTGGAGATGTTCGCCGCAATATCCGGCACGTTGACGATATTCCAATAGTAGGTTTTGTTACCGCGGTGGTCGGTCTGCTCTTCACCGTTAAGCAGAATATTGCCGTTCTTCTCAAAAATCGTGCTCAGCGCACTCAGAATCTCCGTAAACACCCCGTAAATCCGGCTGTTTTCTTCGTTCAGCAGCTCGAACAGATCCTCGTAGAACTGGATCATCTGCTCCGTACGCTCAACATCGGCATGCAGCCAGTACTCGTTGATTTTGGCTTCGATATAAGCATTCTTCTTCTTCTCTTTGGACACAAAAGCGCTCCGCGCATCGCCCAGCTTCTCTTCCGCACTGTCCTGGGCCGTCTCGATATCACGCGGCAGACGCAGCAGGCTCTCACGCAGCGCTTCGATATAGGACTGGATCAGCTTCAGAATACAAAAGCCCTTTTCGGTATACAGCAGGCGCGACACATAGAACGGGCCCTGCTCCGGATGAAGGAAAATGCGCTCCAGCTCCTCGCCGAACCGTCCGGTGATTTCGCCCGGCAGCTGTTTTTTGGCCTTGATATATTCTTCACGCGCGCGGGACAGGAAGCTCTGCTCCAGCTCGGTATCCATATCAACAACCTGGTTCTTAATGACATTGGCGTGGCTCAGCCGCTCACTGTTCTGATAGCCCGGCAGCGGTTCAGGTACGCGGGATTCAAACGTTTTGATCATCGTATCGAGGTCGATGCCCAGCTTGCGGGCAAACTTCTCGACATCCTCCTGGCCCGGAGCCTGCTGGAACATCTTGTCCATTTTGTCGAATAGGCGGTAGGCCAGATAGGTGGTCATTTCTTCAATCGGCAGTACGGCCGACGAAGCCCCGATAATGTTGTATTGATAGTTGGCCGGATACGTCTTGTTCATCTGGGCAATGTTCGTGTTGATGTTGCTGATATAGTCATGGATGGCGAATTCCTCGCCGGAGGCTTTTTCCTCACTGGCCATAAAGTTCGTGATATTCTCTGCCGTTACGTTCATGCAGTAATCATAGGCATTCTCCAGCAGCTTGCCCTCTGTATTCGTTGCAGAGATCAGATGGCAGAGGTTAAACGGCGGCAACGGCGAATTTACAGTCAAAATATTGCCGTACTGCTGGCGGAAACGCTCGCCCCGGCTGTCGACATTCATCCAGTAATCCAGCTCTTTGAGCGCTGCATATCCGTTCTTGCGAATATACTCGCGGGTGTGCTCGCTCAGGCTTTTATTGGACAGATTGACGTCCGGTGTGAACAGGTAACCGAGTGTGTTGACCCGGTCGATGCCCGCCGCACCGTAGTCACGTTCAATAATCCCGCGCACAATATAGGCGATATCGAGAAAAGAACCGCTGCCTGTACCGCCGGAAAGGCCGGTAAGCAGGAATACCATCAGCTTTTTGTTAGTGCCGACGGACAGTGTTTTGATCTTCTTGTCGATCGCGCCGACGACCTGGTTGATCTTGGTGAACATCAGCAGGCGTCCGGCCTGGCGCACACCGGCGGCCCCGTTCATGCCATCGGTAATGCTCAGCTCAGGCGACAGCCATTCCGTAATATACGGGTCAAGGATGCTTCTGTTCTGCAGCAGACCCCCGATTTCTGCGTTCGCAAGCAGCACAAATTCGCTCTGCGGGTCAAGGCCGATGCCTTTGTATTTTTTGCCGCGGTCCTGTTCATTCGTTTCAAAAGCCAGAAACTCCACGTTGTCCGGCTTATCCCGCTTCTTCTTGGAAATCGGGTCCTCAGGCAGCTTAAAGCGGCGGTTAATCTGGTATTTCAGGCGCAGCAGGGCATCAATTCCCGTTCCCCCTAGGCCGATGATCAGGATGGGATTGTCAATGGTATCCACTCTGATCTTGTCGCTGACGATTCCCCCGCCAAGCGACACGTCCAGCTGCTGAATATGTTCTCTTACTACCGGTTTCATAGGTTCTCCCCCTCTATATTAAAAACTCCAACAGAATCGTCTTGTCTACTGTCTGCAGCGGCACCGAAACGCGGTCTCCGCTCTTCAGTTCCAGCCCGCGCGAAGCGTCAGCCGCCCGCCCGGATCTCTCTACTGTGATACCCTCGCCGCTGCGCAGGAGCAGCCGGTCGTTTTTGCCCGGTGTGAAGATGACCTTCTCGCTCTCCTTCAGTTCAGGAGCCAGCTGGAGCAGCTGGTGCAGCGTGAATTTGCCGCGGAAGCCGGACAGCTTCTTGTACTGCGGATACGTCTTCTCACCGGTGTTGCCGTCCAGCACCTCTACGACCATCTGACCGACAAAGCCGCGGTTCGCCTGCTTGCGCAGCATCCATACGGCCGCTGCCGCAATAATCAGCAGCAGAACGCCGCCGATGATGAAGTACAGGGTGTTCGAGGATTCTTTTGGCTGAAGCGGCTCTTCTCCGGTTGTTCCGCTGCCTGCAGCAGGCGCTGTGCTTACAGCCCCTGTCTTTGCGTCGATCTTGAGCACATCACTTTCACGGTAAAAGCTGCTCTCCTCCGCACGGACCTTCAGCTCGTAGGTATGGCTCTCTTTTATTTCAAAAGAACCCTTGAACTCTGCGCCGGAATTATCCAGCGGAAGCCCCTCTACTGTCCCCGTATCGAGGTCCGTAGCGAGCAGCACCGCATTCATATCTTGATACAAATTGCTGAGTGTTACCTGAGCACCGTTGCTGTACAGGTGGGAAACGATGTCCACGGTGTCGCCCTTCTTGTACGTTGCTGACGGCAGCGCGTCTATCTTGAGCTCGAGATCATAGTTGAATACGAGATTGATGTCGATTTTATCCTTGGGAACGCCCTTCACCTGAAGCTTCCAGTCTCCCTGCTCCGGCGACAGCAGCTTAATTAGGCTATAGGTGGATGACTTGGACAACAGCACATCATCTGACGGAATCGCTACTTCCTTGCCTGAAGGATCGGTCAGCTTCGCAGTCACCGGCTGTGCTGACATAATCGAGATATTCGCCTCAAGCACGCTGCTGTTCGGCACATTTACCGTAACCTCCTGGAAGCTGCCGTCCGCCGTGATCGACTGGACCGGAACAATCTTCAGCTTCAGGTGGCTGGCAAAAATCTCGCTCAGAATCTTCGGCAGATCATCCGCGGAGTTCGTCGTAAACGATTTGCCGCCTGTCTCATTGGACAGACCGGCCAGAATGTCTTTATTCAGCTTGCCATCAGCATTAAGCCCTATAGTATAAACCGGGTAACCCTTCTGCTTGGCGGCATCCACCGCAGCTGACAGCTCCTGGTCAGACTGGCTCTGCGTCCGGCCGCTTGCCTCATCGAGGTCATTGTTGCCGTCGGCCAGCATGACGATCATCGGCTCATGACTGGGGTCACTGCCGTTCTCCAGCACCTTGACCGCTTCTTCCATACCCACGGCGATGTCGGTATACGGCCCGCGGTTCAGCCCGTCGATGAAATCCTTCAGATCCTGCTTGTCGCCGGCTGAGCCGATTTCAAGCAGCGCCTTCTCGCGCTGAACCTTGTCGGTATAGGCTACGATTCCGACCTTATCACCTTGCGTGGACAGCATATCTATAAACATCTTCATCGCCTCACCGGCGATATTGTTCTTGTCACTCTTGTTCATTGAGTTGCTGACATCGATCAGCAGCACTGCATCAATCCGGGACGGGCCCGCCGCTGTAGCCGTTGAGCCAGCCGAAGCCGCCGAAGCACGCAGGGTGGTGAACGGCGATGCCGTAAGGCACAGGATCAGCAGCAGTACAGGGATCAGCCTCTGCAGCATATTCTTTGTTGTTCTGGGGCAAAGCTGTGTACGAAGCATAAAGATGGCTCCTCTTGTGTTATATTCGTTAATAGGGACGGTGCAGCAGTTAGCTAAAATCTGTCAATAGCATGCCATTATGATATAATTAAACATTGTAAACTTCAACTTTAGGCCCGCGTGAAAGGAAGAGTTCCATGATTTCATACGTCCTACTCGGCATTGCGTTTCTATATGCCGTCATTCAAATTTCATTTTATGCCTCAAGGCGGCGCAGGCCGCTTACCCGTGATGATATCGACGAGCGGCTGCTCGCCGCTCTGAACGGAGGGACAACATCCCGTGACTAAAAAAAGACCCGCAACGTTCCGGCCGTTCAAGGCCCCGCGCTACGCCTATAACAAGCTGCGGATCTGCCGGCACTGCGGCAATTATACGGCGCTGGGCGAAGAACGCTGCCTCAAATGCAGCCGCGCCGCGCTCAGGCCGGTCGAGCAGCAGGCTTCCTCGCTTGCCGGACGAAAGATGCAGACCCGCCTGCTGCTGCTCCTCCTGCTTACCCTGGCAGCGGTCTACTTTGGCCAGAGCCTGCAGCAGATGGCACTCAGCGGCGCCGGGGGGGCTGTGCTCATCGCAGCTCTCTACTATATGCAGCGGAAAGTCCGGCAGAATGAAAATCTTGTCTCCCTCAACGAGCTGCTGGGCCGGAATATCGACCGCATCCGGGAAGGCCTGGAGCTGAACCGGCAGGAGGCAGTCGCCGTGCTGCGCGAGGATGATGTGCTGGCTTATGAGAAGCTGCGCGAAATCTCCGTCCTGCTGCGCGGTGACCGGATCGCCCGCCAGCGTGTAGCCCTGCTGCACGGCTTTCAGCTGCGCAAGGATATGAATCTGGAGCTGGAGCAGCTGCTGCTGCGTGATTTCGAGCCGCTGCTCGCCGAATATATCGGTGAGATTGCCCGGGTCCGTCCCGAGCTGATCAAGGACCGCACGCTCCGCTATGTCAAAAATTATGAGGTGCAGATTCTCGAAATGGATAAGGGCAGAGACATTCTGGCCGGTGTTGCCGGGGCGGCAGTACGTCTGAAACGCTATGTACTGCTCTATTCCGGTTTGATCGGAAGATATATTCAGGATCTGCCCAAGGACCGTTTTCTGCGCCTGTCCAGACTGATCACGGCCAGCCCGTATGAGGCCTGGAACGGACTTGACCACAAAGTAGCGGAAGTCAGGGAAGCGAAATACCGCTGGGACCCCGATTTTTAGATAGAGTGCCGGGAGATTCAGGCATGCTGTATTTTCGAAAAAAGGGGCTACTATACTATGACGTTCAAACAAGCCATAACCCTGCGGAATATTATGATCATTCTGTGTATATGCATGGCGGGGCTGCTCATCTCGAAGGCGCTGCGGATCGAAGACAAGCTCCGGATGGTGCAGGAGGCTGAGCGGCTGTACGCTGCCGGGGATCTGATTGCCGCCGAACGGCTGTACCGTCAGGCGGCGGATAATTTTTCTATCCATTATAAAGAAGAAGAGATTGCCGGACGGCTTACGGAGCTGGCACCGATTACGGCGATCCGCAGCGGTCTGGACACACTGGTCCGTACATCTGCAGATCAGCTCGTAACCAAAGATTTCTCCGGATTCATGGAGAGTTATGCTGCTTTGCTCAGCCTGAAATCCAAGTATTTCATCAGCGGCGGACCGTATGAGAGCTTTTACCGCCAGCTGTCGGAGGAGTCGGGCATTTCGATGCAGCTGACAAGCGGCTTCCGGCAATTCAAAGACCAGTTTCTGGCTGAACTCGCAGCCGGCGGCGGGGATGATACCGGTGAGACTTACAAATGGAACCTGCTGCTGATTCCGGACGCATATTATGGAGGTCAAGAGGCCAAGGATGAGCTGCTGGCAGCCGGATTCAAATCCCATGACGTTGCCAGGCTGAAGGTGCTGGCAGCAGCCGGAAGCTTCCAGCCTATGCTGGACAGCGCCTTATCCATGGCACAGGCCTACAGCAGTCACAGTTATACAGCTCCATGGGTGCAGGAGCAGGCGGAAGAAAGCGCACGGCTTATCCTCGACAAGGATCTTGATGGCGAGAATGTATCGGCTTTTGCCGGACATGCGGTGGTCTACCGTAACTATGCTGCATCAGCCGGACTTGATGCCGGCTCCTCCAAGGTGCTGGCCTCCATTGAGCGCAGCACCTCAAAGCTGCTGTCGAGTGCGGCCCGGCTGGTCCGGGGCGGGCAGTATGCCGAAGCGATTCAGCTGTATAGCAGCCTCACTCCGCTTCAGGATACCTCAGCCGGGATAGCTGCTGCGCAGCTGGCCTGGAATACGGCAGAGCCTGTCCGGCTGCTGCCGGGCGGCAGTGAGGAAGGGAAATATGTACTGGTCACTTCTGTTTCGGGGCAGTACGGAGCTAAGATTGTTGTAGCCGGGGTAGATACTAGCGGCAGGCTGTATTACGCCGATCTGCAGGAGGACGGAATCACCTCCACCCGGACAGGTGACGTTATCCCGGATTTCGGACGGCTTAGCGGCATATCTTTTGACGACCGGCTGGCTGCTGTTGCCGAGGTACCGGTTGTGGTAGCCCAGGGGAGCCGGGATGACGGCCGCACGGATTTTACAGCCTATCAGATTAAGCCTGAGGGCATTTCGGTACTGTTCACCTTTGCCGGTGACAGCTATGAGCTTCAGGCAGAGGACGCATCCATTCTCGTAGCCAATGCAGATACTGGCGACGGTGTGTCCGGTGAAACCGGAGTGTATACTTTAGGTGAAGGCAGCTATCAGTTCGCCGGAATCCGGCAGGTGATGACAGAGCCTCCGCTTATCTCCGCCTTCGATCTTGAGCTTTATCCGTACGAAACCATAAAGCTGGGTATGGAAATTTATATCGACAATAGCGGGCGGAGCGTCGGCTTCGCCGAAGGTCGTTACTTCGCTCTGCAAGGCGCCACCGATTCATTTACTGGCTCCGCTGTGGTCAAGGGCCAGTATCAGGGCGGCAATGATTATATAGGAACAGAAGCCGGCGAACAGTACGTTCCTGTATTCGTTGTTGACTCCCTGGAGAGTCTCAGCTCAAGCGGTGCAGAAACAGGTACGGATCCGAATATGGATTCAGGACAGAGTATAAGCCCGGATGCAGGCGCGGATTTGAATCCGGCTTCGGATGATACAGGTGACGGGACGAATTCCAATACCGGTTTAGAATAAACAAAACAGAGCAGCGATTCCTCAGTTCATCCGAGGAACGCTGCTCTGTTTGTTGTTGTAGAAGAAAAGAATATGCTGACCGTATAAAATCCGGTGTCCACGCCAGGTGCAGCAATTTCTAACAAACACAGATGACGTTAAATGCCGGTTATGCGGTGGTTTTCCCTTTTAACGGACCCGGATGCACTTATTTATACCACCAAGCCGGGTTATCTGAGAATAGGCAGGCAATAAAGGCTGTGGAGTCCGTTAGATCGGCAGCCAGCAGGCCTTGCTTTTTCCGCAAATCCCCGCTCACACGTTCCAGACTCATCCCGCCACCGCCGTCCATGCAGCTCATCCGGATACTCCAAAAAAACACAATACCCTGCCTGGATTATCCTGCTGAGCCGGCAATGTCTGATTTTTTCCCGCGTCCCAAAAGACGTTTATAGCGCTTCTGGGCATATAGGACCTCTGAGGCTGCAGAGACGGTATCCTTGACCTCACCCAGCACTGCTTTTGTCTCCTGTACACAGGCTTTCATCCGGCCGAACTCCGACTTTACCCCTGCCTGCCTGATTTTCGCCTCATCCAGCGTCTCCTGGACATTTGCCTTCACCTCATCCACCGGCTTTTTGAGGCGGTCAACCGACTGTTTCACTCCATCCAGCGACTGCTTCAGGCCGTCGAGACTGTTCTTAAATTCCTTAATCGGGTTACCCATGTCTATCCCCTCCTGAATATCCTTTCCCTATACTTACCCAGATTGGCAAAAGCGGATTCAGCACTCCGCCTGGAATGAACATTAAAGGAATGTGAGGCTGAAATGCGCTTTAATGAAGAAAAACTGCAGCCTTTTAGTACGGCGCCATCCTGCTGCGCTCAGCGTGCAGAGCCGCGCAGCTCCGCACCTTCCCGCTTGCCGCTGCGCCGGAAGGAGTACAGCAGCCATATGCAGGCCGCAGCCACGCCTGACGCGCATGCCAGGAACACAGCCCTGTATGTCCCTTCCTCCCCCGCGATCCCGCCTCCAATAACCAGGCCGCCTGCCGCTGTGCCGAGCATCATCCCGATATTACGGGATAATGCCAGTATACTGCTGACCATGCCCAGCCTTGCTTTGGCGGCAAGCCCCATAACTATACTGGTGTTGGGCGAGGTGATCATGCCCATCGCACAACCCAGCAGCAGCACAGGCAGGAACATCGTGCCTGCACCAAGCGCCGGGGCGGCGAACCCCAGCGCCAGCAGTGTGGCGCTCATGAGCAGAAGGCCTGCCGCCAGAATGCCGAGCGGGCCTTTGCGGTCCGCAATCCCCCCGCTTAACGGCGCCGTCACCACAAGTGCCAGCGGATACCCGATCATGATCACACCGATCCAGGCAGGTTCGGCCCCAGAGAGACGCAGCACCGCAGGCAGAGCCAGCTGTGCCGTAAAAGCCGCCATATACGTGATCACCGTAATGGCAATTCCCATCACAAAGCTCCGGTCGGCAAAGCCTTCTTTCCCGGGTACTGCAGAGGCTGACTTGCTCCGGCCAAATCCCGGGCCGCTCCCGCATCAACATCGTGAAGCTTCCTCCTCCGGCCCGCTGTACGGGTATGAGCGGCATAAGCGGCTGCTGTTCCTGCTGAAGCCGCGAACAGCAGCAGCACCGGCAGTGATAAGAACGAAGTCCTGCCGCCGAGATCCAGGGCAAGCATCAGCGCAGACAGGGCAACAGCAAACCCTGCCGCTCTGCCCAGATTCAGCCTGCCTCCTGCTGTTTCCATATCCGCAGGAATTAGCAGATGCGCGAGCACCCCTACAACTCCGGCTACTGCGGCCAGCAGCCAGAAATTACTCTCCCAGGATAACCACTGGATCAGGAAACCGCCAAGTGCCGGTCCGGCCATAGAGCCTGCGGCTACAAAAGTGCTCATCAGACCGAGCGCCCGCCCCCTCTGCTCCCCGGGAAACACAGAGACAATCAGGGCCATATTAGTGGCCTGGTACATTGAGGCGCCTACGCCCTGAATGACTCTGAAGCCCAGCAGCAGCACCGCGTTCGGGGCCAGTGCGCAGCCCAGTGCTCCGAATGCAAAAGCAAACAGGCCGAAGTTATGCACCTTCCGGCGCCCGAGCATATCTCCAAGTCTGCCCATCACGGGCAGCAGTACCGAGATGACGAGCAGGTAGATGCTCACCACCCACTGGGCGGAAGCCACCGGGATATTCAAATCCGTTGAGATATCAACCAGCGCAATATTGAACATGCCGGCGGACAGGTTGGACAGGAATGCGCCCAGACAGATGACTACCTTGACGGGTGAAAGGTTAACCCGCCGTGGCACCCGCACATCCGGGGAATTCATAATATCTTTTGCAGCGCAGACTGACTCCAGATGTTCCAATTCTCCTCTACTTCAGCTGCCGAAGAGACTACGCCGAAATAGCCCTTCATGTTCTCTACCGTCATCTCATGCGCCGCCCGGGAATACGACGCACAGGCATCCTCCGCCAGCACAATATGGTAATCCCGCATAAAGCCGTCGCGCGCCGTTGATTCCACACATACGTTGGTGCTTACTCCGGTCATGATCAGCGTTTCAATCCGCAGTGTCCGCAGTACAGAATCGAGCCGAGTATTGATAAACGCGCTGTACCGGTGTTTGTTGACTACAATATCATCCGCAAGCGGCGTTACTTCAAAAAACTCTGCCCCCCAGCTCCCTCTCCGGCATACCCCCAGTGAACCGCGTCCGGATCGGGAGGCCCATGCCTGCGAATCCGTAGCTCTTTCATGAAACGTCTGGATAAAAATAACCGGAACCTCATGCGCTCTCGCAGCGGCAATCAGACCGTGCAGCCGCGGCATCATCTCTTTTACAGCGGATACATCATTCCCTGCTGAGGCAAGCACACCTTCCGGGTGGCAGTAGTCATTCTGTACATCTACTATGATGAGTGCAGTTCTTCCCGGCATAATCAGATCTGCTGTTAATTCCATATCGTCACCTCTTCTTTATTTGGATAGCCGATTACTGTGTTCAATTCCCGTTTGTTTTGTTGACAAACTGCATATCCACAAGCCCGTCATAGGTATATTCTCCATTAAAAATGCCTGTCTTGATCATCACGTTCATATCCTTATCCAGCGCTTCCTCCGAGATGATCCCGTCCGGGCTCCACAGCTGATCTTCGAACGCCCGGTCAAGCGCTGCCTGCGCTGCCGCATCCGAAAGGGTCGGGAACTCGGCCTTCAGCACCTTCATCGCCATCCCCTGATCCTCCTGAATCGCCTTCAGTGCTTTGACCACTGCATTGACTGCCTTCTGCACCGTTTCCGGGTCCTTTTCAATCGTCGATTTCTTCACACTAAGGACTGAATACGCATAATCACCCATGTCATGAAATTTATAAAATGGCTCGTCCCATACCCCCTTCTCCATCCCGTCACTGATCTGCGGCTCAGCACCGTTCGCAATATCCGCCGCACCCTGCTGCACCATCGCTACAACCGTCGAGCCGTCTGCCGGCTCCAGCAGCTGTACATCCTTTTTCGGATCAAGGCCGAGCTCCAGCAGCAAATACTGGGTCAGCAGGTTAGGTGTTCCGCCATGCCGTCCGGCATTTACTTTTTTGCCCTCAATAAAAGCTTTTAATTCCTCATTCGAACCGCCTG
Source organism: Paenibacillus sp. DMB5 (assembly GCF_001517085.1). Taxonomy (GTDB): domain Bacteria; phylum Bacillota; class Bacilli; order Paenibacillales; family Paenibacillaceae; genus Paenibacillus_AQ. Next base: position 15,202 of record NZ_LRAC01000017.1, read on the forward strand.
CCGGTGCCGTACCTTTTTTGGCCATCAGATAGACATTCGCACGGTTGACGACATTGCTTACCGAGATAATCGGATCGGAATTGCCGATGTTCGCCAAGGCGTTAGACTCCGGCCCGCCGATGACCCCCCAAGCATCCCCGCTGACTACCGACGTGACATGCGCACCGCCCGCAGCCTGAAGCATCTCCACCTCAAGCCCTTCTTCCTCAAAATAACCCTCCTGCTGGGCGACATAGATCGGCAGATAACCGGTGTAGTGGAGCGGCTCGGCGATGACGAGCTTCTTCAGCCCCTTGTCAGCAGCGGCGGCGTCGGCATCAGTGGCCCCATCGGCACCGCAGCCTGACAGCAGAATCATACCGGAGATAAGCAGCAGGACGGCGGGCAGCTTGAACTTGCGTGTGTTTTTCATTCTTTTCTCCCCTTTGGATGAATAATCGATAATGATTTCTGCTAAGCCTTCTTCATTCCGTACCCTTTGGACAGCCATTTTTCCAGCAGCACTACCCCCATATACATCACCATGGACAATACTGACAGGACTACAACCCCTACCCAGACCAGATTGATGTCCAGAATCGTTCCGGCATAAATGACCATCCGCCCGATCCCGTGGCTTGAAGCAATAAACTCTCCGACAATGGCTCCGGCAAGCGACAGGGCAATATTAATCCGCAGACTGCTGATCATCCACGGCATGGCCCACGGAATTACCACTTTGGTAAACACCTGGTGTCTCTTGGCGCCGAGGGAGTACATCAGCTTCTCCATATCCTTGTCCACACTCTGTACACCGCTATGCGCAGACAAGGCGGCGACCACTACTGTCATGGCAAATGCCAGCGCCACCTTCGAGAAGAATCCGATGCCAAGCAGAATGACCAGTACCGGAGCCAGCGCCAGCTTCGGCATGGCATTCAGCAGGATCAGAAAAGGCTCGCTAATTCCGGCAAATTTACGAGACCACCAGAAGGAGAGACCCAGCAGCGATCCGATCAGGGTGCCGCCAACAAATCCGAGAATCGTTGAGCTGGAGGTATAGGCGATATCCTCAAGCAGCGTCCCTTGTGTGATCTGCGTCCAGGTCGTGGTAAGTATTCTCACCGGACTGCTCCAGTAATAGGCATCCATCCAGCCTACCCGCGTAAACAGCTCCCAGCAGAGTACAATCAGCAGGGCGACCGTCAGACGTCCGATACTTATCACCCGTTTGGTACGGCGGACCAGTGCTTCTTCGTCCTGAATGAACGGCTCCGCCTGCTTTTTCTCCGGCCTGGGCACCGCCGGCCCGGCAGCTTCAAGCTTGTGGATGATATACCCCTTCTTTTGCACACTCTCCATTCTGTTCTCCCCCTTAAGTTTGTAAGTACTAATAATTCCGGCAATTTGCCGTTCAGGAAATATGGGCGGACGGTTTGCCGGAGAGCAGATCCAGCAGATGGGCCTTGAGCTCCATGAAGGAAGCAGACACGGTATCTTCCATATGTCTGGGGCGCGGCATATCTACAGAAATCTTGGAGATGATTCTTCCAGGCCGTCCCGAGAACACATAAATGTCATCCGACAGGTAGATCGCCTCATCGATATCGTGGGTGACAAAGAGCACCGTCTTCCGGAAATCCCCCCAGATTTCCAGCAGCCAGTTCTGCATCGTCAGCCGGGTCTGGGCATCGAGCGCACCGAAGGGCTCGTCCAGCAAAATAATATCCCGGTCATACAAAAGCGTCCGCAGCAGCGCCGCCCGCTGCCGCATGCCGCCGGACAGCTCAGCGGGATAATGCCCGCCGAACCCCTTCAGCCCGTAGCGGTCCATAAGGGGCTGGGCCCGGGCTACGGCTTCTTTGCGCGGTACACCGCGGATTTCCATTCCGAGAATGATATTATCGAGAATGGTCCGCCAGGGCAGGAGCATGTCTTTTTGCAGCATATAGCCCACATGTCCGGTCTTGCCGATAATATCCTCCCCGTCAGCCAGCACGCGGCCCGTGGATGGGGGCATAAGACCTGCAATGATATTGAAAAGCGTCGATTTCCCGCAGCCGCTGGGGCCGATAATACTGACAAACCGTCCCTCTTCAATCGACAGATTCGTCTCCTGCATAGCGATAATTTCCTGTCCATCCCGGCGGAACCACTTGCTTACTCCGGCAATTTCAATCTTTGTCTTCATTTCATCGCCTCCCTTTCCAGTCTCTAGATATGCAAAAAGCCGCCAGCTTTAGACAGAGCCCAAGGGCTCATGTCTGAAAACTGACGGCAGGCCGGCTCTCTTTACAGATCAGAGTTCCAACGTAACGTTCAGGTACTGCTCCAAGTCCTTCTCCAAAATTATGATCGTACCGGAATACTCGGTCTCCACATCATAATCTTTAAGAACGGCCTTGATATTCAATTGAAATTCATCCAAAAATGCCTGCTTAATCTCTTTCTTGAACACTTCATGCAGCACCAGATTAATTTCGCGTCCGGCCGAAGCATGATGGGTATCAAGCACTTTGAGTACGGGAACCCGGCTGTTAACGGATAAGATAATAATCTTGTTTCCTACAAAATCGACCTTCTGCTGCTTAACGCCAGCGTTGAACAGCTTCTTGTTGATCTCGTTGTACACCCTTAGAATATCCTGTTTCCATTGTCCAGCGGAAGCGATCATGGCGATCACACCTTTATAGCTCATATTCATGTTACAAAATACTACACGAGAACTGAAAATTGTGTTATCACCTATCACTTATACATCATTATAGATAAAAAGATAGAGTTGTCAACAAAAATGAGTCATATATTTTAACATTTATTTAATTAATGCATTCAGATGTTAAATACAATAACTCAAACATTCCATAACTTTATACAACGAAACCGGAAGCTTCTAGCCGCGAATCTCTTCCAGCAGCGCCATAATTATCTCTTCTTCTACCGGAACAGAATAAGAGCCATCCGCAAAGGTCTTCATCGCCCCGATCCCATCCTGAACAACAAAGCGGACTTGTCCGCTGCGCACTTTTTTATCCGTGTACATCTTGTCCACCAGCATCCGGTTCGTAATAGAGGCCGGAACCTCTGTAGGCAGGCCTGCTTGCTGCAGCAGTACTGTCACCCGGTCAACCTCAGTAAACTCCGTTATTCCCGTCACCCATACAGCGGGTCTGTCACCATCTTCATATATTTGACCAGATCCGCTCTGGCTTGTCCGTTCTGCCGCCATACTCCCAGATTCCAGCACATAAACCGGAGGCCAAGGAAACGGGATGCCGCCCGGAACAGCATGGCATAATGCTGCTGCGGGATTTCGCAGCCCAAGCGGCCAAGATGTCTCCGGTAATCCTCTGCCTGCTGCAGCGTCCCGCAGCGCATGGGGATATCCATGAACAGTGAGCCGTAGCGGGCCTCTTCCCAGTCGATGTAACAAACCTCCACATTGTCCTTTACAAGAACATTGCCCGGGTTCAGATCATTATGGATCATTGTATAAGTGTCAGTATCATGGATTACCGGTATCATGTCCTTTACAACCCGCCCGGCTATCTCCTCAATTGCCGAAAGGGTTTCTAGCCCGAATGCTTCGGCAAAAGCCGGCTTCTGCCTGGCGTATTCCCAGGAAACTCTCCAGTTTGCATGAATGACCTCCGACAGATAGGCTTCGTTAACCTGCGGAAGCCACGGCAGATCGCATCTGCAGCCGAGATTCACATAATGGATATACGCCAGCGCCTCCATCTCCTTATGCTGTAGTGAAGGCACATTCAGCCTGCCGTAATCGGTCCGGCAGTCTGCATCTTCAATGCACAGAAGGCTTCGTCCTTCATGCAGCGGCTGGCCCGACAGGCTGAATGGAACCTTCGCCCCCTGCGAATAGAGCCTGGAGAGTGCCGAACGCTCCACAAAAGTAGCCTGCTTCGTGATTAGCGAAACCTCGTCTCTGTGAACAGCTCCGCCTGTCATTCCTGATCTGGACTGCAGCCACACTTTATTGCGCATTAGCTCTACAGCCTTCGACCCCAGATTCATCGGGGTGCTCTCGATTTCCAGCACTTCAGCTTCGGACGAGATAAAGCAATAGACTGTATCCTTGATCAGGCCGATCCTTTTGCTGCTGTCGGTCAATTGCATGGGCACTCTTCCTTACTCATTAAAGTGAATTCCTGCAGGCTCTTTAGTTCGCGTTCCGGATCATTTACATTAATCCTCCCAATCTTCCAATACACTCCAGGCCATGGCAGGCTCTCCCTGCAGCGAATGCATAGTGCCCGTAAAAATAGATTCGTTACGTATCCCTTTTGCAAAATAATGCTGCAGCACAGCGCGTGTTGATGCCGTGACATGCATGCCGCCAAGTTTGCCGGCTTCGAGCCATTGCAGCTCTCCTTCTTCACCGGAAACCAGCCGGCTTCCGGATGCAACAATGCCCATGAATATGTACTGTATGCGGATTTCCTGTCCGGCCTTGAGCCGGTTAATGATGTAGCGGAGCTTCAAGCCCCCGACATCCGGCCCCGCAAGCCCTGTTTCTTCTGCAATTTCCCGCACACACGCCTGCTGCGGATCGCCGAACTCCCCTTCCTCTATATGGCCTCCAATAGGAACCAGATGTCCACCCAGAAAACGGCTGCCGCTCTTTTTTTGCAGAAACAGCATTTCCCCGGCTTCATTAAACAAAAAGGCAACTGCCATCTGCCTTAGCCGCATACGAAATCACTCCACTCCCCGGATACGAACAAGCAGGAAAATTATACCACAGTAGGAACCTGCCGATCAGCCAAAAAAGCCACATGCAGGAAAAGTATTCCTGGCAGGTGAATAAGAGTAAAAGCTTAATCTATTGGAGGCTGATGAAATGTTGATTAATGTGCTTGATAAGGGATATGTCCGGCTGGTAAATCATATGGGCAGTGATCTGACCGTTGTAAATGCAGCACGGGTCTCTTATGCCAAACAGTCAGAGGAGCTTAGTGAAAAGGATATCCGGCTGATCCGTTTTCTGGCCCGGGAAGGCCATACTTCGCCGTTCAGGCATGCTGTCATCCAGTTCGAAATCTATGCGCCGCTGATGGTCGCCAGACAGTGGTGGAAGTATGTGGTCGGTTCGGCCCATTACGAGGGCACCGGTGACAGCCTGGAGGCCTGGAATGAGTCCAGCCGCAGGTATATTACGGAGGAGCCGGCCTTTTACCTGCCTTCAGGCGGAGAGTGGCGGAGTGCACCTGAGAATTCCAAGCAGGGCAGCGGCAGTCTGATTGCCTGGGAGCTTGGGGAGAAATATACGAAAGAGCTGATGGATTACACTGAACTGGGTATGCAAAAATATGAAGCCGCCCTCGCGGACGGCATCTGTGCAGAGCAGGCACGCCTGTTCCTCCCTGCCTACGGCCTGTATGTCCGCTGGTACTGGACGGCATCCCTGCAATCGGCCGCCCACTTCCTGCAGCAGCGGCTGGAGCATGATGCCCAGAAGGAAATTCAGGATTATGCCAAAGCCATCCTCAGCATGGTAAAAACGTTATTCCCGGTTACTGTGGACGAGTTGCTGTCACGCTGAATGATAGTTGTCCTCAGCGCGTACGGAAATCCTGTAAGCCGGCACATACAGCAACACCCCTGCATCAAGACTGCAGGGGTGTTGCTTCATTACATATAGTTTCTACTCAGTAAACTTTAACAGCCTGCTCTTCAACAAACCTGCCAACACGCTCCGTGTATTCAGCCCACCGGTGATCCTTATTTACAATAACCAGCTTCGGAATGTCCCATGCGTCCACTACCGACCGGACGAACGCCTGACTGCCGCCCCATAAAGCCGCAGCCTCCCGGAAATCCTCATCGGTATGCAGCGAGACGGGCCCCCATTCATTGCCGCGCACACTGCAGATAAACCGCCACTGGGCCTCCACATCCAGCTGGTAAAAATAGATCAGCACCGGGTTCAGCGCGGCCAATATCTCCTGCAGCGAAGTGGTGAGCATAACCAGTTTAGTTAAAGGCATCCCCATATGATGAGCACAGCTGATGGCATCCTGAAAAAGCACACTCTCAATAACCGTTACTTCATCGCCGCTTCCAAGCCGCTCCTCCACAAATCTCCGAAAAACAGCCTCAAGCTGTGTTGTGAACAGCTCCGCCTGATCCTCATCCGCCAGGGAGGTGAATTCATACCCCCGGATAAACAGCGGATGATTCTCCTCCAGCTCCAAAATACACCTGCTGGCCACTCCCCGGGACGTCAGCAGCTCTGCAACCGAAGAGGCACAGGTCGTTTTACCGGAGCCCGGCATGCCGTCGATGATAATCAACCGCTTATTGGGCGTTGTCATTTTTGCCACCTCCAATCTGAGCACCCCCGAAAGTATATTCCGCCATAGCCGCAGCCGCTCCGTTTCCAGGCGCATCACGGATAGAGCCTCTATCTTGGCAATTCCTCCTGTTTTTTTCAGGCAATATGAGCTAAGCATAATCCGGAGCGCCGGCAGGTGCCAATGTAGAGTTTGCTTTTAACTGAGTTTACCCGCTGCTTATGGCCCTTATATCCTGCTTAATCAACAGTCATGGTGTCATACAAGGATTCGTCCGTCCCCTGAATAAAAGGTGTCCAGTCCCCGGACGAATAGAGCATTAATTGATGCATCGCACGCGTACACGCTGTATAAAAAAGCTTCCGCTCGCTCTCCCGCTGATACGTCTGCGCAGAAGCATCATAGATCAGCACGGCGTCGAATTCGACACCTTTGGCGAGGTAGGCGGGGAGGACCAGGATTCCTTTTTCAAAAGTGAGCGTATCCTTCGTAACCAGCCGCAGACCCTCAATGCCATGTGAAAAGAGTGCTTCGTAGGCTTCGCGGCTTTCGTCAGCTGTTTTGGTAATGACTGCAATGGAATCGAGGCCTTCCGTCTTGAGCTCAGCAATATCCTGCATTATCCGTACCGTACGTTCATCTGCACTGCCCAGCTTGGTGAGACACGGCTTCCTGCCGTCCCGCTCAAACGGGATGATCCCTGCCTCCGGCAGCAGTGATTTGGTAAACTCCACAATCTGGCGGGTGGAACGGTAGCTCCGGACAAGGGTGATCAGAGCTGTCACTTCCTCACCGTACAGCTCCGTTAAAGATGAGTCTGCCTCAGCCAGATTTGTCGCCTGCGGAAAAATCGCCTGCCCGAAGTCGCCAAGCACAGTCATCCGCGCCCTTGGAAACAGCTGCTTCAGAAAAGCATACTGAAACGGCGAGTAATCCTGTCCTTCATCTATAAAGAGATGTCTGACGATGGTATTCGTCGCGTACCCTCAATGAGCTCCTTCAGGTAGAGAAAGGGGGTTGCATCCTCATAGAAAAGCTCAAGCCGGTCCAGCTTCTGCCGCGTCTGCCCGCAAATGTCAGGCCACAGCTCCGGCACAGCTGCAGTCCCCGTCATCTGCCGGTAAGCCTCCGCATCCTCAGCAAACAGCTGGCTGTAAAGTCCGGGTACATCTATAAATTTCAGGCGTCTGACCTCCCGTCGCAGCGGCTTGAAGCTCTCCTTCACAATAAGCCGCAGCAGAAGTTCCTCCTCCTGATCGGCGTAGTCGAATACGTTCTCTTCACCCTGCTCTTGTCCGCGCAGCTCCCCGTAGATTTCCTCATACTGCTCTGCGAAATCGAAGACGGCCGACTGCCGCTGCACTTTTTTGAGCAACGTGCTGTAGGCTTCGGCATATTGCTCGGTATCGAGATAATCCAGCTCATCGCGGGCCCAGTCCGCCTCCAGCTCCTTGACCTCAAGCGCCGCCAGCTCCCGCAGCAGCCAATCCCGCAGCAGGATAATCCGGTTAGCCAGACGTATAGTAGGAGCGTAACTGTAGAACTGCGATTTCATCTGTGCAGCCGTAATCAGCTCACGCTCCCGGAAGCGGATACTGCGGAACAACATGCCCTCCTGGCCCAGCCACAGCGCGTAGTTCCGGAGCGCCTGCAAAAAATCACCGGAAGCCTTATAGGTCATCCCGCTCATCCGCGCTTTATAACCCGGAGCAGTCTCAGGACTCATCGCATATTCGATCTGCGCGAACGGGTCCTCTAGCCGGAACTCTGTCCCAAGCCAGTGCTCCAGATATTCCTGAAAGGTCGTCTGCTGCATGTTTTCCTCTCCGAGCTCAGGCAGGACGGTGGATACATAGCTGTTGAACATCGGATTTGGCGAAAAAAGCACGATCTGATCAGCCGTAATTCGCTCACGGTGCTTATACAGCAGATAGGCCACCCTCTGCAGCGCTGCGGAGGTTTTGCCGCTGCCGGCCGCGCCCTGGACAATAAGCATACGGCTTCTGTCATCACGGATAATCGCATTCTGCTCCTTCTGGATCGTAGCTACAATACTTCTCATCTGTGAATCGGCACCCTTGCCGAGCACCTGCTGCAGCAGCTCATCACCGATGGTCAGGCTTGTATCGAACACATTCTGGAGCTTGGCAGCGCGAATCCGGTACTGCCGCTTCAGCGTCATCGTTCCTGTAATTTCTCCGCCCGGTGTCTCATATGCTGCAGCGCCGGGTGAATGGTCATAATACATGCTGGCAATGGGAGTGCGCCAGTCATAGACCAGGAAGTCCAGGCCATCCTCAGTGGCAAAAGAGGCTACGCCGATGTAGATTTGTTCATTGCCGCCCTGCCCCTCCTCCTGAAAATCAATGCGTCCGAAATATGGCGAGGGCAGCAGCCGCTTCATACTCTTGTAACGCTGCATCCGCACCCGGTGGCTGCGCTCCCGCTCGGACAGCAGCGCCTCCTGCTGCTTGATGCTGTAGAAGGTCTCTTCAAAATCCTCGTCCGTGCTGGTATTAACGGTAACTTCCTCCCAGAACCGCTTGCGGATCTCCGTTACCTGCTCCCGCAGTCCGGATACTTCCGGCTCAATTCCGGCAATGGCTGTCTGCAGCTCCCCCGTTACCAAATCCAGCCGTTCCTGCTCCCGCTGCCAATCCTCCGCGTGAATCATCCGCTGACACACTCCTTTAATAATCTGGTCTGCCTTCTGCAAAAATCAGGTTTGACAAAGCTGCAATTCTTATGGTAAGATTAAAGTGTAAATAAGATGTAATACTTATGTCTTAAATTAATCGAAAATAGTGACGCTGTTTTACTATATCACAACGGATTTTATCATGCAATGGATTTATATACGTGGACCCGGCAGAGACTGCCGGGTTCTTTTTGTTCCCCGGAGGATGTTGGAGCGGATTTAACAGGGATTTTGGGCGCGGCTCCGCTCTGCTGATTGAACGGCGGGCGACTTCCCGTTATGATAACAGTATCCATGTTTGCAGGAGGCTAACGATCAATGGCAGTATTCATGAACGAACAAATACGGGCGTCCGAGGTTGTACTAACCGGACTCCGGGGCGAGAAGCTCGGCATTGTCTCCAGGGAGGAGGCGCTGGCGATGGCCCGGTCCCAGGGGGCTGATCTGGTCTGCACCTCGCTGATGAGCAGCCCTCCGCCCTGCACCCTGATGCCCAAGGGCAAAGCAAAGGCTGCCGCCCAGAAGGAAGCGGCGTCTGCACGCAAAGCCGGTTCCAGCCAGGCCGCCGGGCGGAGCGGCGGGAAAGACAAGGTCAAGGTGAAGGAGCTGCGCTTCACCGCCCATATCGAGGAGCACGATTATGACACGAAGCTGCGCCAGGCGGACAAGCATCTGCGCTCCGGCAAGCCGGTGCTGCTGAATGTCCAGGCTTCCGGTGCCAAGGAAGCGGCCGCAGCCAAAACGGTGATTGAGCGGCTCGTCGCCGATCTGAAGGAAGCCGGAGTCAAGGACACCGGCATCCAGAGCGGCGGCAAAGGCTCAAAGGTGCAGCTGAATCCGCGTTAAGCTACGCGGCAGCTGAAAAAAGGGGCGTCATAACAGCCATATCCCGGCTGTTATGACGCCCCTTCTGTTATGGATGATCAGTCCGGAAAGGTCTAACGGACCGAGATGACCTTATTCTGTAGTGTGCCGGCATTTGCGTAAGTTAACGGACACCACAGGCGTTATTGGGCACAATTTCGCAGAAATCACAGCTTTTCCGTTACAATAACGGCAGCTGAGTCCGTTAGAAGCCCGAACCGCCGGAGAATGGACCAATAACGGCTCCTGGGTCCGTTAGAAATCGGAGATGGTTATTATCTCAGAACCGCGATGATGAGCTGGTTATCTCAGACAGCTCGCAGCACTCTCGCCCTGACTTCTGTCCCGGCGCCGGGGGCAGCTTACTGATCTAATCCCGCTCCCCCGCTCCCCGCACAAACGACAGCTCCACCTTGGTGCCCGCTCCCTCTATACTCTCGATGGCGATCGAGCCTCCGTAGCGCTCCATGATCGCCTTGGCGATGGCCAGCCCGAGTCCCGATCCGCCCTTTGCCCGGTTCCGCGACCCTTCCGCCCGGTAAAAGCGGTCAAAAATATGCGGGAGCTGCTCAGAAGAAATTCCGATTCCTGTATCTGTCACAGATACAATGACCTGATCCAGGTCTATCTTATGCGCAATACGCACACTGCCGCCTTCCGGTGTATACTTCAGCGCATTCTCTACAATATTGCGCAGCACCTGATAACAGGCGCCGCCCGGCATCCGGACTTGCAATGGACCGGTATCCCCTGCTTCACCGGCGCTCAAAGTGACACCGGGACCTACATGTACGGTCTGGGGCAGGAGCTCGCGCAGGACTTGCTGCACATCGCATTCCTCCACGGCCCCTTCCTGCACCGGCTCCTCCGTCTCAGCCAGCAGCAGCAGCTGGGCAATTAGCTCCCTCATCCGGCCTGCCTCATCCATCATGAAGCCCAGAGACTCCTCCAGCACCTCCGGCGACTGCTTGCCCCAGCGCTGGATCATATGCGTGTGCCCCTCGATGATGGCCAGCGGTGTCTTCAGCTCATGGGAAGCATCCGCGACAAAACGCCGCTGCTGGTCAAAGGACACACTGAGCTTTTGCAGCAGCGCATTAAAGGTCGCCCCCAGCTGATACAGCTCATCCTGTGCTGTAGGCAGCGCCAGCCGGTGCGACAGATTGTCCGCCCCGATGCTCTGCACCTCGCCGATCATGCTGCGGATCGGCTTCAGGGCGGAGCGGGCGACCAGCCACCCGGCCAGCGCTGCTGCCCCGGCAGCCAGCAGCAGGCCGAGCAGCAGCAGCCGGCCTACCTCGCGCGAGGCTGCCGCCGCTGCAGAATACCCGCTGTCAGCCAGCCGCAGCGTCACCGTGCCAAATGCCGGCAGGGTCAGGCTGCTTACCGCCTCATACTGCCCGGCCTCTGCACCGCCAGATACCGCAGCGCCATTCTCTGCCTCTTCATCATCCGGCCTTGCCGTGTCCTTCCCTGTCTCTGCACCGGCTTCCAACGCCGCACCCTCTTCTGCGAGCACCCGCCCTTTGGTATCCAGCAGCTGCAGCGTCTGGCCTTCATCCAGATCAGCGGCAAAGGAAGACAAGTCCGGCTTCAGTACCGCTGCCGCCCCGCTCCCTCTTCCGAAGCCGGGCCTGAGCAGAGAAGGGAGGAAGGTAACCTCCTTAATCTGCAGCTCAAACTGCTTCAGCTTTTCGGTGAGCAGCTCTTTCTCCTGCTTCTGCGTCCATTGGCTGAAGGTAATATAGACAAAGCCGCCAAGCACAGCCGCTACTATTAGAGAGGCCAGCGCAATGGATGCGCTGACCTTACGGGAGAATGTCCACGCCTTCATTTTCCGTTCACCCTCCCCGTCAGCCCCTCAGAATATAGCCGCTGCCGCGGACTGTATGGATCAGCTTGTCCGCGTAGCCCTCATCCACCTTCATGCGCAGATACCGGATATAGACATCCACCACATTGGTTTCGCCCTCATAGGAATAGCCCCAGACCAGATTCAGCAGCGCTTCCCGGTTCATCAGCCGGTTCTTGTTCTGCAGCAGGCAGCGGAGCAGCTCAAATTCACGCTGTGACAGCTCAATGTCCTGACCGGCGCGGGTTACCCGGTGTGCAGCTGCGCTGAGCGTCAGGTCTTTGGCTTCCAGCAGATCCACCGGCTCCCGGCTCTGCTGCAGCCGCCGCTGCAGCGAACGCATACGGGCGAGCAGCTCCTCGATGGCGAACGGCTTGGGCACATAATCATCCGCGCCGGTATCCAGCCCCCGCACCCGTTCGCTGACGGTATCGCGCGCGGTAATCATAATGATCGGCGTCTGCTTGACGGCGCGGATTCTTTTACAGACTTCAATTCCGTTAATGCCCGGCAGGTTCAGATCAAGCAGAATAAGATCATAGCTCCCCTGTACTGCCTGTTCTACACCAGCCAGACCGTCTCTGGCAACGGTAATGTCATAGCCCTCATAAGCCAGCTCCAGCTCTAGCAGCCGGACCATAGCCGCTTCATCCTCAATAATCAGGACATGCTCCTTCATACTCAAACGGTACTCCACCTTCTCACAATATCTAATTAATTGCTATGCTGAAGAGACAAACCGGCCAGCGAAGAAGCCTCAATGCGGTACGTTCCGGCTCCGATGGTTCCGCTGACCCTCCCGCCCTTTACTGTTAACGGAAAATCCGTTTCCGGCTTTCCGAACGTTGTGCCGGCCTCTACCTGCACATCCGCTTTTTCCGGCCAGGCCAGATAGACATTGCCTGCTGTATTGGACACGTCCCAGTGGCCGCCAACTTTTGAAGCTTCAATATGAATATTGCCTGCAACGCTTTCTGCCTTAATGGACGAGTAAGCATTTTTAACAGTCAGATTGCCGTTTACAGTCCGGATATCCAGCGGCCCTGTAACGTTTGTAGCATCAATGTTTCCGTTCACCACGGAGGCTGCTGCACTTTTTCCGGCACCCGCTAGCGTAACTACCCCGTTGTCCGTATGCAGGGTGAGCTCGCTCCCGCTCTCTTTTGCCGTAATATTGCCGTTATCCGCAGCTAATGTAATGGTGCCGCCCGCTGTCACTTTAGACAAACGCACATTTCCATTGTTCAGCTCTGCCTTCACTCCTGACTTTACAGCTTTGGGAAGCGTAACCGTCAGATGAATGCTGGTATTATAGCGGGTACCCGCTCTGGCCGTTTCACTGTAAGTCTTGATGCTGAGCTCCTCGCCATCCTGCACTTTGATTCCGCTTTTGGCGGCTATATCCTCCGCTTCAGTACGGGATGCATGATCGACTACCACCCTTGTATGTACCTCTATCTGTGTGCCGCTGCCCTGTTTCAGTTCAATCGACCCGTTCACGCCGGTAATGGCGATTATCTCTGTGTCAGCGTCTAATTTGATGCTGGTTGTCCCTTTGTCAAAAGAATATCCCGACTCTGTCACCTCAACCGTAACCGGCGTCTTCACTTGTCCGGCCGGCTTCGTTTCAAAAACAGCCTCATCCAGCTGCCGGGCAAGCACCCCGCTTCCGGACCCTGAGCCTGCATACAGCAGCACTGCTGCCGTAAATACCACCGCTGTAATTTTCACGGATTTTTTCATAAACCTTATTCCTCCCCCATCCCTTGTGATTGTTCGGCTTAATGGTATACCACAAAGGATGAGAAAGGCTTTGCAGCCAGATTAGAGTTTGATTAGAAGGGCAGGGCAAAGCTTTTTCCTAATATGTAATAACATACCACCGCCAAGGCAAATCCGTCTATTTCAGCATATACTCGTACCCGCCCATTCCCGCGGCAATGCCAAAAAGACCACCCGGAGCCGGATGGCCTTTTCTAAATAACCTCTCTTACCAGTTGTTCCCCGAACCAGTAGCGGTGAAGCTGGCTGAAGCATTCACGAATTTACCCGCTGGCGCGCCTGTAACCGTATTGCCGCTAAACACTGAGCTGCCGGTTGCCGAGCCGTTGATATATACGCCGTAGGTTCCGGAATTCAGGATTGTGTTATTGGCATACGTCACTGAAATATTCGGAGCCGGTTCCTCCACAAAAATCCCCGAGTACGTGCTGTCCTGGATCGTATTGCCGGATACGTTAACCGTGAGGTTCTGCGCCTTGCCGCTGTTGTTCAGCCAGTAAGCCCAGATTGCGCCGATCTGATAGCCGTAGTCACGGTGGGCTGAGCCTGTACGCAGCAGCTTGTTCCCCTGAATCGTCAGGTTGCCGGTCATGGACGGAGGATTAAAATTGGTGCCAAAAGAGATCCCGCCGCCTGTCCGCACAGTGTCCGTAAGCAGGTTGCCGATCACCTTGTTGTCCTTGCCGCCATAAATAGCGATGTTGTTGGCCAAGGTTGGAATCTGTACGGTATTGTAGCTAAACGTATTATTAGTATTCAAAAAAGCATCGGACCACATAGCCATGCCGTCGTCACCGCTGTTTCGCACCGAGTTGTTCGTAACGGTAGAGTTTGAAGTGCCCCGGTGCAGGTTGACGCCGTCCGCCCAGACATTGCGGATTCTGGAGTTGGATGCGGTAACGTTATCCGTCTGATTCGTGAACCAGAAGCCTACTTTTACATGCTCGATCCACAGATTGTTGATGACCGAATTCGTACCATTGCCCTCGACCGCGGTAAGCCCGTTGTAATCGTCGCGGATGATGTCGCTGCCGCTGATTTTGAAATCGGACAGGGTTACATTTCCGCCTCTCAGATAAAAGCCCGCATAATTGCCGGACAGAGTAGAGTGCCAGACGCCTGCCCCTTTTACGGACACGCCGCTGTCGAGGTACAGTCTTGTTCCACTGCCGTCATAGCCGGCGCCTTTGCTGCCGTTGTTCAGATGAAAGGTTCCTGCGGGAATCCATACGCCCTTGTAGGAGCCGCCGGAGTTTTTGACAGCAGCAATTGCGTTGTTAAAAGCCGCCGTATCATCTGCACCGTCGTTTGCTACAGCACCATATGAGGTAACAGCTACGTAGTTGGACGGCATTGTAAGCGCCGCAGGAACGGCTTCTGTTTCAAGCAAATCTACTGTGACATATGCAGTTGAGCCAAAATTCAGATTGGACGCATTGCGCTGCAGCTTGATGACCGTTCGGCCGGATAGGCTTTATCGAGCAGGACAGACACTTCATCGTACATATGTGCAGGTGTGGTCGAAGCCGCATTCGGATTGTTGGACCAGCGGACCTCTCCGCCCTCTGTCCCCCATTCCCCATAGTTCCAGCTGTATTTGGAGGTCAGATTGATGTCTTTAAAAAGCGTTCCGCCCACATACATGCTGACCGCCGACTCTATGCCCGTTCCCGACGCATTATCCGGGATCGCATAGCGGATTGTTACACCCTGCGCGGGTTTGGCGAGCGTTATCTGCACGTACTGGCCTGCTGCGGTCAGCTTGACCGCTTTTCTGCCCGAGGCTTCGGAAGCGAGCTCCCCGGCTGTGGTGGACGGACCGATGAGCGCTCCGGTGTAGGCGGCATTCTCAGCTTCGTAGGTGTCGTAAGGCATCGTTGCCCCAAAAGCTCCCGCCGATGGCGTAGGTGTTGGAACCGGCGTGGCTGTTGGTACTGGTGTTGCGGTCGGTGTCGCTGTCGGCGCGGCCGTCGGGGCAGGTGTGGCTGTCGCCGTCGGTGCCGGGGTAGGAGTGACAGTGCCGGAGCCGTATACCTCAAGCTCTGCGGCCTGGCCTCCGGTTGCCCCGCTGTTCGCTGTAAAATTCACTCTCACGTATCTGGCTGAAGCTGCTGTAAAGGTAATGGATACCGTATTGCTTGCAGCCGGGTTAAAGGTATACGTCTGGGAAGCGGCAAGCGTGCTGTATGAGGTATTATTGGTACTGCCCTGTACAGACAGGGTCTGCGTTCTTGTGCCCCAGCCGGACGGGAGCTTGAGTACTACAGTGTGAACCGTCTGTGTGCTGCCGAGATCGACAGTCAGCGTGTTCGGATAGCTGTTAGCTGCCCCCTCGTAATAGCTGGATGCATTCCCGTCCACCGCATTGGCTGCGGGAAAACCGGAGAAGGCGTTGTTTGCGGTAATGCTTTTGTTAAGGGCCAGATTGGCTCCCTGTGACAGATCCAGGGACAGATTGTCCAGATTAACGTTGCCGCTGTCTGCTGTATCAAATTTGTACGTGATTGTGCTGCTGCCTGCACTCAGGGCAACCGTCTCTGAGGCAACCTCCCAGCTGTTCCAGTCGGCTGTTGCCGGAAGTGAAATTTGCTTCAGCTTGGTGCCGTTCACGTACAGGCTTAGAGTTTTGGCGGAGCCCGTACCGTTGGCATATCTCAGGGCAGCCGTGTAATTACCTGCTGGTGAAACGCTTACATTAAACTTCGCAGAAGCATTTCCTTTGTTGCTGTCCGTGAACCCGCCCGCGAATCCGGTTCCGGTATAGCCGGTATGGTCAGACGCGGGTGCCGCCCCTCCGGACAGTACAGCCGACTCCGCTTCATACGTCAGCGCCACCGCCAGTGCTTTTGGAGCGCCGGGAAACTGCAGAACCGCCATAGCCAGAACCAGAAGATAGACCATAAGCCTGCTGGTGCTTGATTTTCTCAACATTACTTTCCCTCCCGTATGTTACTATCTTGTGCTGCCTGTCTGCATCAGACCTGATGCAGCATATTGTGGAAGCAGCTTTATAATAAAGGGTTTTGGCCGCAGTATCCGGACCTGTTAATGGTGGAATCCGGACATTTAGTGCGGGCAGCTCAATGGACATAAAGAAAATCACGGGAGGAGAACTTTTGCGGTGCAGGACTTCTGCGGGCCCAGGACTCTAATGGTACAATCCGTTTTACTCGACTGGCTGGGTGTGGCGAAATCAAAGGCATTTTTGCCTCTCATTTCGCGTGTTCAGCCAAATATGCCGGATTCAAAGGCATTTTTGCCTCTCATTTCGCGCGTTCAGCCGAATGTGCCAGATTCAAGGGCATTTTTGCCTCTCATTTCGCGTGTTCAGCCAAATATGCCAGATTCAGAGTTTCGGCCTGTTGAGAGAAAATTTTTACACCAATTAATCAAACTTATAATGTAACATTAAATATGTACGAAGCCATCCCTTATCGCGTAAAGCAAAGCAAGCATCATTTAAGATCGGAGAACCCCCAAATGCCAAACATTCTAATCATAGAAGACCAGGAAGACCTAAACCTCCTGCTGGCCGAGGCTTTGCAAAGGGCCGGTTATACAGTTACTTCCGCATACAACGGTCCGGACGGGCTCAAGGCCATCCGCAGTAACCCTTATGATCTGATCCTGCTGGACATTATGCTTCCTTTTCTGAACGGGGATACCCTTCTGCAGGAAGCCCGGACCATCACCGACATCCCGGTCATCATCATCTCTGCCAAGGACCAGGTGGACACCAAAATCGATCTGCTGAAGCTCGGAGCAGATGATTATATTACTAAACCGTTTGATTTGGGTGAGGTTGCCGCCAGGGTGGAATCCAGTCTGCGCCGCTCAGGTAAACAGTCTGCGGCTGCAACGATAAGCCGTTATAAGGACCTGGTGCTGGACAGCGGCAGTAAGCGGGTAAGCGCCTCAGGAGCTGCACTTGAGCTGACGGCCAGGGAATACAGCATTCTCGAGCTGCTGATGACGAACCAGGGCAAGGTTTTTACCAAAGCCAATCTGTATGAGTCACTGTGGGAG
Organism: Paenibacillus sp. DMB5; assembly: GCF_001517085.1. Taxonomy (GTDB): domain Bacteria; phylum Bacillota; class Bacilli; order Paenibacillales; family Paenibacillaceae; genus Paenibacillus_AQ. Next base: position 32,714 of record NZ_LRAC01000017.1, read on the forward strand.
GATGAATACCTTGGAGATGACAACGCGGTAAAGACGCATATGAGCAACCTACGCAGTAAGCTGAAGAAAGCAAACCAGACTCAGGAGTACATAGAAACAGTCTGGGGGCTTGGCTACCGGCTGTATAAAGAATAGCGGACCGGGCCGGCGGATTAATTAATATTCTTAACCTTTTCTTAACCACCGGGAATTATTCTGTTGTCAGGAAGGAGAGATTAACAGATGAAATCCTATGTACTTAGAACACACAAGCTCACCAAACAATACGGCAACGCCCCCGCTGCGCTGCAGGAAGCCTCCATCTCACTGGAATCCGGTAAAATCTACGGGCTGATCGGCCAGAACGGCGCCGGGAAAACGACCTTGATGCGTCTCGTAGCCGGACTGTCTTTTCCGACTGGGGGGACGCTTGAGCTGTTCGGGCATACAGGGGAGCGCGCCCTTCAGACAGAGCGGAAAAGACTGGGCTGTATGATCGAGCATCCCGGTTACGTTCCCCATATGAGCGCACGGGATAATTTGCGGTTTTACCGGCTGATGCGCGGGATTCCCGGCCATGAGATTGAGGATGAGCTGCTGGAGCTGACCGGACTGGGCAGTACCGGAAAAAAGAAAGCCAGGGACTTTTCCCTCGGCATGAAGCAGCGTCTGGGCATTGCCATTGCCCTGCTTGGCAGCCCGGAGCTGCTGATTCTGGATGAGCCGATCAACGGGCTTGACCCGCTGGGCGTCGTCGAAATCCGCGAACTGCTGAAGCGGCTATGCGGGCAGCGTCAGCTCACTATCCTGATCTCCAGCCATAATCTGCCCGAGCTGTACCAGACGGCGACTGATTATATTTTTCTGCATCAGGGCCGGATCAGAGAGAGTCTTACCCTGGAGCAGCTGGATGAAAACTGCAGGCAATACCTCCGCATCGGCAGTGACCAGCCGGACAAGGTTGCAGGCATTCTGGAGCTGCAGCTCCATACAACCCGGTATACGGTTATGCCGGACCATTCCATCAAGCTGTATGATTATGTGCAGGATAAGGAAAAGGTAAGCCGGGCGCTGCACGACAACGGTGTGCTTGTATCGGAATTTTCAGTCCAGGGCGATACGCTGGAGAACTACTTTTTGTCCCTGATTGGCGGTGATTCACATGCTTAACCTTATTCAGGCAGATCTGTTCAAGCTGCGAAAATCTGCGGCACTCAAGCTTCTCCTTGCCATAACAACGGTGTGTGCAGTGGTGATGGCGGTCTTTGCCCGCCTGATCCCCGAAGGCAGTCTGGATGCCGGAGCCACCGGCCTTGGCTTCCTGTTCTCCGATGTAAATGTCATCAGCATTCTCGGCGGGGTTGCTGCCGGCCTGCTGGTTTGCGGTGATCTGGACAACAAAACAATCCATGATGCGGTTGCGAACGGGTACAGCCGGTTTACATTGCTTGCCGGAAAAGCGGCTGTCTTCAGCCTAATGGTTGTATTGCTGCTCCTCCCTTATGCCGTCATTACCTGGATTGCGCTGGGCACCGGCGCTGAGTTCAGTATGGGCTCGGCGGCTCTCGGGTTCCTGAATGTGCTGACGAGCGGCAGCAGCGTTACCGCCGCAGGGGCTCCCAGGATGCTGGCTGTTATACTGAGTCTGCTTATCGTATATGCAGCACAGCTGAGCATCTGTCTGCCAGTCGCTTTTTGGATTAAAAAGCCGGTTATTGTGGTCGCTATTGCTTACGGATTCTCGATGCTTACGGGACAATTAATGCAGTTAAGTGCACGTCTTCCAGTGCTTAAGCATGTGCTGGCTGTAACGCCGTATGGGGAAAATTATATTTTCATCACACCGGCTACGGCAGCGGGTGATATGCTTACAGCCATTCTGGTTAGTGCAGGCTTTGCTGCTGTAATGCTTGGACTATCCTATCTGCTATTCCGCAGAACAGAGCTGAAATAGGATTAAAGGAAGGGTTGTGGGTTACTTGCTTCTTGCCGCCGGAATAACTGCCGTTATCTTAATAGCCGGGCTTGCCTGGCATAATCTCTTGATCCGGCGGCAGCTGCAGAGCATCAACCGGCAGCTGGACAAACGCCTGAGGGAGAATACCCGCCAGCCGCTCCGGCTTGAGCTGATGAACAAGGAGCTGACGCTGCTCGCGAGTCACATTAATAAATGCCTGAAGGCGGAGGAAAAACTCCGCCTTCAAGGCATTCAGGAGGAGCGGGAGCTCCGGGAGCTGATCGCGAACATCTCACATGATCTGCGTACTCCGCTGACAGCGATCAGGGGTTATCAGCAGCTGGTGATGGACGAGGGTCTGACCCCCGGACAGCAGAATAAGCTGCAGACAGCGCAAAAGCATGCACAGGCGCTGGGGCAGCTGATTGATCATTTTTTTGAGTATTCCTATCTGCTGCAGACTGAGCCTGAGCTGAAGGTAGAGGAGATTAACCTGAGCAATTACACAGCTGAATGTCTTGCCGCCTCCGTCGCTGTACTGGAGGAGCACCGGCTTGGAGTTGAGCTTGTGGAAGCAGCACCAGTATTCGTGTGTGCAGATAAAGAACTCCTGTCCAGAATCATACACAATCTGATCCGTAACGGAATTCAGCATGCAGACGGTATCCTTACGGTGAAAGTTATATTATCTGAGGACGGCAGCCGTGGCGTCCTGTCGTTCAGCAATCCGGTCAGCAGTGCTTCTTCCGTGAATGCCGGACGGCTGTTCGAGCGTTTTTATACCGGTGATCAAGCCAGACGCGGCGGCTCCGGCCTGGGCTTGTCGATTGTCAGGCTCCTCGCGGAGCAAATGGGCGGCGCGGCCTTAGCAACCATCCAAGAGGGGCTTCTCGAGATTCGGGTGGAGCTGCCGCTGGCCGCCAGAACCGGTACAGCTGCAAGTGATTAATGATATGAATGCTGCTGTTTAGGACTGCCCTTTCTCTGCAAGCTGCTCCTGGGCCAGGCGGATCATTTCCCTGACCATGGAGCCGCCGATTCTGCCGCCGATATGTCCGGCCTCTTCGGTTGTCAGGTTCCCGTTATTGCCGGACTGCAGCGGAATGCCAAGCTCCTTGGCCACTTCATATTTCACATCATCCGGGTGGTTCGGATCCACCGTGTATCCTTCACGCCTCATTACATCAGCCTTGAAGTTCTGCATGCCCTGCGCTGCCCCCGGTACTGCATATTTCCGGTTTCTTCTTGCCATCCTGCTTCACTCTCCCTTAGGGTTATTCGTTTTAATTTCCCCTAAGGTTCTTCTTTGTATTCAACAATCTTAACGAGTAATCATCGATCAGACTGCGCATGGCAAGCCTCGATACCCAGCCTTCCGGGATGCCGCTCAGCCCGTAATAAGCTCCGGCAATCTGGCCGTATACCGCTCCGGTGGTGTCGGCATCATTGCCCAGATTGACAGCGAGCAGCGCCCCCTCGGCAAAGGTAGAAGACCGGTGAAAGGCCCAAAGAGCAGCTTCCAGGGATTCTACCACGTAACCGCTGCCTTGAATTTCCGGCGGCTCTTTATGTTTATAAGAGCCTTGCCTGATATCCAGAATATGCGGTGTCAATTCATCGTCTTTCAGCCAGCCTGTGAAGGTTTCCGGAGCCAGAATGTCCTCCTTGCTCCAGCCGTGCAGGCCGGCCAGTATATAGGCGGCCATCAGGCGGGAGGCGCTGAGGCATTCCGCTGCACCATGGGTAGTCCTGGAGCTGAGCGCGGCATAGCGGATAGCCTCAGCCGGATTGGCCGCATAATACAGCACAACAGGAGCCAGCCGCATAATGGAGCCGTTTCCTGCCGCCAGCGGATCAGCGGAGCCGCTGTAGGCCCCGCCGCCGGCTTCATATTTAAGCAGCGCAGCCCGCGTGGCATTGCCGATGTCAAAGCATTCCCCGGTGCTGCTCAGATATCCTTCGCGGAACCATTTCAGGTACCTCTGCATCTGGTCGGCGGGATCAAAGCCCTGCTGTTCCAGCAGGCTTTCCGCCAGACAAAGTGCCATTGATGTATCATCGGTCCACTCTCCTGGCTGCAGTCCAAAGACCCCGCCGCCGATTATATCGTCCATGGGCGCAAAGGTACCCGGGGCTTTGAACTCCACAGTCGTTCCAAGCGCATCGCCGGCAGCCAGCCCGTGCAGGCATCCGCGATAGCGGTCTTTACTTAATACCATAAATTCATCCTCCTTATGGTTGATGTAATAAAGCGGCTCTCAGAGCTATTAAACACATTCTCTGAGAGCCGCAGCAGATATTATAAGAGCATGAAATTATTCTTCGCCAGGATACTTAAGCCCCCACTGGGCCCGGACCTGATCCAGCAGCTTCATTATGGATACTGACTCGTCCAGCGTCATGACCGGACTTTCAGTCAGGCCAGCCTGCAGGCAGCGGCCTACCTCCTCGGCCTCAAAGCAATAGCCGTCCGAAGCCCGCTCCTGCTCAAAGGACTCAACCAGCTCCCCGCCGATGTACAGCTCAGCTGCCCGCGGATTCACCAGCGTGTCTTTGACAACAATATAGCCATCGGTTCCGAAGACATGCGCTTCCTCCGTCAGTTTGAGCCGGATACCGCCGTTCAGCGAAGCGCTTTTACCATCCGCATAGGACAGCAGCAGCGAGAAGTGCTCATCCACTCCGGTCTCCCCGATATGTACAGTACTGGATACTGACTCCGGATGCGCCCCCAGGATCATGGAAGCGAAGGATACCGGATAAATGCCAACATCCAGCAGCGCGCCGCCGCCCAGTTCAGGATTAAGCAGTCTTCCCTGCGGATTCCAGTCTGAGCGGAAGCCGAGGTCAGCCTTGACCAGACGGACATCCCCGATCCGGCCAGCCGCGATCCATTCCCGCACCTTCACGATGGCCGGAATATAGCGGCTCCACATAGCTTCCATCAGGAACAGCTTGTGTTCACGGGCGTAAGCTACAACCTCTTCAAGCTCTGCGCTGTTCACCGTAAACGGCTTCTCGCAGAGTACCGCCTTGCCGGCGCGCAGGGCCAGCAGCGCATTCTCTTTATGGAACGGATGCGGAGTCCCGATGTAAATGGCATCCACCTCCCGATCGCTGACAAGCTCCTCATAGGTAGCATAAGCCACCGGAATACCATGGTTCCGGGCGAATTCATCCGCACTTTCCTGCGAGCGTGATCCGACGGCATAAGCGATACCATTACTGGCATGAGCCAGGTCTGTTGCAAACTTATGGGCAATCCAGCCGGTGCTGAGAATCCCCCATTTTACCTTGTAAGCGTTATCGTTAGTCATTGTTGTCCCCTCCTGCCGGATTCTTGTGATTCCTAATGATTCTATCAAACTGCACCTCATGTGTAAAAGATTGCCGCCGGCTCAGACCATAGCCAGCAGCGCATATACGCCCAGTGCCGAGAACAAGACTGTTACCAGCAGTATGGCTGCATTCCACAACCGGTGTATCAGCGCCAGATTCTCGAGATAGCTGCGCAGAAACACCCGGCGAAGCAGCAGCTGCAGCAGACGGATAATCCCAAAGCCAAGCCAGCCGAGCAGACTGATTAGTATGACCTCATAGCTTCCCTTCAAGACGAACCTGTCTGCTACAGCGCCGTCGTAATGCACAGGTACAAAATCGGGCATCTGCTTGTATAGATACAGATAGAGCAATATTGGAATGGTGGCGGCAACCGCACTAAGCGAAAACGTCATTCTGTTCTTGAACATCCGGTTAATCCTCCGCATGCAGCAAAAAAACACGGTTATTAAACCCGCCCCGCTGTGCCGCCTTCTCTGCACGTATTTGCTCCAGCAGCCTGCTGTCTCCGCCATGCACCTTAGCAAGCGCCCGGATCACCTCCAGCAGATCAGACAGCTCCTCCAGCGCATGCTTGTCCTGCTCAGCCGTGAAATATTCCTCCGTTTCCTCGCGCAGCTTCGCCCTCAGTGCCTGTATGTATTCTCCGGTGTCCATTATCCTGGTAGCACATGTCTTTCCCTGCGAAGCAATCAGCGCCGGAATACCGTCCCTGACTAGCTTGTTGTATTCAGTCACAATAGATCATCCGCCTTTCAGCTGTTCATTTAGTCCCTTATCAGCCGCTCCACAAAGGGCAGATCCGCCGGGGCAAAATCATATTCTGCCAGCTCATGCCTCTCCACCCAGCTGCAGGCATCATGGTCGCTCATCCGGAGCTCACCGCCGGTATATTCCGCTTTCCAGGCAATCAGCCTGATTCTCAGGCTGCCGTAATCATGCTCATGGCTGCCAAAAGCCTCATAAGGCCGGATGCTGATATTCAGCTCCTCCATCAGCTCCCTGCACAGACACTGCCGGGCATCCTCGCCCTCCTCCAGCTTGCCGCCGGGAAACTCCCATAGTCCGGCCTGCGCTTTGCCCGGCTTCCGCCGGGCGATCAGCAGCTTTCCCTCTTCATTATGGATAATCGCCACAGCCACTTCAATCATCATTTTTCGCTCCTTTTATCCCGCTACCCGGCATTGATGGAATATGCCATTTAGTGGTTTATTATGGTAAAATATGATCTATATACCGTTTCGATGGTTCATAGATTGATAGAGCAGATACTTCTGCGGGGAGGCTAATGTGAAAGACATATTCAAGCCCAATGTTATGAAGGATGAACCCAAACCGAACCAGTCACTCAGTCTGCGCATTAATATCTTCTTCTTCAGCACGTTTATTATATTCTGCATTATTATTGTCCGTCTGGCTATTCTTCAATTTGTCGAAGGCCCCACCCTTTCCGAGGCAGAGGCCAGCCGCGATACCAAAAATGTGCCGCTTGCCTCCATCCGCGGGACCATTTTCGCAAAAGGCGGCGAGAAGCTCGCTTATTCGACCCCGGTGCAGACGCTCTATTTTTCCCTGACGGCCGAATACGCCCAGACCGCGACTGACAAAGCCACCGGCATTACCGCCCGTACTCCTGAGGCCGTTGCCAAAGCGGATTCGCTGGCCGCCAGGCTGGCTGCTGATTTTACCAAATACGGCGCTAAGGTGCCTGAGGATCAGGTGCTCACCAAAGCGGCTATCCTCAAAGCGATGGACCTTGATTCCAAGGTATATTCCGGCTTTATGCCTCGTCCGGTCAAACGGGGGCTGAGCAATGAGGAAATTGCTTACTTCATGGAAAACAAGGACAAATACCCCACTCTGACGGTTAGCGAAGAGGATGAACGCCATTATGACCCGGACACGGTAGCTGTGCAAACGGTCGGATACATCAAGCCCTTTAAGAAATCAAAGGAAAGTTTGGATATCTATCTGAACATTCAGGCCGCTATGAGGAATGACGCTGATCCGGGTCTGGCCTACCGGGATGATGAGTTTGTAGGGTTCGATGGGCTTGAGCTGCAGTACCAGCGCGAACTGCGGGGACGTAACGGCTACTTGAGCGTTGCTGTTAATGCCAAGAATATGGCCGAAGGCATCGTCGAGATGGTACCTCCTGTCAAAGGCAACAATCTGTGGACCACAATTGACAAAACCATTCAGATGAAGACCGAGCAGGCCATTTTGGATCAAATCGAATGGGTCCACAGTAATCCGGTTCAGGGGAAGGTTCATCCTGACGCCAAAACCGGCTATGCGGTGGCAATGGAGGTCGATACGGGTAACGTTGTAGCGATGGCGAGTATGGAGGATTATGATACCAACCTGTGGACTACAGGCACGATGCCTGCTGATGTGTGGAACGAGCTGATGCTGAATTATCAGAACGGGGCTGTTACACCACATAACTCCGGACGATCCGGGCATAATTTCAGCTCGACTGTATTTCTGGGATCAGTAATCAAGCCGCTGACTGTATTAATCGGATTAAATGAAGGCTTTATCACCACACACACGTCTTACACAGATAAAGGAAGTACAACGTTCGGCCGGGCCGGCTACGAGACCACTGTCCGCAACGCAGGGGGCCATGCATACGGTTATTTTGAGACCCCGGCAATGGCTATTGAGAAATCCTCCAACGTTTTTATGATTGATGAGGTTGGCAAAAAGCTCTACTCGAAATACGGCTCCGAAGGTGTCAAGGTTTGGGATAAATATATGAGGGAATTCGGGCTTGGGGAGCGGCCGGGCAGCGGACTTCCAGGGGAGCATAAGGGGCTGATTAATTATTTTAAAGAGGCAGACACGGATAATGGCGGAGGCGGTGCACAGTCGGCATTGGTCTATGCTTCATTTGGTCAGCAGGGCCAATACACGGTGCTGCAGCTCGCCCAGTATGCCTCCACTCTCGCTAACCAGGGTGTACGGATTAAACCGCAGCTGGTCAGCAAAATAACGGATCAGACCGGCAATACAGTCAAAACCTTCGGCAGGGAGGTCCTGAACGAAGTGAAATTTGACAAAGCCTATTGGCGTGAAATCATCAAGGGCATGAACACGAGCGTTACTGCATTTAACGATTTCCCCTATGATTTCGCACGCAAAACGGGTACTTCCCAGCAGCAATATTTTGAAAATAAAAGCAGCCACCTGGCCGATAACGGCGTATTCATCGCCTTTGCCCCGCGCGACAAGCCCAAGCTGGCGGTCGCCGTGGTCATTCCAGAGGGCGGCTTCGGCTCCAACAGTGCTGCTCCGGTAGCCCGCAAAATTTTTGATGCCTATGACTGGGAATACGGCCTGGACGGTATACCCAAGAAGAGCCTTCCGCAGGCGGAGAGCACGGCGGACGGGACAGCAGCAGATGGAGCCGGAACGGATCAGGAGCAGGGAGATTAGCTGGGCTGGCTAGTATTATGTTCTGTTATCCAGCAGATTCTCAAGAGTTTGCCGTGATTCTCGGGGAAGGACTCCACGCTTACAATTTATTAATTCATGGCACATCATACAAAAACCAGCCCGTTCCGGAAGCGGAACGGGCTGGTTTTTCATGCGCTATTTTATAAAAATAGTGTCCATCTATATTAAACGTTACTTGTTCAGCACAAGCTCCAGACGTACCTCAAGGTCATTCTCCGTCTCCATTACGATGTTGTGAGGACTGGTCAGGCCGAAGTCGGCAAAGGTAACCGTTGTTGTTCCTGACAGCATAAGCTGTCCCCCGCTGTATACCACCTGCGAATCAAAAACAACGTCCTTGTCAATTCCCTTAACGGTCAACGTTCCCTGCATCTGAACAGGCACTGCTGTACCTTCCGTCCATTCGGCCGGCAGCTCGGAGAAGGAGCTTACAACGAAGGTTGATTGCGGGAATTGGGCTGCATCCAGGAAATCAGCAGCTTTTACATGCTCGTCCCGTTGTCCGTTTCCGGAATCCAGTGCACTCATCTCAATTGCACCTTCACCGGTCATTGCCGCTGCATCATCCAGATTAACATTCCATGTCCCTGTAACCGACGGATTGACGAAATTCACTGTCTCCTGGGAGGTTGTAACTGACCAGTATACCTTCGATGTATCCGCTACACTCCATGCACCGTTCAATTGTTCTGCGGTAACCGCTGCGCCTGCCGTCTCTCCCGCATTCGCCGCTGCCGTTCCCGAGTTAGCTGCCGCCTGTTCCTGTGCAGGAATAACCGACTCGATCTCCACGTTATTGCCCAAGCTGTTGTTCAAAAGCACAAAGGCTGCAATGGCTCCTGCGGCAACGACACCAGCAGCTGTCCATATCCATGTTTTTTTCTTCATTATTATTCCCTCCATCCATGTATTTTCTCTCTGCCTTGTCCGGCTTGAACCCATTCTAGCAGAGCAATATGTCGGGAATAAGTCGAAGCAGCCTGCGGTGGAATGTGGTAAAATGGTCGTGATTTTAAGTAATTCCGATTGTTCAGTCCGCAAAAGGAGGGCTATGACATGAAATCCATTCTGATTGTTGAAGATGAAGAAGCCATTGCCCGCGTGCTCAGCGCCTACCTGAAAAAAGCGGGCTACCACGTCACCCGTGCCGCCGACGGGCGGACGGCACTCGAAGCGTTCGGGGTATCGCCTCCTTCTCTTATATTGCTAGACATTATGCTTCCGGAAATGGACGGCTTCGAGCTGCTGGGCCAGATCCGCAAAATCAGCAGCTGCCCGGTCATCATGCTGACTGCCCGGGACGGCATCAAGGACCGGCTGGCCGGGCTTGACGGCGGTGCGGACGATTATATGTCCAAGCCGTTTATTCCCGAGGAGGTCGTCGCCCGTGTAAATGCGGTGCTGCGCCGCCCTTCCCAGTGGTCTGACGGCAGCGGCAAGCGCCATTTCGGCAGCCTGTTCGTTGACTTCAGCGCACGCAGCATCTTCTTGAATGGGGCCGAGGTCAACCTCAGCCCGCGCGACATGTCCGTGCTGCTGTTTCTGGCTGAACGACCAAACCAGATTTGTACCCGGGACCAGCTGATTGAGCAGGTGTGGGAGATGGACTATGACGGCAGTGACCGAGCTGTTGACCTGTCGATCAAGCGGCTGCGGCAGGCACTCTCGCACTGGCCTGCTTCAGAAGGGGAAATCCGCACCCTGCGCGGGACGGGGTATCAGCTATGGACCGAATAACCAAACCGCGGAAACGCACTTCCATTCTCACCTACTGGACGCTCCGCTACATCATCATTATCAGCACCGGGCTGCTGTTGACGGCGCTATTGACCTTCTGGTGGATTCAGCAGGAAGCGATGAATAACCGGATGCAGACGACCGGCCTGCTGGCCCAGGAAATTGCCGACCGCAGCGTCAGCAGCGACGGGACGATGCAGATCAGCCCGACGCTGGCCAAGCTTGTCGAAGACCGGAAGCGGTTCTTCAAGGTATCACTGGAAATGTGCGTCATTGTTACAGACCCGGCGGGCAAGCTGCTGTTCTCCGATCCGCCGCTGACCCAGGAAGAGATGCATTACAAGCTTAACGATACCATGACTGATGCCCGCAGTCCGGAATTCAAGGCCGCGGTTGCCCAGATCCGGGAAGGCAGCGAGACACTGGGGCAGGTTATCGTGCTTCAGTCCAAACGCTCTCTACGGCATATTCCGCAGGAGGAGATTATTTTCTTCTCCATCATTGTTCTGTTCCTGATTATTCTCAGCTGGCTGACCATCTATCTGTTATCCGGCAAGCTGGCCAAACCGATCCAGCGGGTAGCCGCCGCCGCTTCGCAGATCAGCAGCGGTGAATATAACATCATTCTGGATACAGGAGCCAAAGAGCGGGAGATTCATGAACTGCTTGTCTCCTTCCAGGAGATGTCCGGCAAGCTGCAACAGTTCGAGCAGTCCCGGGCTGTCATGCTGGCCGGAGTATCCCATGAGCTGAAGACGCCGGTCACCTCTATCAAAGGACTGGTCCACGCCGTGCGGGAAGGTGTCGTTGAGGGGGACGAGGCAGATGAATTCCTAGACATCGCCCTGCAGGAAGCGGGCCGGCTGCAGCGCATGGTCGCAGATCTGCTGGATTACAACGCCCTGACCGCCGGCATCGTTGCTGTCCGTCATGACCGGATAGACGTTGTTCCGCTCCTGTCGGAAATCATCTACCAGTGGAGGCTGACACAGGCCGAAGAGGTGAGTGAGCCGGTGCTTGAGCTGCCGGAGAAGCCGCTGTATGTGCGGGGTGATCCGCTGCGCATCCAGCAGATTATCGTCAATCTGCTGAACAACAGCGTGCAGGCCGCACCGGCGGGAGAGCCGCTGCAGCTGACGGTTAAGCTCAACATGATTCCACAGGGATATGCGGAGATTTGCATCACGGATGACGGACCTGGCATATCCCCGGATATCAGGGACAGGGTGTTCGAAGCCTTCTTCCGCAGCAGCAGCAAGCAGAGCCAGCTGCGCGGCCTGGGGCTCGGCCTGACCTTCAGCCGCCTGCTGGCTGAGGCGATGGGCGCAGCCTCAGGCTCGGCGAACCTCCGGCTGAAGGCTGTACGTTTGTGCTCACGCTGCCGCTTCAGCCCTAACGTCCGTGCAGGTCCGGAAGCAATGGTACCACGCGGGTGAAGCAGTAGTACCGCAGCCTGCGTACATGGTATAATCACTTGCACGGGCTTTACATTAAGATGAACCGTGAACCGGAGGCTGTCTATGCTTACTTTTGAACAAAAATTAGCGATCTTTGATTCCTACCCTGAGCTTGAGCGGAGAAATGTCTCGCTTGGCCGGGTGAACTACCATTTCGAGGGAAGCCGGCATGAGAAAAAGACCGTCGCCTCCCATCTGCATCCGAACGGCAACGGCTTTGTTTATGCCGGTCTGCTACGGGGCTACGAAACAGACGGCAAAGGGCTGGTGAATATCCGCGACTATTCCGAAGCTGAGCTGCGCGGGCTGATCGAGGCTTCCATCGCCTCCTTGTCGATGTATATTCCGGAGGCTCCTGCACCAAGCAAACGTAAGAAAAAAGCGGCGGCAGCTGCCGGCGCAGAGTCCCTTTGGGTTAACGCTGACGGCAACACGCTGAGCCTCAGATTTGAAGAGGATCTGTGGTACCTCTACGCCGGTCTGCAGCTGGAGATGGCTTTTGAAACCAGCGATGAAGCCGAGGAGTATCTGGCGGAAGAAGGGTTCCGTCCGGCGGGGAACTAAATCTCCGCTGCGAGGCATCAAAAAACCTGTACACTGCAGCGGTTGCTGCGGGGTACAGGTTTTTTGGTTTTTACCCGACGTCTACCGCTTGCCCGGATGCACTTTCAACGGAACGGAATTTGTAGCGTCTTTTTCGTCGGCATGCCTGTCCTCCCCACCTACTCCGCAGCCGTCAGCGTTTCCTCGGGGATCACAATATCCTTAACGGTGTTATACTTGCTCATGGTAGCCTCCTGCTTCACTTCCCTGTATGTTCCTTCCCCGTCCAGCATTTCTTCGATTACCAGCTCTTCGGTTGTTCCCGTCGGCCAGTACGTCTGCTTATCTACGCGGTATTCAAGGCTCATGCTCTTGAGCAGCTCAAGCTGTTGAAGAGCCAGTTCTTCACTGCTGTACTGAAGCTTGTAAAAGTCCTCCAGATCCTTCGTCTGGTCACCGGACAGCTGTGCGCTCAGGATATATTCCTCTCCTGTCTCCGATACGGTCACGTAAGGCAGAATCGTCTTGAGCATCTCCATCCGCCGTACAGGACTGGACTGCACCTGCACCGTTAGCTTCAAATCTTCCAGAAAAGAGTCAGGCATCTTCCGCCACAAGCCCTCCAATAACATATAATAGCCGTCATCCGTAAAATACGACTCCGTATCCGCAGGTTCCTTATCTCCTATGATCATCGAGCCGGCCTGATGCATCTGCAGCGGGTCGAGAATGTACTCAGACGTTGTTGTTGTCTCGGAGGTATACTCGGCAGCCTTAGTATCCGGTGATATGCCGGTTGATATCCGGGAATGCGACTCCTGTACATAGCTGTTCAGCGAACCGCCCGCTTCAGCGATTCTGTCTATCAGCTTCTCCGCTTCCTTCTCCTGCTTCTCTGACGCACCGCCATCCGCACAGCCCGCCAGGCTAACCGCGATCAATGCAGCCAGTATACCTTTTCCCCACTTCTTCACAATGTAATCCTCCCGTATAAACTTTATATGGGATTATACACCAAAATTGGGCTGTCCGCCGTTACAAAACTGCAATTCACTCTATCTACACGCTGCAATCTATGGTTAGATGAAGGGAAGACCAACCAATCCAAAGAGAGAAAGAAGCGTGGACCCGCATGAGTTTTGAAATTGTAGAGGCTACCATTCCGGAAATTCAAACCGCACTTGCCGCCGGAGAAATCACTTCACAGCAGCTGGTTCTCATGTATTACGAGCGCATTGCCGAGCATGACAAAAACGGCCTGACGATCAACTCTGTGCTGGAGATCAATCCGGATGCGCTGTTCATCGCCGAAGCTTTGGATAGGGAACGTTCGCTGCAGGGGCCGCGGGGCCCGATGCACGGCATTCCGGTCTTGCTCAAAGACAACATCAATACAGGGGATAAAATGCATACCAGCGCCGGGTCGCTGGCGCTGGCGGATTCTTTTGCCGGCGAGGATGCCTTCATTGTGCAGAAGCTGCGCGACGCCGGAGCTGTTATTATGGGCAAAGCCAACATGACGGAATTTGCCAATTTCATGACGAACGGAATGCCCTCAGGCTACAGCTCGCGCGGCGGACAGGTGCTGAATCCCTATAATATCTCTACGCCGACCGGGGGCTCCAGCGCCGGATCCGCCGTCGCCGTTGCCTGCAACTTCTGCACGGTGTCAGTGGGCACTGAAACATCGGGGTCGATCCTTAATCCCGGCAATCTCGGCTCGATCGTAGGCATCAAGCCGACCGTCGGCCTGCTCAGCCGTTCCGGCATTCTGCCGCTGTCGAACACACAGGATACGGCCGGCCCGATGGGCAGAACTGTACGCGACGCCGTTCTGCTGCTGAACGCCATGCTCGGCCGGGATGACAGCGATGCTGCTATGGGGACAAGCACCGGCAGGGTGCATGAGGACTATACCGCTTTTCTTGACCCGGACGGGCTGAAGGGGGCACGGATCGGGATTCCGCGGGATTATTATTTTGAAGAGCTGACGGAGGAACAGCTGGCGCTCTTCAACGCCTCTGTAGCGAAGATGCGCGAGCTTGGGGCAATCATTATTGATCCGGCTGATATCCGTACCGCGCGCGAGATTAAATATTCCTCTGTAGTATTAAATGAATTCAAGACCTCTCTGAATGCCTATCTGGCCAACCTCGGACCCGGAGCAAAAATGCGGACGCTGAAGGACATTATCGACTTCAACCATGCCCATCCGCAGGAGACGCTGCGCTATGGACAATCAACCCTGATTGATGCCGAGTACACTTCCTCGGGCACGTTGACTGAGCCGAATTACCTGCGCGACCGGGCCACCGATCTGCGGCTCTGCAAAGAGCTGGGGATCGACGCAACCATGAAGGAGCACCAGCTGGATGCGCTGCTGTTCCCGGCCGATTTTGGCGCGAGAATTACTTCAAGATCAGGCTACCCGTCCATCGTTGTCCCTTCCGGCTACACCTCGGCCGCGCCCCGTTCGGGGTAACGTTCTCGGCGCAGGCCTATCAGGAGCCGCTGCTGATCAAGCTGGCCTATGCCTACGAGCAGCATTATAAAGTCCGCAAGCCGCCTTCACTGCGCAGCTTCATTTAACGCGGCCCGGCAACGCTCCGCTTACTCCGCAGCTATGCCCATGTGCCTGTTGCCTGCATGGGACAGCCCCCAGGTACGCAGCTCATAGCTACGGATGCCGGTAGTGACATAAGGATCACGTTCGGCAATCCGGACGGCTTCTTCCCGTGAAGCCGCCCGGATAATGACCATGCCGCCGGGACAATCGCTGAACGGGCCGCACAGCACCAGCTGTCCGCTGTGTTCCAGCTTCTGCAGATGCCTTACATGCGCACGGATAATCTCCATATCCCTGCGGTCCTGCTCCGTGGGACTGAGCAGAATGACATAACAAATATCCTCCTGCGTCTCCAATGCTTCCACACCCGATCCTTCCTCTCTTTTTCCGGTTAAAAGGTGCTACTCATAATCACTCCGGCTCTCTTCATCCGCAATATTCTGAATCTCCTCCGCCAGCATCAGATAGAACCCGTAGTCACTCTCCGCATGCAGCTTCAGCGCCCGTTCCTTCATAAATTTGCCGCTGCCTTCAGCCGCTTCCTCATCGTAGAACAGGAGAATGGCATCGCTTTTGCGGAATAGCAGCTCATCCCTGGCCCTGAACTGCCAGCTCCCGTCATACGGCGCATTGCTGACTGCCCCGTAGTAATCCGCTCCCGCCACAATCCGCCGGTATTCGTTCTGCTTGTCCTCCTTCCACTTCTCTTCCGGATTGGCATGGGCGGTTATGATCCCCAGCTTCAGCTGCGGATACAGCCGTTTCAGCTCCAGTACAACCTCGCAGGCCCAGAGATCCACACCGTATTGTCCGGGCGTAATCACCCAGTCCACACCGTCCTCGATCAGCGGGATGAGCCGGTTTTCCAGCGCTTTTTTGATATAGGGAATGCCCTGATGCTTATTGTCAAAAATCCCGAGCTCATGCGCACGGTAGCCTGTTACCAGTAAAGTTGTCATGTGCTCCTCTTTTCTAAAATAGTTCTCTGTGTTTCCCGCATTCTACCCTTCATTATATAACAATTGTTTCACCGCTTCCCCCGGAGATTACTGTATCTCGACTTTAAGCCGGCTTTCAGGAACATCTGCTATAGTAACCTCGAAATTCAGTTGAGAGTTCTATTTAAAGGAGAATTGAACATGAAAAAGCATGTCCCTTATATGCTGGCCAGCGGCCTGATTGCCGCCGTTCTGCTGGCAGGCTGCAGCTCCGGGAGCGGACATACAGCCTCCCCCTCTGCCGTCAGCCAAAACGCCGGAACCGGGACAAACAGTAATGCCGTTCAGCCTGGAACGGGCGGGCAAAGACCGGACGGCATGGACAGGGCCGGAATGAATATCGGTAAAATCAAAAGCATCAGCGGCAGCACCATCACCCTGTATACCGCGCAAATGCCGGAAGGACGGCCGCAGAATAACGGTGAAGGCGGACAAGGCACACCGCCGGAGGGCGGCAAGGACGGACAACAAGCTGACGGCCAGCAAGGTACTCCGCCCGAAGGCGGCGCACAAAGCGGTGAGGCCGGACGCCAGGGCGGCATGGGCGGCATGATGCAAAATTTCTCGGAGGAGACGATTGACATTACCGTTACCGCCGATACGGAGTATGTCTCTGTTACCTATGAGAACGGGCAGCAGAAGGAGACCGCATTCACCCTTACGGATCTCAAGGCTGATGATGTTATCCAATACACCCTTCAGACAGATACTGCCACAGCAGTGAAAATTACGGTTGGTTCAGGCGGCTTCGGTTTCGGCGGAGGCGGCAGGGGCGGCGCTCCCGGATCCGAGAACGGCCAGAGCGGCACTGACAGTTCAGCTGAAGCCGGTTCCGCCGGCAAATAAGCCAGTAAAGAGGATGGGATCCTGAAAGGGAGCCAGCCTCTTTTTTTTGCGCTGCACATATTTTTTAGCAGAAATGACTAAATTGAAGCAGTCTTTGGAAAACTTCATATACACAGCTGTCTACTCCAGAAAAGTCGGGTGATCCCTTTGCTTGCTACTATAATGTCCTATATCCCGGGCTGGGCAGTGTTTGGCCAGGCAGGCGTAGCCCTGCTGTTTCCCCTCCTGGTTCATCTTTTGTATAAAGGACTATACGCGCTGACAGGCAGCGGCAGAGCCGTGGAATCACCAGGTACAAAAAACGGGAAGCCGTCCCAACGACAAGCTGCTGTTCCGGCCGGAAGTCCTGCCCCGGCACCCCAAGGCTTCAGCGGCGACTACGCTGCCGACCTTAAATACATTAAGGATACCATCGGCAGAAACTCCGATCTTCATTTCAAGGAATTTACCATGACCCGGCTGGAAAGCCAGGCTGTGCTTATTTTCGTTGACGGCATGCAGGATGACCGGCAGCTAAACCTGCAGATTCTGCAGTATCTGATGTTTGAAGCGACCGCCGAGTCCCTGTCGGCTCAAGGAATGTCAGGAGCGGGGGCGGGGCTGCCCTTCAGCCAGCTCAGGGAGGCCAGCGATCTGACCATGTTCATCCAGTCTGTCCTGTTCGGACATGCCGGGCTGATGGTTGAAGGCCTGCCGCAGGGACTGCTGATTGAGCCTCCCGCCAGCACTGACCGTACACTTGGCGAGCCGGTGTCGGAAGCGCTGCTGCGCGGGCCAAGGCTCGGCTTCTCGGAGGTGCTGAGTGTGAACACCTCCATCCTGCGCCGCCAGGGCCTCAATGATCAGCTGGAGATGATCTCATACCGGGTGGGCACCCGGATACAGAGGGATCTAGTCCTGGCCTACATAAAGGACATTGTGAACCCGGAGCTGCTCAAGGAAGTAGAGACACGCATCAGCAAGCTGGATATTGATTTTCTGGCGGAATCCGGTTCTATCGAGCAGCTGATCGAGGATAACTATCTGAGCCCTTTTCAGCAGGTGCAGAATACTGAACGCCCTGACCGGGTAATCAATGCCCTGCTGGAGGGCAGGATTGCCATTCTGCTGGACGGTACGCCATTCGCACTGATTGTTCCGGTAACCTTCAGCATGCTGCTCCAGTCGCCTGAGGATTATTATGAGCGCTGGCTGCCCAGCTCTTTGATCCGGATGCTGCGCTTTGCGGCCACTTTTCTGGCGCTGATGGCTCCGGCTCTGTATATTTCCTTTATTTCCTTTCATCCCGGGCTGATTCCGACGGAGCTCGCACTGTCCATTATCGAGACCCGGCAAGGCGTTCCCTTTCCGTCCGTGATCGAGGTCCTGATTCTGGAGATTTCCATCGAGATTCTGCGTGAAGCCGGCATCCGGCTGCCCAAACCGGTCGGACCGGCGATGGGCATCGTCGGCGGTCTGATTATCGGCGATGCCGCCGTAAATGCAGGGATCGTCAGTCCGTTTCTGGTCATTGTCGTTGCGGTCACCGCTATCTCATCTTTCTCCATCCCGATGTACAGCGCCGGACTTACACTCCGGCTGCTCCGTTTTGTTGGAATGGGACTGGCTTCCATTCTGGGGATGTTCGGTACAATTCTGTTCTTCCTGCTGATCTGCAGCCATCTCACCAGGCTGAAAAGCTTCGGTGTGCCTTACCTTACACCAGTATCCCCTTTCCGGCTTAGTGACTGGAAGGATCTGTTCTTCCGCTCACCGCTCAGTCTCATGAAGCGCAGGCCGATTATGATGAAGACACAGGATAAAAGAAGGAAGTCATAAATACCTTGCAAGAGAGGAGCATGCGATGTTCACCCGTACAGATGACAAAATTACCTCTACACAAGCAGCCGTATTCCTTAATAACACTGTGCTTGGCGCAGGGATTCTGACCCTGCCGCGGGGCGTAAGCCAAGCTGTAAAGACCCCGGATTCTTGGCTGTCAGTCATGCTTGGCGGCATCATCGTGATGGCCGTGGTTACCCTGATGGTAAAGATCAGCCAGCAGTTTCCCGGCAAAACCATTTTCCAGTACGCGGGCAAAATTATCGGCCGGGTGCCCGGTGCAGTGCTCTGCCTGCTGCTGATTCTTTATTTTCTGATTCTGGCCGGCTTTGAAATCCGTTCGCTGGCGGAGGTCACGCTGTTCTTCCTGCTGGAGGGCACGCCCATCTGGGCAGTTGTCCTGCCTTTTATCTGGGCGGGAACCTACCTTGTATACGGCGGTATCAATTCCATCGCCAGAGTGTTTCAGATCGTATTCCCGATCAGCATCATGATCCTGATGATCTGCTATGGGCTCAGCTTCCGGCTGTTCGATCTCGACAATCTGCGTCCTGTCCTCGGAAACGGGATTTTACCTGTTATTCATGGCCTGAAATCAACCGTCCTGGTGTATAGCGGCTGTGAAGTCGTCCTGATGCTTGTGGCGTTTATGCAGAAGCCGGAGCAGGCGGTAAAAACAATGCTGATCGGCATCGGCATTCCGGTCGGGCTGTATCTTTTGACAGTAGTCATGGTCATCGGTGGGATTTCCATTGATTCTGCTATTACAAGCACCTGGCCGACGATCGACCTGATCCGCAGCTTTGAAATCCGCGGCTTTCTGTTTGAGCGCATGGAATTTCCGCTGATGGTTATTTGGCTGATGCAAATGTTCTGCAACTTCTGCAGCTTCTTTTTTCAGGCCTCGCTGGGCCTTTCCCAGATCTTCAGGCTGAAGGTTCATCCGGTGATCTATATGCTGGTTCCAGTCATTTTCATCTCGGCGATGATTCCCAAAACCGTTAATGAAGTGTTCAGTCTGGGGGATTTCATTGGCAGAATGGGGCTTGTACTGTTTCTGCTGCTGCCTGTGCTGCTCTCCATTATCTGGCTTATCCGCACGAAAGGACTGAAGCAGCATGTATAGGCGGCTACTACCGCTGATCCTTTGTCTTTCCCTGCTTACTGCCACCCAGACCGGATGCTGGAGCAGCAAGGAAATCGAGGATTTGGCGCTTTATACCGGCCTGGCCCTTGATACGGGAAAGCTGAACAAGGCGGAGCAGGAGATGGAGGATAAAGGAATATCATATTCCAAGCAAAATAAGATTACGGCAACAGTCCAGATTGTACCGGTGAAGACTACAGGAAATTCAAACAAGCAGGGGGGGCAGCAGGGGGGGCAGCAGGGCACGCCTTACCATAATGTCTCGGGTACCGGGGATTCTGTGCTTGAGATTTTCCGCCAGTTCTCCATAAGGAACGAACGTCCGATTGTCGGGCATCATCTTAAAGTCATCGTCATCTCCGCTGAGCTGCTGAAGCAGCAGTCGATAGAGCAGCTGACGGATTTTGTACTCCGTGACAATGACATCCGCCCCAGTAGCATGGTTTTTATCAGTCAGGGCCGGGCAGAGGAGACGCTTGTCTCCAAACGCAATGAAGAAATCCCCTCCTTTCACATCCAGCAGATGCTCGTCAATCAGGGCAGAACAAGTAAAGTGATGAGTCCGGTCATTCTGTCCAAGCTAGACGCGCTCATGCACGCCAAGCGGAGCTTTGCGCTGCAGAATCTGGTTATTGCAGATGGCGAGACCGAGTTTGCCGGAGCAGCGGTTGTTAAGGGAGACTCAGGACATTGGGTTGGCAATCTAAGCCAGGAAGACACTGAATGTCTCTCTTGGCTGACCGGCAAGGGTAATACCGGCGTCATCAAAGCCTATGACTGGGACAATGAGCCGATGACCTATGAAATGAAAGCGTTGAAAAGCAAAATCAAGGCCCGTACTGAGGGAGATGAGATTCTGTTTGAGGTGTCCATTGAGACAGAGGGCCGGCTGATTGAAACATGGAGCACTTCAAGCATTCTGTCTTCAGATGAAAATACGAAAAGATCTACTAAGATTTTCCAGGACAAGCTAAAGCAGATGATGGAGCATATGATCGGCAAGCTGCAGCAGGATTACAAAGCGGATGTGGCCGAATTTTCAAAAGTGCTCAGCATCCAGCAGCCTCGGGCATGGAAAAAGGTCAAGGATCATTGGGACGAAACGTTCAGCCGCTCCCGGATCAGCTTTAAATATGATCTGAAGATTACGGATTTCGGTTCATTTACCGAGTAGCGTTCCCATTTCAGCGGTCATTCATATAAAAAAACCGGCAAGCTTCCATATCAGGAAATTTGCCGGTTTTTGCATATCCAAATTCTTAGATTCAGCTTACTTCTTATCCGACAAAATCAGAACACCCCGGCCCGGAACAATGGCCGTGCCGCTGTAGAT
This sequence comes from Paenibacillus sp. DMB5, assembly GCF_001517085.1. GTDB lineage: Bacteria > Bacillota > Bacilli > Paenibacillales > Paenibacillaceae > Paenibacillus_AQ. The sequence continues at coordinate 53,899 of NZ_LRAC01000017.1, forward strand.
TTCGCCGGTAAGCAGATCGGTGCGCTCCGCTGTCCCGATATCCGCGCCAAGCTCCTCCTCCTTGTGGTTCAGAAGGAACAGATACGATACACCGTCCTTCACACGCTGAACGGACTCGATGCCATCCGGCGCCTTTACCAGCGGCTTGATGCCGTTCTCCTGGCACAGGTTCGTGAGGAAGCCGTGCAGGAAGCCGGCTTCCGGACTGGAAGCCACATAATAAGCTTTGCCTTCCCCGAAGCTGTTCGCGGTCAATACCGGCATGCCCTTGTAAAAGTCTGATCCGTAGCGGGCCAGCACTTCTGCACCTTCAGAGTGAATCAGATCACAGAGCAGATTGCATCTGTAAGTGCCGCTTAATGCTCCCCAGTCACTGCTCATTACGATTTCGTTGCTCATCTCAGGCAGCAGCGCATCGATCTCCTCCGCCCAGATGCCGAGCACATTGCGCAGCTCTCCCGGATAGCCCCCTACGGTAACCAGATCATTTTCATTGACGATCCCGCTGAAGAAGGTGGTCACGAACGTACCGCCTGCCTTGACAAAAGCCTCAACCTTGGCGGCAAAGCCCGGCTTGACCATGTACATTACCGGTGCGATTACCACTTTGTACCTGGACAGATTTTCTTCCACACCGATGATATCGGCTTCAATATTTTGCTGGTAGAGCGCATCATAATATTTATGCACTTCTTTTACATAATCAAGGGCAACGGTCGGTCCGCTCGAGAGGTCAAGGGCCCAGCGGTTCTCCCAGTCATAGACGATCCCGATCTGCGCCGCGCTGACTGCATCCAGCAACTCATCGCCAAGCAGCTCAAGCTCCCGGCCGAGCTCTGCACATTCCCGGAAAACGCGGGTATGCTCGTGGCCGACATGCTCGATAACGGCACCGTGGTACTTCTCGCAGGCACCGATGGAGCGGCGCAGCTGGAAGAACAGCACGGTGTCCGCCCCGCGCGCTACCGCCTGGTAACTCCATAAACGCATCACGCCCGGGCGCTTGAGCGAGTTGTACGGCATCCAGTTCTGCTGGCTCGGGGTCTGCTCCATCAGCATGAACGGCTGGCCGTTCTTCAATCCGCGCATCAGATCATGCGTCATCGCCGTAAAGCTTACCGGAGTATCCAGCGCCGGATAGTTATCCCATGAGATAACGTCCAAATGCTTGGCCCACTCAAAATAATCCAGCTCCGGATAGAAGCCCATCAGGTTGGTGGTTACCGGAATATTAGGGCTGTGCTCCCGGATGGCCTCCTTCTCCAGCTTGTAGCATTCCAGCAGGCTGTGAGACATGAACCTCCGGTAATCCAGGGAAATGCCCTGGAAGTTGGTACGGTTCCCGTTCCATTCCTCACTCAGCTCATTCGGCACCACAATTTCTTCCCAGTCATAAAAGACATGACCCCAGAACTTGGTATTCCATGCCTTATTCAGCCCGTCCAGCGTGCCGTAACGGTCCTTCAGCCAGACCCGGAAGGCCGCTGCAGACTGCTCGGAATAATCATAACCGCCGTATTCATTCGAAATATGCCAGATCAGCAGCGCTGGATGGTCCTTATAGCGTTCAGCCAGCTTGCCTGCAAGCTTAGCAGAAAATTTACGGTACACCGGGCTGTTCGGATTGGAGTTATGGCGGCCGCCGAATCTACGCTTTCTGCCTTGGACATCGACCCGGGTTACTTCAGGATAGCGGTGTGCCATCCATGCCGGATGTGCTCCTGTACCGGTAGCCAGACAGACATAAGTTCCATTTTTATATAACCGGTCCATCAGCTCATCCAGCTCCGAGAAATCATATGTATCTTCAGAAGGCTGAATCATGGCCCAGGAAAAGACGTTAATCGTCGCTACATCAATCCCGGCCAGCTTAAACATCCGTTCATCCTCTGCCCATACCGGGGCATCCCACTGCTCGGGATTATAATCACCGCCGTACCAGATTTTCGGTAATTTATTGTTGATCACGTATCGCACTTCCTTTATAGTATAAGTATATACTTAGTTTAACCTTTAAACTTACCGCTATAAATATAAAATTCGCGCCATAACATATAATAATATGGCATTACACAGAGGTGACCTTTATTGTTATCTTCACCCCCGCGCAGAATTGTATTCGCCCGCGAAGGCGGGGAGCATCTGCCAATTACACTGGACAGCATGGGCTATAATCCTGACCAGGAAAAAGTTTCGCGGCCGGACGGCTATTACGTCTATCACTGGCTGCAGACGGCTTCCGGTGAAGGGATCATCCATTTCGAGGACAAGAAGCTTACGCTGTCCGAAGGCAGCGGAATCCTGCTGCTGCCTGGCACTCCGCACAGGTATGAGGCGCTCTCGTCACAGAACTGGTGCACTTACTATCTCACCTTCGGCGGCAGCTCATCCCGGCACATACTTGAATCTGCAGGCATGCACAGGAATTCCTTTTACCGCTGGGAGAATGAATCGCCGCTGACCGGGATGCTGCAGGATATGCTGGATCGGCATGATGCTGCTGCAGACATGTTCAGCCTGGGCGTGTCCACCGATGCCTACCGCTTCCTGCTGACGCTTAACAAGTACGGGCACCTGCACAACAATACCTCCATCTCCCGGAATGTCGATAAGCTCCAGCCGCTCCTGAAGTGGATGGACAGCCATTACGGCGATCCGTCTATCGGCCTTTATGACCTTGCTTCACAGCTTGATGTGTCCGGCCGCCATCTCAACAGCCTGTTTCTGCAGACCTTCGGGCTTTCTCCTTACGCTTATTTTGTACGCCTGCGGATCCGCAAGAGTAAGGAATTACTGGTCAGCAAGCCGGCGATGACCGTCAAGACCATCTCGCAGCTGGTCGGCTTCCGCGATGTCAGCCACTTCGTGGCCACCTTCCGCAAGCAGTCCGGTACAACACCGGATCAGTTCCGGCGGCTGCACTGACCGGCACTGTGGCAGATTGAATTTTGGAAAAAACAGTGTGTTTGGTGAACCAGCGCAGCTAGTGGAATGATGCCACACTTGGTGTTAAGCGGGTTCGGGAGATTCGGCGGATTCAAAGGCAAAAGTGCCTTTGTTTCGGGCTGCCCCTGGCAACGGATCGCATTCTCCGCCCTCAGACGGGCTCACGCCTAAACAAACAAGCGCATACCTGCCGAGGCTAGCACGCCAGTATAATCCAAAACCCAATTAGGTGGATTTTCGCCATCTAATTAGATTAAAATGTACTGTTTAGAGTAATTAGGTGGAAATAAGTCACTTAATTCAGCCGAAAAACCTTACCTTAGGCAATTTCGGTATAATTAAGTGTGCTTTTTCCAACTATTTTGCTAAAACGCTGGTCTGGGAGAAAATTAGGTGATGAAAATCCACTTAGTCAGAGGATACTTACGCTAAGCGGGACAACGAATGAGCTTGTTGAAATCGAATGCTGTGCAAAAATCATTGCGCGCCGAGCGTTGTAACTGGCGTAACAAGCACAATAAAACAGGGCACCAGTACCCGGATACTTCCCGGGGGCTGGTGCCCTGTTCCTTTATCTCCGGCATTCACGGTTTCCGTGAAGCGGAGGCCTGCTTGCTTTATTAGCATCTGTCGGTAGGCCTCTGGCATCGGTCTATCTCAGGCATCCACCGGCCTGCCCCCGGCAGAAGAAAGCTCTTCGCTGAAGACGGCCTCCGGCAGATGCACCTTCAGCACTTCGATGAACTCGCGGAAGGCGCTTGTCATATACAGGTCACGCCGCCGGATGAATACAGTCGGCACCTCTGCATAGCTTTCCGGGAACGGGTAGCAGGAGATCCCCTGGGTGATATTCATCGTCTGAAATAGGAGATCGGCAGCACCGCAAAGCCGATCCCCGCCCTGACGCAGGCCATCAAGCCCTCCATCGTCCCGAACTCCATCACCTTGCCGAGCCGGAGGCCCTCCTCCCTGAGCCAGGCATCCAGCCTCATCCGGTACAGGCACTCTGCATTCAGCATGAGCAGGGTCTGCCCGTGAATGGATTGTAAGCCCTCGTAGTCCATGCTGTCCGGAATAATCAGCCCCAGCTGCTCATTGATGACCAGCTCCTGCACAATCTCCGGGTGCTCAACCGGTCCGTCCAGGAAGGCGCCCTGGACAGTATGCTGCAGAACAGCGTCGATCAGTTCAGAGGGCCTGCAGATCTGCAGCTGGACCTCAACGTCAGGATAACAGCTCCGGTAGGCGGAGAGTATAACAGGCAGCCGGACAGCAGCGGTTGTATCGGAGCCGACCATAATGGAGCCTTTGGGAACCGGCGAATCCAGAACCGCCTGCTGCGCTTCATCCAGCAGCTTGAAGATCCGGACTGTATATTCAAGCAGGGTCTGTCCGGCTGAAGTCAGCGTGATCCCCCGGCTGTGCCGGTAGAACAGCGGTGTCTTCAGCTCCTGCTCCAGCTGTTGAATCCGTGCCGTCACATTCGATTGAACATAGCTCAGACTTTGCGCCGCTTTGGAGATGCTTCCTTCCTCGGCCACTGCCTGAAATACTCTGAGAAGCCCTATATCCATAATCCGTACTCCCCCTCCAAAAGCAGCCATCACTTGCAGTGATGCCCTCCATCATTTCCCTTCATTATACAAGAAAAGCAGCAGGGAATATGATGGAAATATAAAAGATGACCGCGTTGTCAGACCCAAGCTACTCTACAAAACTCAAGTTTATGCTTCCGAAGCAAGTTTTGCGCAGCCGTATCAATGGAGCGATCCTACAAAACTCAAGTTTATGCTTCCGAGGCAAGTTTTGCGCAGTCATATCAAATGGAGCGATCCTACAAAACTTTTAAGGAGTGAACAAAAATGGATACCAAACGTTGGAGCTTTAAGGTGCCCGGCCAGGAAGGCAGCGGAAAGGCTGTTGATATTAGCCGGATCACCAGTGTGAATGACTTGCTCGCTATTATACGCGGTGAAGAGGATGTCCAGCAGTCCAGCCCCAGCCCTGAAAGAAGACCGCCAACGGCTCCTCTCCCCTTTTCACGGCGCCTCGGCAGCAAAGGCAGAAGACGCCATCCCTCCGCTTGATCCGGCCATAATCCATAATGAGCCCCGCCCGACATAACCAGGCTTGGGCTCTTTTAACATTAACCGTATCCGGACGCTACCCTTCCAGCTCCAGAATCTCAACACCGTATGGAGCAAGCAGCAGCAGGCCGGAACGCGCCTCTCCGCTAAACGCGCAGCGGTAATCGTTGTCCAGCGGGACGGCCTGCTCTGTCCGGCTGAGATTCAGCAGGAACAGGAAGCTGCCGTTCTCCCCGCTGCGTACAGAAGCCTGAACGCCGTCCGGCAGGCCCGCGAAGCGCCGGAGCCCGTGCCTGCCGGCCAGACTGCCAAGCAGTCCCGACCAGTAGCGTTCCTCGACCTGGGTGCCGAAGTAGTAAACCTCGCCTTTGCCAAAACGGTTGACCGTGACTGCCGGAGTGCCGGCATAGAAATCATCGTTATACCAGGCAATAGGCTCTGCAGTCACCGGGGTCAGCAGATCGCACCACTGGCTGCAGGCAAAGGTATCACTTGCCTCGTCCCGGATTATATGGGCAGCGCCGCCGATTGGATCATATTCATGCACCCAGACTCCGGTAGCGCGGCTCAGGAGGCCCGGCAGCGGCTGCATGACGCACACATTGTCCATGTTCTTCACGCCCGTCCGGTTGGTCAGGATCAGCGTGCCGCCGGCAATTGCGTATTCCTCCAGCTGCGCCGCCAGCTCCTCGCCAAGCAGATACAGGCTTGGCGCAATGACCAGCTTATAGCCGTCCAGCGGCTCCCCCGCGCGGATCACATCGCATCCGATGCCAAGCTTCGTCAAGGCCCGGTGAATCAGCTTGATGTTCTCATAGTAATCGAACCCTTCAGCCTGCGGCTGAATATCCAGCGCAACCTTCTGCTCATGAGAATGCAGAATGGCCACTTCATGCTGCAGCACGGTTCCCTTGAGCTTATTGCTTAGCTGATTCACCTCACTGCACAGCTGTGCAAATTCGTTAAATCTGCGCCCCGGCACATTGCTGTGGTCGATCAGCCCGTGCCAATATTGCTCTGCGCCGGCAACCGCGCTTCTCCAGCGGAAATGGACAACCGTATCCGCCCCTCTGGCAATGCTTTGCCACGCATAAGCGCGGATAAATCCGGGATACGGCGTCCGCCACATCGGCATCCAGCACCCCGGAGGCCCGCTGAGCTGCTCCATAATCCAGAAATTGCTCCGCTTGATTCCGCGCGTGACATCCAGCGACAGCGCCCCGCTGTAAGGAGTTGTCGCCTGCTTATCCGGCGAGGTGTTCGGATAATAATCAAAGGACGCAACATCCAGATCCGCACCGACCGCATACATATCCAGCCGCTGCGGATAGCTGTGGAAGTTGTGGGTAACGAAATGCCCCGGGCATTCGGCGCGCAGCACCTCAAGCTGGGTCTGCTGGAACTTCACCACCGCATCCCACTGGAAGCGCTGAAAATCCAGCAGCAGCGAGGGATTCTGGAACTTTGAACCTCCATAAGGGACAGTAAGCTCGTCCCAGTCACTGTACTCCCCGCTCCACACTACCGTGCCCCACTCGGCATTTACCCGCTCCAGACTGCCGTACTTGTCCTGAACCCAGCTGCGGAATGCCGTATTGCAGGCATCGCAGTGGCAGTCGATCATCCCGAACTCATTGTCGGTCTGCCAGCCGATCACTGCAGGATGTCCGCTGTAATGGCGGGCCAGCTTCTCAACAATGCGTGTGCCATATTGCTTCAGCGACAAGCTGTTGTAACAGCGGTGCCCGCGCACGCCCGGATGATAGATCTGCCCGTCAGCAAAGATCGGCAGTACATCGGGATAGCCCGTTGTCAGCCAGCGCGGCGGCGTTGCTGTAGGCGTTCCAATCACAACCTGCATACCATAGCTGTGCAACAGGTCAATCGCCCGGTCGAGCCAGGCAAATTCAAAGCGCCCTTCCTCCGGCTCCAGCCGGCTCCAGGCAAATTCGGCAACCCTGACCACCCGGACGCCTGTTTCCTTCATTAAACGCATATCCTCTTCCCACAGAGACTCATCCCAATGCTCAGGATAATAGTCAACACCGATCTGAACGTTACTGTAGTCACTCTTTTCCTTACTGTATCCGCTCTTTTCCGTACTGTTATCAATATTCCCCTTGATGTAACCGTTCTCTTCTTTATCGTAACCGTTCATCCCCAATGACTCCCTCTCCTTTCCTGCATGGTTCCATTTTACCAAAAAGGCGCCCCCGCCTCACATCACTGATGCGAGAGGCGGGAACGCCCCGGCAAATCCACTTTCTTAATCCAACTTTAACGGTCCTTTATAGGACTCTATGTCTCTATCCCCAAAACCTTACTTCTTCAGCTTGTCCCAAGCCGCTTGCATGGAAGCTTCCCAACCGGCTTCGTCGACTTTACCAGCAATCAGCTGCTGGATCGAACTGGCGAATTCTTGGGTTACACCATCAGGGAATTTCGAAGCCTGCAATCCGTAAACTTTACCTGCTTTAACATAGTTCCATACATCAGCACCAAGAAGGCCGATATCTTCAGGTGTTGCAGGGATTGTGGACAAAGCAGGAATGAATTTCCATTTTTTAACGATATACTCTTTACCCATGTCAGAAGTTACGAGCCAGTTGAGGAAAGTCTTAGCTTCTTCCTTCGAATCGGAATCCTTGTTAACGACCAGGTTAGCCGGAACGCCTACAGACAGCTTATCATTCATTACAGCATCGTCGTTGATTGGCATAGGGAACATACCGATGTTCATGTCCGGAGTGATGCCGTCAACCAGAGTCTGTGCCCAGTTGCCTTCCTGCATCATAGCCGTTTCGCCATTAGCGAACATAGCCAGGTGAGTATTAGCATCTGTAGTCAAAGGATTTTTCTGTCCGTATTTTACAGTCAGGTTGAGCAGGTTGGCCCAATCCTTAAATTTCTCGTTGCCCACGATTGAGGAAGTGCCGGCGTTCAGGCCGTTGATGAACTCATCAACATTGTCCTGCTGTGCAAAAGCTACGCTGATGCCCTGGATACCCAGCAGCCACCACTCCTGATAAGCGTTGCCGAAAGGAATAACGTCGATAGCCTGCAGCTTTTTAGCCGCTTCTTCCAGCTCGGTGATGGTTTTAGGTGTTTCGGTGATGCCTGCTTTTTCGAACAGGTCCTTGTTGTACACATAACCGATACCTTCAAGGTTCATTGGCATCCCGTAGGTTTTGCCGTCCTTGGTCATTGGCTCAGCTGCCAAAGGAATCAGATCCTTAACCCAAGGCTGGTCGGACAGGTCTTCAAGCTTGTCTCCCCACAGTTCCATTTCCGCATAACCGCCGTTTGAGAAAATATCAGGCGCATCGCCGGAAGCGAATTTCGTCTTCAGGGCTGCCGCATAGTCCGCACCGCCGCCGACAGTCTGGATGTCCAGCTTGATGTTCGGATACTCTTTTTCAAATTCAACCTTCAGCTCGTTAAGGCCTTCTACGATTTCCGTTTTAAACTGGAAGATTTTAACCGTTTTCACTTCTCCGGATGCGGAGTTGCCAGCGCTTCCATTTTGTGCGTTATTTGAAGCGGTATTGTTATTGCCGCCGCAAGCCGCAAGCACGACAGACATCAGCATTACGCTGGACATCATTACTGCAGTACGTTTCTTATTCATTCTATTTTCCCCCTTGATAAGTTTGAATGCTTGATAAATTTATGGAACGAAGGATTCGGGAGGGGATTAACCCTTCACCGAACCCGCCGCGATTCCCTCAACAATGTAACGCTGCATGAACAGATAGAACACAACAATTGGAGCTACACCAAGTGTCAGGGCCGGAAGCGCCATATCCCATTGCTTCGTATACTGCCCGAAGAAGGAGAAGGTTGCCAGCGGAATGGTCCGCAGCTCAGGTGCCTGAAGAATCAGGGACGGAAGCAGATAATCATTCCAGATACCCAGTGCATTCAGTACGATGATGGTCATCAGCATCGGCTTGAGCAGCGGAAGTACAATCCGGAAGAATACAGTCAGCGGATTACAGCCGTCAACGGTTGCCGCCTCTTCGATCTCCAGCGGTACGGATTTGATGAAACCGTGGAACAGGAAGATCGCCATCGGAATGCTGAGGCCGAGTTGGGCCATTACCAGACCTGGAATCGAATTGTTGACGCCCAGGAAGTTAACCACCTGCAGGATTGGAATCATGATGGTCTGGAACGGCACCACCATTGCCGCTACGAACAGCAGCAGCAGAATCCGGTTGAACTTCGAATCTGCGCGGACCATCCGGTATGCAGCCATTGCAGAGAACAAGGCGATCAGGATAACACAGATCACTGTAATGATAATCGAGTTCCGGAAGGCTTCCGAGAAACGGGCCAGCTTCCAGGCCTGCGAGTAGTTGGACCAGACGAATTCGGACGGCCAGGCCGCCGCATTGCTGAGAATTTCCCCGAACGATTTCACCGAGTTAGCCAGCAGGAAATAGAACGGTGACAGGAACAGCAGGCCAAGGAGAATCATAATGATTTCCAGGCCGTAATTCCACTTGCCTTTGCCTTCGGTTTTCATTACGCTTCAACCTCCTTGCTCTTCGTAATCCGCACCTGAATGACTGTGATGATGGCAACGATCAGGAAGAACAGCAGTGCTTTTGCCGTACCCAGTCCATATCGGTTGTTCAGGAAGGCTTCGTTATAGATGTTCATCGCTACAGACTCTGTAGATTTGAACGGTCCGCCCTTGGTCAGCGACAGGTTGAGGTCGAACATTTTGAAGGACCAGGAAATTGCCAGGAACAGTCCGACTGTTACAGCAGGCATAATCAGCGGAACGATGATGTTACGCAGGGTCTGGCTGCGGGAGGCACCGTCAATTTGCGCTGCTTCCAGTACCTCTTTGGATACATTATTTAGGGAAGCAATGTAGATAACCATCAGGTAACCGGAGGACTGCCAGACAAATACGATGACAATAGCCCAGAAGCCGGTTGTCGCATCGCCGAGCCACGGAAGATTGAAGAAGGACCAGCCGGTAAGATCACCCATAGTGGCGAAACCTTTGATGAAGATAAACTGCCATATAAATCCAAGCAACAGGCCGCCGATTACGTTAGGCATAAAAAAGATGGTCCGGAGCATGTTGCGTGTCTTTAGCGCTTTGGTCAGGAAATAAGCCAGGAAAAAGCCCACTACGTTGGTCAGTACAACCCCCAGAAGCGTAAACCGCACGGTAAACCAGAAGGATGACCAGAAATCGGGATCATTTGTAAAAATCGTTTTAAAATTGTCAAAGCCTACCCAGGCGACATTGCCGGATACGCCGTTCCAGTCAGTGAAAGAATAATACATCCCCATCACAAACGGGATAATCATGACGATCGTAAAGAACAATAATGCCGGGCCAACGAAGAAAAACTGTTGACCGAGTTGGGACAACTTATTGCCGCGCATATATTGGCCCCCCCTTTCTTTTACTCACTTACTTGTTTATGATCTATTCATATTATCTGTTTTTTGACGGGCCTCTTACACCTACGCAAGTGATCTTTCAGGTGTAAAATATTGATCGGATGTGACAAGAATCGATGAAATGGAACAATATCCGCACCAAACTGATCGTTTTTTTACTCCTCCCGACCCTTGTCTGTATTATGGCGACCATGTATATCAGCTATTCTTATACGACCCAATCGCTGCGGACACGGGCTGTGGACGAGAACAAAAATCTGCTCTATCAGGGCTATAAAAATATCGACAGTCTGATTCAGGAGATCAACCGGCTGTCGCTGAGTGTCTATTCCGACTCCGATTTTTACCGCCTACTTGAAGCCGGTTATGATGACCTGTCCTCCGATATCGCCATTTATAATTCGCTCAGTTACATTTCAACTTCACTGCCCAATATTTCGCAGGTGTACCTCTACGGCGTCAAGGACGGCAAAGCCACACTGATCACCGACAACACTACGCCCAAGCGCTGGCTGGGGAGTGCCCCCTATGAGGAGGCCAATCTTACCGGCAGCTCTCCGGTTAAGGTGCAGAGCACCCATATCAGCAATGTCTATGGCCTGACCCTTCCGCTGACCCAGTTTGTTCCGGAACCGGTCTTCACCTTTCACCGCAGAATCGAACGTATTCCTTCATCGGAAGCACTCGGCTATCTGTCCGTTGACGTCAAGCTGGCGGCGCTTACCGAAATTGTTGAGCAGCTGTATGAGCAGGACCAGGAAAATATCTATCTGGTGGACAGCGATGGCAACGTGGTCTACGGCCGGGATGAAGCTGCGCTCGGCAAGCCGCTGAATGCAGGCTGGTACAGCAGTCAGATTGCCGCGAATGCAGAAGCCCAGGGGTATTTTGAGGAAGGCGGTTCTGTCTTTATTTATCAGAAAATTGAAAGCACCGGCCTGAGCTGGACGCTGATCAAGCAAATTCCGGTCTCCTATTTGTTCCGTGAAGCCAAGGAGGCCGCCGGCATTAACATCCTGCTGCTATTCCTGCTGATGAGCATGATCATCGCCCTGACTGTCCTTATCTCCTTCCGGATCACGGCCCCGATCAAGCAGCTGACCCGCTATATGAACCAGGTGCGGACCGGTAATCTGGAGGTGGACATCCGTCCGGCGGGCAATGATGAAATCGGTGTGCTGACCGAGCATTTCCGCAGCATGATGGACACGATTAACAACCTGATTCTGCGGGAATACCGGCTGGAGCTGTCCAACAAAACCAATGAGCTGAGGGCGCTGCAGTCGCAGATTAACCCGCATTTTCTGAACAATACGCTGCAGATTATCGGTACTTTGGCTCTTGAGATGAAGGTTCCGCAGATCTACTCCCTGCTCTCCGCGCTGGCCAAGATGATGCGCTACAGCATGCATAATGATGAAAAGATCGTCACCGTCAAGGATGAGCTCGAGCATGTCAAAGCGTATATCGAGCTGCAGCGTGAGCGTTTTGAAAATAGATTTACTTTCCGCTACGATATGGAAGAGCTGCTGCTTGGTGCACTAATGCCGAAGATGATTCTCCAGCCGATTGTGGAAAATTACTTCAAGCACGGCTTTAACCTGGCTCGTACTGACGGATTGATTGAGATTACAGCGGGCAGGCTGGACGGCGGGCGGATGGAAATCATCATTCAGAATAACGGCATGTCCATCCCTTCAGCTAAGCTGGAGAAGCTGCGCCAGGAGCTTACCCGGCCTGATCCGCTTGATGTCTCAGCACTCAAGAGCAGTGAAGAAAGACGTGATGCGCCCGGCGCGGGTATCGGCCTCGGCAACGTGCTGGCCCGTCTGCGGCTGGTATGCGGAGAAGATGCTATCCTTACTGTCGACAACCTGCCTGAAGGCGGCGTAATGGTCAGACTGGAAATTGAAATACTAACGGAGAGTGAACGGATATGAAGGCGCTGATTGTAGATGATGAGGCAAGAGTCAGGAAGGCGGTCCGCCTGCTGGTCGACTGGGACGCCCACCAGATCGGGGAGATTATGGAGGCCGGAAGCGGCAATGAAGCAATAGAACTGATCCGTGAACATAAGCCCGGGCTCGTTATTATGGACATGATGATGGAATCCGGCAATGGCATTGAGCTAATGACGTGGGTCAATGAATTTGCCGGGAGCACGAAGTTCATTGTTGTCAGCGGGCATAATGATTTTGATTTTGTGCGCGAGACGGTCCGGCACGGGGGAATTGACTATATTCTCAAGCCTATTGAGCCTGAGGCCATCAATACGGCTGTCGCCAAGGCGGTTGCCGCCTGGCGCTCCGAGGCCGAAGAACGCAGCCAGCGGCAGCGGCAGAGCATCCGGCTGAACGAGATCAAGCCGATATACGGTGAGCGGCTGCTGTCAGCGCTCATAGATGATCCGGTCACTGCAGAGGCTACGCTGCGCCGGCTGGTTGCCGAGGGCGTTATCCCCGGCAGTGCCGGAGCCGCCCGTCTGCTGCTGGTGCAGACGGATGCCGGCAATAACCCGCTGCTGCGGCGTTTCGGCGGAGACAGCGAGCTGCTCTATTATGCCATCGTTAACATTTGTAACGAATTTCTGCAGCCGCAAGGTATTGGCACAGCCTTCCGCTACTGGGGCGGACCGCCTGAAATCGCCATTCTGCTGTGGGATGTCCGGGAATCCGTTACTGAGCTCATCAGCCGGATTAATCAGGGCCTGTTCTATACCCTGCAGCTGCGGATGCACTTCGGCATCAGCTCGGCCGGCAGCCTGCCCGGCGGCTTGCCGCGCAGCGCACAGAGGCTGCCGAAGCCTTACTGCGCCGCAATCTGCTGCGGCATGAGGATTACAGCCATTTTAGTGTAGCGTCAGCTGAATACCGGCAGGATACGGGCACAGCCGGAGCAAGACCGATCTTTGCTGATGTCCAAGAGGACTGGAAAGTGGCGGTTACCAGCGGCAACACGGACGCCTTGTCCGCTGCAGCGCAGCATTGGACCGAGGAGCTCAGCCGCAGCGGTGTCATCACTCCTGAGATGCTCGGCTCCTGGAAAGCCGATGCCCTGCTGTTCCGGTCCCGGCTGGTCCGTGAAACGCTGGGCAGCCAGGCCGAGAGCGCCCTAGCGGAGCTGGAGCTGGCCGACCGCGATAACCCTGCTCCATATGCAGGCGGCTACTCGTTCTCGCTGTTTGCCTGGCGCGACTGGTCCTTTACCCTGATGCAGACCCTGTCCCGGTTACTGTCAGCCAGACAAATCAAGGAACGCAATCCGCTGACCGAGATCGTAAAATATATCGATCAGAACTACATGGCCGATCTCTCGCTGCAGGAGGTTGCCGGCAAATTCTATGTCAGCCGGGAGTATATCTCACGCAAGTTCAAGCAGGAATACGGTATTAATTTTACTGACTATATCGGAACCGTGCGGATCGAAAAAGCCAAGCTGCTGCTGCAGAATCCGAGCCTGAAGCTCTCGCAGATTTCGGAAATGGTCGGTTTTCATGATGTGAAGTATTTCAGCAAGGTGTTTAAGAAGCAGACCGGAGCTACTCCGAAGGATTACCGGGTACAGGTTACCCTCTGAAGTCCAAGCACACAGTAACCGGCTAATGCTCATTAATTTAATCTTTCAATTGTAATTAAGCAGGTCAAATGTCTATGCATAGGAGGCGGATGATGCATAATATGGGTCTGTAAGATGATCTTGCGGAGGAGGTAATACAATGAGCGGTTGTGCAAATGTCGGCGGTCTGTTCACTTCCACTACTACAATCCTGGTACTCTACATTCTGCTTGTAATCATTCTCAAAACGTTCTAAATTGTCGGAGCTAAGCAGCAAGAAGCCAGGCAGCCGCAGACCGGCTGCCTGGCTCCGCTAGTGCCGGGCCGGAAAAATCAGGTATACAGAAGCGTAATAACCAGGAGTTCATAGAGCACCAGGGTCAAAATAGCCTCGTCACTTCCGCCGAAGAAGGCACGCTGCCCTCCCTGCTGCTGAACCCCCAAATAAAAGAATCCCCTGTCACAGCCAAGTAATCTTCCCGCTACAATCTGTCCGTCCATCGTCTGAACCTGTACAATCTGATTAACATGCTGTCTGCACACATTGTGCACATGATGTCTGACTGCTTTCAAATTCTGGACAGCCTGATTATCCGCCTGATACAGCACTTTGTGTTGCATCCCCGCCTGAATCCCCATTGTAAGCACACTACCTTCCTCATCTAAAGTACTCTATAGTATGCCTAATGAGCTTCAAGGGTTCTTTACTCGGCATGGCCGTACCAGGCCAAAAATGCTTCAGCCACTGCCTTGCCGGCGTGACCGTTCGGATGCGGATCAAACTCGTTGCTCATATACTCCGGCCGGATCCGGTGCTCTTCCGGCGCAGGCTCCGACAATACGGCAGCGATATCGAACACCCGGTCCACTCCAGCGGGAGGAGCATTGAGGATCACCGCGTTTACCGTACGCCAGTAGGTCCCCCGCTCCTCCGCAAAGTTGAACGGGGGTACGGTGCTGAGAATAATCCCGGCCTCCGGGTTCGCTTCCTTGATCTTGTTAATAATCCCGGCCAGGTCGCCAAGCAGCTCATCTGCGGTCCGTTTGCCGATATCCAGGTCGTTGACGCCAAGCACCATCAGTACCTCATCGCCCTGCTTCGCCTTGTTCAGCCATGGGCCGTCCGCGGCCACATCATAGGCTCTGCCCCAGCCTGAACCGATGTTCCACAGGCCATACTCTGTTCCCAGCCCTTCGGCAATCCGTGCCGCCCAATACGTATAGGCATCCTTCTCCGTACGCACCCCCTGGGTAATCGAATCGCCCAGGAAGACAAGCTTCTTCGCTACCTGCTTCTTGTAGCCGATATAGCTTGGTGCCACCAGCAGCTTATCCGATTCATTAAACCCTTCAGCTGCTTCACTGCCCGCAAGAGTGCCCGGAGCATCGAATCCGCTGACCAGCATCCCTTCAACGTTATACGGGAAGGACTTGCCGGCGCCCAGCGTCCGTATCGTCCAGGTGAACGCCAGATAATGCCCTTCCGGCAGCTCAAGCTCTGCCTCATCGCTCCAGAAGCATTCGCCGGAAGCGACCTGCCGGGAGCCTTGTCCGCCAAAGGTAACCGGAATCTGTGTCCCCGGCGTTACCGAGCCGTCCGGTACAAGCCCTCCGTCAGCAATATAGGCAGCCTCGATTACCCATTCTCCGCCCGGCTCACTGCCGCTTGCCTCCTGCCCCAGATCCCAGGTGGAATCCACATTGTTGCTGTGCCAGAACTTCAGCGTCAGGCTGCCGTTTTCCCTTAGGCGTACGTAAGTGCGGTATGTATGCGTAAACGGCTCCGCTGCATTCATAATAAAATTTGCTGCCGTGGATAATGCTGTTGCCGATGAGTAGTCAGCCTGGCTGAACACTCCGCTGTTGTCTTTATTGGTCATAGTCATTTCTCCTATTCTGTTACGCTGGCAGGTCCAGCCTCTAACCGAGCTATCCGTGCTCCAACAATTAGTTGGATTTTCGCCACCTAATTCTACTATTTTTCATCTTTTGCGATTACTAAGTGGAAAATCGTCACTTATTTTAGCCCATAAACCCCATTTACAGCGAATACTGGACAATTAAGTGTCATTTTTCCACCTAATATCCCTCAAACCACCGATTGGCTAAGAATTAGATGGCAAAATTCCACTTAGCTTAAAGCAAAACTCTGAAAAATCACAATAATCGCATAGAATCCGCCTGTACTCAGGGGTTCCTTTAGATGCTTCAAAAAAGCTCCCTAATAAACCGGGAACAATCTGTTCCCGGCCATTAGAGAGCTGGTCTTAACCTATTTCAATGTAATGGTGAAGGAGACAGACTTCGCTCCCGCAGCCACATTCACAGTAGTATCATCCGCCTGCTCAGCACCTTCTACAGATGCGATGGCACCCAGGTCCTTCACAGCCAGCGAGAAGGCTTTGCCGCTGCCTTCGGCAGTCACGGTAACCTTGCTGCCCTGGCGCTCAGCTTTTACAGTCAGCTCAGGTGCACCCTTGATGTCACGGACTACTGCAGTTGTTGCAGCACCGTCTTCCAGCGAGTACAGGCCGAACTTCACGCCGTCTGCAAAATCATAATCCGGACGGGTATCTTCGCTGCCTGTAGCAAGCAGTGAGTTCTGGCGGACGTACAGCGGGAGGCTGAAGAAGTCGTGGGTTTCTTGGCGCCATGTTCCGCCCTGTACAGTCTCTCCGCTCAGCAGGTGCGTCCAGCGGCCGGCCGGCAGATAGTATTTCACGTCGCCGTTCTCCTGGAAAATTGGAGCTACCAGCAGCTTGTCGCCCAGCATATACTGGCGGTCGAGCACTTCACAGGTAGGATCTTCCGGGAATTCCATCACCATCGCCCGCATCGAAGCCCAGCCCTGCTCATGCGCCTGTCCGGCTACATCATACAGGTAAGGCATCAGGCTGCATTTAAGCTTGGTGAAGAACCGGGTAACATCCACCGCTTCGTCATCGTAAGCCCAAGGCACACGGTACGAGGTGCTGCCGTGCAGACGGCTGTGGCTGGAGAGCAGGCCGAAGGCCAGCCAGCGCTTAAAGACATGCGCCGGAGCGGTGTTCTCGAAACCGCCGATGTCATGGCTCCAGAAGCCGAAGCCGGACAGACCGAGCGACAGGCCGCCGCGCAGGCTTTCTGCCATCGACTCATAGTCCGCGTAGCAGTCGCCGCCCCAGTGAACCGGGAACTGCTGCCCGCCGGCTGTAGCCGAACGTGCGAATACCGCTGCTTCATTTTTGCCGAGCTTTTCTTCCAGTACGTCAAAGACAACCTTATTGTACATTTGTGTATAGTAGTTGTGCATTTTTTGCGGATCAGAGCCGTCAAAGTATACAACATCGGTAGGAATACGCTCGCCGAAGTCCGTTTTGAAGCTGTCCACACCCATGTCCACCAGGTCACGCAGGTAACCGGCATACCATTCGCAGGCTGCTGGGTTGGTGAAGTCCACCAGGCCCATTCCGGCTTGCCACAGATCAGTCTGGTATACGTCGCCGCTCGGTTTTTTGATCAGATAGCCGTTCTTCTTGCCTTCTTCAAACAGCGGGGAGCGCTGTCCGATATAGGAGTTGATCCATACGCAGATCTTCAGGCCCTTCTCCTTCAGACGTTTCAGCATGCCGACAGGGTCCGGGAATACGCGCGGGTCCCACTGGAAATCAGTCCATTGGTATTCACGCATCCAGAAGCAGTCAAAGTGGAACACATGCAGCGGCAGATCACGCTCAGCCATGCCTTCTACAAAGGAGTTAACTGTAGCTTCATCGTAGTCCGTTGTGAACGAAGTCGTCAGCCACAGGCCGAAGGTCCATGCCGGCGGAAGCGCAGGCTTGCCAGTCAGGGAAGTATATTTGCTGATAACCTCTTTAATCGATGGTCCTTCAATTACGAAATATTCAAGGCTCTCTCCAGCTACGCTGAATTGGGCTTTTTTCACTTTTTCCGAAGCGATTTCATACGATACCAGCTCAGGCTGGTTAACGAATACACCGTAGCCCTTGCTTGTTACATAGAACGGAATGTTCTTGTACGCCTGCTCGGAGCTGGTGCCGCCGTCTTTGTTCCAGATATCAACGACTTGTCCGTTTTTGACAAAAGCAGTGAAGCGCTCGCCAAGTCCGTATACATATTCGCCTACGCCGAGATCCAGCTCTTCGCGGACAAACGTGTTGCCGTCCTGATCGGTAATATAGGCCATTGATTTGTAACCGCTGCCTGTAATGCGCTCGTCGCCGCGGTAGAAGTCTACAGACCAGTGTGTGCCTTTGTTGATGACTACACGGAGGCCGCCGCTTATCAGTACGGTTTGTGTTTCGGTTTCTTCGATCTGTACGTGATCGCCAGTTCCCTTGGTCAGCTCAAAAGCCGGGCCGCGTTCGATAACGCCGTCATTGTGAATGATCTTCACGCCTACAACGCCGGGAAGCGGCGAATGGAATTTAACAGTAAGGAGCGTGGAGTTCAGTGTTGCTGCACGCCCTGTAATTGGAGTTGTCTGGGTAATTGCGGTCAGACCTTCAGAAGTCTGTTCTACTACATAGTTCTGCACTGCGCCATTGATATTGATACCGTCGCGCACCAGCCAGAGGCCGTCTGTAAATTTCATAAGTGTACTTGCCACCCTTCAATTTGGTGTTTATAGTTGCATTATACCGATAACAAAACAACAAAACTAATATATTATAGCTCATTTATAACACTATTTTGATGTTCACCTGTCAAGGAGGCATAATTATGGACCGTACGTCCCAGCGATTGCTCAAAGAAGACCGCGTACATGGCGATGTCATGTTTCCGCTGGCCGCCTACTGGATTGAGCTTCCGGCCGGAACCCACATCCTGGACACACACTGGCATGAGGAGGCAGAGTTTTTTATGCTGCAGGAAGGGGAAATCCTGTTCCAGGTGGATACCGATTATTTCCCGCTCCGCGCGGGCGAAGCCGTATTTATCGAATCCGGGGATATCCATGCCGCTCACGTCCTGAAGGAAGGCCCCTGCCGGTTCTGCGCACTGGTCTTTCATCCGGATCTGCTGGCCAGCGCCCAGTACGATACGATTCAGCAGACAGTCATTCTGCCGCTTCAGGAGAAGCGCCAGAGCTTCCCCCGCCATCTTACACCGGCTGTTCCCTGGCAGCAGGAGCTGCTGCACCAGCTTGAGCGGATGATGGATGCATATGCTAATAAAATGCCCGGATTTGAGGCCTTTATGAAAGGAACCTTGCTGATTATGCTGTCTCAGATCGCCGTGCCGGACCGTTCCGTGAACCACAGCCTGTCGCCGGGTGCAGATACCGCCAAGGTTAACCGGCTCAAAAAGGTCATCCTCTATATTCAGGAGAACTATCAGGAGCCGATCCGCACCCGTGACCTGTCCGAGCTGATTCCGATGAGCGAGGGCCAGTTTTGCCGTTTTTTTAAAGCCATGACCCGCAAAACACCCGTGGACTATATCAACTCCTACCGCATCCGCCAGGCGGCCGCACTGCTGCAGCAGACTGAACGCAAAATCTCCGACATTGCGCTTGAGGTGGGCTTTGACAACGTCAGCTATTTCATAAAAGTGTTCCGAAAAGCAATGAACTGCTCGCCTTCGGAGTTTCGTAAAGATGCGGTTCAGGGTGTGGGGGCGGGACAGCTGTACCCGTGAAGAAGCTGCTTACCGCTTCCCGGATACGTTTAAGTTACCTGTAAGGGCGGGTCCGCCCGTCCGGAAATCTACTTACAGGAGGCAGATCCCATGAACCAGCATGTCACTATGCCGAGTGAAGTACAGGAATATTACAACGCCATCAACCAATATCAGCCGGAGGCTTTTATCGAATTGTTCGCTGCGGAAGCCGTAGTCAGGGATAACGGGAAGCAGATTCAGGGCAAAGAAGCCATAGAGGCCTGGGGAGAAGCAGAGCTGTTCTCGGCCAAGGTCCGCTTCACCATTAATGAAATCGAGGAGTCCGGAGGAAGCATCGCTGTAACAGCGGAGATGGAGGGTGAGTTCAACCGGAACCGGGTGCCCGCCCCGCAGCTGTTCAGACATGAATTCAAGATTCGCAATGGTAAAATCAGTTCGCTGGATGTCACGCTAAAATAAAACGCTGGTCCTGCACCCAAGGGCAGCAAAGGGAGCCGCAGCTGCGGCTCCCTTTACTGTCATTCCCCGAATGTAAAAATCAGTTGAAACTCTCCATGATTGAGTGCGGCCTCAAGGCAGCCTCCCTGCTTCTCCACCAGCTGCTTCACAATAGCAAGGCCCAGTCCGAGCTGGCCGCTTGAGCGTGAAGGGTCACTGGTGTAGGTCCGCTCAAACAGCCGGGGCAGGTCCTGCCTGCGGATATGATCTGTATCATTTGCGAATACCATTTTAACCTTATCTGCTTCTGTAAACAGGGAGATTGCAAGCCGGCTCTTGCCGTAGCGCAGTACGTTCTGCAGCACATTGGAGAAGATGCGGATCATTGCTTTTTCATCCAGCGGAATCATCCTCTCTGATTCCTCCAGATTAAGCTCAACCTCAATATTTTTCTGCACAAGATCTGTGTGAAACGCCAGAATTACTTCTGTGAGCAGGCTGTACAGATACAGCGGCTGCCTGTCCATAGGATAATCCCCGGAGTCCATACTGGACAATTCATAGAAGGATTCCACAATATTGTTCATTACGGCCAGCTTGTGCAGGATAATCTCCAGGTACTCCTCCCGCTCGGCTGCCGGGGCAGCCGGGTCCTTCAGCAGATGAGCATAGCCTTGCATCGAAGTGAGCGGTGTCCGTAAATCATGTGAAAGGTTGGCAATCTCCTCTTTGACGGCACGCTCCCTGGAGTGATGCAGGACCTGTTCCTTCCTGCGCTTCTCCAGCTGCCCGTTGACCGCCACTACCAGCCGCTCTATTTCCCGTCCTGGCAGCGGCAGCTTTAGATGAAGGTGCTGCACAGGAAGAGAGTCAGCATCTGTAAGCTGTCTTCTAACCTGAATGATGCTGTGCCGCTGCAGCAGATAGGCTATCAGCAGTGAGGCCGAAGTCAGAGCTAACAGAATGGCAATGGCCGGGTGCATGCTCCTTTCTCCCTCCTAAGACCAGCGTGCAAATGACTGCTATGGTCAGAATTCTTCTTTATTAAAAAGATACAGGCCCAGCGCGCAAAAGACCAGTGTATAGACCGCTCCGGACACCCAAGGCTCCCAGGCGGGATAAGTCATTTCTCTATAGAGGTTGAATAAATAGTAGACGGGGTTATGGCTGTGAAGCCATGCTGCCCAGGCAAATCTGCCTTTGAGGGCACCCAGAGCATAATGGGGCAGGAAATAGATCAGCAAATAAGCGATCATAATCTGCGTATTCTTCTTCATCACCGCTGCCAGACTATAATAAGTAGTGATTCCGGCGATCATTACGGGCAGCACGCTGAGCAGGCTTTTGCTGTACTCCGTCAGTGCATGGTCATGGCTGCGATCCAGCAGGGCCGCTCCAAACAGAACCGACGCCCCCGTCAGGACAAGTGCGAATAACAGAAATCCGGCCATTGTAACCATAAGCTTAGCGGCATAAATCTGCCGTCTGCTGTAGCCGTATGCTGCTGTATTCTTAAGCACCTGCTTATGTTCGCCCATCAGAATCAGCGGGAAGGTAAAGAGCAGCAGAAATACCACCGGCATCATAGCTTGAACATTACGGTAGAAGAAACGCTCATTACCGTATTGAAATCCGGGATCGAACTGCTGAAAAGCATATAGGGTTACTGCTGCTGCGGCCATCAGCATAATATAGAGCAAACCTGTGTAATAATAATTCCATGTCCGGACAAAACGGTACTGCTCGCTCTTCATCAAATTAAGCATGCTTCCCACCTCCCAGCAGACCCAGATAATAGGCTTCCAGATCCTCTCCGGTTACAGCTATCGAACGTACGCCAACCCCGTGGCTGTACAACGCCCGGTTCAGCTGTTCCGTCCTGTCCGTACCGCCGGACAGCCGGATCCGGTTGCCAGGCAGAATCCGGTAAGGGATCTCCGGGAACGAATGCTCCAGCACCGTAGCCGCTTTACCGCTGTCATCCACAACCAGTTCAACGGCTTTCCGTGTCTTGCGCTGCAGCTCCTCAGCCGTCAGCTGCTCCACAATCCGTCCACGATCCATGAAAATATACCGTGTAGCCACGCTTTGCAGCTCAGACAGCACATGACTCGAAATGAGGATGGTCACCTTCCGCTCTTCATTTAAGGTCCGCAGCAGCTCCCGGATTTCTGCTTTTCCCTCCGGATCAAGCCCGTTGGTCGGCTCATCCAGGATCAGCAGGGTCGGATGTGACATCAGAGCCAGCGCCAATCCCAGCCGCTGCTTCATACCCAGCGAAAATTCCTTGAATTTTTTCCTTCCGGTATCCAGCAGGTTCACATCCCTGAGCGCCTGCCCGATGGCTTCTTTGCCTGCAATTCCCCGCTGCTGGCGGAAATACTCCAGGTTCTGCCTGGCTGTGAAGTCCGGGAAGAAGGCCGGCTCTTCAATCATCGCCCCGATATTACGCCGCTGCTGCCTTACTCCGGCGGCATCCTTTTTTCCATATAGGGTAATTGTACCTGAGGTTGGAAAGACCTGCTCGGTTACACATTTGAACAGGGTGGTTTTACCTGCGCCGTTCTTGCCGATGACCGCAGCAATATCGCCCGCCGCAATGCTCAGCCCAATATTCTGGAGCGCGTGTACATCCTTGTACGTTTTGCCAAGCGCCTTAATCTCCAGTATACAATGCATCATCACTAAGACTCCCTTGCTATTTGATAATTCCATTGTATCCAGACCAGATTTAATAAGCTTTAAGCGAAATCTTAAGAAACCATAAAGAAACCGCCGTTATACAAGCTTGAACCCGATTCCCCAGACAGTGCGGATATACTCCTCTTCCGTCACTGCGGCGAATTTAGCCCGCAGATTGCTGATATGTACGTTAATCGTGTTGTCATCACCGAGATAGGTGCCTTGCCAGATATTCCGGTACAGCTCACTTTTGGAAAAGATATAGTCAGGCCTCGACAGGAGCAGCGCCAGAATCTCAAATTCATATTTTGTCAGGGCAAGCGGCTCATTGTTCAACGTAACCTCACGCCGCCCTTTGTCCATGAACAGACCGCGCAGCTGTACAGTCTCCCCGCCCCGCTCCTGTGCAGGTGCATATTGCAGACGGCGGAGCTGTGCGTGCACTCTGGCCATGACCTCTTCCTGGTCAAACGGTTTGGTAATATAGTCATCTGCCCCCATACGCAGCAGGCTTACCTTATCCTCAAGGGTGCTTTTTGCAGAAATGACAATGATCGGAACAGTAGACTGCCCGCGGATATGTGCAATCAGCGCCTCTCCGGCCACGCCGGGCAGCATCAGATCCAGCAGCACCAGCTGATAGGTTTCAAGCGACAGCCTGAGCTCCGCCTCACTGCCCGAAAACGCCGGAACTGCGGTTAATCCTTCAACAGCAAGGATATGACACAGCAGCCGGTTAATATCGGCATCATCTTCTACGACAAGTACTTTTATATTAGTAGGGTTCACGTCCGTTTCCTCCAGCCCGATTATTGCTTCTTGCATTATTCCCGTTTCCATTACCACAGGTGCTATTTGCATTGGCACCTCCGCCCTATTAATCTTAACGTATTATCCATTTAACTGGTAGACCGTGAGGAGGCGCCTTGTATGGATTGGAGCAGCATAGGCGGGGTGCTGGCAGACCAGTCACTGGACACGCGAAAAAAACCTGAAGCTGCAACAGCGTTATGCCGTTACAGCTTCAAGCCTGTTTCCATCCCCTATCCCGCCGGCTGCCCCTTGCGGATCACAATAAAGCAGGTGCTGTCCGGCAGCGGCACCTCTGTTCCGTCTTCATCCATTACGGCAACCCGGCCGCGCAGCGCCTCGGTGTAGCCCTCCTGCAAATAGTGGCGGAACACCTCAATCTGCGCCTGTCCGCCCAGATGCTCTCGGATAAAGGCTTCGAATTGCGAGGGCGTAAAGTAGCCGAACTGCTCCTGGACTTCATGAACGTAAGCTTCCGCTCCCCAGGTGTACGTATACAAAAACTCCATCGCATCGTTCACCGGCATCTGCACTTCCTGCTCACCGGTAACCTGGAACTTTATCTCACGCCCGGCAAAATCCTCCGCATACCGCTTCAGCCACTCAAGCCCGTTCTCCTCCAGAAAGCGGATTCTGCGCTGCTGCGTTACTGGCTCCGTCATGATCCCGTCACGGATAATAATCACTCCGCCTTGAGCCAGCACCTCAAAAGCACTCGTTAACGCTGCCGCAACCGTCCGGTGGTTAAACTTCCGACCGTCCATCGGGACATAGGAGTACAGCTCATGCAGAATCGACGAAAATATAACCGTATCTACCCTGCCCGGGTCCACATACTCCTTCAGATTCAGCGCATCACCCTGCAGCACCTCCCAGCGCCGCCCTTCCCGCGCCTTCCGCTGCTGCAATGCTTCAATTACATTGCTGGAGATATCAATGCCGACCGGTGTAACTCCGGGCATCCGCTCTTCGATCAGATCCAGCAGCACACCGCCGCCGGGTCCGATATCCAATACAGTGTTGCCGGTAATGTAATCCAGAATAACGGACTTATAATCAGCCGTATCATTCATCTGGCTCAGGTAGCTGTCCTCATTATGGAACCGGTCGAAAGCATCACGCCGCAGCTCAAACAGGTCGAACAGCATCAGCACCGCCCGCTCATACAGCACCGACTTCTCGGCTTCCATACAGAATTCAATCAGCTTCTCGGCAGCAGGCGAGAACTCGAAGTCGAAGAACACTGTATCCGGCAGATGCCCCTGCCGCCGCAGCCTATGCACCAGATGCGGATTGCCCGGTGCAAGCGTGCCCTCTGCAATGTCCTTCCAGCTCAGTCCGGACAGATACTTTTCAATAATCCGCTTCTTATATACATTGATTTTCTTCGTTCCCTTGTAATCGTAATAAATCGAATTCATCACCGCTTCAAAGCTGAGATGACCCAAGCCCCCGCCGTTGCCGCCACTGCTGCCGCGGGCGGCCAACACCAGCACCTTCAGGAATTGCTCCAGCGAGAAGGTCTGCAGCGCGGATTCCGCATACCAGAAAGTAGCCGGCTGCAAGGCTTCGAGCAATTCCACGGGCAGCCCTTCCTGCTCCAGACGGCTCCATTCGGCTGCAAAGTCCTCCCCGCGGAGAATCGGGCCGGACCGCATGCGCCGCAGCCGCTCCTTCATCGGCAGCGGCTCTGCCGGCTCGCAGGAGGCGACAGCTGCGATCAGCTCCATGATCTCTGTGCGCACATCCTGCCACAGCACCGGCGAAACTGCGCCGATGATGCAGTGGTTCAGCGCAAACAGCAGCCGTTCCAGCTCATCTGCGGTCAGCAGCCCTTCCTCGGCAATGGCTGCCAGCGGCTGGTTGACCTCCGGCGGAACCTCGCCGCGGATCTGCTGGCCGAGCAGTCCGTGCGTCTCAATCAGCCGATGCACAATGACGAGCGTTTCCGCATACGGTACACCCGCCGTCCTGAGAGCAGATGCCTGCGGCCTTCCGGTGACATCAAACGTCTCCCCTGCGGTGTGCTGCCAGTATAACTGGGCAGAGCCTATGTTATGGGCGAAGCAGTTGATGCCCTCCTCCTGCCACCTCCGGCGCTGGCGCGAGGTTCCACCCTTGGACGTCTCCGACCAGATCAGCGTCTCCTCGGCCAGCTCCTTAATCCAATAAGACAGCTGCAGGCTGTCCAGCAATCTAAGGCTCCGTTCTACGTAGTCCAGCACAGGATTACGCTGATCCAGCTCCTGCAGCGATTCCACCCGCTCCAGGTTAACGATCGGCATCTCGGCAGACACAATAAGATTAAGCCATGCCGGACCGGCCGAAGGCTGCAGCCGGCCTTCGCGGTAAGCTTCAATGGCTTGCAATGATTTCAGCATGGGAGGCCTCCTATGTAAGATATAAGTTAATACTTACTATACCATAGCCCCGCTTCCGGCCGTTTGAATCAGGCACAGCCTAAGGTCTTCTCCGCACCCGGCACCGGACGCCCGCCTGCCGTGTCACCTGCCGCCCTTCCGTTTTCCTTTTGCACGCCAGTAGATTCCGGCCGCCGCCAGAACCACTAATCCTGTTATGAGCGATATTAGTAACGTCAGCCTGCCGCTTCCCGGCTCTGAACCCGCTTCCTCTCCGGCAGGTGACAGTGCGGGAACGGCTGACTCCTCCGGCTTGGCAGAAAGCTGCGGAGCCTCTGACGGTTGTCCTGCCTCCTGTACTGCCTCCCCTGCAGGTGCATCCCCGGCAGATACTCCAATAATGGAGAAGCCCTCCTTGGTTATAGTATAAGGAACGGTTTCCCCGCTGCGGAAATGCATCCGCAGCTGCATCTCCCCGTCCTTCACCCCGCTCCAGAAGGCATCTGTGAACTTGATTTCACCGGTCTTGTAATCCGGAAAGAAATGACGGATATATTCCTTATACGGGGTCCACTCATCCGGACCGGCATTGCCGCCTGCGGTATAGACTGCTTCCAGCGTAGCGAGGCTGTCCCCGTTGAACAGGACCGGCAGGGAATAGATTCCTTGCGGTCCCTGCGAGCTCCGCAGAACTGGCGTATCATAGTGGATCAGCTTAATGGGCCAGTCAGCTCCGCTACTAAATTTCGCGGTCAATACCGCATTCACCCCGTATTCCTCTGTGAGCAGGCTCTCCAGCAGTTCAGAGGTAAGTATTAACCGCTCTCCCTCAAGTCTATAGTCCGTACCCTCCGCAAGCACCTTGTCACCAACCAGCAGCTCTTTGAAGGTATTGCCGTTCAGGTTCAACTCCAGTGCCGTATCCTGCAGCGGTGAGCCTTTTCTAAGGTAGACCGAATCGCTTTGCGCATTGGAGGAACGCCCCTTCCAGCCCTGCACCATCACCTGATGCAGCTCCTCATCCACCCATTTGAAGGTGCGTCTGTCGAAGTGCTGTCCGTTGTCCCACAGCAGCAGCGGCATTTTTTTCTCCCGGGCATAATAGCTGATGTACTCAAAAAACTTCAGAATCTCGCCATGCTGCACCGTCTCCAGTGATTTATCAAACCCCAGCAGGCCGTATTCGCCGACGATAACCGGAATGCCTTTGGATGTAAAAATGTCGTAGGCCCGGTCGAAGGCCTGAATCAAATCCTGCCTGGCCGTATCATCAAAGGTTGTAGTGCCCCCCGTGTTCACACTGAACGGATAATATCCGTAATAGTGGAACGTTGCAATCAGCCGCTTGTCCTGGAGCTTCGTTATGGTCTTGGACAGCTCCTGCAGCCTGGCCTCAGTCGGTGCAGCAGTCAATGTAGACAGCACAAGCGGACGTTTGCCATTGTTGCCGCCGGAGCTGCGGACGATGCTGTGGAAGGAGACGTTCAGCTCATCCAGCATTGTGAAATATTCAGGCTCATCCTTGCTCCAGTCATCGGAATAGCGCGGCTCGTTGACACTCTCGAACATCAGCGTATCCGGATACGCCTTGAAATGCCCGGCAATCTGTGTCCAGGCGGCATTAAATCTGTTCATCACTTCATCATGCTCTGCCGCCATGTTCATAATCCAGTTGGAATCATGATGGAGGTTGATCATCACATGCAGCTTCGCCTCCAGCGACCAGTCGACGACCTCCTGAATCCGTGCCATGAAGGCCGGATCGATGGCATAGTCCGGGGCATCTCCCATCCGGTGCCTCCAGGTAATTGGAATACGGATCGTTTTATAGCCCTCGGCAGCAAGCTGGTCAATAAAAGCTTTGGTAACAGGCGGGTTTCCCCAGGAGGTCTCCTCCCCGCTGGCTTCAAAGGTGTTGCCCATGTTCCATCCGGGACCGAGGGCTTCCACATAGGCCTGCAGCGGATTCTCGGTTTCCCTGGCCTGAGCAGGCAGAGCTGGCCAAGCCAGGGCAGCCGCCAGCAGCAGGATGATCAGGCTGAACGGATGTCTATTTTTCATTGTACGCACCCTTTCCTGCAAGCAGAAACGGCTACGCCGTCCTAAACAGGACGGTATCCGTTTCTGCGAGTATTTTAAAAAATGCCGGGGGCGGCAATCCAGCCCTCCGGCACTCTTTTTATGAAGCGTGTTATCCGATAATGCCGCTCCGCTCCACACTCTCCACAAAATACCGCTGTACAACCATGTACAGCAGAATCAGCGGAATAATAGCCAGCAGAATGCCGGTGTCGATAATCATCGCTACGTGGTTCGGATCGGCTTTGACCGCAGACCCGCCTCCGCCTGCCCCCAGCATACCCGGAATCAGGGCATTGGCCTGCGCCGCCAGCGAGCTGACCTTGGTAGGCATCAGCGCCAGCTCACTCATAAAGAGTGAAGTAAAGAAGGTATCGTTGTATTGCCATACGAAGCAGAACAAAATGACGGTGATCATCGGCGAGACTGCATTGGGCAGCATGATCCGCAGGAAGGTTTTTACTCCGCCCGCGCCGTCGATCAGGGCAGCTTCTTCAATCTCCTTCGGCATCCCCTTGAAAAACTGGCGGAAGATATAAATGAAGAGGCCGGCCTTCAGCCCGATCGCGGTTGCCGAGGTAATGATGGAAGGCCAATACGTATTAAGCAGGTTAAGCCCGGACTTGCCGGTAATCAGATGAATGATTCCCAGAATGTCGAAGCTTCTGAAATGCAGATACATCGGCACCATCAGCGTGCTGGTCGGCACGAGCAGTGTCAGAATAACCAGGGCGAACAGGATATTGCTTCCCGGAAAGTTAAATCTGGCAAAGCCATAGCCCGCCAGGGCACAGGAGGCCGTGGTCAGCAGGGTCGTCACGACAACGAACAGCAGCGTATTGCCGAGCAGCGGGAAGTAATCCAGGATCTGCATCGCCATTCTGATATTGTCCATCGTGAAATGGACGGGAATCATGTAAATCGTCGGGTTATAAATATCCGCCTTATCCTTGAAGGCAATGGAGAACTTCATCAGCAGCGGATAAATAATGATGAAGGATATCCCTGTAACAAGCGCATAACGGAACACTGCGTACAGGATATCGACTGCCCTGCCTCTCACCTTCTGGATTCTGTAATGCTGGGCTTCTTTACGGACAGCTTGCGGGGACTGCATGCCGTATCCTCCTTTGCATAAATCAGTTGTAATGCACCCGTTTGGACAGCACGTAGCCCACTATGACCAGGATGATGCTGATAATCAGCGTATAGATCCAGGACATCGCCGCGCTCAGCCCGAAGTTCTGGGTGGTGAACGCCGTGGTGAAGATCATTTTCGTTACCGCACTGCCTGAGAAGGAGTCGATGATCGTATAGATTACATTAGTCAGGATCAGCGGGCTCACGAGCGGGAAGGTGATTTTCCAGAAGGATTCATAGGCAGTCGCCCCTTCAATCTTCGCCACCTCATACATCGCTCCGGGAACGGACTGCAGCGCGGCAAGGAAAATCAGAATCTGCACGCCGGAGCTGGTTATAATCTCATAGATCCGCAGAATCGCATCGACAATATAGTCCACGAACGACAGCGGCAGACCGATATCACTCAGAATCATCACCATGGACATGACATTGTACTGGGAGCCTGATTGACCCAATTCATTCACGGCGGTCGCATCACCGACCAGATTGATCAGCCCTGAGGCTTCTGCTGCCGATATGGCATTGGAGGCCAGGATAACCGGCAGGAAAAAGATGGCCCGGGCGACGATTCTCCCCCTGAACTTCTGGTTCAGCAGCGTTGCCGAGAACAGGCTGAAGAACAGGATCATCGGCACATTCAGCACCATATCCCAGACCGATTCGGTCAGGACGCGGTTGAAGGTGGCATCGACAAGCAGAGCATTGTTGAAATTGGCCCAGCCCACGCCCTCCAGCGTGAACCCCGAAGGATCAACGGTTAATTTGCTGAAGCTGAATTGGATGGACCGGAGCAGCGGAGCTGCGAACAGGAATATAAATCCGAGCAGCCACGGCGCTATAAAAGCAATGCCCAGCAAGGAGCGCTTATGCTGCAGGCTCAGCTTGTTTCCGTTCATGACGCTTCACCTTCAATCACATATTGTCCGGCACCGACAGTGGTTCCCTGCACGGAGACATCCTTGCCGGTGTAGTTGACATAGAAAGATATACCGTTGCTGTACTGCACCTCCACAACACCCTCCTGATGGCGTATATGGTTTACGATCTGAGCATGCTGTACCGGGGCAAGCACCTCATTTACTTCCTTGTACATGGAAACCGCCTGCTCATACCAGTCCTGATAGGAGGCTGCATACAGGCTGTCAAAATGCGTGAATTTCAGCTTCGAGGACGGCTCATACGACCAGGAAAAGTAAGGTGCTGACCCCAGCTCGATGGAATGGAGCAGCTGAGTGTGCATATCCTGCTCATCGCTCAGGTTGACCGGTGCCCCCGTATAGCTGATGAAGCCGTGGACTACCATCTGATAAAAGGGAACTGTTTCATCGGTAAGCGCAAAACCGCTGGAGGATACAGGCACATTAATCAGATGATCGGCATAAGGCCAGGCATAGGCATTTCCGCCTGAAACCATGGTCTGGTCCACATCCTGGCTGATTCTGTCCAGCTGCTCCTTCACGATGGCTTTGGCTGTCTCCCGCTGGATCACCCGGCTGGCCCGGAAGTCGGAGCTCAGCACATTGCCGAGATCCCGCAGAGACACGCCTTCCATTCCAAAGCCGGCATACTTATCCATAAAAGAATTCACATAATAGGGCAGTTTGGCTGGTGATAACAGGTAGTAGCCTCCAAGCGTCATATCCATCCGGTTAAGCGCCCGGTTATAAGGATATAGCTGTGCTTCCTCCCTTGTGACAAACCTTGCCGCATCGGAGGAGGGTGTGAATCCGCCGTCATTGTGATAAATCTGCTGGAAGGCTACATCCGGGAACAGCGTTCCGCCGGCCTGTGTCAGCTGGTCCCGCAGCGCGGTCAGCTCCGACCTGCTGCCAAGCACGCTTTCCGTCTTCAGCTTATCCGGCGTGGAGTGATTCACGCCTTTGGCGGACCAGCCGGTATACCGCATCAGCAGCCGGCCGATGCCGTCCTGCTTCAATTGCCCGGCAATCAGCGCAGCCTGCCGGAAGGAGGTCATGGAAATCTCGGAGCGGTAAGGCACGCCGAGCAGCGATTTCTGCTTGTCGACAGCGCCCAGCATATCCAGATAAAATGGAATGCTCTGCTCCTCAGCCAGAGGTGTGAGCGCCTTCTCCGCAACCAGCTTATCCCGGTACAGCTCAGCCATCCCGGAGTAGCTGGCCTTATCCCCGCTCAGGAAGCTGTAGCGTACCTGAATATCGCCCTTGTAGATTTCTTCGCTAAGCAGCTGTATTTCCTGAATGGTCGCTCCCGTGTACAGCTCAAGCTCATCCTCACCGCGCAGGGAATAGCTGCTGTGAATAAAATTGTAGGAATTCTTTTTTCCGCTGATATCAGCGGCGATACTGGCGATCGCATCACCCTTCTCGATGACAGCGAACCATGCGCCATCCCCGGCCTTCATGCCGAAGACCGGCATCCGGGCATTCTGGCTGACCTGCCCGCGCCGGTAGCTGTTGTCATTGGGGTCCGGCCCGTACACCCGCTGCACATACTGCTCTTCCTTCACTTTGCCGTTGTTCAGACGGATCAGGCTGCCGGAGCCGTCAGGAACCAGCATATAGCCGTCCGTCAGCCGGTCCGCAGCGCCGAACATGTTAAGCAGCTCGAGGCTGCGGATCTGATATTGCCCGCTCTCCTTAACCTGGTTCACAGGAACGGTTACGACCAGCGAGCCTTCCTCCAGCCGGTATTCCAGCGGGATGACAAAATTAGGCTTGGAGGATCCCGAGCTTCCGCCGATTCCGTTCTCCGCGTTGTCCTGCGCCAGATCCTCCGCAGAATAGCCCGCCAGTACAAAGGCGGCGGTCATTTTCTTTAGCACCAGGGGCTTTGAGACCTGGGCATCGATCCGCTCCATGATATCCGGGCTGCCCTCCTTGGGATAATAGCGGGTTGCAACATATTTGGCAGTCGACGCATCCAGCTTGGACAGCACCTTCTCCTCCAGCCGGGCCTGGCTGATATATTGTGGCAGCGCATCAATACCTGCCGAGGTGTCCCCGATGGTATAAGTAATCCGCAGCCCGTTCTTCAGACTCTCGGCTGTGAACTGCTTGCTGCTGATGCTCTGGGCAAAGTTGGTGTAGGATTCAAGCGTCCCTACAGCATCACGGAACAGTACGGTCAGCTGTGAGGACAGCAACTCCTTCTCGAAGCCCGAAGCCAGCGTATCCTCATTGCGGCCTTCCGGATTGCTGTACCAGATCTGCCCCGACCGCTTATCCTTCACCGCTATTTCTGTCGTTTCGGCGTTATAGTACAGGGACAGCTCTGCATCGTCCGCTGCCAGGATCATGCCGGGTACTCCGCCGGAGGAATCGGGCAGCGCAGCCAGCTCGCTTCCGGCCTCAAGCTCAGCCGTCACCTCCATATAGGCGGAGGCTTCAACGGCTTCCGCACCGCGGGAGCTGAAGTACAGGACAGCCGCGGCGATGATACAGAGGACTGCGGCACAGGCCAGCACCGCAGCCGGTAATTTTCGTCTTTTCACAGATGCGGCCTCCTTCATGTGCGGAAAATCAATTCACGGTAAATGTTGATAAAGAACTCGATAATCTGCTGGATCATGCTAAGGACAAGGGTTCCGAGGAATACTACGATGCCCATAACCACTACCGTCAGCAGCATTGTGACAACCGTTTTGAGCACAGTGTACTGGTGAACGGTCATAATGCCGACGAACAGCAGTGCAATGAACCAGATGGATGCCACCGACATCATCAGATAGTAGAAGGCCGTTTCTTCCTCCGCCATGAACCGGCTGGCCACTACCATCGGAGTATAAATAATAACAATGGGAACAAGCGCATAGCCTGTAGCCATCATGATTTCTTTGAATTTTCCCTCGCCGTCCATCAGCGTTGTAATGGCCCAGTTGGACAGGCACCACAGGAAAAACGGAAAAACAACGGTAAACAGCTGTGTAATGCTGTTTAAATGGCGCGGGTCATTGTAATTGACCAGAAAGCCTGCGAACTGATTCTTCAGGATCATGGAGATGACCACAAGCAGCAGAATAGTCAGTGTTACCCGCAGCTTTCCTTTGCCCTCATATTTCATATCCCAGAAGCTGTCAAACGGATGCACAATGAGGTGCAGCGGGAATTTAATGAAATCCTGCCTCATGGGCGTTCCCCTCCTTAAGGTTGTGCGGAGTCTGCCTGGAAGCCCGGGAGTCCCGCTTTCTTCTCCAGAAGCCGAAGATACGGTAGGCAATCCATACGGCTGCCAGCAGCATTACCGATGTCAGGAAGGTTCCGAAGTGCTCCTGCATCACTTCTCTGCGGTACCGTTTGAAGGCTACGGAATAACCGTCCCGGTCCATCCCGAGCTTGAAATATTTCATCGCTTCCTTGTTGTTCTTCTCCATCAGCAGCGACTTGCCGATGCCAATATAAGCGATATCATAGTTGGCATTCAGCTTCAGGACTTCCTTCCAGACAGGAACC
Source organism: Paenibacillus sp. DMB5 (assembly GCF_001517085.1). Classification (GTDB taxonomy): domain Bacteria; phylum Bacillota; class Bacilli; order Paenibacillales; family Paenibacillaceae; genus Paenibacillus_AQ. Next base: position 87,478 of record NZ_LRAC01000017.1, read on the forward strand.
GCCTGTGCATCCTCACCATTGTAATGATAGCCGACCGCCTCATTCACAATGCTGCCGAACCGGGTCGGCTTGAAGATCACAATATTGCCCTTCCCCCGGTCCAGCACGAGCTGGCTGCCGCCGGCGTACTCGATGGCTGCCGGTATTTTGAACGTCCCGGTCTGGTTGCCCTTGCCGCCGTATACATAGAGAAGGTCGCCTTCATCGTTATAGGTGAACACCTTGCCCTGATTGGCATCAAGCGCACTGTACATGCCGTCCGGAAGCACCTTGATATCGGTAAATTTGGACGGTCCCACCGATATCCGGTAACGGATATCCCCCAGCACATCGAAGTAGCCGAACCGTTTCAGCACATCCTCACCGGAGGGATTAAGCCGCTTGACCGGCTCCTTCGAGCCCGGATCAATATTCGTTGCATACAGGAAGCCTTTGTCATCCACATCAATATTGGAGAATTCCGTGGGAACGAACAGTGCCATTTGCGCCTTCTGCGCCTTGGTGGAGAACATCCGCCAGATGTATTCGGTGTAGTCGCGCTTGACCTTGTTCGTGCCGACATAGCCGATGAACATACCGTTCTCGTCAAACTGCATAATGCCCTCGAAAATGCCCTTGGCAATGACATAGACCCGTTCCGCCTGGTCCACCGTTACCTTTACCGGAATAAACTTGAAATCCGCAGGCAGAATATCCGACTCCGGCTGCTCAATCATCCGCAGCAGCTCCCCGTCCGGGGACAGAACGACGATGCGCCCGTTGTCCGTATCGGCCACAAACAGGTTGCCCTCGTCATTAACGTACAGGCCCGACGGATTCCTGAAGGTCTCTTTCTTCCCGCCGTTGTCAAAGCCGGTGATGACCTTATCGACCTTCCAGCTGCTGTCCAGACAGATAATCCGGGCATTTCCGGTATCCACGATATAGATCAGTCCGCTGTCCGCAACAACCATGTCGGCAGGGTCGAGCAAATCGCCCACCCCGAGATCCTTGCCTGTAAGGGTACGGTCAGGAATGTACGCTGCCGGAGCAGGCACAGCTTCCTCCCAGTAATTGTAGTTATAGCTCTCATATGGCACGGCCTCGGCATGCACCGGCGCGGGAGCCGCATAACTTAGCAGCAGGGATGCCACTGTCCCCGCAAGCAGCCACTTTTTTGCAATCAACTGCCTTCCCCCCTAGTCCTTCATTCCTGATGTAGCCATGGTCTCAATAATCCGGCTCTGCGAAAAAACAAACAGCGTAATCGGCACACTCATCAGGATCAGCGCCACCGCCGCCGCCGCACCGGAACGGGCAATGCCTCCCGCTACTACCTGGCCTGCCGCGAAATGGAGCGACTTCAGCTGTTCGCTGTAGATGAAGCCGTTGCCGTCGCTGCCCCACAGAATCTGAAACAGCAGTATAATCAGGGTCAGCCAGGCCGGCTTGACGTTAGGCATAACGATTGTCCAGAAGATGCGGTATTCGCTGGCACCGTCGATTTTGGCGGCCTCCAGCAGCACATCCGGAATCTGCTCCATGAACTGCTTCATCAGATACAGGCCCAGAGAATAGGCGAATGCCGGTATAATGACGGCCCAGTACGTGTCGATCAGCCCCAGCCAGGACATAATCATATAGTTGGGCATGGCCGTTACGGCCGGCGTGAACATCAGCGACAGGACGACGATGGTGAACAGCACTTTTTTGCCGGGAAAATGATGCTTGGCCAGCGGATAGGCCGCTGCCGAGGCGAAGATGACGTGTCCGATAATGCCGGCGCCTGTAATAAACACCGTGTTGAAAATATACCGCGAGAACGGCACCCACGAGTTGCCGAGCAGGTTAAACAGGTCAACAAAGTTATTCAGCGTGGGATTGCGCACAAACAGGGTCGGCGGGAAAATAAATATCTCATCCAGCGGCTTGAACGCATTGTTAATGGCATAAACCAGCGGCAGAATCATAAAGGCCCCGAAGAGTGTAAGCAGGGCGAATAAGGAAAACGTGCCCCATGGTGAACGGTTCACCCGTTTTTTGGGCATCCGGACCACACGGTTGAGCCGACTCCCGGTATTAACCTGAAAGGGGAGATTCATGATTATTCACCCACCTTTCTAAGGAGCTTTTGGACAATAAGGTTCGAGGCGACCATGATCAGGAACAGTACGGTAGCAATCGCTGACGCATACCCCATTTCAAACCGGGTCGTGCCAAAATCGATCAGATGCGTAACGATCGTCTCCGCCGCATAGTTCACACTCGGGAACCCGGCCAGGGCAATCGAGACATCGGCTACGGCAAAAGCGGTCGTAATCTGGATTACGGCGCCGAACATCAATTGCGGCCGCATTGACGGAAGCGTAATGTACCACAGCTCCTGCCAGCGGTTTTTGATTCCGTCCACAGCTCCGGCCTCATATAAGGTGCCGTCCACCGTCTGCAGCCCGGCAATAAAAGCCAGGAAGCCGGTTCCCAGACTGAGCCACAGCTGCACCAGGATGATAATCGGCATAATGTAGCCTTCCGTCTTCAGCCACTGGATCGGCTCCAGGATGAAGCCGAAGCGCAGCAGCAATCCGTTCATAATGCCGTACCGGTCACCGGAGAAGATCATCAGCCAGATGAAGTAGACGTTCCCCGAAATGGAAGGCGCGTAGAAGACAAGTGTCATTACTGCCCTAAGCTTGGGTGACAGCTCATTGATGATCCACGCGAACACAAAACAGGCAATGTAGCTGATGGGCCCTGTGATCACTGCGAACAGCAGCGTATTTTTGAGGGCGATCAGGAAGACGTCATCCTCCAGGAACAGGCGGGTATAGTTCTGCCAGCCGATAAACTTCGGAAACTCTAACATATTGAAATATGTGAAGCTGAGCACAATCGACACCAGGACAGGCAACACCGTAAATACGGCGAACAGGATCATGTACGGTGCCATTAAAAAATAGGAATGCTTATTGGCTCTTATCTCATGCCATTTCAGGCTCCACCAATTCTGCACGGCTTGCTCCTCCCCCTTGCTGCTATAGACCAAACTCTTTGCGCTTGGTGCTGATCTCATCCTGGATGTATTGAACGTAGTCCATGATGGATTCCCGGGCCTCCACATTGCCGACTACCGTCTTGTAGAAGGCATTAAATAAATGCCTGCCCGTAAAATATCCGCCCGGTACCTCTGGCACACCCTCGGCCCACTCAAACTGGGCTTTCAGATTATCGTAATCGGCAACCGGCCAGGGCAGACTGTCCAGCGCCTTGATGTTGGCGGTCGGATAACGTGCGGCGGCTCCCATCAGGCCTTCCATTTCGCGTCCAAACACGGTCTGCGTCTCCTCACTCGTCCACCACTTCATGAATTCCCAGGAGGCATCCTTGTCTTTCGCCTTCTCCATCATGATGACACCGCTACCGCCGCTGGAGACCGTCCGGTCAATAGTGCCGTCCTCCTTCAAGGTTCCGGGTATCGGTACGAAGCCCCACATCCCCCTGATTTCCGGAGCGAATACGGACAGCTGGTTGTAGACAGTGTAATCCGCTATGCCAAAAGGCATCTCCCCGGTGCGGAACCGGTTCGCAAAATCATATTCGCGCTCCAGCTTGTAGTCGGTGTAAAACTCCGTCCACTGCTTGAACGTTTCAATACCGGTCCGGGAATCGAGATCCGACTCCTCTCCGCCATTACGGTAGAATTGTCCGCCATTCTGGAACAACAGTGCCGCATACATTGAGTTAGGCGGAATATTCTGTCCCTGAACCGCGGACTGGGCGACCACCGGAAGCCCGAACTGCATATGATTTTTGCTGAGCACTGCCAGCAGGGTCGACACATCCTGCCAGGTCTGCGGCACCTCCAGGTGCAGCTCCTCAAGAATATCCTTACGGTAGAACAGCATGTTGAAGGTCTGCGTCTCAGGCAGGGCATAGGCGCCGCCGTCATACCGGAACGGCACCATTGCACTGTCGCGGAAACGGCTCTCCACATCGCTGTAGTCTGCGAACTGTGTCAGATCCGCCGCCGCATTGCGCATGGCGAAGTTAACTGGAAGGTCGGTACCGATCTGCATCGCCACATCCGGCCCTTGCCCGGCCAGTGTAGCCGGCAGCAGTGTGGACATGTTCACCAGCTTCAGATTCACGTTAATGCCGGTTTCCGGCGTAAAGGTCTCGTCGATCATCGCCTTCATCGTGTTGGCCTGATCCCGTCCGCTGCCAATCCAGACCGTAACTGATTTTTGGTCATCCTCATCAGATACGTTACCGATCTGGTTGTAATCCGTGAAGAAGGAGGCCAGGAAGGTTGCCGTTTCATGCTTGATCTTTGAGCCGAGGCCCATCCCCTTCTTCGGAAGCTTCATATCCGGCGAAGCTACATACAGCGCGTCAATCTCCAGCGGCTGCTCTCTGGCCTGCTGAACCCATGTGCCGAGGCCGCCGGTATTTGTCTTGTAGGCGGTAAGCCTTCTCGGGATCGTATCCGGGTCCTCGATCAGCTCGCTGAGCTGCTGCGCCATCGTCTTGAGCAGCGCTTCCTGGTCACTGGACTGTCCCGATAGCTCGACCAGCCTTTTAGCCACGCTTCTCAGCCGGTCATGCTCGGTCCCGAATACCTCAAGCATATCCGGCACCTTCTTATCCAGCTGGTAATCACGGTATTCATCCGGCTTCGTACCGGTAATCATCAGAATTTTGCGGTACATCGAATTGAGGTTGTACAAGCTTTCCTCTACTTCGCGGATCAGCGGAGCGAACTCGCCCAGACTGACCTCAAGCCTCACCAGATGCTTTCCTTTTTCGAGATGGTACAGATAGGGTTCATCTCCGCCCATAACATCCAGACGGTAGCCGCTTTTATAGCGGAAAGGGACCATGGCCATTTCGGCAAACGGCACCGCACCGTCAATGGTCAGCTTGCGGGTGGAATAAATCCCCCTCACAAAATTTTGCTGTGTTTTAAAGGCCATCTTGTATAGCCCGGTCTCAGGAACATCGATTTCCCACTCGATCCATTGCCCCGGTATCCGCCAGTTAAATCCGCCAATGGTGTTGATTCTGATCTTGGAGGCGCTGTACGGGTGAACCGCAGAGCTCGAGCGCTCACTGAGAGGATACAGGGTCGGCGACGATTTCGCTGCCGCTGCCTCTCCCTCAATGACCAGCAGCTGATTATTTGAAGGCTGCGCACCGGCGGCATCCAGCTGCTGCTTCACTTCTTCGTAAGACAGCGGCTCCGGCTGCTTGTACAGCTTCAGCTGTCTGATCACGACCGGCTCTCTGGAAGCTTCCAGCGTCAGCGTATGCACGCCCTTGGCGAAATAAAATAAAAACGGCTCATTCTCATAGCCATCTGAATCCTGAAACGGCTTCTCGCTCCAGCGCGGCAGTTCAATCTGTCTCGGTCTCAGGTCATTGCCCTGATTATCCGTCTCCAGCTGATCCAGCTGGTTCACCCAGATGCGGTCAAACTGCAGAAAAGCGGCTTCCCGGAATGGAAGCTCTCCATCGATGTACAGCGCGCGTTCGATTGCCGAGCTTTTGCCTGCAACCGGATAATACAGCATGGACAGATTGTACAGGCCGGCTTCAGTGACGGTGACCGTCCATTCCACCTTGCCAGACTCACCGGTGAATAAGGACTCTCCGGCCATCCCTTCGTAATCAGACAGCTTGCTGATTCCGCTGCCCTCAGCCAGGCTGTAATCCGCAGCCTCAATGATAATTTCCTGCTCCGGTCTGGCAGCATCCTTATGCCCGGCCAGGTAGGCTGCGTACTTATCCTGGTTAAAGGCTGCTGTTCCTTCTGCAGCGGCTGCATCATCCGGAATTTGTCCGGCTGCGGCTGTCATCTGCGCATTCTTTGTTGCCGGAACTCCCTGATCACTTGCATTTGCCTGTACGTTCAAGCCTGCCGGAAGCATAAGCAACAAGGCTAAAGCGGCAAGCGTTATATTCTTGGCCAGTTGAAAACGGCTTGTTTTACCGGTCACCAGAAGTCCTCCTTACAGCAGAGCCCGCAGTTCCCCTTGTACGGGAAGGCTGGTATGCTGTGGTGAAATCTTACCTGTATGCAGCAGGGGGAGCCCGCAGGCTCCCCCGCCGCAAAAGCGGCCCTGGCCGCTCCTGTTACTTGCCCAGCTTGGCAATGGAAGCCTCTGCTTCCGGTTTATACTTCTCGGCAGTCGCAGTAACCGACTGGTTATCTACGATAATATCCTTCATAAAGCCGTAGGTCGGGAAATCAGGATAAGCGGTTTCCAGCAAAATCTGGCCTGTGTTGTTGATATGGTCATGCAGCATGGCTACATCCTCTTCATGGGCATAGATGCTTTCCAGCCATTCCTGGCTCGGGAAATCGCCGGTCTGGGTAATGTCATACGTTTCCTCGAACGCCTGGTAAACAGCCGATGGATCTTTTACACCTTTAGGAATAAAGAAGGCATTTTTTCCGTTATCCGCATACGTCACCTCAGGAGATCCCGACGGACCGTTAGGGAACGGCACGACACCGAAATCAAAGGTCAGATCGCCCAGATTCCATACCGGAGCCGGGAACATCGCCACATCGCCGTCTTTAAAGGTGTTGAACTCGTCATAGCCGATTTTGTCGGTGCCTTTGACCTTCATGACATTCTCCACATTGTAGAGGCGGTTGATGAATTCAGCGGTTTCAATCACCTTCGGATCGGTCAGGCCTTGGGTGCCTGTGGCTTCGTCAACAATTTTGCCTCCGTTGGCCGCAGAGAAATTGCGGAGGATGTCGATAGCCCAGCCCGAGAACCCGTAGGTGTCGATTTTGCCGTCATTATCGGTATCCTTGGTAGCCTGCTTGGCGATTTCAATGAATTTATCCCAGTTCCATTGCCCGCTCGCGTATACCTCCTGCAGGTCAGGCAGGCCCAGCTTCTTGAACAGGTCCCGGTTGTAATGCAGGCCCGCACCGCCGGTTCCCGGTTCCGCGAAAGCGTAGTATTCATTGGCGATCTGCGGGGCTTTAACCAGCAGAGTAGCCTCATTGTTGATATTGGATTCAGCCGTTGTGAACTCGCTGACCTTCATCAGCTGCCCCTTGAGAATGGCCGGCCATGCCGAGTTGTATTCCATAATCAGGATGTCGGCAAAGGGTTCTCCCGTCAGCGCAGTTGCTGTAAACTTCGGCATAAACTCTTCAAACGGCACATTTACGAATTCAAATTTGCAGTTGTATTTCTTCTCCACCTCGGCAATTTTAGCCAGCCGCTCCTTCTCGGAGGCCGAATTTCCCGCCGGCTTGAGGTCCCACCAGGCAGCTACCTTGATGACACGCCCGCCCATATCTACAGGTGCTGCCGTAGGCTCTGCCGTCGCTTCTGCAACCGCCTCCGTTGCAGCCGGCTCTGCAGTCGGGTTATTTTTTGGACTGTTCGCCGCATTATTCCCGCCGCTGCAGGCTGTAAGCAGAAAAACCAGGCACAGTAATAAAACGGAATACCCCTTTACTCTTTTCATTCGTATAACCTCCCGTAATTTAAATGAAGCGCTTACAGACATGTATAAAAAAATAACAACTTTGCAGAAAACCCGTTCTTTTCGGCATACCACCTTTTCTTTTGTTATTATTTTTGTTTTTATTTTGCATAACAAATATTACCACCCGTTAGGCAAACGGTCAATCCTAATTTGACAGTTTTTTAGATTTAACACGCTTTCATTTTCTAATTTATGTATCAATACCTAATTTAATGAATGATTTAACTTCTTTTTATTAATTGAAAAATAACAAAAATAACATAAAACAAAACAAAAACCACCAAACAAATCGCATCTTCTATTCATCCAAATCTCTTCGTTTTTATTTTTTATCCCAAAAAAAGATGTGTGAGTCCGGCCTTCTTCATGTAGAATTGTTAATACGGCTCCCTTTTGATAAGCTGACCAATCTGACTAGAGTAGGATGATTTTATGCGACGCAAAGTAACGATTCAATCTATAGCGGATTTCACAGGATTGTCCAAATTTGCAGTTTCACGGGCCTTATCGAACAAACCTGGAGTCAGCTCCCAGACCCGGGATACGATACTTAAAGCCGCCGGCCAGCTTGGCTATTTCAAAGACTCTCTGCCGGCAAAGGCTCCTGGCGGACCAGTGGATCTGGATATGCGCAAATGGTCCGGGACCATTGTGATTCTGTTTCCTAACGTCCGCTACCAGAATCCGGAATCCTTATACTGGGGTCCGGTGTTTAACGGTATCTCCTCCAGGCTGGACCAGCGGGGCATCAACGTGGTGACATTAACCGAACCCAAGGGCGACTCCCTTTTCTCCCTGCTGCATCCCGAAGCCATAATGGGTGTGATCACAGTCGGTTCGATTTCAACCCCTATCCTGCTGGAGATCCGCAGTCTCGGAATTCCTGTGATGATGGTGGATCATGCTGATCCCGGCTTCAAGAGTGATTCCATCTTTACGGATAACCTGACTGTCATGAAGGAGCTGATGAGCCTGGCCATCGGCAAAGGATATACCAACTTCCAGTTTATCGGCAACATCCGCGATGCTGAAAGCTTCTACGAACGCTTCCTTGTCTTCCGTGCAGCACTGGAGGATAAAGGGATTGGCCTCAGCCAGATCCCTTCCCTGATCGGACCTGAGATTGACCAGTTCAGGGAGACCTTCGCCGCTGCAGTTACCGAGCATGGCCTGCCTGACATCTTCATATGCGCCAACGACACCTATGCTTTGTTCGCGCTCGAAACCCTGGAATATATGGGCCTGCCTGTTCCTGCCAATCTGGCCTTCACCGGCTTTGATAACACCTATCCTTCACTGCCTCTGCTGGCTACCGTCGATGTCGATAAGGGACTGCTTGGGATGCGGGCTGTCGACCAGATGCTGTGGAGAATCCTTAATCCCGGCACAAGCTTTGAAAAAATCCTTATCCAGGCTGAATTGATCATCAAAGGCTGACACTTGGAGCAGGATTCCCAGTCTGCAATCAACGCCAAAAAACCTCTCTTTAGCAAAATGGAAGCTTATACTCCATTTCACTAAAAGAGAGGTTTTGTTGTAGGCAGACTTCCTATCAGGTCCCGAACCGCTGGCGGTACCCGCACTTGCGGCACAACTCCTCTACCGCTTCCCTGCGGGAGAAGCCGTAGAACAGATTGTTCGCCCGCTCGCCCTCGATAATCTCGGAGAACGGCTGCTCATGCAGGTTGCCGAGGTTGATGACGCCCTCGCCGTCCAGACAGCACGGTACCACCGTGCCGTCGACCAGCACCGCCGCCTGGCTGCGCAGCGCATGGCAGAAACCCTTGCCGTCATCCTCCGGCTCATGCAGGGCCGGCCACCTGAACTCGTGGTCCTGGTTCAGATAGACGCGCGGCGCAATCTTGACGCCGCTGCCGGGAACCACCTTCTCTTCAATCCGGTAATCCAGATTGAAGGCCTCCTCCAGCACCGCCAGCGTCTCGCGGTTGCGCATCCGCGTCACGTTCGTCTGGTTGTCCTCCGTCAGATTCCACAGCCGGAAGGAGATGATAACGCCTTGTGCCGAGGCTTCGCGGACAAACGAGATAATCTGCCGCAGATAGCCCTCGCGGTTCTCGGAGCCCTCATGCCCGTCGAAGCTGTGCAGGGAGAAGTTCATCTGGCGCAGCGCCGGCTTGCCTATAATCTTGGGCCCGGCCTTATGAATCAGCGTTCCGTTCGTCGTAATATTAACCTTGAAGCCCTTGGCATGCGCGGCATCCAGCAGCTCGCCGATCTTCGGATGCAGCAGAGGCTCTCCCTTAACATGAAGATAGATATGATTGCTGTGCGGCTTGATCTCATCCAGAATTTTGTTGAAGGTGTCCAGCTTCATAAAGTTTTTCGTCCGCTCCGTCGGCGGACAGAAGCTGCAGGCCAGGTTGCAGACGCTTGTAATCTCGATGTATACCTTTTTAAATGTCTTCAAGTGCTGCTCCTCATTTCACTATATATCCGATGCATAGCGGAGGCCGATCTGTCTTCTGGCTTCCTCCATAATTTCTGCTACCGCCAGCGAATTTCCGTGGCTGTTGATGCTGCTCTCGCGCTGGCCGTTTTTCAGCAGTTCAATAAATTCATGCGCTTCATAATACATGGCCTCGTACACCTGCGGCACAGTAAGCTCCTCTACCGTTCCGTCGCGGTAATGAATTTTAACCTGGTACGGCTGGTTGATCTTATCAATGACCATCGTTCCGTTCTCCCCCTGAATTTCAGCAGGCAGATAGGAGTCGGTAATTTTGGAGTGCATGATTACGCCATCCATATCAGGATAGCTCATAACCATGCTACCTTCGCCGTCCACACCGGAGGACAGCATGTATCCGGCCGCCTTCACCGCATCCGGCTTGCCGAACAGCGCTACCATCGGATACAGGCAGTAAATTCCCAGATCCATCAGTGAGCCGTTAGAGTATTCCGGGTTAAAGGCATTCAGCACAGTCCCCTGCCGGTAAGCATCATACCTGGATGAGTATTGGCAATAGCTCGCGAAATAACGCCGTACTGTACCCAGCTTATACAGATTGTCTTTGATTACGCTGAAGTTCGGCATCATCGTCGATTTCATCGCTTCCATCAGCAGCACATCATTCGCACGGGCCGCTTCAATCATGAGCTTCAGCTCTCTGCTGTTGGAGGCCGCCGGCTTTTCACACAGGACATGCTTGCCGTGATTCATGCAGATGATCGCCTGCTCGGCGTGCATAGAGTTGGGGCTGGCTATGTACACAGCGTCCACTTCTGTACTGGACACCATGTCCTCCAGATTTGTATAGATAGCGGCTCCCGCGTATTTAGCGGCAAAAGCCCGGCCTTTTTCCTCTGTACGGGAATATACCGCAGTCAGAATAAAATCCTCATTTTCCAGTCCAGCTTGAATAAAACGGTCTGTAATCCAGTTGGTGCCAACGACCCCGAAACGAATTGTCATGAGTGATCCCGTCCTTTGTCTTTTTGATCTATAACTGCTATTTTCTCATCCCATGTCAGGGATGTCCACTTTTTGAAGGGTAATTTCCGACAATTTCCGCTAGATTTCTTATGTGAAAAAATGCACCTGGAAAACTGCCGCATTCCACTCGGTAAATGCCCGCCAAAAAGCGGTTGCCAGCAGAATGTCCGGCATTTCCAGCCGATAATCAGTAGTGCCTACGGTGATCCCGCACAGCAAAAAAAGCCCGCTCTCTTGAAGAGAACGGACTTTCCGTATACCTGCTATCTTTTTAGCCGAAAAAATCCTGCAGCTCGCGTACAATCTCCGCCTTATCATGCTCCACAACCGTCATATGCTGCGGCATATCGAACAATGCGGAAATCTGCGGCGGGAACTCCTGCTTGATGCCGGTGAGGGCAATAGCCTCGTCGAACTTCGCCGGGTGTGCAGTTGCGAATGTAATTGCAACCTCGTCAGGCCCGCTGAAGGCTTCATAGGCAGCAATCCCGCAGGCTGTATGCGGATCAAGCAGGTAGCTGTACTCCTGCTTATATTTGCTGATGATGTCCAGACACTGCTGATTCTTCGCGCCAAGTGCCGCGAAATCAGCCTGGACCCGGTTGAACAGCTCACCGTCCACTGTAATTTTACCGTCTGCCGCAAGCCCTGCCATATACTCCGACAGCTTCGCCGCATCCTCATCAAGCAGATAATACAGATACCGCTCAAAATTGCTCGCCACCTGAATATCCATCGAAGGGCTGTAAGTGCTTGTAAATTCGCCCGGTTTGTATTCGCCGGTCAGGACGAAACGTTCGAGGATGTTATTTTCATTGGTGGCGATGATCAGCTTGTTGATTGGCAGGCCCATCTTTTTAGCCAGGAAGCCGGAGAAAATGTTGCCGAAGTTGCCCGAAGGTACGCTGATATTAATCTTCTTGTCACCGCTGTTCTCAATCTGCAGGTAAGCATAGAAGTAATAAACCGTCTGGGCCAGAATACGGACAAAGTTGATGGAGTTAATCGCCCGCAGATGGTATTTGCCTTTGAAATCCAGATCGGCGAACAGCTCTTTAATCACCTTCTGGCAGTCGTCAAAGTTCCCTTCCACAGACAAATTCAGCACGTTGCTGTCGTCCACGGTGGTCATCTGCAGCTCCTGTACCTTGCTGACCTTGTTATGCGGATGCAGAATACAGATTTTGATGCCTTCCTTGCCGCGTACGCCCTGAATGGCCGCTGCACCGGTATCGCCCGAGGTTGCCCCGAGAATATGGATAATTTCACCGCGCACTTTTGCAATATAAGAATACAGCTCACCCATAAACTGCAGCGCCACATCCTTGAAGGCAAACGTCGGCCCGTGGAACAGCTCCAGCACGTACAGGGAATCATTCACTTTATGGAGAGGCGTCACTTCCGGCGCACGGAAATTGCCATAGCTGGTGTAGACCATTTCTTTGAGGTCATTATAAGGAATCTCATCATTGGTGTAGTAGGAGAAAATCTCCAGGAACAGCTCCTGGAAGCTGAGCTTGCGCCATTCCTCCAGCTTATCCGCAGAAATAACCGGAATCTTGATTGGCACCATCAGTCCGCCGTCATCCGCCAGTCCCATCAGAACTGTATCAATAAAGCCTCTAGCTTCCACTTTTCCTCTTGTGCTTATATACTCCATACCTGTCTCATCCTCCTGGACCCCTCTTTATTCACTCTATACAGAACTACCCTATATATTAACACGTTTAAGCGTTAAAGTCCGTTACTTCTGTGTTAACTTTTGCAAGTAGAAACGGCTTCGTCGTCCTTCAGGGAAGGCGACACCCGTTTCTGCGAGAAATTTCAGACCTGTATAAGTCCCTTGACTTATACTTTCTGATATTTCGAAAAAATACGGATAACCCGCCTTACTTCTTTTGCAGCTCTTTCCATACCGTTTTGTTGCTGTATTTTTTCTCGACGCTGACATCCTGCCCGAACCATTCCGGGGCATTAAAGCTCTTGGCTTCCTCCAATGAATCAAACTCCACTTCAATCACTGTAAGCTGAAGCTGGGTATAGACGTCGATCTCTACGGTGATGCCGTTCCATACGGCTGTGGTGCGTGTTTTGACCAGGGGAACCGCCTTGACCGCCTCGATCATCTGGTTATACAAGCCTTCCGAGATGTCATATTCAATCTCCTTGCGGCTGATGCCCTTGCCGTCCTTGAATGTATGCGTAAACGTAACCTCGCCCGAATCAAGATCGGTAATTTTGCGCACCCGCAGCTCCTGCCCGTCCTCAATTGCCAGATACGTCTGGTCAATGCTGTGCCGTGTAATTACTTTGAGCTCTCCGCTCTCAATCAGCTGCTCCGGATATTCCGGCAGCAGGAATTTGAGTTCAATTTCCATAGACATGCTGTCTCTCTCCTCTGTACGCTGTACGGTATACGCTCTGCGATGTTTTATATTATTTATCATCATAGGGGCAGGTCATACGTTAGTCAATCGGTGAGAGGGATAGTTGCGGGGGATGGCACTCTCACTTCGCCAGTTACCTGCTCCCTCGTCGCCGCTCTCCACTTAACTTATATTTCTAAATTCAACCTGCCTAAGTGGATTTTCGTCACTTAATCCGGTCTTTTTTCGCCATTGGAGGTAATTAGGTGGAAAAATGCCATCTATTTTTGACTGCAACCCCCTTTTGACGGGGAAACTGTGGAATTAAGTGGCGTTTTTCCATTTAGCATCCTCATATCCGGTAGCTAGACCAGAAATAGGTAGCGAATTTCCACTTAGTCTGCTCTGCGGCTCAGCATCAGCTACTCAACCTCAGCGACTCTACATTAGTTACTTAACATCAGCGACTCTACATTAGTTACTTAACATCAGCTACTCAACCTCAGCCACTCAATTTCAGCTACTCAACTTTAGCTACTCAACATAAGCTATTCAGCATCACCTACTCAACTTCAGCAGCCCCGCACCAACACTCTCCTTTGCTAATCCATCATTCACACAAATTACGCCAAGTTACTACTGAGCAGTACAGATCCGGCAGCGGGCATGCAGTCTCTATCCTGCTGTATAAAAAAAGGGGCATCCCGTTTGGGACGCCCCTCCTTTATCGCTCCGCCCTAATTAACAGCAGCGCCTTATGCCCACGTTTCACACAGCGGAGCGGAAGCACCTCTTCCTCACTCCTCACCCAAGGGAACACCAGCAGCTGCCCCTCACGCTTCTCTCAGCGAAACCGTCAGCAGCTTCTCCCTTACGCTTCCCCCAGCGGGAACAGCAGCGGCACTACCTTCCCCGCGACAACATCGATCAGCCCAAAGTCCGTAATCTTCAGCGCCGGACTTACCGGCAGAGAGTGCGTGCTGATCGACATGATCGGGTTGTAGTGGTTGTAGCCCAGCGACTCCATCGCTGTGCGCAGCCCCAGCACCCGCTCCGCCGTCTCGGCGAGCGGCGCCTCGGTCAGGATGCCGCCGACCGGCAGCGCCAGCAGGGCCAGCACTACGCCGTCACAGACGACGCAGAAGCCGCCCTGCTCGGCAATGACCGTATTGGCGGCGAGCGCCATGTCCTCCGCATTGTGGCCGACCACGAGCAGGTTGTGGTTGTCGTGCGAATACGTCGTGGCGATTGCACCGCGCTTGATCGTGTCGCCGCCGGTCAGGCCGTAGGCGCGGCCTCCGGTTTTGCCGTACCGCTCAAAGGTAGCGATCAGGCCGCAGCCGGTGTCCTGCCATTGCAGCAGGCCGTCCTTCACTCCGGCCTCCACATGCTTCTCTTCGGTAAACGTGGACACGTTGTTGACCGTCATCACGCGCGCGCCGTAGCGGCCGTCAGGCAGCTCCGAGCGCACCGCAAAGTCACCGGCGCTAAGCGGCGCGAGCTGCACGCTCCGGTAAAAATGCGCCGGGAAGCGCGGCTCCGGCGTTGCTTGCACCTGCGGACGGCTGCGGTCCCACACCTGCGCGCCGCGCTTGTAAACCGCCTCAATCGTGAAGCTGCCGAGGTCAGACAGCAGCAGGTAGTCGGCGGTTTTGTTCGGCGCGATCACGCCGCGGTCGTCCAGCTTCATCCGCCGGGCCGGCGTGTAGGTGGCCGCATAGACAGCGGCCTCCGGCGCCATGCCCATGGCGATGGCCTTGCGGACCAGATGGTCCAGATGCCCGGTCGCTGCCAGTGAGTCGGTCATCACATCATCAGTCACGAAGCAGAAATGCTCGCTGACCGGATGCTGGATCAGATAGTCGACAACCTCCGGGGTCATCGACTTCTCCTGAATCTCGATGAACATCCCGGCGGCAATCCGGGCGGTCAGGCCCTCAATACTCTGATGGGTATGATCGGAGTCAATCCCGGCAAAGATCAGCTGATGCAGCTCCAGATCAAGCAGCTTCGGCGTATGCCCTTCGATAACCAGACCGGGATATTTGCTGCGGACGTGCTGAAGGATCTGGTTGCTTTTGCAATCGGGATCACGGATCACATCTACGAAATTCATCACCTCGCCGAGGCAGATCATCTGCTCCGTCGCCATCAGCTCGTCAATATCGGCAATCTCAATCGAGCCGCCCGTTGTCTCCAGCGGAGTCGCCGGCACCGAGCTTGGAATGGCGTAGAACATATCCACCAGACAGTCCTGGCTGGCCCGGATCATCTCATGCACACCTTCAACGCCGAACACATTGGCCATCTCATGCGGCTCGGGAACAATCGTCGTTACCCCATGCTGCAGAATACCGTAGGAGAACGTCTCCGGTGTAATCATCGTGCTCTCAATATGCAGGTGGATATCAATCAGCCCGGGCACAAGATACTGCCCCCCAGCATCGATCGTCTCGCAAGCCTCGAACGTTTCCGCACCAAGCTGGCCGACATAGAGGAAACGCCCGTCTTTTACAGCAACATTCGCCGTCTCGAACCGTTTATAGTAACTGTTGTACACTTTAGCGTTCAGTATAAGTTGATCTGTAATCATCATGTCTGCTCCTTATGAAGCGCTACTGCACCAGCACCAGCTTCTCTTTTGGAAAATAAACCGTAACCCGCTGTCCCTGCACGAATGGCTGCTCCATCTCCTGATTCACCGTGAACACACCCAGCTCCGTCTCCACCTGGTACTGATAGCTGCGGCCGAGGTACGTGCTGATCTGCACGGTTCCCGGCAGGATGTTACTGGCCGTACCTGGCTCCGGGTTAGCTGCAAACAGCTGCAAATCGTCAGGACGGATTGCTCCAAGCAATCCTGTGTTGCCGAGTCCTTCCGGCCGTTTGGCAGCAAGGAATTTCAGCGCACCGCGGCTCAGCTCGATATCTGAACCTTCATCATTCCGTCCGTCAAAAGCGATAAAGTTCCCGAACCCGATAAACCGGGCCACGAACTCGCTGGCCGGATACTTGAAGATGGCCGACGGCTTGTCAAGCTGCTCGATTTTGCCATTGTTCATAACCGCCACCTGATCAGAGATCGAGAAACACTCCTCCTGGTCGTGGGAGACATAAACGGTGGTGATGCCCAGCTCCTGCTGGATGCGGCGGATCTCCACGCGCATGTTCACCCGCAGGTTGGCGTCGAGGTTGCTCAGCGGTTCGTCGAACAGCAGCAGATCCGGCTCAATGACAAGCGCCCGGGCAATTGCTACCCGCTGGCGCTGTCCGCCGGACAGGGCTGCCGGAAGTCTTTTCTCAAAGCCGCCCAGACTGACAATCTCCAGCATCCGGGTTACCCGCTTCTTCACTTCCGCTTCCTTCAGCTTGCGCAGCCGCAGGCCGAACGCCACGTTATCAAATACCGACAGATGCGGGAACAGCGCATAGCTCTGGAACACGAAGCCGAAATTACGCTTTTCGACCGGAACCTTGGTGTAATCCTTGCCGCCGAACATGAAAGCTCCCGCTTCCGCATTCAGAAATCCGGCGATCAGGCGCAGGGTCGTTGTTTTGCCGCAGCCGCTCGGGCCGAGCAGGGAAAGCAGTTGTCCTTTTGCCAGCGACAGATTGAAATCCTCCAGTATCAGACGGTTGTCATACGCAACCGATACCTGCTCAAGACTTAAAAGTGACATTGCGTTATGCCTCCGTTATCCTTTAATTGGCTATCTTTTGGTGAAATAAGCGAATCCCATCAGCCGCTCGATGACGAACATCAGCGCTGCCGTCAGCACCATCAGAATGACGGAGATCGCGGCAATTGTAGGATCGAAGTAATTTTGCACATAGGTCAGCATTTGAATCGGCAGGGTACTGATCCCCGGACCGGTCATGAAGACGGAGATATCCACGTTGTTGAACGATTCCAGAAAAGCGATCAGAATCGCCGCCAGAATCCCCGAGCGGATGTTGGGCAGCACGATTTTGAAGAAGGTATAGATTCTTGAAGCACCAAGACTCTGTGCCGCCTCCTCCACCGCGAAATCGAAATTCTCCAGGCTTGAAGCAATAACCCGGATAATAAACGGCAGCATAATTACCGTATGGCCAATCAGCAGCCCGGCGTAAATCGGCAGACCGTAGACGACAATCAGATAGCGCAGCAGCGTGAAGCCCAGCACGATTCCGGGAATCAGCACCGGCGACAGGAAAATCGCATTCAGCGTATCCCGCCCGCGGAACCGGTAACGGCTCAGCGCATAGGCCGCAGGCACACCCAGCAGGAGCGCCAGCAGATTGCCGAGCAGCGAGATGATAATGGAGGTTTTGAAGGTGTCCATAAAGGCGCTGACCTCAAAAATATTCCGGTACCATTTCAGCGAAAAGCCCTCAGGGGGGAATTTCAGGACCGTGCCCGGCTCAAAGGATGTAATCGAAATGATCACGAGCGGACCCAGCAAAAATATAAAGACCAGCAGCGTGTACAAGGACAGCGCGCGGTTACCTTCCTTCATGTTCTCACCCCTTCGGATTCAGGCGGTTGGCCCAGGCGTTCATCAGCCCCACCACCACAAATGTAATGACAATCATAATGACAGCGATAACCGAGGCCGCCTGCCAGTCGTTCAGCGTCATGGCGTTCTGGTACAGGAAGGTGGAGACCACCCGCTCCTTACCGCCGAGCAGCGCCGGTGTTGTATACGCCGTAAGGCTGCCGACAAAGACGAGAATGCCGCCGATAATCAGGCCCGGCACCGTCAGCGGGAAGGTGATTTTGCGGAATGCGGCAAACGGGGAAGCCCCCAGACTGCGCGCCGCCCGCACCAGCTCGTGATCCAGATTCTCCATAACCCCGAGCAGGGTGATGATGATCAGCGGCAGGAACAGATGTACAAGCCCGATCATCATTGCCGTCGGCGTGTAGAGGATGTCCAGCGGCTTATCGATCAGTCCGGTGTTGACCAGGAAGGAGTTGATCAGCCCTTTTTTGCCGAGAATAATCATCCAGCTAAAAGAACGAACAACCGGACTCGTCAGCAGCGGAAAAATCGACAATGCCAGAAGAATGCTCTTCTTGCGGGCGCTTGCCCGTGAGATATAATAAGCCGCCGGATAACCGAGCAGCATGCAGACCAGCGTTGTCACCACGCTCACCCGGAGCGTAGTCAGCAGGATGCGGTTAAAGTACCCGTCCCGGAAAAAATGCAGATACCCTTCCAGCGTCAGCTTCCCGTCCTGCACAAAAGTCGAGGCAACCGTCAGCGTAATCGGGACCAGCATGAAGGCCGCAAGGAATAATAGGCCCGGCAGCAGCAGGTACAATGCTTTTTTGTTCATTCTAATGACTCCCGTCCTTCTTCTGCTATTGGTTCAGGCTGTTAAAGCTATTGCTGTTCAAGCTGTGAATGAAGCATTCCAGAAAAGCGGGCGCATCCACCTCCAGGCAGACACCGGCATTCGCCGGCCGTCCCAAACGGTTCTGGAAATCACAGACGGTCTGGCCGTCGCAGAGGTCACTTCTTGTCTCAACATCCACAAAGTAATCGCGCACAGTAACGAACGAGCGGTTCAGTGCCACACCCACCGCCAGCGGATCATGCAGCGCACAGGCCTGTACACCGTTCCGTTCAAAATAACGCGTGCGGTAATCCGCCGTACTCTTCTCCACATAATCACGGATCACCGGATTTTGCAGCTTGCCAATATCGTCTGCGCTTAGCAGCGCCTTGCGGGTCACATCCAGCCCGACCAGCGTCAGCCGGGGGAACCCGGCCGCCAGCACCAGCTTGGCTGCCTCCGGGTCAACGTACATGTTGTATTCCGCCGTCGGCGTAATGTTGCCGAAGCTCTGCACCACACCGCCCATCACAATCACCTCGGCGGCATGCTGCGTCAGCTCAGGGCATTTGTGCAGGGCACGCGCAAGATTGGTCAGTGGCGCTGTCATAATCAGCGTGACCTCTCCAGGCTGCGCCAGCACCTGGCGGATGATGAAATCCTCCGCCCGTTCTGCTTCAGGCCGCTTCGTTACCGTCATATCGGCCAGTGCGCCGCCGATGCCGTCCGAGCCGTGTACACGGTGCTCGAACACGCTATCCCGGACCAGCGGCTGGCCTGCCCCGCGGAAGACCGGAATCTGCCCGGATACGCCGAGCAGCTCCAGAATCTTGCAGGTATTCAGGGTCGCCTGATCCAGCGAGACATTGCCGCTGACGGTGGTAATCCCGAGAATCTCGAGCTCCCCGCTCGTGACAGCCAGCATAATCGCCAGCGCATCGTCAACTCCTGTATCTACATCGAGAATGACCTTTTTGCGTACTGTCATCCTTAGCCGCCGATCTCACGGTTGAAACGGTCCGTCCACTCGGTAATGTGCTGGTTCACGAACGACATGTCCAGCTTGCGCAGCTGGCCGATGACATCCGCTCCGTAAGTCACGCCCACCGCTTCTTCAGGTGTCAGCATAACGTTCATGTTAACCGGGGAATCCACCTTTGCTTTGGCCGATGCCGCCTGTACTTCCTCGCTCAGCTGCCAGTTGATGAATTCTTCAGCCAGCTCTTTATTGTCACTGCCTTTAACTACGTTAACGGTGTTCATTACAGCATACGCGCCTTCAGATGGTGCCACGAATTTGGCATCAGGCACAGCCGCCTGCAGATCCTTGAAGTACATTTCCATGATCGGGCCGCCGGCGATTTCCTCCTGGCCGAACATGTTCACATACTCGGAGGTCTGGCCGTAGTATTTCACAACATTGCTGTCCAGTTCTTTCAGCTTCGTGAACGCCGTATCTTCATTGAAATCTGCGTTGCCTGCGGCAAGGGAAGCTGCATCAACGATCATCGGTCCTGCTGTAGCGGTAATCGCCGGCATCGCCAGATTTTTATCAAACTTGGTCCACAGGTCACTCCATGCAGTAACCTCGCCCGAGGTCAGAGCAGGGTTGTAGGCAATGCCCAGACGTCCAATGGTGTACGCCGGACCGTATTCTGCACCAAGCGGCGCTTTTGCGATATCATAAATATTCTGGAGATTCGGAATTTTGCTGCTGTCGATCGTATCAAACAGCCCTTCGTTAATAGCCTGCTGCGCATAATAATCGGACAGATAGACTACGTCCACGTCTGAGCTGCCCTGGCGTATTTTGTTCAGGCGCTCGGCGTTGTTGCCGATTTCCACGACGATTTTGACATTATGCTCTTTCTCAAACGGTGCATAGACCGCTTCCTTGAAGAAATCCTCCGAGAAGCCCCAGGTGGAAATGACCAGCTCTGTCGGCTCAGCTGACGCTGTATTTCCTTGGGCCGCGTTATCAGTTCCAGTGTTGTTGGTCGCCGCATTATTCGCGCCGCAAGCCGCCAGCATAGAAGTCAGGGCCAGTGCCAGGCCGGTAGTCATGATCTTTTTCATTAGTAAAAACCTCCTGAGAATATAATTGTGATCTATTTTTCCATAAAAAAAAGAAAGCATTCTTGTAGGAACAAGAACACTTTCCTTTGTGTAAACAAAGTCAAGAGCTACCCGTTATAGAAGGACGGTCTTCGCTTAAGATAGATCAAAAGCAAAAATCCGCAGATATTAAGATAGAGCTGTTATTCACCGGCCAGTATCATATTCGTAAAAGCCCACTGGGTCGGTGCGTCGTAATCTCTGAGCAGAACCTCAATCGTCAGGCCCATCTCTTCTTCAAGCCGTTCTTTGAATCTTTTCTTGAACAGGAGCGACATCCGGAAGTCCACTTCCTGCTTAAGCTCCGGCGCCTCGCCCTCAAGGGCGTCGACCGTGGAGACCTGCGGTGCTTGGCGTGAAAGGTAATGACCCGCTGATCGACAGATACACGGAGCAAGGTCGTCCCGAAACCAAACAATTCCTTGGAGATCTCATTGTAAATCTGGCACATCTTCTTCTTCTGCTCGCTGTTTTCCAGTTCTGCCATGAAACCACCTTTGAAAACCAGAATATCGTACAATCACATCGAGATTAATTGCTATTATACATAGTTAAAGTATTTTCGGCAACAAAAAAACTAAATCTAACATGAAAGTAACGCTAAACACGAACATTAATTGGCGAAGGTAGTGTTTTTGCTCTTGATTCTGCCGTTTCGGCTGCGTAGGCTAAATCAAGGGCATTTTTGCTCTTGATTCTGCCGTTTCGCCCGTGTGAGCTGAAATCAGGGGCATTTTTGCTCTTGATTCTGCCGTTTGGGCTGCGTAGGCTGAAATCAAGGGCATTTTTGCTCTTCACTTTTTATTGTTCCCATGTGAAATAAAAAAAGCCAGGTTTCCCTGGCTCATTTACAGCTATTCATTTAATTAATCCTTTGTTTAATTAATCCCACTAACCCTGCGCTCTCAAGTGGAAGCAGCCGCTCACATAATCGCGCTGGATGTCCGGCAGCGCCAGCCCGGCCTGCATCAGCCGGTCACCGCCGAAGACTTCACCGCTATCCAGCACCTTGTAGTCGAGATCCGGATTCAGGCCGCGGACTTTCAGCGTCCGGCGTGCCGGATATGGCACCGCCATTACACGGAAGTAATAAACCAGCGCCTCGCGCTGATCGTCCGAGACGAACATCCATGCCGTTTCATTACCTTCGAACGGACTCTGCAGGCGGTACAGGTTGCCCTGCTGCACTAGGCTGCGTATTTCCTTATAATTCGCTACCTGCTGCTTCACCAGTTCCTTTTCTTCGTCGGTGAACTTCGTCAGGTCAAGCTCGTAGCCAAAGTTACCGGACATGGCGACATCCCCGCGGAACGACAGCGGTGTAACCCGGCCGACCTGGTGATTTGGCACTGCCGAGACATGCGCGCCCATCGCGCTTATCGGATACACCATACTGGTTCCGTACTGAATCTTCAGGCGCTCTGCCGCGTCGGTGTCGTCGCTGGTCCAGGTCTGCGGCATGTAGTAGAGCATACCCGGGTCGAACCGGCCGCCGCCGCTGGAGCAGCTTTCGAACAGAATATGCGGGAAATCACCCGTCAGGCGGTCGATCAGCTCATACAGCCCCAGTACATAACGGTGGGCAGTTTCAGCCTGACGCTCAACTGGCAGCTCAGCCGAGCCAATCTCCGTCAGGTTACGGTTCATATCCCATTTCACATAGGCGATAGGCACGCTGGAGAAAATTTTGCTGAGCGCGTTATACACATAATCCCGTACCTCGGCACGCGTCAGATCAAGCACGAGCTGCCAGCGCGCTTCCGTCCGCCGGCGTCCGGGTACATGCAGGCACCAGTCCGGATGCGCGCGGTACAGGTCGCTGTCCGGGGAGATCATTTCCGGCTCAACCCACAGGCCGAACTGCATGCCCAGATCATTAACCCGCTTCGCCACATCGGCCAGTCCGCCGGGCAGCTTGCGCAGATCCTCGGTCCAGTCGCCGAGTGAAGAGTTGTCGGCATCACGCTTGCCGAACCAGCCGTCATCGAGCACGAACAGCTCGATGCCCAGCTTGGAGCCTTCGGCCGCAATATCAACCAGCTTATCGGCATTAAAGTTGAAATAGGTAGCTTCCCAGTTGTTAACGAGAATCGGCCGCTCTTTATCACGGAAGGTTCCTCTGACCAGACGTGTACGGTACAGGCGGTGATAAGTCCGCGACATGCCGCCGAGGCCCTCAGCCGAATAAACCATTACCGCTTCGGGTGTCTGGAAGCTCTCTCCCGGAGCCAGCCGCCAGGAGAAATCAAACGGGTTCAGCCCGATGCCCAGCCGGGTATGGCTGAACGCATCCACTTCGGCTTCAATAGCGAAGCCGCCGCTGTAGACCAGAGAGAAGCCATATACTTCTCCCTGGTGCTCGTCTGTTCCCGGCTTGGCCAGCGCGGCAAACGGATTGTGCTGATGGCTGCTCATGCCGCGGCGGGACTGCAGTGCCGTCGTGCCTTGCTCCAGCCGTCTGCGGGTCAGATTGGCTTCCCGCGACCAGCCGCCGGACAGATAGATTAGATCGAACTGGCCGTCTTCCGGGAAATCAACGGAAGCGCTCAGCGCGCGCAGCAGATCCAGCGGGGCCTGCCCGTCATTGACCAGCTCCACCGAGCGGGCAACGACATCCGTGTCGCGGTATACAGTATATCGCAGTATTACATTCAGCGAGGCATAATCATCGCGCAGCGTAATCTCCAGCGTATCCGCTTCTTCCGGCGATTCCACATATATAGACGGAAGTCCGGCAAGCTGAGGCTTGCCCGCCAGCACCCGGTATCCGGTATATTGCAGCTCTGTAATCCGCGTACCATCTTGCAGCTTGACCTGGTAGGCCGGCACCCTGTAATCTCCTGTGCCGTACTGCGGATATTCCTGCGGAAGCCGGTCAAGCGCAGTGCCAACACCCAGATGCGGCAGACCGTCCAAATTGCCGTCATGGCGCAGCTTCTTGCCCCAGTATACGTGCATCGGATAGTTATTATAAAGACCGATAATATAGCTCATACCCTTGCTCTGCAGATGAAAGATTCCCTTGTCTTCCTGTACCCAAATCGCCATTTTCCGGCTCCTTCTCCCTAATAGATAGGTATATTTTGTTCCACTCCGCCAATTTGTCCGCGTTGGATGAATGTAGTGGGGAAATAGAGGGATTTTTCCCTCTATTTCTGCCCTGGCAGCTCCCTTCGGCCCCAATCAGAGGGATTTTTCCCTCTATTTCTGCCCTGGCGGCCTCCTTCGGCCCCAATCAGAGGGATTTTTCCCTCTATTTCTGCCCTGGCAGCCCACTTCGGCCCCAATCAGAGGGATTTTTCCCTCTATTTCTGCCCTGAGAGCTCCCACTAGCCTCTACCAGAGGGACTCTATCCTCTAACTCACCGTTCTGCACAAGAAGACTTCCAGCTTGCGTATCTTCATGGCTATGCCGCCCGCCTTACTTCACATAATCCGCCATTGAGCGGACTTCCAGCCCTTGCGGAACAGCAGGAGTGAAATCCGGCGCACCAGCGCCAGCTTTCGCCTCGTTTATTAGTCCGGCACCAGTAGCCGCAGCTTCCACTCCAGCTCTAGCCCCGTCACTTCCTCCGGCTTCCAACCCGGCACTTGCCGCAGCCTCAGTACTTCCTCCAGCCTCCGCGCCTGCTGTCACGCCGCCGCTCCGCAGGAACTGTACCGTCTTCTCCTCCCCCGGAAGCAGGTCGAAGAAGTTGTCGGAGAAGATACCTTCCTGCTCCGCCGTCAGGTATACGCCTCTGGCCAGCACGTCGCTGCTGACGGTGAAGCTCAGGCCGCCGCTGCCCGGCACCTCTGCTACTGTCAGAGCCGGCTGCTCCAGCTTCAGCTCTTTAGCCTCGGCAAAGTAATGCTCCTTGCGCTCTACCAGAGCGCCGTCAACCAGCAACGAGGCTACCAGCACGACCTGGTCAGCCCCACTGCCCCCCAGCAGCTCCGCCACCGGCACAGAGAACACCACCGCTGACGAATCAGCCTCCAGCTGCAGGGGCTGATTCCACTCCTTCAGCACAGCTCCGCTGAAGTCATGCAGCCGGACCACCAGCTCCCCGGCCAACGCTTCCCGCAGGTCAGAAACTGCATGAACCTGCAGTTTCTCCCCGTCCATCGCCTCCACAGAGAGCAGAACATCCTTGAAGCTCCGGCGCGCAGTATACTGCAGCGCCTTCCAGCGGCCGTAGTAGTCCATCCCGGCCCAGGAAGCCACCGGCCAGCAGTCATTCATCTGCCAGTACAGGGTGCCCATGCAGTAAGGCTTGTTCCGGCGGTGGCTCTCAATGGCCATCCGCATGGCTTCTGCCTGCAGAATCTGGCTCATATACAGGAACGACCGGAAATCCTTCGGCTCCGGCAGATAGATGTCCATATATTCCTTGATGATCTGATTGCCGCGCCCGTTCTTCTGGTGGGCCAGCATCACTTCCGACTCCAGCTCCATGTCCTTCTCTTCCGCGTAGGTCAGTACCGATTTCAGCTCAGGGAAGGATTGGAAGCCGTATTCGCTCATGAAGCGGCCAACCTTTACATTGTAGTTCTCGAACGGCTCAATACCGTGCCACACGCCCCAGTAATGAATATCCCCGTCGCCTGCAATCCGCACAGAGTGCTGGTCGATATCATTCGTAAGCTCACGGAGCGGAGAGGACGGCCAGTATTCCATACCCGGATGATGAGCTGCTACCGCCTCCGGCAGAATCCGGTGGAAAATGTCTTCATAAGCGTTCCACAGCGTCTCACGGATTTCGGCACTCAGCTTCTCCTTCCAGCCCCAGCCCTTATTCTCCTCGAATTGCGCCCAGGCAGAGTCAATCTCGTTATTGCCGCACCAGAGTGCAATACAAGGATGATTGCGCAGCCGCTTCACATTATAAGCTGCTTCCTTTTGCACATTCGCCAGGAACGCCTCATCTCCCGGGTACATGCTGCAGGCAAACATAAAGTCCTGCCACACCAGCAGGCCGTATTCGTCACACAGCCGGTAAAAATCATCCTCCTCATAAAAGCCGCCGCCCCACACCCGCAGCATGTTCATATTCGACGCTGCCGCTGATGCGATCTCATGCCGGTAGCGTGCTTCCGTTACTTCCGTAATAAAGCTGTCATTCGGTATATGGTTGGCACCCTTAGCGAACACCGGCACACCGTTAAGCTCGAACTTAAATGAAGCGCCTTTCGCATCCGGTTTGCGGATCAGCTTGATTTCCCGCAGACCGGTCTTCACTTCAGCACCAGCGAGCACAGCCCCATTTTCGAGCAGCTCCACCCGGAACGATGTTAACTCAGGCGCTCCCAGCCCGTTGCACCACCACAGGCGCGGCTGATTAATCACCAGCTCCAGCTCTACCAAGCCCTTACCCGGTTCCAATGTAACTTCCCGCGTCCACTCCTGCCCTTCAGCAGTAATCCGCAGTGTTCCCGCCCATGTTCCCGGCGTATCCACTTCCACTATTGCTGTCACCCGTGCCGACGCCTGTTTAACCTCATCCTGGCGGATGTACACATCGGCAATTGCCGCAGCAGTCCGTCCGGTAAGCACCGCTTCACGCCAGATACCGCTGGTCAGAAAACGCGGGCCCCAGTCCCAGCCGTAATGATACGGCGCTTTGCGCGCGAATACGCTGATCCTTTTCTCCTCAAGACCACCCAGCTCGGACTGGTCATTCGGCGCCGGCAGATCATAACCCAGCTTCTCCAGCTTCGGCAGATCCTCTGCCACCACAGAGCGGAATCTCACCACAATCTCATTCTCTCCGGCCCGCAGCAACCCTTTGACATCCACCGTCCACGCCAGGAACATATTATCTGCAGAAAGCGCATGCACATTGTTCACGTAGACATCAGCATACGTATCCAGTCCGGCAAAATTAAGCTCGGTAACCGTCAGGTTCTGCCAATCCTCATCCAGCTGCAATATCGTTCTGTACTCCCAGTCCTTTTTGTCAATCCACTGCAGCTCGTGCTCGTTCTTTCCATAAAAGGGCTGCGGAATCAGTCCGTTGCGCAGCAGGTCCGTATGCACCGTACCCGGCACAACTGCCGGAAACCATTTTTCCTCACCGCAGGCCCTGAATTCCCAATTTGTTAAAGCAAGTTGTTTGTGCGTCATGAGTCCTCCTAAAAGTTTTGTGAGCCTAAACTCCATTGATTTCACTTCGTACAAAACTCGCTTCGAAAGCATACGCTTAAGTTTTGTGAGCTTATGCCTCCTGATTCGCCTCGTACAAAACTCACTCCGGAAGCATAGGCTTAAGTTTTGTTAGCATATGCCCCTCTAAACTCACCCCGGAAGCATACGCTTAAGTTTTGTGAGCATACACTCTAATCTCGTTAATCAATAAATAAAGGCGTTTTCAGAACCTCGTACGATAACCATTGTATTTTGTTATTATATTGTTAGCAACAATCTAATTATAATCCCAGAAAGAAAACAAATAAAGACAATAAATAATAATTCAATACATTTCTTAGGCCGGAAAATCACGCTATAATATCCATGTAAACGCTAACAATAAAACGAAAAGGGGACAACGCAATGAGAAACAAGTTATTTTCGTTATCTTTTGTTATCATTATGGCTCTATCTCTATCCCTAACAGGCTGCGGTTCAAACAACAATAACAACAATGCCGCTACAGCTACAGACGAACCCGCAGCGACTGCTGCTCCTGCCGACACCGGCGGAAATGCAGCGGCAACCACTGAACCGGCAGCCCCAAGCGGCGCAGACATCAGCGGTAAAATCACCTTCCTCACCAACAGAACCGACATGATCGGCAAAGAGTATGACGAATATGTTAAGCGCTTTAATGAGAAGTATCCGAATATCAAGGTTGAATTTGAAGCCTCACAGACCGACTACAACCAGCAGGCAAAAGTCAGAATGGCCAGCGGCGAGCTTCCTGACGTCATGTTCATCCCGACCATCCCTAACTCGGACCTGCCGAAATATTTCGCACCGCTTGACGATCTCGGCCTGACCGACCAGATTACCTTTAAAGATTTCAAATCCTATGAAGGCCAGCTGTACGGTATCACCACCGGTAACTCCACTACAGGGATTGTCTACAATAAAAAAGCATTCGCCGATGCCGGCATCACCGAAATTCCCAAGACCTGGGATGAGTTCCTCGCTGCCTGCGAAAAGCTGAAAGCAGCCGGGGTTGTGCCGCTCGCTTCCAACTTTAAAGACAAATGGCCGCTGAACGACTGGGTATACTCCGTTCCCCGCATTATCGACGGCGACCCTAATTTCCCGAACGAAAAGCTGACCTCCGATACTCCTTTTACCATGGACAACGGCTACGGCAAATCGCTGAGCCTGCTTAGAGAACTGAATGAGAAGGGCTATCTGGAAAAAGACATCAACTCCACCAACTGGGAACAATCGAAGAAAGACATCGCATCCGGCAAATTCGCCATGTACTATCTGGGCAACTGGGTTATCAACCAAGTTATCGGCGCAGGCACAACTTCGGACAATGTAGGCTTCTTCCCGCTTCCTTATGACAACTCGGGCACGATCACTGCACCGCTGAGCCCTGACTTCTTCTATGCAGTAGCCAAGAACAGCAAAAATGTAGACGCTGCCAAAGCCTTCGTCAAATGGATGATCGAAGAATCCGGTTATGAGGATTTTGCCGGCTTCATCTCTCCGCTTAAGGGCAAAGAATCCAACCTGACGCAGCTGAAGGAATTCCAGGCTACCGGCGTAGTCCTGCAGGAAGGTACTGTAGATGACGCCAAGGTTACTGAAATCACTAACAAGGCACAGCTCGACCTGCCGGCTATGGCTCAGGAATTCGTTCTGGCCAAAGATCCGCAAACCGTCTTCGACAAATGGAATAAAGCATGGGCCAAAGCCAAAAAAGACCTCGGCTATTGATCCTGTAGACACGCTGCAGCTTAGCTACGCATAAACTTCGGCGCAAAATGGATTATGCCTTCTCTGGGTAATCCATTTTGTCGTCATACCCATGAAACGCTTTTACGGAAAGAAGGTTGAAGACATGTTCGGCACATTATCCTATAACAAACAAAAGATGATTATCATCATTTCCTTTCTGACCATTCCGCTGCTGCTTCTGGCAACGTTCACCTACTACCCTGCCCTTAAGCTGGTCTATTACAGCTTCACCAACTGGGACGGCTACAGCCCTGAGAAACCGTGGGTCGGCCTGGACAATTACCGTGAGGTGTTCGGCAATCCGGATATTTTCAAGGTGTTCACGCATAACTTTGCCTACTTTGTCATGGGGATTGTCCAGAATATCGTCGCCATCTACTTCGCTGTCGTACTGAGTAGCAAGCTGCGCGGCAAAAACGCCTTCCGCATCATGCTCTTCCTGCCTTATATTATGAACGGCGTCGCGGTGGCTTTTATGTTCGGCTATGTTTTTGATACGACCAACGGCTCCCTGAACCTGTTCCTGAACAGCATTGGACTGACCGGACTCGGCCAGACCAGCTGGCTTGGTACCGAAGGGCTGGTTAACTACTCGCTCGCTTCCACCGGCTTCTGGCGGTTTATGGGCTATAACATGGTTATCTACATCGCATCTTTGCAGGCTATTCCTAAGGACATTTATGAAGCGGCCAAAATAGACGGTGCGGGCTCTTTTCAGACACTATGGAGAATTACCCTGCCTAACATGAAGCCGGTCATCCAGCTTAATCTGTTCCTGACCGTTACGGGCGCACTCGAAGTATTCGATCTGCCGTTCGTTCTGACCAAAGGCGGCCCGGCCGGCGCCAGTGAGACTTATGTGCAGAAGGTCGTCGATACGGCATTTGCTTTTAATAACTACGGCCTGGCTTCGGCGATGAGCATCATCCTGCTCTTCTTTGTGGTCATTGTGCTGCTGGTGCAGCAGCTGGTGCTTAGCCGGGGAGGAGACAAATAATATGACCCACAGCAAATTCCGCACTGTTGACTTTCTCAAATACGTTTCGCTCCTGATCGGGGTGTTTGTCGTCCTTTTCCCGCCTTACGTAGTTATCGTCAATGCCTTCAAATCTACCGATGAATTCAACACCAGCAGTTCAATGGCTCTCCCGAAAAGCTTCCTGAACTTCGACAACTTTATCGCCGTGTTCCAGCGCGGGGGTCTGCTCAGCGGCTTCGGCAACGTGCTGGTCATCATCATAATTACATTGACCCTGAACATTCTGTTTGGCACAATGGTGGCATACGTGCTGGGCCGCTTCAATTTTAAACTGAAACCGCTTGTATTCGGAGCTTACCTGGTGGCCACCATCATTCCGAGCATCACTACCCAGGTCGCCACCTTCGGTATTATCAAAAGCCTAGGGCTTTACAACACGCTCGGCGCTCCCATTGTGCTCTACATTGGTGCCGATGTGATCCAGATCATTCTGTATCTGCAGTTTATCCGTAACATTCCGTTTGATCTCGACGAGAGTGCCATGGTGGAAGGGGCTTCCCTGTTCAAAATCTACCGTTCGATCATCTTCCCGCTCCTCACTCCGGCGACAGCAACGCTGGTGATTCTGAAGACGATCAGCATCTACAATGACATGTACATCCCTTACCTTTATATGCCCAAACAAAGCCTTGGCGTAGTGACCACGATCCTGATGCGGTTCCAGGGGGTCAACTCGGGCGAATGGAATCTGATCTGTGCGGCCATTCTGCTGATTTTGCTGCCGACGGTCATTCTGTACTTCTTCCTGCAGCGTTATATTTTTGAAGGAGTCACCAGCGGCGCGGTAAAATAGGGGTGTACGGAAAGGAACAACTTCAGTGGTTTCCTATATCCTGAGCATTCCCCGCAGACTCTGGCTGTTCCTGGCCAACCTGCCGATGGAGCGCAAGCTGATTGTCGTATTCGTCTTTGTGCTTTCTCTTCCGATCACCTATGTCAGCTACCTGTCCTCGCGCTCTACCTTCAATTCGGTGCTGCAGAGCTCCACGAAGAGTGCCGGGCAGATGGCGGGCAATGCCTCGGATACTATCGACAGATATATCGCCGACCTGAAAAGATACACCGCCTTGCCGCTATACAATACCGATGTGCAATTTTATCTGGAGCAGCAGAATGCCGACTGGGAAAAGAACACCAGCATGTCGATGTTCCTGAGCTATTTGATCCATACCAAAGAAGAAATGACTGCCGTATACCTGGTGGATAAATACGGTTATGTGTTCTATGACCGGGCTCCCGGAATTAACGAGCTGTTCCCGGCAGAACGGATGACACTGTGGCGTACCCTGACGGAAGAAGCCGGGGTAGCCCCCGTTGTGCAGGGCCGGCATACCATCCGGGTGAACTCCGGCGAGCACCGGGAGGTGTTCAGCGTGATGCGGACCGTCTCCTCGGTCAGCATGCTGAAGCCGATCGGGATGATTGTATTCGATATCGACATCAAGCTGTTCAAGGGCATCGCCGATCCGGTAAACGCGGTCACCCAGGGCAACACGATCATTGTTGATGAGCATGGCGGGCTGGT
This sequence comes from Paenibacillus sp. DMB5, assembly GCF_001517085.1. GTDB lineage: Bacteria > Bacillota > Bacilli > Paenibacillales > Paenibacillaceae > Paenibacillus_AQ. The sequence continues at coordinate 118,693 of NZ_LRAC01000017.1, forward strand.
CTATGGCGGTATATCTGCTGATTCCGCAGGCACTGCCCATGCAGACAACCCGGACCGGGAGCAGCAGGATATCGCTCTGCTGCTGGAGAAGACTGGCGGGCCGGAAGGACATTTTCAGATCCGGCTGGAGGAGCAGGATTATCTGGCCGTATACACCGTATCGCAGAAAACCGGGTGGACGACGATGGTCACAATCCCGCTTGAACGTATCCTGACTCCGGTACAGAAAACCCGCAACACGCTGATTTTGACTACACTGGCGATTGTCGCCATTGCTCTGGTGGTAGCCACCTTTATTTCCCATGCGCTGACCAAACCGCTGAAATCGCTGGTCCGCCTGATGAAGCAGGTGCAGCATGGCAATCTGGATGTATGGCTCTCACCCAAATATAATGATGAGATCGGAATGATCGGCAGCCACTTTAACCGGATGATTATCCGGGTCAAGGATCTGATCCAGGAAGTGTCGCTGACGGAGAAACGCAAGCAGAAGGCCGATATGCGTGCCTTGCAGAATCAGATTAACCCGCATTTTATTTACAATACGCTGGAGTCCATCCGCATGCTGGCAGAGGGCAGCGACGACCCGCGTGTAGCGGAGCTGACCTATCTGCTCGGACTGCAGATGCGCTACGGCATCGTCCGCAGCGAGGAAATGGTGACGGTCCGCCATGAGCTGGATCATGTACGCAATTATCTCAACCTGCTGCATATCCGTTTTCCGGATAAGTTCAGGCTGCAGATGGATGTTCCGGAGGCGTTTCTGCCGCTTCCCCTGCTTAAGCTGGTGTTTCAGCCGGTAGTCGAAAATGCTGTATTCCACGGGCTGGAGGCAAAAGAAGGTCCGGGTACCATCCTTATTACCGCCTGGAGCGAGGATAGTAAAACGGTATTTTGCGTTGAGGATGACGGTGTCGGCATGGATGGAGACACGCTGCGGCTGTTGAACAGCAACCTGCTGGACAGCACCGACAGCGAAAAGTTTGGCATCGGGCTGCGCAATGTCAATGAGCGGCTGCGCCTGCATTACGGCAGCGCTTGCGGCCTGCAGGTCTTCAGCGAGCCGGGCCGCGGCACCCGTGTCATCATCCGGATTGACACTCTTGCGGATACACGCGATACGGAATGATACAATTTAAGCTGAATTGAAGTGAATACTGAAAGAAGCCTAAGCGATGGAGGGAAAAATATAGCCAGGAAGGGGGAAGCCGCAATGCTGCGTATAGTAATCGTAGATGACGAGGTTTTGATCCGTGAAGGCCTGGCCCGGATGATCAGTAAAGAGAGCAGTACCTTCTGTGTCGTTGGTACCTATGCGGACGGCAAGCAGCTTCTGGATGAGCTGCCCTCCCTGCAGGTGGATGCCGTCATTACCGACATCCGCATGCCGCAAATTGATGGCCTGGAGCTGATCAAACGGCTGAAAGCCGGCCATCCCCAGATCCGCACGCTGCTGATGAGCGGGTTCACGGAATTTAATTATGCCCGGGAGGCGATCCGCAGCTCAGCTGTGGATTACCTGCTGAAGCCGATTAACAAGGAGCAGCTCTTTGAGGTGCTCTATTCGCTTGAGCAGGAACGGAAGCAGCAGCAGGACAAAGACAACCGCCAGCGCGCCGGCCTGCTCCTCTCCCTGCTGCAAATCGAAGAGCCTGCGGCTGCGCTGATAGGCGGCATTCTCCTGCCCCTTCCCTATTTCACAGTCACTGTTGCGAAGGGCGGCCGCTTGGAAGGAGCCTGTGCTTATGCAGACCGCCTTCGTGAAGATCAGGGCATTGTGTCAGATCTGCTGGAGATTCATAGCGGGCTGCTGGCCTGGGTCCGCTATTCCCCGGAGCCGCTCACGCCTGCTGAGCGCCGGGAGCCGGCCAGCGAGATCGGAGCAGCCTGCCCGCAGCAGCGGCTGCACCTCGGGGTCAGCCGCTCTTATGACGATCCGGCCCGGCTGCGGACCGCCTATCTCGAAGCCAAGCTGGCCTGTGATGCAGGAATCTATAACCCGCAGCCGCTGCATTATGCTACTATTGAGGAGCTGAAGCCTGCCGGTCACATGGCCTCCGCAGATCCCTTTCTCCCGGTCCGGGGGCCGCTCATTCATGAGCTGCAGATTCTGAATATATCCGGGGTCCGGGAATGGATTCACCGGCTGTTCTGCGCCTTTGAGGATCAGCAGGCCTATCCGGAGCTTATCCTCCGCTGCCTGCAGCAGGTGGAGGAAACGGCACGCAATGAGCTGAAGGAATTTGAAGAAGCTCACCGGCAGCAGAGCCGCCCGAGGCTGGAGGAAAGTGTCAGAGCGTGCATGAGTCTTGGCGAGATTGAGGAAATGTTCACCTCCACATTATGTGCTGTGCTGGAGGATATCCGCACCCGCCGGCTGGAGCTGTCCGGGACGGCCGTTGAAACCGTAAAACGCTGGATCGCGGCCAACTATAAGCAGCACGTCGATCTGAACATGCTTGCCGGAATGGTATTTTTGACACCAAGCTATTTAAGCAAGCTGTTCAAGCAGGAGACGGGTCTGACACTGACCGACTATGTGATCGAAATCCGTATCCGGACGGCCAAGCAGCTGCTGAGGAATGCCCCGGATCTGAAGGTGCACGAAATCGGCACCGAGGTCGGCTATCCCGATCCCGCCTATTTCAACAAGCTGTTCAAAAAAACCGTCGGCGTTACGCCGAACGAATACAAACGAATTTCCCACGTGTAAGGAGTCCTTGATTTGCACCCACAGCATGACAATAATGAAATTCAGGTGTATGAAACAACTGAGCTATATGGTGAAAAAGGGCGCTTCCGCGTCCTCCAGTTCTCCGGCGATGCCATCCAAGGCGCGCTTGACCTGGAGCAGCCCAAACGGGTTGTGTTCGAATACCCGCGGGCGATGATCCACTTGATGGAATACAACAGGCCGCTGTTTCAGGATGTTTTCTTAATCGGGCACGGGATCGGCACGATTGCCGGTTATTTTGCGGAAAAGCGCTTCAAGGTAGCCGAGGTGAATCCGGAGGTTGTCCGTTACAGCCGCTCCCATTTCGGCTACACGCAGGACAATGTCCTGATCGGCGACGGCCGGAGTCTGCTTGAAGCGGAGCGGGACGGCCAGTATGATTACATTCTGCTGGATGCCTTTACTGCGTCCGGCACACCGCAGCATCTGATCTCTCATGAGTTTTTCCGGCTCACCCGCACCAAGCTCCACTCCGGCGGCTCCATCCTCTTGAACCTGATGGGCAAAAGCGAAAATGACCGGCTGATGGGCGCCATCCACACCACGCTCAGCGAACACTTTGCCTATGTTGAAGCCTTCGCCCTGCCGGCCGAAGGCGCTGCCGATGTCCGCAACATCCTGCTGATGGGCAGCGGCCAGCCGGTCCGCTACCAGGCCCGCCAGCTGGCCGGCTTCGTACCAGTCACCCTCGGCCAGGGGCATGTGATCTGGGATTGAGGAGCAGAGATTGATGCCGGTTCCGGTAGCTGGACGGGGCGCCTACTTTCGGCGGAATCAAAGGCACTTTTGCCTTTGATTTGCCCGTTCCGCCCTCCATCGGCGGAATCAGAGGCATTTTTGCTCTTGATTTGCTCATTCCGCTCACTTTCGGCGGAATCAAAGGCATTTTTGTCCTTGATTTGACCCTTCCGCTCACTTTCGGCGGAATCAGAGGCATTTTTGTCCTTGATTTGTCCATTCCGCCCACAATCGGCGGAACCAGAGGCGCTTTTGACTTTTACTTCGCTCATTCCACCACCGACTCCCCCATTACCGTCCCCCACTCCCGCCTTCGCCCACGCCGAAACCAAAAAAAAGACTCCCGGCCATCCGGGAGTCAGCTCCAAATCCATCCTCTACCTCTACCTTCTACTCCTACCTCTATCCCTAGCTTTACTTCTACCTCAATCCCTACCTCTATCTCATACTCCAAACCTGTAAGAGGTTTGGCCACCCGCCTTGTGCAGAGCACCGCGCACCGGAAGCACATACGGTGCGGAGAACCGTGCACTATCCCCGTAGCTGCGAGAGAATCGACGGATCCTTGATCTTCGTGTCTTCCGCCAGCAGCACTACCTTGGATAGAATCTCCGCGGTCCGCGGGTCCTCGTCCAGGAACGGCAGGAACAGCCTGCCACGGTGCTGGGAATGCACCGGAATAATATGCAGCGCGCCGCTAGCCTGCTTGTAGACTTGGCCGCTGCCGAGGTGCACGGCATATTCGCCCAGCTTGCCTTCGATCCGCGCATAGTTCCCGTCGAGGCGCACGTTATTAATCTTCAGGAGGCGCAGCGACTCATTGACAATCACCCGGCGCATCTCAACTGTGGTCAGGCTGGCCTCAGGATCCACTCCGCCCACGTGGCCACGCTGACGACCAAATCCACATCGCGCATCACCTCGGAGAAGATCAGCGGCGGCACCTGGTCCAGCGGAACGTTCTTATACGTCTTGCGGTCGAAGAACTCCACGCTTTCCAGCGCCGGCGCTTCTGTGTCCGCCGGCGAGAACCAGTCCGCCATGGCATACAGCCGCACAATCAGATTGGCTGCATAATAAACCTTCTGCAGCCCTTCCTCGTAACTGACCGTCCATTGCCGTTCACGGAGCAGCGCGACTGTCTTGCGCGGCTGCACCTGATGCCCGGCATAACGCTGAGAGACCGTCGCGCTGGCCAGCTCATCCGCATTCGGCAGGTACAGCTCGCGGAACACCTGCTTGAACGGCTGTCTGATCTGCCGGTCGAACAGGTCCTTTTGGTACTCGCTCCATTGCCCGCTTGTGTACAGGTCCAGCGGATGCGCAATGTATAGCTCCGCATCCGGAGCGATTACCGCCTCCTCACCTGAAGGAGCGGCAAGCGAACCCGCATCCGGCTTGAAATAGCCGAGCGCCGTACCGCTGCGCAGAACCAGCGTCCGCAGCAGCGGCGCCAGCACCGGGTTATGGCTGAGCGAGCGGATCTCCTGCAGCGTGAAGCTGCTGCCGGCTTCCATTGACCGCTCCAGCTCCACCCGGGCACGCCGGTACTGGCCGGTCAGCTCGTTGCGCGTTTCCTTAAGCGCTTCTACATACTCATGCTTCTTGAAGCGGGTTGGCACCGACTTCAGCTGCTTCCCTTTGCTGATGACTTCCAGCTCGCTTTGCCCCTGATCGTCGATGACCAGCCGGACCGAGGTGTCATCATCCAGCATATGCGGCTCGAAATAGGACCCCAGCTCGTCCAGCTTACGGGCTTCAACATCCCACATCAGGCGGGTGACATCGGCATACCCGGCTGTGCGTGCCAGATTGCCGAGGGCAATCCGGGCGGCCAGCCCTTCGCTGGCCCGGCGCTGTGCACCGAAGGCTTTGCTCTCGGCCAGGAAGCGCTGAATCAGCTCATACCGTTCACGGACATCCTGCTCCCGGTCCTTACCGAGCGGAATTAGGCTGTAGCTAAGCAGGTGATCCTTGTTCCGCTTCTCGATTACCGAAGCCTTCATCTCCGTAAGCTTCAGCTTGCCAAGCGCCGCATCGGCGAACAGCTGGGACCGGCGATGGTTGGAGCCGGCTGAGATATATTTGGCGCAATCATAGAGCAGCGCAAAGCGCTTTTCCCCCAGTGTGTTATAAGCCGACAGGAACCAGTTCCCGTCAAAAGCCCCGTCATTGAAATCCTGCGGTGTAATAGGCGAGTAGTGGGCGACCACCGTTTCTTTTTCTGCCGAGAAGCTCTCATTAATGTGGGCATGGAAGTACCAGGCGGCGCTCCGTAATCCTTCCCAGCCAAGATGCTCAGCTACGAGCTCAAGCCACTGCGGAGCATACATCGCCGCTTCGAGCAGTCGTTTTTCCGAGATGCCGCTTTCTTTCACCATCTTCCCTAGCATAGCTGCATCTTCGCCTTCACGCGGGTGGCAGTTTTTCAGCAAATGGCTGAACGTCTCCTTCTTGGTGATACTCCGCCCGTAGCCATAGATATAGCCGCGGACAAAGGTCTCTTTGTCGAGGCCGTCCAGAATCCGGATGAAATAATTCAACCCTTCAATATGCTGCAGTCCCATTACGAGCGGAGTTACCTCTGTCGGCAGATCACCTCGGGCCAGCTCAATTTCCATCAGGCGGTCAATCAGCCGGCTGCGGAGCGCAGTAATTTTGGCACTATCCTCGATCCAGGCCAAATGCCGGTGGGGAGACGTCAGATTCTGCATATGCTGCAGATTACTCTGGCCGGTAAGCAGCTCCTTGTAGAGCTCATTCTCACCGATCCAATCCGCTTCAAAGGCCCGCAGATAATCATCAAGCGACAGCTTGCCGTTCCACCAGTTCTGCGCCGGCGGCGTCATCTTGTCAAAGGTATACAGCGTGCGGAACATTTCCTTGTAATCCTCCTGATCCGCCACCCTGCCCCTGATCATCAGCAGCCAAGGCTCAGCAAGCACATTCAGCATCGGGGCTTCGCTTGCCATTCTTTCCTCCGGCATCGCTGCCAGCAGCGCATTCAGCGCCCGGTCTACTATCCTGAAGCCCTCTTTCTTGGCACTGTCGGCATAAAAAGCGCGGATCAGCGTATCCACATGCTGGCCGTACTTCAGCTTATCCAGCAGCCGGTCCACTTCACGGATGTGCTGCAGCGGATAGACGGAAGCGGCAAATTCGCCCCTCCAGCCTTCCAGCAGCTTATGCTTTCTTAACTCGTTGTAATCCATGTCGCTGCTGTAAAATCCGTGGTAATCATTCAGCGTCTTATTCAGATCCTCAAGCTGCAGATAGAAGTGAAGCTCAAGCAGGCGTTCAGCATCCCAGCCCTGCCCCTGTAAATAAGCAGACCAGACCTCATGCAGCGGATACTGCTCCAGCTGAGAAGCATTCTCCTTATCCTCCTGATCCCACAGGCTGTTCCATTTCAGCGGCCTCAGCACGGTTCCAAGCAGCAGGGTTTCTTTCCGGTCCGAATAATCCTCATGCTCATATTCCGTGTCCCTATGCTCATGAATCAGCTGATCCAGCCCCTGCAGGAACCCTTTAATGTCCTCCAGGCTGCTGTTAAACACCTCATCCCACTTAAAATCACCCGGCTGCGGCCCCTGAGTCAGCCATTCCTCCGTCCCGGCAGGATCAAACAAGCCAAATCCGTTGGCTGCCGCATATTCATTCCGGCGCTCCAGCTTGGCCAGCAGCTCCCGTTCCTTGGCAGAGGGGCTGTCCATGGCCTCAATCAGCGGCTTCACCTGCCGGGCAAGGGCACTCCGCTGCTCATCCTCGAAGAGCACGGTGGCCATCTCCAGACCGGCCAGCCGCTGCAGGCTGTTCTTCTCCTGCAGCAGCCGGGTAACGGATTCCTGCAGGGAGGCATCCGGCTGGCTGAGCAGCAGCAGCGTTACGCTCTGGCGCAGCGAGCCGGTCTTCAGCTTCAGCAGGGCTTCAGCCTGCAGCAGTTCCTGCGGAGTGAGCGTAAGCTCCATCGCTTCGTTCAGCGCCAGCTCCCGGTTCTTCATGCTCTTGTCGGAGAGGCTTGCGAACAGGAACTCCCGCTGGACTTCACTTAACGGATGATCCATGAAGCAGGACAGCAGTTCGCCGCGCAGATCGCTGCTTAACTGATCCTTCAGCTCAATCAGCCCGTCAATCCATTCCTTGTCCATATCATAGGCAATAAGATACAGCATTTTATAGACAGGCAATCCCGTGGTGTAGTTGACCTGAACGAAATCCAGCACCTTGGACGGCCCTGCTATTTCGCGGCGGGACGGGTTCAGGACTATCGCCTTAAGCTGGTCAAAATCCTTCCGGCGCTCCTCCTTGCCCTCCAGCTGCGGACTGCAGATCAGACTGATTTTGGGCTCGTCCTTTTCCGGTCTCCACAGGCGGTTATAGCCGTAGCAGTAATTCAGCAGAACCCAGTACTGCAGCTCGTTATCCTGCTCATGCAGATGTTCTCTTGCCAGCCGCAGCCGCAGCTCGGTCTCCTGGCTGTTCGCGAGCAGATATTGGGCAATAATCTTCTGGTACACCTGACCTGTGGCCATTAAAATTTTTATCTTTTCGTACAGCTCAGCTTCCTCATGCACCGCCGTTGCCCACAGGCTGATATACACCCGGTTCGCGTTAGCATCTGTAAGCCACTGCTCCCGCAGCCCTTCATCCTGCAGTGCCTGATAAGCATCCTCAATCAAACCTTTGGCCACCCGCTGGTTCTGTGCTTCAAGCCCCATACCCGTCCAGACGCCAAGCCCCCGCACTACAGAGCTGTAGCGGATAAAGTCATTTTCAATAATGATCTGCAGCATGTACAGATTGTTGTCCAGCGTCCCTTCATCCATCTGTTCCACCAGAGACTGGCGCAGGCCTTCCTGCAGACGTGCGGCAATCAGCAGCTCACCCATCATGGCCACAGCCTCCTGCCGGTGGCTCATGAATACGCCTTTGATAATCTCGTAGCTCAGCAGAGCCCCTTGATTATCGCCGTAGACGATTGTCCGGATCTGCTCCAGCATATCGCCGTCCGGGCGGTCCAGCTCATAAGCGATGATGTCGCTGAGCACAAGAGAAATCCGGTGCCGCCGGCTGTAGTCCGCTCCCAGAACCTCAACATTCTGAAGGTATGAGCTGAGCGGCAGCCCTTCCCGGTCCATCAGAATCAGTGAGCCCATTTTACTGAGAACCGTCAATACATGCAGCTCGGGATTTCCCGACCGGAATGGTCTGCGGGCATAACCTTCGCTGTACGGATATTCCGTACAGTGTTCTGCAATATACTGCATAACCTCCGCCGTATACGGGCTGAATAATTGCCGGACCGTGGCAACAAGCGGCCCGAATAAAGACTGCTGCGCTTTACCGGCAAGCTTTTTCAGCACATCTATACATTCCCGGCACTCCTCTTCTTCCCCGCCTATGTATTGTATTCTGCTTATACTGATAATGAGGGAAGCCAGCCCGGATAACTCCGCATCCAGTTTCTCCGCCTTCGCCTGTTTCTCGGCATACCACTGCTTCTCCCGCTCTTCCGCATTCAACAATCCCATTCCTCCGCCTCCTCTTTTACCATAGACTTCCCGCCAGCATCGTGAACCGGATGAATACAAGCTCATCCCCTTCATTCAGCACCAAAGGCTCCTGCAGCCGTTCACAGGCTTCCTCACGCAAAAACACTTTATACAGCCCGTCCTCAAACGCCAGCAGCGCAGCCTCCACCGCTGCCCCGGGCTCAGGGGGATTGTCGTTATAGACTGTCCCGAAGCCGATTTTACCGCTGACCCGCTGATTGTTAATGGCATCCCCCGTCAAAAAAGGAATCAGCTCGCCCCGCCCCTGCTTATCCGTAAGCTCCTTCACCTGCAGAGCCACAACGGCAGTAATCAGCTCCTCCAGATTGCCCGGGGTCTCTTCAAGGACCAATTCACGGCGTCCAAGCACCGGCTTGCGTTTTCCTGCGCTTTTCACAGTGACATACAGCAGCATATGCATTCCTCCCCTGTTCGTAAGCAGACGCTCAGCTAAACCAATAAACAGAGCATCTTCATTCATTACCCAAATTTCACCAGCAGCACCCTGACCCAGAGCTGTTCATTAACCAAAATAACGCTCCATTCGCTCAAAATTTTCCTGCAAAGACGTACTTCCGTCAACCTCCATAAGAGGCAGCTTTAGCCGGGCGGCATCCTGCTTCACTTTTTCCGAGAATAAAGCATCCCGCTTCATCCAATTACGGAACGCCTGTTCCGGTTTATCGGTCTTCTGCAGAATACCCTGAATCCATGTCCGCTTGCTATAGTGCTCCAGTTGGAATTGTTCCGCCGGTATGACCCATAGGGCCCGGTCTGTCTGCCTAAGCAGAGGCGCAACAAGGGCAGGCAGCAGCTGATTCCCCTCAACTACAACGGCTTCTTCTCCCATACAGGCCAGATCGTCCAGCACAAAAGGAAAGTCCTCCTGAAAGCATTCAATATAGGTTTCCAGCTGATCCTGTACGTCCCTCGTCAAAAAAACCTCGTTCATCGTCAGACCGCTGACTCTGCTCAGCGCCGGCTGCCGCTCCGCCGTAATCCGCTGCAGATGCTGATCAAAATGCTCATCACAGGCATACAGCTGCAATCCGTACTTATCCGCATACATCCCCGCAAGCGTACTTTTGCCCGCACAAGCTGAGCCGCCGATCCAATATATAGAGCTTGGAAGCATCTCGCTATCCCCTTTCCGTTTCATTCTTCTGTTCTACATTTCTTTTATCCGGCTGTACACTCCTGCTGCACGGCGGGGATTCCACGCGGTTCTCCCTTTTATCTGCATTTTTTGCTAAAATAGAAAGGTCGGCGCATTCTTTTCCTTACAAGCGCCAGTCAATGAAAACGGAGGCATTACCTGTGGATTATATTATTCTGGACATCGAATTCAACGGCCGTAAATTTGCCAGCGAGCATCCTATGGAGGTCATTGAGATTGGAGCTGTCCGGTTAGACGCTTCACTGCAGTTTAAGGATGAGTTCACAGCCTTAATCAAGCCTATATATTTCTCTACCCTCAATTCCTTCATTAAGAAAAAAACCGGCATCCCGCAAGAGGACATTGACGTTGCCGCCCGGTTCCCCAAAGTCATCACCGCTTTCCGGAGCTGGCTTGATCTGAGCCCTGACGGCGTGCTGCTGCTGACCTGGGGCGGCGAGGACATGAAGCGGATTATCCAGGACGTGCGTATGCACAAAATGGACGAGTCCTACTGGATGGAGGCCACTTATTTCGATCTGCTCAAAGGGCTGCTGCGCGCCCGCGGACTTACGAACGACATCAGCGTGGAAGGCGCGATGGCGCTGCTCGGGCTTGAGCCTTCCGGCTCTGCCCACCGGGCGCTTGACGATGCGCGGATGACGGCGGAAATTTTCCGTGCGGTATTTGAAGAGCTGGACTTCTCACGGTCCCAGCATTTTGTGGATACCTTCTCCAACGCCAGAGAACGCAAAACAGTCAAAATCGCCATCAAAGCGATGACCGCCCAAAAAATCGTACCAACCTGGGAGCTGGTAGCAGAGCATTACTTCAAGAGCGAGGGTGCTTTGGCCGATCCGCGGAAGGTCGCGGAGCTGCAGGCGTATTTTACGGCCCAGCTCGGCAAAAAATAATAAGGTCATCTGCGGCTGCGGCAATTTTCCACAAAGACTTCCTGTGGGAGGTTGCCGCTTTTTGTATGACTGTTTTGCTCTCCGGATACGCTAAAATTAGCGTTTGACATTGCCGTTACGTCAAGGTGTACAGTTGGTTTTGTAAGCAGGAGCTTACAGACGTAATGCACGAACATCCGGTGAATGAACTAAGGAGGTGGCGTACATGGAATATACCGTGCAGAAGCTGGGAGCGCTGGCGGGCATCAGTCCGCGGACATTGCGATATTACGATGAGTTTGGTCTTCTCAAGCCGGCGAGAATCAATTCCTCGGGATACCGCATTTATGGCCAGGCGGAGGTCAATCTGCTGCAGCAGATTCTTTTTTACCGCGAGCTTGGCCTTACACTGGAGGCAATCCGGGACATCGTGACCTCCCCGTCCTTTGACGGCACCCGGGCACTGCGGGAACACCATGAGCAGCTGCTTCAGCGCCGAAAACAGCTGGATGAGCTGATCGCAAACGTCGAGCAGACACTGGCACAGTCCGAAGGGAGAATAACCATGAGCAATGAAGAGAAATTTGCAGGCTTTAAGCAGAAGCTGATTGAGGATAATGAGCAGAAATACGGGCAGGAGATCCGCGAGAAATACGGCGAGGAGACCGTGGAGAAGTCAAACCGCAAGCTGAGAAATATGACGGAAGAGCAGTATGCCGCCTGCCAGCAGCTGGAGGAGGACATCTTTGCCGCTCTCGAGCAGGCGATGGAGGAAGGCGATTCAGCAAGTGAGCTGGCGCAAAAGGCTGCCGATCTGCACCGCCAGTGGCTCGGCTTCTCCTGGGATACCTATACCAAGGAAGCCCACGCCGGATTAGCGCAAATGTATGTGGATGATGAGCGCTTCACCGCTTATTACGACAAGCGCCGTCCCGGTATTGCCGCCTTCCTGCGGGATGCAGTGCATGTCTATACGGGAGTGAAGCAGTAGGATTGCTGCAGAGCAGACGCAGCCAAGTTATATAAAGCATATGAAAAAGGCAGCCGGTTTCCGGCTGCCTCTCTTTTGCTGATTTAATCATCATAACCATCGTTATCGTCGTCGTCATCGGAATCTACATCCGTGTACAGCACCTTGCCTGTATAGGCATCAACGCCGACTTCTGTCGAGGTCCGTCCGTTTCTGATCTCCACCTCATAGACAGCCGTTTCGTCATCCCGGTCAAGGTCTACATCCGTGACCTTTCCCGCAACTTTGGCTGTTGCCGCTTCTGCCGCCTTGGCTGCAGTGATCAGCGCTGCACCAGATGCAGTGGATGTATAATGATCATCGTCGTCATCGTTGCCGGTTTCTTTTCGCACACTCAGTACTTTACCGGTATAAGCATCGACGCGGACATCTATCTCCTGGTTTTTCTGCTGAATATCGATGTCGTAATAAGTACCGCTCAGCTTCTTTTCCAGATCAATGCTCTCCACCTGACCCGGCGCCTCCTTCAGGGCAATCTCTTCCGCTTTGGCCACACCGATCAGCGCTTTGCTCTGAGTCGGCTGTACCGCTGATGCCGCTTCTGCTGTTCCGCTCCGGATTTCAATGATGCCGTAAGCACCCCCGAGAATAATCGCCGCTGCTGCTACACTGCTGAGTAATTGTTTCTTCATCTTTTTTATGCCTCCTGGTTTTAATCTGGCCTGCTCATGTATTTAATATAAGGCTTCAACATGAGAGGACAGCGGCAGCAAGATTAGAAATCGATGAGAAAGCACTTCATTTCTTACTCATTCATTATCATCATCCGGCTCTTCCCAGGTAACAGAACGGATATTTCCCGATATCGCATCAACCTGAACTACCGCCTCACGGTCATCAGGAGTTTTAATCTCCACCAGGTAAAAGGCCCCGGCTTCATTGATTCCGGTATCCACATCATCTGCCTCCCCCGGCACCTCCTGCAGGGCCAGCTTTACAGCCTCGGATTCGGACACTACCCGCTGCGGCGGGGATGGTGAGGGCGCGGGAGGAGTTGCTGAAGCTGCTCCTGCCGGCGGTGTTGCTGAGACCACGGGAGCTCCTGAAGCACCGGGAGTTGGCTGGACTTGCGGCGTAGGTGCAGGCGTAGGAACCGCCTGCAGCAGCACTATGGAGATGATCTCACCGGTAGCACCGTCCAGCTTAACCTCGTACAGTCCCTGAGCAGTCTGCAGCTTGGCTGCGTAATTGCCGGCTTGCTCGCCTAGCTGCTGGATCGTTCCAGGGTACTCTTCCAGCAATGCCTGCTCTGCCGCTTCCCTGCTGAGCAGCGGGCCTGTTTCTTTCCGGAAAAACCATAGGCAGGCTATTGCCAGCAGGAGGACGGCAGCGGCAATCAGTATTGTTTTGTATTGAATGTTCAGGTTTATTCGCGGTCTGCTCATGTTCTTCCCCTGCTCTCAGCGGCAATCCGGATGGTGACCGAGGTTCCCCGGCCGGGAGCACTATCCATGGACAGCTCCGCACCGATTGCCCCGGCTATCTCGGCAGCGAGCGACAGGCCCAGGCCTGCCCCGCCGCCCTGCCGGCTTCTTGCCGTATCCACCCGGTAAAAACGGTCAAAAATTTTGGGCAGCTCGTCCGGAGAGATTCCGATTCCCCGGTCGGTAATGACGATAATGCTCTCCCGGCCGGCAGCCTCAAGACTAATGGTGATGGCTTCATCACTGTATTTACGGGCATTATCCAGAAAAATAAACAGCAGCTGCCGCAGCTTGGCTTCATCGGTGTATCCCTTGACTGTCCCCTGCGAGCGGACAAGAACATCCCTTCCATACGCTTTGTAAAAAGCCTTGGCCGAAGCACGGGCCAGCTCCCCCAGATCCATAAGCTTCATGGAGAGTACCCACTGCTCCTGATGCTTCGCCAGCAGCAGCAGCTGCTCTGTCAGCTCCTTCATCCGGACTGCCTCGGAATGGATCGCCTCGACCGATTCATTGAACAGCTCAGGGTGATCCAGTCCTCTGCGCTTCAGCAGACTCGCATAGCTCTCTATAACGGTAAGCGGTGTTCGCAGCTCATGAGAGGCGTCAGACACAAACTTCTCCTGCTTGAGATAATTGCTCTCCAGGAGGGCTATCATCCCATTGAAGGTATGTCCCATCTCCACCAGTTCATCCTTGGCATCATCCTGCAGCGTCAGCCGCCGGAATTTCCCGCTGTCCTTGATCTCCCGCATCGTGGCGGTCATCTGGACAATCGGCCGCATAATCAGCCCGGACAGCAGCCGGCTGGAGACCAGCAGCGGAATCAGCGCAAACGCTGTTGCTCCGGCAAGCACAATCCGCAGCACCCCGAGCGTACTCACCGTGCTCTCCAGACTTTTCGTCATCTGCACATTCAATACCGCCCCGTCGCTCCAGATGACCGGAACGGATACAAAGGCATAGGAACGCCCGTCCAAGCTAAGCATACGGGTCTGCCTCTCCTGATGGTATTCCGGCTTCAGCCGGCTAAGCTCCTGTTCCGAAGCCGAGGTTACAGGAGCAGGTCCGCCCCCATCCCCGGCCAGCAGCCGGAGCATTCCCTCAACCGGGACATAAGCGCGGAGAAGCTCGGCCGCAGGCACCTCCCCGGCGGCCCTGCGCATATCGGCGGCGATTTTGGCTGTCTCTGCCCCGGCCTGATCCAGCTCATTCCCGGTCAGCAGCCGGCTGAACACCGCATAGATGAACAGATTAATAATGATCAGAAGCACGGCGAACAGCACGCTGGAATAGAGGTAGATTTTGCTGCGCAGCTTCATGGGGCATCCTTCAGCACATAACCGATGCCCCGTACCGTATGGATAAGCTCGCTCTCGTTATCCAGGGCAATCTTTTTACGGACATAGCGGATATAGACATCCACCACATTGGTGTCCCCGTAATAATCATAGCCCCAGACGGCGGACATGATCTGCTCCCTGTTCAGTACCTGGCGTTTGTTCTTCAGCAGGTATACGAGCAGGTCGAACTCCCGCGGGGTCAGCTCAATGCTCCGGCCTGCGCGGATCACCTCACGGGTGGCCTCGTTCAGCTCCAGATCCTCTGCCCGCAGCCAGGAGTCCGGCTTCCTGTCTGATTCCGCTGTCCTGCGGCTCGCCGCCAGTCTGAATGCAGCCCGTACACGCGCCAGCACCTCCTCGATCTCGAAGGGCTTCGTAATATAATCGTTTGCGCCCAGGTCAAGCCCGGAGACCTTATCTTCGACCGAGCTTTTGGCGGTCAGCAGCAGAACAGGAGTGTGGGCATCACTGGCGCGGATGCGCCGCAGCAGCTCAATTCCGCTGAAGCCGGGCAGCATCACATCCAGAAGCAAGAGCCCGGGCTGCTGCTCCTGGTACATTTCAAGCCCGCCGGGGCCGCTGCCGGCGATGGATACCTGATACCCCTCGCATTCCAGCTCAATCTGCAGCAGGCGGGCGATTTTCTCCTCATCCTCAACCACCAGAATGGATTCCGTCATGGGCATTCCTGCCTCCTTTTCCAGCGTAAGCCGTAAGCTGTTGGTATATGTCTGCTTCATACGAATGCCTCCATTGTAGGCCATATGAGGCTGCAGTTTCAAATTCCTTTGCATCCTGTGCACATACTAAATGAGCGGCAGCGTATATTCGCTGCCGCTCATTGCAGAACCGATCCGATGTCTTCCTCCATCTCTTTGTAGTACTTAATTTTGCCGGCAATCTTCTCCAGATTCTCACTGAGCTTACGCATCTGCTGCTCAACCCTGAGTTGGTGGGCTTCCAGCATAAGCCTGCGCTCATGCACAGTAGAAGGTCCTTGGCTGCGCAGACTGGAATAGCGCTTCATCTCGCGGATTGGAATATCCAGCTCCCGCAGGATCACCAGAAACTTCACCCATGACACATCTGCCTCTGAGTAAAGACGGTATCCCTGTTCACTCCGCGCCACGCCCTCCAGCATTCCTTCTTTCTCGTAATAACGCAACGTATGTGCGGAGAGTCCCGTTAGGCGGGACATTTCCTGAATCGTAAGCAGCTTGTCCATGGCTAATATTTTATCACAACAAATAAACAGTTGCATTAGAGCGCGCTCTAAACGGTACTCTTGGATCAGGAACAATAATTCACTCAAGTGGAGGGTTAACTTATGACTGCAGAACGTTACGAACGCGGGTGGGAGAAGCTGATGGAGGTGGATGGCACCGGGGGAGCCAAAGTCATTGAATCGCTGAAAGATATCTCTCCCGATCTGGGGCAATTTGTTATCGAGTTTGCTTTTGGCGATATTTACACCCGCGACGCGCTGGATCTGCGGCAGCGCCAGCTTATCACTATCTCCTCACTCACCACACTGGGCGGCTGCGAGCCACAGCTTAACGTTCACATCAATGCCGCGCTTAATGTAGGACTCACTCCAAAGCAAATCGTGGAAGCCATCCTGCACTGTGCGCCCTATACCGGATTTCCGCGTGTGCTGAATGCAACCTTTGTGGCTAGAGACGTCTTCCATTCACGGGGAATTACGGTGCAGGATCAGCAAAAAGACAGCTCCAACTGACGGAGCTGTCTGTACTCTACTGATTTTATCAATGCCAGCGGATCATAGACTGCGGTGCAGCAGCTCCAGCACACTGCGCAGCTCGGTTACCGCCACCTGGCCCGGAGCCGAGGGCTTGTGCGCTGCACCAAAGGTCAGCGCCGAGCCGAAGATTTCTCCGGCCAGACGGCTTATTACCCCTTCCCCGGCCATGGACATTGTAATAATCGGACGGTCCGCATATTGCTCCTGCATCCTATTGGTTGCCGCCAGCAGCGTCAGCACATCCCCCGGGCTGCCCGGCATAACGGCAATCTTCGGCAGATCGCCACCCAGCTCCTGTGCCCTGCACAGCCGGGATACAATCTCCTCTTCGGACGGCGTTCCCTGAAAATCATGATTGGACAGGATTACGAATACTCCGCTAACGTGCGCAGCTGCAATTAAATCACGAACGATATTCTCCTCGTTGAACAGTTCCACATCGATAATATCGACCAGGCCACTCTCGGCGGCAGCCTTATTGAGCTGAATATAATAGTCCGTGGAAATCTCCTTCTCCCCGCCCTCTTTGGCGCTGCGGAATGTGAAGATCAGCGGAAGGTCCGGCAGAATGGCCTGAATCCGCTCCAGTGCTTCTATAACCGCCGCGATATCTTCCACTTCAGCAAAAAATCGCTCCGCCACTCCACTACATCCGGTGCGAGAGCCTTCAGCGCACCGGCCTCTTTTTCCAGCTCAGCCAATGTCCCGCTTACCAGCGGTACACAGATTTTAGGCATTCCCTCGCCTAGCGTTACCTTTTTAACCGTTACAGTGCCGCTCACCATGCTCAGCTCCTTATATATCTGAATATGCTTATTATTTTTAGGGTCTAGCCGACTCCTTGAGGAACTGTTCGACCTCCGCCAGCTGCGGCAGTGATGGAATTGCCCCTTGCTTGCCTACCGTCAGAGCCCCGACCGCATTGGCGAAACGGACAGCCTCAGGAAGCGTCTTTCCGGAAGTCAGCTGACATGCCAGCGCTCCGTTAAAAGAATCACCGGCAGCTACCGTGTCGACTGCTTGCACAGGAAACCCCGGAATATGCTGGCTTCCGGCATTATTCACAATCAGTGCCCCTTTGGAGCCGAGCGTAACGATAATATTCTGTACACCTTTTTGCAGCAGAAGCCGTGCGGCCTGCTCGGCATCCGCGATGCTGTTCACGGCCATTCCTGCCAGGATGCCGGCCTCCGTTTCGTTGGGGGTCAGATAAGCCACATGCTGTAACAATTCATCGGTAAGCACGCGGGCCGGAGCCGGGTTCAGAATCACCGGAATACCATGGCTATGAGCCATAGACGCAGCCTGTTCACACATGGAGAGGTCTGTTTCCAGCTGCATTACCACAATTTCCGCCTGGCGGATTACCGGTTCCAGCGCTGCGATATCCTCCCGTCCCATTTCGAGATTCGCCCCGGGCACCACGATAATCCGGTTCTCTCCTTCTCCGTCCACCACGATGGAAGCCACACCTGTAGCCTGTGTCTCACTCTGCCCGATATATCCGGTATGGACCCCCTCCTGCCGCATCACCTCAAGCATCTCACGGCCGAATCCATCCTTGCCCACTCTGCCGATCATCGTCACTTCTGCGCCAAGACGGGCTGCGGCTGCCGCCTGATTCGCCCCTTTTCCCCCAGGAGATAAGGCAAATGCCTGTCCAAACAAGGTCTCTCCGGCCTCAGGAGCCCGGCTTGTGCGCACCACCATATCCATATTCAGGCTGCCGATTATTACGATTCCCAATTTTTTCACCATCCTTAATAGTTACTTTCTATCTTACTCGGATTTCCCCGGTTTAATCAAACCAAGACTTGCTCTATTTATTCCCTATACAACAAAAGACACGACAGGATCTGCCGTGCCTTAATGAATTACAATATATATTATATTCCCGTTGGCCTGCCTCTAACGCAAAATACTACTCTTCATAGATGACTACAGATTGGGATACCGGCTCCCATTTAACGGTAGCTTTCAAGGCTTCACTGACAAAGCGGGCAGGCACCACGGTAGTGCCTTTAACGATTGCAGGCGTTACCTGGAGAATGACCTCCTGGCCGTTGACATACGCAGTCTTCTTATCGATAAACAGCTTCACGGTAGTGCCTTCCCGGGTCATGCTGACAGAACGCTCCTTCGCATTCCAGATCACCTCGGCCTGCAGGGCCTCCGCAATAGCTTTGAACGGTACTAATGTATTTCCTGCTTTGAGAACCGGTGCAACTTCTGTGGCGGATTCTTCGCCGTTAACATACAGTTTGATCCCTTTTTGACCGGTTTGTGCATAGAGCTCGCCAAGCTTTTTGTACGAGTTGAGATTCTTGACATTGGCCAGAATAGCTTCCTTCTGTACATACACAGCATCCGTTACACTTCCCTGCTGGTTCAGCATTTCCGCCAATGCCGTCAACGCAGCATCCTTATCCTGAATGGCTTCCAGCTCAGCTTTCTTTTGCGGTGTCAGCTCCGTATTATATTTAGTTAACAGGAGTCCCGCAATAACAGCCCCTGCCGGCTTGTCCTTCACGTTTTCGATCGCATTTAGAAGCCCCTTATATCCATTGTGCCCCTTGTTTCCATATGTATCATAAGTAACAGAAGTAACGCTTTCCTTACCCTTTTCATTGCCTTTCTCATTGCCTTTGTCATTGCCCTTCTCTTTGTCCTTGTCTTTCGCTTTGTCGGCTGCCGGGGTCGCTGCAGGTGCAACTGCTTCTTTATTGCTGTTACCGTTGCCGTTGCCGTTACCCTTTCCGTTACCGTTTTCAGATTTTGCCAGTGCTGCTCCCGACATCATGCTTACTGCCAAAACACAGCTTGCCAGAATACTTAGGATTTTTTTCATGTGCTCAGTTCCCCCTATGTTGTGATATGCTTCCTCCTTTATTTCGGTCGCCGTCCTCCGCCTGATAAGCAAAAATGAATATTTGGGAAGTTCTGCTCAGTCCTGAAACCGCCATACTCCTTGGGCACTAGCCAAAGATACCTACTCCGTGCAGATTTTAAGCTTGCTTCATTTGTGTACTTTTCCAGGCAGAATTGTTTTTCAAACTTCGCTATGCTTTTTTTCAGCAAATGTGCTAGAATAAGTGTGCAATCGCTTCCAGGTAAGTTTTTGCCGTTTTGAGCAAACGTTTGCACCTTAGATGTAGCCTGCAGCAGCACCTGATTTTAATCCAATTCGTATTTAGGAGGCTTATCAAGTGAACCAGAACAAATTACCGTCTGTCGCTTATTTCAGCATGGAGTATGGCCTGCATTCCGACTTCAAAATGTACGCCGGCGGCCTGGGCATACTTGCTGGAGATTACATCAAGGGTGCAAAGGACATCGGTGCCCCTATCATCCCGATCGGGCTGAAATGGAAGCAGGGCTATACCGACCAGAAGATTGATGCGAACGGCAATCCCTATGACTCCTACCACAATTATGTTTATGATTTTCTTGAAGATACAGGCGTTAAGGTCACCGTAAAAGTTAGAAAAGTGGATGTAGTCTGCAAAGTATGGAAAACAGACAAGTTCGGCAATAACCCTCTCTATCTGCTTGATACGGACATTCCGGAGAACGGTGACGCCTGGATTACCGGCCAGCTGTACGGCTGGTTCGGCGAGGAACGGATAGCCCAGGAGATCGTACTCGGGATCGGCGGCGTAAAGGCGATGCGTGCACTGGAAATTCCAATCGACGTCTATCATTTTAATGAAGGCCATGCGGCCCTGGCTGCCGTTGAGCTGATCCGCGAGAAAATGTCCGGAGGCAGCACCTTTGAGGAAGCCTGGAAGGCTACGCGCGAAGAAGTGGTCTTTACTACCCATACTCCGATAAAAGAGGGCAACGAAACGCATCCGCTGGACCGTCTCGAGTACATGGGCGCTTTTAACGGCCTGACCCGTGCGCAGATGGAGCGGATCGGCGGCGAGCCATTTAACATGACGGTGGCCGGCCTGCGCCTGTCCCGGATTTCGAACGGTGTGGCTCAGCTGCATGCGGATACAGCGGGCAAAATGTGGAAGGAAGTGGCCGGCAGATCAGAAATCATCGGCATCACCAATGCAATCCATACCCCTACCTGGGTGGACGAACGGATCACACGCACTTACGAGGAAGGCGGCGACCTGTGGGCAACCCATAAGGAGATCAAGAACGAGCTGATCGGCTTCATTGAAGAGCGTTCCGGCATTGCCCTGAATCCTGATAACCTGCTGATTGGCTTCTCCCGCCGTGCTGCTCCATACAAGCGCAGTGACCTGATCTTTTCCCAGCCCGATATCATTGAGCCTTACCTGAAGGACGGCAAAATCCAGATCGTCTTCTCCGGCAAAGCCCATCCGCTGGATGACAACGGCAAAAAAATCGTCAGCAACCTAGTCGCCATGATGAAAAAGTATCCGAAGAGCGTAGTTTTCCTGGAAAACTACGATATGACCATCGGCGCACAGTTGACCCGCGGCTCCGACATCTGGCTCAACAACCCGCGCCGTCCGCTGGAAGCCAGCGGCACCTCCGGTATGAAGGCTGCGATGAACGGCGTGCTCAACTGCTCCATCCTCGACGGCTGGTGGCCGGAAGCCTGCATCGACGGTGAGAACGGCTGGCAGATTGGTGAAGGCTTCGAGACCACGGACTTTGCCGTGCTCGACAAGCATGACAGTGACGCGCTGTACGATACCCTGCTGAACCGTGTACTGCCAACCTTCTACGAAAACCGTGATAAATGGGTGGAAATGATGCGCAAGAGTATCGAAACCACCCGCACCAAGTTCGCAACCAAACGGATGCTGGATGAATATTACAGCAGAATGTACATCAAGGAGTAGCCTGTCCGGCTTCTTCTACACTCCACGGTATTGGAACAACATTAGGCCTCTGTCTGCTTCTGCAGATAGAGGCTTTTGCATTTTCATTTGCTGCATGCACTACTCCCTCCACCAGTAAATTGGCTCTACTTAGCTTGTAAATCTCCCCTTGGCGCTACCCACCAACAGCAGCTAGTCGGCCTAACTGTATTTTGTACAAATAAAACCAGCCAAAAATAGTATTTGCACGATATAAGTGTACTTCGTGCAGCTATAATGAGCGTATTTACGTAAACTTGCCTTTTCCCGCCTTTTTAATTGCACGAAATACAGCTATTCGGCTTTTTCAAAGAAAAACAGGCATTTTAGATGTACAAAGTGCAGTTAAAGTAAAATCCTCCCTCTCTCATGGCCACTTTTTGATCCAATACAATAACTATCAGCCGTAACAACTTATAACCGTTCTATTTTCCGCATATTGTTAATTATAATAATTATAAAAAAGGATTGATTTCTTTAAATTTTTTGTTAATATAGAACTTATACTAATTCTAAATTCAAATCCTATACCGAGGTGATTGTATTCATGAGTCAGAGCAACAATAAACTAACCACAAGCTGGGGGGCCCCCGTCGGAGACAACCAGAATTCAATGACAGCAGGCTCACGAGGACCTACTTTGCTGCAGGACGTTCATCTGCTGGAGAAGCTGGCCCATTTTAACAGAGAGCGTGTTCCTGAACGGGTCGTTCATGCCAAGGGTGCAGGTGCTCATGGATATTTTGAGGTTACACAGGATTTGTCCCAATATACCAAGGCGGCCTTTTTGTCTGAAGTAGGCAAGCGTACGCCTATGTTCATCCGCTTCTCGACTGTAGCCGGTGAGCTCGGCTCTGCTGATACGGTCCGTGATCCGCGCGGTTTTGCCGTTAAATTTTATACAGAGGAAGGCAATTATGATCTTGTCGGCAACAATACGCCGGTCTTCTTCATCCGCGATGCCATTAAGTTCCCGGACTTCATTCATACTCAGAAGCGCCATCCGCAGACTCACCTGAAAAATCCGAATGCGGTGTGGGATTTCTGGTCTCTATCGCCTGAATCACTGCATCAGGTTACTATCCTGATGTCCGACCGCGGCATACCGGCGACGCTCCGTCATATGCACGGGTTCGGAAGCCATACGTTTAAGTGGGTTAATGCTGAGGGTAAGGCTGTGTGGGTGAAATATCATTTTAAAACAGAGCAGGGCGTCAAAAATCTGGATGTCAAACTGGCGGCACAGCTCGCGGGTGAGAATCCGGATTACCATACTGAGGACCTGTTCAATGCGATTGACAAAGGGGATTTCCCGGCATGGAGACTGTGTGTGCAGATTATGCCGGAGGAGGATGCCGATACGTACCGGTTCGATCCTTTTGACGTAACCAAGGTCTGGTCACAGAAGGATTATCCGCTGATTGAGGTTGGCCGGATGGTGCTGGACCGTAACCCGGAGAACTATTTTGCGGAGGTTGAGCAGGCTACCTTCTCCCCGGGTTCGTTCGTGCCCGGCATTGAAGCCTCCCCTGACAAAATGCTGCAGGGCCGCCTGTTCGCTTACGCCGATGCCCACCGCTACCGGGTAGGGGCCAACCATAATCAGCTGCCGATTAACCGTCCTGTGGCTGAGGTGAACAATAACCAACGCGATGGTGCAATGAACTCAACCCGCAACGGCGGCGGTTCCGTCTACTATGAGCCTAACAGCTTTGGCGGAGCCAAGGAATCTCCACAGGATAAGCCGGCGCCGTTCCAGGTTTCCGGCCAGGCTGACAGTGTCGCTTACGATCATAATGACCACTACACCCAAGCCGGTGATCTCTACCGTCTGCTGAGTGAGGAGGAGCGTGCCCGCCTTGTGGAGAACATTGTTGGCGCCATGACACCGGTAGAATTCGACGAGATCAAAATCCGTCAGATCGGACACTTCTACAAGGCTGATCCAGAATTCGGGCAGCGTGTTGCTGCCGGACTCGGATTGCCTTCTCCGACCGATGCCGCCCAGGCTGAGTAATCCTTTTTTCATAAAATAATACGTTATGCTGTGGCACAACTCCCGTACTCTATTTGATTCGGGCGGTTGTGCTTTTTTTTCTACTGATACATCTTGATCCACCGCTCCAGCTTCAGCTTCATTTCCAGTCTGGCCGACGCCGGCTCCAGAATCTCCGCCTCCGGACCATACTGCAGAATCCATTTCATGAATTCCTTGGCGTTATTAACGGTCACCTCAAACAGCAGACTGCCGTCCTTCTGATCGCTCATCCGCGGATGCACGAACAGTTCCTCCTCTCTGATATAACGTGCCACCTCAGGGGAGAAGCGTACCTTAAATCTGATATTTCTGCTGCCGCGGTCGATGGACCATGTATTTTTGAGATAGAGCTTAATATTGAACTCGCTTTTGTCAAAGGTGGCACCCGTAGCCTCAACCTGCTGAAACCGGCTAATGCGGAAGGTGCGGATATCCTGCTTGAGATGACAGTAACCGATCAGATAAAAGCGCTGATCCCGCGGAATCAGAT
The DNA here is from genome assembly GCF_001517085.1 of Paenibacillus sp. DMB5. Classification (GTDB taxonomy): domain Bacteria; phylum Bacillota; class Bacilli; order Paenibacillales; family Paenibacillaceae; genus Paenibacillus_AQ. Next base: position 142,694 of record NZ_LRAC01000017.1, read on the forward strand.
AATAAGGATCGATCTCACGTTCAGTTGTCGTATTACGCGCCTGTGAATGATAAACCGTCCGGATGCTCTGCTGCTCCAGAATAGCTCCTATAATCGGCTGGAGAAAATTACGGCTTTCTTTACGGTACGCGGGCGTCCCCATCTGGATGATATCTGCAATATTTTCAAGCACTCCGTTTAGTTTAGATTTTTCCTTGAGATGTGTTCCCATAACCTTGTCATAGGCGGTATGAAAGCCCGGAGGGATTTTGTCTTCATGCAGCACCGAAGGCAGGAGTGAAAAAGCCAAGGCTTCCTGTTCGGAGAAATCAAGCGGATATTGAAAAAACGTTCCCAGGAACCTGTAACCTGTGCCCCTGCCTTCATTCGCAACCGGTGCAAAATGGCTGATGACATCCAGATCCCTGTAGATCGTCCTGATGTTCACATCGCATCTAAAAGCTAAGTCTGCTGCTGTAATACCGGGGTTAGACTGAATGGCGTTGATGATTTTAAAAATCCTTATTACTTTGTCTGTCATTGCTGTGCTCCTTGATTACCTGTAATAGTGAGGATAATTGATAATTCTGTAACTATACCATAACAGGCTTAGGCCCCTTTCAGCTGTCAAATAACATACTCCCAAACGAAAAAAAACACACCTGCAGATTACAGGCGTGTGTTGGTAAGCTATTAAAAAAGCATGAGCTGCGGATAATCCGCTCTTTATTACAAGGATAATGCCTTGTTCGCTGTGTTGACGTCATTCTGCAGGAGCTTCGGCAGATCATAGGACGGATACAATCCGCGCTCCAGCATAAAGTTGAAGACCTTGGCATGAAGACCAATAGCTGCATTAAGCTGCTTCTGAAGTGTGTCACGTAGCTGTGGAGTAGCAGTCTCTGTTATGCCGATAGCATAGCTCCGTACAGCAGTCTTAGCAAAGCCTAATAGCTGGCCTGCATAAAAAGCAGTAAGATCTATACCGTTAGTGTCTTTTCGTATACCCGTAGGAGCAAGCGGGTAATATTGCAACAGCTCCCGTAAATTCTGTTCAATACCTTGAATCGCTTCAACATACAAAGCATTCAGTTGCGGGTCTTTAACATCCTGGACGACCATTTTGAAGTGAATAAGCTGATTGCTCTGATAAGCCGTCAGCTCATGAAGCTCTAACGTTTCGTGCCACGCCAGATGCTGATGGCTTTGATTAGCGTAAGTATTCAATTGAAGGTTACCTCCTAAGTGATTATGCATTAGCCTATTCACTTAGGGCCCTTGTGGTGTATGTAGTTAGCCTTTAACGAATCTGAAAACAAAAAAACCCCGTTGCAACGGGGTTTTACTTATAAGCGGGTGATGGGAATCGAACCCACGCTATTAGCTTGGAAGGCTAAAGTTCTACCATTGAACTACACCCGCAAAATATAGAATCGGGATGACACGATTTGAACATGCGACCCCCTGGTCCCAAACCAGGTGCTCTACCAAGCTGAGCTACATCCCGTAATACAGTGGTTCGTCTTGCTTAAAAAATAAATGGCGCGCCCTAAGAGATTCGAACTCCTGACCTTTTGATTCGTAGTCAAACGCTCTATCCAGCTGAGCTAAGGGCGCACAATCTATATGGAGCGGACGACGGGAATCGAACCCGCGACCCTCGCCTTGGCAAGGCGATGCTCTACCGCTGAGCCACGTCCGCATAAACATGGTGCGCGTGAAGGGACTTGAACCCCCACGTCGTGAAACGCCAGATCCTAAGTCTGGTGCGTCTGCCATTCCGCCACACGCGCACACCTTGTAAGGAATGGTGAGCCATGAAGGACTCGAACCTTCGACACCCTGATTAAAAGTCAGGTGCTCTACCAACTGAGCTAATGGCTCTCAAACATTAAAGTTAAATGGCTGGGGATATAGGATTTGAACCTATGCATGACGGAGTCAAAGTCCGTTGCCTTACCGCTTGGCTAATCCCCAACAATAATAATTAGCAAATGCTACGGAATCGGATGGGTACTCTATACTTCGAGATATAGGATGCTCAATTCCTGCTATCTTCATACCATCTAAGATGGCGGAACCGACGGGATTCGAACCCGCGATCTCCTGCGTGACAGGCAGGCATGTTAGGCCAACTACACCACGGTTCCATAATTAATTGCGGGGGCAGGATTTGAACCTGCGGCCTTCGGGTTATGAGCCCGACGAGCTACCGGGCTGCTCCACCCCGCGTCAGTAAAAAGTATATATGGTGGAGGCTGAGGGGATCGAACCCCCGACCCTCTGCTTGTAAGGCAGATGCTCTCCCAGCTGAGCTAAGCCTCCATCTTATGACCCGTAGGGGATTCGAACCCCTGTTACCTCCGTGAAAGGGAGGTGTCTTAACCCCTTGACCAACGGGCCATGCTGTAAATCCAATGAACCTTTACGGTTGTCCTCCTAATAAGGAGGTAACGCTACGGAGAGAGAGGGATTCGAACCCTCGAGACGCTTGTGGCGCCTACACGATTTCCAATCGTGCTCCTTCGGCCAAACTCGGACACCTCTCCAGATGGCTCCCCGAACAGGACTCGAACCTGTGACAACTCGATTAACAGTCGAGTGCTCTACCAACTGAGCTATCAGGGAAAATGGTGGGCCTTAGTGGACTCGAACCACTGACCTCACCCTTATCAGAGGTGCGCTCTAACCAACTGAGCTAAAGGCCCGATATACACCTATTGAACTAATAAGGGCAAAAAAAATTACACAAAATGTGTAGTTTGTCCGCTTGGCGGCGTCCTACTCTCCCGGGACCCTTCGGTCCAAGTACC
>NZ_LRAC01000018.1 GCF_001517085.1 Paenibacillus sp. DMB5
CCATGGCGGCTAGATGAGCCAAATGAAGAGCAAAAATGCCTTTGATTTCTCTCATTGCGGCTAAACGAGCCAAATGAAGAGCAATAATGCTCTTGATTTCGCCCATGGCGGCTAAACGAGCCAAATGAAGAGCAATAATGCTCTTGATTTCGCCTAATGCGGCTAAATGGGCAAAATGAAGGTCAAAAATGCTTTTGAATCCGCTGTTTTTTTCTGTAAGTTAGGCCATAAGGCCCGGAAAAGGCTTGTGGCAACAGCTCTTAAATGTTGTCAACAACGTTCATGACGAAACCGCATTTTCAATTTGGTGACAAAGAAAGCGCTTTGATTTACGATGTGTGCATAGGGGATGAACTTACAACAAAGCTTAAATGTAGGAAGTCCCATTTAATTCAATAGGGGGGCATTATATATGGCCACATCGGCAACTACGCCAGCAACACAACCTTCATCCGGCGCAAGGGTGAAAGTTCAACAATTCGGCCGCTTGCTCAGCGGTATGGTTATGCCAAATATCGGTGCTTTTATCGCTTGGGGTTTGATTACGGCATTGTTCATTCCAACAGGCTGGTTTCCAAATGAAAGTCTGTCCGCTCTTGTAGATCCAATGATCAAGTACCTGCTGCCGCTGCTGATCGGTTACACCGGGGGTACAATGGTACACGGCAAACGGGGCGGTGTTATCGGTGCTGTCGTTACAATGGGGGTTATCGTCGGCTCCTCCATTCCAATGTTCCTTGGAGCCATGCTCGTTGGACCGTTGGCCGGCTGGATTCTGAAACAGTTTGACAAAGCCGTTGAAGGTAAAATCAAAGCCGGTTTTGAAATGCTGGTTAATAACTTCTCACTCGGTATTATCGGCGGCGGTCTGTCTATTGCCGCACTGAAAGGGATCGGACCACTGGTTGAAGGTCTTACTAACATTCTGTCCAATGGCGTACAATTCCTGGTTGATCACAATTTGCTTCCGATCGTCAACATTATCATCGAGCCTGCAAAAGTACTGTTCCTTAACAATGCGATCAACCACGGGGTTCTGGGACCGATTGCGCTTGAAGAATCCCAAAGAATTGGTAAATCCATTCTGTTTATGCTTGAGTCTAACCCGGGACCAGGACTTGGTATCCTGCTGGCCTACTGGCTTGTAGGACGCGGTTCTGCAAAAGCTTCTGCACCTGGTGCCGTAATCATCCACTTCCTTGGCGGTATCCATGAAATATACTTCCCGTACATTCTGATGAACCCGCGTCTGATCCTTGCGGTAATCGGTGGCGGTGTATCCGGTACATTTACTTTCCAGATGCTGGGTGCAGGTCTGGTAGCTTCTCCGTCGCCTGGTAGTATCTTTGCATACTTTGCTATGACGCCTAAGGGCGGATACTTCCCGATGATTGCCGGTGTAGTTGTGGCAACCGTAGTTTCCTTTGTCCTTGCAACGCTGCTCTTGAAGACAGTGAAGAAAACAGATGAGGAAGAAATGGATCTCGAAGCAGCTTCTGCAAAAATGAAAGACATGAAGACTGCAGGTACAGCAGCTTCTGCAACTGTTGCAACTGCAGCTGCTAATAACGTTGCTGCCAATGTCCGCAACAAAGCGGATGTACGCAAAATCGTCTTCGCTTGCGATGCCGGTATGGGTTCCAGTGCGATGGGTGCTTCGGTACTGAGAAAGAAACTGCAGAGCGCAGGTGTCAATCTTACTGTAGTCAATTCAGCGGTAAGTGAAATTCCGTCGGATGCGGATATCGTCATTACCCAGAAAACGTTAACCGACCGTGCTATTGCAAGCAATCCTAACGCAGAGCATATTTCAATCGATAACTTCCTCAAGAGTCCGAAGTACGATGAACTGGTTGAGCGTTTAAAATAATCGAATACAGTTTAGAAATGACGTATAACGCTAAATAAGGAGACGCTGGCCCCCGGGAGCCAGCGTTTGTCTCCATTTTAGGGCGGAGGTACACGGTTATGAGGAAGGTTACCGCCCGGCAGCGCCAGATCATCTGGCTGCTGCTGGGCGTAAATGAAGAAATCACAGCCGCCGAAATCGCCGAAGGTATCGGGGTAAGTGTTCGAACCGTTCACCGTGAGATGGAAGACATTGAACAGCTGCTTGCGGATTTCGGTCTGGATCTTATCCGTAAGTCGGGTAAGGGCATACAGCTGAGCGGGCCGGAGGACGGCCTCGCAGAGCTTCGCCTATTCCTGCGCCAGGAGAAGCCGGCGGAGTATTCCAGCGAGGAACGCAAGATATACGAGCTGTGTACGCTGCTTGAGGCAGAAGATCCGGTGAAGCTGTTTACTCTGGCCCATTGGCTGAAGGTAACCGTGGCTACCGTGAGCTATGATCTGGATGAACTGGAGCCATGGGTCCGTAAATTCAATCTTCAGCTGGTCCGCAGGAGAGGCTACGGGGTTGAAATTACCGGCAGCGAGGTGGATAAGCGCAGGGCGATCGGCCGGCTGGCGGCGGAGCATCTGGATTTATCCGATCTGGTGGGACACACTCCCCAGCAGGCCAGCAGCCCCGTTTACCGGCTTCTGCTCATGACCGTCGGGAAGAACAAGCTGCTGGAAGTGGAAAGCACACTGTGGGATATGGAATGGCAGTGGACTGCAGAGCTTCCGGAAATAGTATACATGGAGATGCTGCTTGGCCTTGCCGTGACCACCCGGCGGATCTCGATCGGCCAGGGGATCGAAAACGGCGGTGACGCCGGCTATCCCAGGATGTCTGACCACCGTAACATTTCCGGTGCGGAGCAGTTTGTGGAGCGGCTCAGCCTGGCGCTTGAGGAAGATATACCGCGGGCTGAGATACTGTATATCGCTGGTCTGTTTGACCGGGCCCAGGATTCATTCCCCTCCGGCGGAATTGCTTACGGCGACATGGAATTGATGGAGACCGTCTACAGGCTGACCGAGAGTGTAGTCAGGCGGACAGGGCTGCCGTTCCAGAGCGACCGCTCCCTGCGGGAAGGGCTGCTGGAGCATATGGATCCCGCCTTCAAACGGCTGCGCGAGGGAACGCGCATCCGCAATCCGCTGCTCGGCCCGATCCGCAAAGATTATGAATACCTGTTCCAGATTGTCAGGGCTGCGGTGGAGGATCTGCAGCTGGATCTGGAGATTCCCGATGAGGAAGTGGGCTTTCTGGTCATGCATTTCGGCGCTTCCATCGAAAGGCTCAATCAGCTGAAACGCAGTGTGCGGGCCATTCTGGTATGTGCCAGCGGGTTAAGCTCCTCCCGTCTGCTGGCCACCCGGCTCGCCAAGGAAATGCCGCAGATTGAGATTCTCGGGAATATCTCCTGGTATGAAGCGGCCCGCCTTCCCGAGGTGGATTATGATCTGATTATTTCAACCATTGATCTGCCGCTGGATAAGGAACGATATATCAAGATTAGCCCTCTTTTGACCGGGGATGAAATTGAGAAGCTTTTAAGCTATATTCAGAATATCACGCTGCAGGAGCGGGAGAGCGTTCCGGGCGGTGAGAATGACCGTCCCGTGCGGGATGACAATGCGCTGGACCGCTTAAGAAGCTATAAAGGCATACTGGATGAGACGGTCAGCCTGCTGGAGCGGTTCCGCTTTTATCCGCTTGATAATGAAGGGATCCCTCTGCAGGCTACAATTGCAGCAATGCTTGATTCCCTTAAGGGCACCGGGGTTGTGGGGGATGCGGATATCCTGCTGGAGCGCTGCTGGAACGGGAAAGAATGTCGAGCCAGGTCATACCGGATACCGGACTGGCGCTGTTTCATACCCGCAGCAGCCACATCCTGATGTCATCCCTGACCCTTTATCGTCTGCAAGAGCCGGTTGTGCTGGAAGGCAACACCGAGGTAAGGGTCATCCTGCTGATGCTTGCCCCGCGCAGGCTGTCCAAGGAGAGTCTGGAGGTCCTGAGCGAAATCAGTGCCATGCTGCTGAATTCAGAGCTGGTGAAGCTGCTGGAGGAGCGGACAGAATCCGAAATCCGCAGCTACCTGTCGTCAGAACTGCTGCATTTCTTCGAAAATAAAATGTGAAAGCGAGAGAAACCATATGAGTATACTGTCAGAAAACAAGATTATTATGAACGGTGCCGCCAAAGACAAATATGAAGCGATCACCATGGCCGGCAAGCTGCTGGTTGATGCAGGACATGTAACAGAGGAATACGTGCCGAAGATGCTTGAACGCGAGGAAGTCGTGTCCACCTACATGGGCGGCGGGCTTGCCATTCCGCATGGCACCAAAGAAGCAAGACCTTTTATCAAATCTACCGGTCTTTCCGTGATCCGCTTTCCGGACGGCGTTGACTTTGGCGGCGATGAGCCTGCTTTTGTCGTAATCGGGATTGCAGCTGCAGGGGATGGACATATGGAAGTGCTGACGAATGTAGCGATGATCTTCACTGAAGACGATGCCATTGAACGTGTAATGAATGCCCCTACGCCTGCTGATGTTATTGCGATCTTTGAAGGAGGCCTTGAATAATGAAGGCAGTTCATTTCGGTGCAGGCAATATCGGCAGAGGGTTCATCGGTCTGCTGCTTACACAGGCAGGCTATGAGGTGTGTTTTGTTGATGTAAATGAAGCTTTTGTATCCCAGCTCAAGGAGCGCGGGGAATATCCGGTAACTCTGGCCAGTGAAGGACAGGAAACGGTTATCGTTAAAAAGGTTACAGCGCTGAGCAGTGTTACCCATGCTGAAGAAGTAGCGGCTGCAATTGCTGAAGCGGATTTGGTTACTACCGCTGTCGGGGTATCCATTTTGAAGCATATTGCGGGTGTGGTGGCCGAAGGCATCAAGAGACGGGTTGCCGTCTCCGACAAGCCGCTCCATGTGATTGCTTGCGAGAATGCCATCGGCGGCAGCGCCCAGCTCAAAGAGCTGGTTTATGCACAGCTGGATGATACAGCCCATGCCAAGGCGGATGCCTCGGTAGCGTTCCCGAACGCAGCAGTAGACCGGATTGTACCGCTTCAGCAGCATGAGGACATTCTTAAGGTTGTGGTAGAACCTTTTTACGAGTGGGTGGTGGATGCTTCCCAGATGCTGCCGGGATATACACCGGTTGAAGGCGTACATTATGTGGAGAACCTGGAGCCGTATATTGAGCGCAAGCTGTTCACGGTTAACACCGGACACTGCTCCGCGGCATATCTCGGCTTCCTGCGCGGCTACGAAACGATTCAGCAGGCAATGGCGGATGAGAATCTGACTGCCCTGGTCCGCGAAGTGCTGGAAGAAACAGGTGCCGTACTGGTCCAGAAGCATGGCTTTGACAGCGCAGAGCACAGCAAATATATCGACAAAATCCTGGAGCGGTTCCGCAATCCGGCCCTGACCGATGAAGTATCCCGTGTCGGCCGCTCGCCGATCCGGAAGCTGTCACCGAATGACCGTCTGGTATCGCCTGCCCTGCAGGCTTATGACCGCGGCCTGAGCTACAAGGCGCTGACCCGTTCCATGGCCGGTGCACTGCTGTTCCAGGCTGCCGATGATCCGGAAGCCGTAGAGCTGCAGGCTGCTATCGCCGAGCTTGGCGTGGAAGCTGCGCTGGCCAAATATACCGGGCTGGCTGCTGACCATGCCGTTCATCAGTCTGTGATGGCGGAATACGCAGCTCTGAAATAAGAGGCTTTAAGACTATAGCAGCATTAAAAAGAGCAAGACCCTGCCGATACCGGAGGGGTCTTGCTCTTTGTTTACTTTTGTATCGGTTCCCAGTGCCTGAGCTCCCCGATCGAATCACGCTCGGACCAATAGCTACGCAGCTCGATGGAGTCTCTTTTTACCAGAAAACCATAATGCACATCCGGCTCGTTAGCGAACGTTACCTCAATAATATAAGGATTTCTGGATGCATAAGTATCCTCACGGTGCGGAACTGTCCAGAAGGTCCAGGTTTCATCAGGGTATTTCTGTTCCAGATATTGATTTAGCGTAACAGCCTTGCGGGCGATCTGGGAATCAATATAGATTGGACGATACATAAAGAAACCGATGGACAATAGAACATAGAAGCCAGCTGCAATATAAATCCATTTTCTTCTGGACTTCCGGATAAAAAGAGAGGCAAGCAAAATGACGAAAAAAAGGATAGTGGCTAAACCATATTCCATTATTTCAGTAGGATGCATGTCTTCTCCTCACTTTACTGCGAGTTAGCTGTTTTCCAAAATGGTCTGCAGCGTGGTGCGGTCCAGTCCTTCCACCAGCTTGATCAGCAGCTCCTTGGCCGCATCGTAATCGTCGCTGTGAATGACGGAGGATGCGGTGTGGATGTAGCGGGAGCAAATGCCGATAACCGCAGACGGTACGCCGATGCCGCTGGTATGAACCGCTCCTGCATCTGTTCCGCCCTGGGAGACGAAGTACTGGTATTTGATCTTATGGGTGTCCGCTGTATCCTGCACATATTCAATCAGACCGCGGTGGGTGATCATCGTCGGGTCATAGATCCGCAGCAGCGCCCCCTGTCCGAGCTGTCCGAACGCCTGGCGGTCGCCGGTCATGTCGGCCGCAGCACTGGCGTCGAGGCCGAAGAAAATGTCCGGATTCAGCAGGTTAGCAGCTGTACGGGCTCCGCGGAGGCCTACTTCTTCCTGAACTGTTGCACCGGCGTACACCGTGTTCGGCAGCTGCTTGCCATGCAGCGCCTTCACCAGCTCAAGGGCCAGCCCGACACCGTAGCGGTTGTCCCAGGCTTTGGCCATGATCTTCTTAGGATTGGCGAGCGGGGTGAACGGACAGACAGGCAGAATCTGCTGGCCGGGCTTTACACCGAAGCTTTCGGCTTCTTCCTTGCTGTCGGCGCCGATATCAAGATACATCTTGCCGATTTCACCGGTCTTGGTGCGTTCTTCGGGTGAAAGCAGATGAATCGGTGTACTGCCGACAACCCCGTCAAGCACGCGGTCAGGAGTAATAATCTGCAGCCGCTGTGAGGCAACCGCTGAAGCCAGCCAGCCGCCGAGCGGCGTGAAGCGGATCATTCCGCCCGCGGTAATGCCGGTAACCATAAAGCCGACTTCATCAAAGTGACCGGCAACCATAATTTTCGGGCCGTTCTCTGCGCCGCGCAGCACGCCGAACAGGCTGCCGAGCCGGTCCTGCACAAATTCATCCGTATAAGGTGACATAGCGTTCTTGACATAAGCGCGCAGTTCGCGCTCGAAACCCGGGGCTGCCGGGAATTCGGTCAGTGTTTTGAACATGTCCATAGTTTCCTGATTCATATGATAACGCTCCTTTTCTCGACCTCAAGAGTTCAGATTCAACCTATATAGTATGAACTTCACCGGCCCGAATGTCTATCTTTGGCGGATGATCCGGCGCACACCGGGGGCTGCTAGGCTGAATAACATATTGTAACGGGTCTGCACGCAGGAGCCGGGAAAGGAAGCGGATAGAATGAGGGTTGCAGGAAGCAGTTCCGGGCCTTTTACCCCAAGAAGGGTCCCGTCCAGGGCACGTACGAGCGGCGTTCAGCGTAAATACAGCCGCCGCCGCGACGCGCGCGAAAGCGAGATCGTGCTGATATTGGTTTTGTTTATGCTGCTTATAGTGGTGCTGCTGTTTTTTTCCTGAGTATGCAGGGACATAACAAGGCGGAATACGGTGAACAATAAGGAAAAACTTCTAGGCGAAGAAGAAACGGAGGGAAGCGGACAATGAGACCGACGTGGCGGCTTCCCTTCGCACATATTCCAGGAGGTGTCCTATTTTGCCGGCAAAAACAAAGAAAAACGGTGTAAAGCTGCGGCTTGACACCATGACTCCCAAGGACTACGAGAAACTGTCCAAGCCGTTTGTTCCCTCACGTCCCGTGTTCAAAAACTGCGTCCGTGCCTTTCTGTCAGGCGGTCTGATCTGTGTACTGGGACAAGCTATCCAGGAGGCCTTCATGGCCATCTTTGATATGACCTCACGGGAAGCCTCAAGCCCGACGGTAGCGGTGCTGATCCTGCTGTCCGTCATTCTTACCAGCTTTGGCGTGTACGACAAACTGGCCCAGTGGTGCGGTGCAGGGTCAGCAGTACCTGTTACCGGCTTTGCCAACAGCATGTGCTCGGCAGCGCTTGAACACCGTGCTGAGGGGCTTGTGCTCGGCGTAGGCGGGAATATGTTTAAGCTGGCCGGCTCCGTTATCGTATTTGGCGTGGTCGCTGCCTTTGTGGTGGGCGTAGTATATGCCGTTATGGGCTGGGGAGGGACTCACTAACTATGGAGCAGCTGGGCAGCCAGACCTGGAAATTCACCACACGTCCTGTCATTCTTGGTTCCTCTGCGGTTGTAGGACCGGAGGAAGGGGAAGGCCCTTTGGCCTCGGATTTTGATTTTATCTACGATTCACTTGAAATGGGCGAGAAAACCTGGGAGAAGGCAGAGCGCGCCCTGTTCGAAAAAGCTTCCAAGCTCGCGCTGATGAATGCCGCCGTTGAGCAGGAGCAGCTTGAGTTCTTCGTCGGGGGTGACCTGATGAACCAGATTATCAGCAGCTCCTTTGCCGCACGGAAGCTTGGCGTTCCTTACCTGGGTGTCTTCGGGGCCTGTTCGACTTCTATGGAGAGTCTCGCGATTGCCTCAATGATCGTTGATTCAGGCGGCGGCAAGTATGCGCTGGCCGGAACCTCAAGCCATAACTGTACGGTGGAGAAGCAGTTCCGCTATCCGACCGAATACGGCTCACAGAAGCCGCCGACCGCCCAATATACCATTACCGGCTCAGGGTGTGCGATCGTCGGCCGCAATGACGGCACTGCACCAGGTACGCAGGTTCATGTGGTTTGTGCTACGATCGGCCGGATCATGGATCTGGGCCTGACAGACCCGTTCAATATGGGAACCGCAATGGCCCCCGCAGCTGCGGATACGATTACCGCGCATTTCCGCGATACGGGCCTTACGCCGGGGCATTATGACCTGATTGTAACCGGCGATCTTGCGTCGGTAGGGCTGCCGATTGCCAAAGAGCTGCTGGCCAAAGAGGGCATTCCGATGGAACAGACGACCTTTGATGACTGCGGCCTGCTTATTTATAATCTGGATAAGCAAAAATATGTAATCGCCGGAGGAAGCGGCTGCGGCTGCTCTGCAGTTGTAACCTACGGCCACATCCTGAAGCGGATGAGAAAAGGGGAGCTGAAACGGGTGCTTGTCGTGGCAACCGGGGCGCTGCTGTCTCCGCTGTCCTATCAGCAGGGAGAGAGCATTCCGTGCGTAGCCCATGCTGTAGCCCTTGAGATTGGAGGTGAAGGACAATGATCTATCTCTGGGCTTTTCTTGTAGGCGGAGCGATTTGTGTGATCGGCCAGCTGATGTTTGATGTGCTTGCACTGACGCCGGCCCATACGATGAGTACACTCGTCGTGCTGGGTGCGGCGGCGGATGCTTTTGGACTATATGACCCGCTGGTGAAATTCGCCGGAGCCGGGGCCAGTGTGCCGATTACAAGCTTCGGTAACTCGCTGGTGCACGGTGCGTTAACCGAGCTGGAGCGCGACGGCTGGGTCGGTGTAGTGACCGGTATATTTGATGTTACCAGTGCCGGGATTTCTTCGGCAATTGTGTTCTCGTTCCTGGCGGCACTCGTTGTAAGGCCAAAGGGCTAACTCCTTTTTTCGTTAAAGTGAACATAGTATGAACAAAGGCCGCTGCAGAGCGGTCTTTTTTTCATCTTAACCGGGATAAAATATCAAAAAAATGTCGATTCTTGACGATATATAACCTTAGAAGTTAGGTATATACATAAAGACAGGGGACGTGCAGAAGTTGCAGAATCAGCGGAAGGTCGAATTGTTTTGGAAGAGAAACAAAATTATTATCGCTATTTTTTGGGTTGTAACCGTAATTGGAGTTATTCTGGCCTTTCAGACCCCCAAGCTCTGGGGTACAAGCGCAGTAGCTGTTCCGCTCGCTGCCGGATTGACTCTGTTTAACAGCCGCCGGAAAGGGGTGCTGGTCATCCCATGGATTATTACAGGTGTCCTTACTGCTATGGCCTTTTATTTAACCCTTGGCTCGTTAAACAGTCTGGTTGTATTGCTGCTGTGTTCGCTGCTTCTGCTCTACCCGCATTATAAATATTACGCAACTGCTGCCGGAATAAGCGCTGTTCAAATTATGGTTCAGCTCGGAGGATCGGAAGCCGCCGGTTCAGAGAGTAAGCTTCTCCTCTATTTTTCCGGCATAGGCGTGTATCTCATCATCAGCATCGTGCTGTTTGTCGTTTCTTACCTGAATGAGAAGCTTCAGCGCCAGAGCGAACAGCAGCGTGAGCAGGTTGAAGCCTCCGGCGAACAGGTGAATTTCCTGCTTGAACGGGTGAAGACGGCAGTGGACGGCCTTTATGAGTTTACGGGCAGATTTAAGGTAGAGGTAGAGATGGCCGGAGCTATAACCAATGAAGTGGCCATCGGATTTCAGGAGGTTTCCAAAGGGATTGAATATCAGGCCGGCAGCATCGGGGAAATCACGGAGGCGATTTCGGTCTCTGACCAGCATATCCGTGATGTGGCCGGGTACTCGCAGGAAATGAAAAAGCTGTCTGCGGAAACGGCTGCGGTCAGCGAGCAGGGCAGCGGAAACGTCTCTATGCTGGCAGGTCAGTTCTCCGAGCTCAGAGAGATGATGGAGCAGACCTCAAATCAGATGCTGGAATTCAGCCGGCGCAGCCAGGAAATCAATGAAATGCTTGAAGGGATAACCCAGATTTCCAGGCAGACGAATCTGCTTGCCCTTAATGCTTCCATCGAGGCAGCCCGCGCGGGCGAACATGGACGGGGCTTTGCCGTGGTTGCCGGAGAGGTGCGGAAGCTGGCTGAGGACTCCGGTAAAACAGCGGATTCAATCAGCGGCGTAATCGCCGGCCTGCAGCAGCAGACGGACGCCCTGATAACCCAATTTGAGCAGAGCCGAGGTATTCTGCTGACCGGCAGCGAGTCGGTGCAGCGGACGGAAGAAGTGTTCCAGTCCATTCTGCTCAATGCCCATAAAGTGCTCGAGCAGGCCGGTGATGTGGAGCAGAGCTCGGCAGGCATGAAGCAGTTCTCTGAAAAGATTGTAAACGAAATAACCGAGTTCTCCAGCGTAACCGAGCAGTCCAGCGCCGCGACAGAGGAGATTCTGGCCGGAGTAGAGGAACAGCGCACGATGACAGACAACATGGTGGGCAGCTTTAAGCAGCTGGAAAGCCTGATTGTCAGCCTGAATGAGCTTGTTGGAGATCATAAACAGGAGTAGCAGGATACAAGGACCAAGCAGCGCAGGGCAGCTGTTCAACCTTCGGGGAGAGCGGCTGCCCTGTTTGCTATAGTTTGCGGCATGCAGAATTCTCTCGAATTTTTGTGATTTATTACAAGAAATTAGCGGATTCGCTTCTTTCATTTGTAAAACAGGCTATATGTTCCGGCTCTGCCAACTTCAAAGTCTTCAATAATGTACTTTGGGTCCTATAATCATGTAAAATATAAATATTACTGCTTATTCTGACATAGGAGGTCTAATCATATATGCCCGTACGTCAAGAATCTACGCAAATTATGAAGGCTGTTCGCTCTAATCTGGAATCCTGCATACTTGGAAAATCATTTGAAATAGAACTGCTGCTCACAGCACTTCTGGCCGGTGGACATGTCCTGATTGAGGATGTTCCCGGAACCGGTAAAACCCAGCTCATACGGGCGTTGTCACGGTCCATGTCGGGTGATTACCGGCGGATCCAGTGCAATCCGGATATTCTGCCGAGTGATATTACCGGAGTATCCGTCTACCATCCGCGCGATGAAATGTTCTATTTCCGGCCAGGGCCGGTTATGACCAATATTCTGCTGGCCGATGAAATTAACCGGGCAACCACGAAGACGCAGTCCGCGCTGCTTGAGGTTATGGAGGAACGGAATGTAACGGTGGACGGCGAAACCTATCCGCTGCCGCACCCGTTCATGCTTTGTGCCACGCAGAACCCGATTGATTTTGAGGGCACTTATACGCTGCCTGAAGCCCAGCTTGACCGTTTTATGCTTCGTATCAGCCTTGGTTATCCGGACAGCGAAACCGAGAAAAATCTGCTGCTCAGCCATCAGGCAGGCCAGCCTGTGGACAAGCTGACACCGGTAACGGGCATGGAGCAGGTTGCGGCGATCCAGGAGGAAATCCGCGAGGTGTACATGAGTGAGCCGGTCCTTGGATATCTGCTGGACATTGTCCGCCAGACACGGGAGCACCCGCTGGTGCTTCTGGGCGCAAGCCCCCGTGCTTCGCTGTCCTTCATGATGGCCTGCAAGGCGTATGCTTTCCTTCAGGAGCGCGATTATGTGCTGCCGGATGATGTCAAGATTCTCACGCCTTATGCCCTGGGGCACCGTATCATTCTGCGTCCGGAATCGCGGCTGGACAATGTTAACGTGGAGTCTCTGCTGCAGAAGCTGCTGCAGGGCATCCGTGTACCCGTTACGATGAGGCAATAGCATGAAGAGCTATCTGACTGGTGTGGCTGCAGGAATCCAGCCGCGGAAATTCGCCGGCATAGTCGCGATATGGGCTGTTACACTCCTCTATGTGCTGTTTCAGGGAGGCAAAACATCCTTTATGCTGTTTATTATGGTCTCGGTCCTCATTCTTTATTTAGTAGTCAGCGCGGTTGGCGGAGTCCGGCGGGCCAAGGGCTCGCGCAGCCTGTATTCGGAGCAGGATAAGCCTGAGCTGCTGTATGCGGGCGGCTATCTGCGGGTGAAGCTGCAGGTAAGCATTCCGGGATTTTTACCGCTGCCTTATGTGGTAGTCAGAGAAATTCTGAAGCGGCATAACGGTGAGTCATGGGTGTTTGAAGAGAGCCTGATCCCCAGCCTGAGGGGGCATGGGGAGCTGCAGTTTCAGACGCCGCCGCTGGAGCGCGGCAGCTATACCTTTGAGCAGACCGACATTCTGGCCGAGGACATTTTCGGACTGGTGGAGCATAAGGGGACCTTCCGGGCCGAAGGGCAGTTCCGCGTCCTCCCCCGGGCAGTCTTCGTGCCCCGCTGGCAGCTGTATGAGCGCAGATCCCGCTTGGCCGGACTGCAGACCTCCCTGCTGCATTCACGGCGCGAGACAACGCAGATTAACGGGGTGCGCGACTATGTTTACGGCGACCGGTTAACCCGGATCCACTGGAATGCCACCGCCAAGACCGGCGTGTGGAAGTCCAAGGAATTCGAGCATGAATCGGTCCCCAAGACCATTCTTGTTCTTGACGGCAGCACAGGGGTTTACGGAAGCTCCAGCCACTTTGAGCTGGCCGTTTCCGTTACGGCTTCGCTGCTCGGCTACGGGATCCGTGACCGGATTGGCATCGGCCTCTGCTGTCTGGACCGCACGACCAAGGTCTTTGTTCCTGCAGAGAGCGGTGCAGAACGCCAGAAAATGATTCAATACCTGATTGATATCAACGCAGAAGGCCGCGGACCGCTGCTGCCCAAGCTGGAGCAGAGCCACCGGATGTTTCCCAAAGGCGCCTATTTCGTCCTGATCAGTCCGCAAAGCGGCCAGCCGGTGCTGGATATCATACGCTGGGCGGAGAGCCGGGGCATGACCCCGGCCCATATCCAGGTTCGCAATCCGGCTGCAGGCAATGGCGGCAGAGAATGGAACGATGTGCTGAGGTCACGCGGTATAACAGGCTATAGCGTTAATTCCCTGCAGGACCTTCCTGCTGTACTCGGAGGTGATGCTGCAGTATGAGCCGATGGTGGAACGGAATCAAGTCTTCCTGGCATCATTCCTTCAGCCTGCTCTGGCTGATGCTGATCGGTCTGCAGTGGGTATCCTTCACGGAACCGTTCTGGCTGCAGGCCACTACCGAGATTGTGCTGCTGTCGCTTGCGGCAGTGGCCGTCATTGAAATTCTCCTTCCTGTCAAATGGGGGCTCAGACTGCTGCTAGAGGCAGCGGTTATTCTATACATTACGTACAGGCTGATCCTGAACAAGGGGATCCATGTTCCCGATCCCTGGGCTGTAACGCTGCGTGACCGGCTTGTAGATACCGGGGCAGACATGGTGCCTTATGTCTGGTTCGCTCTGGCGGCTGGCGTGCTGCTGCTGCTGTCCTCCTGGTGGGTCTCGTCCAAGTCAAGGATACTGATGTTTCTTACCGCTAACATCGTTGCTTTTGCAGCGCTTGATTCCTTTACTTCCTCTGTTCTTTGGCAGGAAGTAGCCTGGACGGTGGCAGCGGGTATGGGCTGGCTTGTTACGCAGCATCTGCGCAGCTTCCAGCTGCATTATCCGCGCGGCTGGACCTATCTGCTGCGGTATCCGTTCAAGGTTCTGATCAATGTGGCGATTATTTTCTCGCTGGTTATTGTGACAGGAGTGAATATGCCTGAAGTACGGCCGACACTGACCGATCCTTATACGGCCTGGCAGGACTGGAACGGAGGCGGGAGCCCGTCAGGTCCGGGAACCTCCGGAACTTCGGAGACCGGCACCAGCAGCGGCGGAACGGGAAGCGGCAGCTCCTCCTCCGGCTACAGCCTGAACGACGATAATCTGGGCGGCGGTTTCAGCTTCGATTACTCGCCTGTAATGACAGTCACCTCCAGCCAGCGCACCTATATGCGCGGAGAATCGCGTGCGGTTTACTCCGGCAAAGGCTGGAGTGATGATGACCGGTGGAACAGGGGCCCGCTGATGCGCGCCCGGGTAGGCGAAGAGCTGGAACGGGAGGCTGCCCCGAAGACACAGACAGAGCCGCTGCAGCAGACGGTCAGGCTGCTGGGCAGCAACAATGATTATCCGGTGCTGTTCGGCGCTTATTCCATTTCCAGCGTGGATACGATAGACGGTGAGGAGGCCAGCAACGGATTGTTCTGGCGGAGCCAGGACAATGAGATGATCTGGGGCTCCGATGATGTCCTGACTTATCCGCAGACGTATGTGCTGACTTCCGAGGTTCCGGTTGTTCCGGTACAGGAGCTGAGCCGGCAGACATACGATCAGCTGTATGAGGGACAGGACAACGAGCGTTACCTTCAGCTCCCGGACAATTTCCCGCAGCGGGTCATTGATCTTGCCGAGGAAATTACTGCGGGCGCACAGACTCCTTATGAGAAAGTAGCGCTGCTGCAGCAATATTTACAGGTAACCTTTCCATATACCAACCAGCCGGACCTTTCGCGCAAAAAGAGCAGGGACATGGTGGAAAGCTTCCTGTTTGAAATTATGGAAGGCTACTGTGACTATTACTCTACAGCGCTTGTAACGATGGCCCGGTCACTTGATATTCCTTCCCGGTGGGTCAAAGGCTATGCTCCCGGCGAGCAGGGGCAGCTGCCCGACAATCTGATGATGCAGGGTGCGGCCAACAACAATTATACGATTACAAATGCCGATGCCCATTCCTGGGCAGAGGTGTATTTCGGGGATTACGGCTGGGTTCCTGTTGAAGCAACCCCGGGCTTCACTGTTCCGCTGCTGACCCAGAGCGAGGAACAGATTCCTGACGAGCCGGAGCAGGAAGAGGAAGAAGCTGTGGAGCAGGTACAGACACCGGCGCAGACGGATTCCGGAAGCAATCTGCATACCGGAGCATGGATTGTGGCTGCTGCTGCCGTATTGCTGCTCTGGGCAGGCTATCAGCTGTGGCAGCACCGGTTAAGCCTGCGTTTCCTGCTGGAGCGGCTGAAAAACGGCCGTCCGCTGACGCCGGTACAGAAAGTAGTTGCCGAAACAGAGCGTTGGGTAAGGTATGTCCGCAGAAAGGGCATGCTGAAGGAAGAGCATGAAACGCTGCGTGAGGCTGTCGGCCGCTGGAGCCGGGAAACACCGCAGGCAGCGGACAGTTTTACTTCATTGCTCAGGCTGTTCGAGCAGGCCAAGTACAGCCCTGATATTATTGAAGACAAAGACTGGCGCAGCGTGTATACTGAAGCTTTGCAGCTGCAGCGGATGCTTAAAGGACGCAGATAGCCTGTGCCCTGCGCAACCTGGGGGGCAGGTTCGTTTGCGAAGCGCAAAGAGTGTGATATATTTTTTTGAAAGAGAGAGGGTATGTATCACTACTGCGGTATCCTTATCTTTCTCACGGAACAGGTACCATCCTGTTTAGGATGGCGCAGCCGTTTTTACTTGTATAAAATTGAGGTGAACGTATTGTTTGAGAGGCTAGTCCCGAAACTGCGGGTGAATACCGTTTTTGATATCGACCTTGAAGAATTGCACCGGCAGGGCTACCGCGGCATTATTACAGATCTGGATAACACGCTCGTAGGTGCCAAGGCACCCCTGGCTACTCCGGAGCTGCTGCTGTGGTTCGCAAAGGTAAAGGAGCTGGGCTTTAAGCTGGTCATTGTATCCAACAACAATATGGACCGGGTGTCCCGCTTTGCCACGCCGCTGGATATCCAGTTTGTCCATCAGGCGCGCAAGCCGATCAATACCCCGTTCCTGAAGGCAATGAAGCTGATGGAGCTTAAGCCGGAACAGACCATCGTGGTCGGTGACCAGATGCTTACTGATGTGCTGGGCGGCAACCGTCTGGGTCTGTATACAGTATTGGTGCTGCCGATCTCCGTCAAGGATGAAGGCTTTGGAACAAGAATTAACCGCCGCGTCGAGCAGATTGCACTGACACGGCTGCGTAAGCAAGGATTGTGGCATGAGGAGGATAAACGTTAATGAGTCAACACAATGAAACGGAGCGCCCGGTGAAATGCAGCGGCTGCGGCATTAAGCTGCAGACCGGGAATAAGGAGCTTCCGGGTTATATTCCGGAGTCTGCCTTTGAACGGGAACCGGTCATTTGCCAGCGCTGTTTCCGGATTAAGAATTACAATGAGGCTACTTCGGTATCTGTGGATCAGGATGAGTTCCTGCACCTGCTGAGCGGAGTCGGTGAAAAGAATGCGCTTGTCATCCACATCGTGGACCTGTTTGATTTTGAAGGCAGTCTGATTTCGGGGCTTCAGCGGTTTGTCGGCAATAACCCCGTCATCCTCGCCGTGAACAAATGCGACCTGCTGCCCAAGGTAACGAACTGGAACAAGCTGCGCAACTGGATGCAGCAGCGCTGCAAGGAGCACGGCCTGCGGACAGCAGAAATCGTCCTCGTCAGCGCCAAGCGCAATCAGGGCTTTGAGCGTCTGCTGGAGACGGTAAGTGAACTCCGCGGACAACGTGATATCTACGTGGTCGGTGCAACCAATGTGGGCAAATCCACGCTGATCAACCGCCTGATCTCGGACTACAGTGATCTGGAGCAGGAGCTGACAACCTCGCGTTATCCCGGCACGACGCTGGATATGGTCAAAATTCCGCTCGATGACGGCCACTATATTATTGATACACCAGGGATTGTATACCCTTGGCGTTACAGCGAGCTGGTGGAGCGGCGTGACCTGGGCGCGGTAATGCCCGAGAATCCGCTCAAGCCTGCGGTATATCAGCTGAACGAGGGTCAGACGCTGTTCTTCGGCGGCCTGGGACGGTTCGACTTCATCCAGGGACCGCGCCAATCCTTCACCTGCTATATCAGCACGACCCTGAAGATTCACCGCACGAAGCTGGAGCGGGCAGATTCGCTGTATCAGGATCACCGCGGTGAGCTGCTGACGCCTCCGGCGGCAGCGGATATGGACAAGCTGCCGCAGTGGCAGCGTCATGAATTCCGGATCGGCCGGGGCAGCCAGACTGACCTGTTCATCTCCGGGCTCGGCTGGATTAAAGTCAACGGGACGGAAGGTGCAGTAGTCGCCGTGCATGTTCCGCGCGGTGTGAAGGTGCTTACCCGCCCTTCACTGATTTAAGCGCATCAATCATATTTTCAGGAGGGGCGTGCCTATGACCGGCAATTTCAGAAATACGGACCTGCTGCTGGGCGTCATGGGCGATCCGATCGCCCAGTCCAAATCGCCGCTTATGCATACAGCAGCGCTGCAGGCGCTTGGCATACCCGGGGCTTACGTGCCGCTGCACATTGCCCCGGGACAGCTCGGCGAAGCGGTGCAGGCCATCCGCACGCTTGGCTTCCGCGGAGTTAACGTGACGATACCGCATAAAATTGCGGTCATGAACTATCTGGACAAGCTGGATGCCAGTGCAGTTGCCGGAGGTGCGGTTAATACGATAGTCAACGACAACGGAGTTCTTACCGGTTATAATACCGATGGTATCGGCTATGTACGGTCTCTGAAGGCCGAGGCTGTCCCGGACTTGTCCGGGGCACGCATTCTGGTGCTGGGAGCAGGCGGAGCTGCCAGAGGGATCATCAGCGCCCTCTTGCAGGAGAACCCGGCCTCTGTCGTCATTGCGAACCGCACAGCTGAAAAGGCGCAGGAGCTAGCAGCCTCATGGCAGGCTGCGGGCACCGTAACCGGGGCGGCAATGGAGGACATTGACGGGATCATCCCGGATGCTGATATTGTGATCAATACCACTTCAGTCGGCATGTTTCCTTACCCGGAAGAAACGCCGGTCAATTCTGGCCTGTTCCGCAAAGGTCAGGTTATCAGCGACTTGATCTACAATCCGCTGCGCACCCGGCTGCTTGAGGAAGGCCTGCAGGCAGGCTGCACGATTCACGGCGGTCTGGGCATGTTCATTTATCAGGGCGCCTATGCCCTGGAATATTGGACGGGAAAGGCTGCACCGGTGGATATCATGCGGCAGACCATCCTTGAAGCCTTCGGGGTTAGCGAGCCGGACATGAAAATGCTTAAACAGGGTAATAATATTTAATATTTGTTAATTAAGGGGTTTGTTCATTTATGTTAACTGGTAAACAAAAACGTTATCTCCGTTCTTTGGCGCATCATCTCGATCCTGTGTTTCAGGTCGGCAAAGGCGGCGTTAACGACCATCTGATCCGTCATGTCGAGGAAGCCATCGAAAAGCGCGAGCTGATGAAGATCAGCGTGCTGAACAACAATGCCGAGGATCCGAAAGAGATCGGCGCTGCCCTCGCAGAGCAGTCCGGTTCAGAGCTGGTGCAGGTGATCGGCAAAACGATCGTGCTGTACAAGGAATCGCGCGACAACAAAACGATCGAGCTGCCGCGCTAAAGCATTTTATCCGGATGATAAGAGGAGGTACACCTCTTGAAAGTGGGAATCATGGGAGGAACCTTTGATCCTCTTCACATAGGCCATATGCTGGCGGCGGAAGCCGCCAGGGATTCGTATTCGCTGGATGAGGTCTGGTTCATGCCCTCGCATATTCCCCCGCACAAGCACGAGGCCGGTGCCTCCGGTGCTGACCGTCTGGCAATGGTAAAGTGCGCAGTGGAGGGGAATGAAGCGTTCGGCATTCTCGACTGGGAAATTGTCCGCGGTGGCGTCTCCTACACGATTGAGACCGTACGCAGTCTTAGACAGGAATATCCGCAGCATGAGTTCTATTTCATTGTCGGAGCGGATATGGTTGAATACTTGCCCAAATGGCATGGGATCCGTGAGCTGGTGGAACTGCTGACCTTCATCGGTGTAGGGCGCCCGGGAACACCGCTTGATCTTTCTGCCCTGCCGGATTATATCTCCGGCAAGGTGCTGCTGGCGGACATGCCGCAGGTGGATATTTCATCGACAATGCTCAGGTCACGGGCGGCCGCCGGCAGCTCGATCCGCTATATGGTTCCTGAGCAGGTGTATGAATATGTGCAAAGGAGTGGATTGTATGGCTTACAGCCGCGAAGCGCTGATTGAAGCCGTCTCTGCCCAGATGCCAGACAAGCGCTGGCAGCATACGCTGGGCGTAATGGAGACCTCAATCAAGCTTGCCGAAGCTTACGGAGCTGATCCGCAGCGGGCCGAAACGGCAGCTATTCTGCATGATGTGGCCAAATACTGGCCGGTTGAGCGAATGAAGGACATCATTGTTCAGAACGGCCTTTCAGCTGAGCTGCTGCAGCATGACAAGCAGCTGTGGCATGCAGAGGTGGGGGCTTTTGTCGCCGAGCATGAGTATGAAATCGCCGATCCCGAGATTTTGGGGGCGATCCGGTACCATACCTCAGGCCGTGAAGGGATGACCCTGCTGGAAAAGGTGGTCTGCCTGGCGGATTATATCGAGCCCGGACGGGATTTCCCTGGTGTGGACGAGATCCGTAAAAAGTCCATGGAGAGCCTTGAGGAAGGGCTGATTGCCGGCTTTGATTCGACCATCAGCCTGCTGCTGCAGAAGCGCCGGGTCGTATTTCCGCTGACCGTGCTTGCACGTAACGATTTAGTAAGAATACTGGAGGAAAAAATATGAGTGTACAATCAAGCAAACTGCTGGAGCTGGCTCTGAAAGCGGTCGAAGACAAAAAAGCGATGAACGTTGTTGCTCTGGATCTGCGCAGCGTATCGCCGATCAGTGATTATTTCATCATCTGTCACGGTAACTCCGACACCCAGGTGCAGGCGATTGCCACTGAAGTGCGTAAAGTGGTTCACGAAGCCGGCGGTGTTATCCGCGGGATCGAAGGCATGGATGCCGCCCGCTGGGTACTGATGGATCTCGGGGATGTTATCGTGCATGTCTTCCACCGTGACGAACGGGAGTATTACAATATCGAGCGTCTCTGGTCTGACGCCAAGGTTGTGGAGACGGTATGAGTCTGATTGCAGGAACGATCGTTACACTGGAAGTACTGCGTGAGGTTTCCCCATACGGTTACTTCCTGGGTGCAGGCGACCAGGATGTCATGCTGCATTATACAGAGCTTGTCGGCAGCAAGCCGAAGATCGGTGCCAAAGTAGAAGTGTTTATCTTCTTTGATACTGAGGACCGGCTTGCCGCCACCATGAAAAAGCCGTTTCTGACGCTCGGTGAGATGGCCCTGCTGGAAGTGGCAGATATTCATCCGCGCCTGGGCTGCTTCCTGGAGATGGGGCTTGGCCGCCAGCTGCTCTTGCCGATCGGCGAGCTGCCTGAGCTGATCGAGCTGCGTCCGCAGATTGGCGACAAGGTGTTCGTGCTGATGGAGCATGACAAGCAGGGCCGCCTGCGTGCCAAGCTGGCCGGTGAGCAGGAGCTTGCTCCGCTGGCTTTTTCCGCGCCGGAATCCTGGAGAGGCCAGAACGTTACAGCAAGAGTCTATAGACCCCTGCAGATGGGTACTTTCGTAGTCATAGACGGCGGAGTACTCGGCTTTGGTGTAATCGGGATGATTCATTCCTCCGAACGCAGCCGTCTGCTGCGTCTGGGGGAACAGGTTGAAGCACGTGTCTCACATATCCGCGAGGACGGCCGCGTGAATCTGGCAATGACCCAGCGCAAGGAAATTGGCCGGGATGTGGATTCTGCAGCCCTGCTGGAATTCCTGCACTCCCGCCCTGGCGGCGCAATGCCTTACTCGGATGCTACGCCTCCGGAGATCATCAAACAGCGCTTCGGCATTAGTAAGTCCGCGTTCAAACGGGCGATGGGCAAGCTGATGAAGGAAGGCCTGATTACTCAAAAAGAGAACTGGACCTATCTGGCCAAGCCTGAAGAGAACGCGCCGGAACAGAATCAGGAATAGAAAGCGGTGTGCGCATTGTCTTCCTACGGGAAATTTGCATATGTATACGATGAACTGATGGCGGACATGCCGTATCCGGACTGGCTGGCTTTTGCGGAAGCCGCATGGGTTAAATACGGCAAGCCGCGGACGGTCGCTGAGCTCGGCTGCGGTACAGGAAGTATTACGATTCCGCTGGCTGCAGCCGGGTATCACATGACCGGGATTGACCTTTCCTCTGATATGCTGTCTGTAGCCCAGCAGAAGATGGAGCGGCATCCGCAGGGACGCCGTTTCCTGCGTGAGGGAAGCGTACGCTGGATCAGGCAGGATATGACGGAATGGGAGCTGCCGGAGCCGGTCGATTCCGTCATTTCCTTCTGCGACTGCCTGAATTATGTGCTGGAAGAAAAGGATATCCAGGCGGTGCTTGCCCGGACATACGCCGGTCTCAAGCCGGGCGGGACGTTCCTGTTCGATGTGCATCATCCGAATACGCTGGTCCGTTATGAGGAGGAACAGCCTTTTGTGCTGGATGAGCCTTCGGTATCCTACATCTGGACCTGTGAGCTGGATGTGCCGCGGCGGGAAATTGAACATCATCTGTCCATTTTCGCCCGGGAAGAGGGGAGCGGCCTGTACCGCCGGTTTGAAGAAAATCATGTGCAGCGCGCCTATGATCCTCAGTGGCTTACGGAGGAGCTCCTTAAGGCAGGCTTCAGCGAGGTTCAGCTGTATGCCGATTTCGAATGGCTTCCGGCAGATGACAGCGCCCAGCGCCTGTTCTATGTGGCCGTAAAATAATTCTTATGTATGACAAGGGTCCTTACTTCAGGTAGGGGCCTTTTTTGTGTTGCAGTGACATGCGCAAAAATGGTGCGTGATAATAAGGGAACCGGTCCTGTACATCTGTACAGGACCGGCATCTTCCAACCTTTTACCGGTGCTCAATCAAGTCGATGGCACCCAGTACGATGTGTGCCAGACCAAAGCCAATGACGCCTGTTGCAGCCAGCTTATACTTGCTTCCCAGAAAAGCTGCGCCGGAAGCGGAAACAACGGTACCAAGAACGGTGGGGATCAGACCTTCGCGCATTCGAAACACTCCTTCTCGGTGGTTTGGGAGACAGGCTTATTGTCCGCTCTTCGCAACCGGATTATGTATGGAAGATGCTAATGCCTGATGTTTTAAAGAATTTTAAAGAAAACAGGCTTAATCCGTGCGGAAACTATCTTCTTTTGCAACTTTAAACCAATATTTTACTATTTTTTGATTGGTAAAGCGATTCTGTTCACAAAAATCTGGAGTAAAGAAGCATCATTTTCACAAATAAAATGACTTATTTCCGTAAATAGGCAGGGCAGTGTGCACAACATTACGGAGAGAGGAAGAAATATATGGTTTTTGTGCCTCAAAAGTTTCTATTTCCTCTTTCAGCCGAATACATTATAACAGCCTAAAACATTTAATAAATGTGTAAAGGAGGGAGCAGCACCGGCTGCAGGAACGCAGCTCAACCAAGCAATATGCCCATTCCATCAGAGTTAATTTGTATCCGTTTACATTAATCCCGGGCAACAACTATTTCTTATACAGGAGGGTCATGCATGAAAAACAAATGGCTGATTTCTTTACTGGTTGTCTCCATGCTGGTGTTTTTGGCCGGCTGCGGAGGGAAGTCTTCCTCAGGCACTTCCGGCGGCGAGACTTCCGTTCTGGAGGGCGGTGCGGGTGAAGCGGCGACAGAGCTGTCCTACTGGACGTTTGTCGAGCTGCACGGACAGCATTTTGAGAAAATGCTGGAGAAATGGAACGCTGCCAATCCGGACCGGCAGATCAAGCTGAATGTAACCGTCATGCCGTATGATGATATGCACAACAAGCTGTCCATCGCCGTGCAGACGGGTGTGGGAGCGCCGGATATTGCAGATATTGAGCTTGGTAAGTTTCCGGATTTCCTGGCCGGAGAGCCGCAGCTGGAGCCGCTGAACGATGTGGCAGAGCCGTATAAAGGTACGGTTGTCCAGTCCCAGCTTGATCTCTACGCCAAGGAAGGCAAAATCTACGGATTATCCACCCACGTAGGAGCGACGGTCGCTTTTTACAATACCGAAATTCTCGATGAAGCCGGAGTGGATTACAAAAGCATCGTAACCTGGGATGATTTCAAAAAGGCGGGCATTCAGGTCTACGAAAAAACCGGTAAATACATGGGCACCGCCGACACCAGTGCAATCTGGCAGGCTTCGCTGCTCCTGGCCCAGCAGGAATCGGATCTGACGGACGCTGACGGCAAGCCGCAGGTGAATTCACCCGAGATGGTCAGAGCGATGAAGATGCTGAAGGATCTGCAGGACAATAATGTAATT
Source organism: Paenibacillus sp. DMB5 (assembly GCF_001517085.1). GTDB lineage: Bacteria > Bacillota > Bacilli > Paenibacillales > Paenibacillaceae > Paenibacillus_AQ. The sequence continues at coordinate 23,826 of NZ_LRAC01000018.1, forward strand.
TCAACCATCGCCGGCGGACAGCCGGATACGGAAGAGGCTTACGGCGAATATAACTCAGGCAACTATGCGACCGCCTTTATGCCGCTATGGCAGATGTCCCGCTACACCAACTATATGAAAGACCTGAGCGGCAAAATCGCCATCGCCCCGCTGCCCGTCCTGGAAAAAGGCATGCACAGATCCTACGGCGGCGGGGGTACCGGAACAGTGGTGACCAAGACGGCCAAGGATATTCAGCTGGCAAAAGATTTTATCGCCTATGCGAAGCTGTCGCTCGATGCCAATATTGAAATCTGGAATACACTCGGCTTTGACCCGATCAACATGAGTGTGTGGGATATGAAGGAGGTAACCCACAATCCGGAGAACCAGTTCGTCAAATATTTTGTCAACAACCCGTTTGATGTGCTGAACGAAATCAGAGAGGAGATCAACCTGATCAAATCGACCTCAGCCTCGCCTACAATCAACAATGTGCTGTGTACGGTGACGCTGAACGAGATTTTTGAGGACGGAAAAGACATCCAGCAGGCGCTTGATGATGCCCAGACCCAGATCGAGCAAGAGCTGAAGTAGCAGGTACGGTTACTCTTTGGGGCTGTCCACCCGGTGGGCAGCTCTACTTTAAAGGAGCATTCGCCATGATCAAAAACTTCCTCTATTCGCAAAAGGTCGCTCCATACGTATTCGTGCTGCCTTTTGTGCTTGTATTCATCATCTTCTGGGTTTACCCGCTGCTGAGCTCGCTTGGCATGAGCTTTCAGAAGGTCACGCTCGGCCAGGAGGCCAGCTTTATCGGTGCAGACAACTACACCAAGCTGATGGGGGATACGATTTTTTTCAAAGCAGTGCGCAATAGTGCGGTGTATATGATACTGACCCTGCTGATCCTGATCCCGTTCCCGATGCTGTTCGCCGTGCTGATCAACAGTAAAGCCATGTGGGGCCGTGAGTTTTTCAAATCCTCGTTCTTTTTCCCGGCGTTGACCTCGGTGGTGGTGGCGGGGACGATTTTCCGGCTGATGTTCGGGGAGATGGAGGGCTCGCTGATCAACAGCATTCTCGGTGTGTTCGGCGTGGAGCCCATTAAATTTCTGAAGGGACAGACGACCGGATTTATTGCGCTGGTGGCGCTGGCTAGCTGGCGGTGGATGGGCGTGAACATGCTTTATTTTCTATCCGGACTGAAAAATATCCCTGACGACTACTACGAAGCCGCCTCGATCGACGGGGCATCCGCCTTCCAGCGGTTCACCCGGATTACGATACCTCTGCTGAAGCCGACGACGATCTATGTGCTGACGATCAGCATTTATGCCGGACTGGCCATGTTTATTGAGAGCATGATGCTCTGGAACGGGAATAACTCTCCTAAGAACATCGGGCTGACCATCGTCGGATACCTGTACCGGCAGGGGATTGAGAAAAATAATCTCGGTTACGCGGCTGCGGTCGGTATCGTGCTGCTCATCATCACCATGGTCATTAACCTGACGCAACTGGCGATCAGCGGGATGTTCAAGAAGGAGGAGGATTAAGTATGAACACAGGGACTCTCCGCAAAATCCTCCTGTTTGCCTTTTTCAGTGTGCTGTGCCTGCTGATCCTGGTGCCTTTTTATGCCGTGACGATTGCCTCGTTCAAGCCCGGGGAGGATCTGATCCGCTACGGACTTAACCTGCGGTTTGACTTATCGGCGATGAGCCTGGACAATTTCGTCTTTTTGTTCACCGGGGAGCATGCCTATTTCACCTGGTTTTTCAATTCACTGCTGCTGACAGTGGTACAGGTTGTATTGACGCTGCTAGTTAGCGCGACGGTTGCATACGGCTTTTCGGCCTATGAATTTAGAGGGAAAAATCTGCTGTTTGTCTGCGTGCTGCTCATCATGATGGTGCCGTTTGAGATTCTGCTGCTGCCGCTGTACACACTGACGTTTAATATGGGGCTGATGAACAGCTATTCGGCGATTATTCTCCCCGGTGTGGCGGGTGCGGCGACGATCTTCTTTTTCAGACAGTATTTACGGGGCATTCCCAAAGAGATGATTGCGGCCGGGCGGGTGGACGGGGCAAATGAGTATGCGATTTACGTGCGCCTGATTCTGCCGGTGATGAAGCCGTCTTTTGCAGCAATGGCCATTCTGAACGGGATGAACAGCTGGAACAACTTCCTCTGGCCGTTTATGGTGCTGAGCGATGAAAATAAATATACCCTGCCGATCGGCCTCAAGACGCTGCTCACTCCCTATGGTAACAACTATGATCTGCTGATCGTCGGCTCATTCTTTTCTATTCTGCCGATATTGGCGCTGTTTCTCGGGTTCCAGAAGTATTTTATTGACGGGATGACGGCGGGTGCGGTGAAGGGCTGAAGTTTGAAGGTTGAGAGTGGTGCATGTGGAAGAGCGGGCGCTGGTTAAGTAAACTGGCCTTAGTTGAAACGTCAGGCCGGTAAGGTGTGGGGCCGAGCAGAGCGGGATAATTAATGACACACGGTTATACGTTAGCAGGCAGCTTATCCGGAGCGGTGGGCGGCTTGCTTTTTTTTATTTATTTGCTATTGGGAGGTTTTCGTTTTATTATTTGAATATATGGAAATTTTTTCTTTGATGTGGAGGGTTAGATCGTGAAGCAAAGTGTGCTTAATATTTCGATATGTTTTGTGCTCGTAGCAGCAGTGGTTACGATGCATGATGTATTTCCCGACTTTAGTTATGGGGTGCCTTTAACTCTGCTGTTAGCGCTGGCTGCGTTATACGTTCTCTCAAAAACGGGAATTCAAAAGCCTGCATCCTATAAAGGAATGTCATTGTTATTCTTATCTCTGCTTATATTCACCTGTGTGTACCACGCTGTTCTGTCAGCAATAACGGGGAATGGATTGTTTGATAACAGCTACTGGATTTTCTTGTGCGTGTTCTTTGTTTTGGCCTGGCTGCGGATGCGCTTCAGCTTCAAAGGAAATAGCGGTACTGTGTTATAAACAACTCGTCTGCGGATGAGTTGTTTTTTTCTTTGCCGGCTGCACCGGGCAAGCCCAATCAAAGGCAAAAATGCCCTTGATTTCGGCTATCGGAGCAAAATGAGCGAAATCAAAGGCAAAAATGCCTTTGATTTTGGCTATCGGAGCAAAATGAGTGAAATCAAAGGCAAAAATGCCTTTGATTTTGGCTATCGGAGCAAAATGAGCG
>NZ_LRAC01000019.1 GCF_001517085.1 Paenibacillus sp. DMB5
GAGCTTATACAGCCGCACGCCGTCAGCGGGCTTCGGCGCCAGCGGCTCCAGCCGGAGCTCTGGCGTTCCTTCGGCGTGCGGCTGCAGCAGCACGACGTAGTCCTCGCCGGCGCGGCCGTGCACGCGGAAGTGCTGCTGCACCGCCAGCGGGTACCCTCCGCCGACCGCGCCTCTACCAGCTGTGATGGCCGGGCGGCGCGGCTCGGCGATCTGCGCCAGGAACCGCATGCCGCCGAGGCCCGAGGTATCAATAGCCTGCTCCGTAATCTCTGCACCGGTGCTCAGCGTATGCAGATTCCAGACGCTCTCCGCTGCTCCATCAATGCGGTCCCAGACCAGGTAAGCCTCGAAGCCTGCCTTAATGTACAGGAAATGCCGCTCATACTCGCCGGCGTGTACATTGGGGATGAGGCTTCTTGCATAATCCAGCTCCTCCGTGAAGCTGACCTCCCGGCAGACGCTTTTCAGCGGGCCGTCCGTGTATCCGCCGGAGCCGTCAGCGAACTGGACAATATTGTGCGCCGCACCGGATACATACCAGTGCCGGTCCCCGTTGTAATACCCGCCGGTCCCTGCATCGAGCGTCAACGGCACCCCATTCGCCCAGATGGAGAAATGGCCTTCATCATGATGGGCGTGATAGGTCAGCGGGGAGGCCTCGTAGATGGCATAATGCTGCAGGTTCTGCTCCCCGCTGCGGAAGATGACATAGCCGATGCCGGGATAATGCACGGAGCGAAGCTCCGGCATCTGCTCCGGCAGCTCCGGCTGCGGATAGAGCAGCGCGACCAGCGGCAGCGGGAACGCGCCGGTATCCTGGACCGGTGCACCGCCGCGCTTCCAGGTCCAGACCATTTCCGCTGCCAGCTGCGGATCCTCCTCCGCATAGAATGGGGCGGCGTAGCCGAGTAGGCGGAACCATTTTTCCTGCACGTTGCATCGCCGACGGCCGGGGTCAGCAGAACGGGGGCGCCGTCCGCACTGCCCTGGATAACGTCTTCTGCCGTCACGATGCCGAGCAGGAAGCTGTACATCGCCTTTACCTTGGCATGGCGGAAGTAATCGGTGCCCTTCAGACGCTTCAGCAGCACGAAGAACAGGAAATACCGGTGCAGCACCGCGCCGTGGTACCGGACATTCTCCGGCCATGCCCCGTCTTCGTCAACCACCTCCGCCAGCTGCCAGTCCACTACGGAGCAGGCATGCTCCAGATAAGCGGCACTTTCCGGCTCCTGCGGAAAGAGCAGCGCATATACGCCAAGCCCGGTTGCCCGGTCGGCATTCCAGTTGCTGCGCATGCCGCCCTTCTCGTCAGGGAAGGTGGGCAGATCGAACCGGTAGTAGGCGGTGTCCATCATCATCGCCGCAATGTAGCGGAGATTAGCCAGCAGTGATTCCGACTCCTCCGCCGAGACTGCTGCACTTGCGGCAATCTGGTCATAGATAACAGAAACGGCAGCCAGCCCGCGGCCGATATGAACCGCACCGTAGGTGTCGTCGTCATGCCAGCCGTCCCGCCGGAAAATATCCATGCCCTGCCGCATATCGGCCAGCATGTACTGCAGCTTGCGCTTGGTGAGCTCGGCGTACTGCTCTTCTCCTGTAATCATATACAGGTTGGCATCCGCCCCTGCCGCCTCCAGCAGATAGGCCCAGTTGGTCAGCGTGTGCCGGTTAAAGAGCGGCGAGACCAGCTCTTCGCCAAGCGGCTGTCCCGCAGCATCTATAAAGACAATGCCGGCAGCAATCCCGCCGTTAACCAGCGGCGCTTCCAGACTCAGCTCGGTCTGAATGCCGTAATAGTCGCCGGCCGATACGGGCAGCAGCTCCTCATAGCGCAGCACCGCCAGGCTGTCCTCCGCTTCATTCCGGATGCGTACGCACCGGAACTCTTCCTCAGCTGCACCGTCCGCCGGCGTCACGCCGGAGGGCTGCAGGCCGCTCCCGCCGCCGGGCAGCTGCTCCAGCCGGATATTGCTGCCGGTTCCCGGCTCCTGCGTCCAGCCGTCAAGCCCCAGCCGGAGGCTGCCGTTCCGGAGCGTGACCGGCAGGCCGAGCTGGGAATGCGTCAGCCGTACGCCGCCGATCCGGGCAACGCCCCGGCCCCGGATATGCACGGACAGCTTCAGCATGGCCGCCCCGGCCGGGACCTTGAAGACGAACGGCTCGACCCGGAACACGCCGAGCCGGTGAAGCGGGGCGGCTGCCTCGCGCGCGGCAAACTGCCCGGACAGCTCCCGCTGTCTGGCGTATTCCTGTGCGGCTGCCGGGATACGTTCTATTCTGCTGCGGATTTCATCCAGCTGCCCATGATCATAGCAGCCGAAGGGGCGGATTTCTTCTGTACTTTTATATGCTGAATTCATTGGTAGATTGAGGCCTCCCTGTTCACCGTAATTGATAATCCATTCCTGTATCCAGTCTGTCTCTGTTCTCTTCCATAAGTATACCTTTACGGCTTGTGAACCCGGGATGGATAAACAATTACATGAGAGGGGAGAAAGCGACTGAAATTGCTTATGTTCCGGCAGCTGATGGTGGGACTTCCGGTGAAAAAGTGAATTTCTCCCCCTTAGCGCAGTCGCTTTCTCCCTAACTGTCTATCGGATGCGGGACGTATCATTAGGACATAAGCGCAAGCCGAATAGACAGGAGGAACAATCAATGAATGAAACGAAACGTCAAATAAACGCCTGGACCTTTGTTGCGCCCAGCCTGCTGCTGACGCTGATTTTTGGGGTGTACCCGATTTTCTGGGCGCTCAAGTATATGTTCTATGATTATCAGGGCTTCGGAACCCCGCTCTTCATCGGACTGGATAACTTCGAGCGGCTGCTGCGGGATAAGGATTTCTGGCATTCCGTAGTCAACACCTTCATCTACGCGGGCGGCAAGCTGATTATTACGATCCCGCTGTCCTTTATTCTTGCCGTAATCCTCAACCGTGCCCTGAAGGGCCGCCAGCTGCTGCGGGCGATCTACTTCCTGCCTACCGTAATCAGTGCATCGGTCATGGCGATCGTATTCTATGTTATTTTCAACTCCTATAACGGCATGGTGAACCAGCTGCTGATGGGTGCCGGAATTGTATCCGCTCCCATTGACTGGCTCGGTGCCAAATACGCCCTGCTGACAGCGATCATTATCGCGATCTGGGGCGCGGTCGGAAACTATATGCTGCTCTTTATCGCGGGGCTGCAGAACATTCCGGAGGATCTGTATGAAGCGGCTTCCATCGACGGTGCGGGACCGCTGCGCAAAATGTGGAGCATCACCGTTCCCATGCTGGGACCTGTGCTGCAGATGATTATCATGCTGGCGATCACTGTATCGCTGAAGGGCTACGAGAGCATTATGGTATTGACGGAGGGCGGACCTTACGGCAAAACGGAAGTCATGTACCTCTATCTGTACAAGCTGTTCTTCCCGGTATCAAGCGGAGGCTCGAGCATCCAGCAGTTCGGCTACGGAAGCGCGGTAGGCTTTACAACAGCGGTTATCGTCGGTCTGATTACCCTGATTTACTTCTACGTCTCCAAGAAACTGAATGATATCTATTAAAAGAGAGGAGAATGAACAGTGAGCACATTTCAAGCGGAAACAAAGCTGGCCTCGGCGCCTGCGAGTAACGTCAAGACCAAAGCCGTGCTGTCCCGGGTCCTGCTGTGGATTTTCCTGCTGCTGGTAGCAGCCTTTGCCTTATTCCCTATTATTCTGGCCATGTTCGGCTCCATGAAATCGAATCTGGAGCTGACGACAGGAACCTCGCTGCTGCCGAAGGAATGGAAAATTTCCAACTACGCTCAGGCCTGGACTTCGGCTAATTTTGCCCGGTTCACCTGGAACAGCGTGTTCATCAGTACCTTTACAACGATAGGAACTCTATTGATAGGAACAATGGCCGCCTATGCGGTGGCGCGGGTGGATTTCTACGGAAAACGGCTGTATGTGATCATCCAGTCCTGCACCCTGTTCATTTCCATCGGTGCTGTTGTACTCCGTCCGCAATTCGACCTTATGGTCGCACTTCATCTGCAAAAATCGCTCTGGGGCGTTATCATCATCCTGATCAGCGCCCATGCGACGGCCTTCTTCATGCTGATCGGCTTTGTCCGGGCGATCCCGAAGGAGCTGGACGAAGCGGCGTTTATTGACGGCTGCAACTTCTATAGCGTATACTTCGTGTTATCTTGCCGCTCCTGACTCCGGCGCTGGGCGTAACAGCGCTCTGGACCTTCCGCGGTGCATGGAATGAATACATCCTGCCGCTGGTCTTTACGATGACCCAGCCGGCCCTGCAGACGCTGACCGTAGGTCTGGCCGGACTGAAATACGGCGTCGGGGATGCGGCCCAGCCGCAATTGATGCTCGCCGGTGCATGCTTGTCCATGCTGCCGATGATTATCGTCTATATTTTTGCCAATAAATCATTCATGCAGATGACTGCTGGTTCCGTTAAGGGCTAAAGTGACCTACACGCTCCGGACAGCCAGCCGATAAAGGATGGGGAATTATGCTAAAGGCCTGGCTGTACCGGACCTCACTCAAAAAAAGAATATGGCTGTCATTCACCGCACTGACCGTCTTTTGCATCTCAATAACCGGTTTGGGTGCCTACTCGATTGCTTCGCGGGCAATGGAGCGCAACTCCACCGACCTGAACCGGAATGTGCTGAACCAGTCGGTGAATGTGCTCGACCAGAAGCTGAAACAGATCATTGTAGCTTCCTCAACCATTATGCTGAGTGATGCATACAAGCAGACAATAAGAGATGTACAAGCGAATAATACAGACCGGTACTTTGCCAATTTCTCCGTGCTGCAGAACCCCTTTACCCAGGCGGAGCTGACGGAAAATTCCATTGAATCGATTCTGATCAGTACGCCCGGCGGAGATTTCTATTCCGCCGGTAATCTGCGTAGAACAGCGACTCCATTTATGGAGTCTTTGCTGTATCAGCGGATAAGGGAGAATCCGGAGTCGAACTGGGTGGAGAGCCACCCGGACGAGCTGTTTGCCGGAGAGCATCAGGTCATCTCCCTGCTGCTGCAGCCGCTAACGGAGAATTACGTGCCTGATGTGTTTCTCGCCGTCAATGTAAAGGAAGATATCCTTGAAGATACGGTCAGCGGCGGCGCGAGTCTCGGAAGTGCCAAGTTCATGCTGATCAACAGGTCGGGAGACAGTGTCTTCGGGGATAAAGAGCGTCCGGACTGGTCACGCTCGGAGGACTTCATGAACCGGCTGCTGAAGGAGGACAGCGGGAATTTCGAGTATTCGGCCGGGGGCGGAACCATGCTGGTCAGCTATGCCGAATCGGGCTATGCGGACGACTGGCTGCTGGTCAGCTACCTGTCCAAGAAGGAACTGCTGCAGCCTGTCCGCAGCATCCAGTGGCTGGTGGTGATGATTATGGCCGGCTGCATCGTGATTGCCCTGCTGCTGTCCAGAACCCTGTCGGCCCTCTTGCTCGGGCCGCTACTGAAGCTGCAGAAAACAATGTCGCGGGTCGAGCAGGAGGATCTGGGTGCCCGCTTCGAGAGCCCGTTCCAGGATGAGATTGGGGACGCCGGACGCAAATTCAACCAGATGCTGGACCGGATCGGTGAGCTGATTGTAGAGGTCAAGGATACGGAGAAGGAGAAGCGCAAGGCGGAGATTAAAACGCTGCAGGCGCAGATTGAGCCGCATTTTTTATATAACACGCTGAATACGATCTTCTGGAAATGTGAAATGGATGAATATGAGGATGTGAAGCAGATGGTGATCTCCTTGTCCGCACTGTTCCGGCTCGGCCTGAACAACGGGCAGGAGATTACCACGTTGGGCCGGGAGCTGGAGCATGTCCGCCAGTACCTGAACCTGCAGCAGCAATGCTATGAGGGCCTGTTTGAATATACGATTACAGCCGCTCCGGAGCTGCTGGATCTGCCTGTGCTGAAGATTATTATCCAGCCCCTGGTTGAAAATTCGATTCTGCACGGGCTGAAGGAGCTGCGGGGCGGGGGAAGGATAACAGTCGCCGTGACCCGAGAGGACGGGCAGCTTGTAATCCGGGTCACCGACAACGGGGCGGGCATGGACGCGGACAAGCTGAACGCCCGGCTGAAGGAGCCCGTCAGCAGCGGAGGTTATGCCCTGACCAATATCTGCAGCCGTCTGCAGATCTATTACGGCAGGGAGGGCGGGCTATTGTTCCGCAGCCGTCCGCATATCGAGACCGAAGCGGTTCTCTCAATCCCATTGGAAGGTGGCGTTTATCCTGAAGCACGCTGAACCCATTAAATTATGCATCGTTGATGATATTCCAGCCGTTGTCCGGGGCTTGTCCCAGCGGATTCCCTGGGAGGAGCACGGCATTACTGTAGCCGCAACGGCGGCCAACGGGGAGGAAGGGCTGGTGGAGATCCGCAAGCACAGGCCTGATATTGTACTGACCGATATCCGCATGCCCTTTACCGACGGGCTGGCGATGATGCGGACGATTCTGGCTGAGCAGCCGGAGATCAAACTGATTTTTCTGACCGGCTACTCCGACTTCTCTTACGCCCAGGAGGCGGTGAAGCTGGGAGCGTTCGACCTGATCGTCAAGCCGTTTACCCGGCCGCAGGTGATGGAATCGGTCCTGAAGGCCAAAGAGGTGCTGGAGCGCGAACGCTCCCAGGCCGAGCAGATGCGGGGAATGGAGCAGAAGCTGCGGGAGAGCATGCCTTATCTGCGCCAGGAATACATGCGGCTGCTGATCCGTTACGGCAGCAGGCAGCAGCATCTGAGCCAGCAGTGGGATTTCTACGCAATTAAGATGAAGCGCGGGGATTTTTGTGTGATGGTGGCGGAGATTGATTTTTTGCGGAACGTACAGCTGCGATGGCCGTGTCAGAGGTGGAGCTGATCCGCTTTGCGGTGCAGAATATTCTGGAGGAGACAGTCGCTGCTTATACCCAGGGCATCGTGTTCCGTGAGCATGTCAATCAGTTCGTCATTGTCATGAACCCGCCGTCTTCGCTGGATGCGGAGCAGCTGGCCGAGAAATGCCGCGAGAATGTCTGCAAGCATACCTACCAGACGGTGTCGATCGGACTGGGCGGCGGCGTTGAGGAGGCCGGACAGCTGTCGGTATCCTATGCCCAGGCCATGTCTGCACTGACGAATACGTTTCTGACCGGGGGCAACAGTGTCTACCGCTATGTGGAATCGCCGGAGGCGGATGCCGCACTGCCCAGATATTCCTACGATAAAGAAAAGGAGCTGCTCTACTGCCTGCGTTCGGCCAATCTGGCCAAAGCGGAGGAGCAGCTGGAGGGAATCTGGAACGAATGGCTGAGCGCTCCCGTGCTGCCCGACCCGGCCATCGTCAAAACGATGTGTCTGGAGCTGGCCCATTCGATCCACCGCGTCTTTTCCGATAAAGCCTCGGATACCGAGGTCAAGACACTTGAGAAAAAGCTGGCCGAGATGAACGGGGCTGCCTCCTTTGAGGAGCTGCGCCGGCAGATCCGCGACTTCTGCCGCGAGGGCTGCTCCTATGTGCAAATCCGCCAGACTAGTGATGCGCGCGTGCTGGTGGAGCGGGCCATCGCCCATATCAACGGCAATCTGCACCGAAACCTGTCTGTTGCCGATTGTGCGAGAGAGGTGCATCTCAGCCCGAGTTATTTTTCCAACCTGTTCAAGAAGGAGATGGGCATGACTCTGGCCCAGTATATCATCAGCCGCCGGATGGAGAAGGCCAAGGAGCTGGTGCTTGAGGGCATGCAGGTGCAGGATATCGCCGTTTCGCTGGGCTATGAGGACCGGCCTTATTTTACCGAGTTATTCAAAAAATACACCGGGATGACCCCCACCGACTTCCGATCAAAGTACAGTTCGGCCGTACAGCGAGGAAACAGTGATTTCGTCTCCCCTGAATAGTTGTTTTCCCCTTCACTCACATCAGGGCAGTCATTTTATAATTTTTATATGAAATGAATGCGATTACACAAAGAAAAGGGAGGTTTTTTTAGATGAAAAAAAATCACTTGATGCTGGCCGGAGCTTCGCTGCTGCTGGCGGGTTCACTGGCCGGATGCTCGTCATCCGCCAATACAAATGCTGAGGCGGAGGGCGGCAACGCTGCTGCTGCTGAACAGACCAAGCTGGTTTACTGGTCCATCGACCGTCATGATTCCGATTTTATCGAGCAAAAAATCAGTGAGTACGAGGGGCTTAACCCTGATGTGGATATTGAATTTAAAGTTATGGCCGACAACTATGCCCAGTCCGTGGATATCGCGTTCTCCAGCAAGCAGGCGCCAGACATTCTGCGTGTGGATACAGGCAACGTGCCTACATGGGTGAAGAAGGGCTACCTTGAGTCTTTCGACGAATATATTACTCCGGAAATGAAGAGCCGGTTCGAGAACGTCCTTATTAATGAAAAGAATACCGTTGACGGTAAAATCTACACCCTGCCGAATATCGGCCAGTTCTGGCGTCTGATCTACAACGTGGACCTGTTCGAGAAAGCCGGTATTACTGAGCCTCCGACTACACTGGCGGAAATGGTTGAGGATGCCAAGAAGATTACCGAAGCGGGCAAGGACATCGGCGCTTACGGCATGGCCGGCAACTTCAAGAGCGGCAGCGGCTTTGAGCGGATCGCTCATCCGATTACAACCCTGAGCAAGGCCGAAGGACAGGAGGGCTTCAACTTCCAGACCGGGCAATTCGATTTCGGCATGTACAAGGAAACCCTTGAGGCACTGCGCCAGATCGTTGAAGACGGCAGTATGATGCCTGGCTCCGAGTCACTTGATATTGACCCGCTGCGTGCGCAGTTTGCCCAAGGTAAAATCGGCATGTACTTCAACCATTCTGTAGAACCAAGCGTGTACAAAACCCAGTTCCCGACCGAAATCCGCTGGGCAGCGGCACTGCCGCCGACGATTGACGGCCAGCAGAACGGTGTGAGCCAGGTTATCTCCGGCAGTTACCTGGCGATGAGCAAGGACTCCGAGCATAAGGAAGCAGCCTGGAAGTTCATCGAGTGGATGTACAGCGATGATGTGCAGATCGCCTATCAGGAAGGCGGATACGGTGTCTCCGTTATCCCTTCTGTAGCTGCTGCGGCCAAAGCTCCGGATATCGCGGGCATTGAGTACTTCCTGCCGACTAAGTTTGATGGAATCTATCCGGCTACTCCATTTGGTGCTACTGAAGGACGTCTGGAAGGAACCAAGAAAATGGACGTATTCAACAGATACATCTTTACCGGCGGAGACCTGGACAAGGAGATTCAGGATCTGAATACCCGTTACAATGCAGCGCTGGAAAAAGCGATTGCTGCGGGTGACACTACGGTTGAAGCACAGCCTGACTTCAGTGCAGCCAACCTGCAGGGAAGTTTGGTTACCGAGTAACCGGATTTATGTGAGTGATGACCGCAGGCCTTGAGCCTGCGGTCTTTATGCTTTTATTGGCATGTCCGGCGTGATGCAGCGGCGGTTTAGATGAGGTGTAAATACTGAGGGGATGTCGGTGATGTGCGGGGGCCGGGTGTTTTGTAGTATGATAAGTAGGAATGAAAGGGGGCCGCATACCTTGGCAACGGAAATTAAAGACCGTATCAATCTGCAGGAAATTAACTGCGAGAAGGAGCTTACGCTTGCCGTTATCGGCGGCAAATGGAAGCTGATCATCCTGTGGCATCTGGGCCTTGAGGGTACCAAGCGCTTCAGTGAGCTGAAGAAGCTCATTCCCCATATCACGCAGAAAATGCTGACCAACCAGCTCCGCGAGCTGGAGGAAGATCAGCTTGTGCTGAGAAAAGTGTATGCCGAGGTCCCGCCGAGAGTAGAATACTCATTGACGGATTACGGACAAAGCCTGCTGCCGGTGCTTCGGATGATGTACGACTGGGGTAAGGATTACGGGAACAATGTTGTCTGGAAGAATAACAGCCAGACTGGAGAATAGCATTGCACTGTTAACCGGTGCACGGGCAAGATGTAAGGAATATAGATACAAATAATGGAGGGATTGTCTAAGATGCCGCAAACTGATTATCGTCCGCTGCTGGACTCGTATGAATTTAATAATGGAATCACTCTGCGCAACCGCGTGGTTATGGCGCCTATGACCAACTTTTCTTCTAATGAGGACGGTACGGTCTCTAAGCCGGAACTTGACTATTATATCCGCCGCTCCAAAGGCGCCGGTATGGTTGTTACAGCTTGTGTCTATGTAAGCCGGGGCGGCAAGGGCTTCCACGGGGAATTCGGCGCTGACCGCGACGAGCTGATCCCGAGCCTACGCGAGCTGGCATCTGCGATTAAGGGCGAAGGCGCCAAGGCCGTTCTGCAGATTTTCCACGGAGGGCGCCAGTGTCCGCCGGAGCTGCTGCCGGACGGGCAGACCGTCAGCGCCAGCGATGTTCCGTCAGAGCTGCCGGGCGGCGGACACGGACCTGTACCGCGTACGCTGACCGATGAAGAGATTCAAGTGATTATCGCAGACTTCGGTGCGGCAACCCGCCGGGCTATCGAAGCCGGCTTCGACGGCGTAGAGATTCACGGCGCGAACGGCTATCTGCTGCAGCAGTTTTTCTCGCCGCACTCCAACCGCCGGGAAGACCGCTGGGGCGGAAGCTTGGAGAAGCGCCTGAGCTTCCCGCTTGCTGTCCTGCGTGAAGTGAAGCGTGTTGTGAACGAGTATGCCTCGTCTCCGTTCATTGTCGGCTACCGCTTCTCTCCGGAAGAACCGGAAACACCGGGAATAACAATGGCCGAGACGTTCGCGCTGATTGATGCGCTCAAGGAAGAGGGGCTTGACTACCTGCATGCTTCGCTTATGGAGCTGTGGTCGCTGCCGCGCCGCGGCACGGAAGACGGGCGGCCTAGAATCGAGCAGATCGTCGACCGCGTGGGCGGTGCCGTTCCGGTCATCGGTGTCGGCTCGCTGTATAAGCCGGAGGATGCGCTGAAGAGCCTGGACACCGGCATTGAACTGGTGGCGCTCGGCCGTCCGCTGCTGATCGATCCGGACTATGTGCAGAAGCTGACCGAAGGCCGCGCCGGCGACATTGCGACGGAGCTGGATACGACAGCCCAGGCTGAGCTGGTCATCCCGGACCCGCTGTGGGGCGCGCTTGTTAACACGCCGGGCTGGCTGCCGCTTAAGGGGCAGTAAGCGGGGATGGCTTTTTTCCGCACACCGGCCGGCGTCGGCGCTAAGGCTCAGGTGGCGGCCAGCTGGTGCCGTCCGCTGCTGGGCGGGCTGAAAGTGCCGAATTAAAGGGAAAAATCCCTTTAATGGCGCCTTTGACAGCCCGAAAGTGCCAAATTAAAGGGAAAAATCCCATTAATGGCGCCTGGTGGCGGCCTGAAAGAGCCGAATTAAAGGGAAAAATCCCTTTAATGGTGCCGATGGCGACCCGAAAGAGCCGAATTAAAGGGAAAAATCCCTTTAATGGAGCTGTTGGCGGCACTTGTAGCCAGACGGCACACCGATCTAGGTTCCTTACAGGTGCTCCAGCATAGTTATATCCCCTGGTGCAGGGGCTCCCGCCAGACTTAAGCTAACCGCGTAACAGACGTAAAAAGATGGAGCTCCTCGGAAAGTAAATAAGCTCACAAAACAGCCCCCGGCTGAAAGCATCCGCTTTTCCCGGGGGCTGTTTTATACCGCTAACAGGAGCTATACATCTGAAAATCCTGCAAAACTGCTGACTACCACGGCTACCATACATGCCACAGCTGCCACACATGCGTACCTGCTCCAGCAACTGCCAGATTACTTTAACTAACCGGGATTTGGACAGCCTGCCGTAACTACTGCAATTTGTGCAGCATGCAGCAGCAGCCCTAGTAACCTCTGGTCTACTCAAACGCCGTAGCCGCCGTAACCACCATAACCGCGCCCAACAGCCCCAACCCGCTTGGACTGTAACTCAGACTATTAGTGCAATTATGGAAACCGCCTGCCGCACCAGCAACCGGCGCTATAACCACCTGCCACACCCCAAGTGGCGGTTAAGCTTTTTGCTCAAACAGTCTGGCGATTTCCACGATTACATTTACAGCTTTGAGCATGACATCGACCGAAGCATACTCAAATTTGCCGTGGAAGTTCTCCCCGCCTGTAAAAATATTCGGCGTAGGCAGTCCCATATAGGACAGCTGCGAGCCGTCGGTGCCGCCGCGTATAGGACGGATTACCGGTGTGATGCCGAGGTTTTCCATCGCCTCGTGGGCGATGTCGACGATATGGCGGACCGGCTCGATTTTTTCGCGCATGTTGTAGTACTGGTCGTTCATCTCCAGCAGCACATTTTCATCGCCGTAGGTGGATTTGAACTCTTCAACAATGGCGGAAATATTCGCCTTGCGGTTCTCAAAGCTTGCACGGTCAAAGTCACGGATGATATAGGCCAGCTTACTCTGCTCCGCCGTTCCCTGCATGGAGATCAGGTGGTAGAAGCCCTCATAGCCGTCTGTGAATTCAGGCGCTTCGCCGGCAGGCAGTCTGAGATGGAAGGCCATCGCGATTTTGGAGGAGTGCACCATTTTCCCCTTGGCGGTTCCGGGGTGGACGTTGACGCCCTTGAAGGTGATTTTGGCGGCAGCAGCGTTGAAGCTTTCATATTCCAGCTCGCCGACAGGTCCCCCGTCTACAGTATAAGCATAGGAGGCGCCAAAAGCGGCAACATCAAACTTATGCGGTCCGCGTCCGATTTCCTCATCCGGGGTGAAGGCCACGCGGATTTTACCGTGCTTGATTTCAGGGTGAGCGATCAGGTAAGCCATGGCGGTCATAATTTCAGCGATTCCGGCCTTGTTGTCTGCGCCAAGAAGCGTTGTGCCGTCTGTGGTAATCAGCGTATGCCCTTTGTATTCAGGCAGCTCCGGGAAGCTGTCTACAGACAAAACAACATTCAGCTCCTTGTTCAGCACAATATCGCCGCCGTCGTAATTTTCGACGATTTGGGGCTTTACGTTAGCTCCGGTAAAATCAGTTGCCGTATCCAGATGGGCCAGGAATCCGATCGTCGGCACATCCTTGTCTGTGTTCGCAGGTAAGGTCGCCATAACATAAGCATGCTCGTCCACCGTAACCTCTGTTAATCCAAGCTGCTGCAGCTCGTCCACCAGCTTGCGGGCCAGCTCCATTTGCCCCGGGGTAGACGGGCAGGTATCGCTCTCCTCATTGGACTGGGTATCCATCTGTGCATACGACACAAACCGCTTAATCAGTTCATCCTTCATGGGTAGGTCATCTCCTCTTCATCTAAAAACATATAAGTATAGGATACCCTATACCTGAGCCTGATCATTGCCGCAAAAACAGGCTGCCCGGGGTAGCCGGTACAGCCGCTGCTTCTGCTTGCCGCAGTACTATATTATCATGTTCCGGGCGGGGACTCATCTTTTGCAGGGAGACTGCCTGATGGGGCATATGTCCGCGGCCCGGTTCCGTTCTGCTGCAGCACTTTATTTCCTTTTGACCAATGAAGCAGACAATAGATATCGCTCGCGCCGGACCGGCATAGCCGAACGGATAGCAGGTGATTAGGGTAAGCACGGGGGTGCTGCTCGGCTTGATCGCTCCCCGTTCCTCCCCGTCTACGATCGTGCTGCCGGTCACCTCATAAATGAATGTTCCGTCCACCGTCTCTACTTCGATTAAATCATGTTTCTTAAGGCTTCCGATTCCGCGGAATACGGTATCCCGGTGTCCGGCGAGTACGCTGTTACCGTCTGCACCGATTGCTGCGCTCCCTGCATAATGCCCTGCGCCTTTTTTCAGCTGCGCGCGCTGCGTACCCTCAAGAATTGCGACCCTACGCTCCAGCGCCGGAAAATAAATCTCCCCGATGATCTCCCCGTCGGTATACTCCGGCTCACTACTTTTTGTTACCGGGGGGAGAGAGACCATGCTTGGAGGTAAAGGGGTTTCCTCCTCCTGAATGACGGGCGTCAGGGCTTCCTCCCTCTTTTTGTCCCATTCTTCGAGTGCCTCGCGGGCTTCAGCCGGTGCTTTGAGGATCTGGAACGCTGAGTACAGCAACACGCACAAAGAGAGTATGAAGATCAGACGCACGGCGGCAATGAGAATCCCCGGACGCTGCTTCATACTCTCTCCTCCAGCCTTTGTTATTTCTTCGAATTCAGTCTGCGCAGCAGGATGATACTAACTATAGCAACCGCCATACTAATCAGAATCAGGTTATACCAAGGTTCTGCAGTATCAGGCAGTTCATCGCCGCCTTCCGGTCCGGAGAGCGGAAGCTCATCATCACCGATAACGACCTCCTGATCCGGAGAAGGTGCTGCGGTACTTCCGGCATCCATACTGCCCGGGTCCGGAGTCGGTGCAGCTTCACCGTTATCCCCATCTCCCTCGCCCAGCGGAACAGGCGGAGTTGTGACAGTCACCTCAATGCCTGCAGGTGTAGCCGATGGAGTAGCCGATGGCACAGAAGTCTGAACTCCTCCCGGATAAGCGGTGGCATCCGGAGTTTGGGATGGTGCTGCCGTCGGATTTGGACTTGCCGTTGCAGTCGCAGTTGCTGTTGGAGTCGCCTCAGGCGTATTGACAGGCCCTCCAGTAGGATCCGGTGAGGCAGAAGGGGCCGGGCTGGCTGTTGAAGACGGTTCAGGTGAGACGGAAGGCGACGGGCTAGGTCCTGGTGTCGGCTCCGGAACAGCAGAAGCAGTGAAGTTAAAGGCCACACTGACGGCCTTGCCCTGAAACTCATTTCCTGCCTCAACAGGGAAAACGACATCCATATGGATGGTTTCCCGGCCTCCTCCCGAGAGTGTGCCGATGGCCACTCTTCCCTCAGCTTTGCTCATTACTCCTGAGTAGAGCGTTACTCCCTCTTTTTGCAGCTTCATTTGCAGGATATCATACAGTTCGGCGTCTCCTGAAACAAATTTGAAGTCCACAAAATAGTCAAACCGCTCCGATCCTTCGTTAATAACCGTATATTCTGACGAAACTGCATCTCCCGGCTGCATATTGTTCATCGCCGTTGTGCTTGTTATCTGCGAGTTAACAGTAAGCTTGATCGTATCCTCAGCGCTTACTCCTCCGGCATGCCATACAACACCGGTTATCACTAATAAAATATACGCGCCAATTATAGCGATAGGAACCTTCCCTTTCACCCGCCGCCCCCTTTCTTCTGGAACTCCCCGCTGCTCCCGCGCATCTCGACAAAAAACCGCCCGTTAACCGTTAATTCTTGCAGATCTGTCGAAATGAGTGGTATTTTGGAGTACTACTACCACTGAGCTTCCTTGAATTATGAATTTGAATACAAATCACGCCAGATGTTTAATGCTAAAGTATGTATGTTCGTTATAACGAATAATTACAGTATAATCAATAAATATGATAATTAAAAACGTTAAAAATACGCTTATATACTTAAAATAAGTTTTTTAAAGCAGTTTATAAATAGTTTCCTTTGTGTAACTGCCCCGTTATAATTATTTCTCTGGTTTTCACTTGTTTTAGTGTATTTTATTGAGAACATAATTAGCAGCAAAATATAAAAAAGCAAGACAATGATTGATGGTAACTTAAAGAGTTTCCATTACTTCATCATTGTCCTGCTGATTCATTTGAGATAATGCTGATTTAGCTTTCTTTAATAAGCTCTGCTACTAATTCGTAGGAACGGAGCCGTGCGGTATGATCGTAAATCTGAGAGGCGATGATCCATTCATCCGCACCGGTTTCTTCAAGAATCTGCAGAAGGCGCTCTTTGATGTAGGCTTTATCCCCCGCAATGGAGTATTTCTGCTTATCAAGCAGCATGGCTCTTTCCTGCGGCGACCAAAGCGGCTCCATGTCATCAACCGGAGGCTGGAGCTTGCCGGTACGGCCCCGGATGATGTTCAGGAATTGCTGCTGCTGGGAAGTGGCCAGCCAGCGTGCGGCCGCAGTTGTATCGGCGGCAGTAATGCCGAGGCCGACCATAACATGCGGCTTGTCGAGTGCAGCCGACGGTTTGAAGCTGCTGCGGTACAGATGCAGTGCCGGCAGCAGATAGTCCGGAGCGAAATGGCTGGCAAAAGCGAACGGTAAACCCAGCTTGCCGGCCAGCTGGGCGCTGAAGCCGCTGGAGCCAAGCAGCCAAATCGGCACATTCAGCCCTTCGCCCGGCGTGGCACGCACGCCAAGGGGGCGCGAACCGGCACCGTTCGGGTCAAAGTAGGCTCTGAGCTCGCTTAGCTGCTCAGGGAATTCGCTGCCGTCGCTGCCGAGGCCGCGACGCAGCGCTCTTGCTGCAGCCTGGTCGGAGCCTGGCGCTCTGCCGAGGCCCAGATCAATCCGCCCGGGAAACAGCGACTCCAGCGTTCCGAACTGCTCGGCAATCATCAGTGGTGCATGATTACTGAGCATAATTCCGCCTGAGCCTACGCGGATGCTTGAAGTTCCGGCAGCCACATGGCCGATGACGACAGAGGTGGCCGAGCTGGCAATGCCGGTCATATTATGATGCTCCGCCAGCCAGTAGCGGAGGTACCCCCACTCTTCAGCGTGGCGTGCCAAATCCAGTGTATTTTGCAGTGAATCCGCCGCTGTTCCGCCCTCTATAATCGGGGCAAGGTCCAGCACGGAGATTGGAATATCCCGCAGTTGCTTCACAATAATCCCTCCAGTGATGAGAATTGAGCAATTTATGAGCTTACAGCAGTATTTGCAGCTATAAATAAATCTACCCTGAAATTATAACATGAAATAATAATATTTACACACTTTAAGTAAGTTTGTGTCAGCCGGGAAGTGAGTGCAGCAAAAATATTGCAGAACTACATATTGAGGAGGACTTATTGAGGCGAGCTTATGATGGGGAACCAATTGAGGGTTAACCGGAGGCGAGTCCGCCTATTTTGCAGCTGTCTGATAAGCTTTTCAAAATAAGCCTGCAGAAAATGGACTCGATCCGGGTGTATACAGCTAAAAACCGCGAGGATGAGGATGAACATCCCTTGCAGGAACTCAATTAAAGGCTGAATCCCACAAAAAAATAATTATGAAAGCGCTATATTTTTGTTATTGTAAATTGGCGAAGGCACTGCTATAATCGCCTTGAAAAGCTTTTCTAAAAAAGGAAGTTAGTCTATGAAACCAACCATTAGAGATGTCGCCAGAATGGCAGAGGTGTCGATCAGTACGGTATCCCGTGTGATGAATGCGCCTGAGACTGTCGTGCCGAGCAAGCGGAACAGGGTGATAGAGGCCATCAAGGAGCTGAAGTATCAGCCGAATGCGTTTGCGCGCGGCCTGATTTACAAGAAATCCAATACGCTGGGTCTGCTGATACCGGACATTGAGAACCTGTATTTTGCCGGAGTAATCCGCGGAATGCAGGATGCCTGCATCAAGCTCGGGTACAGTCTGATGATCTGCAACACCGACCGCGATATGGAGCGTACACTGTCTTACATGGATACGTTCCATGAGAAGCAGGTGGATGGAATTGTGTTCGCGAGTGATATGCTGCACCCGGAATATTATGAGAAGCTGACGGGCTTCAGAATTCCGTTTGTGCTGGTATCCTCACATTCCGACGAATACGAAGTTCCCTCCGTCGAGGTGGATGATGAGCTTGCCGCCTATGATGCTGTGAAGTTCCTGATCGAGCTGGGTCACAAGGAGATCGGGATGATCGGGTTCAATCACGATAATTCAGTGTCCGGGCCGCCGCGTGCTGCCGGGTTCGTAAGAGCACTGACAGAATTCGGCCTGGAGCGGAATACCGGCAAGATCAAATACGCCAACCACCGTTTCGAGCATGCCTACCAGGCAGCGCATGAGCTGTTCAGTGAGTACCCGGAGCTTAGCGCCGTATTCTGTGTAGCCGATGAGTTTGCGATGGGGACGATTTCGTATCTGAAGGACCGCAATATTCTGGTGCCGGGGCAGGTATCGGTCATCGGGTTCGACAATCTGCGGATGTCCGGGATGTTCATTCCGAAGCTGACGACAATTGCACAGCCGATCTACCAGCTTGGTTACCGGGCCGCAGAGAAGCTGCATGAACTGCTGACCACAGGCAATGTTGCTGTAATGAAAGAACAAATGGAGCATAAGCTGATTGTAAGAGAATCCTCACGGGAAAAATAAGCGTAACCGCATACCCATGAAACGCCGCTGCAGTTATCGTGAATCCGATGGCCTGGCTGTTTCCGTCTTAATGTGAAAAGCTTTTCATACCCTATACCGCAATAATGACCGCTTAAAGTAAACCGTTTCCTCACTCTTCACAAGCTTTTATCTTAACTCTGGCACGGATAAAAATGTGAATACCTCCTTCTGCTTCAGAATTCGTAAATAATAAAAATTCAAAAACAAAAAAGACAAACGAATCCGAAGAACATTATTGGAAACGCATACATTATATGCTAATATGGAAATGTAAGCGCTACAATTACACGGACAGCAATGTTTATGATCAAAAAGCGGCTGGTAGAAGCTATTTGCAACATCAGCCAAGGTATCATTCAAGAATCAAATAAAATAGTTTAGCCCATTCTGAAAACCTTTGCAAGGAGGTGGATCAGCAGCTGTACGGAGCGGATTCCGGAAGAGGCCGGAGCCTGATGCAATCTCTAAATACAATTATAAGGGGATGTATGTACAAATGAAAAAGACTCCAGGACGTAAGCTGTCACTTGCGATGGTGCTGTGTTTATCGTTCACAATGATGCTGAGCGGATGCGGCGGAAACAACAGCAATAATGCGGCCCCAACCGATTCGCCGGCAGCAACGGCAGCACCTGCTGCTGATAACAACAAGGAAACGACACCTACTGCAGAGCCTGCGGCTGCCGGATCTCCGCTTGAGTTGGCGATGAAGGGTGAATACAAAGGAACCAAGGTCACGATGTTCGGGCCGTTCGTAGACGCTGACCAGGTGAAATTTGAGAGCAGCATCAAGGAGTTTGAGGAGAAGACCGGAATCGACATCCAGTATGAGGGCTCCAAGGAGTTCGAAGCTACCATTAATATCCGTGTTGACGGCGGCAATGCTCCGGATATCGCCGACTTTCCGCAGCCGGGGCTGCTCGCCTCCATTGCCAAGACCGGCAAGGTGGTGGACCTGACCGGGGTACTGGATCAGGAGAAGCTCAAGGGCAACTACAACCAGAGCTGGCTGGATATGTCCACAATGGACGGTAAGGACGGCAAGATTATGGCCGGGATCTGGAACCGAAGCAATGTGAAGAGTCTCGTCTGGTATCCGAAAAAGCAGTTTGACGATGCAGGCTATACGATTCCGCAGACGTGGGATGAGCTGATGGCCCTCACCGAGCAGATTGCCAAGGACGGCGATCCGGCCTGGGCGATCGGGATTGAGAGCGGTGCAGCCACCGGCTGGCCGGCAACAGACTGGGTCGAAAATATCATGCTGCGCACAACATCGCCTGAGAATTATGACAAATGGGTCAGCGGTGAGCTGCCGTTTACCTCTCCTGAAGTAAAGAATGCTGTTGAGATAATGTCGAAGATCTGGCTTAACGAGGACTATGTATACGGCGGTACCAAATCCATCGTAACAACCGCATTTGGCGATGCGCCGAAGCCAATGTTCGACAATCCGCCAAAAGCCTGGTTCAACCTGATCGGTAACTTCATCACCAGCTTCTTCCCGGAAACGGCCAAGGTGGATGCGGATTATGACTGGTTCTACCTGCCGCCGATCGATGAGCAGTACGGCAAGCCTGTACTTGTAGCGGGTGACATCTACGCGATGTTCAACGACCGTCCGGAAGTGCGTGCAGTTATGGAATTCTTCACCACCGGCGAGTCCATCAAGAGCTGGGTGCAGTCAGGCGGCGTAATTGCCCCAATGAATGATGCTCCGCTTGACTGGTACCAGTCCGATTCTGACCGGCGGATGGCGCAGCTGGTGCAGGACGCTTCGACCCTGCGGTTTGACGGCTCTGACCTCATGCCGGGCAAGGTGGGTGCAGGTACGTTCTGGAAGGGCATGACGGACTATGTAAGCGGTACGGCCACACTGGATCAGGCGCTGGAGCAGATTCAGTCGGGCTGGAACAACTAAGGCCGGACACGGCGGGCTGCAGGAAAGACTATCACAATGAAGAGGGGCGGACAGCAGAGGCTTGCAGCCTGCCTCTCTTTTTCTAAATATAAGAATTTATATGTTTAACGCTATTTCTCGCAGAAACGGTTACCGTCCCTAAAGGACCGCATGGCCGTTTCTACTTGTCTTATAGGAGTAGGAGGAGCTAATATGGATGCGCAAATAAAAGCAAAGCCTGGGGTTAGTGGTACGCAGGCCAAGCAGAAAATCAGCGTCAGGGCAGTGCTGCTATCACTGGGTGTGCTGCTGGCGAACATTGTGGTGAACGGGCTGATCTTCCTCTTTTTCCGTGACTCCACGCTTAATCCGCTGCTGACTGCCGTGCTGGCTGTACTGTGGGGCGTGCTGGGCGTTTATCTGATCTACTACACCCTGACCTGGGCGGCTGAGCAGTATCCGGATCACATCCGCCGGAGGGTGCTGCCGTTTATTTTCGTCGGACCGGCTGTGCTTATTCTTGGCTGGCTGCTGATCCTGCCTGCGCTGCGGACACTGTATTTAAGCTTTTTTAACGCCTCCTCGGAAAAGTTTGTGGGCTTCGGCAATTATGCGGCGATCTTCAGTGACCGGCTGATGGCTACCGCGCTGCGCAACAACCTGCTGTGGGTATTTGTCGGAACGCTGGCCTGTGTGTGCCTGGGGCTGCTTATTGCCATTCTGGCCGACCGCAGCAGCTACGAAAAAATCGCCAAATCCATCATTTTTATGCCAATGGCTATCTCCTTTGTGGCTGCAGGCGTCATCTGGAAGTTTGTCTACTATTATCAGCCGGGGGATGAGCAGATTGGACTGCTGAATGCGATGGTCACCTTTTTCGGGGGTGAACCGCAGGCATGGACGAGTATGCTGCAGCCATGGAACAATTTTTTCCTCATCATTATTCTGATCTGGATGCAGACGGGATTTGCGATGGTTATTTTTTCGGCGGCGATCAAAGGGGTTCCCGACGATATTCTGGAGGCCGCACGCGTTGACGGCGCCGGTGAAATCAAGATTTTCTTCGGCATTATGATACCGTTCATTTCCACCACCATTCTGACGGTGACCACCACCATTATTGTGTTTACTTTGAAAATATTTGACGTCGTCATGGTGATGACGGGAGGTCAATATGATACAGAGGTTGTTGCGACACAGTTCTACCGGCAGTTTTTCATGTACCGCAATTTCGGGTACGGCTCGACGCTGGCCATTGTGCTCCTAATCGCAGTACTGCCTGTCATCCTGATTAATTTGCGCCAGTTCCGCAAGCAGGGGGGATTCTAAATGGTCGGTAAAAAGAAAAGAAAAGGCGGCAAGACCCTCGTTAACATCGTCCTTGGCGTAATCTGTTTCCTCTGGCTGCTTCCGACACTGGGGCTGTTTATTTCCTCCTTCCGTCCGGCGGCAGATATTCTGCAGACCGGCTGGTGGAAGGTGTTCCCCCATCAGGAATGGACGGCAGGCGAGACCTTGCAGCTGTCCAAGGATGTGGATCTGCGTGAACCGATTGAGGTGAACGGCAAGACCTACAGCGATGATGAGTTAAAAGCGGGTGTGAAGGCGGACGACAGCCGCCTGATCTGGGAAAACCGCCGGGCGCGCACCGTTAATGTGCAGGAGCAGGGCTGGGAAACGGTACCCGAGCTGACGCTCGACAATTACAACAATGTCCTGTCCGGAAAAGAGTACACACTGAAGGAAGCGGACGGCAGTGAAACGAAGCAAAAGGGCACAGGCTTATCCCAGGCCTTCTGGAATACGCTGACGATTGCCGTGCCGGCGACTGTCATCCCGGTGCTGATTGCCTCTTTTGCCGCATATGCCTTCGCCTGGCTGCGGTTTCCCGGCCGCAAAACACTGTTCGTCATCATTATTGCGATGCTGGTTATTCCGATTCAGGTCGCGCTGATTCCGGTGCTGAAGGATTACACGGCACTGGGGCTGAACGGCAGCTATCTCGGGATCTGGCTGGCGCATACCGCCTTCGGCCTGCCGCTGGTTACTTATTTCATGTACAACTTTATCAGCCAGCTGCCCAAGGATCTGTTTGAGTCGGCGTTTATTGACGGTGCCAGCCATTTTACCATATTCAGCAGACTTATTCTGCCGCTGTCCGTTCCGGCGCTGGCTTCCATTGGCATCTTCCAGTTCCTCTGGGTGTGGAATGATTACCTGGTGTCGCTGATCTTTATCGGCAACCAGCCGTCGGTGCAGGTCATGTCGATGAAAATCGCCGATCTGGTCGGCTCGCGCGGCAACGACTGGCATCTGCTGACCTCGGCCGCCTTTATCTCGATGCTGATGCCGCTGGCGATTTTCTTCCTGCTGCAGAAGTATTTTGTCAGAGGGCTGATGGGTGGTTCCGTGAAAGGCTAACTGCGAATGGAGGAGAAGGACAGTCATGAAGATGAAGCCGTATGAGCATCCGCCCGCGCTGTACCCGTACCGGGAATGGAGTCTGGGCGAGGATACCTATGAGGAGGAGCATAATCAGCGCAGCGAGAGTGTGTTCGCGCTGGGCAACGGATATATCGGGATGCGCGGGAACTTCGAGGAGGGCTATCACGGGGCGGCCGGCACCACGGTGGCCGGCAATTATCTGAACGGATTCTACGACTCGGAGCCGATTGTATACCCGGAGGGTGCCTACGGGCTGCCTGCGGTCAACCAGTCGATGCTCAATGTGACGGAGGCACGGATTATCGGGCTGGAGATTGAGGGTCATGCGTTCCGGCTGGATAGAGGCAACGTGCACAGCTTCCGGCGGTGGCTGGATATGCAGACCGGCCTGCTGCACCGCGAGGTGGAATGGGAGTCGCCCGCCGGGCACCGTGCGAAGCTGGTCATCCGGCGGATGGTTTGTCTGCGGCACAAGCATCTGGCCGCGATTGATTACGCCGTGACGGCGCTGAATTTCGCCGGCACGCTGCAGTTTGTCTCGGCGCTGGACGGGGAAATCCGCCGTGCCGAGGCCAGCGCTGATCCGCGGCTCGGCTCCGGCGCGCCGAGCCGAGCCTGCTGCCAGAGGACAGCGGCTATGATGAAGCCGCTGGGGTGCTCTGGATGCGGCAGCGTACGCGGCATACGCGTTTTGCGCTGTACACGGCGGCCAGCCACAGGCTGCAGGCGGCGTCAGGCCGCGTGCTGGCGCGCAGCTGGGCGGCCAGCGCATCTCGGCCGGCTATGCAGCCGAGGTGCAGTGCGGGGAAACCGTTATATTGACCAAATATATAACGTACCACACCTCGAAGGATTACCCGGAGGAGGAGCTGCGGGACCGGAGTGCCGGTGTGCTGGAGATGGCGGAAGGCTGCGGCTTTAACGGGCTTGCAGATGAACAGCGCGCCTATCTTGATCAGTTCTGGGCACACACTGATGTGGAGATCAAGGATGATCCGGCGCTGCAGCAGGGCATCCGCTTCAATCTGTTTCAGCTGCTGCAGTCCACCGGCCGTGACGGCGTGACCAACATTGCCGCCAAGGGCCTGACCGGCGAAGGGTATGAAGGGCATTATTTCTGGGACACGGAAATGTACATGCTGCCGTTCTTCACCTACACCCAGCCGGAGATTGCCCGCAAGCTGATTGAATTCCGCTATGCCACGCTGGATAAGGCGCGGGAGCGGGCGGCCGAACTGTCACAGAAAGGTGCGCTGTATCCATGGCGCACCATTGACGGAAGCGAGAACTCTGCTTACTTCCCGGCAGGAACGGCCCAGGCGCATATTAATGCCGATATTGCCTACGGGATCAAACAGTATGTGCAGGCGACAGGAGATGTAGAGTTTCTGGTCAGCCGGGGAGCAGAAATCCTGTTTGAGACCTCGCGCTTCTGGGCAGACCTGGGGTTCTTCAACCCGGCGCGCGGCGGAGCCTTTTGTATTAACGGGATCACAGGACCGGATGAGTATACGGCCATTGTTAATAACAATGCCTATACGAATCTGATGGTTCAGGATCAGCTTAACTATGCCTATGAGACGGTCCAGCTGTTAAAGCTGGAGTATCCGGCGGATTACGGACGGCTCTGTCAGGCGATCGGTTTAACTGACGGGGAAGCGGAAATGTGGAAGGAAGCCGCTGACCGGATGTTTATCCCTTTTGACGAGGAGCTGGGCATCTATGCCCAGGATGACACCTTCCTGAGTAAGCGGAAATGGGATTTTGAGCATACGGCTGCAGATAAATATCCGCTGCTGCTGCATTTTCATCCGCTGGTGATCTACCGTCATCAGGTGCTGAAACAGGCTGACCTTGTCATGGCCATGTTCCTGCTAGGAGATAAATTCCGTCTGGTTGATAAAATCCGGAACTATCAATACTATGAGCCGCTGACGACCCATGATTCCTCGCTGTCTCCCTGCATACACAGTATTATTTCGGCGGAGATCGGCAATCTGGCTGCGGCGTACGGCTATTTCGACCGTACAGTGCGAATGGATCTGGACGATATTAACCGCAACGCCAAGGACGGTCTGCATATGGCTGCAATGGCCGGATCGTGGATGTCGATCGTGAACGGGTTCGGCGGCCTGCGGCAGGTGGACGGCATGCTGTGCTTTAATCCGGCGCTGCCGGAGCAGTGGCAGAGCTTCCGCTTTAAGGTTACCGCAGGTAGCCAACTGCTCGATGTCAGCATCGATGGCGAGGCAGCGGTTTATACGCTGCTGGAAGGCAGCGGGCTGCAGATTAAGCACCGCGGCCAGCCTGTGCTGCTGCTTCCGCAGCAGCCGGTAAGCCTGCTGCTGGCCCGGCAGCTGGAGGCGGTGATTTTTGATCTGGACGGCGTTATCACCGATACCGCCGAGCTGCACTATCAGGCCTGGCAGGCGCTGGCCGATGAGCTGGGCATCCCGTTCAGCCGGGAGAAGAATGAACGGCTGAAGGGTGTCAGCCGCAAGGAGTCGCTTGACATTGTGCTGGAGGACAGCCCGCTTAAGCTCACGGCCGCCGAGCGGCTGGCGCTGGCGGAGAAGAAGAACGTCAGCTACAGGCAGCAGCTGGAGCAGCTGACACCGGCAGATGTCCTGCCGGGAATCCCCGAGCTGCTGGACTCCCTTGCGCAGCGGGGCATC
This sequence comes from Paenibacillus sp. DMB5, assembly GCF_001517085.1. Taxonomy (GTDB): domain Bacteria; phylum Bacillota; class Bacilli; order Paenibacillales; family Paenibacillaceae; genus Paenibacillus_AQ. The sequence continues at coordinate 25,160 of NZ_LRAC01000019.1, forward strand.
GCCTGCGGCCTGGCCTCGGCCAGCCTGAATGCGCCGCTGATTCTGCAGCGGCTCGGCATCGCCGGCCGGTTCCAGGCCATTGCCGATCCGGCGGCGCTGCAGAAGGGCAAGCCCGATGCGGAGATCTTCCTCACCGCAGCGGAGCTGCTTGGAGTCCCGCCGCGCAGCTGCATAGGTGTAGAGGATGCGGCCGCCGGCATCGCCGCCATTAAGGCCGCCGGCATGCAGGCTGTCGGCATCGGCAGCCGGGAGCAGCTCGGCGCAGCCGATCTTCTCCTCACTTCCACAGCAGAGTTGACGGTGGAGAAGCTGCTGGCGCTGTTCGGAGATAGCAGGCAGGGAAAGCGGCAGTAAGTTGGAGTAAGTAATGGTAAAGGTAGAAAGGAACAGTGAGTACGAGTAAGCAGGAGGAAGACTGTAAGGAGCAGCACCAAGCATTACTATGTGAAGAATCAATTAATAGATTAAAGGGCCAGCGCTCCACCTGATTGTGGAGCGCTGGCCCTTGTTTACACACTGTCACTCCATAAATAAACACACATCGCTCCGTAATAAATACACACTGTCACTCCGTAATAAAACACACATCGCTCTGCCATGCCGCTTTGCAGATTCAATCCGCGTCATCGCCCCCACTCATCCCCCTCATTCATCCTCTCCATCTTTCTTTGGCAGCTTCCTTCCCCTGCTCACCGGGTGATTAGTTGGAAATAAGGCACTTAATCTGTCGCTTTTGGATTGTTTAAGAAAACTAAGTGGATTTTCGCCATCTAATTTGGCTGATTTTTGGTTTTTGGGGTGTGATGGGAGCTTTTAAGTGGCGTTTTTCCACTTAGTTCTAGGATGCAGGGGGAAACCGGGAAATTAAGTGTTGATTTTCCACTTAGATTCTTCACTAGAAAGGGAAGGTGCGTCAAACTGAGAGGCTCAACAGACCTTTTCCTGTCTGGGCTCTGATTTTTCGCCTGAACCGACGATTAACGCGTATTACCTGCGTACCTGCTGATCCTGCTGATCTTGCTGATCCAGCCGAAGCCGTCCTGGGCAAGGCTCCTGTAGCTTTCACTTTCCCGCACGTCAGCCGTTTCAAGTCATTTGGCCTAAACGGGAGTGTTGCAACCATCCAGATGCCCGGTTACTCAGGCAACCACTCCTAATTATTAGGAGTGGTTGCGGAATGTACGACTAAAGCTCATATGCTGTCGAAATAAGCGGCGTTGTGTCATAACGAGTGTATTGGCGTATGAATCTAACAGCGTCTGTAACCCGGACGTTGAGAGGGGCTGGATACTTCTGCGTTGTAAATAATCCTCATTGCTCCATCAGCCCACCCGCGGCCCGTCTGCCAGATTGCCCCACATCAGCCGAACAGCCGTCCCTCCGCAAGATTGTCCCACATCAGCCGACCTGGCGCCCCTCCCTAGGATTGTCCCACATCAGCCCGCCCGCGGCCCCTCCCCAGGATTG
>NZ_LRAC01000020.1 GCF_001517085.1 Paenibacillus sp. DMB5
GGTGTTGCCGTCGGCGTTGGCGTCGCTGTCGGCGTTGATGTCGCTGTCGGCTCTAAGCCCGGACTGCCTATAACGACTTCAAGGGATGAACTCGCATGATGCGTTGCCGTTTCCTTGAATCTCACCTCATAGGTTCCGGGGCCAAGTCCTGTAACCTCTGTACCTGTGATAGCCGTCCAGATTTCGGCATCCGCTCCCTGTTTCCGGTATTCCATCGCGGAGGTTACGCCTGTGAGCTTTCCGTCTTTAGCATCGGCTACACTCACGTCCACACCTTTAACCTCTGTGGACGAAGGCGGCTCCTGTTCCTGCTTCTGCCCTTCCGGACGAATCACTTCCCATTCCCATAAGCCTACACCATTATCCCCTGCTGCTGACTGTTTCGTCATAGTAACCCGCAGCGCTTTAACCTCAAGCACCGGATCGAACTCATACGGGTTCACGGATTCTGCCGGGGTATGATCAACCACCTTGATGCCGTCGGTGACTGTTCCGGCTGTAATCCATTCATTCGTTACACTGTTCAGTGGAATATAAGAATACAGGTACTTGGTAGGCGGTGTGATTCCGCCTGCATCCGACCACAGCACCAGATTAGAGCTTTGGATGACAGCGCCCTGCGGCCAGTCATACTGTACCCATTCCGCTGACCCTGCATTGCCCCAGGTTCCCCAGTGCGACAGGTTAGTGCCTGTCTTTTTCCCGTCATTCACCGCGGCAAGGCTTTCCCAAGGTGAGGTGTAGCTGGATGACACATTGGCCAGATAAGCCATGTTGTTGTCACGCGGAAGGAGCAGAAGCAAATCGGTCAGCAGCTTTTCAAGCGCCTGGGCAACTTCACCGTCTGTCGCATTCAAATTTTTAATGACAGCAGAAGCATCCGCCTTCGCCGCTTCAACCGGCGCAAGACCCGGTGCGTCAAAGTTTGCAGCGTTCAAAGTATTAACATAGTTATACACCTTGATCAGCTCTGCCTTATCTACCGCACCTGTATAGCCATAGACCTTCCATTCCAGAATCCCGCTTCCATTGGCAGTCGGCTTCATATCAATCCGCACGCCTGTAATATAGGCAGGCTCAAAGGTGGTTGTGTTGTATTTGTTAAGCTCATTGCCAAGCCCCTTCACGGCTCTCGGGGTATACCATTTGCCGTCCCCGTCACGGAGCATCAGCTGTATTTCCTTCGGACGGAAGTTTCCGCCGCCGTCCTGGAACACATACACATCCATGGATGAGGCGAGGAACGGCTGATCCCATTCATATGTGACCCAGGCCGGATCACCTTCCCTGCCCCAGTTATGCCAGGCGCTGTTCGGTGCACCGCGGTTCGGCGAGAAATCGCCTGAGCTTTTTGGCTCAATGCCGTTGTTCATCGCTTCCGGATACCCGTCACCGCCGGAGAAGCTGGCGGATGGTTTAGCGGTCAGCGCGGCATTTGACAGCCCCGAATTCACGACATATACGGCAGCGCGCACTTCAATATCACTATCTGTGACTGTGCCTTTGGCTTCAAACTGGCCCGCAGCTCCATAGCTGGCCGGATCAATGGTATCCCACTGAATGTCACGCTCTCCATACCCGTCTTCGGACAGGACATTCACCTTACCCGGAAGCACTGGGGCTGTGTCCTTTTTGGTCACTGTGCTGAGTGCCCGGTAGGCGTCCACAGCATCTTCTTTAATTTCAATCGTGACATCCTTGCTGCCTTGTTTGTCATCGTCTGACGCCGTAAAGGTAAACACATAAGTGCCTGCCTTGCTGACGCGGGCATAGGCCGTTTCTTTATTACCGGCCACAAAAGTAACCTCACCCGCACCGTCCGGCTTCTGCTTAACCGTCCACGCATAGGTCAGTTCAGGCTCGAATACGGCGCTGTGCACCGGATCGGGAATGGCTGTGCCGGATAATATGACGATGCTGTTGTTGGCGACATCCTGCACAGCAGTCACCTGGCCGATCACCGGAGGCTGCTTCTCAGGCGGCGCAGTAAGCTCAAAGGTCACCTCGCCGGAGCCGGTCTTCTCACCGTCACCTGCGGTAAGCCGGAGCGTATAGGTGCCTTCTTTTGAACCCGTAGCCTGTGTAATGTTTGCCTTCGGATGATTGAAGGTAAGCTTGCCGCCTTCCGGCGTGCTGACGATCTCCCACTGGTAGGCGAGGCTGCCGCCCGGTGCACCGTCATCGGTTACAATGCCGTTCAGCATAAACGGAATCAGCGCCTGCGGCTTTTCCACCGCAACTTTTGCCGTCACCTGCGGAGCTTCATTGTCTCCGGTATCAGCCTTTTCGATCACCAGCTCAGCTGTCTTTGCGCTGCTCATATGGAACATGGCCGTACCTTTATTGTTCTGTACATAGAACTGTCCGGCGTCTGCACCATCCAGTTTCATTGTATAGTAGCCGTTCCCGATGCCCGCCCCGTCAAAGGTAATCCGCGATGCATGCTCCTTCTCCGTCGTATTCTCAAGCTGCAGGGTAAAAGCTTTTCCGTCTTTGCGGATGTCCGCGCTTGTCACCTTATCGTTCCCTGAGACCAGATACATCTTCTCATCCAGCAGATTGATCCGTCTGCCGAACCCGTCTTTTGGCGTGATCTGATAGCTGTCTCCTCCGTCCGTAACCAGGGCGCCGTATCCGAACAGCCCGAATACCGGATCGGTCACAATATCGGCGCTGATGCTGAGCAGGGAGCCGTACAGGCCTTCCTCCGCTTCGCCGGAAAAATCATTCCAGCCGTTATTCATCACCCGCGAGCCGCCGTCGAAGACATCCTTGGTGCCGGTTCCGCCCTTATACATGGAATATCTCCAGGAGGTGCTGCCCACAGACTGTGCAGCAATCTGTCCCATGTTAACGGCATTGAAGTTGGAAATCTTCGCTGCATAGTTGCGCTGCTGGGCGATCGCGGTCTGCTCCTCCGACCTGCCGTCATCCTCATAGCGCAGCCAGTCATCCATAATATAGCCTGCCAGTGAGGCGGTGTACTGGAAGTTCCACCAGCCTTCGCCGCCGCGGAATACCGGTACGGAATAATGGAACCAGGTAGGCTGAATGCCGCGCATAGCGCGTGTCTTCCAGTCTGCCATCTCCATGCTTTGTTCAGCAGCGGCTGCGCGTCCGTCATTCGGATAGTAGGTGCGCAGCGCCTTGGCCGCCGCATAAGCCCCTTCCTCTCCGGTATTGTCATACTCAAACTCGGAGCCGTACGGATAACTGGCATTGGTCATATTCCGGCCTTTATCCAGAGCGAATTTCCGCTGCAGATTAGCTGACTCTGTCAGCATGCCCTCTTCCTTCAGCGCCTCGATCATATCCGGGATCTGCTGCTCGCCGTAGAACCCGATGGCTCCGCTGGACACACGGTTATAGTAGATACCGTAGGCTTTTTCCAGATAATATTGCGGGGACTCCCGGTACTCAATCAGGCTTGGATAAGCCTTTTGAATGCGGTACATATTGAAGAATCCGGTCGCTTCCATCATCTCCGAGAACGCCCGGGTATACGGCTGCTCCTTATCCGTAAAAGCCCCCGAATCCCTGAGATAGTTCGCTACCGTGTAGCTGTTTTGTGTATTTTTCATATAACGTTCCCACATGAAGTCTATCAGGTACGTTTCTATAGATTGGATTTCAGCAGGATCGGGATCAAGCACATTTTTCATCGTCATGAAATTGATATTATCGTGGCTCCAGTCATCCCCCCAGTGGCCCATGTTCGTATCGAGGCCGCCGGTGAGGTACCAGTCAAAATAGTTGCCGTAGGTCGGACTGTTCGGGTCCTTATCCTGCGTCTGCTCCACCATAAATGCGGAATGGGCCTGTGACGTCTGGTCCAGCTCGGCCAGCACATTGAATTCATACTGGGTGAATTTATCGACCCATTCCTCTCCAACCTTCAGCTTGTAGTTCACACGCACACTGTTATTGCCGATGGAACCGAACTTCAGCGAATAGATATGATGCTGTTCACCGTCAACTACCTTTGTCTCTACGAACTCGTATGCTTCATCGTAGCCCGGGTTCCCGTCAGCCAGGCCGCGGCCGGTTCGGGAGTTGTTAACCATCTCTGCTCTTGTTTTGCCGGGCTTGATGTCCGGGATATGCTCTTCGTCAAACGGATCGTTCTCGTCAACATTCTGGATATCGATAGACTGTACGTCGATAAGGCTGTCGTCATAGTGCAGATCCAGCTTGGCTGGCATATTAATCGCTGTCTGGAAGCCCGGCACCGCCACGGCATCGATCATGCCTGACTTGTACAGGATGGACCGCAGATTCGCCTCACGGTCTTCCATTGAGGTGGAGCTGTTATTCGGGCTCTGGGCATCAGCCTGCGGCGTGTTGTCGCCTGCCCGGACGGCGGAGAATTTGAACTTGTAGGTCTGCTCCTGATCCGGTCCCAGCACCAGGCTGGAGGCATCGGTGTAATAGCCGCGTCCGGTCTTCTGGATATCCTTCGAGTGGATGTACAGTACATTCAGCCCCGGATACCAGCCGCCGCTGTCGCCGGTCCAGTTCGCGAAGGCGTTGCCGGCACGCAGCTCACCGCTCTCCTGCATCCAGTAATCCACATATTCGATCCGCGCGCCGCTTTCCGGCACAGGGCTGAACAGCATGAAGTTGCCCTCGCCGCTGGTACGGATTGCATAGGAATACCCGCTGTCTGCACCGGCAAAATTATGCACGGTAACACGGTCATCATAAGTATCGGATAACGTCCGGTATTTGTTGTTCCACGGCATCGGCAGGCCAATATCACCAAATTCGATATATTTATTGCTCTTGTTCTTCAGCGTAATCTCCCATAGCAGCGAACCGTCTTCAGTATCCATATCGAATACCGACTTGACGTCAAAGCCTTTCATCACCCGCTGGGCTGTGGAATCGAGGCTCTGTCCCAGAAAGTTGACTTCTACCTTTTTGCCGTCTGCTGAAGCCGTTTTTTTGATATAGGGATTATCCGGGTTGATGGCGGAAACCTTGGTTGATCCGCCGGCGGCCAGTGTTTTATTGGTATCCACTTCTGTAAAGCCGTCTCTGTTATCGGGGAATTGCCCGCTGTCACCTGTTCGGTACGAAAAGATCATCTCACCCATCCACTGGTGCTGGACATCATTCTGCGGTGAGGTCGTGTTCGGCAGCACAAAATTGATCGGTGCACCCTTTTTATTGACGGGGTTATTGTTGATATACAGCTCCTCAATCTGGCCCAGGTCACCGACTTTGGCATACAGGCTGGCATTAGAGATGTCGTTCTTTACTCCGGCAGCCAGCAGTTCTGCACCTGCCGAGGATTCTGCACCTGCATACAGCGGGACTGCCTGGACAAGCATCAGCAGCGCAACCGCCAGCGGCTTCAGTTTTCGTGTAATCATTCCCATGATAACCTCCCGTTCGGACTAATTTTTTAATCCGGTGAGCGTAATGCCCTCTACGAAATACCTTTGACCAATCAGGTAAAAGAGGACGCCCGGCGCAAACGACAGACAGGTCGCGGCCATCGTCAGCGGCCAGTCGCTTTTGAGCTGGCCCCTGAAGTTGGTCAGCCCGAGCGCAATCGTATACTTATCGCTGGAGTTAATGTAGATCATCTGCTGGAGCAGATCGTTCCATAGCCCGATGAAGATAAACAGCGCGACGACGATCATCGCCGGGCGGATGGCCGGCATGATGATACTGAACAGGATGCGGAAGTAGCCGGCACCGTCAATGGTTGCTGCCTGGTCAAGCTCGCGCGGGATCGAGACAATAAACTGGCGGATCAGGAAGATATTAAAGGCACCGCCTCCGCAAAAATACGGCAAAATCAGTGGCCAATAGCTGTCATTGAAACCCAGCCCCCGCGTCCAGCCGATATACAGCGGAATGAGCGTTACCATGGCGGGCAGCAGCATGGAGCCGACACAGAGCGCCCATAGCAGGCTTTTCCCTCTGAACCGCAGCCTTGCAAAAGCATATCCGCACAGCGTAGCCGTAAAGGTCCCTGCCAGACAGGAGGGAGTGATAATAACCATCGTATTCCACAGATACTTCCAGAATTTAAAGACCTCCAGCGTCTTCTCATAGTTGGAGAACAGCCAGTTCTGCGGCAGCAGTGAGGGAGGATACTGATAGATCTCCGCATTGGTCATGAGCGAGGTCCGGAAAATCCACCAGATAGGGAAAAATGCGATCAGTGCAAATAAAAGGACAGCGGCAAAGGTTAGGATATTCATTGCCCTGTTTCTGCGTTTTTTGCTTTTTAGTCTGCTGTAGGCTGCCACGCTCATTTATCGTCGCCTCCTTCGTTATAAATCCACCGGTTCGATGTCTTGAACAGCACGGTAGTAAACACAGCAAGTATGGCGAAAATAATCAGGGTCGTTGCGCAGGCATAACCCAGCCGGTAATTCACAAAAGCCTGGTCATACATCAGATAAGTCAGAAACCGCGACGAGTTGCCCGGACCGCCATTGGTTAAGGCCAGCGCCGGTGTAACGATCTGGAGATTGGCAATCAGGCTCATCAACAGGTTATAGAAAATAATCGGCGTCATGCACGGCAGGGTGATATGCAGGAAGCGCTTCCAAGCATTCGCTCCATCCATCTCGGCTGCTTCATGATAGACCACCGGAACATTCTGCAGCCCGGCCAGAAAGATAACGATCAGATTTCCCGACAACCAGACCGAAATCAGGGACAGCGAAGGAACGACATAGCTGGAATCGGCGATAAAGAGGATTTTATTCAGTCCCAGCTCAGAGAGCAGATAGTTAAAGAAGCCGAAATTCCCCTCATAAAGCCACGACCAGCCTACATAAATCGCTGCTGCAGGCAATACATACGGCACATAAAAGACAGCTCTGAAAAATCCTCTCGCCGGAATTTTGCGGTTAAGCAGCATGGCGATAAACAGTGAATAGATCATGCTTCCGGCTACCGATAAGCCTGCGAAATAAATCGTAGCAATAATCGAATCCTTAATATAAGGGTCCGTTGTAAACAGCTTGATATAGTTATCAAAGCCGATAAACTCAGGACTCTTTAGCCCCGTCCAGTTGGTCAGGCTGATCCCCAGTACCCCGGCAAGCGGCAGGTACGTCAGGAAGATCAGTCCCAGAAAGGCAGGAATCAGACAGATATACGCGGTGCGCGCCTCGCTGGCGTGTATGCGGGAACGCATACGGGGACGGCGTTTTTGCAGCTTAGTAATGGTTTCCATATCTCGCTCTCCCTCACAAGTGGAGGCTGGCCGCCGCACGGCAATCCCGGCAGCCAGCCCTCTATTCTTTACTTGTTGCCTGCGTGTACGGCTTTCAGCGCTTCAAGATTTTTGGTGATCGCTTCTTTGGCGGTCGTTTTTCCGGTCCAGACATCACCCAGAACGGAGCCGAGCAGCGTGTTGAAGTCTGTTGTATAGTTCGTATAGAACCATGCAGCCGGTCTTGCGGCCGGGGACTGGGCATAATCAACTACCGCGGACTTGTATTCGTCGTATGGCGGGAAGTTCGGATTTTCCACCCATTTGCGGGTGAGCGTCTCATCCTTATACCACTTATCCAGCGTCGGCATCCAGATGCCCGAGGAGATCAGCTCCCAGTTGTTTTCTTCCGAGTTGTACCACTTCAGCCATTCCATCGCTTCCTTCGGATGCTTGGTTTGGGAGAAGACGACGTTGGCGCCGCCTGTGCTTATCGTTACCTTATCCTTCATATAAGGCAGGACGGCTACGCCATAATTCAGCCCTTCTTCCTTGGCCGAATTCAGGCTGGTTCCCACATTCCATTGCCCGTTCGTTGCCATAGCGACTGTACCGGCAATGACTGTCCGCTGGATACCGTCATCGGTCTGTCCGACAGACAGCGGAGCGACATGATCCTTCAGGTACAGGTCGGCCACCCGCTGGATAGCTTCCATGCTGGCGTCTTCACCGATCCGTACCTCTGAACCGTCTTCGGAATAGAAGCCGCCGCCGTTACTGAGCGCCCAGGCTTCCAGCTGCCATGGAAGATTTTCGACGGAAGCGCCGAACTGGACGATACCCTGCTCATCAAAGCCATTCTCACCCGGATGCTTGCCGTTCTTGTCGATGGTCAGCTTCTTGGCCGTCTCTACGAATTCGTCCCAGGTCCAGGCCTGATCGAGCACAGCCGGAGGGTACGCAACACCCGCTTTATCAAACATGTCTTTGTTATAGTAGAGCAGCAGGATTTCGTTGGCAGCGGCATAGGCCACGGTATTGCCCTTATGCTTGTAAGCCAGACTGTCGAGCGGCTTGCTGTCACTGCCCTCATACATAGCGCTTACATCATTGAGCATACCTTCGGAGGACCACTGGATAACTCCATCCTCCTTCAGCATCCCTGTGTCCGGCAGCTGGCCTGCCGTTGCGAGCGTGTTCAGCTTGGTCATGTAGTTCTCCCAAGGGATCGCCTGCACCTCGACTTCGATTTTGTCCTGCGAGGCATTAAACCGGTCAGCCACCTTCTGGGTGGTATTCCCTTCTGCAGCGCTTCCCCACATCGAGTAGACGATTTTAACCTTTTCAGCAGAGGCTTCGGAGGTTTTGGCAGGCTCCGCACTTTTAGTTGCTGTGTTGCCTGTGTTACCTTTATTTCCTGAGTTTTCCGTGTCTGCCGCATTATTTCCGCAGCCGGCGGCGCTCACAATCAATGCAGTCAGGATAAGACCTGCTCCAAGTTTTTGTGCTGTTTTCATGCTTCTGATCTCCCCTCATCATTTGCTTCGTTTACCCGGCCAGCCTTCAATTTCGCCTTGAAGTCATTAGCCCAACTTTTTTGTTAAACGTTTAAACAAAATCGAAATCAAAAGTCCCTTTTGCAGCTTTACAAACCCTGGCACTTTTCCCCTACAGTATATTTTCAAGTCTGATCTTTATAACGCAATTATCAAAAGAAACGTGATGCTTCAAAGGTTCAAACCGTGTTCTACCTGATTTCAGGTTAAATTCCTCCCCCCTTACAATGGCTCAAGCTCCAAGATAATCGTTTAACAAATAAAACGGAAGCGCTTACTTCATTTTAGCACCCCTCATTTCAATTGAAAAACCGATATTACAACCTATATTTATAAAATTTCAATCTTTTTGCGCTGAAGGGGTGTGTTGCGAAAACCTAAAGAGCTCTGAACAGCCTTCCCGTAAAAAAATAGTTCAAAAAAAGAATACTTGATTATATATTTTCACTGTTAATCATACTTCTTTACTTATGCCATAAGTTGGGATACATTGGGTGAAACAGGCAAGGCAAGCCGGAGTGCTTTTTCATAATTGCAACCTATGGAGATGGAGGAGCCTATTCAATGAACGCGCCCATCCTGCATTTTATTTCGCCGCCGATTCCCTATTTTGTGGACTGCGGCCATGCGTCGTACGAGGTTGGTGATTATCATATAGACCGCAACTGCATAGGGGTGTTTGATTTAATCGTGGTGGTCAAAGGCCTTCTGCCGGTCGGGGAAAATGGTATTTTGCGCGAGCTGGGTGAAGGTGAAGGCGTGATCCTCCTGCCGGACGGCCATCATTACGGGTTCGCCCCCTGCACTGTGCCGACCGAAATCATCTGGATTCACTTTCAGACCTTTGGCAGCTGGCAGGAATGTGCCGATATGAATGAGTGCCTCCTTAATCAGCAGCTCCTGTTCGAGGAGCACAAGAATAAAGCCTATGTCCATCACACCGATCTCTGCTCTATCTTTCTGCCGAGGATTCTGAAGATCTCCGCCAAGGCCATGGAGCTGCTGGAGTTATTTTTTGAGCAGGAATCGGAGCCGAAATCCCTCCGCAACTGGCGGCGGCAGGCCAGCTTTCAATCCTTCCTGCAGCATCTGGACCGGAGCCTGGCTTCACCGAGCGATGCAACCGCAATCCATCTGGCGGAGCAGATTGAGCTGTATATCCGGAACAATTACATGCACGACCTCACCAATCCTGTTCTGCAAAAGGAACTGAACTACCACCCGAACTATCTGGCCAAAAGCATGCTGAAGGTCTTCGGCATGACGCCGATGGCCTACCTGCAATATTACCGGATCGAACAGTCCAAGCGGCTGCTGCTTCAGACCTCCTGGTCTGTGGCGCGTATTGCCGAGGAAGTCGGCTTCCATCATGTCTCCCACTACTCCTCCTGCTTCTCCAAGAAAGAGGGACTCTCCCCTTCGGCTTTTCGCAGCAAGTTTGTGAAGGAGCGGTAGTGCCCTTGTTTGCGTTCATTAAACCTCATAACAAAAACAGCCTCCCGGCAGGAGGCTTTAATATCACATAGGAATTTTATAAATATGGCTTCATATTTTCAAGGATTACGGAATATGCGTTTGGCCACATATGAACACCTTCTACAGTATACTCTGCCTTTAAATGACCTTCCTCATCCGTTAATCCCTTGCTGACGTCAATATAACGGCCCCCTAATTGCATTGTTAATTTCTTCACTTCTTCATTTACCAATGCAATGTTTTTGTTGTTGCGGGAGGCAAACAGCTCTTTATGATTTTCTGCTTCCAGGCCAAAATTCTCTTTAGCATTCACCGGGTAGTACGCCATTACAAACAATTCAGTGGCCGGTAAACTTTCTTTGATTCGCAGCAGAATTTCTTTGTAATTCTCTAAAAATATTTCTTTAGCCCCGTTATTCAAACCCGCTGCGATATCATTTGAGCCAATATTGATAAATATTTTTGAAGGCTCTAATTCAAAGATACATTCATTCATTAAAGACAACAAATCTTTTGTGGTGATACCACCAATTCCGCGATTATAGATAATACGCTCCAAATTAAGCACAGCCTGCATTTCTTCAATTGGAAATTGCTCCATTAATGAAGAACCGACAAATAAGATTTGTCCTTTTTTAATATATTTATTCCGCATGCTGTATCTCTTCACTAAACCTTTTTGATACTCAAGATAATTACTATGCTCTTTCTGTTTAATTAGCTCAATAATTTCCGGATGTTGTAAAAGTTCGTTTGTCCTATTCGTTGTCATAATGAAATCACTCCGCCTTATTATACCAAGTATAGTTAGCTCAAGATCAAAAAGCCGTCCCTCCCGGGAACGGCTTCTTTACACTATTTATGCCCACCACATATCCAGCGGCTGCTCGCGGATCAGGATCGATTGCAGGTTGGTTACGGCACGCTGGAAGCCTTCGTCTACCGACATCAGCGGGTCTTCGTGCTCGATGCTCACTACATAGTCATAGCCGTAGGTACGCAGCGCGCTCATGATATCCGACCATTCGGACAGGCTGTGGCCGCAGCGACGGAGCGGAAAGTCCACGCCCGGGTCTGCACATCGCCGTAAGGCTGCATGTCAGTCAGGCCGTACATATTAATGTTGTCCTGATCGAGATAGGTATCCTTGGCATGGAAGTGGTGGATCGCTCCGGCTTTGCCAAGGATCTTGATTGCGCCGACTGGATCAATCCCCTGCCACCACAGATGGCTCGGATCAAGGTTAGCTCCGATGGCATCACAGGTCGCTTCTCTCAGCTTCAGGATCGTGTACGGCGTATGGCACAGGAAGCCGCCGTGCAGCTCGATGCCAATCTTCACGCCATGCTCCTCTGCCAGCTTGCCGATCTCTTTCCAGTACGGGATCAGCTTCTGCTCCCACTGCCAGGTCAGAATATCGCTGTATACAGTCGGCCAAGGCGTAATCGGCCAGTTCGGCGCTTTAGCGTCATCGCTGTCTCCAGCCGTGCCGGAGAAGGTGTTAACCACCTGAACGCCCATGAGCGAAGCCAGCTTGATCGACTTGCGCAGAATCTCGTCACCCTGACGGGCCTCTTCCTTGTCAGGTGAGATTGGGTTGTTGTGACAGCTGAATGCGCTGATCATGATGCCGCGGCTCGTGAATTTTTCCAGATAGGCCTTACGTGCCTCTTCGCTGGCCAGCAGCTCGTCAGTCGGGCAATGCGGATTGCCGGGGTTGCCGCCTGAGCCGATTTCTACGGCATTCAGGCCGCGGCCGCGATTTTATCAAGCATCTCATCAAGAGTCAAACTGCCGAATACGGGATCAAATACGCCTAATTTCATTTATACGCCCACCTTTTCGCGAATTGGCTCCAGAGCCTGGGAATGGCCGTATACCGGATAATCGCGCTTGGTCGGTGCGCACCAGTTTACGCCGTTGATGATAACCTTTTGGATTTCCTTATGGTAATAGGTCGGATGGGATTCATGGCCCGGCTGGAAATAAAAGATTTTGCCGCTCCCGCGCCGGTAAGTCGAACCGCTCGGGAACACGTTGCCGCCCTCGAACCAGCCGACAAAGATCAGGCTCTCTGGTGCCGGCACATCAAAATGCGCCCCGTACATCTCTTCCTGCTCCAGATCGATATATTCTCCGATGCCTTCGGCAATCGGATGGCTCGGGTCCATCACCCAGAGACGCTCCTTCTCCCCCGCTTCGCGCCATTTCAGATCACAGCTGGTACCCATCAGCTTCATGAAGATTTTGGACATGTGGCCGGAATGCAGCACGATCAGTCCCATTCCCTGCAGCACACGGTTATAGACCCGGCTTACGATCTCGTCTGTGACCTCCTGATGGGCAATATGGCCCCACCATACCAGTACATCTGTGTTATTCAGCACTTCTTCCGTCAAACCGTGCTCCGGCTCATCCAGTGTGGCAGTTGCCGTATCAAATCCGGCTTCCTCCAGAAATCCGGCTATTTGTGCATGAATGCCCAGCGGATAGACCTGGCGGATACGCTCTTCCTGGAGCTCATGGCGGTACTCATTCCATACGGTTACTCTTGTCACTATAGGACACACTCCTAAGTTAATTTATATTGATTGAACTAAGTTCAATTTACTTAATCTTCAAAAAATACCGGCATCCCTGTCTCAGACGATTTATAGATGGCCTCCAGAATCCGGGTTACCACCAAAGCCTGCTCCGGTTTAACAACCGGCACCGTATCATTAATGATGCTGTCGATCCACTGCGTGGCTTCAACCAGCGCCGGATCTTCGCCTGCACCGTCGTAGAAGTCTACGCCGGCAGCATCCAGGCCGATGTGCTTCTCGAACGTTTTGCCGTACTCTTCCCCGTTGATGCGCAGGCCTTTTTCCATATCGGCTCCGCCTTCTGTACCGCAAAGCGTTGTCTTGGCTTCACCTACATCCAGGGTATTCAGCGCCCAGCTGGCTTCCAGCACAATAGTTGCCCCGTTTTGCATGGTAATGAAGCCGATCGCCGAATCCTCTACCGTGAACTTCTCCGGGTCCCACGGGCCCCAGGCGTTGGCGGCGTTTTTGCGGCCGGACAGCTTGTGGTAAGCATTTCCCACCGCATATTTCGGCTTGTAATTGTCCATCATCCACAGCGTCAGGTCGAGCGCATGGGTGCCGATATCGATCAGCGGGCCGCCACCCTGTGCCTCCTCATCCAGGAATACGCCCCAGGTCGGGACCGCGCGCCGGCGGATTGCCTTGGCTTTGGCATAGTAGATTTCACCGAGGTCGTTGTTTTCACATACCTTATGCAGGTAAGCCGAATCCGATCTGAAACGGTTCTGGTAGCCGATCGTCAGCTTTTTGCCGGTACGCTTGGCAGCATCAATCATGGCCTGTGCTTCAGCGGTCGTCTTCGCCATCGGCTTCTCGCACATGACGTGCTTGCCGGCCTCCATCGAGGCAATCGAAATTTCCGCATGGGAAATGTTCGGGGTACACACGTGAATTACATCGATACTTGTATCTTTCAGCAGCTCTTTATAGTCTGTGTAAACCGCTGCGTTCTCATCTCCGAATTCCGCTTTGGCCTGCTCGGCCCGTTCAGGTACGACATCGCAAAAAGCGACCATGACAGCGCCTTCCACTTTCTTAAGTGCCGGCATATGCTTGCCGGTTGCGATGCCGCCGCAGCCGATAATCCCCACTTTTAAGGTCATTCTCTATTTCCCTCCAACGTTTGTTGTGAACTCTCTGCCTCTAATCATACAAATCCTGAGAAGCGCTTTCTTCCTGCATTCTTGCCCTGTTATTCCTGAATATTGTCTTGTGGTATTTGAGCGGCGAAATGCCGGTTGCCGACTTGAAAAAATGGTGGAACGTCTTCACGCTGCCAAACCCTGCAGACTCGGCTACGGCAGACATCGGCAGGTCCTCGTTGAGCAGAATCCATTTGGCTTTGTTCAGCCGGTATTCATTAAGGAAGGCGACGAAGGTCATGCCGGTATGCTTTTTGAACAGCTTGGTAAAATAATACGGGCTGAAGCCCATATGCCGGGCCACCTCATTAAGGGTAATCGGCTCCTGGTAATGCTGCTCGACATAGATAAAAATTCGCTCCAGCCGCTCCAGCATCTCACGCGACTGGGACAGGGTATCCTCGGAGAATTTCGGCAGCCTCCCGGCGTTATTCCTGGGCACTTCCCGCAAAATAACCGTCAGCAGCTCAAATAAACGGGCTTTGATCAGGTAGGCATATCCTTCACCGCGGCGGGTATCCTCCTCATAGATGCTTTCGATCAGGCCGATGATCCGTTCTGCCGTCTCGGGAGGCCAGCCAGAGCTGGAATGCTCCATCGCCGTGAACACCTCGCGCAGTGAGAAAGCATTGCCGCAGGTGGCTGCCAGCTCCTGGAACAGACTCAAATCAAATTGCAGCACTACCCGTTCGCTCTCCGGGGAAGCCAGAAAATAATGCACGTCCCCGCCGTTGATAAACTGCACTTCCCCCTGCTCCATACGGATTGGAGTATCATTTATTCCCAAATTTAGTCTTCCCTTAGTTACGTAAATCATTTCGATTTCTTTATGCCAGTGCGGATAGCACAGCTCGTCCCCGCCGCAGATGAGGCTGCGGAAAGGAAAATGCTTGTCCACATCCGGAAGCTCGAGATAGATGCTCATAAGTGCGGCTCCTTGTGCGTGTGGTTCTTTTTCTACGGATTATGATAATCATGCCGTATTCTAAGGCTATCGTACCTTAACCCTGTTGGCAAAAACAAATGCCTGGACGACCACAGCCACAACACAAAAAGGACAACGCAAAAAGAGCCTGTCCGGCTCCCTCAATGACATATGCTTTGCGGCTGTATCCTACAGCTTAATCTTCAGCACAACCTTGCGCACCGTTTCCTTGCCGCCGGCCTCGATCCCGGTCATATGGCCGTCCTGCGGATAGCAGACCACCAGCGCCCCCGGCCCTGCGGTTACCGCAGACTGCAGCTCTCCGGTGAAGAACACTGCGTCCTTCTCAGCGCTGTATTCTTCTTTTACCGTCAGCTGTTCAATGGCTGCATAGCCGATCCGCTCCGTACCTTCAAGAATATAGTGCAGGTCCAGATTAATCCGGTGCGCTTCCCAGAAGCATTCCCCGGCATCCTTTGTTTCATATTCGTTAATGAAATAGAACATGTTCTCATTAACTTCATGGCGTCCTGCCGCCTGTCCGCCGAAATCCGTATCCCGCAAAAAGCGCAGCCCCGCCTGGATTTTCTCTCCGTAAGCAGCCTCATTCTCAAGCAAATGTCCCAGTGTGTCTACGATCAAGCCGATCATCTCCTGCATTCTCTGATTTATTACCGCCTCTCGCGGCATACAGAAAAGAATAAATGATTCCACAGCCGGCAGCTATGCATTTGTTCACGCTTCCCCGGCATATTCTAATACTAGCAACCTTCACAAAACTTGTAGGAGGCATAAATATGCTGATCTTCCTGATGTACATGTTCGCGGTGCTGGGGGTGAGCCTGCTGCTGGCGGCTGCAGTGCTGAAGTTCAGGCTCTCTTATCCCTCATCCAATCTGACCAGGCTGGCCCGTGCACTCGGCTCCTTTAATATGAATTTTCCACGGCGGTTCGTAACCCCCGACCAGTCGCACATGATCGCTCTGGATGAAGCCGGCAGAACGCTGGCCATCGGCAGCTGTAGTCCCGGCAGGGCAGAGCATGCGACTGCGCAATTGTACACTTTTGACACCATACTGGGTTCAGAGATCGTCGAGAATGCCCTGACCCTCACGAAAGTCAGCAAGACAAGCCGGATCACAAACAGCGCCAGAAAAAACAGTTATGGACTCAGCCGTCCTGAAACTGAAAATCACAGCGGAAACAATGCAGATGCCATCCCAGCAGATGAAGAGGAAGTCATGGAGCTTACACTCAAAATCTACCTCAGCAGCGCCGATACACCCGTTCTGTCCATTCCCTTCCTTCCCGGTATAGCCCCAGCCAGAAAATCGGATCGGGAATACACCCTGGCCTTCTCAGAGGTTCAGCATGTGCATGAAGCGATCCGCGAGATTGTCTCGGCGTAACCTCCCGGGCTTGGGCACAAATTGATTGGGACGGACAGGGTTTCGTACAGAGATGTGGAATAAGAGAATAGATGCCTGCAGCAAGCAGGAGCAGGAAATCCATAAGCCGGAGGGAAAACAACGTATGAACAGCATCATCAACTTTGCGCACCGCGGCGCATCCGCAGTCTGCCCGGAGAATACGATGGCGGCATTCCGCAGAGGGCTTGAGCTTGGCGCTACAGGAATTGAAACCGATGTCCAGATGTCGCTTGACGGAGGACTGGTCATTATACATGATGAGCATCTCCGCCGGACAGCCGGAGCTGACGGATTGGTTAAGGATAAGACGCTTAGCGAGCTGCTGGAGCTGGATGCCGGCTCCTGGTTCGGGCCGGCATTCGCCGGTGAACGTCTGCCTGTGCTGGAGGAGCTGCTGGATCTGCTGAAGGACCGGGATACCGTGCTCAACATTGAGCTGAAGAACGGGGTCTTCCTGTATCCCGGGATGGAGGAAAAGATTATCGCCGCCGTGCGGGATTACGGCATGAGTGACCGTGTCGTGCTGTCGAGCTTCAATCACTACTCGCTGGCCTATTGTAAATCCCTTGCCCCGGAAATCCGCACAGGGATTCTGTATTCGGAAGGCTTGTACCGTCCGTGGGACTACGCGGACAGCCTGAATGCGGATGCGCTGCATGCTTATCATCCTGCCGTATTGCCGGAGTTCGTAGCCGAGGCGGCTGCGCAGGGTAAGGTTTACCACCCGTGGACCGTCAATGATCCGGAAGTGATGAAATCCCTGATAGCTGCTGGAGTGGCCGGCATTATCACCGACTATCCGGATGTGCTGGCCGGACTGCTGGCTGACAGACAGGCGTAATATTGTAGTAAAAAGAGTCCGGGCTGCAGCCGGTAAATCGGCTGCGCTGCCCGGACTCTTTGTGTTAAAGGGCTGTGCTTAATTGGCTTTGGAGCTGCCCAGCCAGTTTACCGGCTGGATGACATTGCCCTGCTTATGGACGGCATAGCGGCCCCTGCCCAGCTGCTTGGCATTGTACATGGCGGAATCAGCTTCTTTCAGCAGGCGTCCGGGATCAACCCGTCCCTGGCTCGCCGTAATGCCGACGCTGGCCGAGACGAACAGCTCATGATGCTCCAGCTGGTAGGTGCGGGTTGTTTTCTCCAGTACCTTCAGGGCAAGCTGTTCGGCTTCTTTATAGCTGCAGCGCTTGGCAATGATGACGAATTCATCACCGCCGATCCGGAAAATATGCCGCTTGCCCTTGCAGGAAAACTGCTGCAGCGTGCCGCCGACCGCCTGGAGCAGCAAATCACCGACATGATGGCCGAGCTTGTCATTAATCGACTTGAAGCGGTTCAGATCGAGGTATAATACAGCCAGCTGCTCATTAGGCTTGCAGTGATCCCAGAAATGATCCATGCCGTTCTTATTGAACAGGCCGGTCAGGCTGTCCCTGTAAGCCAGCTCTTTAAGGTGTTCCCTTTCAGCCATGATCAGGCCGGTGCGGTGGAACAGCCAGATCAGAAAAGCCAGGGTCAGCGAGTAAAGCGCAAGCGGCTGTACAACACCTGCAAGCAGATTACCGCCGGCCGGGCTAAATCCGGATACTGCCTGCTGGCCGAACAGATGCATGCCGCATAACCCGCCGCTAAGCATAAGAATGATCAGGCTCGTGCGCAGCGCACGGGCTTTTTGGCTTCTGGCCGCGAAATTCCGTCCGGTGCGGAGGACGGAGAAGGCTGTCACTGCTGCGAGGAGAACTGAGAATATAGTAAACATATAATTTCGCGCTTCTTCCATGTATAGGAGCACTCCCTTTTACTTCTAATTAAGCAAAGACGTTAATCTGGCAGACGAACCGTATTATGCTTATTATCGGCAGGCGGGGTCTGATTCTCCATGGAATCTTTTGGATGGTGCTAAGGCAGCGCAGATACCCGTTAAATATTGTGATGCTCCACACAGTTGTAAAGGTCACAGGCCCAGGCTCCGCCTGACTTTATGATCCGGGTGAGCGAAGTATTTTTCAGCAGCCGGCTCAAATCCAGCCCGGGCACAAGTCCGCCAAGCGTACTCCGGAGAATCGCCCCGTGGCTGACCACCAGTATACGCCGGCCCGGATGACGCGCGGCAAGCTCCTCAATGGCCTTGCTGCCCCGGAGCCGGCCTGACTCATTACTCTCCAGGCCAAGCTCAAGCGTTCTCCATTCCTTGCCCCAGCGCTCCACCCGTTCCTGTTCCGTCGTACCCTCCAGGAGACCTCCATGCATCTCCCGGATACCGGGCAACAGCCCTGCGACCGGAAGGCCCAGCCTGGCGGCAATAATCTCTGCAGTCTGTCTCGCTCTGAGCATATCACTGGAGTAGATCAGCTCCCACTCCTCCCCGCTAAGCCGGCCGGCAATTTCGGCTGCCTGCTGCAAGCCCTCCTCATCAAGCGGATTATCCGTGTGTCCCTGGATGCGCCCTTCTTTATTCCATAAAGTGCTGCCGTGCCGGATCAGACCTATCGTTGTTGTCATTGTCATGGGTGAAACCGCCTTTTTACAGATTAAAATCAATTACCTAAATTATATACGAAAAGCCTTCAGGGACGCATGTGTACGGCCACACTAACCCTTCCAGCGTTAATTGACGATATATATAGGCAGCGCTATTATTAAGTGGCTCCGGGTGCATCATTCTGGAGCAGGTTCCATAATCATCCTGATCTGCAGGAAATACCGTTTGGAGTCAAAGGAGATTCTGTTCATGTTTAAAAAATGTACCGCCGCCTGCCTCATTCTCTTGCTTATGCTGTCCGCCCTGCCGTCCCTTCAGACCGGTTCAACCGCATCTGCTTCTGCAGCCCCAAAAAACGCCGTCTTTGTGGATAAAGCCAGCCAGTCCTATATTCCGCTGCGGTTCCTGAATGGCCTGTTCGGCATCCGCTCGGTTCTGAATGCAGGTACTAATGAGATTGAAATATCCGGGGAAAAGGCTTCGGTTCTGCTTAAAGCAGGACAGGCCCGGGCAACCGTCAACGGGAAGTCAGTAACCCTGACTGCTCTGCCCTTCAGTGCAAACGGTACAACTTATGTGCCGCTGTCCGTGGTCAGTACGGCAATGGGAATTGCACTGAAGTGGAATAAAGAGCAGGGTTCCGTTACCCTGTCATCAGCCGGAGAAGAAGCAGTCCTGCCTGTGTTAAGCGGCACACTGATCAAACCGGATGCGCCGGCAGCTGTCAGCGCGAAGCATACATACAAGGTCGGCTCCAGATCATTCAGCGTGCAGACCGTCACCATCCCCCTGATGCATCCTTCTGTCCGCCTTGACGCTGTGCTGGCCGGCAATACGGTCGGCAAGACGGAAGCGCTCGGCAGCATTGCCAAACGCAGCGGGGCTGTCGCAGCCATCAACGGCACTTTTTTTGACGCCTATACTAACGGGGCGTACAAAGCCCCTTACGGGTATATTATCAGCAGCGGCAAAATGCTGAAGAACAGCCCCGGCGATAAGCGCATTGTGTTTGCCTATGACCGCAATCTGCTGGCGGAGCTGATTCCGGGAAGTGAATTCAGCGCCAGATTCCAGAGCGGAAGCATTGAGGGCGCACTGCAGGCCGGTCCGCGGCTGCTGGTGAACGGCAGTGTCTCACTGAATGTTGCAGCCGAAGGGTTCAAGGACCCGAAAATTCTAACCGGCGGCGGAGCCCGCAGTGCACTGGGCATCACCCGTGACCACAAGCTGATTCTGCTGACTACCGGCGGGCCACCATCCCGCAGCTGGCCCAGATCATGAAGCAGGCCGGCGCTTACCAGGCAATGAATCTGGACGGCGGAGCCTCCAGCGGCCTGTATTACAATGGCAAATACCTTACTACACCGGGACGGCTGATCAGCAATGCGCTGGTCGTTACCCGGTAACCCTATTCTTTTATAACGGGAGGCCTGTGCCCGATGTCCAAAGCTGACTACATGCTGTCTATCCTCTGGATGCTGCAGCAGCGCAAAAGAACCGCCGCCGAGCTGGCCGAAGCCCTGGAGCTCAGTGTGCGGTCCGTCTACCGCTATATTGATGCGCTCTGCGCCAGCGGAGTGCCGGTCATTGCCGATGCCGGACCGGGCGGCGGCTTCCGGCTGCCGGAGCATTTCAGCGCGGCCCCGCTCTTCTTCGATGACGATGAGCGGCGGGCGCTTGTACAGGCTGCCGCGTTCGCCGAAGGCAGCGGCTACCCGTACATCGAGGCGCTCGGCAGCGCTATCGCCAAGCTCAAGCGCTACAGCAATGACGAACAGCTGCTGCAGATGCAGCGCCATGAGTCCGGCATGGAGATGCTCCATGCCCCTTCTGTGCCTTTGACTCCGCTGCTGGCGGAGCTGGAGGCGTGCGCCGCGGCCGGGCTGACCGTGCAGATGGAGTACCGCAAAGGCAGCGGGCAGGCAGCCTCCCGGCGTTCCGTCGATCCTTACGGGCTGGTGCACTGGAAGGGCCGCTGGTATGTGGCCGGCTTCTGTCATCAGCGCGGGGAGGTCCGCAGCTTCCGGGTGGACCGGATTGGGCAGCTTGAGCGGAGCGGCGGTGTCTTCATCCGGCCTGAGGGCTTCTCGGCACGGCAGTTTCTGCTGGACAGCCTTCTGCCGGGTCCTGACCAGCAGGCTGCACTTGTCCGGGTTGTGGTCGCCTCCAGCGAAGAAGTACTGAACGATCTGTGCAGCCACTGGCTGTTCGGACATTCGCTGCAGCAGCGTTCTCCCGGAGAGGCTGTCTTCCTGCTGGACGAGACCATGCTGCTCCGTTATGCGCCTTACTTCCTGCTGCCCTACGGCAGATCGCTGCAGATCCTTGAGCCTGCTGCCCTGAAGCGAAAGATCGCCGCTGCTGCAGCTGATATCTCCGCTTATTATGCGGAGTCCTAATAGGTGTCCTAAATCACTGACCGCAGCTGTCAGTGATTTTTTGGTATATTGTGCGTGTGAAAGAGGCACGCTGCAAGCATACTGAGCATCATAACTTTAAGGAGGAAATGACATGAAGGAGCTAAGGTATGAATTCTATATTGGCGCGGCGCCTGCCGCTGTCTGGGACTGTCTCGTTGCTCCAGACAAAGTCAGCCAGATCTACTATGGCAGCACTATCCGCTCAAGCTTCACCGAAGGAGAACCGCTTGAGTATGTAGGGCCGGGAGCCGATGGTGACGAAACGGTGCATGTATATGGCACCGTGCTGGAGTACAAGCCGCAGGAGGCGCTGCGGTTCACGCATAAGGCCGGCCCCTCTTATGTAAAAGACGGCGAGCCTTATGAATCTGTCATCTCCTGGCTGCTGGCACCCGTTGGCGGCTGCACCAAGCTGACGCTGATTCATGACGGCTGGCATCCGGATGATCCTTCTTACGCGCCAAGCGACAGTGCCTGGTGGCAAATCCTCAGCAACACCAAGACATTAGCCGAAACCGGCAGAACGCTGGAGTTTGGCGGCTAAGCAGCAGGCAGGCGCTCAACCTGGCTGCTTGGGCCGGGATGAAGGGCATTTTTGCCTTTCATTTCGGCTATTTAGCAGCTTGGGCCGGGATCAAGGGCATTTTTGCCCTTCATTTCGGCTATTTAGCTGCTTGGGCCGAAATCAAAGGCATTTTTGCCCTTCATTTCGGCTATTTAGCCGCTTGGGCCAAATCAAAGGCATTTTTGCCCTTCATTTCGGCTATTTAGCCGCTTGGGCCGAAAT
>NZ_LRAC01000021.1 GCF_001517085.1 Paenibacillus sp. DMB5
ACGATAGATCGTCTCCTCATCAGGTTATAAACTTAATTGCGTTCTATATAGTAATATATCCTTTTCTTGTATCTGTGATTCTATATCGAATAATCTATCCATTTCATCTGGTTTTAATCCCTGTTCTTTACAAGCATCCAAAAAATCAGATTCGGTTTTTTTAATAGATGTTTTAATTTCGTTCCAATCATCATGTTCAATAGTAGATTTATTTATCGCTAATTCATAGTCTTTCAGTGCCTGGTTGATCTGACTTTTCAAATTAGATTTAGCTCCACGTATGTCTAGATTTAATTGATCGAAATAGGATGTTTCTGTCCAGTCTTGTTTTGTTAATTCTACATAGTCGGTTTCAAACATTTCCACAATTCCGTTTAGTTGTTCGGAAATTTTGATTACTTCTTCTTGAATTTCAGTTATATATCGAGCAGCTTGGGCTGCTTTAACTTTTTTATCATTTTCTACTTTCACCGCTTCAAATGCATCCCATTGACGCTTCAACTCATCTCTTTCTTGGAGAAGAAGGTTTCGTTCACTTTTGATACGTTCAATTCGAATCTCATTTTGATACCCTCGTGTAATCTCTGAGATTAACTCGGTCTCTTCTTCCTTCTTTCTCTTAAGTTGAGGCCCAGTTAAATTATCAATAAGATCCGTTAAGCAACTCTGTTCTTGAGCAATATTTGAGATCTCTCTTTGACTAATAACTGAGATATTTAAATTTCGGAATACTGCTAATGGTTCCGCTACTTCCCTGCTAATTACTTGAGGAGTTCCGTCTTTATATTCAAAGGTGTCTACAAGCCCGTGTTTGTTTTGCCAAACTAATTGTATTTTTGAAACAGAGGACAGCGTATTTTGTATTCTTGAAAGCTGTTCTGTTGCTTTTATATCCGCTTTATCCGTTGAACATAATTTTATGTATTCTAATATAGAGGATTTACCCGCTCCTCTTCCACCTATAATGCAATTAAGATTAGGTGAGAAATGAATAGTTTGATTGTTAAGGAAAGCGCAATTATCAATCGTTAAAGAAATAACTCTATCATGCATAACCTCTTCATTAGGAGAATTATCCTGTAGTTTAATACGGTCACAATCGAGAAATGCTTGTACTACTGAGTCAACACAAGGATTAGACATTTTCACCCAAGTGGTACGTTTCCCGATATAACCTTTATCACCTTCTGTTAGTCGATAAGCATCAGAAGACATGACTGCAGCTATTCTACGTTCACGTCTCCAATCAGGATGGCATTCTGGTGCTGCTGTGATTAATCTTCTCCAATTAGCTGATAGTGTATCCAGCGGTCTAGGAACCTCCATCGCCAGTAGGGTTGGATTTGTAAACATCTCTCTTTGGAAATTTTCAGTGATAAAGCGGTCGTTCAAAAAACCACTTTCCGATGTCGGGTGCGCAGCAATAATGATTCCATGATGCTCCTCTTGAACAATTCTAGCTAATTTACCAAAAGTGGTCTCGACGGGTACAATATTCCCATGACGAACCCGAGCTGTTCTTGGTAAGCCGATTTGAGTTACAAGATCATCAATATCTTGAAGTGGCTTATCATAATTAAATATGCATAATAAATGAATACCAAGCCCTTGGGAAACTTCTATTTCAAAACCTGGTAGAATAATCAATGGATTTTTACCTAATCTCCTAGCAACACTCTCATTCTTCTGCTGAAGCATTTCAAGATAATTTCTACCAATAAAATTGTGGTCTGTAACACAGATCAGTTCTAATCCTACTTCGTGGCAACGTGTTAGATAAATATCAGCGGAATAAGACATCTCCTCAGGTGTTGCACTGTATTTCAAGTAGGCAGGATCATCTGGACACCAATTATAATGATCGCCTGGTGTCTGCATTTGGAAATCACATTTATACCATCGCATACCTTGATAACTCACTTTGACCCCTCCAAGTGTCATATATTGTAATTATATGACACCTGTAGGGGTTAAAGTAGTCAATTAATAGAAAAATATTGAAAGGGAGAGAAATAATTTTTGGGAAGAATGATAAGAAGAAAATAACCTTAATAAAAGAGGAAAAATAGTAGGTTGCCTATAAGAAATAACGACTATGTACAATATAAAATATTCATAATTAGCATCATGAGAATCCTCGACCTACTAAATTCATCAAAAAACACTCGTAAGATCATCCGATTCATGATAGGCAATTGGCTCATAGATATATACTTTTGGACGGCCTTCTGCTAAAACAGCTGGTTCAGTAGTATCAAATAACACCAGATTATTTCCGTATGTTTTACGACTGGATGAATATATAATCCCTTTAAAGCCTGCCTTTCTTGCACAGTCCGCTATAAAAGTTGTGACAAAATACTGCGGTTTCCATTTGCTAGCTCTGTCTAAGACTTTCTCAAATACACAACGGGAAGCAAGCAATGCATACATAACATCACTATTTTTTTGACCTATCTCCTCCCACTCATGTCTTAAATCCAAAATATCACTTATACTATCTTTTTGCGTATACGATTGCAACCATACTAATGCTGAATTGTTGGGATTATGCAATGTCTCGACCATAGCTAAATCCTCACTATCTGCGATATAAAGTACACTTTGTCCGGAATGGTGAAATCTCCCGCCATTGGATAAGCCAATACCAGGAGCATGCAAATCTTTAGAATCAAATACATCCGGTCGATCAACAACTCTTGCTCTAGACCATTTACGAGGCGTGATGGTTACAGATTCAGCTTTTCTTTGAACAATATCTTTATAAATCTTCTTCCCCATAGCATGATCAAGTGCTAGAGAAGGATAGTCTTCAAGATACTTTCTAAATCCCTCTATATTATCAGCATATTGTTTTAGAATCCGATTGTACCGCTTTCCTTCATCTATTCGATACCTATCTTCTGTTCCTACCGTTCCATAACGCTCTATACTAGAAGAGCCACAGTAAGGGCAATGTAAATATTCGGTAATATCATCACGATACTTTTCCGGACAATTAATGCCATCCATAATATCATCAACAGTAGTTTTTTCACCATGTATCCATACATAATCACCACCATCATACGGTTGGCAAGTTACGCAATACTTTAGTAGATTCTGTACTTTTTCACGATATCTTTCTGCAGTTTTATTTAGAATAGGCAGATAATCCGAATAATCCATACTCTGTTCCCCTCATCATGTAACGTAAAAATTTTTAAAAGAGTTCTCTTCTTGAAAATGATCCATTTGCACTGGAAATACTATGAATCTCTTCGCTGTCGTTCAGATGATATGGTTAGTACTATTATAAGGGATAGAATGACTTGTATAAAAAAAGACATATACAAGAGTTTTTGATCCAACAAAAGAATTAAAATTGGACTTACAACTACCCCAAAAAGCAATAACCAAAACCTGAAACCAGGGTTACGAAGATCTTTAAAACTTTCAACAATAATATTCAGTATCCCTAAAGTAATCATTATAGAAAATATAAAAGATCCATATTTCATTGTTAAAGTGATTTTGTCCCATACAGAATCAAGTTCTACAAACTGAGAATAGTGTATTATTGCAATTAATAAAGTAATAATTACTGCAATTAATGGAGCCAACGGCTTAAGTAGCCTAGCTACAAAAGACATAATCTGCTCAATTATAAGTTTCTCTTCATTAGGAGGGCAATATGAGTCTATGGTCTCTGATATTACTTTACTAAGCGTAAGTAAAGCAGCTTCTGATCGATTAGCATAATATAGTCTAATCTTCTTCCTTATCTTATGATTTAAATATAAATAACCTTCTCCTAACTTCTCAATTAGTTTATCCTCATCTGCTCTGGCTTTATCACTTCCCAAATAAATTATCAATTGTGCATCTAACTTAGCTATGACTTCTCCTGCCTTGATTTTATGCGATTGAGATTGTTTCTCATGCTCGTAATACATATTTAAAAATGTCTTATATAGAAAAAGAACTAAAGCTACAAATAATGATATGTAAAATTTGCTAGCCACATCAAATTTAATAAATTCATTATATAACTCAAATATATCCAAACTACTTCGTCACCTTTCGTATCCATACTTAATGCTTAAATCTAAGCATAACGATAATATTGGGGATTCATTATGTCTAATAAAAACTTGAATTTAGTTTATACTCATATCTATTCCAAAACGTATACTTTTCACCAACTCTCAAATAATTAGGTAAGAGGCTGATGCAACAATCAGAGTGGGATTAATCTCCCATGAGTGCTTCCCGATAAGGAGCGACAATCTGTGATGCACCGTGATCGTTGGAGTCAGACTAACGGATGGGCTCGTAGGCACCATAGCTTATCGACTTTCCTCTCCTAGCCATAGTAGAGAGCTTAATCGATCATTCTACTTTTTTATTATTGGTTGTAAGCATATTCTAAACGCACTATTCTTAATGAGATTTAGAAGGTCTTTTTTCAGTTTCTTTTTTTCTTTTTAATAGTATTCATAACGATTTCCCTCAATTCTGGGTGAAATTCCTGAGCTTCTAATTCCGATGAATAATCATTCAGTAATCCTTTAATTTCACTTCGGTTTTCTATTAAATCTATTAATAAAGTTTTCATACTAAGCTTAAATAAACTCAGGGTACAAAAAATAACCAAATAAAAAGAATACATAATCAACGAAGTGCATAACCAAAACAGTATTATATTAAATTCTTTTGGTATCAGTGTAATAATATATGAAATAAAAGTAGCGATGATATTAAAAATGATTACTGTGATTGTAGCTTGAAATGCAGTAAGTATATTAGAATACATTTTATTAATTCTTATTAATAATTGAATAGTAATATTCTTATCATCTAGGGACTCATCATAATCCCACTTGTTTACCTGATTTTTGAGTGTATCAGTCATTTTTCCCGATGTCATAGCAAAACCTCCTACAATGAAACCTAGCAGACCGAAAAACCCAGCACCTACCGCTAAAAGTAACGTTCTAGCATTCCCCATATACTCATTAATGTTTGCTTTAGCAAGAGGTAATGTTAATGTGATTAAGTACAATGAAAAAACTGAAAATCAAATTGCTGCTATGTTATATCCGGTATTAGATTTAAATACTTTCAAAATTGATTTAAACATATCCTTTCCCCTCCATGTTTAAGATTACTTCTTTTTCGATTTTAAAATACATTTCTCCTTTAATTCGAATTAAAACATTTCAAGACCTTATATAAAAAGAGGGTCGAGTAGGCGGGGCCTCTCCATCGTGGATTGTGCCCCTACCCCTCACAGATCCGTACGTGCACAATTTACGCATACGGCTCTTCACTTCACCCTTCGCAATGTTCTGCTATTCTTGGCCATTTCGTTACCACTCTTTCCCGCCTCGGGATGCGGTAAATGTGTCCTTACCAAGATCGACGTTGTGTCGCCTGCCTTCCCTCCGCCCCCATTACAGGGGGTTCACCGGTATTATGCGGCAATCCGACTCCCTGACCGCCTTTTGGCATTCTTACGTTCTACGGCTTGTTTGCTATACCCCTGCAGGAGTTCCTAAACAGTACTTCCCTCGCAGAAGAGCGTCAGGGTCTCCCGAGTTGCTGAGTAACCATTGGTCTACATGCCTGGCTCTTCGACCCCGGGGAGGCTTCTCCATTCTCACCCTTTGCGTTTGGAGTCGTGTTGTCTTTCGGGAAAGTGAGCCCGTCGACCCTCCCGTGGATTGCCTTTCGGGCTCAATTACTTTCAGACCTGCATCCTAGCTGTCTACGCTTAAACGGCATAGTTACCACTGCCGCTCCAAGACTCGCTATTGCTAGTGTGGCTTTCACCTTTCCAAGCAGGGGTTTCACCTGCTACGCTACTCAACCTAGGCTCGGTCGCTCCATCTGTTTACAAACAATTTTATATTCAACTAAACTGCCCGTTAACGTATTGAAGCATCATTTGTGAAATATTTTATTTTCTCAGTTTAAAACTTATTTTCCGAGTCTTATACTTTACTTTTCAGTCTTAAACTTTATTTTTTTCTGATACCCGGGCTGCTGCAGCTGAGGAACCACCAGCCGCCGGTGCTGTCCGGAGGACAAGCAAGTGCGGGGCATACTGCGGCTGACCATTTCGGCGGCACCGGTGTCTCTTAGAAACAACCAGGAGTGCGGGGCTACAGTAGTCGGCTACCCGCCCACCGCCGGTACCGTCCGAAGTCACTAACTACGCGGGCCAGCAGCCGGCCATTCGCTCGCAGTTAGTATGTTCAGGACAACCAGGTGCCCGGGCATGCTGCGGCTGACCATTCCGGCAGCTCCGGTGTCTCCCAGCGAAAACCAGGAGTGCGGGGCTGCAGTAGCCGGATATCTGCCCACAACCGGAACCATCCGGAATCAGCAGGTGCTCGTGCCTGCAGCAGCCAGGCATCCGCCGTCGTCGATACCGTCCGGTACCCAGGCATGCTTGCGGTTGGGCTTCCATCGCTCGGAGCACCAGATGCTCGTTTTCGAAGAAAATAAAGTATTAGACTGGAGTTGTAATTTAACGGAATTTTAATTGGATGACTCAGCTTTTTGAAGAATTTGTTTTAGACTGATTCATTGAAAGAAACAGCGGCAGAACAAGACTTGGTAAATAAAGTCTTGGACCGCCGCTGTTATTAGACTTATTAACCTCTCTCTGCAGGCATTCACCAGTTATAGAATCAATAAGGAATGCAGCTTGTGTTTGCATTCCTTATTGATTTAGTGCTAAAGTGAAAAATCATATTCAGCTATATCTTCAAAATATTCAGGATTCTTTCTCTTCAATTCCAAAAGAGCCTTATAAAATGGATCCTCCTCGGGGTCAGGGAAGAGTTCATGTGGTTTTAGCGAATCTGTGAAGTCAAAGTTATCTTGAATTTCAAAAATCCCTATAATATTTGCAGCTGCTTCATTAATATAATTAGAAAGAAAACATGGCAAGGAACATGATTGTTTGATAGGTCTAATTGCAGGAAGATGCGGAAAGGCATGAACAGTATTAATTAGGTGATCAGATTTTTTCAAACTCGGGTTAGAGAATCTAAACAAATAAAGCACACCTTCCGATTTACCTTCAATAGGACGGAAAGTCGCTTTTAAGGTTTCCTTGTTCAAGGTAAATTTATGAGTCGCAAAAAAGATAGCTGTTTTGATATCAAACGTAACATCCAAACCAACTGTAGGATAACCATAATGTTGCTCAATTAAAGGAATTTCTCTTTCATGTTTGTGCTTCAAGCGATACCTTTTTGCATATTCCTGACTCTCTGGATCTGGAAAATCTTCTACATCTCCGGGACCATGATTGAAACCATAGCGTTCAATATTCTTTCGTTTTAGATCTGCTACATCGATGCCGTAGTAATATAGTCCATCAGCAAGAAAGTGCTGTGGACTCAATGGACTAATACCAGTAGACATCGGCCTTGAATTTGGATTTACACCTTCATTAAAATATTGTCGCCATTGGCCAGGAAGAATCAACCTTTCCAAACCATCCTTATTACTAAATATAGGATGAGGAAATGATCTTTTTGTTGTAAATTCCTTATTTTGACCCCTAAAACTAATATAATCGTTTATCCGACTATAATAAGGATCAGTACTGAGAATATTTATAGCATCAGATATCGATCTGATTTTAAATGTGGGCGTTTTTTCTGATAATTGCCCGTTTTCCGCATGTTTTATAATGTCTACAAATTGTTTTTTTAAGATTTGTCCTGAACGATAGTAAAATCCCTCAAGAACATAATCTCCCTGCAGATAATAGCCTGAATCCAAAATTTCATTTATAACATCTGAATCCACTTCGGCCTGAATCAAATATTCTGACAAAGCAGCTTGTTCAGCCTGAAAAAAATCTTGATAATTTTTCCTAAAATCTCTAAGCAATGATGAGACCTCCTGTCACATAATATTTGTCTATCCCCAATTTATGGATATCATAATTATACCATGTTACTGACCTAACGAAATATTACTCGGATATGTCTCTCAACTATCCTGCCCGTTAACTTAACCAGAAGCAGCCGGTCTTCAAGCCCGGCTGCCTCTATCTGTACTGAGCTATAGTTTCCCGTTAGCGCAATACTTTTTTTCTTTAATTATCCAAGTATAGCTAGGATAAACTGGAATTACGAGTGTCCAAAAATTATCGGAATGCGTGTCCAGATATCATCGGAATCACTGTCCAAAGTTCCCGGAATACGCATTTTCGAGTCTGTAAAATATATTGTGTAAACTCTCAAACCCATTAAAATGAAAGTAAGAGAAAGGTTGGGGAGAACACATGGGACTTTGGTCAAAACA
>NZ_LRAC01000022.1 GCF_001517085.1 Paenibacillus sp. DMB5
GAGCTGGAACGGCCCCTGCTGGGGGCGGCGGTAAGGAGCGCAGCAGCAGTGCTGGAACGCGAGAAGAACCGTAAGAATAAAGGAGCGCCAAAGTGGCTCAAGAACAAAACCACGGGAGGTGACGGTCAATGAATAGTGCCCCCGTACTGCAAATTACGGGATTAAGCGGAGGATACAGCCTGAACAAGCCGGTACTGCATGATATCGGCCTGCAGGTGAAGCCCGGCGAAATGGTCGGGCTGATCGGCCTGAACGGTGCAGGCAAGAGCACAACCATGAAGCATATCCTGGGGCTGATGTCGCCGCACAAGGGCGAAATCACCGTCCGGGGCAAGACCAGGAGCAGCGATCCGGAAGGGTATCACAGCGCTCTGACGTTCGTGCCGGAATCGCCTCTCCTGTATGAGGAAATGACGGTCCGCGAGCATGTTGAATTTACGGCCAGGGCTTACGGTGTAGAGCGCAGTGATTATGAGACCCGCAGCCTGCAGCTGGCCGCACTCTTTAATATGGAGGACAAGATGGATACGCTGTCCTCCCATTTATCCAAGGGGATGAAGCAGAAGGTCATGATTATGTGTGCCTTTGTGGCAAGGCCGGCACTCTATGTCATTGACGAGCCCTTCCTGGGGCTTGATCCGCTCGGTATCCGCTCCCTGCTTGATTTCATGCTGGAGCTGAAACAATCGGGCGCTTCCATCCTGCTCAGCTCCCACATCCTCTCCACAATTGAGAACTATTGCGACCGCTTCATTGTGCTGCACCGCGGTAAGGTTATCGCCCAGGGCACGCTTGCCGAGATGACTGAAGCTGCCGGCCTGCGCGGCCTGAACCTGGAGCAGCTGTTCTACGAACTGGTGCAGGGAGGGAAATGATATGGATTTGAAAGAGCTGCGCCGGCAGCGGCGCAGCCGGTTCATGGGCAGCATGATCCCCTATGCGGGATATGTAATCAGAAGCGGTGTAGCCATGGTGCTCCTGCTTGTGCTGATCGCCTTCTCAGCCTGGTATACCGCGCTGCTGCGCGACACGCCGGCCGATCTGCCGATCCGCTGGATTATGCTGGTGCTCCTGCTGCCTGCAGCGGTGCACAGCAGCTTCCGCACTTATCTGCGGAGCCCGGATACGATCTTTCTCCTGCCGCAGGGCCACCGGATGAAGGAGTATTTTGCACCGGCTTGGGTGAGCGGAAACGTCTGGAAAATTCTCCGGCTGGCCTTCATTCTCATTACATTATGGCCGCTGTACATACGCACGGATGCTGAGCCCCAATCCTTGCTGCTTACAGGCCTGGTGCTGATTGCAGTGAAGCTGCTGTCCAGCTACGGGCTGTGGCGGGAGATCGCGATGCTCTCACGTCCTGCAGCAGCCGGATACCAGCTGCTGCGCTGGGCCGTAGGCGCTCTGATGATCGCGGCATGGTTATGGCAGCCTCCGCTGCGGGCATTGATCTTTATCGTTATTCTGGCTGCTGCCTATTTCGCGGCGCTCCGTGTTCCTAACCGGCATGCCGTTCCCTGGGAGCGGCTGATTGCCACTGAGAAGAACCAGGGTACCAGAGCCCTGATGATGCTCGGCTGGTTCGTGGACGTGCCGGGACGGGAGCAGCGGGTCTATGCCCGGCGTTATCTGGCCCGCTGGGGCGGCAGCATTCCCTGGCGGCGGGACAGCGCCTACCGCTTCCTGCTGACCAAAAGCTTCGCCCGCGGCGATGTCTTCGGCATCGTGCTGCGGATTGCCGTTCTAGGCATGCTGCTGGTCCTGTGGAACCGCAGCAGTTATGCCGGTACCGGCATCTACCTGTTTTTCCTGTTCATCACCGGCATCCAGCTGTCTGCACTGCGCAAGCTGCACAGTGAGTCGTTCTGGCTGACGGTGTATCCGCTGCCTGCAGGCAGCAGGGCGGACAGCACGACGCAGTTCATTTTCCGGACGCTGCTTATACTGGCTGTACTGCTTGGCTGGCCTTTTCTGCTCACCCTGGGGGAACGTCCGCTTCCGGCCGCCGGCAGCCTGCTGTGCGGTGCGCTGTTGGCTTTCTTTTTCAAAATGTATATGCAGCGCAAAGCGGCTGACCCGGACGAAGATGACCTGTAACGGATAGAAGCAAGCATAACAGCAAGAAGCCTTGAAGGGAGCATAGGCTCCGCATCAAGGCTTCTTTGCTGTATATCAAAAGATTTCAGTTAGACAAAGAGTGAACGGCTGATGATAACCAGCAGGATGAAGAGAACCAGAATAGCGCCAGTGCTTGTAAATCCAGGGTATCCGTATCCGCCTCTTACTTCTTCGCTCATGTTCATTCCCCTTTCGAATGTGTTGTTGTACTTGAGTACACCGTATTGTATGTGCACAGGGAGGAACGTGTATAGGCCAATGCCATGTGGCTGCAAAATAACCCCGCAAGGTTGAGCATTGGCATGTGCGCTGACTAAGGTACTTAACGGCGGCACTTATGATAGCAAAAAAACAGCCCCGGTGATTCCGGGACTGT
The DNA here is from genome assembly GCF_001517085.1 of Paenibacillus sp. DMB5. Taxonomy (GTDB): domain Bacteria; phylum Bacillota; class Bacilli; order Paenibacillales; family Paenibacillaceae; genus Paenibacillus_AQ. Next base: position 2,495 of record NZ_LRAC01000022.1, read on the forward strand.
CTGTTTGTGTAAGATAAGCTTATTTGTTGGCCTGCTCCAGATCACGGATGCCTGCGTATACCATGTCGAACAGATCCTCAAGCTGATCTTCCTCAATACAGGAGAAGGCAACGCGCAGATCCGTCTCGCCCAGGGCGATCGTGCCCAGTCCGTACTGGTGGATCAGGTGGAGACGCAGTGCTTCGGCCGGCACCGTGTGCAGCTTCAGACACATGAAGTAGCCGGAGTTGAACGGATAATAGGTCCAGACGTCGTCACCGTATTTGCCGCTGTCCAGCAGTGCCTTCACTTTGTTGGCACGGCCTTTCATGATCTGAAACTTTTCTTCCTTCTGCTGCAGGAACTCCGGCGCTTTCAGGGCATCCAGCACAAAGGTCTGTGAAGGATGGGCTCCGCTGGAAATCGTTGCGCGGATAATACCGAGCGTCTTCTGCTCCAGGGCAGCCAGCAGCTCTTTGTCTTCCGAAGCAAAAGTGATGAATCCGACACGGAAGCCCCAGACGAACTCTTCCTTGGTAGCCCCGTCAACCTTGACGGCAAGCACGCGCGGATGCAGGTTAGCCAGACGGCCAAACAGTGATTCCTTGAGTGAATCCTCAAAGAAGAGGCCGAAATAGGCGTCATCGCTGACCACGACAACATTGATCCCTTCCTCGGCCGCACGGAGAATGGCGGCGACAATCGCTTCGCCTTCTTCAAGACCCGGTGTATAGCCGGTAGGATTATTAGGGAAGTTCAGCAGTACGATGGCTTTGCCGTGGTCCTTCTGGGCGAGCAGTGCATCGAGCAGGCCTTCGCTGTTGAACTTCATATCTTCAGTGAACAGGGGATAATTGACGATGCGGCTGAGCCGGCGGATTCCGAAGGTCAGCTCGTAGTTCTCCCAGTTCTTGTCCGGATAGATGATGGCATCGCCTTCCTCGGCGAACAGATCGGCAACAATACTAAGCCCGTGGGTAAGGGCGTTGGTTACAACGGGATTGCCGAAGGATTTGCCTTCGAGCGAAGGGTTTTCGCGCAGCATCTTTTCCCGCCATACGGTGCGCAGCTCCGGTTTGCCGGCAGGCGGCGCATAGCCGTACAGGTCTTTGGGACTGTATGCGGACAGCTTATCCTGAATGACGGCAAGATGCATAGGGACACCGTTCTCGGTTGCGATACCGATGGTAGCATTGTACTTCTTGGCGTGAGCCGCCGCCTCGGCAGATTGGCTCAGAATGCCCTCTTTGGGAAAATAGATCGCTTTGCCAAGATTGGAAAGCATGTCGTACACATGTTCATTGCCTGCCTTGATATTGTCGTTCAATTGTCCAGCCAGTGGATTCATCCGTTTCATCCTTCCGGTATTCTTCTGGGATATATACGTTAACATTGCCTAACATTATATCACCGTGGCCTGCCGCCGTCACTGAAGAAAGCCGCGTTTTTTGAATACTTTTCGAAAAATTCCGTCAGGAATGGTAGGGGCAGTATTTCTTCATCATTTCCAGTGTTTCGGCATCGCGGGCTCCGCCGCGTTCTGTGAGGCCGCGCGTAACGCCTGCCCGCCCGTCCTCCTTCAGATTCTGGCCGAATTTGAATTTGGCGGTCAGCTCCTCGGGAGTGATCCGGACAACGGCAACCCCCTTCAGGCGCGGCCTGTATTTGGGATCATCTGCAGTGATGGGGACATAGCCGCCTTCAGGCTGCAGCTTTTGCATGAAGAGAAATAAGACGGCAGCTTTTTCAGTGAGATCCTCTACCGGCTCGGCCTTCCCGTAGGCTGTTACGCTTTTGAAGTAGGCGGTGGCCGGGCAGGACAGCTCAGGATCACTGAAATAGGAAGGAATCAGCGCAAATTCATCTGCTACGGTGAAGCAGACCTGCTGCTGGCTGCGGATGTGGTCCATTTTGCCTCCGGCATGACTGCCGTGAAAATAGAAATGGCCTTCCGAATATACAAAGTTCAGCGGCGTCACCCGGGGGAGCCCCTGTTCATCGGCGGTTCCCAGAAAGCCGAAGCTCATCCCCTGGAGAAAAGCTGTGATTTCCTCTTCCTGTTCGATCTTGAACTCTTTTCTGCGCATGGCTGGTCATCCTCTCTTTAATTGAAGCAGATGCATGTTGGTGCAGGTGCCCATCAAATTTTAATCAGCATAGAGCAAGAATTGACATAAAAAAAGGACCGGTTTACATTAATTTTAATGGTCCACTTTGGAGAGAGAAGGAGATGTATGATTTTTACGCTGCCTTATGAACAGTATCTCGACGTCTACCGCTACAAATATCTTGCACTCTATCATGCACTCCGCACAGCGATCCTGGGCGGAACGCTGCCCGGAGGGACACGGCTGCCTTCAACAAGGAAGCTGGCAGAGCTGTACCAGCTGTCCCGCGGGTCGGCATCGCAGGTATACGATATGCTGCTTGCCGACGGCTATATCCAAACTGAACGGGGGCGCGGTACCTTTGTCTCGGCAGCGGGGATGTTTGGCGAAGACGGAGGAAAGGAAGGAGCCGGAGAACCGCCGGCAAGCCCGGCGGGATTCGAACGTGAGTGGCTCGGGGAGACAGGCAGTTCCGTGCCGGGAGGCGATGGCTGGAAGGAGCGTGAGGCTGGTGATGGTGCTGGTACGTATGAGGGGAGCAGTGCATCCCCGGGCTTGCCCGGAGAAGATAAGCGCGCTGAGGTGAGAGGCGGTGTCGGACCGGGGGCTGGTGCTGGTGGGACTGTGGCTGCGGCTTTCAGCGGAGGAGGAGCTGCAGCTGAGGGAACTCCGGGTTACGGGAACAAGACGGCGGGTTCAACAGCGCAGGTTAAGCTCAGTGCCTGGGGAGAGAGGCTGATGGAGCGGCAGCTCTCTGTCTATGAACGGGCCGGGGACGGCTTCATCAGCTTCCGCAGCAGCGGTATGGAGCGGGGGCAGTTCCCGTACGCCGAGTGGCGGAGCGCCCTGAATTTTGCCGGGGGCAAGCAGGGCGGCCTGCTGGACAGCTACTGCCCGCCCCAGGGTGATGAAGGGCTGCGGCGGGCGATCGCCGCCCATCTGCGGATTACCCGCGGTATCCGTGCAGAGGCCGGACAGATCGTGCTGTTCAGCGGCTCCATGCAGGGCATTGTCATCCTGACCCAGCTCCTGCTGGAGCAGGGCAGCTGTGCTGTGGTTGAGGATCCGGGCTATCACGGCATCCGCCGCGCGGTGGAGATCAGCGGCGGATGCCTGCTGCCGGGCAGGGTGGATGCGGAAGGACTGGTCCCGGAGGACTGGGCAGCCCGGCTGCTATTCGTTACGCCGAGCCGCCAGTTTCCTACCGGGGCAGTGCTGCCTCTGGAGCGGAGGCGCAGACTGCTGGAGTGGGCCCGGCGTCATCAGGCTGTCATTATCGAGGATGATTATGACAGCGAGTTCCGCTGGGGCGGACGGCCGATTGAGCCGCTGAAGGCACTTGACCGGGAGGAGCGGGTCGTTTATGTCGGCTCCTTCTCCAACAGCATGTTCTTCGGGCTGCGGGTAGGCTTCGCCGTGCTGCCTTCATCACTGGTGGCGCCGGTGACTGCCGCCAAGGCGCTATATGAGCCGCTGCCGGCGGGCCAGCTGGAACAGCGCGCCCTGGCGCGGTTCATGGGTACCGGCGGGTACAGCCGGCACCTGCGGCGCATGACGCGCGTTTACGGTGAACGTGCGCGTCTTCTCCGGACGCTGTTGGCCGCGCGGCTCGGGACGGTTTTTGAAGTGCTGCCGGGTGACGCCGGCCTGCATCTATATGCGCGATGGCTGCGCACAGACGCGGAATTCGCCGCCTTCCGGGCGGCTGCCCTGCGGCGCGGTGCAGATTTCCGCGATGCTGCGCTGTACCGGATCAGGCCCTCCGGTGCGGCGGCCTGCTTTTCGTTCTCCCACCTGGATGCCGCAGCACTGGAGGAGGGCGTGAACCGCCTGCAGCTGGCCTGGAATGATGTGCAAAACCGTGCGTGACAAGGTATTATTAAAGGTAAGAAAAAAGGGTGCTAAATAGATTTGGCCTTAATGCAGGAGCTAATTGTGCCGGAATCGCAGCCAAGAGCTAAATGAGTATAAAGCCTTTTGGAAAAGCCGCTGAAAGTGCTCACTTAAAGTGCCGAAAGTTCTCAATTAAAGGGAAAAATCCCCTTAATGGAACCAAATAGCGGGCCAAAAGTACTCATTTAAAGGGAAAAATCCCCTTAATGGCATCAGTAGCGTGCTGAAAGTGCTCAATTAAAGGGAAAAATCCCTTTAATGGCATCGATAGCAGCCCCAACACTCCATTATCATTAAGTCCACCACTTAATCCGATAAGCTGACGCCGGCGGGGAGCTTGTCCGGTAATCAGCCATAGGCAGGGAAGCTGTAGGGAGCGGAGGCGCCCCCGGAAAGCTTTTCGGCACAGAAAAGCACACTCCGGAAGCCTAAGCAGTCAGCGGATGTTACCGCGAACAGCGCCCGGGAGTCCAAACATTTTCCGGAGTTACAACCAATCCCGAAAATTACAATGATCAGTTCAATTTTTTATAGTAACCGTAAACAACCTTTAGGAGGGGGAAAAATTATGCTTCACGCATCGCCGTCCTCTTTTGTCATACTTCCGGCCCTGGCGAAGATTGTCTGTGAACCGGGCTGGAGATGGCAGAAAAGAGAGAAGCCGCTGCAAAATTATGATTTGTTCTATGTCTGGAGCGGGGAAGGAACGGTCGTACGCAATGGTACGCCTTTTCAGGTGGGCAAGGGAAGCTGCTTCCTGTTCCGCCCGGGCGATTATACGTATGCGACACATAATCCGCAAAAGCCTCTGGTTCTTACATATATTCATTTTGATGTGACCGAAGCGGTGACTGAGATCCCCGAGCCTTACCGGGAACTGAGTGAAACGGTGGAGTTCGAGCATCTGCTCGCCCGTTATGTGCGGCTGTTTCTGGTGAAGACTTTTGCCGCAGAGGAGGAGGGACGTCTGATTCTGAAGCAGCTGATGATTCATCTGCTGCGTGAGGACCAGATGATGCCGGTAGAACGGCATGTCAGCAATCATCTGACCGAAATTATCCATGAGGTGGCCAATTATGTAAGCCAGCATCCCGGGGCCTCGCACCGGGTAGAGGATCTGGCCGCCCGGGCGGCCTGTCCCCGCGTTACTTTTCTATCAAATTCAAGGAAATCACCGGTTCTTCGGTGCAGTCTTATGTCATCCGGGCCGATTGAGCGGGCACAGCATCTGCTGCTGTATGCCGGGATGAATGTCACCGAGGTGGCGGATGCGCTGGGATACCGTGATATTTTCTTTTTCAGCCGCCAATTCAAGCAGCACACCGGCAAAAGTCCTTCCGAAATCCGCTGACCGCCTGTGGCCTTAACCCTGTACATGCCGCTTTGTTTCAGCCTTTTCTGCTGAGGGTAAATACGTTGCAACCTGGTTTAGCAGAAGATCTATATGCAGCATGAAAGGGGAGAATACAGGCATGTTAAGAGGACGCCGGATTTCAAATAATGCGCTCAAGTGCGGGAGTGCCGGTTATTGCCGGAGCCGCTGGAGACGTATGAAACAGATGAGCGGCACAGCCACCGATCAGTGGTTCTAAAGCTTTTATATGAAATAAAGGAAACAACGTAAGTATAGAGCAGTTTCAGCAGAGAACCGGAGCCGGCAGGCGGCCGGTTTTTTGATTTCCGGGTTTGGCGGCCGTGAGATGTATTTGCGGCTATGCGTATCTGTCCCTTCCTGCCGGGGTATAAGGGTAAGGATAGGCAACATTCCCCCGGAGTACCGTATAATCATCATAGCAAGCAAATGAGCCAAAGGGTAAAGGAGAGAGAGTATGTACGAAATCGTGTTGATACGGCATGGAGAGAGCGAATACAACCGCCAGAACCTGTTTACGGGCTGGAGTGATCCGGATTTGACGGAAAAAGGGGTTCAGGAGGCCAAGGCCGCCGGCAAGCTGCTCCGGGAGGCGGGCTACTCTTTCGATCTTGCTTTTGCTTCTGTGTTGAAGCGCTCGATCAAGACGCTGAACTATGTGCTCGAGGAGATGGACCTGCTCTGGATTCCGGTGCAGAAATCATGGAAGCTGAACGAGCGGCATTACGGGGCGCTGCAGGGGCTGAGCAAAAGCGAAACCGCCGTTAAATACGGGGAAGAGCAGCTGCATATCTGGCGGCGCAGCCTGTCGGTCCGTCCGCCGCTGCTCACGCCGGATGATCCGCGGTATGCCCGCAACGATGTCCGCTATAAGGAGGTCCGCCAAGGCGATATCCCTCGCGGTGAGAGTCTGCAGGATACCGTTCTACGTGTCGGCGATTTCTGGAACAACCGGATTGTGCCGCTGATCCGCAAGAAGGAGCGGGTGCTGATCTCGGCCCATGGCAACACGCTGCGGGCACTGATTAAATTCATGGAGGATCTGGATGAGCCGACCCTGCTGAATCTGAATGTGCCCACCGGAGTCCCGCTTGTCTACAAGCTGGATGATGACGTGAAGCCCGTCAGCCGCTTTTATCTCGGGGTTCCCGAAGAGGTACAGGAGAAGGCACGGGATGTAGCCAATCCGGGCAAGGTGATGGAATAACGGAGTCTGAGGATCAAACCACAATAAAGGGTACTCCCTGCCTTAACCGGCAATGGAGTACCCTTTTTGCAAAGATAACGGGATTCAAGCTAAGACCTGCTTTGCGTTCCGAGCAGTTCACCCATCCTGACCTTGGTACCTTCCGCAAGTCCGGGACGCGGGGTAAAGGTACCGTTCTCAAGCAGCAGTACTACTGTGGATCCGAATTCAAAATAGGCGAGATCATCGCCGATCAGCCACTGATCAGCCTGCTCATCCGAATAGCGGATGCTGCTGACGTTCATCGCGCCCACCTTCACAACGGCGGCTTCACCGTTTGCTCCGGCAATATAAGTAATGAGCCGTTCGTTGCGGCTCAGCACGCTTTTCATATGTCTCATGCCGAATTCGTTGACTGGATATGCCCGTCCGCGGATATAATCGCTCTCAATCCGGCGTCCGGTAAGCGGCGAGTGAATACGGTGGTAATCGGTTGGACTGAGGTACAGGACGAAAAAGAAGCCTTTTTTGTAAAGCTCCTGATGAGGTGAGTGGTTGAGCAGCTCCTCCAGCAGGTAATCCTGACCTTTGACATTCATGATGGTTCCGGAATGAATCTCGCCCATCGCGGTGATCAGAGCGTCTACGGGACTTGCCACAGCGCCTGCGCCTTCTGCGACCTGGCGCATGCCCGGCTTCAGCCTGCGGCTGAAAAATTCATTCAGCGTGTGATACTCTCCGGACGACTTCTCCGCTTCGGCGGCAGGAATATGATAAGTCCGTATAAATGTTGGGATCAAAAAACGGCTGAGTCTGCTATGGGAAAAAGCCCCCATTAACCGGGAAAGCCACCTATGCGAAGACAGCTCGGTCATCAGCCGCAGCAATTGTTTAACCATGATTATCTCCCTTCCGTCTTGCAGAGTAACGGTCCCGTTAGCCGGGACCGTTACTGCTCTGCATTATATTGACATAGAATAGGAGACAAATCAATAACGGATATACCTGGAGGGGTCATCCAGCAGGAAACGGGCATAGCCCATGGGTCTGCGGTAGCTGTCCTTCCAGGTGTCCCTGAGCCCGGCTTTTTGGAAGCCGTACCGCTGGTCGCGCCCGTTGCACTCAATAAAGTACAGGCGCCGGTCTTTGGTGATGCCGATATCCAGCCCGATATCGGCCAGCCCGGGCAGGCTTCTCTCCAGCTGGCGTGCAATTGAGAGGCTGAGCATCTGGACGGACATGCGGATGCTTGCAGCCGCCTCACCGCCGAAGACCTGCTCCAGCACCGCAGAGGCGCTGAACGCTTCGCCGCCCCTGGCGATATTGGAGACGAAGCCGCCCGGTGCCGCAAGCTTGGCGAACATGCCGGTTACCTGCCAGTCTCCGCCCCAGCCGCGCTGTACCGTGACACGCAGATCAAAGGGGCGGCCGTTCATTTCGGCCAGCGGAATACGCTCCTGCACCAGATACGGCATGGCAGCGAAGCGTGCCCGCAGCACCCGGTGCAGATTCTCCTGGCTGACGCTTCTGCTGGCATAGCGGCGGGACCCGGAAGGAAGATAAGTCCAGGTCCAGCGCCCGGAACCGCTTTTTCGCGACAGGCGCATAACGCCCTTCCCGACACTCCCGCGGCACGGCTTGAGAATGAGATCATGATGGCGGTTCACCATGTCCCTGAGTCCGGCCAGCCCGGCTGCAGAGTCAGGCAAGAATCCCCGCAAAGCCTCATTCTGCTGCAGCAGACCATGAATCTGATCTTTTCCATAACGGTTGCATGTATTAAAAATCAGGAGGCCCTGCCCCAGCAGCCGTTCGATCCCGGTACTGCGCGGGCTAAAAATGGCCCTGTTATGAATAACGGACGGCGTAGGGACGACGGTCCGCTGGTATCCCTGAAGGCCTTTTACGTAAGCCACGCTGAATCCGGGTTCAAGATTGATGTCGGACAGCTGCAGGAAGCAGGGGACCATTCCATATCCGGCAGCAGCCTCCTCGTAGGCCGCAAGCGACTCCTGTCCCGTTTTTAACCGGGGAACGCCCCGGTGCATAGCGGCATTTAGCAGTATCCCCACGAGCTTTTGCCCCATGTTCGTTCCTCCTGTTAGCTTCTGTAATGACGCCCTGTGACGGCGGTTCCGCTTCTCTAGCATTGTATGTTTGTACTGGGGCTTGAGGATGGACGAATGCGCGGCGGCAGATGCCCTTTTTTAAAATATAAGAATTTATAAGTTTTACACTATACCTCATCCTTATATTTCCTGCAGAAACGGATATCGTCCTGTTGAGGACGGCATAGCCGTTTCTACTTGTATAGAAGAAGGGGATATCCTCTTAAAAAAAGATGAATGTTGCACTGCTAAACCATGCCCGGCCTGGTGTAAAAGGGTGTCATCCGCCTATGCCACTGCATATGATGCCAAGGAGAAACAATCGATGGAAGGAGGAGACTGCTTGTGAAGGGCTCCAGAAAGAACCGGCATAACCAATCCAAACGGCGTCTTTATTATGTGGATAATCCCAATAAAACAGAACTGAGCATGCTGCGTAGCGGTCCAAGAGTACAGGGGGATACATCAACCGGGGAAACGGATACGGTGGCGGATACGCCGGATCAGACACTGGTGGTCAGCGGGGTAGGCACGGCGGAGCTTCCGGCTCCGGCAGAAGCTGTTACAGTTGAGCCGGCTCCGCAGCTACAGCCAGAGACGCAGCAACAGCCGGCATCCCAGGCTCCGTCCCTGAGCGAGACGGATGTCCGGATAAGCATCCCTGCTGAACCGCTGCTGACAGAAAAGGAACGGCTGCAGAAGGTCTATACCGATGACATTTCCGAAGCGGCGGTTACCGGCTCCAAAATCGCCCCCCGCACGATTGACGGGTCCAAGCTGAAATTCGGCATTATCGGTACACCGTGGCTGCAGGATTATGCGGTACAGAGCATCAACATTGCCGAAAAGGCGGTTACCTCCTCTAAAATCGCCCACGAATCCATTTCAGGCGAGCATTTGGTGGAAGGCAGCATCAGCGGCGGCAAGCTGCTGGATCATTCTATCGGCGGAGAAAAGCTGAAAAACGGCAGCATCGGCCCTGAAAAGCTGGCTGACCGGACAATCGGCGGTGAGCAGATTGCGGACCGTTCGATTTCCGGACGCATCTCAGTGAGCTGCTGATTACCTCCGAGCTGCTGGAGGACGGCGCCGTAAGCGGCGAGAAAATTCTCAGCAGCAGCATCGTCAGCCGTCATTTGGCCAACGGGATTATTGACCGTTCCAAGCTGGCGGATGATGCCGTATCCGGCGACAAAATCGCCGACGGTGAAATCAGCGGCGATAAAATCGCCGAAGGTGCCATTGACAGCCGCCATCTCAAGGAAGGGACCATATCGGCGAAGCACCTGGCTCCGGGGGCAATCGGGCGTGAACAGCTGGCCAGCCGTCTCATCGGCAAAGAGCAGCTGGGTTCCGGCGTTATCGAGAGTACACACCTGGCCGATGGCGCAGTCGGAGCTCGGCAGCTTGGAGAAAAGGCTATACGCAGCCAGCATTTAAGCCCGGAAAGCGTAAACGGGTCTCATATCGGCGACGGGGAAATTAACGGGAATCATCTGGCGGACCGGAGTATTACCTTTGTAAAGCTGGCAGAGGGAGCAGTAGGGACGGCCCAGATTGTAGAGCAGGCAGTCACCTCCTCCAAAATCGCCGATCAAAGCATTCTGACGCATAAGCTGGCTGACGAGGCGGTAACCACCCGCCATCTGGCCAAATCAGCCGTCCGCGGTCCGCAGATCGCCATGCAGTCCGTCTCCTCCGCTCATTTACAGCGTGAGGCGGTCGACCAGTCCCATCTGGCGGCGGAGTCTGTCGGTTCAGAGCAGCTGCAGGCCGGTGCCGTACTGGGAAGCCATCTGGCTGCCGGCTCGGTAGGCGGCAAAGTGCTTGCGCATGACTCTGTCACTGCTGAGCATCTGCTGCCGCATAGCGTGACCACAGCCAAACTCGCGGACGGAGCAGTGACCGGGGCGAAGCTGGCTGGCGGTGCGGTGAACGCAGAGGCAATCGCCCGGGAAAGTGTGAGCGGGGAGCATATTGCCTTCTGTGCCATTGAAGAAAAGCATCTGGCGGATGCCAGTGTGGGCGGCCGCGTGCTGCAGGGCGGAGTTGTGGATACAGAGCATCTGGCTCCCGGAGCTGTTGAGCGCAGACATCTGGCTGAACACAGTGTAAGCAATACTGCACTGCAAGCAGGGGCTGTGACGGGGGATAAGCTGGCTTCCGGAGCAGTGAAGGAGGTTCATCTGGCGGCGGGTGCGGTACAGCCGCATCATCTGGCAGATCATGCCGTTACTTCATTAAAAATATCACCGGAGAGTATTTCTACCGATAAAATCAGCGATTTGGCTGTTACTTCCATTAAACTTGCAGACGGCAGTGTGACTTCCTCCAAACTGGCGCCTGCTGCAGTCACCGCCGAGCATCTGGCTCCGGGAGCTGTTGCTCCGGCTTCGATCAGCGATACCGCTGTACAGGGCAGACATCTGGCTCCGGGAAGCGTCGGCGGTGCCCATATCCGGCCGATGTCTGTCGGGAACGGGCATATTCTCCCCGGCTCGGTATCCTCCATCCAGATACAGGATGGCAGTATCAGCACCTCCAAGCTGACCGATGAAGCAGTGAGCTCCCGCCATCTGTCGCCGGAGAGTGTGGAAGGCCATCATCTGGCGGATCATGCGGTAGCAAGCCGGCATATCGGCGAGGGTGAGATCACCCTGGAGCATCTGGCCGCAGAAGTACGCAGCGCGCAGTGGCTGCCTGAGCGCAGCATAGACGGCGATAAGTTGGCCGAAGGCTCCATTGATGCTTCCCATCTGGTTTCCGGCAGTGTATACGGTGACCACCTGATCCAAGAAGCGGTGGACAGCCGCCATATCCGCAGCGGCAGTATTACGCTGGATATCTGTCAGAGGAGGTCTTTACCTCCGAGCTGCTGCCTGAGCACAGTGTCGGCGGCTCCAAGCTGGCCGATGAGGCAGTGACTTCCCGCCATCTGTCGCCCGGCAGTGTGGACGGCAGCCATCTGACGGATGATGCGGTAAGCAGCCGTCATATTGGCGGAGGCGAAATAACACCTGACCATCTGTCTGAGGAGGTTATCAGCGCGCAGTGGCTTCCCGACGGCAGCATCAGTGCCGAAAAACTGGCGGATGGCACTATCGGCCCGCTGAAGCTGGCTCCCGGCAGTGTGTATGGCGACCATCTGGTCAAGGAAGCCGTAGACAGCCGCCATATCAAGAAAGGCAGCATTACGCTGAAGCATCTGTCAGAGGAGACCCGTACCTCCGAGCTGCTGCCTGACGGCAGTATCGGCGGCTCCAAGCTCGCCGATGATTCCGTTAGCTTCCGCCATTTGGCGGCAGACAGTGTGTATGGCAGTCATCTGGTTAGCGATGCCGTAACGGGCCGTCATATCGGCGAAGGTGAGATAACGCTGGCGCATCTGTCCGGCGAAGTCCTCAGTGCGGATCTGCTGCCTGATGGCAGTATCGGCGCAGGTAAGCTGGCGGAGGGTGCGGTAGCAGGCCGTCATATCGGCGCAGGTGAGATAACGCTGGCGCATCTGTCCAGCGAAGTGCGCGGAGCAGAGCTGCTGGCTGACGGCAGTATCAGCGGCAATAAGCTGGCTGACGGCAGCATCGGTTCGCGTAAGCTGGCTGCCGGCAGTGTATACGGAGGCCATCTGGCTCCTGAAGCGGTAGACAGCCGCCATATCAAGAGCGGCAGCATTACCCTGAAGCATCTGGCCGAGGGGACACTGACGCCTGATCTGCTGCCTGACGGCAGCATCAGTGCAGCGAAGCTGGCCGAAGGTTCAATCAGCTCCTTCCAGCTGGCTCCAGGCAGCATCTATGGCGGCCACCTGGCTTCAGAAGCAGTGGATAGCCGGCATATCAAGAGCGGCAGCATTACGCTGAAGCATCTGGCCGAGGGGACATTGACGCCTGACCTGCTTCCTGACGGCAGTATCGGCGCAGCGAAGCTGGCTGAAGGCTCGGTGAGTTCCTTCCAGCTGGCTCCGGGAAGTGTATACGGAGGTCATCTGGCTCCTGAAGCAGTAGACAGCCGCCACATCCGCAGCGGCAGCATCACGGCTGAACATCTGGCTAAAGGGACGCTGAACAACGACATGCTGTCTGCCGGCAGCATTGACGCTGAGAAGCTGGCAGACGGAGCCGTGCATTCACACCATCTGCAGCCGGAAAGTGTGTACGGCGTGCATTTGGCCGACGGCATTCTGGAGGAGCGGCACCTGCTGCCGGAAACAATCAAGCTGACGCATCTGGCGGAAGAAGTCCGTTCGGCCGACCTGCTGCCGGATGGCAGCATCACCGGCATCAAGGTGGCTTCCGGCAGTATCGGCGAGGAGCATCTGGCTGAAAAGGCCGTTGGTACTTCCGCAATTGCGGACGAAGCAGTGGATGCAGCTAAGCTGGCCTCCTCCGCCGTTCAATCCCGGCACCTTGAGGAAGAAAGTGTGCAGAGCTACCACATTGCAGCCGGCGCCGTTACCGGTGACCATCTGGCTCAAGGTGCAGTCTCTGCGGAACACCTGTCCTTCAGTCCGGTGCAGAGCGCAGGAAACCGGCAGGTGCTGCAGCAGTTTGGCATGACGGCGTTCATGTTTAACGGCAATGCGGAGAGCGTGGAAGTCACAGTAACCTTTGATGAGGGCTTCGGCCATACCGGCTATGTGTTCGTGGCTATGACCAACCAGCCGTATTTCCTTGCTTCACTGAAGAGCAGAGGCGCCGGAGAAGCGGTTGTGAACATTCACAGGCTGCGCGAAACTCCGCATTTCTATGGCGTGTTATCCTGGATTGCCCTCGGCACCCCGCTGGTGAAACCGCAGGTCGAGCACCGGGCGTTTGACTGACCGCTGCACAACAGTCTGCGGGTGTTATAGCCTGCAGGCTGTTGTGGAATTTGAATCTATTGAACAGGCGCAGCCGTGAGGCTGCGCTTTTTGCTGCGGACTTGGGCGGGGAGGGGCGATGAAAGCAGCAAAGTGCCGGCGGTTTCAAAAATGGCATGAGTAGATGGAATGAGAGACGGAAGCGTATCAGTTTTCGGATTCAGGCAATGGCGGGCGGGGCGGGCAAAATGAGAGGGGGATATCTCGGAAGCTTAAGCGCAGCAGACTTAGGGGGAGCGACTAGTTTGGATCAATCCGCGTGCCCGCAGTCGAAATAAAGGGAATATTCCCCTTAATGGGGCACGATCTGCGTGCCGCCAGTCGAAATAAAGGGAATTTTCCCCTTAATAGGGCACGATCCACGTGTCTTCAGGCAAAATAAAGAGTGGTTTTGGCTAGGTAAAGTAACATTGTTAGTAACTGAGGTAGTTTAAACAAGTTTAGCAACTGAGGCAGTAAAACAAGTGTTTGCGGTACGGCGGAGAAGCTGGTGAAGAGTACATATTAGATTAGCGTGACTATATTGAAAAGTAACGCTTGGAGCTGATGAGGAGGCTTCTGTAATTGTGGCGGCAGTGTCCGCACCGCGGCATCTGTCCGATTTTCTGTACAAAGGGAGACATCTGCCGTTGCAGGAGACGGCAGTTTACATAGACTGTGGTGTAACCCTCAGCCCGGGAGTATGCCCTCCGAAGGAAGGTGGATGAGCTTGAAACAGCGTAAACGAACATCTGCCCGCCGCTCGGGGCGGCGGGCTTCCCAAGCAGTGCGGAGAAATCTCCGGCCGCAGCAGCAGCCGGCAGAAGCACTGCCTGCAGTGAACCACCCCGAGCCCGTTGTGTCGGTAATAATCCCTGCTATGAATGAGGCGCGGACGATCGCTGCAGTCATTGCGGGAGCAAGAGGCGTTCATCCGCGCTGTGAGGTTATTGTGATAGTCAATGGTTCAGCCGACAATACAGCCGAAATTGCGCACCGGATGGGAGCGAAGGTGATTATGTTTCCTCAGCCGCTTGGACATGATGTTGGGCGGAGTGTCGGAGCGGAGGCAGCCAGGGGAGACATCCTGTTATTTACTGACGGGGATCTGGTCATTTCCGCTGCAGAGCTGCGTCCGTTCGTGGAAGCAGTCGGCGGTGGTGCTGATGTAGCGCTGAATGATTATTCCGGCCCGGTCCGCGGCCGGATACCGCATCCGGTGATACTCTCCAAGTATACACTCAACGTTATGCTTGGCCGGCCGGACCTGAACGGATATTCGCTTACAGCGGTGCCCCATGCGCTCAGCCGAAAGGCGCTGACAGCACTCGGCAGCGCTATCCTGTCCAGGCCGCCGCTTGCACATGCCCGTGCAGTGCTGGATGGACTAAAGGTGAAGGCCGTGCATAAAGTGCCGGTCGGCCGGATGAATGCAGTCCGCCGCAAGGAGGGCGGCAGAGACCCTTTGCAGGAGGTCATTCTCAGTGACCATCTGGAGGCCATGGGTCTGCTGCTGGAGCGCAGAGGCGAAAGGGCAGGTTACGGCGATGCAGGCCGGCGAAGGGAGATGGTGAGATGAACGCAGCAAAAACGACGAAACAGGGAAGCCAGCGTAAGCAGAAACGGCAGACTTCTGCCCCAGGCGCTTTAGCCACCCACCCGGCATCCGCTGCCCTAGGAGACTCCGCTGCCAGCCCTGTATCAGCAGGTCTGCAAGTCTCAGCCACCCGCCCTGCCGGTGCTGCACCACGGGAATCCGCCGTCCACCCGGCATCCGCTGCCCCAGAAGTCTCCGCTGCCCGCTCTGTACCAGCGGAGCTGCATGTCTCCGCCGTCCGCTCTGCATCCCGGGCTGCAGGTGGCCGCCGCTCTGCAAACGCAGCGCCGCGTACCACTGCCGGTCGCCCCGGTGCAGCGCGGAAACCCCGCCGCAAAACCGCAGCCAAGACCCCGGCGGCCGGCCCGAAGCAGACACAGATGCTCCCCCGCAAGCTGCGGGGGAAGCTGTCTGTCATTATCTCGGCAAAGAATGAGGCGAAGACCTTGCCGCTGCTGCTGAAGCAGGTGCAGCGGCTGGCACCTGCCGAGATTATCGTTGTGCTCAATGGCTGCACGGACAACAGCTTTCAGGCGGCCCGGCTGTGCAGGCAGGCAACGGTCGTGCATGTTCCCGAGCCGGCCGGCCATGATGTGGGCCGATCGCTTGGCGCCAAGCTCAGCAAGGGCGATATCCTGCTGTTCCTGGACGGCGATATGGTTATTCCGGCGTCGGAGCTGGCCGGTTTTGCCGCAGCGGTAGACGGCGGGGTTGATGTGGCGCTGAATGATCTGGACGGCCTGCTGCCGCCTTTTGGACTCAGCGATAACGTTACCCGCTGTAAGCTGTATCTCAACATGGTGCTCGGCCGGAGTGATCTCGGAGCCTGCTCAATGACCGCAGTACCCCATGCCCTGTCCCGGCGTGCGCTGGAAGTGATCGGTTACCGTGAGTTGATGGTGCCGCCCAAAGCGCAGGCACTCGCGCTGCTGAAGCAGCTGCGGGTAGAAAAGGCAGGCACAGTCAATGTATTCAAGCAAAACCGTCTGCGGCAGGACAATACAGGCGCCGGAAACAGGGTGGAGCAGCTGATTGCCGGTGATCATGCGGAAGCGCTCAAGGCGGTTCTTATGCTGAGCGGAGCAAATGCCGGCGCGGCAGCCTGCAGGAGCAGCGCAGCCGGCTGGCCGCCTGGAGGAACGCCCTATGACCAAGACCAGTATCATTATTCCAACCTATAACGGGCGGAAGCTGCTTGAGGCCTGTGTCGAAGCGATCAGGCGTTATACAGACTCTCCTTATGAAATTATCGTGGTCGATAATGGATCTAATGACGGTACGGCCGCCTATTGCCGCAGCAACAAGCTGACGTTGATCTCCCTTCCGGAGAACCGCGGTTTTCCGGCCGCCTGCAACCTTGGGCTGCAGCTGGCTTCGGGCGATGAGCTGCTGCTGCTGAACAACGACGTCATTGTCTCGCATAACTGGCTTGCCAACCTGAGGGCGGCTCTGTACAGCGCAGCGGATATCGGCATCGTCGGCCCGGTGACGAATTATGCGAGCGGCCGGCAGCAGGTAAGAACGTCTTACGCCGATATGCCCGGTTTTCACAGTGAGGCTATGACAGCTAACGTTCCTGATCCTATGAAATGGCAGGAGACGGTACGGCTCGTAGGCTTGTGCTTTTTATTCAAAAGAACCGTACTCGACCGTGTCGGCCTGCTGGATGAGCGGTATTCACCGGGACATTACGAGGACGATGATTATTGCTACCGTGCCCGGCTGAAGGGCTTCCGGCTGCTGATCGGCGGGGACTGCCTGGTGCATCATGAAGGGAGCGCGAGCTTCAAGCAGGTCTATTCCGCGGAGCTTCAGGAGCTGGTGGAGCGTAACCGCAGGATTTTTATAGAGAAATGGCATTTGGATCCGGCACAATTCATCTGATCTGCCAGCCCAAAGGCTAAGGACACAGATAAAAAGGAGGAAAGTAAGTGAAAGGAGTCATACTGGCGGGCGGAAAGGGAACAAGGCTACATCCGCTGACCCGGCTGATGAACAAACATTTGCTTCCGGTCGGCAAATATCCTATGGTGTGTTACGGTATTGACCGGCTGCGCCGGGGCGGGATAACCGATATTCTCCTGATCATCAGCAAGCAGTCTGCGGGGCAGTATACGGATTTCCTGGGCAGCGGTGCAGAATTCGGCGTAAACTTGACCTATAAAATCCAGGAGGCTGCAGGAGGCATCGCAGAAGCGCTGGAGCTGGCAGAAGGATTCATTCTCCCGGGCGAACGGTTTGTCGTGCTGCTGGGCGATAATCTTTTTATGGAGGATCTGACGCCTTATATGGAGAAATACGCAGAGCAGCCGCCAGGGACGGCCAAGGTGCTGCTGAAGCCGGTAGAGGATGCCCGCAGGTACGGGGTTCCTGTATTTGACGACAAGGATGCGTCCCTGATCGCTTATATAGAAGAAAAGCCGGAGCAGCCGAAGACGAATTTTTGCGTGACCGGCATTTATATGTACGATGAGGCAGTGTTCGACATTATTAAGCGGATTGCTCCTTCAGGGCGCGGCGAGCTGGAGATTACCGATGTGAACAATATTTATGCCGGGGAGGGTAAGCTCAGCTACGATGTGCTCAAGGAATGGTGGAGCGACGCGGGAACGTTCCAGTCTCTGCAGGAGGCCGGGGAAAAGCTGAAGAACACGCTGCCTTAAGCTACTTTTTGAAAAAAGATTAGGAGTTACAGGCAAGAGACATTCTTCTCACTAGGGGGAGGGTGTCTCTTTTTTACGGTAGATATATTGTAAGGTTTACTTTACTAGAGTGATAGTACCCAAGTATCCAGATTTTAGATATACTGTACATGCGGATCATTGGTCCTGCGTCTTTTGAACTACATACTTAGGGTGCTGAAAGGGGCGTACATATGTTTAACAAGGATTTGCGCGAAACGGCTATCAGTAATATGAAGGCAGAACAATCCAGATATGAATCGGAAAATAAGCAGCTTGTGGGAGATGCAGAGCAGCTGCTGGGCAAGCGGAGATTGCTCAAGTCCGCGGTCGATGAATCCTGGGAGTTTATAAATAATATGCGTAATAAGCCGACAGCTCTGGATACCGAGCTCAAAATCATAAAGATTGAGTCCAAGAGGTTCTCCGGTTTGCTGGATACCCTTGAAAAGGAGATCAGCAAGGCTAATTTTACCTCCGGCGGGACGGCGGCAACAGGTGTGGCAGCTGGTATCGGTGTGGCTGCTTTTGGGCCGACCGCTGCGTTGGCTATTGCTACTACATTTGGCACGGCTTCGACTGGTACAGCTATTGCTACGCTTAGCGGTGCAGCAGCCACGAATGCTGCCCTTGCCTGGCTGGGAGGCGGGGCGCTGGTTGCCGGCGGCGGCGGAACAGCGGCAGGAACCGCACTGCTTGGACTGGCGGGTCCGGTCGGCTGGGCGATAGGCGGAGGCGCGCTTGTGACCGCCGGTTTACTCAAAAGCGGCAAAAACAAGAAGATTGCCGAACAGGCCAGCACGGAGGCTGCGAAGATCCGTAAACATGTCAAAGCCATAGAGGCCACCCGTAAAGAAATCCAGGAGATTACGGCACTGAGCACCGCGGCCTCGGACGGGCTGCGCGGCCTGCTTCTGCAGTGCCGTACATTGACTACGGACTATACGCAGCTTACACCGGAAGCCAAGCAGCGGCTGGGAGCGCTGGTCAATAATACTAAAGCCGGGGCGCAGCTGTTGAACCGGGCTGTTGGAGCAAACGCATAACAATGGAAGCGGCGGGTGCAAAGGGGGATGGCCATGTCCGGAGAGGTTCTCGAAATGACTTCATTATTAGAGGTAGAGCTTAAGGAAATTACTTTAAGTAAAAAGACTCTGGAGATTAATCATGTACTGGAGCTTCTGGCAAAGTATAAGGAAACAACGCTGAATACGCTAATTAGCCAGTTTGGGCTCGGGCCTGTCTTTGACAGCTACAGGAACGGCGGGAATGTAACGACCCTTCATAACGCCGGGAAGGGAATCTTTGCGGATGAAGCCACCTCAGAGCGGTACACGGAAGCTTTTGACCGGAAGAATTACGAGAAGGATTTCCCGAAGAAGCGGAAGCTTAAATTTCAAACCAGCAGCCAAATTACGGATGACTATACCGGAAAAATACTAAGGAAAGACGGGACAACCCATCTGGATCACATTGTATCTGCCAAGGCGGTTCACGACAATAACGGGGCGCGCCTGTATATGTCTGCTGAGCGGCGTAATGAAATGGCCACCTCCGATAAGAATCTGGCCTGGACAGACTCCAGCTTGAATCAGTCGAAAAGCGATAAGGATCTGGAGCAGTGGATGGCCCGCCAGAACAAGCGGACTCCAGGCGAGACCAACGCCCAGCATTATGAAATCAATCAGGAGGCGGCTGCCCGGAAGAATAAGGAAGCTAAGCAGCATGTCCAGTCCACAGTCCGGCGGGCCAGAAACAAATATTATGCATCCGGGGTGCTGTCAAGCGGTGTGGATCAGGGCTTGCGGATGGGGAAGAAGCAGGCACTCGGGATGTTCCTATATGAGCTGCAGGCGGCGCTAATCCCGGAAATGACCGAATATTTCAGACAGTTTAAGAGCTATGGGACTTTATCAAGAAGAATAGAAGAGTTTAGCAATCTCTGCATGCGTCTGCAGGCAAGGATGGCGGCAAAGGCAAAGGATATCGCCAGAGCTTTTGGCGAGGGGCTGGCCGGCGGCTTCACCGCGAACCTGATAACAATCCTGGTCAATACGTTCGCAACCACCTCCAGGAACATGGCCCGGATGCTGAATGACAGCATACATGCCCTGATCAGAGCCTTCAAATTACTGATCAATCCTCCCTCCGGAATGGGGCAGAGCCAGGCGCTGCTGGAAGCTTCCAAAATATTGACTGCAGCTGTTACAGCTTCAGCCGGAGTCATATTGAACGAAAGCTTTGCCGCCTATCTCAAAACAACCCCGGCTGCTCCTTTTGCGGATCTGATTGCCGGTGTGCTTGGCGGGATTCTGACCGGAATTGTCTCCGTAACCCTCGTATATATGATCGACAACTTTGTTGCAGTAATGAAAAGTGTAGGAGCGGCCTTCAGCCTGATCAAATATCAGCTGACAGTTAGCAGGGATGACATCCGCCGGATCTATCTGGATGCGGTCTCGTCAATTGATGCCGAATATCAGCTGATTCTGGGACGGATCTATCTGGAATATGAAGAGCTGAACAAGCTGACAAGCCTCGCATATGATTGCGGCAGACTGGCGGGACTGCAGTTAAAGGCCAGCCAGGAGCTGGCCAGGGCGAACGGAGTACAGGAAAACGAAATCCTTATGGGACTGGATGATATTGACGATTTTTTTATGAATTGAATACTGTTAAACCTGACTTCGTCCTCGGAAGTCAGGTTTTTTTACGGCCGGCCAACCCTCCACCAGATCAGCTCATCGGTCTCGCGGTAGGGTTCAGCACCCAGATGCTGCAGCAGCCTGTGGGAGGCGGTATTGTCCGGCTCTGTATCAGCAATGACCCACTGTGCCTCCGGATGGCTGAAAATCCACCCATTAAGACACCGTACCGCCTCCGTTCCGTACCCCTTGCCCCAATGCTGCCCGTCAATGATATAGCCGATTATAACCTCACCCTGTCCGTTCGGCCGGCCTTTCAGAATCAGGAAGCCGATGATTTGCTGCTCCTCCCGGTGAATGACAGCCCAGCACGTATACCACAAATAATGCTCAGCGTTCTGCAGCACCTTGGAATGGCGTACCTTGAGTGCATACAGCATTTCATCGTCCAGAATGGCCGGGGCCAGCCTGTAGCCAAGAGCCTGCTCCAATGAGGCGGCGGCGCAGCTGAGGGTACTGACAGACAGCTCTGCGGCAGTCATGGCCTGTAAATCCAGGCGGTTACTTGTAATTTTCATAGTGCGCCCCCAATCCATTTATACATTCTGCTATAAGACCTTTATGTGAGAAAAGACCATTCATTCCAGCATTCAGCATATGCCCGGGCATTCCCTCTGTCAATATCCTCCAAATGTTCATAGGTTCCGTTCCTCAGCATTCCGGGTTCCTCCGCACCGACAGGGCTTCAGCCGCATATGCTGTAGCAGGGCGTTTGAGCAAAGGAGACATGAAGGTGCAGAATAAAATAACCAAAGTGCTGCAGCACATGGCCCATACGCACGAACAGATGGCGCGGATTCTTGACGCCGAACGCCACGTTGCCGTCCGTATGTCGCAAATAGTCCATGATCTGCCGGATGCGGAGCCTGATTTCGGCGGTTTCAGCGGACTGGTCGAAAGCCACGGCCAGGTCAACAAAAATATCATCGCTTATTTGAACGCACTTGCTGATCTGGAAGAGGCGATGGCCGAAGGGGTAGGCCGTGTAATCAAGGAACTGGGCGGCCAGGAAGAAGAGTAGCGCTTAAAGAGCAGGAGGCGGAATATGAGCAGGGAAAAAGCTTATCTGCAAATGCTGGAGTCGACCGCTACTATCCAGTGGAACATCGCGATGATTCTCGAGGCCAAAGCGGTAGAGGCGGAAAAGGTAAAGCAGTGGACACATCATCATATCCATGCGAGATCCTTCGACAACCATGAAGAGCAGCTGAAGGAAACCCTCTCGATCCATGAGGTAATTGTGGAGATGGTGGAGGGGCTGACCAAGCTGGAAAACGGGCTGTACAGCAACCTGAAGGCGGTGCTGGGCAGCGGCGAGGATGAAGGCGGCGAAGGCTTCGGCGGCATGTCCGGTGACGGCTTCGACTTCGGGGACGACAGCAAATGAGCGGCGGGCTTCTCTCCGAACACGCCGTCAAGCTGGAGATGATCCGCTCCATTGCCCGCAGCCAGGCCGCACTGGCTGCGATTCTGGAGAGTATCGCCGAAATTACGGGGCAATCGGAGCTGACGGCCCGCAAGCTGAGTGACAATATCAGAATCCTAAGCCAATATCAAAGCGCCATGTGCCGGATGATGTCCGGTATTTCGCTGCATCAGCCCAAGCAGGGGAAGCCTGCGGCACCATGGCTTAACAAGCATGCGCAAGGGATGCCGCGAAGAGCACATGGAGTACAGGAGGAGTAGAAGGATGAAGAGAAAGAAAGCAATCAAGCGTTCAGGCCGGGCAGCCAAGAGACGCACCCTGCTGGTGACACGCAAAGCGAAGATCCGCAGAGGAGCCGGCCGCAAACTCCGCAAGCTGCGCTCAGGCAAGACCAAGAGAGGACTGCTGCTGCGCAAGAAAAGAAGACTCCGCCGCCGGATTGCGGCCCGGAGAGTTCAGGTGGTTGTTCAGCCGCCGGTGCAGGTAACGCCGGCTGCCCCGCTGGTCGTTCCGCTCCCCCCGGATCTGGGCGTCCCTCCGGAAACCCCGCCGGGAGACGCCTATCAGCAGGGCTACACCGAAGCATACAACGTGGGGTTCGACGCCGGTTTCGCCAAGGGCTTCGAGGACGGGCATAAGCTGGAGCTCGGCTAACCAAACATGGGCTTGCCCGGATCGTGCGGGCAGGCCCTGCTGTGCTGTACAGACCGGAAGCCGGACTATTGAATTTGTCTCCTGATGTGATAAACTTCACTATGGATCGTCGTAGTCAGGTTTAACTCAAAATCATCAGGCAGGAAAGCAGGGATACCATGGGCAGTAATGAAATCCGTAAAGCGCGGACAGAGGAAATCGGAGAGATTATGGAGCTGATCGCCAGATGTGTACAGGTGATGCAGGCGGGCGGAAGCGACCAGTGGGATGACAGCTATCCTAACCGTGAAGTCATTGGACAGGATATCGAACACGGGACACTCTACGCTTACATAGATAATGGCGCTGTTGCCGGAATTCTTGTGCTGGACGAGCACCAGAATGAGCTGTACCAGAGCATTAAGTGGTCACAGGAGCAGGGCAAGGCGCTGATCATGCACCGGCTGGCTGTTCACCCTGAGGCTCAGGGCAAAGGCATTGCCCGGAAGCTGATCGCTTACGCCGAGCAATATGCCCGGGAGGCAGGGTACAGCAGCATCCGGCTGGACACTTATACGAAGAACACTCCTGCGCTTGCTTTGTATCCGGGGCTTGGATATGAACGCAGAGGCGAGATTTTTTTCCCGGGGCGTACCGCGAGCTTTCCGGTATTTGAAAAAGTTCTGGATGGCGACAAGGAGTAATCGGGCTGCCCGAGGATTAAGATACACCTAACCTATGTTATATAAAATAACACAATATCATTGTTTTCATGGAGTTAAACACAGTTTTCACCGTTAATTCTGATTTTAATGTTAATTTAGTTGACATTAACTTTGTCCTTCGTTTATTATGGGGTTATTCAAAAGCAATTGAATAATCCTTTTTTTCGTATATCCTTAATAATTGGTTTAAGGGTCTCTACCGGGAACCGTAAATTTCTGGCTACGAAAATATGCTGCGGCATGTTTTTGTGGCCTTTTTGTGTTATCTGGCTGTACAGACTGAATGAGCAATCTGTGAACTGAACGAGGGGGAAACGGGACATGGCCAACATACTGATCAAAAACGCGGAAATTATTACAATGAACAAGCAGGAAGAAATCTTCCATGGGGATATCCGGATCAAAGACAATCTGATTACAGAAATCGGCAGCGGGCTTATGGCGCAGGGGGATGAGCGGGTTATTGATGCAACCAACCGCACGGTAATTCCCGGCTTTGTGCAGACACATATTCATCTCTGCCAGACGCTGTTCCGCGGCAAAGGCGATGACCTGGAGCTGATGGACTGGCTGCGCAAACGGATCTGGCCGCTGGAAGCCGCCCATGATGAGGAATCGCTGTATTATTCAGCTATGCTCGGGATCGGGGAGCTGATCTCCAGCGGTACGACGACGATTGTCGATATGGAGACGGTCAACCATACGGATTACGCATTCCAGGCGATTGCCAAAAGCGGCATCCGTGCCCTCTCCGGCAAAGTGATGATGGATCAGAAGGGCGGAGACGTTCCGGCAGCACTGCAGGAGGAGACGGCGGCTTCGCTGCAGGAAAGTGTGGATCTGCTGGAAAAATGGAACGGCTACGGCAACGGGCGGATCCAGTACGCTTTTTCACCGAGATTCGTGATCTCCTGTACAGAGCCGCTGCTTAAGGAAGTCCGTGACCTGTCGGCCCGCTATAATGTGAAGGTGCACACCCATGCCTCCGAAAATCAGGGGGAAATCGAAATCGTCCAGGCGATGACCGGCATGCGCAATGTCGTGTACCTCGATCACCTGGGGCTGGCGAACGAACGCCTGATTCTGGCCCACTGCGTCTGGCTGGATGCCGAGGAGAAACGGATTCTTCGCGAACGCGGGGTGCATGTCAGCCACTGTCCGGGCTCCAACCTGAAGCTGGCTTCAGGTATTGCCGATACGCCGGGGATGCTGCACGATCACATCCACCTCAGTCTGGGTGCCGACGGCGCGCCATGCAACAACAACCTCGACATGTTCAACGAAATGCGGCTGGCCGCAGTCATCCAGAAGCCCCACCACGGCCCGACCACGATGGACGCACGCAGCGTCTTCCGCATGGCCACCATCGGCGGCGCCAAGGCAGTCGGCATGGAAGACCAGATCGGCAGCATCGAGGTAGGCAAAAAAGCCGACCTGGCGATCCTCAACCTCTACAACTTCCACACCTTCCCATCCTATGACGTCGATCCGATCTCCCGGATTGTCTACTCCGCCACCCGCGCCGATGTCGAGACGACCATTGTCGACGGTGAGATCCTGATGGATAAAGGGCTGCTGAAGACGGTGGATAAGGACATTGTGCTGCAGGAAGCGAACCGGTCGATTAAAAGGTTGCTGGTGCATACGCAGGTTAGCTGACCGGCATATGATCGTCACATTCGACAAAATACCACCGTTTCGCAAGTTGGATTTTTGACATATGATTGATTTGTGTGAAGGCTGCCCACGGTTGTGGGCTGTTTTTTTGTCCGGATATTGTAGGGTGTATTTTTGCTGAAAGGAATGGATAGCATGGACGGAAGCGAGAATTTGAATACATTTGGGGAACTGTTGATAAAGCAGGTTAGAGATAGAACTATTGATCAATGGGAGAAGATATTAACCGGACAAATTAAAAGTAAACGTGCAGTAAGTGTGTATGAGGAAGCTCAAGTGAAATTAGACAGCTCGGCTTTGGAAATGGTTACTGGTCTGGTTAGTCAAATCGTTGATTCTACATTACATAATTTTCTAAGCTTATGTGAGCAGGAAGAGAAGATTAAGATCCTGTTTAAGACCAATTACATTGAAGAGGCGGAAGCAACGGATATTGTAGGAAATAGCGAGGGATTGGCTGGTGAGCTTTACACAGAAGATGGTTGGATATTGAAATACTCCCAAAAACCATATATTGAGCCTTGACGGAAATAATATTACCAATATAAGGGCCGATTCAATATGTTAAAGGTCTTGCACCAGCCGCACTGGCTGAGAGAGTTATTAACGGAAATGACTTAGGGGAAAGAAATAGCCCGGGAGGAAGTTTATTGTCTACATTAATCATAGTGTTGTTTTCTTTCATGATACTCTTGAACGCAGCAGTGCTATTTTGGTTTACATATAATGCTACTGCATACTTTCAACGTGGTATGGATATTATCGGAACCTCAATATTGGGGATGGCGGGAGTTCCGCTAATTCTAATTTCGATCCTGTTTATTATGTTCATTTTTAGAAGGCGAAAACGGAAAGGAAGAATTAAATACATAGAAGTAGTGGTGGTATTTCTTTCAATAATGTTTTCTGGCTGTCTGTTAATCATTACAAATGATAGCCAATGGGCTGAAACGAGAGTTACTAGCGATGCAGTAAGAATCACTACAGATAATAGGTATGAGTACAGGCTGGATTTGGTGAATATGTTTCAGAGAAATGCTTATGCAAGATTATATTTAAAAAATACTGCGGATGAAGAAGAAATTTATATACCCGTTGATATTGAGCTTTCGGATATAGTTGTAATAAGTATGGGGGACGAAATCCAGTGGTCTGTTCTTGAATCGACCGGTAATCCGTCACAATATATTTTATCAACAACCGACGATTTTCTTGTCCCAGAAAAGAGGTTTGATATAAACGTGGAATCCAAAACCTCTATAGAAATTAATAATTAGTTTGCAGGAAATTAAGGGTAATCTATGTACTGGTAGACTCAAATTGTCAGGGAGACGGAGGCGCGGAAACTGAAATTTTCAAAAAGAAAAGCTTGGAGTTACAGCGAGGAATTTAATTCTTTTATGATGGGTTCAAATTATGTTATTGGTGAAATATATCTTGTTCTAAATAGTAATACTCTTTATTTCGAAATAGAGCAATAAGGTATAAGTAAAACAGCCGCATGTGATGAACTCCATGTGGTTTTTTGGATATCTGGGGGATGAAGATGATAACTATATTTAGAATAATGAGAGTAATCACTATAACTGCTATGCTATTATCCGGCTGCTCTAGTGTGGAGTCCAGTAGCACGAATGCTGCGGATCAAGTAACCTCCGAATTGCCAACTAACAACGATGAGTTAAATTGGAAATGGGTTGTGGAGCCGGGTATATATAAGGGATTTGTCTTTTGTCGATGAGGATTGGATTGCAGTTAAGGGCGGCAACGGGAAATATAAGGTGATAGACACAAATGGAGAAACGGTTTTACCGGATGAATACAATAGTATTGGCGGTTTTTATAACGGAGTTGCCGTTGCAAACATTGGCGGGAAGATTTCACATATTGACAAAGAGGGAAGAAGGATCACGGAAGAAAGTTATCAGAATGCAGGCCGGTTAAGAGAATCCAGAGGTGCCGTTCAAAACAATGATAAGTGGGGGTACATCGATGGGTCAGGCGAGCTGATCATACAACCTCAATTTGAGGAGGCCAGATCCTTCACTGGAAACCGCGCAGCTGTAAAGCTGGCGGACAAATGGGGATTTATCGATGAGTCTGGCCGAATGGTCGTGCAACCTCAATATAATCAGGTGGAAGACTTTCACGAAGGATACGCGGCAGTCATGAAAAACAATAAATGGGGATTCATCGATACCGATGGACAGGTGAGCGTTGAATTGAAGTATGATGGCGCCGGGAATTTTAGTGAAGGCAAGGCCGCTGTCAAAGTATCGGATTACTCAGAGGATGGAGATGCCTGGGCGTATATAGATTATGATGGAAACATAGCTATTGATTTTTATCCTTACAATGCTTCGGAAGGCCGGATGATTGAGGTTGGAGAGTTTAAGGATGGGCTCGCTTTTGTCTCAAAAGACTTATATTGTATTATCGACAGCGAAGGAAATAATGTTTTCTTGGGTGACTCTAAATTTTTCATTAGTGCTTTTTCTTATGATAAGGAGTTGAATGTGATTCCTGGCTATGCATTTACGGATGAAAGTATGAAGGTTCGCCAATATATGGGATTAATTGGGATTTACATGGAGAGCAACGGCTTTGCGCCCAAGCTTTGACTTTTTGGGAGAAATGAATGGTCCCTATGCTATGGTCATCAATGTAGAGAATGGTGTAGATAAAAAAGGGATTATAGAAATTTATGAATGAACAGAAGCGATATTCAGACAACTACCAAATAAAGGAAAAGGTTGTAGGAGGACGTTATGAAGAAGTGGATGATATTAATGTCAGTTTTCGTAATTATATTAAGTGTAATACTAATAAAAAATAAAGAAGACACTTCTATTTATGAATCTGACTACTTTTCAAAGTTAGGTTTAAGTTACCACAAGCATGAATATCAATATAAGTACACTACTATGATCAAAGACTTTGGAGAACCGTTAAAAATCGAAGAGAAAGATGGAAAAACCTATTGTTTTTATAAGGAATTTTTCTTTATGTATTATGAGAAGTTAAATAAAAATTCAATTAATTACAGTTCTGCGTTTAACGTTACAGTGACATCAGATAAATATAAGTTCGGTAAAGATAAAATCGGAGTTGGTTCAGAGATAGAAGAGGTTGAGAAAGCTTACATAAAATCAATTGATAAAGAAGCTAAACATGATTATACAGGCTTCCGGGATGGGAGTTCATATGATGAGCAGTGGGTGGAATATTATTTTGATAAAAATGATAGAGTTCGAGCGATTACATTAGGTTTGTCGGTATAATTAGACGAATTGCGTTAAATCTATAGCAACCCCGAACTAACTATGATTTCATCTAGAATTTAAAGTGAAATGGACGTATACACCGCTTAAGATATTTGATTGAGTGAGGTATTAAAAATGGAATATAAACGAGTAGTTATTTATGTGGATAAGAAGAATAACTTGATTGTTATTGCAAATGGTTTAATAAAAAAATGGGGAGGAATTATAAAAGAAATTGATAGGGTAGAACAATTGAATTTTCCTTATGAAGAAAAGGGGATTGAAGAAGTATTGCTTCAAATGATGAGTAAATGGAATACACTAGCTCCAGAGGAAGTAGGGCTAACGCCCCTTGAAAAATTTCTAGGTGTTAAGGGTTATGCAAAAGCAGTAAAAGGAAGAAAATGCATAGACTTCAATTGGAGAATTAACGAGGGTTATTCTATAACACCAACTAAGAGAGAGAAGACAGGTTTTGTTTCAATTAAGGACAAGCGAATAGATCTGGGAGTAAAAATAATGCCAGGTAAGCTATACAGTGCACTTATAGAAGCAATCGAGCAATCCACATTCTTGTAATTGAAAAAAGGGATGGAAAATAGATGGATGAATTTACTGAATTACTGCATATCAAAAAGACCAGAAAAAAACCAAAGGTAGGAGATATTTTTATTTTGCAGCCAAAAGAAGGTCTATACTATAGTGGCAAAGTTATTAAGACGGGAATTGAGAGTATCAATCCTTTTTTGAATGGGTGGAACTTGATTTATATATCTGGAAGACCTGCAACAGATAAGAAAGAAGCGAAGTTTGATTTCAGTCAAGGACTGCTAATTCCTCCTGTTGTAACTAATAATAAAGGTTGGTACGATGGTTTTTTCGAAACAATCCAATCAGAAGAGATAAGTGATCAAGAAATGAATTTGAGTTATGGATTTTGGGATGAAATAAAAAAAAATACAAAGATGAACATGGTCAAATTTTAATGAGTGAGCCTGTATTTGTTTCTGGATATGGACTTGTGAGCTATGGCGGAATTGGTAGAGCAATTCATAGGGTGTTGAGTAATAAGCCTCATTTAATGTAGAAAGATACGTACTAGGCACTCATTAGTTGCGATTAAATCTTCTCCAAGAGAAACCCACATGTGAGTTAAGGGACTGACCCCATAAAGTGAGATAAATCAAAACACCTTCAAGAGAATGGAACCCGTCGTAAGATAGGGTACAACAAAACCTCGGATCATGAAAAACAATAAATGGGGTTTTATCAATACCGATGGGCAGGTAAGTATTGATTTAAAGTATGATGAAGCCGGGAATTTTAGTGAAGGCAAGACCGCTGTCAAAGTGTCGGATTACACGGAGGATGGGGATGCCTGGGCGTACATAGATAATGATGGGAATATAGCTATTGATTTCTATCCTTACAATGCTTCGGAAGGCCGGATGATTGGGGTTGGAGAGTTTAAGGATGGGCTCGCTTTTGTCTTAAAAGACTTATACTGCATTATCGATAGCGAAGGAAATAATGTTTTCTTGGGTGACTCTAAATTTTTCATTAGTGCTTTTTCTTATGATAAGGAGTTGAATGTGATTCCTGGCTATGCATTTACGGATGAAAGTATGAAGGTTCGCCAATATGGCTTAATGGGATTACATGGAGAGCAACGGCTTGCGCCAAGCTTTGACTTATTGGGAGAGATGAACGGTCCCTATGCTATGGTCATTAATGTAGAGAATGGTGTAGAAAGGAAAGGGATTATTGAAATTTATCGGAGATGAGAAAATGTGAAGCCACGGTTAATCGTTTTTATACCAATTCTATTAATATTAATTTCTTGCAGTACAAAAGCTGAGCTGAATGCTGATAAAACAAAAAATAGAAGTGAATTAAGTAGAGGAGCAAGTTACGAAGTTGAAAGCAGAAACTACTCTAAAGATGAGATCAATATAACGTATCCAAAATTAGTTCATCTGGCTAATGATACAAAAGAAGATGAAATAAATGAACTGATTCAGGAAGAAGCGGTAAAAATAATCGAATTCTATTCCCTAGAGGAAGGTAATCTGGATGTAGATTATCGAGTTACGTTCAAAAGTAATGATTTTCTTAGTATTCAATATTTGGGTTCGTTTTTTTCAAAAGGAGCAGCTCACCCGTTAAATATATTTTATACCTCAAATATTGATTTAAAAAAAGCAGTGAAAGTTAAGTTAAGTGATTTGCTGGAGATTAATGAAGCTTTTGTTGAAAAATTTAAAAGAGGTAACTATAAAAGCTATGATGACAATTTAGATTTGCAAGAGGAAGGAGTTATGGATGAGCTCTGGAGTGTGTATAGTGATGAGGATTTGCTTAATTATTTTCAACAAGCAGATGAGACAGGGCGGATCAATGAATCAGGCACATTTAGCTATCTCACCCAAGATTCAATCGGAGTAAGTATTTCCATTCCACACGCGCTGGGTGATCATTTAGAGATGGAAATAAGTTTTGCGGATTTAGGAGGGAATATAAAGAAAGATAGTTTTTTGTACTTTTAGCGGATTAATAAAGGCGGTGAAAGGATCTAAGCAAGCTTGCTGACCTGAAAATAAATGTTTGCCGAGAGACGAATTTGATAGATATATCAAGTAAAGGAGGAGAACATAGCCGAGGTTTCCAACTGGAAAGCATGACAGGCATTGACCTCGTCACGGCAGCGCAGCTGGTAGCAGAGATTGGTGATATCTATCTCTTTGCTACGCCCGATAAGCTGGCCCGATTTGCCGGAATCGCCCCGGTAATCGTTGGCTCAGGAAACAAGGTTAGAAACTACAAGAGTAAGCAGGGGAATAGAGTATTGCACGACATCATTAAATCGCTTGCGATCCGTCAGCTTCTGGTTACACGTTCTACAAAAGTACCCCGGAACCCCTACTTTCACTGGTACTATGAGCAAAAGTTAGCCGCAGGAAAGACCAAGCAGCAAGCCATTGTGTGCATTATGCGGAAGCTAGTGAACGTAATCTTCTACTTGATGAAAACCAAGAAGGCATACGTAATTCCAGAAGTATCCATATCAGAAGCTGGTTGATATAATCTGGATGGCGGCGATTGGAAACAGTCGCCGTCCTCTATTTTTAGAATAGTCGCTTTATAAACTAGGATACGTATGAAGGGCAAATTGATAATCCGCTGAGTCAGAATTTGTATACGTATGTGAGTAATAATCCATTAAAATATATTGATCCTTCAGGGCATTGGCAGGAAGGAGACGAAAACCTAAATATTGATGTACAAGATAGAATTATTCAGTTAACAAAAGAATGGAATGATGCCAAAGGAAATAGTCATAAACAAGCAGAAATACATGCTGAGGCAGATTTACTTCGTGGATTAGATAAAATGTTTTCAAACGAATTTGCGCCGTTTAAAGAAAGCTTTAGCGTGTATGATACTACCGAGGCAATTGAAATCATTCAAATATACGATAGTTACATTAATTTGACAAGTCAATCACTTGGAGTATCAAAAGAAATGATTGCTGCAGTATTGTTTCGAGAGATGAGATGCTTTGCGCCGGATGATGCATTTGATCCTTATAAACTTAGCTATCTTGGTCAAGCGTCTATAGGCTTAGGACAAATTTTTATTAGTACAGCTAGAAGAAGTGAAACAACAGTACTAGGTAAAACTTCAACAAAAACAGACCAGCAGTATTACCAATTATTAATGAATAACGAAACAAACATTTTTTATATTGGAATAATAAATATGAATTTAAATCCTTCTAGTCCTAATCAGGCAGTTCTAACAGCATATAATGGTTCCAGTAATTATGGTTCTGCAGTAATGAGTTATGTTAAATTATTTCAGAAATATTATTCTACAATTCAGTAGGTGGAAAATTTGAAATTGAAATTGAACATTGCATATTTAATAACATTTGGTTTGTTCTTTGTGATTCTCATCTCTATTCTTCTGTTTTTTTTAAATATGAAACATTGGAGCAGAACAAACATTACCGAAAATTTAATTGTCCCCATACATGATTATCAGATTAATTCATTCATAGATGGAATGAAAGTCGCAAAAGAACGTATAGATAAGTGGAGGCCTAATACCGAGTTCACTTCGGTTCAAATGAGATTAGATGGACAAGAAGCTATAAAGAATAGAAATACCAAACTCTTGTATACCTTTCATCTTTCAAATTCTAGTTGGTTTGGAGTACCACACATTCTTGCTCAAGTTTCAATAGATACAAATTTGAGGAGTATTGATTATTTTACAGTATATAGTGGGGAAAGGTTAGATGAAAAAATACTTGATACAAGCAATTGGATTGTTAATTTTGATGACATTTATCATTTAATAGATGTTTATTTGTCAAAACATTATCAACTGAGTAAACCTATTATTATAGTAAACGCATTTAGTGAGATATGGAATATAGTTTTATACGATGGAAATCTGTCAAAAACAGTTGATTCGGTTTATGTAAATGCAACGAATGGAGAGGTTGTTGAATTACCCTGACTTAAGTACTAATTGTATAAAAATTCAAGATAAATAAACAAAATAAGCATCGGAAGGACCAACCTTCCGATGTTTATTTGTATTGATATTTAACCTTCCAGTCTACAACTGCTTCCGTTTATAAAACGTAGTAAATGCCGCTGCCAGGAGAAGAACGAGTGCTACACCGGCAATGATGGCTTCGCTAGTGCTGCCTTGCTGCTTGGTATCGCCTGGTGCGCCGCCTACTGTTCGGCCGTCCAGCCTTGCCCTTGCGCGCGTTGCCCTGCGCTGCTCGCGCCATCGCCGCTGCCAGAGCCGTTGTAGCTCGAGTGATAACGCCTTCGAGCTGGCCGGAGATACTCGCGGTAGATAACATAAAAATGACTACATGAAGCGTAAGTGTTATGTGTTTTTTTATTGAGTGAAAATAGCCCTTTTATTGCTAATAAGGTGCAGAAGGTATGATATGCAATTGACACCCCTCCTTATATAATGTATATATTAAATATATACATTAAACACATTTCACCGAAGGATGATGGTGCCGCAGCATGAACATTTTGATATCAAGTACATCAGGAGAGCCGATCTATGCCCAGATTGTGACGCAGGTCAGGCAGCTGATTTTGCAGGGGGAGCTGGGAGCGGGGACGCCTCTGCCGTCCATCCGCCAGCTGGCCAAGGAGCTGCAGATCAGTGTGATTACGACCAAACGGGCTTATGAGGAGCTAGAGCGGGAGGGTCTGATTAACTCGATCGTCGGGAAGGGCTCTTTTGTCTCCGGCGCGGATCAGGAATTCATCAAAGAGCAGCGGCTGCGGATACTGGAGCTGAAGCTGAAGGAAGTCAGTGAGGAGAGCAGGCAGCTGGGGCTGTCTTACGCGGAACTGGCAGAGATGCTGAAACTTATCTACGAGGAGGAGCAGGAATGAGCGATTGTATCAGGCTGGAGCATGTTCATAAGAGCTACGGTTCTTTTGCGGTGCAGGACATTTCGCTGGGTATTAAGGAAGGATACATTACCGGATTGATTGGCCCCAACGGTGCAGGCAAAACCACACTGATCCAGATGATTATGGGCATGGTGCATCCGGACCGGGGAGACATTAAGCTGTTCGGCGGCCAGAATAAAGAGCAGGAGTCAGCGGTTAAGGAACGGATCGGGTACGTGTCGGACGAGAATATTTATTATGAGCAGCTGACAATCAAGCAGATGAAAAAGGTGATCGCCCCCTTCTACAGCCGCTGGGATGAAGATACATATGTGAAGTACCAGGAGCTGTTCAGGCTGTCTCCGGGCAAGAAGATCAAGGATCTGTCCAAGGGGATGAAAATCAAATTTTCACTCGCCATCGCTTTATCCCACGGCGCTGATCTGCTGATTATGGACGAACCTACGTCAGGCCTTGATCCGGTGTTCCGGCGGGAGCTGCTTGATCTGTTAACCGAACACATCCAGGACGAGAAAAAATCCATTCTGTTCTCCACCCATAACACGACCGATCTCGACCGGATTGCCGATTATATTGTGTTTGTGAATGACGGGCGGGTTGTGTTCAGTGAGATGAAGGAGGCGCTGGCGGAGAAATATCTGCTCGTCAAAGGCGGGAAAGAGCTGCTCGACCGCGACACCCGCCGTCTGTTTCTGGGAATCCGCGAGAGTGCACACGGCTTTGAAGGACTGATGGGCAACCGTGCGGAAGGGGAGCGTTACTTTAAGGACGCTGCCATTTGCGAGACGCCAACGCTGGAGGAAATTATGTATTTCTCGGTAAAAGGGAGCGATCTGCGTGTATAATTCACTTCATCTCATCCGCAAAGACTTCATTATTGTGCAAAAGTTCATTCTGCTGCTGATTCCATACTATTTGGTCATGGGCTTTACGAATTTTGATAACTACACTGTGTTCGCCCTGCTTCCGGCCATGCTGCTGTTGATCAACACCTGCACAATGGATGTGCAGCACCATAACCAGAAATTCCTGGTCAGTCTGCCTGTTCAGAGACAGCAGATCGTGCTGGCCAAATACCTGGCCATGCTGCCTTACTCCGTGCTTAGCTTTGCCTGCACCGTGCTGCTGTATCTGGTCGCCTTTTCAGTTGGCCGTACTACCGATCCGCTGGCCTGGAGGGAGCTACTGCTGTGTATCGCCGGATTTCCTCTCTTGGCCTCCTTCTACCTTCCGCTCTATTACTGGCTGGGGCGCAAAGGAACCCAGATCGTTAATATGGTCTTTATTATACTGATTATGGTTAATTTCGCTGCTGTAAAACAGCTGATGGAATGGTTCCCCGGTCTGGCAGGCTGGGTAAGTAACGGGACTACAGACAGCCCGCTGGTGCCGGTAATTGCAGGTCTCGGTTACGCTCTGATTGTATTCTGCTCTTATCTCATCTCGCTGCGGGTATTTACTGCCAAGGATATTTAGAGTGAAAGTGCCCGGATTGCATACAAATAGCGCTGTTTAAACAATGTGATGACCTCCGGATATCCGGAGGTCATTTTTTGCTTACTGGATGTGCTACCCATGTGCCATCTGGCCGAACGCATTGAAGCTTCTCCGCGAGCCTGCATTCCCTCCGACAGACACAATAGCTGCATTTTATACAATTAAAACCGGCAGGAATTTGTCCCTTCGCCATATAACTGTAGTTTGTGCAGCTAAATCTGCCCGAATCGGCCAAAAGAGCGTTTTTCGCTTGTTTTAGTTGCACGGAATACACTTAGACGGGCTTTGGGCGGAAAAAGTGGCTTTTTAAGTGTACAGAGTGCAATTAAGCAAAGATGAGGTAATCTAATAGAAAATATAGGGAACCTTTCCCGTATCAATAGGGTCGTATTAAGTGAGGTGAAGCGCTTGGAACTGGATAAGCTGAAGTATGAACTCAGGGGTGAGCTGAAGGCTGGTTTGAATGATGAGCAGAGGGCTGAGCATAAGAGTGAGCTGAAGAATGGACTGGAGGACAGGCTGAAGCTTGCCGAAGCCATGGATGAAGAACAGCTGCGGCAGGTTATGAGCCTGTATGGCAATGACATCTGGAATTATATCTATTATCTGACCAAAAATACCGAGCAGGCAGACGATCTCGCGCAGGAGGTATTTGTGAAATGCTTCTACCGGATCGGCACGTACAGGGGAACGGCCAGCCTGAAGGGCTGGCTGCTGACGATTGCGCGGAACACCGTGTTCTCTTACCGGAAGTCGCGATTTTTCCGCACGGGTCTATGGGGCAGTGGGATCCAGAGCCTGACGGCGGCAGGCCCGGAGGAGCAGCAGGGAGCACTAGAGGAAGCCGGACAGCTGCTCGGCACAACACGCTCGGCGGAGATGGAGTACATGGGCAACCAGCAGACGAAGGACATCTGGAGCGTTATTATGAAGCTGCCGGATAAGCTGCGCGAGGTGCTGGTGCTGGATCTCAAGGCAGAGCTGTCTATTAATGAAATTGCCGAGTTGACCGGTCTGCCGCCGGGAACCGTCAAATCGCGGCTGCACCGGGCACGCCGTAAAGTCCAGGATAAACTAAGGGGGTTACAATGATGGAT
Source organism: Paenibacillus sp. DMB5 (assembly GCF_001517085.1). Classification (GTDB taxonomy): domain Bacteria; phylum Bacillota; class Bacilli; order Paenibacillales; family Paenibacillaceae; genus Paenibacillus_AQ. The sequence goes on from NZ_LRAC01000022.1 coordinate 38,738, forward strand.
GAACGTGAGCCGCAGTGGTATGAGCAGGCCCGTAAGGGGCCGTTTCAGGAGGCTAAGTTTACGGACGCCTCTGCCGAACAGGTGATGCGCAGGCTGCGGGCGGAATCCGGAGCAGTCCACGTCCGCGGCCCCCGCAAGCTGCGAATGGGAATCCTCACGGCTGTAATCCTGCTGATACTGGCGGGAGCAGGAGCTTTTTTTCTGCGGGATGGACCGCCGGGTAAAGAAACGCCTGCAGGAATTGGGTTGCCCGTCAAGGAGAAGGCTGAACTTACGGATGAAGAGCTAAAGAGGATTGCAGAGCAGTTGATCCTAAAGCAGCTTGGCCGGGAAATCCCTTTCGAAAAGCTGGAATACGAGCAGCGTACTGGACGCGTACAACTTGTATACAGTGAGTACAGCAAAGCCTATGCAATGCTCAGACTTAACGCGGAGACAGGGGAAGCGGACGCGTACACGATGAATGCAGCATTTGGACCCGAAGCAACCGACAGCAAACTTGTCAGTGATGCCAGAGAGAAGCTGCGGGAGCTGGGCTACACAGGAGAATTCTCCGTTACCGGGTCTACGCGTTATGTGGACTACGGGCGCTCACCGGATCATAGCGTACAGGTTCAAGATGTCATTACTGCAGCGGATGCAGGCATTAACTTTACAAACGGGGTCTATGAACGGGCCGGTTTTAATATAGATCAGAGTGAGGTCAGTGAGGAATTGAAACATACCGGACTAGAGGCGCTCAAACTGCTGAGAACCGGCTGGGAAGACCAGATGACCGGGGTAGTCCGTTCCACAACGGAAGGGGCAGGCGATGAAATTACCCTGTATTATGGCGACAGCCCGGGTCAAGATACATTTGTTACTTTTGACTATACAACCCAAAAAGTTCTGGATGTAGCCGATTATTCACTGAACGTTGTTGGTCTTACTCACCCCCAGACTGAAGAGGAACGGGATGAGCAGCTGCTCAGCATGGACAACGCCATCCTCCAGAGCACAGCTGCAGTTATCGCAGACAAACTGTACGAAGTTAATCTGAAAGAGGATTACACGCTGGTTAAAAACGAACCAAGGCCGGGAGTGATCACCTTTGAGAGCCATAGCGGTGGGCCGGCTATTGAAGCTACTTACAACCTGGATGGCGTCATGTACAGCTTCAGTATAAAGAGAGCAAGCAACACACTATATTAATGAAGAAACTGACTTCATTCAAAAATATATATTAATGAAGAAATATATTCTGGCAATAGAAGAGACGCAGGCCTGCAGCAGGCTGTGTCTCTTTTTGCTATCCAAGAAATTATAAGTTTGCGGGGTGTTTTGCGTAACAAAACAACAATTGCTATACTAGATTAATCTGAACTTTTACAAAAAAGTGGAATTTAGTTAACAGAAATATAGTATGGAAGTAAGAGGGATCTCTATGAACAAACAAAACAACAGGCTGCTGCCGGTGCAGTTCTATGTGGTAGCAGGACTGGTCTGGCTGAAGCTGCTGCTGCTGCGGGTGCTGTTTTTTGAACGGATCGCCTGGGAATGGATTGCCATGGACCTTGCGCCGGTGCTGCTCATTATGGGCATTCTGACCGTGCTGCTGCCGCGGCGGATCAAGTCAGGAGCCTACTGGAGCTTCAATGTCATCCTGTCGCTGCTGCTGTTCGCGTCCAGTGTGTATTTTAACCATTTCGGGTCGGTCCCGACCTATCTGGCTTTTTATGAGTTAAACCAGGTATTCCAGGTTAAAGAAAGTGTGGAATCGACGATCCAGCCGGTGGATTACCTGTTCTTCGCTGATCTTGTAATTGTGGTCGTCTATGCGGGAATACGCAGATGGCAGCGGGGGCCGGCTTATCAGAGCCGGAGCTACAGCGGCGGTACACGCCCGGCTTCCTCAAGAATCCAGCTTGTTGTCATTCTGGTGGCCATTATCGGCGGAGGGTTACTCTCGGCCTACTCGGTGCACGCCGCACGCAGCATCACCAACGAGCTGGTTCAGGCGGAAAGCGCAGGGTTCCTGAACTATGAGCTGGTAGCGGCACTCAAAGCGCAGGAGGATAACGGGCTGATCGGCACGGGCGATATCAATGAAACGATTGCCAAAATAAACACGCTGGAAGCATCTTATCCCTACAGCAGCAAGCCATCCGGAACGGTTCCGGACTATTTTGGCTCGCAAAAGGGTAAAAATGTTATCGTCATCCAGCTGGAGGCATTCCAGAACTTTCCGCTGCATCAGTCACTGGACGGGCAGGAGCTGACACCGGTGCTGAACAGCCTGGCGGAAGAGGGCTTTTATTTCCCGCAGGTCTATCAGCAGATTGGCCCGGGCAACACGTCGGATGCCGAGTTTATGAGCAACACTTCGATCTATCCGATCGGGACGCTTGCGATGTCCACCGGCTTCGGGGACCGTGAGCTGCCGAGCCTGCCGCGGCTGCTGCGCAAAAAGGGATACGAAGCCTACACCTTCCACGTGAATAAGGTAGGCTTCTGGAACCGCAATGAGCTGTATCCGGCACTGGGCTTTAACGGGTACTATGACAAAGGCAATTTCGTCAACGATCATTTTAATTCGTTCGGCGCCTCGGACGAGCAGCTGTATGTTACCGCTGTAGACAAGCTGGCAGAGCTGAACGGGCAGGGAACCCCTTTTTATGCGCAGCTTGTGACGGCTTCCAGCCACCATCCGTTCAAGGTTCCGGACAGCTTCCGGAAGATCACAATGCCGGATTCGCTGGAAGGTACGATGCTGGGCGATTATCTGACAGCGATCAACTACGCCGACTATGCGATAGGCACGCTGATCGATGGGCTGAAGCAGCGGGGGCTATGGGACAACACGGTGCTGGTGCTGTACGGTGACCATTTCGGCCTGCAGCCGCAGGATGTGCCGCCCGAGCAGGTTGAGGAAGCGCTGGGCATCCCGTATCATCCGCGGATCAGCCGGTTCAATATTCCGCTGATTGTGCATGTGCCGGGCATGACCGAGGGGCAGACTGTAGAACGAACCGGAGGACAGCTGGATATTGTGCCGACGGTAGCCAACCTGCTGGGCCTCGATCTGAAAGCGGAAGGCTTTACAGCCTTTGGGCATGACCTGCTTAATATAGAGCGAAATGTGATCGGGATGAGGTACTACATGCCTTCGGGCTCTTTTTTTAACGATGAGATTATGTTTGTTCCGGGCAAAAGCTTCGCTGACGGTACCGCCGTCTCGCTGGATACCCTACAGCCTGTAGCGGACTACAGCAAGTATGAGGGAGATTATAACTATATCCTGCAGCTGATGGGCCTGTCCGATGAATATGTGAAGCTGCTGCCGCAGCGCTAGGAGGAGCTATGAAAAGAGTACTAAAGCCGCAGATTCTGGTCACTCTGGCCGGAGGCGGACTGATTCTGTATCTGCTGTTTCTGCAGCCGTTTGTCGGGGTGGCCGATAATGGCGATTTTTTGCGCATGATGAATACGATCGGACTGAACTATTATAATGCTACGGAGAGCTATGCGGACCGCTTTTTCAGCTTCAGCCACTCGCAGTTCGCTTACGATAACTTGTTCAGGGGCTTTTATCCTTCCTCGCAGATCCTGCTGGTGCTTGTCCCCCGGCTTCTGGCCGGGCTGGTTCACGGCAGCTATTTTGATATCCGGGTGCTCGGGGCGGTCTATGCCGTGCTGCTGCTGGCCGCAACCTGGCTGACCGTGAAGCTCGGGGCCAAGCACTCCGCTGTTATGGGACTGCTGCTCGGGGCCGGAATGCTGTTTGTTTTTTATGATATCGGGTATCTGGCCTATTTCAACTCGCTGTTCGGTGAGCCGGTGTCGATGGTGTTCATGCTGCTGACCTTTGTTCTGGGGCTGAGGCTGACGATGCAGGACCATCCGACCCGCAGGGGGCTGACGCTGTTCTTCATTGCTGTGCTGTTTCTTGTCTGCTCCAAAATCCAGAACGCGCCGGTGGGCCTTGCGTTTATGCTGATTTTTTGGCGTCTCGGCTCCCTTCAGAGGGAAGGGGGCTTCGGCAAGCTGGCCAGGCGGTTTGCTGTAGCGGTAGCGGTTGTATCGGTCATTCTGTACGTGACGGCTCCCAAGGAGCTGAAGCATATTAACCTGTACCAGACGGTATTCTTCGGCATTCTGAACGAGTCTCCGGATGTGCGCGGCGATCTGCGCGATCTCGGGCTGCCGGAACGGCTTGAGGTGCTGGCGGGAACGAACTATTTTCAGGGGGATACGGCGATCAAGCAGGATGATCCTTCGCTGACGCCGGATTTCTATGACCGGATCTCGCATAAGGATGTCCTTTTCTTCTATTTAAAACATCCCTCGCGGCTGATAGATAATATGGAGTATGCGGCACAGAACAGCATGTCCATCCGTCCCTATTATCTCGGAAGCTATGAGAAAAGTCTGGGTAAGCCCGCAGGGGCAGTGGCCTATACATACAGCGGGTGGAGTGAGTTCAAAAACAGGCATCTGCCTGATTCGCTCTGGTTCCTTGGCCTCTTTTATCTGGTCTATTACGCAGGAATATTGTTGTATTATTTCCGTGCCCGGGAGCTCCGGGAACGGGTTGCCGGAGAGCTGCTTATGCTGCTGGGTCTGATCGGGCTATTCTCTTTCCTGGTGCCGATTCTCGGTGACGGCCGGGCGGATATCGGCAAGCATCTGTTCCTGTTCAATGTGAGTTTTGATATGATGGCCGTCGTTATGCTGGGCGGCATTGTGCGTATTGCTGCAGGATTTTTGGGGCGCAAGAATGGGACTTTGGGCAATTGACCCCTGGTGCATAATCGAATACAATGTGTTTGGAACTTTAGTAAAAGATTAACAATGGCTTACAGCCTCAACTGAGTAAGGGGGCCGCTATGGGAAATGACGAACACAGGGATCGAATCGAGCAGGCAAGACAGGAGCTGAATCGGCTGGCTCTTGAGTATGGAGTGCAGGATATCAGAGTTCTCCGCCAATCCGTTAAGCTGGATGCGCTGCTGAATGAGTATACGGACTGTCTCACCGATAAGGATGACATGCCCTATTAGCATAAGACAAAAGTATTGTATATCTTGGACATTTGGACGGCCTGGCCGTCTGGATGTCTTTTTTTATGGGATTTGTAGGTTGCTATTTCGCCCGTCTGTGGCTACGGAAGGAGTAGGGGACGATGGCTAGAATGAGAGGCATAAATGCCTCTGAATCGGCTGGGAGTGGGAAGATGGAAGATACCTAATTGGATTTTTGTCACTTAATTTCCTGTTTTATCGGACTTTACGGTAATTAAGTGGATATGTGCTATTTAAAATGGGGCGTATCGGCCGTTTGGAGTGAATTGGGAGCATTTAAGTGGCGTTTTTCCAACTAATGTTCCAAAAAGGCTGCATAGTTGAAAAATAGATGTCAAAAATCCACTTAGTCCCATGACATGAACGTACCGATGAGTGTACGGATACACATATGGATGAACGTCCCTATAACCAAGCTGATCTTACATATCGAATAAAAGTTAGTTTTATAGAGGTGATGAGTAACAACTTGCTCCTATAGGTTTGTCCGTAAAGAGTGCTCCGGCGGCTGTTTGGCTGCCTGGGGCACTTTTTTATTTGGCGGCGGAGGTGGCGGGAGTGGAAGGAATAAGCAAAGGTGCGGGCAACCCGGGTGATTGACAGCGGGCATCTGCCAATTTATCGCCGGGCATGGCAGATGTCCATGAGGCGGATGCTGACTCCGCATATAGTACTACTGTCTTGAGAATATGACGGGGCAGGGTGAAAGCCGTGAAAGCAAAAAAGAGAAGAACGCGTCCGCGGGATTACCGGGACGGCTATCAGGAGGGATACCGTCTCGGCTTATGTGAAGCTGTGAAACGCTTGAATTCTCCGGAGGTGGAAGCATGCCGGCCTTTTAAGCTGATGTATGTCCCCCAGGGGTTTGAAGCGATAGATACAGGAATCACAGAAGCGCTCCGGCTGCTTGTCAGTGAACTGATTCTCGCAAGTCCTGAAACGATGCTGGAGGTTGCATCGCGCGAGAGGCCGGGAGCTGTGCTGGTCATGAACGGCCTGCATGTCTTTCCCGAGAACCATCTGGACCAGATTGATGAAATCCGGAAACTGGGCATCACTACAGCCATCTGGTTTGCGGATGACCCGTATTTTACCGAGGATACCTCCGTTATCTGTCTGCACTATGACCATGTATTTACGCATGAGCTGGGGTGTGTGGAATTTTACCGCTCCCTGGGGGCAGGCTCTGTCCATTACCTGCCCCTCTGCGTCAATCCGCAAATGTTCTATCCGCGCCGGACCGGGCCGCAGTACCAGTTCGATATTGTGTTCATCGGCAATGCTTTCCGCAACCGCACCGCGCTGTTTGATGAGCTGGCGCCTTACCTGAAGGGGAAAAAGGTGCTGATCGCCGGTGGCTTCTGGGAGCGCCTGAGCCAGTTCGAGGAGCTGTCGCCTTTTATCAAAAGCGGCTTTATTCCTCCGGAGGAAACAGCCAATTATTACAGCGGGGCGAAGCTGGTCATCAACATTCACCGGCCCTGGGAAGGCGGGCTGGATAACCGCAATACCTTTCAGCTGCCGTCGCGCTCCATTAATCCCCGCACCTATGAAATCAGCGCCTGCGGAACGATGCAGCTGACGGATATCCGTGAGGATCTGGATAGCTATTACCGTCCGGGCTACGATCTGGAGACCTTTGCCTCGGCTGAAGAGCTGAAGCGCAAAATCGATTACTACCTGAAGCATGAGCATGAGCGGCGGAAATTTGCGCTGCGGGGGCTGCAGACGACCTTGCGCCGCCATACCTTTACGGCAAGGCTGCCGGAGCTGCTGAATGTTCTTACTTCACAAATGTGAAATCCAAAGGGATGAAGGAGCGATTATTCATGAATAACGAATTTATCATACCCGCGCCGCCGCTGCCACGGACACCGGCAGAGGAAGAAAAACTGCGCGGACGCCTGACCGGCTTCAAGACCGGCTATGACGAGGGCTATCTGCGGGGACGGATCGCCATTCTGGACGGCCGGCCGGAGGAGCCGATTCCGGTGAGAAACCTGCATGTGATGTATGTAGCCTCCGGCAAGGGCTATCCGTACTCCCCGCTGGATGACGCCGTTCTTTATGCTCTTCAGAAGCTGACCACCCAGGTTACAGTAACGGATGTGCGGCAGAACCTGGCGGAGCTTGCAGCAGTGCAGTGCCCGGATCTGGTGCTGGTGCTGGACGGAATGGAGCTGCCGCTGGAGCAGGTTTCCATGCTGCGGGGCAGAGGCATCAAGACGGCAATTTGGCTCACCGATGACCCGTACTATACCGATTTTACGATGAAAATTGTTGCCCACTACGATTACGTGTTCACGCTGGAGCGCAATTGTGTGGAGGTATACCGCGGCCTGGGCTGCCCTGAGGTTCACTATCTGCCGTTTGCCGCCCACCGGGAACACTACCGTCCGACGACCGGCCGTTCGCCGATTCAGCGGGATGTCAGCTTCATTGGTTCGGCTTACTGGAACCGGATCAATTTTTTCCGGGATGTAATGCCTGAGCTGATGAGCTACAACACCGTCATTAACGGAATCTGGTGGGACCGTCTCCCGGAAGCCCCTCTATACGGGGAGCGGATTGAAATTGGGAAGTGGATGACTCCGCAGGAAACGGCAGTCACCTACAGCGGCTCGAAAATAGTCATTAATTTGCACCGTGCCCATGTGGATGAACAGGACAACAACAATCAGCTGCTGATTCCGGCCGCCTCTCCAAACCCGCGCACCTTTGAAATTGCCGCCAGCGGTACCCTGCAGCTGAGCGATGCCAGAGATGATATGGGAACTTTCTACAAGGTTGGCGAGGAGATTGATACCTTCTCCAGTCCGCAGGAGATGATGGATAAAATCCGTTATTACCTGACGCATGAGGAGGAGCGCCGCGACATGGCTCTGCGGGCTTTCGAGCGGACGCTGAAGGATCATACCTATACCAGACGCCTCCACCAGCTGCTGACTGTCATCTACGGGTAAACGGCATCCGCTCTGGAGAGTGTTTTATAAAAATGTGCGCTTACCGGGGGACAGGTGTCGTGCCGGCATCTGTTCCCCCTCAATATACTGAGTACTGGACCTTGGCACCCGCCCTGAAGCGGTCGGCAAGTGAAGTGCGAAGAAAAGCTTAACACTTTGAAGGAGGTGAATGGCTGCTCGAGGCCCTTTGCCAGGGAGCGCCGAAACACCATGGCCGACAAAGCTACAATCGTCCTCTTTTCCCACGTTTCCAATACCCGCAGCATCACGGGTGCAGAGAAGCTGCTGCTGTTCTTCGCCCGCGAGCTGTCCTGTTACTTCCATTGTATTCTCGTAGCACCTCAAGACGGCAAGCTGACCCAGCAGGCCCGCAGGTCCGGCCTGAATGTGCAGATCATCCCGATCCCGCTGGTCTACGGGATGTATACCCCGTACGCGGGACTTGAGGCGGACATCTGCAAATTCCAGGAGGGCCGGGAATATCTGGAGCTGAAAGACTGGCTTGCCGCGCTCCGGCCGGCGTTCATTATTTCGAGCACCTGTGTGCATGCCCTGCCGGCGCTGGCGGCAAAGTCGCTGGGCATTCCGGTAGTGTGGAAGATTTCCGAGACGATCACGGATAACGAATACACCGGAATCAGTGTGGAGCTGATTCACAGAAACAGCGATGAAATTCTGGCTATTTCCCATACGGCAGCGTCGTGCTTCCCGCAGGAGATCCGCGACAGCAAGGTGACGCAGCTTCCGCCCTCCTGGAATGACCAGGAGCTTCTGATGGCGGCCTGGAGCACACTCAGGGGCGAACGGCGGCGTGAGCTGCGGATTGCCCCGGGGGAGCTGCTGATCGGTTATATCTCTTCCTTCATTAATAAAGAAAAAGGTCTGGAGCATTTTGTGAAAATGGCGGTTCTGGTCAGCGAACAGCATCCGGAAGCAAAATACGTGGTCATCGGCACTCCCGGGGACAAAAGCTACTATGAGCGCTGTGTGCGTAAGGTGAAGCTGGAAGGGCTGACCTCCCGCTTCAAATTCTACGGCTATGAGGATTCCCTGCCCTCCGCTTACTGCGCTATGGATGTGCTGGTGGTACCCAGCTGATCCGCGAAGGCTTCGGGATGACGGCGCTTGAAGGCATGGCTTTTGGCAAGCCGGTCGTGGCCTATGACTCCGGCGGCCTGTGTGAAGCGGCTGCAGGCTGCGGCTGCGGCGACCTCCTGGCCCCGGCCGCAGACATCGGTGCGCTTGCTGCGCGCGTGAACGGCCTGCTGGCGGAGCCCGGCCTTGCCGCAGCCACCGGCAGCCAGGCGCGCGGAGTGCATCGACGCCGTCTACGGGCCGGCGGCTTACCGCGCGCGCCTGCTCGG
>NZ_LRAC01000023.1 GCF_001517085.1 Paenibacillus sp. DMB5
GACAGGACGCGTGACGGTGACGACCGGCAGCGGCGCGCAGCGCGCTACGGGAGGGGCTGCGGCGGCGGCCGGCGATTTCAAGGCCGGCGACAAGGTGGCCCACGGCAAATGGGGCACCGGCACCATTGTGTCCGTGAAGGGCACCGGCAACGATACGGAGCTGCAGATTGCTTTTCCGGCGCCGGTTGGCGTGAAGCGGCTGCTCGCCGGATTTGCGCCGATTACCAAAGTTGAGTAGCCGGCAGGGTTAGCACAGGCGATTATGGAAAATAAAGAGATATAGAAATGCTATTCTCTTGCTAGATACAATCCTTATAACGGAGGGATATGCCCGGATGGACGTTATGCATACCATGGAAGAGCTTGTTGCCGAGCTGAATAAATTCAATTATCACTATTACACCCTGGATGCCCCGTTAGTCAGCGACAAGGAGTATGATGTGCTCTACGACAAGCTTGTTCAGCTTGAAGCAGAGAGCGGACTCGTGCTGCCCGACTCTCCTACCCAGCGGGTTGGGGGAGAACTGCTGAAGGGCTTTACCCCGCACCGGCACCTTGCGCCCCTCTGGAGCCTCGACAAGGCGCAGAATATCGAGCAGCTGCGTAGCTGGAATGCCCGTGTGCTGAAGCTGGTGAATGACTATAACACCAAAAATCCGGATAGGCCCCTGCCTGAGCCCTGCTATGCGGTGGAACTGAAATTTGACGGACTGACCCTTAATCTCACTTATCGGGACGGCAGGCTTGTACAGGCTGCGACCCGGGGCAACGGGGTAACCGGTGAAGGTATCCTTGCCCAGGTCAAGACGATCAAGTCGGTGCCGCTCACTATTCCCTTTAAGGAAGGACTGATCGAAGTCCAGGGTGAAGGGATTATGAATCTGTCGGTGCTGGCCGATTACAATACTCGCGCAGCCGAGCCGCTGAAGAATGCGCGCAACGGGGCTGCGGGTGCACTGCGCAACTTAAATCCTAAGACGACTGCCGAACGGAGGCTGAACGCTTTCTTTTATAACGTGGGTTATGCCGAAGGCGTGCAGTTTGCCGATCATCAGCAGATGATGGATTTTCTGCGGACCAACCAGTTTAAGGTGAATCCTTATCTTACCTATTTCGATAAATTCGATGACGTTACCGAGCAGCTGGCGGAGATTGAAGAGAAGCGTGCCGGTCTGGATTACCTCATTGACGGTGCAGTTATCAAGGTAACGGACTTCCGGATCCGCGAAGCATTGGGCTACACGGATAAGTTCCCGCGCTGGGCGGTAGCTTACAAGTTCGAGGCGGAAGAAACGACGACCATTCTGGAATCGGTCAGCTGGAATGTGGGGCGCACCGGTAAGGTGACTCCTCTGGCCCGTGTCGAAGCCGTAGAGCTTGCCGGCGTTACCGTACAGAATTGCACCCTTAATAATATTGGTGACATCGAACGCAAAAATCTCAAACATGCGCTGGGCACCCGTGTCTTCATCCGCCGCTCCAATGATGTCATTCCGGAAATTCTCGGCAAGGTAACGGAGGAGAGTGACGGTGGGGAGATTATTTTCCCTGAGAACTGTCCTGCCTGCGGCTTCCCGCTGGAAATGCGCGGAGCGCATCTGTTCTGCAACAACAAGCTGGACTGCAAGCCGCAGATTGTCAGCCGGATCACTCATTTCGCCTCCCGGGATGCGATGGACATAGAGACCTTCAGCGAAAAAACCGCCGGCCAGCTGCATGAAGAGCTGAATGTGCGGGAGCCGGCTGATTTATACGAGCTGACCTTTGAGCAGCTGGTCAAGCTGGACCGCTTCGGCGAGAAGAAGGCCGATAATCTGCTCAAAGCGCTTGAGGAGAGCAAGGGCCGTGATCTCGCTTCCTTCCTCTATGCGCTGGGCATTCCGAACACAGGCAAGGCAACCACACGGATGCTGGCCGATCATTACCGCAGCCTGGAGGCTGTTATGAACGCAACCGCCGAAGAGCTGTCCGGTCTGCCGGATATCGGCGGAATCGTGGCGGAGAGCATCGCGAGTTTCTTCGCGGATCCTTTTGTAGTGGTGAGCATTAACCGTATGCTGGAGCTGGGTGTGCAGGCCAAAGCGCCGGAAGTGCCGCGCCAGGTCAGTACCGATTCCTTCTTTAGCGGCAAGACGGTGGTCCTGACAGGTTCCCTGCAGAAGCTGACCCGCGAGGAGGCGGCAGAGCGGCTGGAGGCACTGGGAGCCAAGGTGTCCGGCAGCGTATCCAAGAAGACAGATCTGGTTATTGCCGGCGAAAAGGCAGGCAGTAAGCTGGCCAAAGCCCAGCAGCTGGGGATTCAGGTCATCGAGGATGAAGAAGAGCTGATTCGTCTGCTTGAGCTTTAAGCGGCACTACCCAATTGCATAACATTGGACCTCCTAGAGTCCTGTAATCTCACTGCGCAGCAGCGGGGATGCAGGGCTCTTTTTTTGCATTTTGAACCTTTTCCGGTAAGAACGCTAAAATTAACACATGAACAATTGATAATTTAATACAACTGGTTACTAATTTTGACAATTCGTTAACCTTTCCCAGCTAAGCTATGGTAAGAATCATCATAAGGAGGAAGGGTATACAATGAACAAGCTGATGAAGGGCATCATTTTTGGTGGATTAGCGGCAGCTGTGGTTTCCGGGGCAACGCTCGCCGGAGCGGCACAGGGAACAACGAACGCAGGGGGAGCGGCAAAAGCCAAGTCCAAAAATCTGATTGTGCTGATTGGTGACGGGATGGGCCCGGCCCAGATTTCGGCGGCAAGATATTTTCAGCAATACACCAAGGGTGTCAGTCATTTGAATATCGATCCTTATTATGTAGGACAGGCTACTACATATGCAGACCGCGGTGAAGACGGCGGGAAGATTGTATCCGGTATCGTTACGGACTCCGCTTCAGCGGGTACTGCCTTTGCCACAGGACACAAAACCTATAATGCAGGCATCAGCGTATCCAACGAGGATGTATCCAAACCGTTTGCTTCCATTATTGAAGCTGCAGAGAGTACCGGTAAGGCAACAGGGTTAGTAACCACGGCGCGTATTACACATGCTACACCAGCCGTTTATGCGTCACACGTGCGCAACCGCGATAATGAAGCGGCAATTGCCTCGCAGTATCTGGAGAGCGGTGTGGATGTGCTGATGGGCGGAGGGAAGCAGTTTTTTGTAACCAAGGAAGAGAAGGGCAAACGGACGGACAAGAGCCTTATCCCTGACTTTACAGCCAAAGGATACACCGTGGTCGAGAATGTGTCTGCCTTAAATGCGCTAACCTCCAAAAACACCAAGGTGCTCGGCCTGTTCGGCAGCTCCCATGTTGCCTATGTTCCGGACCGGACGCCAGAAACCCCGAGTCTTGCAGCCATGACCTCCAAGGCACTGAATATTTTATCAACCGATAAGGATGGCTTTGTCATGATGATTGAAGGCGGACGTATTGACCATGCCGGTCATGCCAACGATCTGCCGACGCTCGTCCAGGAGGCGCTCGATTTCGACGCCGCATTCAAGACAGCGATTGATTTTGCCAAGAAAAACGGTAACACCTCCGTCGTAGTCACAGCGGACCATGAGACCGGCGGCCTGTCCCTTTCACGTGATAACATTTATGAAATCAATATTGATCTGTGGAATAAGCAGAAGCATTCCTCCGAAAGCCTGGCGGCGGCTCTTGAAGCGGCGCAGACACCGGAAGAGATCCGCAGTATTGTAACAACAAATACCTGGATTACGGATCTTACCGATGAAGAGGTTACCCAGATTATGAACGGGGACGGCTCCTCGTACAAACGCGAAGGTGCGTACAACGCCGTCATTTCCAAACGCCTGCTCGTCGGCTGGTCCGGTCACGGGCACTCGGCTGTAGATGTCGGAGTCTGGGCATACGGGCCGATTGCGGACAAGGTAAAAGGCCAGGTGGACAATACGCAGATTGCCACAGCAGGTGCGGGGATTCTGGGTCTGGACCTCAACAAGCGTTCAGCAGAGCTGCAGTCCAAATATCTGTATCCTAAGTTTAAAATCAGCCGCGACAACGAAGTGCTCTACCCGGCCGAAGCACTGGCCAAAGCGCTTGGAGGGACGTATAAAGGAGATGCTTCCGCCGCGAAGCTGGCGCTGAAGAACAATACCATTGATGTCAGCCTGACAGGCAAAACTGCCAAGCTTAACGGCAAGACAGTGGCATATACAGTAGATGTGGATAATGGCGTGCTGTACCTTCCGCTCACTGCATTTAATCAGCTGACAGGCACAACCCTGAAGTGGGATGCTTTGTCCGAACGGCTTGTCCTGAGATAGGAGTGTGACCGGGTGCTTCAGATTCGGGAGGTAAAAAACAGTTCAAGGTAGACGGAAGACCGGTGCCGATTCTGGATATCCCTGAGTGGAATGTGGAAAAAGGAGAGCGTGTAGCCATTACCGGACCCAGCGGGTCCGGTAAAAGCACGCTTCTACACCTGGTAAGCGGAATCCTCCGGGCGGACAGCGGCAGCATTATAGTGGACGGTCAGCCGCTTCACGAGCTGGCGGAGGCCAAACGCGATGCTTTCCGTGCTTCCCGCATCGGCTATGTGCTGCAGGACTTTCATCTGATTCCGTCCCTGACGGCACGGCAGAATATCGAGATTGCGATGACCGCAAGGCTTACGGCTAAGGAGCGAAGAAGGACCGTTGACGGCTGGCTGGAGCAGGTAGGACTAGCGGACCGCAGCCAGCACCGGCCTTCCCAGCTGTCGCGCGGCCAGCAGCAGCGGATAGCCATTGTCCGGGCGCTGGTGAATCAACCTCCGCTTCTGCTGGCTGATGAGCCTACTGGGAGCCTGGATTGGGAGACCGCGGATGAAATATCCGCTCTTTTGCTTGAGCTCAGCATTGCGCACGGACATACGCTGATCGTTGTCACTCATGACCTCAATATGGCGGGGCGTTTTCCGCATTGCCTGAATATTCAGGATGTGAACACCGTCCGCCGGGAAGCAATGCCACTGCTGCGGCACAGCCTTGGGATAAGGGAGGAGGCAACAGTATGAGCCTGTTCAGACTGACGCTGCGCAACGTGCTGCACCGGCGTTTCCTGTCTCTGCTCACTGTCTGCGCTGTTGCCGTAACCGTGGCTTTTATTGTACTACTTACCTTGTCCCGTGAAAGTGTGGAGCAGGGGGCCAAAAAGGGCTACGGCCCTTTTGACCTTGTCATCGGAGCGGCGGGCAGTGAAACTCAGCTGGTGCTTAATACCTTTTACCATATCGGTGCCCCTACCGGAAATATTCCGCTTGCTGCTTTGGAGCAGGCCAGACAGGATCAGTCTGTGGCTGAAGCGTATGCGATGACAACGGGAGACAACTATAAGGGGTTTCCGATAGTAGGGCTGGAGTCAGGGTACTTCTTTACAAGATACGGCGGTGCCAGACTGCACGAAGGCTCCATGTATGCCCATACCGGTGAAACCGTTGTCGGTTCATATGTTGCCAAATCGCTGGGGCTGAAGGTAGGAGACACCTTTTCTGGAGCGCACGGTCTTGTACAGGAGGAAGACCTTGAATCTGCGGAAGCTGAGCATGGTGAAGAACACGGAGAAGAGCATGATGCAGAGCACGCACACGGCAGCTTCCGCTACACCGTAACCGGTATCCTTCCTGAGCTCCATACCCCGGATGACCGTGCGGTATTTACAACGGTAGACTACGCCTGGGCTGTGCACGGACTTGCACCTGAAGACAGGGAGATTACAGCAGTATTAGTAAAGCCGGCAAGTCTGCTTGGGGCCCACAATCTGAAGCAGGAGCTTGATGGTTCTAACGGAGTCCAGGCAGTTTATACAAGCAAGGCCGTATCCGATGTATTAAATGCAGTGGATCAAGGCTCCAGGCTGCTCAGTGTGCTGACGGCGATTTGTGTGCTGCTGGCCGGGATTTCGATCTTATTATCGCTGATTGCCGCAGCGGGTGAACGTACCAAGGATGTCGGACTATTGCGTCTTCTTGGTAAATCAAGGGGCTATGTATGGCTGACCTTGACCTGTGAAGGCCTGCTGGTCACGGCCACCGGGCTGATCGCCGGCCTGCTGCTCGGTCATCTTGGCGCTTACCTGCTGAAGGATGCACTGTTTGCACAGGCGGGCATCCAGATTCAGCCTTATCACTGGACACCGGAGCACTGGCTGATTGCATTAGGCGCTATTACCATTGGTCTGCTGTCCTCGCTCGGTCCGGCGTTCCGGATGTACCGGATGCATCCGCTTGCGCTGTTCAAATCATAGGAGGTACACTCATTTGATACGATTACAGAAAAGGCTGTTTCCCGCGCTGGCAGCAGTGCTGGGCATGCTGCTGCTGCAGGCCTGCGGTCAGAATACAGTTGCTGAAGGCGATGGGGAATCCTTTGCTGCGGCGGCGGAAGCTCCGGCTCAATCAATCTTGCCGGCAGACGCGCAAGCGAGTCCGGTTGCGCAGGTGCAAGCCGGAACACCGGAAGCCTCTGCTGCGCCTCCGGCAGAACGGCTTTCTGCTACAGCTCTGCCGGCCGTGGGCAGCTCCCCTGCTGGCGTGGAAGTCCATCAGAAGGAATCGGCAGCACCGTCCGCAAAACCAGCTGTCACTTCAGAGGATCTGCAAAGCGGCAAGCAAGGAGCGGCTGCAGCTGACAACACCGCTCCAGGGACACCCAAGCCGGCGGTTACCCCGTCTGCGGCTGCAGCTGTTACACCGAAGCCCGTCCGGCAACCCGGCAGCTCTACTCCCGGTACGCCAGCACCTGCACCTGTGAAGCAGCCAAAGAGCACTGGTTCTGACGGGAGTGGGGGTGGCGTAGAACAGCAAGGTCATTCTGCGTCTGCTCCAGCAGCAAGCCCCTCTCCGGCAGCGGCAGCAGCCATTCCGGCAGAAAGTACTCATTCAGGGATTTCATCCATTGACTGGAACGGTTTTTTTGATGGCAGCGACCAAACGCGGCCCTCAGAGCACTTCTGGGACCTTAGCGGCAGCAAGGTCAAAATAAAGGGCTTTATGGGTGAGGTCCTTTCCTTTGAAAAGAACTGGTTCCTGCTCATTCCAGAGCCGGGGGCAGAATGTCCTTTCGATAACGGGGATGAAACCTACTGGAACAAAATCATGATTGTTTTTGTGCCCGGCGGCGATAAGCTCCGTTATACTTCCGGACCCCTTGAGATAACGGGGCGTCTGGATGTGGGCATCAAGATTGACGAATCAGGCTACAAAACAATGTTCCGGCTGTACGACGCCTCCTTCAAGAGTCTTTGAATCAAAGTAAGTGTTACGGAAAACGCAAGTAGCCTCTGCCCTTTACAGGGAGCAGAGGCTATTTGCGTCCGGTCTATAATCTTTGCGTCATACCCGTTTGGCACCGGGCAGCCAGGCGTCCTTATCGTATCCGCGCTGTTCCCAGTATCCGACGTGATCTTCCGCAATTAACTCGATCCGGTTAAGCCATTTGACCGATTTATAGGCGTACATCTGCGGAGTCACCAGACGCACCGGTCCACCGAGCTGATTCGGAATCGGTAAGCCGTCATGCATTACTGCTACCATTACATCTTCCATGCGGGCCTGCGGCAATGTCAGGGAATCAGTGTAGACGCCGTCGCCGGAATACAGCTTGACCATTACAGCTTCATTTTTTACTCCTGCCATATCCAGCAGCTTCGATAGAGGGAGACCCTCCCATGTGTTTTTATATACAGACCAGCCGGTCACACAGTGAAAATCACTGACCTGCACTTCGCGCTGCAGCTTAACGAACTCTTCCCAGGTCCAGGTGAACGGTTGGTCGACCAGTCCATCAATCGTAAAGGACCAGTTGGAGTTATCGAATGCCGGAATATCGGTTACCGTGTATATCCGGAAGCTGCCCTCTGCACCGCCGCCTATGGGCGGAGAAGAGTCTGCCAGCGGCATGGGATCGGGAATAAGAGTATTGGCGTTGTCGGCCGCATAATCTGCAGTGCCGGGCAGCTGGAGTGACTTGCCGATCCACCGGACAAAGGTCGGGCCAACGGTAACGGCCAGGCCTGCACCGACAGCAAGTTTGATGAAGCCGCGCCGTGTGTATACAGGCTGGGGAGTACTGACGGCTGCGGGATGCTTTATATCCGTTATAGTGCCGGAGCCAACAGGACTTCGTGTTTCTGCAACGACTGAACGTTTCCGGGGCTCCTTCAGCCATTTCACCCGGGTAACGGAGTGATAGATGATGACAGGCAGTCCGACCCAGGTGAGCAGGTCATGAATCCAAAGCGCCGCATTCGCTGCTCTTGGCCCGGCAAGCCTGAACTGCCATAGCACAATCCCTGATGCAAGCCAGCCGATAAGGAGGACAAGTACAAAGATAACATTTGCCTTTTGTGCCGTTTTCCCGTCTAGCCTTTTCCAGTGCTTTGAGGCAAGCAGCAGATAATAGATAACCGGAATAAGCAGCACCAGCCCGAGGACAATATGTGCCCATTTCAGCCATACTCTGCCTTCACCCAATACCTCGCGCCAAAAGCCGCCTACCAGCAGCAAACCGCTCACCGCCAGAAACAGTACGAGCCAGGCATTCCACCGGTGAATCGAAACAAGCTTCTTGCCGTATCCTTTCCGGATGTTAGCCAGCATCTTTCTCAATGGATATTCCTCCTTCAGCCTTCGAAGCCACCAGTTAGTTCAAGTTTGAATTAATTAATTGTACCGCAAAAAAACGCCGTTGAATAATCTCCCTTATATGTTGCGCTGCACATTCGAAAATCCGGGAAAATGCATTAAAAAGCCCAGCCTGCTCTTGTCCGGAGAAGGTTGGGCAATTTAGAAAAATTGGATTTTGAAGGCGAAATGTTATTCAGCGGCCCATTGCTCCAGCTTCTTGTCACCGGGAAGCAGGAGTGCGACCAGTCCGAGCAGCGGCAGGAAGCCGCAGGCTACAAACACAGTAGTAATATCGGTGTGATCTATCAGTTTGCCGATGACCAAAGAGCCGATACCACCAAGACCAAAAGCCAGTCCGGTAATCAGACCTGAAACGGTACCGATATTTCCCGGGTACAGCATCTGTGCGTATACAACGGTTACCGAAAAGCTGGACAGGAGTACAAATCCCGAAATAATCAGCAGCACAGCTGCCCAAAAAGCATTGGCGAACGGAAGAATGAGAGCGAGCGGCACAGTACCTACCATAGAAAGGAGAATGAGATTACGCCGTCCGAAACGGTCAGCAAGCGGTCCGCCAAAAAAAGTGCCGACAGCCCCCGCGGCCAGATACAAAAAGATATATATTTGGGCGCTATCAAGCTCCATGCCGTAATGATCCATTAGATAGAAAGAATAGTATCCTCCGATCGAAGCCCCGTACCAGGAACGTACAAAAACGATAAAGACCAGTATGATGGTAGCCATAAATACCGCTTTGCGGCGTGCAGGGTCAATAGTGCCTGTTGAGGTTTTCTTGCGGAACGTATACCCGGCATTCAGCATTCCGCGGTACCACCGGGCGACATAAGTCTGAATAACAATTCCGGCGGCGGCAAAAAGAGTGAACCCGAGCGCTCCGATCTGCCCGAAAGGAATGAACACCCCGTAGTTCAACAGAGGCCCCAAAGCCTGCCCCGCGTTTCCGCCGACCTGAAAGATCGACTGTGAGAGCCCTTTACGCTGTCCTGCCGCCATATGCGCTACTCTCATACCCTCAGGGTGGAAAGCGGCAGATCCCAGTCCGACAAATATAATAGAGATGATCACCAGAGGATAGCTGTCAGCAAAGGCCAGAAGAAAAACCCCTGCAAATGTACAGCACATGCCGAGCGGCAGCAGAATGGGTCTGGGCTTACGGTCTGCAGCAAACCCGATTACCGGCTGAATTAGGGATGAAGTAATATTCAAGGCAAAGGCAAGCCACCCGATCTGGGTAAAAGACAGCAGCAGGTTATCCTTGAGCGTAGGGAATAGCGCCGGGATTACCGCCTGAATGGAATCGTTAAAAAGATGAACAAAGCTGATGGCCAGCAATATTCTGTATATAGTGGCCTGCTGTTGATTACGCTGCTCATTGGTCTCAAGAGCAGGTGCAGGAATGCCCTGCCTGACGTTAGTATTCATTGATACTCCTTTCCATACGAATATAATAAGAGGATTTCTGCAGAAGCAGTACAGGTTCTATTGTAGCCACTCTTAAGGCATCCTGGGAATCAAATTATGCTGATCGGCTGATGTAAAAGTACCTAAAAGCTATTTTGTAAAAAAAGCTTGCATTCATTTGGACGGCATGATATATTATCTCTTGTGCTTATGAGACATCGACGCCGAATAAACGGGCTGAGAGAAAAATAAGTTGACAAGAAATAAAGAAATATGATATGATCTAATTCCGGTCGTGAAAACGAAAGTTGAATGACTGGTGCAAGTTCTTTGAAAACTGAACAAATGGAACGCGTTAATTTTTACAAGATTCATTAAATGAATCGTCAGTTTCAAAATGAGCGAATCGCTCTTTCGATAGTTTTCGGATGGTTATTTCCTCGAAGTCATTCGGGTGAAGTAGCCGCACGGAAAAACCTTATTGGAGAGTTTG
>NZ_LRAC01000024.1 GCF_001517085.1 Paenibacillus sp. DMB5
CCCCTCGGGGGAAATCTGTGCTTAAAAGTGTTTACACAAAATTATTGACAGACCCCAGCATCAAAATGCTATTTTTCATTTACCCAGCTGTTTTAGCTTTAATCTGTTTATTTCAAAATAAGGTAATCGCTCTTCCAGCGCATTACCTGTTTGTATTTGTGATCGGCAATGTGCTGCTGTGTGGCTATTTGTTTTTTGCCGATAGTGCTAAGCTGGAATATTACATGCCCATTCATCTTTTTTTATGGATGTTTTTGTTTTATGAGAGCCATCCTTATTTGTTTTACAGCTCAGCTTTTATTTTTATCGCAGTTTCCATTTATTATCTGGGGCAAAAGGCCATTCAGCCTTGGATTAAAATCCTGTATTACATCACCCTGTTAGCCAGTCTACTAGCGGCATTTGCTCTAAATCCGGTCCTATTATTTACGGTCTGCACTCTATATGCCATCGTGATGGTGCTGCATGCCGAGCTGAATACGATGCAAAAATGGAACGTGATCATAATAGGGTTATTACATAGCTTAGCGATTGCAGCGTGTGCGTCACCGTTTCTTTTTCCTTATCAGGAAAATACCATTTTCACCTTGCCGGTGAGCTTTCTGATCTTTGTTATGTATGTGATGTCAGCGTCGATATACCAGGTGCTGTTTCGCTTTCTTTTTTCAGAAGCTATTTTTTTCTTGTGTATGATAAGTATGATGTTCAGCTACTCTATTGCCAGCTATAAGTGGGTTTATGCGGGTAACAGCAGCCCGTTTGCCGTTTATTTATCTGGCAGCCTAATGTTATTAGTGATCGCATTTGCAGCATGCTTCCATATACAGAGGGTAATCCAAGCCAAGTATGCAATACTCCAGAGCGGACTGGGTGACTGGTTCGTGAAAAAATGGGAGGATGCACTAAGCCAGCGGGAGCAGGGATTGTCGTGGTCCGGCTTTGATTCCAAGCTGGCACCTATTTTACCGAATGACGGCATCAAAGTCTTATATAAGGACAAGGTCATGTATACCAGCGGCGTTTTTCTTGAACCTGAGTTTAAGTCAGGCAAGTCGCTTTATGCGGGAGAAGTCCAGCTGTTGATTCACGAAACTCATACACACCAGTCCTTCACGCCCGGGCACTACTATACGGCATACGCCTTAACCTGGTATATGCAGGACAAGCTTAGCCAATGGGAAGAGATGAGCAGGATGAAGCTGCCGGATGCTGACCAAGGCGGGAATTTCAGTGAGGAGCTGAGGTTCCGCAAAGAGGTAACGTATTATCTGCACGATAACATTCTGCAAAATATCATTGCGACCAAAAATATCGTGGCCACTTTACCAACGGAACAGTCTGCGCTGAAGGAGCTGGCGGTAGAAACCTTGGCGGACCTGAATACGTCGATACGCTCGCAGATGCATGAGATTTATCCGTCTACACTTAATGATTTGTCTTTTGAGCGGAACATTCATATTTTGCTTGATGAGATGCGTAAGCGGTATGGCAGTATTCCTAATCCACATATTCAGTATGAAATCTTCGAGCGGATGGATGAGCAGTCTGCGTATTTATTTTACCGTACGTTACAGGAGCTGCTGGCGAACACCTGTAAATATGCGGAGGCAGATCATATCTGGATTCATTTGTATACCGCAGACTGCTGGATTATGGAAGTGAAAGAGGACGGCAAACCACTCGTGCAGGAGGACATGCAGGGTAAGATTAAGCATCTGGGGATTTCCAGCCTGAAGCAGCAGGCGGGCTCGCTTGGCGGAGCTTTTGAATGGGCCCAGCAAGAGGATTATAAGCTGTTTACACTAAAACTTCCGAGGAGAACACATGAAGGTACTCTTATTTGATGATCATAAGCTGTTTGCCAAAAGCCTGGAAATTGTGATGGCGAATCATATCGATGAATTCCTGTGCTTCCAGACACCGGACAACATAACGGAAATTGTGCAGCAGGAAAAGCCTGATTTGATTCTGCTGGATATACATATGGGCGCGTATAGCGGACTCGATGTGTGCCGGGAGGTGCTATACCATTTTCCTGAGCAGAAGGTCGCTTTTTTGTCCGGATACAACCTGCACGAATACAACCTGGAAGCGAAGCGCATGGGGGCTAAGGGCTTTTTAGATAAAAATATGTCCGTTGAACATCTGATCGACAGCATCAGGCAGCTCCACCAGGGCGGTACAATCTTTATGGAAAATAAGGATGATGATGTGATCGAGGAGCTGACCCCGCGCGAGAAGGAAATTTTACAGTATGCAAGCAACGGGGATACGCAGCAGGTGATTGCCGATAAGCTGTTTATCAGCAGGCGCACAGTAAACAATCATCTAATGTCGATTAACGATAAGCTGATGGTGAACTCCACCGTTGCTGCCATTGTAAAGGGGATCGAGCTGGGCGTTATTAAGCTGTCGAACAATCGATGAAAAGGAGAGAGGCATCTGTTATGGATGCCCTAATTATAGCTTTTCGGGGTCCCCCGCAAAGTACCTGAGCCATCATCCATGTAAGGGTCCACTTTGTGGGGGTGTTTTATTGCGCCAGTGCTGCAGAGGTCTTCTGAGCAAAAATAAAGCGCTGAACACAGACTGCTATGATCACAAGTCCGGCAGAGATAGCGAGCAGGATCACATTATCTTTGACCACACTGCCGAATGCAGAGTTGCCAGTCCAGGCCGCCAGCAAAGCATTTCGTCCGTAGATGACCGGATTAATATAATACACCAGCTTCTGCAGAAACTGCGGGAACATTTCAATCGGGAATGTTAAGCCGCCAAGGAACATCTGGAACATATAAAAAGCTAAGGAGATCGGATTATAGATAGAAGCCTTTCTCAGTATAGAAGTTAGCAGGAACGTAACGGCAAAATGAAAAATCTCAATGACGGCAAGGGTAACAAGGACCGGGATGATATTTTGCATGGGGAATGCGGTTCCCTTATAGAAATAAGTAAACACAATGAAAGCAATAATGACGATAAGCTGAAAGGCAAAGGTAGCCACAAACAAAGTGAAGGAGAAGCAGAGCTCGCTGACACCCATGAACTTGAATTTTTGCAGGTTGCCGCTTTCCCTCGCCTGTACATAAAACGTGCCGAACACACTAATCACTGCGTTGCCAATAATAATGATGATGTACAGCGGGATGAGCAGGTCAGATAAGGACGAGCCGCTGAACTCCACATTTTGCAGCATATACCCGAACAGAATATAGAAGCCGATCGGCATTAAAAAGGCCATAAGCACGGACGATTTATCTCTGAATAACAGTTTGAAATTATATTTGGTTAAGCTTATTACGGGTTTCATTTGGTTTCCCCTTTCTCATCCAGCTCATAGCCAATCATTTTTAGAAAAGCATCCTCAAACGTCCGTTTCTGCAGCTGGATATCATATCCCCCGCATATTTTCAGGTTATCGAATACATCCTTTTCGTTCTCTTCCTTGTATTCAATCATTAGTTTATTGCTTTGCTGCTTATACGCATATTTCAGGGAGGAGAAGCTAAAGCTGGAATCCACAAGACAGGTCGCCACTTTATGCATTGCAAAAGCCTCATTGATAAGATCAGGAACCGTCCCCTGCAGCTTGACCATACCCTGTTCAAGGACAATCACATAGTCGGACAAGTACTCCACCTCGTCTAAAAAGTGGCTGGTCAGCAGCATACTAACGCCTTTTTCCTTGCGGATTTTGTTAAGGAGATCCCAAATCATTCTGCGGGACATAACATCCAGCCCAGTAGTGAGCTCATCCAGAATAATTAGCTTAGGATTGCCGATGGTCGCCAGGAGCACCGCAATTTTTTGTTTTTCCCCGCCGGACAGCTTCTCAAGATATGAATTCTTAAAGGGCAGCATTTGCACACTTTGCAGAAGCTCATCCACCGTCTCCTGGCTATCCAGAAGTTCAATATAGAGCTGTACAATATCCTTTACTTTGGCGTTTTTTTCAAACGTAGAGGTCTGCGTCTGCACCCGGATGTATTTATAGAGCTCCTTTTTGTCAAAGCCGTATGTAATGGAGCCCTCATAGTTTAGGTTTCGCATGATGGCTTGAATCAAGGTGCTTTTTCCTGCCCCGTTATGCCCCACGATGGATACGATGCTGTTGTCTTCAATAGAGAAGGAAGCTTTGGTCACCGCGTTTTTATTGGCTTTATGGTAACGTATGGATACGTCCTGTACATTTAATATCATAGTTGATCTGCTCCCTTCGTTGCTTACAAGAGCTATTCTATATGATTCATGAACAGGGGGCATGAGTAATTTGTGCAAAGTTGAAAAGCAATGAAGTCAAAGCCATTCGGTAGCATGTTACTCCGGCTTAGTCACTGTCATTTATACTTATTAATATAGCTAATATAGTCCCTTGCACTTTGATCGATCTCCTCATCGCTGGCCTGAAAGGAAGCTCCGAAGACTGCGAAATAAGGTAATGCTACTGCGCCTACATGTTTTGCACTGGCTTTGAAAGGCGTTGTCACCTGATCCACGGTAAAAGAAACGGAGCCCTCAGGCAGATAATTTTCCTGCTTATCCCCGATGGACATGGCGAGGCCCAGCTTTTTGCCGTTAAGTCGGTCCCCTTTTGAACCGTAGGCCCATCCGTGAGTAAAGACATCATCAAACCATTTCTTCAGTAAAGGCGGATAGCTGTACCAATATAGCGGGAATTGAAAGACAATATGGTCATGTGCCTCTAATCGTTGTTGCTCGGCTGGAACATCAATGCTCCAGTCAGGATACTCTTTGTAAAGCTCATGAAGGGTAACATCGTTTGGATATTGCAGCAGCTCTTCTTTCCATCTCAGGTTTACCCTTGAACCCTCAAGATTAGGATGTGCCAGAATCACCAATGTCTTCATTATGAAATCTCCTTTAACCCGTATAGTTGATACCAACATTATGTTGCAGGCTTTGGCAAATGAAAATACACACAATAAAGTAAGATGGTTACCTCAAAGTGTGTACTGGACTAGGTCAAACAAGGAATGCGATAATAAATCTTTTAACTGGCTTGATAGATCAGCATGGATGGGGTGTTATTATATGAAGCAATATCATCTGGGCATAGAGGCGACTTTGGAGATTATAGGCGGCAAATGGAAAGCGTTAATCATATGTTTACTGATGTCCGGCACAAAGAGAACCAGCGAGTTACAGCACAGCATTACCGGTATTTCGCAAAAGGTGCTGATCCAGCAGCTTCGTGAGCTCGAAAGGGATGGGCTGGTTAAACGGTTTGTCTATCAGCAGATGCCGCCAAAGGTCGAATATAGCCTGACGGAATATGGGGTTACAGCCAATAGAATCATTGATGTGATGTGCTTCTGGGGCAAAGAGAATATTCGGTTAAGGCAGGAACGCGGAGAAGCTATTATTTTGCTGGAGGAGCAGCCGCCGGAGGTCAGCAATTGATGGGCAGAAAATGGGCCAAAACTCAATTTAAAGAGGCTTTTAAACGGGGACTGGGCAGTTCATATCTCATGTTAAAAGAGAGCAATAACCGTGAAAAGTATAGGGATATTGTTCTTTGGTGCTGTCTTCGTAATACTTGCTACGATACGCAATGTGAAGGCGGGCGTGGAAGCTTTTTATATCAGGCTATTTTTCTTTACGAGAATAAGGACTACTTTGAAGAGGCGATCATCCGCAAATTTATGCAAAAGAATCTGGATATGGGGCTATTCAGTCAGTTGTGCGAGCTTCTGTATCTGTTTGCAGCAGATGGTAGCATGAAGGCCAGAGAAGCGTTATATGAAAAATATAATGCACTGCTCGGATCACTCTCCCGTCGTAACAGTTCTGCTGTAAGGGAAAGCCTGGAATGGCTGTCTGTATGGCTAACCTCTCTGGATGGATTTCCTGCGTTTAAGAGTATTGTTATTCAGTTTGGAGAGTATTCGCTCAATAACAGTGAAGCTGTTAATATGGATTGGTTCTATTCAAACGCGAAAAATAAGTTAGGGGCTAAACGTGTCGATACATTTTTGCAGAGTAATGCGGCTAAATCTGATTATGTAAAAGCTTTTCTAAACTCCGTAATACACACCGTGATGCAGAATGAACGAAGTGTTGAGCCGCCGACACTAGAGAAACTAATTGAAGCAGCAAAAGAAAAGCAGAGCAGGTTCCGCAGCCGGGGGCTGGCACTCCGTTTTTCAAGGACCGCTACAGAAGATGAGCTGCTTAGATTAGCGGAATACGCTGTTCAGGAAACCGATCTGGAAATAAAGCTGGAACTGCTGTGGACGTTTAAAAAGGTTCGTTTTCCGCTGGACGAGCAGTTTATTTTCGAGCTTACCGAAAGTGATAATGAAGCGATACGCGACGTCGCCTTTGAGATGCTGCAGCATGTACCGTCAGACCGGATACACGGCTACGCAATTGATCTGATTAAACAGAGGAAAGAGCTCGCAAATGCGCTAAGCCTTCTATGCTATTGCTATACGGCTGAGGATGAAACGATCCTGCTCGAAGGTATTCAGAGCTTGCCAGTAACTTACGAAGATGGGGAATGGCATGGTGTCTTTATGGACGTTGAAAAGTTATTAGATAACCGGCCGGTTAAAATGAATTCATCCCTATTTATCTACATGTACAGACAAACGCTGTGTTCCTATTGCCGTCATAAACTCATTAAACGTATGTCCAAGAGGAAAATACTCTCCCAAGAAATACTGGAAGAATGCGTGAATGACAGCTACGAGGATACAAGGGATTTTGCGGTACGCAAACTAGGGAAGAAGCCGGGAAAATAGCTGCGGATCGTAGCGTTGAACTCATAATTTTACATAGGGGTGAATAGAGCATGAGGGGAAAGAGGGTAAAACCTATGAACCTAAATGAACTTCTAGATCAGCTAAATCAGGGAGGGATCACGATCGGAGATGGGGCCATCATTGCCGCCGGCGCAGTAATGAATAAGGAAGTTGATGCGAATACCATTGCCGGCGGCGTTCCTGCTAAATTCATTAAAAGGATTGGATGAAAAAAATGGCCATAGGAACTTTGGGCTGCCTAAAGTGCCAGCTTATTCCCAGTAAGGTCTGCCGCTAAAGAGGAACGATTGACCGTTCATATACGCATTAATCTCTCTGCCCGCTAATTTACCAACATGATCAGGCAGCCATTCTTGCCAGTCAGGCAGACCGAGCCAGAAATTCATGGTTTCAAGCTGCGCTGCAATAAAAAAGCCCTCCAATAGCTCAACATAGTTATCCGGTAACGGATAATATTGCGAATAGGATTGAAGCAGCTGTTCTCTAAATGCAGGATGGATATAGGAAAATGTCCAGCCAAGGTCAACCAAATAGTAACCAAACCCGCAAGCGCCAAAGTCGATCGGCCGTACTCCTTTTCCATGAAACACCAGATTATTTGGAATTAAATCCGCATGAATCATTCCCCAATTGCTGGAGGTTCTTTCGATAGTGTTCATCATTGCAATGACTCGTTGACCGGCTTGCTGAAGAAGCGCTGTATCATCGGCGTTAAGCATACCTGCATCAGATCGCTCTCCAAGCTTGTCCAGGGATTGCAATATACGGGAGCTGTCAAAGGAAGGGCGTTCAAATACACTTGGGATGCTCCAATTCGAGGCTTGCCGATGTAGTTTGCCGGTCATTTCCCCTATAGCCGCCGCGTCCTCTACTGTAGGAATAAAAGGCTTCTGCTCACCTTCCACCCATCTTAGTAAAGTACAATTAATTTCGTTCACATTCGTAATGAAATCCCCGTGGTTATTCTTAAAAGTGCCGGCACGGTTAAATCTGTTTCCAGGGCCAAGGCTTGAAGCCAGACCATTTCAGAGCGGATCACTTCCGGCTTACTCCAAAAGCCTTCAAGGGCATCCCCTTTAGATAGATGCAAGCGGAGGCTGTAACTGTTGTTGTCCGGGTCAGTGACCTTATAGATCGTATTTCCGCTTTGCGCTATAAACTCTATTGATTTGCAGGTTATTGAGTAGCTATTTAATGCATCCATCGCGATACTCAAATGTTCATTCAACGCTGAATCACTCCCTCGTACAAATGTATGGGATTACAATAGCACATCTGTTGTTAAGGGAATTATGTAAAGTTTGATTATGTTTGTTTTTGGAGAATCTTTGAGTTCGTCCGCGGCATCCCATTTGGGCCACGCAGCTTCAAGGAGATTGCCCTGGCGAGAGGATCATATGTCGTAAATTAGCTACTACGGGTTTTTTTTCGTCTGATTTGTCGATTTATGCAGACTATTTATCAAAAGAGGCTTATAACCGATATAACTTATATAATATAGTGAGTTTCGTGTGTGCAGAAATAAAGCAAAGGAAGAACATAACATTCATACAGGAGTGGAAGTTTGATGAGGAAATACCAGCAAAAGCAAATGCTTGACTTAATAACAACACTGTATGAGGTAACTGATGAGATCAGTAAGCAATTTTCCAAAAAAAACTTCTCTACTGTAGTTAACCTGCTGGGCGATTGTCAGGATGCGGCAGTGTATATAGGTGAGTTTATAGGGAATTTAGAGATTGAGGACACACGGACGGTTGAGTTGTTAACCGGATACCATACGAGTCTTTATAATATTGCTGTGCAAATTGAGACTGTTAATGCAAGCTTCATTAAGCAGCTGAAGAAAGAACTTTGGATGATTGAAAACAGCATTAAAAATGTGCTCAAGCCAAGCAAAATCGAGGTTGTATTTTTCCCTTACAAGGCGTCCATGTGGGATGCTCTTGAATCAATATGGCTTGCTGCGCAAGCGGATCCCCAGTGTGATGCGTATGTGGTTCCGATTCCGTATTATGACAGGCTTCCAGATGGCCGGTTAGGGCAAATACAATATGACGGACATCAATATCCAGACTATGTGCCGATCGTCGATTGGCAAGATTATAATATAGAGGAACGCCGTCCGGATGTGAGCTTCATTCATAACGGCTACGACGAGTTTAACAGAATTACAGTTGTTCATCCGGATTACTTCAGCAAGAATCTTAAAAACCATACGGGACTGCTGTGCTACTCCCCTTATTTTGTGTCGTCTAATAATAACGTGGATGAGCATTTATGTACTGTAGAAGGCGTTGTCCATTCTGACAGAGTATTTGTTCAATCTAATGAGGTGCGCAGCGGTTACATTCGTGCCATCCAAGCCTTTGAAAAGCAACATAATTGCGCTGGCCGTTTCGGAAATGTGAAGGAAAAGATTGTAGCATCCGGTTCGCCAAAGTTCGATAAGGTAATAAACTCCAAACCGGACGATTTCAAGCTGCCTGATCAATGGAAAAAGCGGATTGAAAAGCCTGATGGTTCCTGGAAAAAAGTAGTGCTTTATAATACATCAATAGGTCCTATACTTAATGGGGATGGCAAGTATATAGCGAAGCTCCGGTCTGTATTAGACACCTTCCGAAACCGTGATGATGTAGCGCTTTGGTGGCGGCCGCATCCTTTAAGTGTGGCAACTTACGGTTCCATGCGCCCGGTTTTCTTTGATGAATATACACAGCTTATTAAGGAGTACCAGTCAGAAGGATATGGAATTTATGATGATACGGCTGATTTGCATAGGGCTTTAAGTATGAGCTCGGCTTTTTATGGAGATGGCACTTCACTAATGCAGATGTATCAATGTATGCCAAAGCCTGTAATGATTCAAAATAGTGAGATGAAAGAACTCACCCTTTCCATAGGCAGTTTGTATGATACAGAGGAATATTTGTGGTTTTTAACGCTGTATTTTAATGGTTTCTTCCGGTTAAACAAGAAGACATGGGATGTAGAGTATATCGGTAGTTTTGAAAATGAAAAGGTATTTGATTGGAGGGTATATCACACCATCCATCAAAGCGGCAATAAACTTTATTTCTCCCCGCATTCCGCTGCGGCTATAGCAATTTATGATTTAACAAGTGAATCCTTTGAATACGTTGAATTGCCATTGCCGAAAGATAAAAAATATAATGACCAGAGTAAGTTTGCGAAAATAATTGAGGCTGAGGGCTCGCTCTATTTCATCCCTTTACAATATCCCGGCATTGTTAAGCTGAAAATGGATGATAACAGTACAGAAATTATAGACAGCTGGGTAAAGCCCGTCCAAAACATTTGCGACCCTGAGTTAGGGTATTTCTCTAACGGTGTTTATAATGAGGCAAAGAGCTCGCTGACTTTAGCATTTTCCAATGCAAATGCAGTAATGGAAATTGATTTGTATAACAACGCTGTAAAATTGAATCCCATAAGCGGTGACAAATGCGGATACTCAGAGATAGTACAAATTGATGGAGTTTACTGGATGGTAGGCTTGAAAAAGCCCGCTTTAGTCAGCCTTAATCCGGATGATAATACAATGACAAATTATTTAATAGATCTCGAAGGAATCCCGTCAGATGGGTTTGGGCTATTTC
Source organism: Paenibacillus sp. DMB5 (assembly GCF_001517085.1). Classification (GTDB taxonomy): domain Bacteria; phylum Bacillota; class Bacilli; order Paenibacillales; family Paenibacillaceae; genus Paenibacillus_AQ. The sequence goes on from NZ_LRAC01000024.1 coordinate 10,409, forward strand.
AAAAAATAATATATTCCAACAATTCTCTATATTTAGTGCCTGCAGAACAACGGCGGATGGTTAAATTCAACTTAGAAAACCATTTATTCTCTTATGTAGATGTGTTTTGTCCAGATATCTTGCAAAGCGATACTCCAGCCGAAAGCATTCGTAATGGTTATTTTTATGTATCTTCAAACGCTGCAGATAAAATTTATCTCACTGATGTGCAAAGCAATCAGTTTATCGAATTTGATCCGCAGAGCGGCTCTTTGCGTCAGGAGAGCATCCCGATTAAGGATAACTTAAGCAAGTTCATGGATTTCCTATCCGCAGGAATAGATCATAAACTCACTAATGCTAATAGCTGTGCACTTTTGGAAGATCCGCATATCTACACGCTTGAAAAATTTCTTAATATGATTTCTCAGCCTGTTCTGGAGCCTTGGCTCCAACAACGGTTAGACAAGCAGGTCGAATTCCGTCATACAGAAATCTTACATTCTGACGGAAAAGCGGGAATTGAAATTTATGAGAAATCTAAAAAGGCGGTATTAAACTCATGAAATATGATTACCTGATTGTCGGCGCAGGGCCCTTTGGTGCTATATTCGCACATGAAGCCATGAAGTGTAATAAAACTTGCCTAGTGATTGATAAGCGTGATCATATCGGAGGCAATATTTATACGGAACAAGTGGAAGGGATTAATGTGCACAAATACGGCGCGCATATTTTCCACACCAATGATCAAGAAGTATGGGAGTATGTTAATCGTTTCGCGACATTCAACCGTTATACCAATTCGCCAATAGCGAATTATAACGGTGAGATATATAATCTCCCCTTTAATATGAATACCTTCTACCGGTTATGGGGAGTTTCCGATCCGGCAGAAGCAGCAAAGATTATAGAGAGTCAACGTCTGAAATGTGAAGCTCCGCAGAACCTTGAAGAACAAGCTCTTTCATTAGTGGGGCGAGATATTTACGAAAAACTGATTAAAGGATATACAGAAAAACAATGGGGCCGTGACTGCAAGGACCTGCCTGCATTTATTATTAAGCGCTTGCCCGTTCGTTTCACTTGGGATAATAATTATTTTAACGACCAGTATCAAGGAATTCCTGTCGGAGGATATACGGGGATCGTTGAAAAGCTGCTTGAAGGCAGCGAGGTCAGACTGAATACGGATTATTTTGCACAAAGAGAAACCTTTGATAATATTGCCGCAAAGACGGTTTACACTGGGATGCTTGATGAGTTCTATAATTATCAGTTCGGTCCGCTAGAGTACCGTACACTGCGATTTGATTCGGAAGTTCTTGATCAGCCTAACTACCAAGGTAACGCTGTAGTAAATTACACGGATAAGGAAACTCCGTTTACCCGAATAATTGAGCATAAGCACTTTGAGTTTGGCACACAGCCTAAAACTGTAGTAACACGTGAGTATTCAAAAGAGTATGAACACGGAGATGAGCCCTATTATCCGGTCAATGATCAAAAGAACAGTGAACGGTATTTAAGCTACAAAGAGCTTGCTGAAAGAGAAGAAAATGTGATCTTTGGCGGCAGACTCGCTGAATACAAATATTATGACATGTGGCAAATTGTCAGAAACTCGCTGGACGCAGTAAGGAAAGAACTGAAGGGAACTCAAGGATAAATCGTTGTCAAATGCAATTGGGGAGGGGAGCACTTGAAGCAATCATTAACAGGGCTAGCAGGGTTGAAAATACGCGCAGGTGATGGCTTGCAGGAGCCGGGACATCCAGAAATGCTGAGTACCCCTCTTTTTTATCTGGCCCAGCCTGGCGACAGACTGCAGCTCATTGATCCGGAGTATAAGTTCAACGTTGCTACCTATGAGGCGGAGGTACAAGATCGCTGGATTTACACCTATGACTATGCCCCCGATGAGAGTTGGACGGTTTACCGGCAGGATTTAAGCGGCAACAGCTACAGGCAAGATGATTATATTTTTTCAGAGCGCGTTTACTTTCGGGTATGCCTAAGGAAAATGAATGGAACGGATTTTAATGGTTTTGAAGATGTTAATCATATTCTTTCTTTTGAAAAGAATACAACACCCCTAACGCAAATGAAGCCATGGATCAGAAATGAAGTGGAGCGGGTCTCGAAGCGTGTCATGGATCTACGGGAAAAGGATGAGCTCTGTTTTGCACTGTTAACCGACACACATTATACAGTAAACGGGACCTGGGATGACACTTCTGCCTCCATCCAGCAGCTTCACAAAGAAATAGGCTTTGATGGGATTATTCACCTTGGGGATTTCACGGATGGTATGACCACACGTGAGGTGAGCCGCTACTATGTAGAACAGGTACTGGGTGACTTGAAAAAGTGTGAAGTACCTGTATGGACGGTTCTGGGCAATCATGATACCAACTATTTCAAGAACAATCCGGACCGGTTTTCCTTACAAGAACAGTGCGAGCTTTATCTAGGCAGAGATGAGCCCCGGTATTCCATCGATTTTGCTGCAAACAGATTGCGTTTTATATTTCTGGATTCCTTTGACCCGGAAGAGACATTGCGTTATGGATACAACACAGCGTGCATTCAGTGGCTAAAGGAACAGCTTGAAGGCACGCCTGATGACTGGCGGGTTATGATTTTTTCCCATCTTACTCCTGTTAGCCGCTTACAGTATTGGGCAAAGGAAATGCGTGGAGAACACGAGCTAATGGAGCTGCTCAGCAACCACGCTGCAAAAATTCTTACTTTTATAAATGGTCATAACCATGGAGATTACTTGGACAATGAGGAAGGCTTTCCTATTATATCTCTAGTAAATTCAAAGTGCGAAGCATTCACAGAGTATAAGCCGGAAGGCTTTATTACCCCTGACCGGAAGCTTGGCGAACCCTCGCAGGAAGCATTCGATATTATGCTCGTTAACACCAGGAAAAAACAGCTACGCTATGTGAGATTTGGCGCCGGTAAAGATAAAATTGTTACAGATGGAAGGGCGGAGTGGCTGTAATGAAAATATGGGGCCATCGCGGAGCCTATTCTTCCGCGCCGGAAAATACGCTCGTTGGTTTTCAAATGGCTGCGCAAATGGGCGCTGACGGAGTGGAGCTTGATATTCAGCTTACCAAGGACAATGAAATTGTCGTCATCCACGATGAAACGGTTGACCGGACGAGCAATGGCCAGGGGTGGGTAAAAGACTTTACCCTATCTGAAATAAAGAAGCTCAACTTCAATAAAAGCGGCCGCACTGAGCCGCTCTTTATGGAAGTGCCGACGCTGGCAGAAGTATTGAATTTATTGAACCCGACAGGACTGACTATCAATATAGAGCTAAAAACTGGTATCTTCTATTATGACGGAATTGAATCTGCGGCGTTAAAACTAGTTGAAAAGTATGGTATGTGCGACAGGGTTATTTGGTCTTCATTTAACCACTATTCTATTCAGAAAATAAAGCTGCTTGAGCCGTCATCCAAAACTGCGCTGCTATGCGGCGGCGGAGTATGGGTCACTGGGGAGCAATGTGAAAAGGTTGGAGCCGAAGCGCTGCATCCCGGCATTCATATGCTGCACTATCCAGCGCTTGCGGAAGATTGCCGCAAACGGGGCATATTGATACGCCCGTGGACAGTTACTAGCGAGGAAGATCTTAACCTTGCAAGAGATCTCGGTGTAGACGCAGTTATGGTAAACAGAATTGACTGGGCGAAGGGTGCTTTGTCACATGGGAATTGAAATGCAATCAGACAATATGAAAAAAGGTCCGCTTTCTCCGGAGGATTTAAGAGCTGTTCAGCTTATACAGGTTGAAATGCTGGCGGAGGTGGATCGGATCTGCCGCTTACATCATATCAATTATGCTATGATCGGCGGGACCATGCTTGGTGCAATCCGCCATAAAGGCTACATACCGTGGGACGATGATGCGGATATTGGTCTGCTTCGGGCAGAATACGAGAAGTTCCGCAAGGTATGTGAAACAGATCTGGACCCGGACCGGTTTTACTTCCAGGATATGAGGGCTACTCCCGGTTATCGCTGGGGATACGGGAAGATTAGAAGGAAGAATACCTACTTTCTTAGGGAAGGACAGGCTCATATGCCGTATGAGTCCGGGATATTTATCGATATATTTCCCTTTGACAGTGTGCCTGACGGGAAATGGGCTGAGAAGCTGCATAATCTTCACTGTACTATAATCCGGAAAATTTTATGGTCAGAAGTAGGCAAGAAGACGGATAAGAACCCGATGCTGCGTGGCATCTTTTCACTGCTTAGCCTGATACCGCTTGAAATGGTTTCGAATCATTTGCAGCGGTTTACCGAGAGGTTCAATCGTAAAGAGGGAGAGCGTGTAAGGACAATCACATTCCCTGCTCCTGATAAATACAGCGAAGGAAAACGGGAATGGTTTGAGCAGACTGCTGAATATCCTTTTGAACATCTGAATTTATTGGGGCATTATGATTATAACGCCTACCTTACACATAAGTTTGGTGATTATATGATACTCCCGCCTGAAGGTAAACGGAAATCGCATCCTGTTGCTTATTATAAGCTATTGGACGAATAGTCAGTATTCACAAAATAAGCAAAGGGGCGTTTTCAATGCTAAATGATACTTTAAAACAATACTATGAAAACTCCCCGTGGAAAGATGCGGTTTTCAGCTGGTATCCCTTTGAAAACGGGGTGGCCTATGAAAGGGTCATGGACCCCAAAGACCTCTCTATTGAAACTTTGGCGGCTTACAAAGACAAGCTGGGTGCTCACGGCCGTTTGCTCTTAGTGTATGAGAATCCCTTCGCATTGCGATATTGGGCGGGAGAACGGGCCTCGAATCATGCTTTGCCCTATGATACACTCTTTGGCCGCGGAGAGCGCCCTCTCCCCAGTAAAGCTGAATTGCAAACCCGATTAAGGCTTGCGGGCTTTGAAGGGCAAAAGTGGTTTTACCCGCTTACAGATCATTACTTTACCCGGGAAGTATACTCGGAAAACTACCTTCCTGACGAATTTTTGAACCAGCGTTTTATTCCATATATAAGAGACGATGTATCTCTGCAATTCGACGAACGGTTCCTATACCGTGAGGTTATCCGCGGCGGAGCCTTTGAGTTTATGTGCGGTGCCTATTTCGTGGAGGCTCGGGTGTGTCAGAATGATCCGCCTTGCATCGTGGATTATGCTGCAGTCACAGCTTATCGTGAGCCCGCCAAGCGCTTTGCCACAACAGTCCGCGGTGACGGTACGGTGCATAAAACGCCTCTTCATCCCGACGGGAAGGCAGGTTTGCTGAGAACCTTGAGGAACCATAAGGAGCTTGCCGGCTTGGGCGTAAATGTCATTACTATGAAAATGGAAGGCAATTCGTTGGTTATGCCGCGGCTGAATTTCCCAACGCTGTGGGACTACTGGGCCGAGAAGCTTTCGGATGGAACCTTTGATGTAAACGAGATGGTTTCCCAGTTTGACCGTATCCGGGAAGCTATCATGAGGGCTGCAAAGAGCGGTAAATGCTTTTGGGAGCTTGTTCCCGCGAATTGTTTTTACGATAAAGAGAACGATGAGCTTATCTTTATAGATCAGGAATATTATTGGGAAGATGCCTCGCCTGATATTGCCCTTACCAGGGCTTTGTGGGCGCTTCTATATTCACCGGCTTTCGGTATGGACTCCCGCAGAGATGCCTGGCTTGAGCTGCTTAAAGCACGCTATGGCCTTTCGGAGCAGTTTGATGTTTTATCAAAACAGGCTGATCTCCAAACACGAACCGAAGTATTCGGTGACATGACGCTACCGCTGGAGCTGGAAACGGAGCGGTCAATGGAGAATATTTCGAGGCGGCCGCCGGAAATTGCGTATCGTTATTATAGGCTTCTCCCTGCAGCCAAAAAACTGCGTGAGCTGGGATTTGACCGCCCGGCAATTTACGGATTTGGATTGCGCGGAAAGACATTGTTTCAAGTTTTTAACGATAGCGGAATCGACGTAACAGCTGTGATTGATAAAAATCTTCAAAATAATGGAAGTCTTGAAGGTTTACTATTGGGCAGCAGCTGTGACGTTTTAATTGTAAGCAACCTTGAAGGCGAAGACATCAAAAAAGACCTAAGCGGGAGAGTAAATGTACCTATATATACCTTGGGAGAATTAATTAATGAACAAGCTAAGTGAGTTGCAGGCCGTCGAGCTTGATATTCTAAAAGAATTTGCCAGAGTCGCCAAGCGTGAAGAGCTGAACTGGTTCGTGATGTTTGGAACTCTGCTCGGCGCGGTACGCCATAAAGGGTTCATCCCTTGGGATGACGATATTGATATTGCTTTGCCGCGTAAGGAATATGATCGTCTCAGGCTTTCGCAGCACTGGTTTAACGAACCCTATTTCCTGCAGACACCACAAAATGATCCTGCCGCTGCTCCACGATTTATGAGGCTGCGGCGAAGTGACACAGCTGTTCTCTCTAATTTTCCTAACGGGCACACTAAGGGCGGCCACATGGGGGCTTATATCGACATTCTTCCTCTTGACGATATGCCGGGCAGCGATGCTGCCAGATGTGTTCAGGAAACAGCATGGAAGATGCATTTACAAATGTATGCATCGGCTGCCCTTGATGAATGCGAGGGGGCTGAAATTCCTGAAGGTAAAGAAGAATTTTGCTACGGTGCCGGGGGCATATCCGGACAATATGATTATCTTGCTAGACGGTATGATCGCTTCTGTTCTAAGTACTCTAACCAATTATATTACTCTATCCCGGTCCTGATGGGTGAGCGTGGTAGGAGGGTATATGACAAGGAATGGTTTGCGGAAAGTGTGGAAATGGACTTTGAGGATATGAAAGTTCCAGTACCTGCAGCCTTCAAGGAAACGTTAATTGCAGCTTATCCTGGCGGACTATACGAGCCGGATGTGAAAGATCGCAGACCAAAGCATAGGGAACATAGCATTGTAGATTTAGGCCGGTCATATAAAGAGTATGTCAGCCGGTACACAGACATGCTAAGTGATATTGAAGATAAAAAGGTATACATTTTTGGTGCAGGCGATAGTCTGAGAATTTGGATGGAGCGTTATAGCCAAGGATTGAATGTCGTTTGCGCTTTTGATAATCGTAAAGCAGCATGGGGGAGTTTGGCATATGGTGTTCCCGTGCGGCCTCCTTCCGAATTGCCTGCTCTAATGGATGATAACTCACGGCTCATTATCGCAAGTATTTATCATAAAGAGATAGCCAAACAGCTTGAGGATATGAATATATTCGAGCACTACTTTTTTATTGACGGCTTAAAATATACGAGGTGTTTAAACAATGCAAAGTAAAGTGAGCATGGTTGTACCCTGTTACAACAAAGTCAAAGATATCGGGGCAATGCTGGAAAGTGTAATTGCACAAGTATGGGATAACCTTGAGGTCATTCTCGTCAATGACGGCTCTAACGATGGCACTCGTGTGGTAATCTCCGAATACGAGCCCAAGCTGCGTGCCCGGGGCTATGAGGTTGTTGTTGTCGATCAAGCTAATGCAGGCTGCTGTGCAGCCGTGTATGCGGGGCTGATTAAGATGACAGGGGATTATTTCTGTCTTGTAGACTGTGATGACAACCTTGAACCGGAATATGTTTCGATGATGGCAGGCTGGCTGGACGAGCACGAGGATTATGAATGGACGGCATGTTCTTACAGACCCTATGTAGTGAAAGACGGTAAAGTAGAACCTCAGGCCGTAACCAGTGCGGCTCCGATGTCGGATAACAAGCAGCTGTTGGAACGGCATATTTTGCGGAAAATTATTACAACATCATGGGTATACATGGCGAGAATTAGCTATGTGAAAAGCTGCCGTCTGATTGAAAACTTCTGCACTGAACGAAGAAAAACATATGAGCCTTTATTTGCTGTTCCCTTCATGCTTGGCGGCGGCAAGCTGAAGTGTTTTGAAGAACCTCTGTACAGATTCAACCGCTTTGCCAGTGATATGTATTCATTTGACTCGTACGATAAGGTGGACAAATATTATACGGACTACTCTTATCTGTATAACTGGTCCATTGAACGTGCAGATCTAAACCGGGAAGAAAAAGATAGATTGTTTGCTCTAGTTAAGTTAGGTAAAATCAAGGATTATCTGTACCACCTGAACGATATGGACTCAGGAGTACAAGCTGTAAGCAACAGGGAGCCATTCATAGATGAAGTTGCAGGCAATGCAACAGAGCTGATTGACGAATTGTTTAGCCCAAAACCTCAATTCCATCCTGATGTCTTTAAGTCTAGCGTGTACATGGATCTTATGGATATACTTGATGAACTTATTTTAGATTCGGACAAGCTAACGATACCTCAGCTAAATCAAGGTTCAAGGGTAATCGCTTATGGTGTACTTGGAAAAGTAGCAAGTTCTATACTGCCGCAGCTTGCAGGAACTGTATTAGAGCCGCAGCTTTACTGGGATATGGGTGCCGACACGGATAGTAAGTTTTTGGGTAATAGTGTAACAAAACCTAAATTCGAAGAACTGGAAAAAGATGATATTATCATGATATTGCCGAAATCCGCCGAAATTTTGCATTTTGTGCGAGAGAGAAGCCATGGGAATAAGACAATTGATTTAGAGTTCTTACGTGAATTTTTATTTCGGAACAGATTTCCTGAAATTACGCCCGAGTGTACATTTAATTACTCATCCAGCCAATAACGAGAGGAAGTCATCGTATGTCCTTTGAAGCAAAGCTTAAAAATTTGTTAGATACATCGATCGATTCGCTTATTGCCCCAACATTAATTCATTTGACAAGACAAGCAGTGTTAAGCGGAAGGAAAATTGTTCTATATGGTGCCGGAGAGTGGGGGCTTAATTGGCTTAACTATTTTCGTCAAAGTGAAGTCCCAATTGATTTCTTTATAGATGCAGGAATCGGTGGTACAGGCGTTACACGTAAGGGACTTCCGGTGCATCTCCCGGACGAGGCAGCTAAGTCTAATATTCTTCTGTTTGTTACTCCTGTCATTCTTAATCACGATCCGAAGGTGAAGAAGACGTTTCTTGATGGGATGGTACAAATGGGATTTGACGCAAAGGACATTTATTTCGTTCCTTTTGAGATTTCCAGGGCGCTTGAAATGGGTACAGCGTGCTTAACCAATGCTTCAAAGTGTATGGATGTGATGTCTATGCTGCAAGACAGCCTGTCAAAAAGCACCTACTATGATTTCATCGAAAGCGGATTAAAAATAAAGCCGTTGTCCGCTCCGTGGTTTGATGCTAAGTGGCAATATATCGCCTCTGAGCTATTCGAGCTTACAGAATCAGATTATATTGTAGATTGCGGTGCATATACAGGCGATACTGTTCTGCAGTTTGCTGAAATGTATCCGGATGTGCGAGGAATTACTGCATTTGAACGCGCCGGATACGTTTAAAACGTTACAGAAATCCATCGAGAAGGTAAATATTCCGGTTCATCCAATAAATAAAGCTGTAGGGGATGTGTGCGGTTCGACATTCTTTTATGTGGCGGATCATCCTCTTGCTAATCGGATTACAGATTTAGTTAGCGAGGTTACTATTGAAATCTCTACCTTGGACAGTGAATTATCCGGTATTGTGCCGACATATATAAAGATGGATGTGGAAGGGACCGAACTTGCCGCTCTACGTGGAGCAGAAGAGACCATTAAGAAGCATCGTCCCATCCTGGCGATTTGCCTGTATCATAAAGGTGAAGACCTTTATGAAATACCACATTACTTACATGAACTTGATTTAGACTATCAATTTTATGTTAGAAAATACACCGACTCCGTATTATGGGATTTGATTCTATACGCTGTTCCTTCGGAGCGTTTAATAAAATAATTATTGTATGTGGGGAGCCAATCACATGGAGAGCTTTTTTATAAAAGGGGAAGCAATAAACGATCTTTCTTCAATTAAAAACAAAAAACTTGTATTGTTCCCCTCTGGCCAATATACCAGGTTGTTTTTACAATACCAGAAGACGGATCAAATATTGTATATTTGTGATAATTCAAATGAAATGCAAGGTAAAACCATACACGATATTCCTGTAGTTGCTCCGCAGAAATTTTGTGAAGAAGAGGGTGAATTCTGCATTATTGTAACCTCGCCCAATCTCGCATATGAGTTTACTGAGCAATTAAAGGCTCTCCATCTATTAGAACGCTGCGAGATTATCGTTTGCAACTGGGGGTCATTCTCTGCCAAAAAACTCTATGATCCTTTTACATTCGAGGATAAGCGGAAGCATGTTAACAAAACCTTACTGGTGCTTGCAGGCTACAAAGAAAAGCTGTGGGACATTGTATTTAAGCGTATTAAGCGGTTTGTGCCGGATGATATTGATGTCTGCGTAATGTCATCAGGGAAATACGTTCCCGAGCTTAGCGAATTGTGCAGGGACAACCAGTGGTCCTATTTATCAACCAAAACAAACAATCTGTCTTTAATACAAAACATAGCTATCAAGCTTCACTCAAATGCCGAATATATCTATAAGCTCGACGAAGACATGTTCATTTGCGAAGGCTTTTTCGAAGGTTTAATGTATACCCACATGGACTTGGAGCGTAATTCTCGGTATCGGGTCGGTATAGTCGCCCCTTTGATTCCAGTCAATGTTCATGGTTACGTTCGGTTTATGGAGAAAATGAATTGTCTGAATGAATTCGAGAATGAATTTGGAAGAGCCTATTATGACTTTAATACTCATTTTATGGGGAAGACCGAAGAAACACTCTTCTTATGGGAGCATACCTTACCTTTGGACGAAACCTCCAAAAAATTAAGCAGCATGCCTTATTCCTACTTCGTGTGCCCGCATCGATTTTCAATCGGCGCGATTTTATTCAAACGCAGCATTTGGGAGCAAATGGGGGGCTTTAGGGTTACGGAAGGCTCTGGTTTGGGGAGTGACGAACACGATCTGGCCGTGTTTTTCTTGAGTCATACGCATTTTTATTCATTCATTATCGCTGAAAATGTTTTGGCTGGGCACTACAGTTACGGAAAGCTGAACAACCCGGCATTAATTGATGATTTTTATGATCAGAACAAACAACATTTTGATATTTCGGAGGAATAAAGGATGTTAGCCACGGATACCAACAAACATTGGAATATCGGATACATTTCAGGTGCATTTGATATGTTCCATATGGGGCATCTTCATTTAATCCGCCGATCGAAGGAACGGTGCAACAAGCTGATTGTTGGTGTTCTTACAGATGAGCTAATCTCGAAGCGCAAAAATAAATGGCCAACCATACCGCTTAAGGAACGTCTGGAAATTGTGGGGGCGCTCAAATATGTGGATGAAGTTGATGTAACGACAGAGCCCTTAATTTATAAATTCACTGCTCTGGAAAAGTACGGATTTGATGTTATGTTCAGCGGAGACGATCACCTTGCTGACGGTTGGGGGCATGATGAGGAAGAACTTAAGGCAGTGGGGGTTGACCTGGTTTTCTTTCCATACACCCAAGAAGTGTCAACCAGCCGCTTGCAGGAAATCACCCTGCCTCCCAGAGCTGAGCATGCAGATATGGCAAGAAGAATGGATGCCGGTATTCATTATTTATTTCCCTTTGATAAGGTGGATAAAAACGAGCGGATCATCATCTATGGAATCGGCAAAGTCGGTGAGCAATACGCCCGGCAGCTTTCCGCTTTGGACTTCTGTAAGGTTGTCGCATTTGCAGATACTTACGCAAAGCCTGGCGATATATTTGAGGGAAAACGCTGTCTGACCCCTGAGGAAGTGCGCTTTTTTGCAAAGGACTATGACCGTATAGTGATTGCTTCTACAGTATATCATTCACAGATTTTATCGCGTTTACGTTCATTAGGCATCGAACCGGGGAGGATTATATGAAAAAAGTGATAACATACGGAACCTTTGATTTATTTCATGAAGGCCACCGCCGGTTGCTCGAACGTGCGAAGGCGCTCGGTGATTATCTCATCGTAGGTGTTACAACGGAACAATACGACATTCAACGGGGCAAAATGAATGTCGTGGATTCCTTAATGCGTCGTATTGACAATGTGCGAAGCTGCGGCTACGCCGATGAAATTATTGTGGAAGATCATGAGAGCCAGAAGATTGGAGACGTTCAAAAATTTAACATCGATATTTTCGTTGTCGGATCGGATTGGCGCGGCACATTCGACTATTTAAATGAATATTGCGAGGTTGTTTATCTCGAACGAACAAAAGATATTTCAAGCACAGAACTGCGAATTGAACGGAACAGGAGCATTCGGCTTGGTATCGTTGGAAGCGGCCGTATAGCAGAGAGAACCATGGCTGAAGTGAAGTTTGTAAGCGGGATCTCGGTGACATCGGTATTTAATCCACGTCTAAGCAGCGCTGAAGCTTTCGCCAACCGGTTTGAACTGGCAAAGGCCTTCGATCAGTATGAAGCTTTTCTTGATGATATTGATGGTGTATATATTGCCTCGCCTCATGAAACCCATTATGAATACGCCCGCCAGGCTTTGCTGGCAGGGAAACACGTGCTTTGCGAAAAGCCAATGGTTTTACGCGAAAATGAAGCACGCGAGCTGTATGAAATGGCACAGCAAACGGGTCTTGTATTAATGGAAGCCATCAAAACAGCCTATGCCCCGAGCTTTCTTAATCTCCTGGCAATCGCTAAAAGCGGGCGGATTGGCAAAATATATGATGTGGAAGCCACATTCACAAAGCTTATCCCCAGTGACCCTGCTGCGAGGGAATATCTCCCTTTTGTCGGTGGAAGTTTTACAGAGCTTGCGAGCTATAATTTATTGCCCATCCTGAAGCTGCTTGGAACGAAATACAGTGACCTGCGGTTTGATTCCTTTAAAGACAATAATGGTGTGGATATCTATACAAAGGCATACTTCCGCTTTGAAGATGCAATTGCCACAGTGAAGACAGGCATAGGTGTTAAAAGTGAGGGACAATTGCTTGTTTCCGGCACTAAAGGATACATTCAAGTGAAATCACCCTGGTGGCTGACGAAAACGTTCGAGGTATGTTACGAAAATCTGGATAACAATGAAAGCTTCTCTGCGCCGTTTCCCGGGTATGGAATCCGCTTTGAGCTCGCTGACTTTGTCCGCAATATTAACGAACCGGCAAGACGTAACTATAAGCTGACTGCTGAGGAGTCTATTACAATGGCGAAGGTTATGGAACAGTTTTTGCAGAACAGAATTGGGGAATCCTAGAGAATCGTGCAGACTCTGATTTGGAAGAAGGTAGTCCGATGCAAAGCAAAGTAAGTATGGTTATGCCCTGCTATAATAAAGTAAAATATATTGGAGAAATGTTTGATTCTATTTTGGCTCAAGAATGGAATAACATTGAATTAATACTTGTAAATGACGGTTCTACTGATGGTACACGTGAGGTAATAGCTGAATATGAGCCTAAGTTCCGCATGCGCGGGTTTGAGGTCATAATTGAAGATCAATTAAATGCCGGAGTATGTGCCGCTGCCAAAGCAGGTCTTGCTCTGGCTACTGGCGATTATATCTGTATGGTGGACAGCGATGACGAGCTAGATCCCCAATATGTCTCTACTATGGCCGGATGGTTAGAAGAAAATAAAGATTATGACTATTGCATTTGCGATGCAGTCCTATATACAGGCAGCGGAACAAGTAAAGAGTTTAAGCCTTCCCATTTCAGCGAACTGCAAACGGAAGAACCTCTATATACTGAACGATATATACTGACCGATATTCGTTCGGAAGTGTGGGTTTATTTAGTGAGAGCAGAATATTTGAATAAATGTAAGATTGTACAAACGTATTACACAGATACCAAGGGTTCCCATGAGCCAGGTTATATCATTCCACTTACCATGTATCATGGGAAATATAAATATTTCCCCTTGGCGCTATACCATTTCAATGTAGGAGACATTGGCCATTCCCACCATGTGAAGTTCGAACAGGCGCAAAGATTCTACGATGAATATAATCGGCTTGCTAAGATCGCTGTAAGTCACCTGCCGGAGAGTATTGCAGACTTTAACAAGAAACAACAAATCATGGCTGTCTCACTACTGTCGAAACATATCAACCTATATAGACATGCCAAGGGATTATCGGATGGTCATCCATATCTTACACAAGCTCTTGATGATTTGGTTGAAACAATAAACACAGTTTGTGTACCATCCACTCCTATTACAAGAGATGATCTGATTGGAAAAGAAGAACTATTTATTCGCGCAGTAAAAAATAAACTTCTTAATGTTCCAGCTAGAGACATACCTATTACATCTAATAGTCGGATTATTGGTTATGGAGCATTGGGAAAGGCCGCAATAGCGTTGATCCCGTTGTTGAAGCATACACCGATTGGGCCAACAGAGCTGTGGGACATCTCAGGCGATGGGGAAGCCGTAAAAAAGCCGGACTTTCATTCCCTCGGAGAAGAGGACATAGTGCTTGTTTTCCCAAAGGCGGAGCAAGTTCTAAGTTATGTTAAAGAATCCTCGTCAGCTCACGTAATTGGTGCGGAAGATATCAAACTCTATTTATCTCATTACGTTAAAGAAAATTACCTGAGTTAAGGTTGTGACTGCTTTGGACAATAATCATACAAAGATAAAAATGCTGGTTGTCTATACTTCCTTTATAACTTGCGGTGGCGTTGAAAGATTTCTGCTCAACTTTTTTGAGTTGTTTCCTTCTGATAAGTATGAGATAAATCTTTTACTTTTCAATGATGATCAGGATAATGCGAAGATGTTTGACATGATCCCTGAGCACGTTAATGTCCTTCCATTCCTTAAGCAATATTCAAGCTGGTCGCCTGAACTCATGGAAGAACTGGAAGCAGCAGGCCAGACCGAAAGTGTTAAAGTTAAAAATTTCATTCATGATCGCAATATGGATGCGGAATTTAAAAAGCAATCTATGGGTGTGCGTTTTGAAGAAAATTGGAGCATTTTGAAAACCATATGTCCAGAGTATCATGGATATGATGCCGCGATAGCGTTTACGAATATGCTTCCTTTAAAAATAGTAGCAGATAGGGTTTCTTCAAAAAAGAAGTTTGTATTTATGCATCTGGATATCAAAGCAGAAATAGAGTTTAAGAATGAAGACTCCTTATATCGCTGTGAAAAATCTTATTATGATCAAATGGATGGCATTGTTTGTATTGCAAACCAAAATGCCGAATCCTTTTGTTCATATTTCCCTGATCTAGCTGATCGGGTTAAAGTTTTAATTAACATTAATAATAAAGCTCTTATGCTTAGACAGTCGGAAGAATTTTATCCTCAAGAGTATCAACAATGCGAAAATAACTTATTAACGATCGCAAGAATTCACCCGCAAAAGGGAATTGAATTACTTATCCAAACGGCCGCGAAATTGAAGGATGCCGGTATCGATTTTCGCTGGTTTGTTCTTGGAAGCCATCAGGTAAAGTCTTATACAGAAAAATGCCAAAGTTTGATTGAAACGATGCAGTTGCAAGATTATGTCCGTTTTCTCGGTGAGAGGCCAAATCCTTTCCCATATTATAAAAACTGTACTTTATATGTTCAAACATCTGTGTTTGAAGGCCGCCCGCTCTCAATAGAAGAGGCAATGAGCATGAACTGTCCCATCGTAACGACTGATTTCTCCTCTGCCAGAGAGCAGATTGAGGATGGTATTAATGGGAGAGTATGCAGCTTTGATGCTGAACAATTGGCGCATGCCATTATTGAACTGCTTCAAAATTCAGGGGAGCGTACAAGGCTTTCTCAAAGCAATGCTAAATATGATGGCACGGACGGCATTAATAAATATTTGGAATACTTTAGTTGAAGATTGAAGATTGTAGATGGGAGAATGATGATGGATCCAAAAGTAAGTATAGTTATTCCTTGTTATAACAAAGGTAAATATATGCACAAAATGTTCGATTCCATCATCGCCCAAAAATGGGATAATATTGAGCTGATTCTGGTGAATGATGGATCTACTGATCATACTCATCATGTCCTTTTGGGATATGAACCTAAGTTTAAGGCCAGGGGTTTTGAAGTAATCATCATTGAACAGGAAAATCGGGGATTACCCGCCGCCGTGCACGAAGGACTCAAGCGCATAAGCGGTCAATTTGTATGTCAGGTTGATGCAGATGACGAGCTTGAACCGGAATATGTGTCAACGATGGCTGGTTGGCTATCTTCGAACCCTGAGTATGATTGGGCCGTTTGTGACTTTTGGTATGTATACAATGATCGAACCGTGTATCATAATTACTGTAAAGCTGAGAATCATGAAAAAATCTTATCTAATCTGCTCGAAAGCTTCTTTTTTGGCAGGATAGCGGATGTTGTTTGGAATTACATGGTGCGTAGTGAATATCTGATTAACAGTGGTATGATTGATCATTATTTCTATACAATTAACAGGACTCAGGAACCTCAATACGTATTACCCTTAGCAGCCAATCGGGGCAAGATCAAGCACTTTCGGGTTCCGCTCTACCGGTATGTACAAAATGAAATGCAAATGTCAATCAGGAAGAACATTGATGATTATGAAAAGTATTATGAACAATATCATATAATCGTTGATAAAACGGCAGAGTGGTTATGTGAACTAGAACCGCAGAACAAGAGGATAATGTTCTTAGCCAAACTGAGCCGATTGAGACGAATGCTGCTACTATTCGATCGATTTAATCAGACGGATTCGTTAAAGCTGAAATTATTACGGCAGGAAACAATAGATGTTGTGAATCATGTCTTTGTACCAAGCCCGCAAATAAATGAGGAACATACGGCGAGCCCGCAGCTGCTGTTCACTGCCATTTCAGATAATATCTTTGGTAATAAGCCTGGGGAGATTTCCAAAAGACCCGGCCGTATTATTGCTTGGGGAGCTCTTGGGAAAAACGGACGTTCAAGTCTGGGATACCTGAAGGGGACATCGCTTGAACCGCATGAATTGTGGGACAATAGCGGAGACGGAGTTGCCGTTAAACTTCCGGATGCTGCAGGCTTGTCCGCTGATGATACTGTTCTGATTTTTCCGTCTAACTATGAAATAGTCCTTGATATTTCCGCAGCTCTTCATAAGCAAGAGTGTACGATAGTAACTTATGATGAGATATTAACATATGCAGCTTCTATTAAATTCCCTGGCTTCTACAATGATTCAATTGCATTATCGCCAGAAGGAGCAGACTCATGCAACCAAAAGTAAGCATGATCGTTTCATGCTATAACAAAGTTAACTATATCTCCGGAATGCTGGATTCTGTTCTTTCACAGAAATGGGATAACATTGAGATCATTCTGGTAAACGACGGCAGTAACGACGGCACTAGAGATGTAATAGCTCAATATGAGGATAAACTTATAGCCCGGGGTTATGAAGTCATTATTTGGGATCAGGAGAATCAGGGAGTAGCAGCAGCTGTCAGAAATGGTTTGAAGCTAGTTACCGGGGAATTTGTATGTATGCCTGATTGTGATGATTTGCTTCATGAAGAATACGTTTCAGCCATGGTGAATGCTTTACGTCAATTTCCTCATATAAATTGTGTTGTTTGCGATGTCGTGAAAAATCGGTGGGATATGGGGTTTTCTCCTAAATTGAACATTCCGGAGATAAACGTAGTATCTAATTATAATCGGAATTTGTTAAAAAAGTATATACTAGGAAAGTTTTTGACAAATGTGGCGTTAATTGTATTTCGTGCTTCAATAATAACCGAATTACAGCTCATTGAAACCTTTATAACTAATCAAAGCAACACACAAGAGCCGCAGATTTGGTTGCCCATACTGGCTTCAGAGGATTTTGTCCTGCATTTGAGAAGGCCGTTATACTCGTACATTTTACGAGAGGATTCGATCGTTACATCCCAAACCAGCATGGAGACTATTGATAAATATGCAGAGAGCAGATGCGTATTGTCTCAAAACACGTTAAAACATTGTGTTGAGCCATCTGAATTGGACTTTTTTTGTAAAATAGAAGCTATATATAAGGATGCATTTTTGGTAAGGCGGATAAACCGTAACCCTCACTTGGAAAGCTATAAAGATTTTTATATAAATCAATTTGTACAGACTGTGAAAGCTAGCGGATTATTACCATGCTTATTAAATGAGAAGCGCATAGAAGAAGCTGGTTATTCTACGTTGTTCTATGCGGTCAGCAACTATCTGACACAATACTCTCCTCCCAAAAAAGATACTCTCACCATTATACGAAGAACACAAAGTCGTTTGATAGCATATGGGGCCGGTTTTGTGGCCAAGAGTACACTTGAAGATTTTATAAAATGCAACATCGTTCCAGACGAAGTCTGGGATATAAAAGCACAGGGTTATGACCAAATATTAGATATTCCTCTTGTGATACCTGATTTCGGGTCGCTGACGAGAGAGGATACGGTAATTATATTAATGTATGGAAATCTGGATGTGGAGCGCGAGCTGCGTAAAACGGAATGCAATGTTTTCTATTTTCAAGATGTGCTAAATGACTTGGGTGCTGAATATTTTCCAGAATTGATCGTTAATATCAATAACAAGGAAGTGTAATTACATGAGCTATGTTATATTCGGCGCTGGCATGCTTGGTAAATCCTATTATGCACTGCTAAAAGATAAGTATGATATTACTTGCTTTGCTGATAATAACCCCCAAAAACATGGGACCACCATGCTGGGTCTTTCGGTTATAAAGCCTAGTGAAATTAATGATATGGGCTTGCAAGTCATCATAACGAGTAATTATCATCTTGAGATCGCTCATCAACTTTATAATATTGGAATTAAGCAGTTTTATATTCCTAACAAATATGGAGCTGCAGATCTGTCACGAATCGACTTGAGTGAATATGGAGAAATTAAGGAAATACCTAATAAAATTTGTATTATTGGACACTACAACTCAGGTGCTGTGTCGAAGGCGTTAATTAATAATCCCTATGATGAGATTGAGGTTGTTCTGGTTAAAGACTCAATAAGAGATAGTGAATATTATTATAATTATCTATCCAGCAGTCTTATCATCACACAATACGGTGAACAGTGTGGCAATAAGAAATCAATAGAATTATGGCATGGATTTACCATAAAGACGTTATTCTTTATGAGCAACGAAGAAAGTGATAGAAGCTTATCCATCGGAAAAAGCGAAACTTTTAGTAAAAAGACAGCGATCTCATCCTTGTCGCATTTATATAGTATTTTTATGGGATATTGCCTGAGGCTCGATTTTGAGAAATTCGTAATTACCGGTTATCCGCGTAACGATATGATTTTTAAATCCGACGGAAAAAAAATGCTGGAGAAGCTCATAGGGCCAATTAATCAGCGTAAAGTTTTGTTTTACGCACCTACACACAGGGATTCATTTTTAACCAGCAACGGAAATAATGCGGCCCTTATTAGCGATATGGACGGATTTGACGAGAAGGCATTCAATGACTTTCTGAGTGAAAATAATATCCTCTTTCTATATAAAAAACATACCGTGCAGCTCAGCCGGAAAATGTTCACTAATTCAGAGAATATTGTAGAACTTACAGACGAAATGCTGCATAGCAACGATATGGATCTGTATGAAATATTAAATGGCATAGATGGGCTAATTTCGGATTATTCATCTATCATTATCGATTTCTTGCTTACAGATAAGCCAATTATCCTGACTCCGTTAGATCTTGAGGAGTACAGCTCGACAAGGGGCCTTATGATGGAACCTTATGATGCCTGGATGCCCGGGGAAATAGCGCTGGATTATCATCAGTTTCAGCAAGCCGTTGTTGACTCGCTGTTCGGCGAAGATAAGTTTAAGAAAGACAGAGAGCGTTTGAAGCGGATAACACATAAATATGCCGATGGAAATTCATCAGAACGGGTGCTTGCCCTTGCGCGTGACTTATTAGCGATTGATGTGCAGAATACTAATGCATCGGAGGAATAAATCAATGAAGAAAGTAAAGGTTCTGCAGCTGCCCATTGCCAATTCACGGGCGGGCATTACACATTATTCCATGAGAAACTGGGATTCTATAGATAGAACCAGATTTCATTTTGATTTTGTAACGTTCAGTAAAAAGATTGATTTTGAAGATGAATTGACTAAAGATGGATGTAAGGTTCATTATGTTTCTTGTTATGCAGAGCAGAACCGGGAGCAATTTATATCAGAACTAAAAGCAATCTTATCCGAGGGTTATGATGCCATTCATCTGCACACCGGTTATTGGAAAAACTTCTTAGTAGAAGAGATTGCAATTGAAATGGGAATCCCTATTATTATTGTACATGCTCACAGCAATATGGTTTGCATTGATGATCCCGATCTGAGACAGCAGGCTGTTGAATCACATGAGCAGCAGAAAAAGCTGTTTATGCCGGAGCATGCTACCCATTTCTTAGCTTGTGCGAAGTCAGCTGCCGAGTGGCTCTATGGTCCGCAGATTCCTAAAGAAAAGATTCGAATTCTAAAGAATGCGATTAATACGGAGAAGTTTGCTTTTAATCCAAAAGTCCGTGAAGAATATAGAGAGAAGCTGGGTCTAAAGGATTCATTTGTTATCGGACATGTTGGAAGGTTTGCTTATCAAAAAAATCACGAGATGCTGATAGAGATATTTGCAAAAGTGAGCAAGGAAATACCGCATGCAAAGCTTATGTTAATCGGAAACGGTGAAGGATTGGATTCTATTAAAGAAATGGTATCTACTCTTGGTCTTGAAGAACGAGTGCTGTTCCTGGGGCTTCAATCGGATATTGAGGTCCCTAAGCTAATGCAGGCAATGGATATTTTCTGTTTACCTTCAAGGTTCGGAGGGCTTGACCTTGTGCTAGTCGAAACACAAACTTCGGGTTTGAAGTGCATAGTAAGTGATATCATGCCTGAGGAAGCAAAAATTACAGGTAACATACAATTTTTACCGCTAGATATTGACGCTTGGTATGAAGCCATTGTCGAAGTTTCCAAAGGATATACCCGTACCGATTGTAAAGATATTGTTGCAAGTGCAGGCTATTCACTGGAAAATCAAATTCATGAGCTTGAAAGAATTTATTCCGGTCAAGAGTAGATAAGTGAAGAGGGGATCTCCCCCTCTTTTTTTTGAATTTATCAGCGCTGCTTACTGAATTAGTGGACAAATGAGTCTTTATGCTCAATTCTATTGGCTGAAGGATAAAGGGGTTGATTATATTTCTCTCATGCTGGTATACTATCCTAAGTGAAATTGATAATCATTATCACAGTCCTATCGCAGGATAAATGATTAGATTATCTGCAAAGTATACATACAGGGAGAGGGGTATAAGGAATGAAGAGGTTAAAATTATCTGTAATGATGGCGGTTCTGGTTGTGATACTGGCGGCTTGCTCAAGCACAAATAATACAGCTGGAACGGATGGTAATGCGAACGCGAACGCAGCTGCTGAGTCTACTAATACTCCACAAGCTACTACCGTTGAAATCACTGATGCCCATGGAACGGTTACGGTTCCTGTAAATCCTAAGAATGTTGTTGCTCTGGACAATAGAACGTTTGAAACGCTGGCGAGCTGGGATATTGAATTAGCGGCTGTTCCTAAGGGGGTAATGCCTGCGGATTCACCCTATGTAGCGGATGAGAATGTCCAGGATATCGGGAACCACGGTGAACCCAAGCTTGAAGTTATTGCTGCTGTTGAGCCTGAGCTTGTCATTGTTGGCCAAAGATTCTCCGGCTTTTATGAAGATATCAAGAAGCTGGTACCGAATGCTGCTGTTATTGATCTTACCTTTGATGTCTCCGAAGAAGCCGGTGCTCCTGGAGAAAATCTGGTGAATGGACTGAAACAGGCTACAACTGCTCTGGGACAGATTTTTGATAAGAATGATGAGGCTAAGCAACTGACAGCTGATCTAGATCAAGCCATCGAAAAAGCCAAGTCTGCTTATAACGGAACGGATAAAGTGATGAGCATTATCGTATCCGGCGGAGATATCGGTTTCTCAGCTCCTCACTCCGGACGCGTCTGGGGGCCGTTGTATGATATTTTCGGATGGACTCCGGCGCTGGAGGTTGCCGAATCCTCCACAGATCATCAGGGGGATGAAATATCTGTTGAAGCTATTGCACAGAGCAATCCTGATTGGCTGCTGGTACTGGATCGCGATGCGGCTATCAATTCTACAGAAGAGAAGGTTCCTGCTCAGGACGTAATTGATAAATCCCCTGCTCTTCAGAACACAACTGCAGTTACTGCAGGCAACATCGTGTATGCACCAAATGACACTTATACTAATGAATCCTTGGAGACCTTTATAGAAATATTTGATAGCATTGCTGCAGCATTTGCTAAGTAATGTAAAGGAGTACAATATAGTGTCAAAACATATTACTTCCGGGGTTGAGAGCTGCTCTCAACCCCAGTTCTATAATTACAATAGAATATGGACAATACCTTTTGTACTGGCGGTCATCGTTGTTATCATTCTAGGCGTGATATCGCTGTTCACCGGAGTGTATGATATACGCGGACAAGCGGATGGAATGGAGATGTTCTTCATCACCCGTGTTCCAAGAACGATTGCCTTAATGCTTACCGGGGCTGCGATGGCCATGACGGGACTCGTCATGCAGCTGATTACACAGAACCGGTTTGTTGAACCTACTACAACAGGAACTACGGAATGGGCTGGCCTCGGACTCCTGGTTGTCTATTTATTCGTTCCGGCGCCGACTCTGGTTACTAGAATGACAGGGGCAATCCTTTTTTCCTTTATAGGAACGATGATTTTCTTTTTATTCTTGAGAAGAGTCAGGCTGCGTTCCTCTTTAATTGTCCCGATCATCGGCCTGATGTTAGGAGCCGTTATTTCGGCACTATCCACTTTCCTGGGGCTCCATTTTCAAATGTCGCAGATTATTGAGAGCTGGTTCGTTGGCTCTTTCGCAGCTGTTCAAGCGGGAAGATATGAATATTTGTGGATCATCGTTATCGTCAGCATTCTTATTTTTATATGTGCAAACAGATTGACGTTAGCCGGGCTGGGGGAAGATGTAGCGACAAGTCTTGGATTGAATTACAACAGGCTGCTCCTGCTTGCGAATGGTCTTATTACTGTTGCGGTTGGAGTGGTTGCCGCTGTTATAGGTAACTTGCCTTTTCTGGGATTGATTGTCCCCAATATTGTTTCCATGTACAGAGGCGATGATCTCAGAAGCAATCTGCCCTGGGTCTGCGTGATCGGGATGGGGGCAATAACGCTTTGTGATATCATTTCCCGCGTCATTATTATGCCATTTGAGGTGCCGGTCTCCTTAATCCTGGGTACAGTGGGAGCGGCCGTATTCATTACTCTATTATTGCGACAGAGAAGACCAAGGAGGCCAAGATGAACGCATTGGAATACCGGAGAATTGAAAATGCAGGAATCGGTAATGGCCTCCAGCATGAAAAGAGATCAGCCAGCGCCTTCCGCTCCCGGAAAGAGGAGAAACGTTATTGGATCATCCTAATCACGCTGATTACTTTGGGTGCACTTTCCTCATACGGACTGTTAATGTATAACAACCCCGTTCCCGTAGATTCACCGTCCTTTATTCCTGTTGTTACAAGAAGAGTGGTGGCACTGGTTGCAATGATTATTGCGGCGGTGTGCCATAGCTTATCAACCGTAGCCTTTCAATCCATTACGAATAACCGGATTATAACACCGTCCCTGTTAGGCTTTGAATCGCTGTACTCCACCATTCATACAAGTACCATGTTCTTCTTTGGGACGGGTGCACTGGTTAACTTTAGCGGTATCGGGTCCTATTTATTTCAGGTTACGGTTATGGTCCTGATGAGCCTGATCCTGTATGGCTGGCTGTTATCCGGAAAATACGGCAATCTGCAGCTGATGCTGCTCGTTGGAATCATCATTGGAGCCGGGCTCAATTCGGTGTCCTCCTTTATGAGAAGGCTGCTTGCGCCGTCTGAGTTCGATCTGCTGCAGTCCAGACTATTTGGTTCTGTCAATAATGCGGATGCTGCTTATTTTCCGGTTGTTATTCCCATAGTTATCGTTATCGCAGTATTAATTATGCTGTATTCCAAGAAACTGAATGTGTTGTCGCTCGGCAAAGATGTCTCTACTACATTTGGAGTGAACTATCAGTCCAGTATCATTTATACGCTGATATTGGTTGCCATTCTGATGTCCGTTTCAACGTCTTTAGTGGGGCCCCTTACGTTCTACGGATTTTTAGTTGCAACGTTGAGCTATCAGGCGGCGCAGACGTATGATCACCGGTATCTTTTTGCCATGGCGCTAGCTATAGGTTTCTTCATTCTGACGACGGCCTATTTTTTAATGTATCACGTATTTGATTCACGGGCTGTAGTATCCGTTATTATTGAACTGTTTGGCGGAATAACCTTCCTGGTTGTGATTCTGAGAAAGAGGTCGCTATGATAAAGATAAATAATGCCAGAAAGCTTTACACGGATCAGGTCACCATAGGACCGCTCAATATTGAAATTCCCAAGGCAGGATTTACTTCTCTAATTGGACCCAATGGTGCGGGGAAGTCTACGACGCTTATGATGATTGGCAGGCTGCTGGAGCTGGATGAGGGTCAGATTAGTGTGGCTAATATGGATGTTTCTGAATCAAAATCAAAGGACCTGGCCAAGATTATCACGATCCTGCGGCAAGAAAATCATTTTGTAACCAGACTTACGGTCAGGCAGCTGGCGGGATTTGGACGGTTTCCTTATTCAAAGGGCAGATTAACGAAAGAGGACGAGGCTATTATCTCAAAATATATCGACTTTCTGGATCTGACGAATCTGGAAAACCGGTATCTGGATGAGCTGTCGGGCGGTCAGAGGCAAAGAGCATACGTTGCCATGGTTTTGTGCCAGGAGACGGAATATGTCCTGCTTGATGAACCGCTGAATAATCTGGATATTGCCCGCTCGGTTCAAATGATGGAGCATCTGCGGCAGGCTGCCAATGAATTTGGAAGAACGATTCTGACGGTGATGCATGATATTAATTTCGCCGCCAAATATTCAGACCGGATATGTGCGATGAAGAATGGACAAATTGCCGCCTTTGGAACCGTAGCAGAGATTATGAAGCCGGAGATCCTGACCGCTATTTTTGATACGAAAATAGACATTCTGGAAGGGCCTTACGGTCCGATAGCCGTTTATTAATCCGGATTGAATTTTCCTCTTGCCATGTTATAATAAAGCATGCGATAGACCGTTTCCTTTGGACAGGGCGGTCTATTTCTTTTTGAAAAGATAAGAAAGTATATATTTCACGCTATCCTTTACCCTTATCTTTCTCGCAGAAACGGATACCGTCCTGTTTAGGACGGCGCAGCCGTTTCTACTTGGGCAGTACCAAAACATACGCAGGATAATATTGGTCCTGATATCTATAGAGAGGTTATTATGATGACAACTAACTTTTGGCGCGATTTGCCGCGTCCCTTTTTTATACTGGCGCCCATGGAGGATGTAACGGATGTGGTGTTCCGTCATGTCGTAAGTAAGGCGGGCAGACCGGATGTGTTTTTCACCGAGTTTGCGAATACGGAGAGCTACTGCCACCCGGAGGGGCATCATGCGGTGCGCGGGCGGTTGACGTTTACAGAGGATGAGCAGCCGATGGTGGCGCATATCTGGGGCGATAAGCCGGAATATTTCCGCCAGATGAGTATAGGTATGGCCGAGGAAGGCTTCAAGGGCATCGACATCAACATGGGCTGTCCTGTAGCGAACGTAGCGGAGAACGGAAAGGGAAGCGGCCTGATCTGCCGTCCCGAGCTTGCAGCGGAGATCATTCAGGCGGCGAAGGCCGGGGGACTGCCGGTCAGTGTAAAAACAAGGCTCGGGTTCACTGAGATCGACGAATGGCGGAGCTGGTTAACCCATATTTTGCAGCAAGATATTGTGAATTTGTCGATTCATCTGCGCACAAGGGAGGAAATGAGCAAGGTAGCTGCCCACTGGGAGCTGATTCCTGAGATCAAAAAGCTTCGCGATGAGATTGCACCAAATACACTGCTGACCATTAACGGGGATATCCCGGACCGCCAGACTGGCCTGAAGCTTGCTGAGGAGTATGGGGTGGACGGGATTATGATCGGGCGGGGGATCTTCCAGAATCCTTATGCTTTTGAGCAGGAGCCGAAGGAGCACACCAGCGAGGAACTGCTGGATCTGCTGCGGCTGCATCTGGACCTCTATGATCAATACTCAGGTCAGGCACCACGCTCGTTCAGCCCGCTTCAGCGGTTCTTCAAAATCTATGTCCGCGGCTTCCGCGGAGCCGGTGAATTGAGAAACAACTTGATGAATACCAGATCAACAAGTGAAGTGCGTGCGCTGCTGGATGCTTTTGCAAGTAAGGAGCCTGACGGGGCGGAAAACGAATAGATGAAGCTGCTAAATGGAGGATAGGCGGAATGGAGAGGGGGACAACCCCCGGAGCCAGCAAGCCTGTCCTTTGTTTGGAATATGGAGAGGTGGGATTTCATGTCCTGGAGTAAATTGAAGCAGCAGCTGGAGGGCTTTCTGAGCCCTGCGTTAAATGGAAAAGTAGAGTACCGCGCGCCGGGCTACCGTTACCTGCCTGATAAATCAGGGATCTGTTACATCTCGGTTGATAAAAAGAACGTGCTCAGCATGAGCGATAAAAATAGCCCGATAAGATGGTATCAGACAGAGCTGGATATCAAGAACGATCCGGGTATCCGGATTCCTGTCACAAATGACGACATTGAAGCGGTGAGACAAACCGTCAAGGGACCGGTGCCGGAGGATCGCCTGATCGTCATGGCCAGCAGCCGAAAGAGCACCGAGCATGCCAAGGAGCTTCTGTCCGCCCAGACGGCATTAACGAAGTCGAATTTTATCGTGGTCGCTAACAAGTTTCTGGTCACTCCGATAGAGGAGAGTATGGAGAGCAGCGACATGATGCTGAACATCCTGGCTCTGCTGGACAAACGGGTCGGCAAAAAGCGGATCTTGAGCATGGCTGAGAAGATGGAGCAGAAGCATCCGGCGGTGCAGTATTTTTATGAGCTGCGGCGGAGGGCGTTGTGAGGCTCTACTAGCTTATTCTTTGATTTCAACTTACCGATAAGGGAGGAGCCGCGCACACTACCTGCCCTTATCACTTTGCTCGCGCTTGCTGACAGCCAGCATATAGCCTTGACCCCGAATCGTAATGATTCTCTCCGGATTGACAGGATCAGCCTCGATTTTTTTGCGTAAATTACTGATGTGTACAGCGACCGTTCTCGTATCCTCCAGACTGTCCATTCCCCAGATGAGATGAAACAATGTATCGACGGTGACGACACGGTTAATGTTCTGGGCCATATAGGCGAGCAGACTAAATTCTTTTTTCGATAAAAAGATGGTCTTACTGCCGATATTGACGGACTGTGCATAGAAATCCAGCGTCAAGCCCGGCAGCTCCAGCAGCTGCTCCCTTCTGCCTGCGGACACTCTGCGAAGATGAGCTTTGATCTTGGCCATGAGTACGCCCGGGCTGAACGGCTTGGTCACATAATCGTCGCCGCCGTAAGATAATGCGCTGATTTTTACCTCGTCCTCCTCATGACTGCTCAGAAATACGATTGGCGCGTTGGTGAAGCTGCGTGCGTTCCTGCACCAGTCGATACCGTTCTCATTAGCCAGCAGTACATCCAGTACAATCAAATCCGGATTAAACGACGCAAGCAGCAGCATGCCCTCTGTCCCGTTGTGGCTATACGAGGCTACAAAGCCTTCCCGTTCACAGTACGCCTGAATAATCTCACAGATGTGGGGATCATCATCGACGATCATAATTTTGTAAGTGTCCATCACGTCATCACCTTCCTGCTGCTCATATACAAGGCAGCGATACATAGAATATCGACCCCGTCTTGCCGTCGCTCTCCGCCCAGACGGTCCCGCCATGCGCTTGGACGATTTCCCGGCAAATCGCCAGCCCAAGCCCGCTGCCCTCTACGCCCTTATCCGTGCCCGGCAGCTCTATCCGGTAATTGCGGTCGAAGATTTGCTCGAGCTGCTCCGGGGGGATGCCCGTGCCGGAGTCCTGTATGCTAATGATTGCACAGCGGGGTTCTGTCTCTTTTGCCTCGTCCACGGTTAGCGCAAGACGCACCATCCCGCCGCTGGAGGTGAACTTCATTGCGTTTGACACCAGATTGAACAATGCCTGCTCTAATCTTTGCGTATCCATCCGGATAACAGGCGAGTCAGGCCTGTGATCTTCTTCCGTAGATCCGATATCTTCCGTATGCCCGATATCCAGTAAGAAATCCAGACCTGCATCACGCACAACGAGCTCATACTGCTCAAAGAAACCGCGCAGGAAGTCGATCACCTGCACAGGCTCCATCTGGTACGCTACCTGCCCCGTCTCCAGATGTGACAGGAAGGATAGCTCCCCGATCATGCGGTTAATTCTTATCGTGTTATCCCGGATATACTTCAGGTACTGTTCATTGCGTTCCGGCTTAACCATGTCCATTACAGCCTCGACATAACCAAGCATGCTGGACAGCGGCATACGCAGATCATGCGTAATGTAGGCAAGAAGCTTCTTTCTGCCCTGCTCGGAGTGAAGCAGCCGCTCGTATGACATGCGGAGATCCTCGTGAGCTGCGGATAAGGCATGGGTGCGGTACAATACAATCTGCTCCAGACTGGAATTCATTTCAGTCAGCTTGTTGTTAGCCTCCTGCAGCTCACGTGCAATC
The DNA here is from genome assembly GCF_001517085.1 of Paenibacillus sp. DMB5. GTDB lineage: Bacteria > Bacillota > Bacilli > Paenibacillales > Paenibacillaceae > Paenibacillus_AQ. Next base: position 39,177 of record NZ_LRAC01000024.1, read on the forward strand.
CGCTCTTCGTTCGTTGCCGCCCTCGTAAATCTTGAAGACAGCAGAACCAGCTGTGCGATCGTAAAGATCAGCAGCCCGAACGGAGAGGTATTACCAATGATTGACCACTCGTTAAAATATAAAAAATCGTTGATCACCGTAACCAGGGCCACCACCGACACGAGCAGGAAGATCAGCGCTCCCTCCATACGCCGTATGGCCGCCACAGCCAGCCCAACCATCAGATACGCCATTTGCAGCACAACGATAACACCAATCAGCACCAGCATTTTTGAATAGAGGAGTGCAGGGGTCAGCACAATCACCAGGCAAAGTACGCCGGTTGCAATACGGGTGCTAAGCCGAAACCACCGCGACACATAATTCGGAAAAATGCATTCAAAGTACTTGGTGATGATATAACCGCCGAGGCAAAGCGTCAGATACTCCAGCTTGAACTGCAATTCCCACGGAAAATGGGGAAACCACTGGGTAAGCATGAGCTCACCGTTCAGCAGGGACCGGATACCGAACAGCACGGTGAACAGGCCGAAGTAGAGTGGAGCCCTGTCCTTGCGCCGCAGAACGAATAACATCATATTATACAGGCCTATTACCAGCAGACTCGCGGTTATGAACATCTCTGAGGCTACCTTCAGCTTAGCCCTGGCCGCCAGAACATTACTGCCGCCCAGCTCGATATCCTTGGTGATGCCGCCCCGTTTATGATGGAAGTTCGATACCTGCATAACAAGTTCTACCGTGTCGTTCTCTGGCTGGAAGAATACCAGCTTCGTTGCCAGACGCGGAATCATGCTGCTCTTGTCCTCGCCCACCACACCAACTTCTTCTAACAGCTCTCCGTTAACCCATAATTTATATGCATGAAAAATGGTAGGCAACCGCAAGGCAAGCTGCTCATTCCGATCCTGCCCGCTAAGCCGGGTGACCAGCCGGAAGGTTGCAAAGCCTTCTCCACTCAGCTCTTGACCATCCAGCTTGTAGCCTAACCAGGATTGGGGGATGCTGATATACCGGTCAGCTGTCTCGCCTCCTGCCATCCGGCTGTGTATATCCTCCGGCGAGAGCAGTTCCTGCCAGTAGAATGCCCATTCCCCCTGAAGCTTTAGCGGCTGCTTATTGATGGAATGCTGCGTCAGATCCAGAAAGCCTTGTTCGCTTTGGAGCTTGGGGGTGCCAGGCGGCGCAGACAGGATAGCATAGCTTGCGGCCAGACCAATAACGACGGCTACAGCTATACGAAGCAAGATATTACGAGAACTGATTCGGAGAATCCCCCGCATGATGATGTCGACCCCAATCTGCAAAATTCGCTGGAATATACTAATTATGCTATAGATAGCCTTCTTAAAGGAGGCTGTATTCAAGGCAGTAATCTTTATTATTATCGGTTTGAATTTGCCGGAATGTTGTATCCCGGAGCCATTTTAAAGATTTCTTTAAGTTTCATTAATGGGCAAAATTACTATGATAGAATGCAAATGCAAGGAGAATAATCACGAAATTTGTCATATTTTCAGGATGCTTTTTTGTAAGGATAAAAGCACCTAATGAGGAGGGATAACTTGTACAAGCGTATCATTCATTTAATGCTGGCAGTGCTGATCTTTGTATCGGTCATACCATCAGGAAGCGGCTTAGCGGATGCAAGCAGCCCCAGCTCCGGTACAGTTCCTCTTCCATCATCAAGGGAGCTGGCATCAAGTCTGGATAAGATGGTTCAAGATGCTGCTGCAGTATCAAACTTGAGTATCACCAGTGCAACGAATAATTCCGTTAGCTTTAATGATGTGAAGTCCTCAGATTGGTTCTATGCTGCTGTGGACTATGTACAGCAGAACGGCTTGTTTAACGGGACTGGGAGCGACAGCTTCTCACCCCAGGGTACAATGACCCGTGGCATGTTTGTAACGGTACTTGGACGTATGGCAGGAGTGGATGCGTCACAGTATACAGCTGCTGCATTCTCTGATGTTCAGGCAGGCTTATGGTATGCACCCTACGTCGGATGGGCAGTTGCGAGCGGGATTACAAGCGGTACGGGCAATAACAGCTTTTCACCGGACGCAACGCTAACCCGGGAGCAGATGGCTACGTTTACGGTCAGATTTTTTGATGAGCTGAACATTCCTTATCCTCCCAATCCGGCTATTACCTCTGAGCCTAATGACATAGCTGATGTATCTCCTTGGGCAGCTGATGCGATTATCAAGCTATGGCAGGCAGATCTGATTAAAGGCGATGCTAAAGGCAATTATAATCCTGCCTCGAATGCAACCCGTGCAGAAGCCGCATCCTTTCTGATGCGCAGCAATGAAGCTGTGAAAAAGGAAAGAGCCGCACAAGCAACGCCAGCACCATCAGCGTCACCAGCACCAACAGCCTCACCAGTGCCAACGTCAGTTCCAGCACTAGGGGGAGGAGCACCAATACCAGAATCAACATTGGCTCCGACAGCAACACCGGCTGTAACGCCTACAGCAACACCAGCTGTAACTCCGGCAGCAACACCGGCAGCAACTCCGTCGGTAACACCAGCCGCAACACCTAAGCCTACATCCCTGCCAACGGCTGTACCGGATACATATTATACGGTTACGTTCAATCCTAACGGCGGCAAGGAAATTAGCAGCATGACTGTCGGCAAGGGCGAGAAGTTAGGCATGCTTCCGGTTGCATATAAATTCGACCATCATTTCCTTGGTTGGTATACGGATAGTGCGCTCACTGTAGAAGTTAACACAGCTGCAGTTATCACCCGAGATATTACCTTATATGCCAAATATGAAAAATTGCCGGAGCTTGATCTGCTGACGCAAAGCGTTCCTACGATTACTAAGCTGGAGCAGCCAAGCACGTTCACGGTCAAAGTAGCGGATCCATCCGGCACATTAACAGCTGCAGAGGTTAAGAACGCTATCGTATTTAGCTCTACTTCTCATGCTGCCTTCGCTGAAGAGACGGGAATTGCTGTTACCGGAGGAAGCGGCGAATTCACGATCAGAGCCAACAACGATGAGGGAGCTTATCCTGAGGGCGGTACCTTCCAGCTGAATCTGTCTAACGAAGCTCTCCGCTTCAAAGATGGCACAGCAATACAGGACTCCTCCACCAGAGAGCTGGTATTTACAACAGAAAAGGCTGAAGTGAATAACCTCCAGTATAAGCCGGATGTTGTATATGTAGCTGCAGCGGATATCTCCGTGATGAGCCAGGATGGGCAGACGGCAGATTTTATTGCCAACTCCTTATATCAATTGGAAGTAAATGCGGAAGGAAGCAGCAATTCTACTATTAACTATGAGAATGGCTACTTTATCTATGAGGGTGACGATATTGAAGTCGGTGATACCGTTATTATCTATCAGGGGTCTCACCCGAAGCAGCGTAACAGTACATCGGACGATAATGACCTTTCATACGTCAAAATCCGCTCGATTACAGGAAATAAGTATCATTATGGAGCTCCTAAGATTGAAGATATTCTCTTTATCCCTGATGTGCTGCCTGTAAATCTGCTGGCGGATACGGATGGTAATTCGAGCAATCATTCCATCACCGTTCCTGCAGCCGATATGGATTATACAGACAGCAAGTATGCCGAATTTGAGTTTGATGAGAATCTGGTTATTGAAGCCGGTGACTATATTGCCTTCTATCAGGGTGAATTGGGTAGTGCAGACGCTGAGCTTAAGGAATATGCATTAATTACGGGTGTTACTCTGACAAACGATATGTATACGATAACGTATACAGTTGTAACAGAGGACAGCTTAGTAAGATCCCTGGATTATTACAAAAAGCAGGATATTGACAGCAAAGACCTGCTTGCTGAGAGTGATGTTCCTGAACTTGAAGAACAGATGCGGCAACAGGCGATCGATAGCGGCTTCGCAGAGCAGGCTGCCGGATATCTTGCAGCTATGGCTCTGGAGACGGATAGCTTCAAGGAGCTTAGCGGGGATTTACAGGTGGATGCCGATGATATTAAGTATCTTTCCTCCTTTAATGAGGCTGGCACAATGCAGATGAGGGTAGCCGGCTCCAGGGTAGAGGTGGAGCTTGATGATATTAAGGTCAACATCGGCACGAGCCTAAGCCACTTCAAAGGCAGGAGCGGTGTCCGCGCCTCTATAGAGATTACGGCTGAGGTCACGATCGAAATCGATGATGACAATGAAATTAAGATCAAGCTGAAGGGTGTATTCGAGCAGGAACTATCTGTAGGCATTTCGGCAAGCGGGGAGATTTTCTGGAAAAAGGCTTGGATTTTCCCGTATCCCGGCGATTATCAGATCAATGCGAATATAGATGTCTACACATACACGGCCGTTCAGTTCGACGCCAACATTGGATTGTTTGAGAAGGAAGAAGAGCCGGACTGGAATGACGATAGTGTAGAAAGTATAGCCAAGCAGATTAAGAAGATCATGGAGGAAGCTGAAGAGCTGGAGGATCAAGAGATTGATGAAATCTCCAATGCCCTGCCTGATCTGTACCAAGCTATGCTGGAGAATGAAAATGACTGGGTAGATATTGTAGAGCAAAATCTGCTGAAGGTAGGCTTCCGCGTTGTTGCCGGACTGATTGAAGTCACGTTCCAGGCAGACTTTGTGGTTAGTGCCAAAGTAAATGTCTCGCTGGGCATCATTTATACCTATGAAAACGGTCAGCGGTACAGCTATAACATCCGATTATTGGCAGGCAGTGTAGGAAACTCCAAATCAACCCTGGTACCGGAAAAATATGATTTTACATTCTACGCCATGGGTGAGCTGGGGCTTAGGGCGGGGATACGGCTAGAGGTTGCCGTTGGTGCGTTATCCACCTCCCTCAATAGTATCGGTGTTCAGGTAGAGATGGGCGGATACATTAAGCTATGGGGCTTCTTCTACTATCAATATAGCCAGACACAAGGTGAAGCTGCTACCTCTAATGCTGCCGGAGCTATCAATGTAGAGATAGGGCTGTATCTGGATATTAAGATTATCGCACAGGCGTTCAAGGGAACCTTCTCCGTCGTGCCATTCTCCACATCCTATGAATTCCCGCTGCTGACCATAGGCTCACGTTATGTGGTCATTGACTTTGCTTATGATCAAGAGGACATACAGGACGTTAATTTAAAAGGTGAGGACAAAACCTTTTATCTGCATGATTTATTTTATGAGATGAGCTACTTGGATCTTCATGAAGGTGAAGTAGAGAACAAAGTGTATAATCCGGAGGTATATTTCGATGTCACGTTCTCTAATCCCGGCTTCAGATATGATCCGGTCGGCCTTAGAATCATCGCTAACGGTAATGATATAACAGGTACGGACAGTGTGATGACCATTGCCTGGAGATCGCCGTTCGCAACCTTCAACTCTGAACCGATTAGCCGTAAGATTAATCTGCATTGGGATAATCTTCGATCAAGCTACAGTGTTAACCTGTTGTCCTATGATCGCGTAATTTATCCGCCTTCGCAATCAAGGATTATTAATAGAATCTGGGGCGAGTATAACTCTGATGTGCCGAAGCAGCCCGATCCCGCTAGAGTCGGATATGACTTTATCGGCTGGTTTGACGATGTTAACTCCTCTGTGCCGGTAACCATTCCAGCTAAAATGCCTGCAGACACGACATTACTGTGGGCGAAATGGGCACCAAAGACGGATACACCATACCTCGTTGAGAGCTACACTGAGAATGTGTATACCGGGCAATACAATCTTCATTCGGCAGAGAAGTACAGAGGTACAACAGACAGTGTAGCTGAATACGAACCTGTCGATATTTGGGGATATCTCACACCAAAGAAGCAAGAGATCACGATCAATGCGGATGGAACAACGGTAATCAAGTATTATTATGACCGCGGGAATACTGCGTTAACCTTCTCGTACGATTATTTGTCTCAATTTGGACTGCCCTTTGGAATTAGTCCGGAGGTAAGAGAGTACAGACCGGGGGCTGTGCTGGACCCGCCGTATACGGCTCTTCCAGGGCTGAAATTCGTAGAGTGGGAGAATTTAGACGAAACGGTTCCGTTAGAAGCAAGAACGTATCAGGCTATTTACGAGCTCGGAGAATTTGATTTGAATGTGAATCTTTATGTGAGAGACGATTGGGGATCAGAGTTCACTAAGCTCAGGAGCGAAATTATATCGGTTCCTGCTTATAGAACGTACGATGCCCGTAATGCAGACTTTTTGGACAAAACGGAGTATATGCTGCAAACAGATGAATATGGAATTCCAAACCAGTCGCCGTTTATTATTAACGTGAATTCAGATGAAGCAACGTTGAACCTCTATTACCATAAGCTGTACGATGCCAGGTTTAATCTGAACGGCGGTAGCCTGACAGATGAGGATATGGCTAGTCATGGCGGCGCTATGGTAGATGGTAACTACGTTATCCATCGTGCAGAGGGATACACCTTCGGAAGACCTAATGCTCCGACTCGTGAAGGCTTTGAATTCATGGGCTGGGAAGGCTGGGATGCGGAGGAGTATCCGTACAACAGGGAAATGCCTGCACATGATCTGACCTTCAAAGCCATTTGGAAGACCAAGTACATGGTAGAGCATTATATTAAAGGCGTCGGCATTGATGATGACTATACACTGTACACCATAACGGAACATATGGGCCTTGAAAAGGAAACTGTAACTGCTACTGTATACAGCATTGAGGGCTTTACGTTTGAGTCCGGGTCCAGTCTAAATGTACAGACCGGAACCGTGAAGGATGACGGCAGCCTTGTACTGAAATTGTATTATGACAGAAATGTATATACAGCCAAGTTCATTGGGATTGATCCGGATACCGGAGTACAGGAAGTACTATCAGAAGAGACCTACCGGTATGGCGCTGAATTCACGATTCCATCAAGAAACACCTATGCCAATCGCGAGGTGCTTGGCTGGAGAGCGGTAGACGGAGGCCCGGAGATCCCGCCTTATTATGCTTCACTCCCGATGCCTGCACAGAACGTAACCTATGAATTGATTCTGGGTGACTACGCCGACGACGGGGGCGGCGGTTTCCCGGGCTTCCCGGGCTGGCCGTTTTGATGAATAGCCGCAAGCTTTAGAATAGCTCCGCTGACAGTGATGTCAGCGGGGCTATTTCTTTATGGATCCAGCCAATTAAAGTTTATGGAGTATGGAATGATTTTCACAAACGACAATACAATAAATCTGTGGTTCGGCTTATGGCCGAAACCGGTAAACTAAATAAAGGAGGCTTCAGATTTTGAAAAAAGTTCCCGCTAGAGCCTTATCGCTTCTGGTAGTTGTAGCAGTATTTCTATCCCTGTACTTCACGAGCTTAACGCCTGCAAACGCTGCCGCACGAGGAGCATGGGCACCAAATACTGCATACGCAGTAAATGATACAGTAACTTATAGCGGAAGTACGTATACCTGTCTTCAGACCCATACTTCCCTCACAGGCTGGGAGCCGGCTAATACTCCTGCGTTATGGAAAAGCGGAGGAGGAACAACCACACCGACCCCGACTCCAACGCCATCTCCGGCAACAAACGGGGCCACCTTCTATGCAGATATCAATTACGGCGGAAAGGCCGTAACGGTTGGAACGGGCAACTATGTACTCTCTCAGCTGAACGCTGCAGGTATACCGAATGACTGGATGTCATCGCTCAAGGTGCCTAGCGGCTGGACGGTTGAAGTTTATGAAAACGATAACTTTGGAGGCACCAAATGGACTTATACTGCCAGCTCCTCCTGGGTCGGCGACAATGTCAATGACAAGATGACTTCAGTTAAAATCTATATCGGCTCACCGCAGACTTCTGTAACCAAGCCTTCCGAGGTTCCAAGTCAAATCTGGACCTATGTAATGAATGTGGACAATAAATTTGGTAAAGGCGGAGACTTTGCCCTATTGCTAAGTGCGGTTATTAAGAAGGAAAGCAGCTTTGGGGCAGGTCTGCCGGGCAGCCCGTCGGCTGGCGACGGCTTGATGCAGGTCGAACCTAATACACGCAATGCCTATCTCTCGCAATTCAGCGCCAAATTTGGCCGCACCTATAATCACAGCAGTGAACAGGATCAGGTAGCCTTGGGCGGACTGATTTTGGATGAAAAGATCTCCAGGTTCGGAAGCATCTATAACGGATTGCTGCACTATAACGGAGGGGACAACTGGTATCCGGGAGCTACCGATTCCTATGGCCGGCCTATTCTGGCCGATCAATATGCAAATGCCGTTTACGCTACCTATCAGGGGTACGGCGGTAAGAATTAATAGAAAGGCACGAAGACGCTGGGGGAGCTCCTTTGGCGTCTTTATTTTTTATAAGCTGCGGCGGGGGGCGTTGTGAGGTAAACTGAGTCTAGCAGATTTTAAGAAAATGAGGGCTTATGTGATGCCGAAACAAGATAATATGCTGGCCATCCTATGGATGCTGAACTCCGGCGTGAAAATAACGGCGAAGCAGCTCGCCGAGAAGCTGGAAATCAACATACGGACCGTGTACCGGTATATTGATGCACTATGTGCCAGCGGAGTCCCGATCATCTCTGACGCGGGTCATAACGGCGGGTATAGCCTGCTGAGTAATGTGATCAGAGCACCGCTGCTATTTGATATGGAAGAGAAGAAGGCGCTGCTTCATGCGGCTCTTTTTGCCAAAGAAGCCGGCTCCCCCATGAGTGAGGCATTGGACAATGCAGCAGCAAAGCTAAGGATGTATTCAAATCAGGAGCAGGAGCAGGTGCTCAGCCGCCATCTGGCCGGCATTGAGGTTATTAACCATAGGGTGCCTGCTTCTGTCCAGCCGGTGCTCGCGGAATTGGAATGGGCGGTAGCCAATGAATGCTCCGTAGAAATCGATTACCGGACAAGCCGGGAAGAACAGCCCAAGAGCAGGGTAATTGACCCGTATGGAGTGGTCTACTGGAATAACAGATGGTACACAGTTGCCTTTTGCCACTTGAAAAAGGAGCTTCGCAGCTTCCGGGCAGACCGGATTCTGGCGATCAAACGTACGGCGGTGAACTTTAAGCGCTCAGAGGATTTTTCGGCCCGTGAAAGCTTCCTGCATAAGCTGCTGCCTGATCTGGCTGGTGCGAAAGGCTTGGTTGCCTTGAGGATCGAAGGCACGGCGGATGCGCTGGACGACCTGTGTATGCACTGGTTTCTGGGGCATCATCTGCAGGAGCGGACAGCGAATCAGGCCATCTTTACCCTTGAGGAGGAGTCCCTTCACAGGTATGTCCCTTCTTTTCTGCTGCCGTATGGGAAGTCCGTTCAAGTAATGGAGCCGCAGAGCTTAAAGGACAGGCTTGTTGCTACCGCAGCGGAGCTAATGGAATATTATCAGCAGTAACAGCTTCACTGACAGCGGATGTCAGTGGAGCTGTTTTATTATGGAGGTAATCAGAGAAGGGGGAATTATTAATGAATCAAACTGTATATTTGTATGTTTTTGACACTATGGCGGACTGGGAAATCGGGTACCTGACTGCCGAGCTGAACTCGGGAAGATACTATAAGAAGGGGCAGGCATCCTCTAAATTAGTCACCGTAGGGCTAGACAAGAAGCCTGTAACTACAATGGGCGGATTAAAAATAATGCCTGACCTCAGCCTGCAGGAGTGCAGCTTTATAAGCGGAGATCTTTTGATTCTGCCGGGTGGAGAGACGTGGACAGAAAGCATTCACGAGCCCGTCCTGCAAGCCGCCGAGAGATGTTTGAAGGAAGATGTTTGGGTTGCGGCGATTTGCGGAGCTACAATGGGGCTGGCCCGGACAGGCCTGCTGGATACCCGTGCTCATACCAGCAACGACCTGGAGTATCTCAAAATGGTCTGCCCGGCATACACAGGCGAACAGCACTATAAACTGCAGCCTGCTGTAACAGACGGGAAGCTGATTACGGCCTCCGGGATAGCTCCGCTGGAGTTTACCGTTCACGTCCTGAGAGCCCTGGATGTATGCTCGGCCCAAACTTTAGAAGCCTGGTATAACCTGTATAAGACTCAGGAGCCTAAGTATTTCTATGAGCTGATGATGAACTAATTTTCGGGCTATGCGGATTGACCAGGTAGTGGAGAACGGATGCTAAGCAGGTGAACTCTTTTATTTTTCTCCTTAAAATGGATTGTAATCTTTAGCCCGATGGGTTAATATGCTAATTATATATATCTTAAAGATACATCTATTTGAGGGGGACTTATGAAAAGAATCAACACCACTCATTTTGCCATACTCGGCCTGCTCCGCATTAAACCCATGAGCGCCTATGAGCTTGTTAAGTTTTCCAAGGAAAGCATTGGCCTGTTCTGGAACGAATCCTATGGTCACATTCACAAAAGCATCAAGCAGCTGGAGCAAGAGGGCTCCGTGTCGGTTGTGGAGGAAGCAGAGACGGGAAGACGTAAAATCGTCTACGGGGTTACTGAGCAGGGTTGTGCCCAGCTGGATTCCTGGTTAGCGCTGCCGCCTGAGGAGTCTGTGATGAGGCATGAATTGCTGATGAAGCTGTTCGTCTCGGATGAACGCCATATTCCGCAGTTGGTTACTTTTATCGAGGAAGAATTAGCTGCGAGTGAGCAGTTAACAGCGGTGCTTGCAGCCATTAAAGCAAGTGTTCCAGGAGGGGGAAGCAAGCAGGCCCAGCTCTGGCTGTTGACGCTCGACTACGGCGAGCGATACCTGCGAATGACCATTGAATGGTGCCGGCATGCGCTGGATACGCTGAACCATCCGGACGGAGGGCCCAAGAATGATTAAAAGACGAGACAGCCTGTTCCCCCTCCTGCTGATCACGATCGTGGTGATTGCCTGCGCTCCGCTCCTGCTGTGGATTAGAAGCCATCCGCCCCTCGCCTTAAAAGCATTCGGCAACACCGCATACAATCTGGAGATCAGCTATCAAATGACGGTATTGTTAGTGGCTGCTATCGTGATCGGCATTGTGTATGGATTAACGGGTAAGGCCGGGCTTGCGTATTTAAACCTCAAAAAGCGGGATGGAACCATCCGGCCTGAACCGTGGATCGGGATTAAGCCAAAAGCTACAGAGACGTGGAGGAACCTGGGTGCTAACTTTGCGGTCGTGATTACGTTAGTGACGGCTGTCGTCATCTACTTCCAGGTGGTTCACGGGGGAAGCATGAACCTGGAGTTATATCCCGGGGTTCTGCTAATTCTTGCTTTTGCGCTAATGAACGCTTTTTCAGAGGAAATCATCTTCCGGTTCTCCTTCGTTGCCGTTGTCAGCCGCTATGGATTCTCTCCGTATGTAGCACAAGGCTTGGGAGCAGTGGTCTTCGGTACCGTTCATTATTTCGGGAATCCGGGCGGAGTGCCAGGTATGCTGATGGCTGCTTTTATCGGCTGGTTCCTGGCCAAATCGATACTGGAGACGCGAGGGTTCTTCTGGGCGCTGGCGATTCATTTCCTGCAGGATGTGATTATTTTTAGTGCTTTGTTTATGAGATAGGCGGCTTAAGCAGGATCGGCGAAATGGAGCGGGGGAACCCGGGCCAGGAAGCTGGTCCTCTTTTTTTATATGAAAAATGTGCTTAATAGGAGTGGAGAAGCCGGGATATGCAATAATATTGACAATCTAGCAAACTGCAGAAATGGAATATTGACCCATGGAAAATAAAGGGTTAGTATTGGTATAAATGGTTTTGAAAGGAAGTGTATACGTTGCTTGAACTCGATGGTATAGCTGCCGATTCACTTGTAGACATGATAAAACTATCATTTTCATGTGAAAACTGGCCAGCCGTAATTGAGGTGTCAGATAAGCTATTCGAAGTAATTGCTATCACCTACGAGACCTCGCATAATATCATCGGGATGTCCCCCAAGCCGTACCTGAACAGAAGCATTGCCTACTATTTCGGATATAGTCTGTTAATGAAGGGGGTGGGGCACCAGAAGACGGGACAATACGCAGAAGCAAGAAGGTGCATTAATCAATACAAGGATCTGAGCTGGATTAAGCATCTGGATGAAGAGGGATATGCGGAAGCGGCTTTTTTCAAGGAAATGGCTGTGGCCAACGGTTATGTCATTGAATTGCTTGAGGGGAACAGCGGAGTTCTGCAGGAGTATGTCCGCTTTCTGCAAACGTTAACGAAGAAGGAAGTATTGAACGGACTGTTAACCGTCCTGGAGTCTGCAATCAAATACAACTACTCTATCGATTGGGTGCTTGAGCTATTCGAGGATCAGATCGAGGAGATCAGCAGCAAAGAGAAGAGAGAAGATGTACGAAGCTATGTGGATTACAAGTACTTACTCGCTACCTATTTATATAGAAGAAATAATATGACCGATGCCTTAAATGGAATACTAGATATTTTACAAATATGTAGTAAACTAGAAGATGAGGCGGGTTTTAGAAAATCTGTCGCCTTCTACGAGCTTATCCGAAACAGGGCTACAGATTCACAGCAAGAGATGTATCAAAGGATTATAAAAAATATCTTAGAGAGGGAGTTTTTTTATGACGAAGAAGATATCCTTGTTGCTGACGACGCTGTTGTTACTTAGTGCAGTTGCTATTGGAGCTTCAGCTAGTGCTGACTCCGCTGCAAAGACAAGCCCTGCGGGCGGTATTACGCTATTTAATCATGGGACTGGGCACTAGAGATAGATTGGTGAAAGACTCCGCGGATGCGGGGTCTTTTTTGGGTATGCAGTATCACAAGTAATTAACGCAAGTAGGCGTTAGATTTTTTTATTGCTTTTACATCAAGATAAGTCTTCTGGCCTCAAACCACTATAAGGAGGAATATCAAGATGCTAAAAAAATTATCGAAAAAGCCTTTTGTCATAACGGGTTCATTACTTTTGTTGATGAGTAGTGCAGGCACAACTTTCGCAGCTTACAGCCATACATTACACCCGACAGTTTGGTCTCCTGGAAGATCAAGTGTCATTTATACTGTTCAATCTACTTTTGATTCGACTACCAAGACACAAATACAATCAGCAATGAACGAATGGAATAGTGCGATACCCTTCAATTTCTTGTATAAGTCAGGTTCAGAAACCTCAGCAAGTAGCCCCACCGCTGATTATATTAATACTTTTATGGAGCCAATTCCTTTTTAGGGCGAAACTATGCCTATATTACTTCCTCAGGTGTAGTGGATGAATCAGATATATTCATTAATGCAAGTAATAATTGGGCTAATTCTGCAATTTCGGGTTACTATGATATCCAGAGTACCTTTACTCATGAACTAGGACACACATTACGAGTAGACCATTCCCCAGTCTATGCTGATACTATGTATGAAGAGGGAATTATAGGTTCCATAGCCCAAAGAGATCTAACAGCCGCAGACAGAGAGGCAGCCCAATACTCTGTATCCAGATGGAGAAACGATTTGTTAAGGCAGGTAGACACTCAAGAATCTGAACATGACCCGAAATCCCAAAGAGTTGTTTTGTCTAGTGGCCAGCTTGTCCAATTTGATAACAACCAGCTTGTCAATGAGTCAGATGTGATTGTAAAAGGAACAGTTCTTTCTCAAAAAGTACAAAAGGATTTTGAAGGATTCCCAGTTACCGATACAATAATTCAGGTTCAAACCACCTATAAGGGTGAACCTGGAGAGACCGTAAATGTAAGAGTTAACGGTGGAGAGATGGAGGATATAATCCTAATTCCCGAAGAGGAAGCAGCCCCATCATTTAACATTGGTGAAGAGGTCATCGTTTTCCTTAGTGCCAACAAAGGGTCAAGACCGGATAAAAACGACTTCGGATATTATGTTGTAGGACAGTCCCAAGGGAAGTTTAGTCTAGATCATTCTTCAAAATCCTTTCATAGAAATAGTAACGAGAGCCAGGTCTTTAATTTCAATGATTTTCAAGAAGAAATTAATCGCATAGAAGAGTACAATAGAACCAATAATGTTCCAAGAATATTCCTTCCAGAAGGTGTCGAAAGCAATATTTAAACTCAGACTTGAAAAGGCAGCCTCTCAAGGCTGCTTTTTAATTTAAGTAACATTTTTACTGTGGGCAACGTTATTGTCTATAACAGAGACGAAGAAGGGGCTGATTAAAAGTGAAATCGCCTTATATTATTCTTGGCAGCTTGCTGTTCCTGTTTCTATCGGCATGTACAAATAGTAATACTGAAGCAAGTTTGTCGAATGGAACCATGACTAATTTACCTACAACCGTTAAAACTGTTGTGTATTCTGAAGTTCAGTTTATTCACTTAGACAAGAATCAGCTTGTTAATGAGGCAGATGCGATTGTAAAAGGTAGAGTTCTCTCCCAAGAAGTGCAGAAAAATTTTGAAGGGTTCCCGGTTACCGATACAACAATCCAAGTTCAAACTGTCTTTAAGGGAGAAGCTGGAGAAACCGTAGAAGTACGGGTAGATGGTGGAGAAACAGATGATATGATCCTTGTCCTCGATGAAGACTACATCCCAAAATTTGAAATTGATGAAGAAGTTATTGTTTTTCTCAGCGCCGATAAAGGAGATAGGCCAGATAAGAACGATTTTGGCTATTACGTGGTAGGACAGTCTCAGGGAAACTTCAGTTTGAAAAACAATTTACAAAATGAATCTATTGAGAATGATGCAAAAACATTGAAATTTGAATTGAACAATTTTCAAGAGGAAATTAATCAGGCTGCTTCTATAAATTAGGAATGGATATTTTTAGTCAGATAAAAGATGTCGATGCATTCCGTGAGATATATTTTCAGTGTTTTTATGAGTTGCGGCGAGGAGACGATAAATGGTTCAAACCATAATTAGCTGTATCTTTTAATAAGGGACTCTGTTTAACAAGAGTCCTTTTCTATTTAATTTTGTGTGATTACCCTTTCTTACTTGAGAGCGTATTTTTTTGCGTTAAGGAAATGAGAAATAGATTTATCATGAAAGAGTGCTGAGGAGTAAACAGATTTTCAATTTATATATCAGTCAGCGCATAATTCCCCAAAATAGATGCTTAAATAAATGTAACGTTAGTTGACTATCTACCTTCTCCCAATAACTCCCCCACAGAAACATCCAGTGCTTTCGCAACAGCCAACACCTCATAATCCTGCACAAGCCGATATTGACCCTCCAAGCGCGACAAACTAGTCGGGCTGATGTCTAACCCGAAGGTTTGCAGCCTAGCGAGGAAATCCTTCTGTTTCATTCGCTTAGCTTTTCGAATAGCTACAACACGGGTCCCGATGATGTTTTTGTCACCTGGGGGCTCTTTGCGATGCTTCATTTCCGGGTCACCTCACAATTTAACCAAATTGTATGCGAGGTAACGGTTGTTTTAATGCGAATATCGAATTAAAATAAAATAAACCGATAAACGCATTAAAATTTCTGTACATCGTCTACAGACATAGCTTTTCCAGGAGGGAGGGGTTGTAATGCAGCATTTGATTCAGAAATATGAAGAGGAGAAGCGCAAGCTGAACGAACTTGGTCAGAGATCACTGGAGCAGGGAGTTCCACTCAGCGGTAATGAGGCGGTTCAAGCTCAGAGTCGTAAGGTAGATGAAATTATTAATCAGATGTATCAAGAAAAGAATCGGTACTCGGGGGCTTGTCGTTTAAACTTCTATGATGGAGGAGATGTGGTGAGCTTTCCGGCATGGTTTGTACTAACGATGCAAGGCAGATTAAATGAGATAACCGCACAGATCGAGTACCAATCTGAGCCCAGACTTGTTTTTGAAGAAGAGAATAAGGCATTTCAGGCTCTGTTTGACTCTATGGACATTGCACGAATGCCTGAGTTTGAGGATTGGGAAGATAAGCTTCAACTGAAGCTCTCCGTTCTATATGAACGTCTATATCTCCAAGGATTAAAGGATGGTATGCAGCTTGCCAATGCCTTTACTGCTCCTTCTGTCCTTTCAGATTAGACAGCGAAATCTAAGCATGCACATACTTTACATTTGGACTGTCACTTCGACAGTCTTTTTCTTATGTATATGTTTGGAAGGGATACATTACCATATTGTCGAATAACCATACATATTGTAAATCCAGGTGATACGAGGTTGTGCTATGTTTAAAGCGCTATGGTCTCTCTTCAAGAAACCTGATACGGAGCCACCCCATCCTGTACGTAAGGCACCAACAGCCAAGGCGAAGCCGAAGGTTACTGCTACAAGAATTGGAGAGCTAGGCGAGCATAAAATCAATATCCAACTGGAACAGCTACCAAAGGAATGTAAATCTTTAAGTGATCTGTTGCTCCCTAATCGGAAGTCTCGTACAGGCTACGCTCAGATTGATCATGTTGTTATTTCCCCGTATTGCTTATTTGTTATTGAGACGAAAAACTACAATGGAGAAATAAAAGGTGGGCGAACGGATCAACAATGGTCAGTGAGTAACCGTTTCAAGATGTATAATCCGCTAAAACAAAATTATGGTCATATCAAGACCATCGAGAGTGTTTTAAAAGGTATAGCCGCGGTGAAATTAGTTTCTATGATTTCATTCACAATGAGATGTCGTTTTAGCATTGATCCGGAGCTGCGGAAAATTCATTCAGATGAACTGGTTGTATATGATGTGGAACTAAGCGAGTACATCTCAAGAAAACTACTAAGTTTGAAAATGGGAGCTCCTGAGCCGCCTATTTCTGCTGCACAGGTCCAAGTGATATATGATTTGCTTGTTCAAGCCAATATTATCGATCCTGAGATTCGTAAGCTTCATGTACAGAGAATAAAGGAGAACATCAAAAAGCATCAGTAAGATACTATCAATGTGCCAAGGGAGTTAACATAAATGATCAAGCAACTACGAAGCTGGTGGAAGGATACAGAGATTCCTAACTTAATTGGTCGCAAAAAAGTGGATTTTTCTATCTTTCGAGATGGCACGCATATTCCCGTTGAGTTTCATCCGGACTTTCTGGAAGCTAATCAAGGTCAACAGCCTAATTTAGGTGAAGGAAGAAAGGCTAAGCTCATCTATAAAGATCGTAACTATGATGCAACACTTATTAAAATTGATCAAGTATCTGCTAGTCGGGAAGCCCTTCAACTTCGCTATAACGGAAACCAGGTGTTGAAGGATTTTCTAATTGAGATGTTCACTCATTCATACTCCTATATCATGGAAGAAAGAGAAAATCAAAAAACAGACGATGCCAAAAGACCACAGGTCGTCGTACCTGAAGATCAAGCTGAATATATTGATTTCTATGCGACAGGAGTACCATTTGAATACCGTTTAGAATTCATTACATATCAGCCAAAGCCTAGCGTATGGTGGGTGAATCAAGGAACTACTATTCAGGCGGAGAAAGAAGAGGGAATTTTGTGGGCGCCCCTCCTGAATACTCAAGGCCGAAAGTTATATCACTGGGAGACCATGAAGGAAGTTAAACAAGGTGATATCATCCTTCATTACTCCAATAAGGCTATTCGATATGTTAGTCAGGTAAGAGATGCCGCAGTAGAAGCACCCAAACCAGGTTCTATGGCAAATACGAGCTGGCAAGAGGAAGGTAGACTGGTTCGGACTATTTATACGGAGCTTAATCCGCCCATTGCACTACAACATTTTAATCAGCAAATTATGCAACTGAATATAACCCAAGGCCCGCTCCATTCAGGAGGCGGAGTGAATCAAGGGTATTTGTTCCGTTTTTCCAGACAAGGACTTAATGTGCTTCAAGCACTTACAACAGAAGTGAATTGGCCGGAGTTTACTATTCTAGATCAAGATGAGACTGCCTCCAGTATGGAGAGTTTGCATGAGGTGATTCCTATTTTGCCGCCATCAGATCCTAATATTCTTACGTATCTCCACCAAATCCAATCCCACATCCGCCGCCAAGGCTTCTTTTTCCCGGAGCATCTTATCGAGAACTTCTACCTCTCGCTAAAAGCCAAGCCCTTTGTCATTCTAGCGGGTATATCGGGTACGGGGAAGACGCGGCTGGTGAAGCTGTTTGCGGAGGCGCTGGGGGCGACGCGGGATAATGGGCAGTTTAGCTTGATTCCGGTACGGCCGGATTGGAGTGATCCAGCGGATCTGCTGGGGTATAAGGATCTGTCGGGCAGGTTCCAGCCAGGTCCGATTACGAAGGTGTTAGTGGATGCGCGGCAGCCGGAGAATCGGCATAAGCCTTATTTTATCTGCCTGGATGAGATGAACTTGGCCCGGGTGGAGCATTATATCAGTGATATGCTGAGTGTGCTGGAGACGCAGGAGTGGCGGGAGGGGGCGATTCAGACGCAGGACCTTATCTCTCCTACCTTGCTGGATACGCCTGACGATCAAGAAACCTATGGTGGCCTTGGCATCCCGGAGAATGTATTCCTGATCGGTACGGTGAATATGGACGAGACGACGCATCCTTTTAGCAAAAAAGTGCTCGACCGCGCCAACACGCTGGAGTTCAATTACATCAATCTGCAGCAGTATCCGCAAGAGACTGGGCAGGAGGCGGGTGATCCCGCTGTGTTTATGAAGCTGAATCATCTGTTTGTCCGCTCGGATTATCTGCAGCTAGTAGACGCCTATGATACTCACAAGGAGCTTGTTGTCCGAACAACGGAGAGACTGGTGAAGATTAATACGCTGCTTGAGGACATTCATGCTCATGTGGGCTTCCGGGTACGGGATGCGATATGTTTTTATATGATTTATAACGACCGTTATGGCCTGATGGACGAAGAAGAAGCGTTCGACTGGCAGCTGCTGCAAAAGATTTTGCCGCGCATTCAAGGAAGCTATTCCTCCGTGCGCCGGGTTCTGCTCAACCTGATGAAGGTCGCGATAGGTAGCGGCGCTGGCATAGCGGTAAATGTGCAGGACCTAACGGAGGATGCTTCTCCGCTCTATACGAGATGGGCTGCCGGACAGAATCCGCCTGGGGTCAAGCATCCGCAAAGTGCGCGTAAATTGGCTTATATGCTGAGGAGGCTGGAGGAAGATGGATTCACCTCATTCTGGCTCTCTTAATCAGGCGGTGGAATTGCTCCGTGTTGAGACGGAGCTTTTTACGCTTTATGTGTCAGGAAGGCCCTTTCATCCTACGGTGGAGGCATTGCAGCTTCATCGTTCTGCCGATCAGGAGTGGGTGAATGCGCAGCTTGGGCTTGTGTGCTCTGAGCGGCTTGGGGATGTGCAGATCAAGGTTTTTTCGCCGGAGACTTACGGGCTGGTGGACTGGCAGCCGGGGGAGACGGTCTTTCCATGCTTTTATGAGACTCAGTCGTATGAGCTGGTGATTGAGAGCAAGACGGAGGTTAAGCTTTCTTTTTACCATGATAATGTGCTGCTGCGGCAGGCGGTTAAGCCACTGGGCGGATCGCTTCTCGCGGGTGTGCTGAACTTTGGCAATGAGGTTGGCCTGACGGAGTGGGAGATCCGGAGTGAGGGGCAGCAGCTGCTGCGGGTGGAGATGGAGATTTTTCCGTCGAAGATGGATTACAAGCTGGATTACCAGAACATTCTGAATGAGGTGAATGCGCAGATTTATAATCTGGCATTCGACTTCCTGCGCCGAACCTACCAGCTAACAGGCCTGCGGGAGACGCAGCATCAGAGCCTTACGGAGTTTTTTACGATCCTACAATATATCTTTAGACAGCTTCTCGATGCCGTTGAGCGGATCAACAAAAATCCTAATTATGCGCTGCTCCAGGATCGCCGGCTGGTGGATGCCAATCGGGTCAAAAAGGCCGGAAGAGAGAATATCCGCGAGCTCGCGAAGCATCCGGAACGGTTAAGGGAAGACATGAACCATGGATTCATCACCATTGGCAATCGGAGCTACGCAGCCACACATCTAATGGAGACGCGGAAGCGCCTCGGCTATGATACGAACGAGAACCGGTTCATCCGCTGGATGCTGGAACGTATTCATGGCAAGCTGAAGGAGCTCAAAACCCGCTGGAAGACGAAAAGCCGGACCGCAGATCCCCTGCTGATCAAAAGGCTGGATTCAATGCTTACGCAGATTGAGCGGGTGCTTAAGATGGATTTTTTGCGTGAGGCTGGGGTGCTGAAGCAGATGTCGGTTACGCTGGTACTGCAGATGGCGCCCGGGTATCGTGAGGTCTATCGCTGTTATCTCATGCTGCTCAAAGGCCTGTCGATCCAAAGTGACCTGTTCCGCCTATCCATGAAAGATGTCGCTCAGCTCTATGAATATTGGTGTTTCCTCAAGCTCAATCAGCTGTGGGGCAGAAGTATAAGCTGGTGAAGCAGGATATTATTAAGGTGAACCGGAACGGGATTTTTGTGACGCTGGACCGCTCGCAGAGCGCAAAGATGGTCTATGAGAACCCGGTGAACGGGGAGCAATTCATCCTGTACTATAATGCGATTCCTGGGACGGACAAGACGCCAACGCTGAGTCAACGCCCGGATAATGTGCTAACCCTGAAGAAGAAGGATGCTGGACAGATCAAGGAGTATAAGTATGTTTTTGATGCTAAATACCGCTTGAATCCTGCGTATGAAGGTACTCCTTACCAAGGAAAGTACGGGCAGCCCGGGCCGGAAGAGGATGACATTAATACGATGCACCGCTATCGGGATGCTATTGTGTATCAGGAGAAAGGCTCAGGGGAATACGAGCGTAGCATGTTCGGTGCGTATGTGTTGTTTCCCTATCCTGACGAGGAGCGGTTCAAGGACCACCGTTTCTATAAAAGCATCGAGCTACTGAACATTGGCGCCCTGCCGTTTCTGCCGAATGCCACAGGCCTGGTCGAGCAATTCCTGGATGAGATTATCCGGGACAGTCCGGAAAAAGCTTATGAGCGGTCCACACGTCCACGCGGCACAAGAGAATATTATGCGGATCAGCTTGCGGGCAAGAATGTGCTAGTCGGTTCTGTCCGGGGGCCGGAGCAGGTGGGGGTGGCGGTTCGAAAAGCTTTTTACCATATGCCGTTAAAGAACCTTGCCAGTCAGAAGAGCCTTACTCAGATCGAATACGTAGCCATGTGCCAATCCCGTAAAAAGTTCATTGATCCTGCAAAAACAGGCATCCACTGGGTAGGAAAGGTAGCGGATTGGAAGGTGCTCCGGCGTAAGGAGATTACGGAAGTCCCTTATCGGCCGGGTACGGAGGAGGAGCTGTATGTGCGCTTTACGGTTGAAGAATGGAAGCCATTGGCCGCTCCTATTGCGCTTGGTGGACAAGGGATTTATACGGTGCTATACACCAGTAAATACATCCTGGACCGAGCCCTGGAGCTTGCCGAGCTCCGTCTGGAAACAGAGGAAGCACTGCGGGAATGGCGGGAGAAGCGCCGCAAGGGCAGAGTGCAGGTGAAGCTGGATCATGAGGAGTATGTGGATTTGGGGCGGGTTGTGGAGGTTAGGAATATTTGAGTTTATGACATTGAAGACAGAGGTGACCGATGCCTATTGAGAGAAGCTTGCCGAATTATTATCAGAGCTTTAGCAAGGAATTAGATGTTACTAAAAATCGGGTGAGAGATATCATCGGAAGTGCTCATTGGATTTCTGATGGAACACACAAAGAGGCTATTTTGCAAGATGTCTTAAAGAGGTTTATCCCTCAGAAGTATTCAATTTCAAGTGGATTTATACTCTCAAATGATGGTGGATCTTGCAGTAAGCAACTGGATATTATTATTTATGATCAGGCCTCCCCATTGCTTTTTAATGGACCTAACTTTGTAATTGTTCCAGATCAATATGTCAGAGCGGTAATAGAAGTGAAAACTAGCTTAAGTGTAGGGACGAAATTGATAGATGCTCTAGAGAATCTTTATACCGTACAATCTATAATGGAACGGGCTTCTGATAATGTTTATTTTGGAATTTTTTCATTTGGTTATCAGGATTATCGTTACATTGGCCCAGCGAATGTCGCACAAAGAGTATTTACGAAAATCAAAGAGTTCTACCAGGATAAAAGGGGGCAGTATGAAGGGACGGACCTGCAATTTTTGCAGACGAGAACTTTAACGTCTTTATGTATGAATGGGCAACTATATGGCTTACATTGGAATGATACAACCCATAGTAATCCTGAATTTGGATTATATGATACTGGAGAGCAATCCTTCAATTATTTTGTGTCCAATTTATTAAACACATTAGATAATAATGCTATTACTCTCTCTAAGCCGTTATGGTTCCCTCAGTCCAAGGAGTCTAGTGTGCTTCTTAAGAAAAGAATTGGGTTCTAATCAAGTGTGTACAATGTCATGAAGACAGTGATGGCTCCCTGATACCAATACAGTGCTGAGAGAATAATCATTTCGTTTTGGATTAATGCAACTGAGATTTTCTTACTTTATGAAATGATATGTGGTATAGTAAAGGCAGAAAAAACGTAGAATACAAAGAGAGCCGTGCGGCTAACACGACTCTCGGAGCAATAGCCGCTTTTAAGGGCGGCGGCTTTCGGAATAGCAGTCATGAAATAGACCGAATCCTTTGGCTAGGGCGGTCTATTTCTTTTTGAGGTAATTTAGCAGCGCGATAATGAACATGCCGAACATGAACATCAGAGACAACGCTTGATAAACCTCCATGGGCTTCACCTGAACGCTTTCGTAGAAAGCGACTTCGTAAGCATATGCTTTTCCGGGAGATTAGCCGACCGCCCATATAAGCCTTTCTATTGATTCTGCGATTATACCATGATTGGAAAATATTGAATATATAATCCCCCCCCCCTCCAAAAAAAAGCTCAAGCGCAGGCTCACACACCTGCCCTAGAGCTTTTTTCTATCCCTCCTTAACTCTCCTCTGGAAATTTTTTCTCCCGTCGTAATACTTCCGCCATGTTCGTTCCGCCCGATTTCAGCGAAGATAGAACCTGTAAGAAGCAGCTTTACCTCTTAGCAAGTTGATAACGCCGGGTGCGTTCATCATACATTTGGTTCTTATCCGGGCGGGCGTAACGAGGCGGGGATCTCAAGAAGGTCCCGCAGTGCCGGCATGTATGTTACGGTATCCTGTACAGCTTGTTTCGGTAGGAATCCCACTTGGGGTTCGATTCCCCAATCGCCTTGGGAGCGATTTATGGTACAGTACTCGATTTCCATCGAGCCACAAATTGAAGCGTATTGAGAATTATGACACCAAGGGGCAGAATTCCAGGCGGCTACGATAAGCGCACTGCGGAAGGGCTTTGTAATCCGTGGATACCGGTAGTGCGGCAGCAGGGGAGGCTTTGGCAAGGACAGAAGGATACGAAGGCTGGCTGAAGCAGGGTTTAGTCTTCAAATCACAATGTCCCCCCCGAACCTCCCGGCAGGCAGCCTACCTCAAACGTGATTCCGCCAAGACCGCAGCGGGATTCTGTCAGCCATGGGTCAATCATGAAGGAGGTACAATTATGTTAAAACCAATCACGATTCAAGCGGACCAGCGCGGTCTGCTCTTTCATAAGGGGAGTTATGTGAAGCGGCTGCTTCCCGGAACCTACCGGTACTTCTCCTGGTCGCAGCATACGGTAGTGGTGCTCAATATTGCCAAACCGTTTAGCGTTGAGGGCAAGGACCTGCAGCTTTTTTTACAGGATGAAGAACTGCTGCAGGAGCTTGATGTGGTACGTGTACAGGATCATGAGATTGTAGTGCACTATGAGGATGGTCAATTTGCGCAGGTGCTGAAGCCGGGTGTGTATGCCTATTGGAACCTGCTGAAAAAGCACACCTTCGTGCATATGGATATCCGGCAGCCGGAGCTCCCGGCCGGGATCGACCGCTCCATTATAGCGAAGCTTACTCCGTATGTGCAGGGCAGTGAAATCGCCAGCTATGAGCTGGGATTCCTGTTCTATGACCATACTCTCCAGCGGGAGCTGGCGCCTGGTAAGTATTACTTCTGGAAGGGGCCGGTCTCGGTGGTGGTGAAGACGGTCGATCTGAGACAGCAGCAGATGGATCTGATCGGCCAGGAGATGATGACCGAAGATAAGGTTACGCTGCGCCTGAACTTTGTATGCCAGTATAAGATTGTGAATCCGCAGCGTGTGCTGGAGCTGAAGGCTTTTGACGAGCAGATCCACATCCAGCTGCAGCTGCTGCTCCGGGAATATGTCGGGACGCTGAAATTGGATGACCTGCTGAAGCGGAAAGAGGATGTTGCCTCCTTCATCCTGTCCCGTATCCAGGAGAAAGAAGAAGCGTTCGGGGTACGCTTCCTGGGGGCTGGCGTGAAAGATGTCATTCTGCCAGGGGAAATGAAGGACATCCTGAACACCGTCCTGCTCGCCGAGAAGAAGGCGCAGGCGAACCTGATCACCCGGCGGGAAGAGACGGCTTCGACCCGAAGCCTGCTCAATACGGCGAAGCTGATGGATGAGAATCAGACGCTGTTCCGGCTGAAGGAGCTGGAATTCCTCGAGAAGATCTGCGACAAAATCGGCTCCATCTCTGTAACCGGCGGCGGTGACCTCCTGGAGCGGTTAAGCTCGCTAATCAGCGTTAATAAGTAGACCGCTACCTGGCGGTCTATTTTTTGCAGATAGACAGGGGGCAGTGCATCGGTTGAGTCTGGTATTTTGCAAACAGTTAATAACATAGATACTATAGAAGTAAGTTTTTATTGCCAATTAAGCCAAGCCCAAGGAGTGACAGCATGGACAAGAAAGCGAAAAAGATTCTAATGAACACCTTCTGGACTTCAACCGGCTGGAGGGGCACTCCGGGTGCGTTTGCCGGTGAGGATTTCGAATATGCCAAGAGCCATGGACTGATGTTCGATCCTGTAACCATTACTCACGATGAGATCATCTTACGGCTGCATGAGCTGCATCAGACGATTACCAAGGAGCGGGTAGCTGCCGCTTTTTTGCATAGTCTCTCTACGAAAAAAGTCCATCTGCGCAGTGCCTTCTCAAGCTGGGCGCTGACTTCCCGTCTACCTGTGCATACCTATGAGCAGCGGAGTGTGGTGCGGCCGAATTACAGCAGCTGTGGGGATTGCAATTATCATGGATTAATGTCGGACATGGACTATAACAATAAGGATTTGAATGTGCTGAATTTCGAACGGGTCAAGTGGGGCGGGATTCGCCTGAACTGGCTTTTATATTGCTGGCTGGATCTTGAATTATTCAGTAAGGAAGCCCCTTTGGAGAGTACTGCTGAGGATGCTGCCATACTCACCGGAATGCTCGAAGCGGTTCAGAATTGTGCTGACCATGACAGTGCGCGGATGCTGGAGAAGCGATGGAAGGACGTGGTTCCCTCCAGCAAGAATGAACGGGATGTGCTGATGGAGATCTGGGGCTATGCCGGAATACTGGTTCCTGGGGATACACCCCGGAAGCGCGGAGGCGGGAGCTCGGATTACAACTCCATGGCGGTGTGGCAGGGGGATGACGGGTACTCTCAGGAGGCGGTAGAGTTTTATTTTGGTGCGTTTATGTAAATGCACTGTGGTAGAAGATAAGAAGTACCGGTGTTAAGACCCTTCCTTGGATTGGAGGGGTCTTTCGTATGAAATTATGGCTAATAGAACTTCACATTTCTGCCGAAATATAGGTATATAGTATCACTGTACGTTTTCTCTTAGATGTATATCATCTACCGGAAATCATGGAGGGGCCCGTCATGACGTTATCTTATATTTATTCATTGATTTTATTTATTGGCTTCGCCATTTATTTCATTCTGGGGATGTATATCCTGTCCCTTAATACCGGCAGCAAGCTGAACCGGCTCTATTGTCTGGCCTGCCTGTCTCTTTCCATCTGGTCCTTTTGTTTTTCGATTACCAATTCTGCACCGGATTATGAGACGGCTATTCTTTGGCGCAGACTGGCTTCACTCGGCTACGGCACTGTGTATAGCTTACTGCTGCATTTTTTTCTGATTCTGACCGAAAGAACGGCAATGCTGAAAAAGAAATGGATTTATGTGCTTCTGTATCTTCCGGCCGCGGTGAACGTTTTTGCATTTGGTTATTGCGATTCTGCAAAGGAACAGTACAAGCTAATCTATACGTCAACCGGATGGGTTAACATTTCCGCCCGCGGCTGGGGGGATGTATATTTTAACCTGTACTATATTTGCTTTACCACTGCGGGTCTGCTGCTGCTCTGGAATTGGGCAAGAAGGTCGAAGGACCCGGTTAAGAAAAAGCAGGGCTATCTCTTCATGCTGTCCTATAGCCTGGCCATGATAATAGGTACTCTAACAGACGTAATTATGAATACATACGCATCTGTTAAAATACCTCAGCTGGCGCCGGTCATTGTGCTGCTCCCGACAACGGCAATGTTCTATGCGATCAGGCGGTATGGGCTCATGGGGCTGGGCAAGAACGGAAGAGCTGAGCCTGGCAAAATTTTAAGCGATGTCAACATGGACCGGTTTATTAAAATTATGTCTTTTGTCTACGTGTTCGGCGGAATGCTGAATTTCGCTTCGCAGTACTTTTTTAATCAGCAGGCCCCGCGGTTCAGTTCTATTCTGTTATTTAGTCTGTTCTTCTTTGTCACAGGCTTAGTATTGACGGTTATTAAATATGTACCGGTTAGAGCGGATGTAAAGGAATACGTTTTCATTATCATCATGCTGGGCTCAATCCTGCTGATTGCCCTCAGCTATATCGAAACTGCAAGTGTTACCGCATGGGCGGCTCCGTTCATTGTTGTGATGCTGTCGGTTTTGTTCAATAAGCGGCTAATGATCCTTTGGATAGGGGTACCCATGCTGCTTACGCAAATCTATATTTGGTTGAGGATGCCGGAGGCGATGGTCCAGGTAGATGGTTCGGATTATCTGGCCAGAATCGGTATTCTGGGCATCACGCTTTGGCTGGCCTATTTTGTTAACCGGGTCTATATCCAGCGTCTTGAGGACATCAGCTACATGGCGTATTATGATGCTCTGACGGGGTCGCCGAACCATACGCTGTTCAAGAATAAGCTGGAAGAGAGTATCCAGTCCGCCGGGGGGACCGGCAAGCCAATTGGTGTGCTTTTTATTGATCTGGATTCTTTTAAAAATGTGAATGACACGATAGGACATCTCGGCGGAGATGAGATGCTGAAAGAGGTGACTGGCAGAATAGCCGGGTGTTTGCGTGAACAGGATATGGTGTCCCGTTTTGGCGGCGATGAATTTCTGATCAAACTGGCCGGGATAGAGCGGGTAGAAGACATCAGTGCTATTGCTGAAACTATTATTCAAGCGATTGCGCGGCCCGTGATTGTCAAAGGCCAGGAGTTTTTTATTACGGCCAGCGCAGGGATCGCGGTCTACCCCCGGGATGGAGAAAGTACAGAAGAGCTGATCCGGAATGCCGATCTGGCGATGTACGCAGCCAAAGAAAAAGGCAAAAACCAGTACGCCCTATGCTCATCAGCCATGAAGCAGGAGGTATTGGAGAAAACACTGCTTACGAACAGCCTGTACCGGGCCCTGGAGCGAAATGAGCTTGTTCTACACTACCAGCCGCAGGTGAGTGTGCAGACCAAAGAAATCGTGGGTCTGGAAGCGCTGGTCCGCTGGAATAACCCGGAGCTGGGCATGATCTCCCCGGCGGTCTTTATACCCTTGGCTGAGCAGAACGGGCTGATTCTTCCCATCGGCAAGTGGGTGCTTGAGACCGCATGCCGGCAGATGAAGGAGTGGCAGGCGCTGGGGGTGCAGGGGATACGCATGGCAGTGAACCTGTCGATGGTCCAGTTCCAGGACCGGAACCTGCTCAGCATCGTTGAGCGGACACTCAGTGAGACAGGCCTTAAGCCGGAGTGCCTGGAACTCGAGGTCACTGAAGGTGCTGCCGCCGACGGAGATGACTATATTATTGAGGTGCTTCATGCCCTTAAGGAGCTGGGCGTCAGCATCTCCATTGATGATTTTGGTTCAGGGTATTCCTCTTTAAGCAGATTAAAGACTTTGCCCGTAGACCGGATCAAAATTGACATGCAGTTTGTTCGCGGCATTTCCACAGGCAATGACGATGAGGCTATAGCCAAGACGATCATTCAGCTGGCCAAAAACCTGAAGCTTCAGGTCATTGCCGAGGGTGTTGAAACCGGGGAGCAATTTGCCTTTTTTGACAAGAATAAGTGCGATGAGATTCAAGGGTACTTCTTTTATAAGCCGATGCCTGCGTCAGAAATAGAGTCTATTTTGTTAGAAACGAAGCCTCTTCCTGCTTCATAACAGCCGCTGATGCCATCCTC
Source organism: Paenibacillus sp. DMB5 (assembly GCF_001517085.1). GTDB lineage: Bacteria > Bacillota > Bacilli > Paenibacillales > Paenibacillaceae > Paenibacillus_AQ. The sequence goes on from NZ_LRAC01000024.1 coordinate 67,301, forward strand.
TGATTTTTTAACATATATACTCAAATATAGATAATTACTGAAAACTATTTCATCCATTTCTATTCCGTGTATACTTATAGCTGGGAGGTGAGCCGGATTAACAGATTTCGGCTGAGAAGGATATGCGGTCTACTGAGAATATAGTTTAGGAGGGAACACGTTGAAGAAAATTATAAAAGCGTTTTCTTTGGTGATGGCATTCTTTCTGTTACATACGATTGCAATACCGGCACCTGCAGTGAGCGCAGATAGCGCAAGCCTGGTTGCATTGGAGGAGCTGACGCAGTTAAACAGCGATGATCTGCTGGATACCCTGCTTGAGAACGGGCTCCAGCTGCCTGAAGGCCTGGAAAATGATGGATACACGCGTAATGCGGTAAAAGACGTTGTAACGGATATTGAGCGCGGGATCACAACGGCCGACCACATCCCGTATAATTACACGATGCTGGTGGAGCTGGCTGAGAATATATTGAAAATCTCCGGTGAACCCGGCGTTTCTGCAAGAAGCTTTGCTGCTGTGGCCAGTTATACGCTTCAGGATAGTACAGTAATCGGAGCCTGGTCGGACAACTACAGATACTATAATTGTTACGGGTATGCCATAGGCAACCAAGTGTATAAAGACCCCGGCTATCACTCCGGGAAAAGCTTTTCCTTAAGCATGGGTGTATCGGAAATAGCGGATTTGACGGTCAGTGACCTGGATGCTCTAGGCTATTGGGGATACAAGACAACGACGAAGCCGTCTTCTCTGGCATATTACCAGCGGGTAGTTGCGGTCCGTAAGGGAAGCAATGACTATCATTTTATGAAAGGCGACACTTCGGGCAGTGACTGGACGCATAAACCGGCGGGAAACAGCCCGATGCGCTGGAATTATACTTCTCCGGGTTATAAAGTGTGGACTAATGAGAGCTCCTACCAGAACGTTAACTATGCAGCGACCACCAGCTATACCAGCACTATTTACTACATTATTTACTGGGCTAAAAATGGCCCCGGCCCGCAGCCTACCAAAAAAATTCAGCCTGCAGTATAAAGGGAACAGGGGATGCTATCCGGCGTCCCTTTTTTTGTGCCCGTTTAAGTTTGGCTAAAGGTATAGGGAGTATTCTTTGTGTAAGACAGGAAGCAATAATGTTTTTTCAAAAAGACGATTGCAGCCGATTATACAAGGAGTGTTCATTTATGAAAAACAACAGTCTTATCAGCATAAAAGCCATAACGTTTGCCGCGTTACTGAGTTTATCCGTCATGGGATGCTCGAATGCGCAGAACAGCAGCGCAGCAGTTGTTACAAGTACACAAGCAGCGGCTACGCAGGCGGCAGGCACTACCGCTTCATCCTGGACAACCTCATCAACGGAAGCTGCCACAACCACCACCACAATTTCTACTGACACAACGGCCTTATTCAGTGACCGGGATCTGGAACAGACTGCGGATCTGACAGCTGCAACACAGATGAACCTGGAAAGCAATCAGGATGTGACCCTGAGCGAGGAAGGCGTATATGTCTTAAGCGGTGATGTGGACAATGTGACGGTAACCGTAGAAGCTGCTGAAGAAGCAAAGGTTCAAATCGTCCTGGACGGTGTTAGCATAACCAATACGGATTCACCTGCCATTTATGTAAAAGCAGCGGATAAAGTATTCGTTACTTCTACTGACAGTGAGAACCATATGGAGGTTACCGGAAGCTATGTGGCGGATGGGGAGACCAATCTGGATGCGGTGATTTTCTCCAGAGCCGATGTGACCCTGAATGGAACTGGAAGTCTGGACATTGTGTCGGCTCAAGGCAATGGCATTTCTTCCAAGGATGATCTCAAAATTACCGGCGGCGTGTATACCATAAAGTCCTCTGCAGATGCACTGGAAGCGGGCGATGCCATTCTGATCAACGACGGAACGGTTACGATTGATACGGGTAAGGATGCGCTGCATAGCGAAAATGAAGAGGACACCACCCTGGGGAATATCTATATCGAAGGCGGCACTTTAAACATCAAGGCTGCGGATGATGCCATTACGGCTAACAACCTTGTGCAGATCGATGGCGGCACTATTAATATTGAGACCGCTGTGGAAGGTATCGAGGGCAATAATATCATTGTGAATGACGGCCAGATCACACTGTATGCAACGGATGACGGGATCAATGCTTCGCCAAAAGTGAACGATAATGCATCGATTGAAGTCAACGGCGGTGCGATTAAAGTGAGCATGGGCAGCGGGGATACGGATGCTTTTGACTCGAACGGTAATCTTTATATTAATGGCGGAGTTATTGATGTAGAAGCTACTTCCGCTTTTGATGCGGATGGTACAGCTGAATTGAACGGCGGCACGGTCACGGTTAACGGCGAGCAGATTACTGAAATTACCGTGTCACGCGGAGGCGGTGGCGGAGGCGGATTCCGTGGCGGTGCCGGCGGCGGTGGCGGGATGGGGCATTAATTGGGGAGAGTATAGCAAAAGCCGCTTTTAAGGGCAGAGGCTTAAAGGGTTATCCATCGAAATAGGACCGCTACCTTTTGATATGATCCCCCTATAGTAGACAGAAAAAAGCAAGCCGTTTAATCTGTCTACTATGGAGGGGATTTTTTTATGGGCGAAATGAGAAGAACGTACGATGAGAAGTTCAAGAAAAAGGCAGTTGACCTCTATCTCAAA
>NZ_LRAC01000025.1 GCF_001517085.1 Paenibacillus sp. DMB5
TCTTACAGGATATTCTCTCTGCGTATCCCAATGGAAAAATGGCTTTGATTTTGGACAACAGTCGGATTCATCACGCTACCGAGTTACAACTGTTTCTAAAGGAGCATCCGCGTCTGCAACTTGTTTTTCTACCACCTTATAGCCCAAACCTTAACCCCGTTGAAGGACTTTGGTTATGGCTCAAAGCTGACGTAGTGAACAACATTTTTTTGAAAAATTCTATAAGATTAGACTTCATGTAAGTCAATTCATGAGAAGAATCAACAAGCATCCATTAGAAACGATAGATCGTCTCCTCATCAGGTTATAAACTTAATTGCGTTCTATATAGATCGGGCTATTTATCGCTCGGTAGGGTATTTCGGCATAAGTAAGTGTCGTTTTTCCAACTAGTCTCTGGGAAGAGGGTTTCACCGGTAAATTAGATGGCAAATTTCCACTTAGATAGACTTATGTGTTAACAAAGCGAGATCCTCGACGCCTCGCCTATAGTATACTTGGTGACGCTGGGTGCACAGCCCCAGCCGTCAGCCCTCTGCTGCCCCTCCTCCCCCGAACCGGGAAAGTCTTCTGTTCAGGTGGAAGCGCGGAGGGGATTTTGGAGCTGGAGGAGCGGAGCGTCCGCCTAAAAGCTTTCCGCAGGAAAGCTCGCTTCGTAAGCATAGGCAGGGTTTGGATTTCAACCGAGAACAGCGGTACAATTGAAGAAATCTGCAGAAGGGCAGCGGCCGGAAGTCCAAAAACCCCGCAGCAGCGCCCTGCACCAAACAGTATAAGCTACCAGCGCATACCTCTCACTCAATAGCGTCACTCACCTTTCCCCGTTCGCTCCCATCACCTGTAAAACTTTCCCGGTTTGACATCAAGACAAACATCTGTCATAATTCCCTTAGTTGAATATGCGCCTTTAATTCAGTCCCGTGAGGCTGGCAAGGTAACGTGAATCGAGGTTCGCGACAAATGGATGGGATCCGTATGAGTACGGATAGCCTCTTTATGCGCGCGGACATCCATCTTTTAATCTGCGGATTTCACTCCTTGCCTGCTTCAGGCAAGGAGTTTTTTGATTTCCGGGAACTTGGACGGGCGTACAAGCGAAAGGATGGACTGGATAAATGGCTACCGAAAAGAACGTAATTATGGATGAAACGGCAATACGCCGGGCGCTGTCGCGCATTGCACATGAGATTTTGGAGAAGAACAAAGGGATTGAGAATTGTCTGCTGGTCGGCATCCGAACCCGCGGGGTATATCTGGCTCAGCGGATTGCAGAACGGATCAAAGAGATTGAGGGCGTGGAAATTGCCTGGGGCGAGCTCGACATCACGCATTACCGGGATGACCGCGAAGGCGGAGACAACCGGGAGGCCATGGATCAGGCGGCGGCAGAGAGCATACTGAACCTGCCGGCAGGCAGCGGCGGTATCCGCGACAAGAAAGTGATTTTGTTCGACGATGTGCTGTACACCGGACGGACGATCCGCGCGGCGATGGATGCCCTGATGGACTGCGGACGGCCGCGGATGATCCAGCTGGCTGTGCTGGCCGACCGCGGGCACCGCGAGCTGCCGATCCGGCCGGACTACATCGGCAAGAACGTGCCTACCTCCAGGCATGAAGAGATCGAAGTTTCACTTAAGGAATACGACGGCAAAGATGAGGTTTACATTATTTCCAACCGGGAGGAACGATAACAATGATGACGGCAACCAAGGTGAAGGAACGCAGTCTGCTGGGGATTAAAGAGCTGGACCGGACAGAGATTCTGCAGCTTTTGAACAGAACCGCCTACTGGGACAACCAGAAGGAGAAGCTGACACCGGTGCTGAGATCGCAGTTTGTGGCTAACATGTTTTTTGAGAACAGCACACGGACCCGCTTTTCCTTCGAAATGGCCGAGAAACGCCTTGGGGTGCAGGTGCTGAATTTTACGGCGGCAGCTTCCAGTGTAGAAAAAGGCGAGTCGATCTACGATACAGTGCGCACACTGGAATCGATGGGGATCGACGCCGGAGTTGTGCGTTTGAAGCCTGCAGGCGTGCTGCAGCAGCTGACGGAGAAGGTATCCATCCCGCTGATCAATGCCGGAGACGGAAACAATGAGCATCCGACCCAGGCGCTGCTGGACATGTATACGATGACCAAAAATTTTGGCGAGCTGAAGGGCCTGAAGGTTTCGATTATCGGGGACATTATGCATAGCCGGGTGGCCCGCTCGAACCTTTGGGGACTGACGAAGATGGGAGCAAGCGTGCAGTTCTGCGCCCCGGACAGCATGAAGGCGCCTGAGCTGGCACAGTATGCACCTTACGTAAGTATAGAAGAAGCGCTAAAGGCCGATGTGGTCATGATGCTGAGAGTACAGCTGGAGCGTCACGCAACCGGCATCCTGCAGTCAGCCGAAGAGTACCGCAAGCAGTATGGACTGACTGAGGAACGGGCGGCCAAGCTGGATAAGAACACGATCATCATGCATCCGGCTCCGGTCAACCGTAATGTAGAGATCGACGATGCGGTAGTAGAGAGCAGCCAGTCGCGGATTTTCCCGCAGATGGCGAACGGTGTGCCGGTAAGAATGGCAGTCATGGAACGTGCACTTCAATAGAAGAGACAGCCTCTAAAAAAACCTGACATAAATGGATTAATAAATATACACAAAGATGAATTTTTATTATATAATACAAACAGAGTCTGGAGCTGCGGCTTGCAGGCAAAAGGAGAATCAACCGTGATCATTAGAAATGCCAGCGTATTGAACAAAGACGGCGAACTGGAAATCAAGCATATCGTGGTTCAGGACGGGATCATCACAGCGGTTGAAAGTGAGCTTCCGGCAGAAGAATCCGGTGAGATTGTAGACGCGGAGGGCAAGCTGCTGGTACCGGGCCTGATTGACATGCACGTGCATCTGCGCGAGCCGGGCTTTGAGCATAAAGAAACGATTGAAACCGGCGCACGATCGGCAGCCAAGGGCGGATTCACCACCATCGCCTGCATGCCGAACACCCGACCGGTGACCGACACTCCTGAAATCGTCGAGCTGGTAAAAGAAAAAGCGCGTGAAGCCGGACTCGTCAAAGTGCTGCCTTATGCGGCAATCACCAAAAATGAGCTTGGCCGTGAGCTGACGGACTTTGCTGCCCTGAAGGAAGCCGGAGCGATCGGCTTTACGGATGACGGGGTTGGTGTACAGACCGCCCAGATGATGAAGGATGCCATGAAGCTGGCTGCAAGCCTGGATATGCCGGTCATCGCCCACTGTGAGGATGATTCACTGGTTGAAGGCTGTGCGGTGAACGAAGGTACCTTTGCAACAAAGCACGGCCTGAAGGGCATTCCGAACGAGTCGGAAGCGATTCATGTCGGACGCGACATTCTGCTCGCTGAAGCGACAGGCGTTCACTACCATGTCTGCCACGTCAGCACAGAGCAGTCGGTACGGCTGATCCGCCAGGCGAAGCAAATCGGCATTAAAGTAACCGCTGAGGTGTGTCCGCACCATCTGCTGCTCTCCGAAGAGGATATCCCGGGGATGGATGCCAACTGGAAAATGAACCCGCCGCTGCGCTCCCGCCGCGATGTGGAAGCCTGCATCGAGGGGCTGCTGGACGGAACGATTGACATTATCGTAACTGACCATGCGCCGCACAGCGAAGAGGAAAAAGCCAAGGGCATGCAGCTTGCACCGTTTGGCATCGTCGGCTTCGAGACAGCCTTCCCGCTGCTGTATACCGCTTTTGTAGCGACAGGCAAATGGGACCTGTCTTTGCTGGTACAGCGGATGACCGCTGATCCGGCCCGCGTGTTCCGGCTGAACACTGGCAGCCTGGCTGTAGGAGCGCCGGCTGACTTGACACTAATTGACCTGAATGATGAGCAGGTGGTAGACCCGGCCACTTTTGCCACTAAGGGACGTAACACTCCATTCACCGGATGGAAGCTGAAAGGCTGGCCGGTAGCAACCTGGGTAGACGGCAAGGCCGTCTGGACGAAGGCTAACTAACGATCCTGACTGGATCAGGATAGAGACAATAGAATCAGACTACAGAAATAAGAAGGAGTGGAAGGAAATGCAGGCAAGATTGCTGCTTCAGGACGGAACGCTGTTTACAGGGACCGCATTTGGCGCTGAGGGCGAAATGACAGGCGAGGTTGTTTTTAACACAGGGATTACAGGTTATCAGGAGGTGCTGTCGGACCCTTCCTACTGCGGACAGATCGTAACAATGACTTATCCGCTGATCGGGAACTACGGCATTACCCGTGATGATTTTGAATCCGTGCGTCCTTTTGTACACGGCTTTGTTGTACGCCGCCATGAAGATGTGCCGAGCAACTGGCGCGCTGAATACAGTGTGGATGACCTGCTGAAGGAATACGGCATTCCAGGGATCAGCGAGATCGACACCCGGATGCTGACCCGCATTATCCGCCACTACGGAACGATGAAAGCCATCCTGACTACTTCTAACAAGCGTGTGGAAGAGCTGATGGAAATGATGGGCGATACAACTATTGAAGAGCTGCGCAACCAGGTTGCCCGGACTTCTACCACTACAAGCTACAGCAGCCCTGGAACGAAGGAACGGATCGTGCTGGTTGACTACGGCGCGAAGACCGGTATCCTGCGGGAGCTGAACAACCGCGGCTGTGACGTAGTAGTCGTGCCCCATGATGTAACTGCGGACGAAATCCGCCGCCTGAACCCTGACGGGATCCAGCTGTCCAACGGCCCTGGGGACCCTAAGGATGTACCTTATGCAGTGAACACCATTTCCGAGCTGCTTGGCGAATATCCGATCTTCGGCATCTGCCTGGGTCACCAATTGTTCGCACTGGCCTGCGGCGCAGACACCGAGAAGCTAAAATTCGGCCACCGCGGCGGTAACCACCCGGTTAAGGAGCTGGAAAGCGGACGCTGCTTCATCACCTCGCAGAACCACGGCTACACTGTTAATGAAGAATCTGTGCAGAGCACCGAGCTTGAAGTGACGCACATCAACAATAATGACAAGACCATTGAAGGCCTGAAGCATAGCCGTTACCCTGCCTTTTCGGTGCAGTACCATCCGGAAGCAGCGCCGGGACCGCATGACAGCAGCTATCTGTTCGACCGTTTCCTGCAGATGATTGCCGATCACAAAGCGAAGACGCCTGCCGGCTCACGCCAGGCACAGCTTGCCGCCAATGCCAGAATCACGGCACCTAAACCAACACCGAAGCTTGAAGCCGTGAAAGGAGCTCTATAATCATGCCTAAGAACGATAAACTTAAAAAAATCCTCGTAATCGGCTCCGGTCCGATCGTCATCGGCCAGGCCGCCGAGTTTGACTATGCAGGCACACAGGCCTGCCAGGCTCTGAAAGAAGAAGGCGTTGAGGTTGTACTGATCAACAGTAACCCGGCTACCATCATGACGGATACTAACATGGCTGATAAAGTCTATATCGAGCCAATCACCCTTGATTTCGTAACAGGCATCATCCGCCAGGAGCGTCCGGACGGATTGCTGCCGACGCTGGGCGGCCAGACCGGTCTGAATATGGCAGTTGAGCTGGCGCGCGCGGCGTACTGGAAGCGGAGAACGTGAAGCTGCTCGGTACTCAGCTGCATTCGATCGAGAAGGCGGAAGACCGTGATTTGTTCCGCGAACTGATGCGCGAGCTGGACCAGCCTGTTCCGGAAAGTATCATTATTACAACGGTTGAAGAAGCGATGAGCTTCGCAGAAGAAATTGGCTTCCCGCTGATCGTACGTCCGGCTTATACGCTCGGCGGAACAGGCGGCGGTATCTGCGACAACGCGGAAGAACTGCGTGAAACAGTAAAAGCGGGTATCCGCTACAGCCCGATCGGCCAGTGTCTGGTTGAGAAGAGCATCGCCGGCATGAAGGAAGTTGAATATGAAGTAATGCGTGACGCGAACGACAACTGTATCGTGGTCTGCAACATGGAGAACTTTGACCCTGTAGGTGTACATACTGGCGACAGTATCGTTGTGGCACCGAGCCAGACGCTCTCCGACCGTGAATACCAGATGCTGCGCAGTGCTTCACTGAAGATCATCCGTGCGCTCAACATCGAAGGCGGCTGTAACGTACAGTTCGCGCTTGATCCGCAAAGCTATCAATATTATGTAATCGAGGTTAACCCGCGTGTAAGCCGCTCTTCAGCACTTGCATCCAAAGCAACCGGTTATCCAATCGCCAAGATGGCAGCCAAAATCGCCCTCGGCTACACACTCGACGAAATCGTTAACCCAGTTACCGGCCAGACGTATGCCTGCTTCGAGCCTACGCTGGACTATATCGTAAGCAAAATCCCGCGCTGGCCGTTTGACAAGTTCACCTCGGCAAACCGCAAGCTGGGCACACAGATGAAAGCGACCGGCGAAGTAATGGCGATCGGCCGTACCTTTGAAGAGTCGATCCACAAGGCCGTCCGTTCCCTGGAAATCGGAGTTCACCGCTTCCGTCTGCCGGGTGCCGAGCTGCTGGAAGACAGTGTCCTGCGTACCCGTCTGGCTAAGGCAGATGATGAGCGCCTGTTCCTGATTGCCGAAGCTTACCGCCGCGGCTATCAGCTGCAGGAAATCCAGGACATCACCAAGGTTGACTGGTGGTTCCTGTCCAAGATTGAAGGACTAGTGCAATTCGAGGATGTGCTGCGCAGCGAAGAAACGCTGAGCGCTGAAACGCTGTATCAGGCGAAACGCAAAGGCTTCACTGACCGGGCTATCGCCGAGATCCGCGCGGAAGGCCGTCCTGGCGGCGCACAGACGAAGGAAGCGGATGTCCGTGCCCTGCGCCTGGCCCAAGGCCTGACACCTGTCTTCAAGATGGTAGATACCTGCGCCGCTGAGTTCGAAGCTTCGACGCCTTACTACTACTCGACCTATGAAACAGAAAACGAAGTTACTCATTCCGACAAGCAAAAGGTTGTAGTGCTCGGCTCCGGCCCGATCCGTATCGGCCAGGGTATTGAGTTTGACTACTCCACTGTACACGCGGTATGGGCGATCCAGAACGCGGGCTATGAGGCCGTAATTATCAACAACAACCCGGAGACGGTGTCTACGGATTTCAATACTTCGGACCGGTTGTATTTTGAACCGCTGTTCTTTGAAGATGTAATGAACGTCATTGCCCAGGAAAATCCGATCGGGGTTATCGTGCAGTTCGGGGGCCAGACGGCCATCAACCTTGCTGCTCCGCTGGCGGCAGCCGGCGTGAACATCCTCGGAACCAGCCTGTCGAGCATCGATGAAGCCGAGGACCGCAAGCGGTTCGAAGCACTGCTGGCCCGTCTGGATATTGCACAGCCGAAAGGCAAGACAGTAACCGATGCAAGCCAGGCTGTAGAAACAGCGCAGTCCCTCGGCTATCCGGTGCTGGTGCGTCCTTCCTACGTGCTGGGCGGACGTGCGATGGAAATCGTATATAATGATACTGAGCTGATGAACTACATGGTTGAAGCGGTTAAGATCAATCCGGAGCATCCGGTCCTGATCGACCGATACATGCTCGGCAAAGAGGTTGAGGTTGACGCGATCTGCGACGGCGAAACCGTGGTCATTCCGGGCATCATGGAGCATGTGGAGCGCGCAGGCGTCCACTCCGGCGACTCCATCGCCGTATATCCTCCGCAGTACCTGGATGAAGGCCTGAAGCAGAAGATCACCGATATCACGATCAAAATCGCCAAAGAGCTGAAAACGATCGGTCTGGTGAACATCCAGTTCGTTATCTACCAGAATGAAGTGTATGTCATCGAAGTGAATCCGCGCTCCTCGCGTACGGTTCCGTTCCTGAGCAAGGTAACCGGCATTCCAATGGCGAATCTGGCAACCAAGATCATCCTCGGCAGTAAGCTGAAGGAAGAGGGTTATACAGAAGGCCTCTGGCCGGAGAGCGACTACGTATCGGTTAAAGTGCCGGTGTTCTCTTTTGCCAAGCTGCGCAGAGTAGAGCCTACCCTGGGACCTGAAATGAAATCGACCGGTGAGGTTATGGGCCGCGACAAGCTGTATGCTAAGGCGCTGTACAAAGGTCTGATTGGTGCAGGCATGAAAATCCCGGCAACCGGCGCGATCATCGTTACAGTAGCGGATAAAGACAAAGCTGAAGCGGTTGAGCTGATGAAGGGTTTCCATGCTATGGGCTACAAAATCATCGCTACAGGCGGCACGGCACAGGCGCTGGAGCAGTCCGGCCTGAACGTGATGAACGTCAACAAGCTGGATGAAGGCGAGCCTACGATCCTCGACCTGATCCGCAGCGGTCAAGCGAACTTCGTGTTCAACACCCTGACGAAGGGCAAAACACCTGAGCGTGACGGCTTCCGCATCCGCCGCGAAGCGGTTGAGAACGGCGTGGTATGTATGACCTCGCTCGATACCGTAGCAGCGCTGCTGAAAATGCTGCAGACGATCAACTTCTCGTCACAGTCGATGCCCGCTTTTGTCGGACAATAAGATATGAATACCAGGAACCGCCTGCGGGCGGTTTCATACAGGGGACGGTTTGCGTTAGCGCAGACCGTTCAACTGTGCCCGGGCAAGCAGATGATGAATGAAGGAGCTGGAGAACGACCCATGGAACAGCAAACCCCAGAGCAGACAGAGCATGAGACGATTGGTCATATTGCTAAGCGGGATGAAATGGCCGGCAGGCTGATGATTCCGCTCGACTATCCGGATGCGGACTCGGCACGGGTCCTGATTGATAAGCTGGAAGGCATTCCGTGCTACCTGAAGGTCGGCATGCAGCTGTTCTATGCAGCTGGGCCGGATTTTATCAGAGAGCTTAAGGAACGCGGCTATTCCGTTTTTCTGGATGTGAAAATGCACGATATCCCGAATACCGTCCGTGGCGGTGCTGAGAGCATTACCAGGCTAGGTGTGGACATGTTCAACGTCCACGCCTCCGGCGGCAAGACGATGATGGCTGCAGCACTAGAGGGAGCGGCCAAGGCGGTCAGCCTGAACCCTTCGCTGCATATCCCGCTGATCATTGCGGTTACACAGCTTACAAGCACTAGCCAGGAAGTGATGAACGAAGAAATCGGCATTGCCGGGAACGTAGAGGATACCGTAGTCCGTTATGCTAAGCTGGCCGCTGAAGCGGGCCTGCATGGCGTAGTGGCTTCCCCGCAGGAGTCGGCAGCTATCGCAGTAGCCTGCGGTCCGGAATTCGTCACAGTAACCCCGGGCATCCGTCCGGCAGGCTCGTCCCTGGACGACCAGTCCCGTGTAATGACGCCTGGACAAGCCATCCGTCAGGGCAGTCACTTCCTGGTCATAGGCCGGCCGATTACCGCAGCAGCCGATCCGCGTGCAGCAGCACTATCCATTATTGAGGAGATGACACAAGCATGAGTACATTATCTAATACAAGTCAGCAAGTCGCAGCCTATCTGCTGGAGATCGGGGCGGTTGCCCTGCGCCCGCAGGACCCTTTTACCTGGACCTCCGGCATTAAGTCGCCGATCTATTGCGATAACCGCCTTACGATGTCCTTCCCGGAAGTCCGTAACTATATTGCAGGCGGCTTCGCAGAGCTGATTAAAGCCAGCTATCCCGAAGCACAGGTCATCGCTGGCACAGCAACCGCCGGTATCCCGCATGCGGCCTGGGTGTCCGACAAGCTGAATCTGCCGATGGCTTATATCCGCGACAAGGCCAAAGGCCACGGCAAGCAGAACCAGATCGAGGGCAGTATCTCTCCCGGCCAGAAGGTTATCGTTATCGAGGACCTGATCTCCACCGGCGGCAGCTCAATCAAAGCAGCGCAGGCTGTGGAAGAGGCAGGCGGTGAGGTGCTGGCTGTCCTCGCGATCTTCAGCTATGAGCTGGACCGCGCTACTGAAGCATTCGCAGCAGCCGGTGTGCCGCTGCAGAGCCTGTCCAACTACACGACCCTGATCGATGTTGCCCTGAGCCAGGGTAAGATCGCTGAAAGCGATGTAGCGCTGCTGCAATCGTGGCGCAAAGATCCGGCGTCGTTCGGAGTGTAAGCTAATATAAAGTGTTTTAACTGCGGGACTTGCAGCTTTCCGGTTATGGAAGCAATAAGTCCCGCATATTTATCTGTCATGATGGGGTATGCTATAACTGCAGCGCTGAATACCCGACTTCAAAGGAGATATCATCATGAACTGGATCTATTTTGCGAAGCTGTTCCGGACGAGATTTCAGGCGGGCTGTCTGGCCAAAAGGCTGGAGCAGGACGGCTGGATCTACGGCTATCATGACCCGCGGTTTGTAGAAATTTACCGGTCCCGCAAGGGCCGTTACGGGGTGCGTTTTTTACCCTGAGCAATTAACAATTTCATCCTTGACTTTAGGGCCTTATTTAATGTATATTAACTATTGTCGCTGTTTGAATAAGTTTACTGACGCGGGGTGGAGCAGCCCGGTAGCTCGTCGGGCTCATAACCCGAAGGCCGCAGGTTCAAATCCTGCCCCCGCAACCAATTATTCTTTTGCAGCCATCGTACATTCGGATACCTAGTCCGGGCCCTTAGCTCAGTTGGTTAGAGCGGTCGGCTCATAACCGATTGGTCACAGGTTCGAGTCCTGTAGGGCCCACTTCACTAAACCCCTTGCCTAGCAAGGGGTTTTTGCTTTGTTTGGGTTATTGCAGTCTTTGGGAATGAAGTGCCTTATTAAGCACTTGGTTTTGCTTCTTCATTTATAGTATATTTTGAAAATGAGGGGGCGTTGCATGAAGAAGATAATGAAGAAACTAAGCTTTTGGCTGCCGTTGTTATCTTCATTCGTTTGTCTTTATAATCTATCAGGAGCCGATGACAAAAACCTGCTGCTGTTTCTGACAAGTCCGCTGCTTTTGTGGCTTAATCCGCAACTGACGGATTTGCACTACTCGATGAATAGTGAAAGGGCGTTCCAGTTTATTTTATATGGTATTCATTTTTTCTTTTGGTTAATAACCGGATTTATAATTGATTGGATGTTTGCACGATATAAATCAAAGAACAAAATTTAATTATGATTAGAGGAGAAGTTTGCTCATTTGGCTGCTCCACCTGTAAATGCAGCGGGGGCAGAGGAGTATATTAAGTTAGAGACCTCTACCCAATTAGAATGATGTACTTGGTGCAATTGAATCTTTGTTGAACGACTTAGAATGCTCATTCTGTTGTATTCCGTACAATTGACTTCAGAAAAATGAGGTGAAATGCCCAAAAACAGAGAAACTAATGTACAAAATACAATAGAATCCGTTATACACCATTGAACTTCATGTATTACTGTAACTATGTATAAAAAAAGCCCGCACTGGGCTCAAAACTTCTCAGGATTCTCAATTTTCATCGAGGCGATTTCGCCGCATCTTTTGCAGAAGGTATAGATAACTCCTGAGCCAAAAGAAAAAGCCTTATTAATCGGCATGACCCGGGCATATCCATTATTTAACCGGCCTTTGACGAATTCAGTCCTTCCGCAAGCTTTACAAGCTGTCTGTGCTTGGTTCATCTATCCACCCCGTTAGAAATATTTTTAATGGTATACGCTAAGTTTAGTTATTGAGTTTCGTGCTCTGTACCAAAGAAGGAATATAGTACCATTTGTCGAATGTAACAGATGGATAGGATTATCCGATTTAGCAGTATAGGAGCCCACACAATGAAAATCAGAACATTCACCGAGCAGGACATCGCCCAGATTGTCACTCTTTTCTACGAAACGGTTCATTCGGTCAACAAACGGGATTACTCGCAGGAACAGCTCAACGCCTGGGCGTCGTATGAGGATGAAGGTAAGCGGCTTAGCACATGGAAGGACGCACTGAGCCGTAATATTAGCTATGTTGTGGAGTGCAATGGCGAAATTGCCGGGTTTGCAGATATGACGATTAAAGGGTATTTGGACAGGCTGTTTGTACATAAGGAATATCAGCGGCAGGGGATTGCTAAGGCACTGGTGGACACACTGGAGGCGGAGGCGCGCAGGCTGGGTTTGACTGAGATTAGTACGCAAGCGAGCATCACGGCGAAGCCTTTTTTTGAGCAATCAGGTTTTGAGGTGGTCCAGAAGCAGGTTGTGGAGCGCAGGGGCGTGAAGCTGGAGAATTACGTAATGTTAAGAAGCTTACGCTGAATTCAATATCACTATAGAGAATCGGGGCATCGTATGCTAAAAAAGGTCTGGAGCAACAATCCGCGTTGGTTCACCGTGTTATGGGCAGTAACAATTACCGCGTACATAAGCTTAATGCTATTCCGTGAAACTGATCAAATCATGACAGTGCTTATGGCTGTGCTATTTACCGCAGCCGGAGTTCGGGATTGGAGCAGACTGCGCAAGCTTGCGTTATTCTCTTACTTTCTGGCCGTCGTTTTCATCGTTATCTTCATTATTAACTCAACTT
>NZ_LRAC01000026.1 GCF_001517085.1 Paenibacillus sp. DMB5
AGCGCTGCCGGAACGAGCAGGCGCAGTGTGGCCGGCGAGAGTGCGCCGCCGGCTGCCACGGTTAAGGTGATGAGCTGCGGCACATCTCCGGACAGCAGGCAGAGCGGCACAAGCTCTGCCCAGGCGGCAGTCAGGTCCGGCGAGAAGCGGACGGCCTGCGCGTAGTGCTCCTTTGCCTCCCCGAACAGGTACAGATGTTCACTGACCTGCCCGGCCAGCAGGCTGGTGCGGCTGGTGCCGCTGCCGGAAGAGGAAGGATATTTGTGGGCTGTATTTCCGCAGCGCAGCGCCTCAAGCAGAAGGCCGTACGCGTTAGCCAGTGCACCTTCCTCCAGCAGCAGCCGGGCATAGCACTCCAGCAGATCGGTGAAATCGGGAAACCTGGCCAGTCCGTCACTATAAACAGCCCTGGCTTCATGGCTGCGCCCGGCAGCCTGCAGTGCATAGGCGGTTTTCAGATAGATATCGGCTGTATAACCGTGGCCGGGCATCGTATCCTTCAGCAAAGGGAGCAGAATATCTGCGGCAGAATTATACTCACCCTGCTGATAGTATTCGGTCCCCAGCGCATAACGGAGGGGATAGCTCGCGGGATCAAGCTGCAGGGCGGCCCGGATGAGGTCCAGATTGCGGGAGGTTTTATTTTTGAGCAGCAGCTCTTCGTCCACATATCCATAGTGAAGCACAGGCAGATCCGCGTAAACAATCCTGCCGTCCGATAGCGCCCAAATGCTGCTGGCAGCCTCCTCATGAATGGTCCCGTGAAAAAAAATTTCCGGATCGTTCCTGAACAGCCGGCAGACGTTGTCTGTAACGTATTCCGCCCCGGCAGTACTGCCCACATAATGGATAAAAGGCAGGAAATAACCTTGAACCGCAGTGTTATCCAAAAGCTGCAGCAACGCTTCCTTCCGCCAGCCGTCAGTCACTTCATCCGCATCCAGTACCAGAATCCACGGGCAGGAGGCCTGGCGGAGAGTCTGATTCCGGGCTTTGGCAAAATCATGCTCCCAGGGAATCCTGATGACTCTGGCCCCAAAGCTGCGGGCAATGTCCATGCTTCCGTCAGTGGAGCCGGTGTCGGCGATGATGATCTCCGACACCAGGCCCTGTACGGAGGATAAGCACCGGCTCAGATGCCGGGCTTCGTTTTTGACGATCATGCAGAGGGAGAGTGCGGGAATATCCATTCAAAGTGCCTCCTTTTTACTCTCCCGTCCGGGGAAGCGGCAGTGTGAGGCGTACCCTGGCTGCAGCAGCACCGTAGCCGGAAGCAGCAGGCAGCGCGGCCAGCATGCGGTCAGCCATCAGCAGCCAGGCACGGCTGGACCGGGAGGCCGGACCCGCCGCAGAAGGGCTGTGCTCCGGCACGCAAGCAGCCGGATGACTCAGCAGCAGGGTAATGTCCTGATGCAGCAACTGGTCAGCCGGTACAGCGTTGACCCGCTGCAGGAGGCGGAGCAGGTCTGCAGCCGCATTATCTGAAGGTAAACCAGATGATGCAGCTCCTGACACAGGCTCATGCACAGCAGGCCACTTACCGTCCAGAGGTGTCATGGAACCACCGCCCGGCATATCCGCCACTCCTGCAGTTCCCGCGCCACCCGGTGCCCTCATGTCTGATACCTCTGCGTCTCCCCTTGGCGGGTTCTCATTCATTGTCCCCGCACCACCGCCCGGCATATCCGCATCCGCCGCTCCCGCGCACGCCCCTATAACCTCCGCCGCAGCCGCTAAACAGCCCTCTGCCAGCAGCAGCCCGGCCAGCCGGGGGACGTCTGCCGTTAACTGCGGAAGATGGGCTTCCAGCCAGCCGGCAAGCTCGTGTTCACGGCCGGCGCACTTCATGATCCGTACGAGCCGCACAAGGAGTGGTGCAGGTGCGGGATGAAGCTGGGCCGCCCGGGTGTAGCAGGCGATAGCTTCGCCGGCTTCCCCGGTCTCCTGGCACAGCTGCCCGAGTGCAGCGTAGGTCAGATAAGTGCCCAGCCCGGATTCGGTGTGATAACCCGGAGGCGAGACACCGATATCCAGCGCCTGCCGGAATGCCTGCCTGGCCGCAGCAAAAGCCCCCGCCTGCAGCAGCAGAACCCCCTTGATATGGTGGAGATCGGGATAATCAGGGAAAAGCGCGCAGCCCTTGATGCATGCATCCAGCGCACCCGACTGGTCACCGGACATGATCCGGCAGCGGGCTTCGTATTTGTATAGCAGATGGATGAAGCTGGTGTCCGGCTCTGCCTCAGCCAGTGAAAGCCTGATGTGCTCCAGCGCCTGAGTGTAATCACCAAGCCGCATATACTCGACTGCCGTGTTGAACTGGTGAAAAGCATCCCGCGGGTTCAGCCTCAGCTGCTCTTTCAGCAGGCTGAGATTGCGGCTGATTTTATCCTTTTTGGCCACAACTTTGTCGGCATAGCCGTAATGGTGAACGGATACCGTACTCAGGTGCATGGCTGCCGCCGGTGTAGCCTCAACAATTGCAGAAGCAATCTGCTCGTGGACGATACCGCTGAACCGGTATTGCGGACGGTTGCGGAACATCCGGAGAATCGGATTGACCGTAATAACCGGTGAGGAGAACTCAGTCCCTTTGTGATTATGAATCCGTACAAAAAATGCCTCATACTCCGTATGCTCTGCACACAGCAGCAGCTCGCCCTTGCTCTGTGCATCAAGCTCCTCATCTGCATCCAGTACAAGAATCCATGTCCCGCGTGCCTGCTCCAGTCCGGCGTTCCGGGCGGCAGCGAAATCTCCGGTCCAGGGATAAGAGACGATCCGGGCTCCAAAGCTGCGGGCAATCGAAAGGGTGGAATCTGTCGAGCCCGTATCGACGATGATCAGCTCATCCGCGACACCATGTATGCTTGTAAGGCAGCGGGCCAGGGTGTCGGCTTCATTTCTGACAATCATGCACAGTGAGATCAGCGGTTTACGCTGGAGCCTGCTCATGGCTTTGCACCTCCAGGCTGTCTGCGTCTGCTCCAGCTGGTATGCCAGGGCGTGCGGTTTAGCGATGTAATGGCATTTTTTACGGCGGCAAGATCCTCCAGAACCGGTCCTTGAGGGTAGCCTTCGCCGAAGCCTGCAAGCACCTTTTCCAGATCGGCTGCGGCCAGCTGCAGGTAACAGACGGATAAACCGGTACGTGCAGCGTCCTCCCGCCCTGATACCGCGAGCGCCTGCTGAAACCAGCCGGCAGCCTGCTCATAATGGCCTTTGTCATGCAGCATTTCCGCGATATAAAAAGCAACCCGTTTCCCCGCCCGCCCATCACCTGCCAGCTCAATAAATCGTTCCCCGGCTTCCTCCAGACGGCCTGCCTTATAGAGAGCAGCTGCCAGCTCAGCCTGATGAACAGATGTAAGCCCGGCCAGTGCCTCGGCAACCGGGTCCAGCCGCAGCTTAACTGCAAGGGGGATTAGCCGCGTCAAAAGCAGGGATAATGCAGGGTCATCAGCGAGGTTTCCGGCGGTGTCCCCTTCCCCGGCAGGCCTATCCGGTGTCAGGCCCGGCAGCTGATTGAGCTTGTGCCAGCTGATCCGCTCCCCCTCCGGCATAGCAGCCAGCTGGCTGTCCTGCAGCGGAATGCCCTGTCCCCACAGGCACAGAGCCTCAAGCACACGCAGCTCCTGCAGCAGCTCCGGACTCATGTCCCGGGAAGCCTGCTGATCCAGGCCACTGCGGATAAGCGGCATTGCCGTTTCCGGCTCACCGGTAACAATCCAGGCGGTGCTGATTTGCAGCAGAGTATCTTTTTCCGGCAGCATAAGCCCGCCTGGCAGCCCGCATATCGCTTCAAAGGCATCAGCGTCGTATAAGGCCCTGATGATCGCCGATCTTCCCGCAGGCTGATCTCCCGGAACCAGCTGCAGCAGCAGGGCGGCTATATCACTGTCCGGCACATCAAGACGCTGAAAGGAAGTGACGATCCCCGACAGTGCGGGGGCGTACAAGGCAAAATGCTGCAGTGAACGGTGAAACAGCCTGGCGGCTTCCTCGGGCTTTCCGAGCTGCAGAGCGATTACGCCCATGCGGTGCAGCGGACGGAAGGAAGAGATTCCATGCTCGCTGACGTATTTTTCCTGGACAAGGGGATTTGCAGAAAGTGCCTCAGCATGCTGATAGGCTTGAAAGGCGCGCTCGGGCAGCCCCTGGCTCTCCCAGGACTGGCCCTGCAGGTAATGCAGATCCGGGTAGTCGCTGTAACGTTCCAGCTCCCTGGCCAGAAGCGCGTTTATGACGCTCATTTTTCCGGTAGCCAGGTAGATTTTAGCCAAATCGCGGATCATTGCCGGACGGTACGAAACCATCAGCGGGGCTTGGTTCAGGGTGCGGCACAGCAGTTCTTCCGCCTCCTGCAGCTGCCCGGTCTGGCAGCAGGCCACGGCCAGATTGTATCTGTAAAAGTCATTCTCCGGATGCTCGGCGACTGCAGCACGCAGCAGCTTTTCGTTGCGTGCCGCTTTATTTTTCTGCTGCATGATCTCCGGTAAATATCCGTAATGGAGCAGCTGGATGTCACTGTGCGCGATTGCCGCAGTGCCGTGCCTGCTGATAATAGCCTGATCTACACCTTCGTGGATTTTGCCGGAATACCGGTAGCCCTGTCCACCCCGGAATAGGCGTACAACCCGGTGGTGCAGGCGCTCCTCCGCCCCGTGTCCGAGCAGGTTGTCTATGCTAACGGTAAAAGCCTCGGCTGTAGCACCTGTGATTATCTGCCGGATCCTATCCAGCGGGGTCTTCAGCACCTCATCGGCATCAAGGATCAGAAGCCAGTCGGCAGTGGCGTGGGCGAGCCCGGTATTGCGGGCTTCTGAAAAATCATCTTCCCATTCGTACTGCAGCACTCTGGCCCCGTAAGCTTCAGCGACAGCTATGGAATGATCCTCCGATCCGGTGTCTACGATAATGAGCTCGTCAGCTCCGGCTACACTATTCAGGCAGGCTGGCAGCAGTGCAGCTTCATTGCGGACAATCAGATGAACTCCGAGTGTTGGTCTGGTCATGGCAGCATTTCCTCCTTGGCAGGCAAAATAATGGCTCTTGCGGCATCTGCCGGCAATGTCCGGCCTATGTATCCGGTAAAAGGTTACCAGTGGAAGAAAAGAGCGCATGGGATACATGCACTCTTTTGCCTCTACAGGATATGACGGACGACTTGCTTACGTTCCCTGGGCGTCAAAAATGACATTAAGGGTCGAAGCTGCACCCGGTGTGGCTGATTGATACGAAAGACGGGTGTACTTGAGGAACCTTGCCGGCACAATGACATCTACCGAACCGGCAGGCAGCGGATTATCCCCGGTGGTATCGACAAAATAATTCGTGCCGTCTGCGCTGATTTCCACCCGTGTATTCACCGGATTGGCTCCGGTATTCAGGATGAAATAGGAGTAGGTGCCAAGCACGCTTGTGGTATTCGCCGGCAGTGGAGTGTAAGCATCGGCGGTCGGGATGGCCAGTGTGGCCTGCTCGATAAAGCTGCGCTGCGAAATAGAGGTTACACTGCTGAGTGTACCGGCAGTAATGGTAGCACCAAGCACACTGGTAATGGTCCCGTCGAGCAGGTTGGTTATCGTACCCGCAGAGGATAATGTACCGGCAGTAATGGTAGCGCCAAGCACGCTGGTAATGGTCCCGTCGAGCAGGTTGGTTACTGTACCTGCAGAGGACGATGACCGGGACGAGGTCGGGTATATTTCCTCCCGTATCGGACTGCGCAAGCAGG
>NZ_LRAC01000027.1 GCF_001517085.1 Paenibacillus sp. DMB5
ATCTCGATGAAATTGCGCACGGTCGAAGAGCTGGTGAAGGTAACCGCATGGATGCGTTTCTCCTCGAGCAGGCGCAGCAGCTCGATATCGTCTTCTCCCGTCACCACCGTCTCGTAGGTGTCGATCTCGGTCACTTCCAGCCCAAGCTCGCGCAGCTTGGCGGGAAGCCACTCCCGCGCGAGGTCCCCGCGCGGCAGCAGCACCTTCTGGCCCGCCTCAAGCCGCGGTCCAAACGCCTCCAGCAGCCCTTCCGCCTGGAAGCGGGCGGGCAGCTCCTCGGCCACCAGCCCCCGCTCCGCCAGCGCGGCAGCCGTGGCCGGCCCCACCGCGCCGATGCGCGCGCGGTGCAAACCGCGGATGTCCACCTTGAGCTCCGCCAGGTGGCGCCAAAAGAACTCCACGCCGTTAGGGCTCGTGAAGAAAACCCAATCATAGGCGTCCAGCGCTCCCAGCGCGGAAGCTATGGCGGCTTTCTTCCCGGCATCCTCCGGCATGACCGTCTCAATCACCGGGAACTCGTACGGCTCACCGCCGAGCTCCTCAATACGGTTCACCAGCTCACTTGCCTGGCTGCGGGCGCGGGTGACCACGATGCGCTTGCCGAACAGCGGCAGCGCCTCGGCCCACATCAGCTGCGGGCGCTGCCGCACCACTTCGCCGACCACAATGACCGCCGGCGGCTTGAAGTCCGCCGCAGTCACCTTCGCCTCGATGTCGGCGAGCGTACCCGTCAGAGTCTCCTGCTCCGCACGTGTGCCCCAGCGCACCAGCGCCACCGGCGTCTCCGGCGGACGGCCGTGCTTGATCAGCTGGCCGCTGATGTAGCCGATTTTGGCTACGCCCATCAGGAAGACCAGCGTTCCCGTAGCATTTGTTACCTTGTCCCAATGGATGGAATGATCCAGCTTGTCAGGGCTCTCATGCCCGGTAATAATCGACAGGGAGGACGCATAGTCCCGGTGTGTGACCGGGATGCCGGCATACGCCGGCACGCTTATGGCAGAGGTAATGCCCGGCACAATCTCGTAATAGATGCCGTTCTGGCGCAGCAGCTCCGCTTCTTCGCCCACCCGGCCAAAAATCGTCGGGTCACCGCCCTTGAGCCGCACCACCGTCTTGCCTTCCAGCGCAAGATCAACCAGTAGCTGGTTGATCTCCTCCTGCTTCATGGTGTGGCGGTCGGGCAGCTTGCCGACATAGATCTTCTCCCCGCCGGACTTCATCTGCTTGAGCAGCCTCGGACTGGCAAGCCGGTCATAGACCAGCACATCCGCTTTGCGGATACACTCCAGCCCTTTTACTGTAATCAGCTTCGCATCTCCCGGACCGGCACCAACCAGATATACTTTCCCCGTCTTCTCCGCCATCTCCATCATCCCCTTGTATCCGCCAGAATCTTCTCCGCACCCCGGGCAATCAGCTTGCGGGCCACTTCTTCACCAAGCTGTACCGGGTCAGTCCCCGTAAGCGTCTCTTTGAGAATCACCGAACCGTCCGGTGTTCCGACCATCCCTGTCAAAGTAATTACCCGTCCAGCCGGATTACTTGACGCTCCCTGTACACCCGAGGCTTCCTCTGCAGCTTTTTCATCATTCTCAGATTGTTCCGAAGCCGTCCCTTCACGCCCAGCCCCGCTCTCTGCTTCATCTGCTCCCAGCACCGCAAACGCGCCAATCGGTACCTGGCAGCCGCCGTTCAGCGCACCAAGAAACGTCCGTTCTGCAGCTACCGTAAGAGCTGTCTGCTCATCATTGTACAGCGCCAAAAGCCTGCGCAGCTCACTGTCGTCCTCGCGGCATTCTATGCCAAGCGCACCCTGGCCGACTGCCGGCAGACATACCTCCGGCTCCAGATAAGAGGTCACCCGGTCCTGCCAGCCCATCCGGGTCAGGCCGGCTGCAGCCAGCAGAATGGCGTCGTATTCGCCGTTCTCCAACTTCTTCAGCCGGGAATCAATGTTGCCTCGTACAGGCTCAATCACCAGGTCAGGACGCAGCGCGGCCAGCTGGCTGGAACGGCGAAGGCTGCTTGTGCCTACGCGTGCGCCCTCCGGAAGCTCCTCAAGGCTTGCCGCATCCGTAGCAATCAGACAGTCACGCGGGTCGACCGCTTCGGCACAGCCCCGTTAATCAGCCCCTCCGGAAGCTCGGAAGGCATATCCTTCATACTATGTACAGCCATATCAATGACTTTATCGAGCATGGCCTGTTCGATTTCTTTTACAAACAGCCCTTTGCCGCCGACCTTGGATAAGGTGACATCGAGAATCCGGTCACCCTTGGTAATGATTTTGTGCACCTCAAAGGTGAACCCGAAGCCATGCTTCTCACTCAGCCGCGTCAGATCGTCAATGACATGACCCGTCTGGGTCAGCGCCAGCGCGCTTTGTCTGCTGCCTACAATAATTTTGCGCATTCTCATCTTCCTCCCGGTAACATCGCTTCTTCTCCCGCCGCTATTCCCACCAACTCTTATACAGTCTGCGGCATGCCATTATATACATTTAAATTTCTATATAGACCGAATGAAGGCAAGAAAAATTCTATTGTATATTGTTCAAAATGCAATAGAATGTTTTCCCGCCCGTTCGGCAAAAATTCTGTTGTACAAAGTGCAATCACTTCCATCATTCAGGGGTTCGGCCTTCCTTCCACCGCTATTCCTCCCCGTTCGCCGCAATCCACGCCCGGACTCTCTCCGGCGTCCATTCTATAAAGGTGCCCTGCCGCAGCTGATTCAACACATCCAGCTGCCCGAGCCGGCGCAGCAGCCGTCTGTGGACTTCCGCAGAGGCTTCCTGCTGTTTAATCTCTGACCTCATCATGTGCAGAAAATCCAGATAAGGCCCATACTCCTCACCCAAAACATCCGCCAGCTGCGCAGTAATCTCAGCCGCAGCAGAGGGTCCCGCACCTGATGTGGAGACGGCCACGGTCAGCCTTCCCCGGCGCAGAACCCCCGGTGTAATGAAATTTCCCGCTTCCGCATGACTGGCTACATTTACCGGAAGGTTAAGCGCCTTGGCTTCGGCAGCTACCGCGTCGTTCACCGCCGGGTCACTGCTCGAAGCGTACACCAGAAATGCACCCCGGATATCTCCGGGCTCATAGCCGCGGACAACCCATTGTATTCCGCCTTCTTCAGCCAGCCCGGAGAGTACAGCAGTGAGTGCTGGGCTGATCACCGTAACCGCTGCCCCCGCTTCAAGCAGAGACTGTACCTTGCGCTCCGCAACAGCCCCTCCGCCGATCACCACAATCTTTTGCCCGCTGACATCCAGCATAACCGGCAAATACCCCGCCATCCCGTTCACCTCCCGCTCCAGCCGTGAAAGTCAGAAAGCGAGTTCAGCAGGAAATTCAGAATAATAAAAGCATACCCCGAAATCGCCCAGCGGGCCATCACCATACCGCTTTTGCGGCCGGATCTTTTCAGCAGAATATACGTTATATATACCCCCAGCCCGACCATTGTGGTCAGTACCTTGGAATCCTGAAACAGCGGCGTCCGTCCCTCGGCAATGATCGACATCCCCGCCAGGAGCAGGGACACAACCAGCAGCGGAACACCGGCCAGAATCGCCGTATATGAATATTTGTCCATCGTCTCCAGGCTCGGCAGCCGCCGGATACGGTCATCCCATTTTTTATTTTTCAGCTTCATATGCAGGAACAGATACATTATCGCAAAAACCGTCCCCAGTGTCAGTGCGCCAAAGCTCAGGTTGGCCAAAATAATATGCATCGCCAGCCAGCCGTGCACCGCCCTCCAGCTCTCCAATCCATGATCAGCCGCCGTCAGCCATACCCGGTTAAGCAGAAACACACTGAAGCCGGCACCGCTGAGCAGCAGAATGGTAAATTCCCCGCCGCGTGTATAGGCAATGGCCAGCGACGTAATTACGATAATGAAGGAGAACCAGAACAGGAAATCATATGGGGTAAAAATCGGCAGCCCGCCCTCCTGGGAGAAACGGACCGCAAGTCCCGCCATCTGCAGCAGGCCCACAACAGCAAGAAGCCCTGTGCCCAGCCGCTTTCCGCCCGGATTACGCCTTAGGCAATCCGAGAAAATAAACAGCAGGCTCAGGGCATATAGCAGCAGAGCGGCATCATATATTCCGTTCAGCAGTTGCATGCTGCTCACCCGCCCAGCAGGCCTGCCGGAGCAAAAACGGTCTTAGGCACAATGAATTCAGCAGCGGATACACGTTCATCCTCTTTCTTCTGCACTGGAGCCGGTCTGCTTCCGCTTCCGCCGCCGGCTTCAAGCTGCTCCTGCAGGGCAAAGATCTGCGTAAAATACGCAAGTGCTTCGGTTCCCTGGTCGCCGCCGGACATTTCCTTAATCACATTGATCGGATCGTGCATCATCTGGTTCACGATGCTCTTAGTCAGGCGGCGGATCACCTTACGCTGATGCTCATCCAGCTCAGGCAGCTTGTTGAACAGGCTGTCCATCGTATCTTCATAGATGGCATTTGATTTGTCCTGCAGCGCGCGGATGACCGGTCTGACGCCAAGCGTCTTCAGCCAGACCTGGAACTCCTCCATCTCTTCGGCAATCATCACTTCGATCTTCGCCGCTTCGCTGCGGCGCATCTCCAGATTGCTCTCCACGATGCCTTCCAGATCATCAATATCATACAGGAATACACCCTGCACATTCGCAGCTTCCGGATCAATATCACGCGGCACGGCAATGTCGATCATGAATAGCGGCCGCGACGGGCGGCGCTTCATGCCGGCGGATACCTGGTCCGCAGTCAGCACATAGCCTTCAGCCCCTGTGGAGCTGATCACAATATCGACCTCATCCAGATGCTGCAGCGCATCATCAATCGTGCTCGGTCTGCCGGAGAACTTCTCCGCCAGCTCGACCGCCCGCGAAAGCGTACGGTTCGCGACAATAACTTCGGCCGCGCCGCTGCTGTACAGGTGCTTGACGGTCAGCTCGCTCATTTTGCCGGCGCCGAGAATCAGCACTCTTTTACCGGTGAACATGCCGAAGATCCGCTTACCCAGCTCCACAGCCGCATAGCTCACCGAAACGGCGCTCTCCCCGATCGAGGTCTCATTATGCGCACGTTTGCCGAGCGTCACCGCCTGCTTGAACAGCTGGTTGAACCAGGTGCCGGTCACTCCCTCGCTCTGGGCAGTCAAAAAAGAATTGCGCACCTGCCCCAGAATCTGCGTCTCACCAATCACCATGGAATCCAGACCGCAGGTTACGCGGAACAGATGGGCAATTGCCTGCTCATCCTCGTATATATACATATGCTGCGTAAATTGCTCACTTTTCACATTGAACCACTGCTCCATAAAGCTGCGGATGAAATATCCGCACATATGAAGGCGGTCTACGACCACATAAATTTCCGTCCGGTTACAGGTGGCAACAACGACACCTTCCAGCACGCTCTTGGTCTTCATCAGCTGATGAAGCGCTTCGGGCAGGTCCTTCTCTGCAAAAGCGAACTGTTCTCTCACCTCAACGGGAGCCGTACGGTAATTCAGGCCAACGACGACAATGTGCATCGCTTGTTCACCATCCTAGTCTCTATTCAGTGGTGCAGGCACTGTCTTTCACATTTTCTCAAATCACGTGTGTTAAGTATATCACATCAATATACGGCTTTTTACAAAACCTTTGAATTCTTTATGACATCCAGATAATAATAATTATAAATAAAAAACGATAAAAGTACTATGGTTTATGATGGGTTATTTTTATTTTATTTATGAGTCAGCCGAAGCGTAACACCAGCCCTGTTTTGTCATCCGAACCCTTGAGCCGGGGAACAGCCAGCAGCATGGCATCCTCCTGCTCCCTTGCGTACAGCTCATCCGTATAGCCCTTCAGCCCTTTTGCATCCATACTGTCCAGTAGACTTACCCAGCTCTCCGTACCCGAATACAGACCATCCGTGATCAGGTACAGACTCTCTACATTAGCCCGGTTAAATGTACCCTTCTCCAGAAAAAGCGGGAACTCCGGACTGCCGTTCATCACTCCATAGCCCTCCAGCGTATTTGCCTTTCTGCGGTTGTCCTGCAGCAGTGGAAGCAGCAGCCTGCGAAGCTCGGCCGGATCTTCAACTCCCGACGCCCGCAGCTCCTCCATCCGGTTCAGCGTCAGCCGGTCAACATGGGCCACCTGGGTGTGCGTTAGCAACCTTACCGCCCCATCCCTGTATTTACATAGCAGCATGCAATCTCCTGACTGTATATAGTCGATAGAATACGGATTTACTTTGACAATGACATAGGCAGCTGACCATAGCGCAGAAGCATCCAGTACATTCACACCTTCAGCTTCCATTACCTCGCGTAAACGCGCGTTGGCCTGAACCGCTATCTTTTCCAGCGCCTGCCCATCCGCCTCCCCGATAAAGGCGGCCGCCAGCTGCGCAGCCAGATACCCTCCAGTCATCCCTTCCTTGTTGCGGTAAGATGACAACGAGGTGGCCCCGTCCACGACTCCGTAAATATCCGCAGCTTCATTGACAATCAGCGCATCCTCATTCCATTGCCCGTCTCCTTGCAGCGTGTATTTTTCCAATGTACCATGGCTGATGCCCACCATATCTCTTCCCTTCCTTCCCGTTCACAGTAAGTACCCGCTCCCTTTATATCTTCGTATAGTGTAGACGTTTTTCCTTTATTGGCTTATTTCTTCAAATTCGCCGATCTAAATGTCATATATAATGACACAAAAACAAGGATTGACACATATAATCCTCAGTGATAGCATATATAAAAATAACCAAAGTCATAATAACTAACACAAACATAACAACATCATAACTCTTGTATAAGCTCATTAATCCGGTTTGAGCGTTTCTACAGGCAACCGTAAATTGCCCCAGGCTACAAGAGACTCCGCATGAACGAAGAAGCTTGAATCCGTGCTGCCGCAGACCTTACTGTGACCGCCCGCTTTTAGCGACATTTGCTCTGCAGGCGTCTCTTGTATTCCGGGGTATTTTTGCATATTCAGACAAAGGGAGTGAAGACCATGAGCGCATCGTATGCACGGCTCAGTGAATCCATCAGCAGCGCCAAGAACGTGAGGATCTACAAAAACAAGGATACCGCCTATGATTTCAAGCTGTACCCTTTTGGTGAGCGGGGCACCTATATCCATCCGGAGCTGATCAGTGAAATTACCGCTAATCTGGCCAGCAGCATTACGGAGCAGTTCCCGGCCTTTGATTATATCGTGTCGCCCGAGCCGGGCGGCCACACCTGGGGGATGCTCTCGGCCTATAAGCTGAACAAACCGATGAACATCCTGCGGCTCAGCACCGAGCTGTACGATAATTATGAGGTATGTATCAAGCGGGAGACAGCGTATAACGAGAATTACATTTATTTTGACGGCTTCACGGCCGGGGACCGGGTGCTTATTCTCGATGATGTCATCAGCTCGGGCGCAACGATCCGCTGCATCGCTGACCAAATGAAGATCATGGGCATCGAGCTTGTCGGGGTGCAGGGTATTCTGGCCAAAGGCGAGCATTACAGACAGCTGGAAGCAGATTACGGAATTCCGGTACGGGTGCTGTCGGCGGTATAACGGACGGTTTTATGAAAGAATACTGCGTATTTATCCAAAAGCGGGCTGCATACGGCAAAAGTTGAGGAAGCCGCGCTCACCATACATTCAAGGAGTGAAAACAATGGCTTACTATTATGAGCAGCCGTCCAGAACGTTCAGCGAATTTCTGCTTGTACCGAATCTGACGACCAAAGCATGTATCCCGGGAAACGTGGATCTGCGTACACCCGTAACCAAGTTCAAGCGCGGCGAGACTCCGGCCTTGACCATGAACCTTCCGGTTACCTCTGCCGTTATGCAGGCGGTCTCCGATCACAATATGGCGATTGCTCTGGCCAAAAGCGGCGGCATCTCCTTCATCTACGGCTCCCAGTCCGTCGAGCAGCAGGTGGAGATGGTCCGCCGGGTCAAAAAATTCAAAGCCGGCTTCGTCGTAAGCGACGCCAACCTCCGTCCGGAGGACACCCTGCAGGATGTGCTGTCTCTCAAAGCCCGCAGCGGCCACTCCACCATCGCCATTACCGATAACGGGGAGCCGACCGGCAAGCTGATGGGCATCGTCACCAGCCGTGACTACCGCGAAAACCGGTTGCCGCGGGAATGCCCGATTACAGAGTTCATGACTCCGCTCTCCTCTCTGATCTACGCACAGGAAGGCATTACACTGACCGAGGCCAACGATATGATCTGGGACCACAAGCTGAACTGCCTGCCGATTGTGAACAGCGAAGGCAATCTGATGTACCTGGTCTTCCGCAAGGATTATGACAGCCATCAGGAATATCCGCTGGAGCTGCATGACAGCAACAAGCAGCTAATCGTCGGGGCCGGCATTAACTCTCGTGACTACAAGGAGCGGGTTCCAGCATTGGTGGAAGCAGGGGCAGACGTGCTCTGCATCGATTCCTCGGACGGCTACTCCGAATGGCAGGCCGAGACAATCCAGTATATTAAGGAAACGTTCGGAGAGGCTGTAAAGGTTGGGGCCGGCAATGTTGTAGATAAGGAAGGTTTTCTGTATCTGGTGGAGGCGGGGGCGGATTTTATCAAAGTCGGAATCGGCGGCGGCTCCATCTGTATCACCCGGGAGCAAAAGGGCATCGGCCGCGGCCAGGCCTCCGCTGTCATCGAAGTCGCTGCAGCCCGCCAGGAGTATTACGAGCAGACCGGAATCTACGTGCCGATCTGCTCCGACGGCGGTATCGTTCATGACTACCATATCGTGCTCGCCCTGGCGATGGGCGCAGATTTCGTTATGCTCGGCCGCTACTTTGCCCGTTTTGACGAGAGCCCGGGCCGCAAGCTGCTCGTCGGCGGGAACTTCGTCAAGGAATACTGGGGCGAAGGCTCCAGCCGGGCCCGCAACTGGCAGCGCTACGACTTCGGCAATGCCGACAAGGAGAGCAAGCTGGAGTTCGAAGAAGGCGTCGATTCCTTCATCCCCTATGCCGGCCGCTCAAGGATAACCTGGATCTCAGCATCAGCAAAATCAAATCAACCATGTGCAACTGCGGCGCACTGACCATCCCTGAGCTGCAGCAGCATGCCAAAATCACCCTTGTCTCCGCCACAACTATTTACGAAGGTGGGGCACATGATGTTATGCTAAAGGAGAAGGATCGTACATCCTGACAGATAATATCGACTCACAAGGAGCAGTGGTTATGAACGAATTACGCAAGGTACTGGTAAGCAAGGCAGAACTTGAGAGCAAGGTGCGGGAGCTGGGCGCCGCCATCTCACGCGACTATGAAGGCAAGGAGCTTGTGCTCATCGGCATCCTGAAGGGAGCCGCCGTATTCATGTCGGATCTGATGCGGGAGATCACCTTTCCTGTCGCCGTTGACTATATGTCCGTATCCAGCTATGGCAGCAGCGCTACCACCTCAGGTGTCATTACCATCAAGCAGGACATCGACACCGACATCCGTGGCAAGCATGTGCTGCTCGTCGAGGACCTGATCGACACCGGCCTCACCCTGCAGCACCTGAAGCAGCTCTTCGCCCTCCGCGAAGCCGCCAGCGTCCGGATCTGCACCATCCTCAGCAAGCCCTCCCGCCGCCTGGCCGATATCCCCATCGACTACAGCGGCATCGACATCCCCGACGAATTCGTCGTCGGCTACGGCCTCGACTACGCCGAGCAGTACCGCAACCTGCCGGAGGTATGGATTGTGGAGACGGATGGCGGGCATTAGGCTGTAAATTGGTTTAGAAGAAAGCCCGCCTGAGGGTGTCCGTTAAATGATAACGGGTGCCGGGCGGGCTTTTTCTTTTACCAGAGGTACCTTACGTATGAAAAGAGATATCCGGCAAGCCCCAGGAGAGCAGTAATAATGACTGACGCCGCTACATATCCCGTTTTACTGCGCGGTTTCCAGCCTGCGGTGAATATTGTGGTTGAAGCTATGATCAACAGTGCTGAAGGGCCTCCGAAAAACATCAAAACCACGGTACTCACCAAATCCATAACTATTCCGTCTATAAAGAAGCGGTTAACCAGCAGTAAGAAGAAGACAATAGAAGCGATATTTGTATAGATGGATATAATCCATATTCTTTTAAATGACTTGTTCATTTATTCTCCCCTCGCCCACGTATTACAGGCCCTAATCAGCTAATTCCACAGTGTGCAAACCGTCATCTTCAACATGGAAGCAGCGGCGGAACCGGTACAATCCCCGAGCAGGATTCTAACGTACAAATGGATGTGGAATGGAGCGGCGGTTCGGAGAATTGGGAGCTGGAGCCGGTGCTTTAAGGAGATTTAGAAGACAGCCCTGATCGAAAAGACCACCGGAGTTATGAGCAAGAACAATACCGCCGGTTCATCCAAAGACAAATACAAGACGAGACTCAAAGCTGCAATACTACCATTAAAAGCTATCATTTTTGCGGAAAGCTTCCATTCCTTGTTCCTGAACACAAGATAATGCAGCACACTAAGCACTAAATGACACATGTACAGGATCAAAAAAACAGCATAAACACAACCGTATCCCCCGGACCGCTGCTATACGGTGCATGGGACACCAGCCCGCTTTCTATATTAGTTAGAATACCGGCATACAGGATGCTTAAGATCAGAGAACTGAAGGTAAGGTTCATCAGGAGCATTTTTGTGGCTTTTTCCATAGGGCTCACTCCCGGGAGAAGTTATTTCTATTATAATAGCGCATTGTTATCAAAAAAACATATGAAAAACAGGGCAGCAATCATCTGGATAGATGAAGGCTGCCCTGCTTGTTTGCTGCGTTTATTTCAATTGGTATAAACGGTAGATTAACGCAGCGGCCTCCGCTTTGCTCGCGGTCTGGGCCGGACGGAAGCTCTGATCCTCGAATCCTTCAAATAACCGGATACTCTTGGTCAGGGCTACGCTTGACGCTGCCCATTTGGATATCTTGGCTGCATCTGTAAAGACGGCATTTACAGATGCAGGCTGGGAAACGGCTTGCTGGCCGTTGAATCCAGTAAGCGCCCGGGCAAGCATCGTTGCAATCTCCTCACGAGTAATGGTTGCATCCGGGTCAAATGCATTAGTCGATTTGCCCGTAATAATGCCTGCTGCATAGGCTGCAGCAATTTCTTTGTAGTAAGGATTTGCTGCTGTAACATCCTTGAACGATAATGTCAGACCATCGCCGCTCAAACCGTAAGCCCGGGCGATCATGGCTGCAAATTCCTGGCGTGTAATTGCACTTGCCGGACGGAACTCTGCAGTCTGATCCAGGATTCCCTTATTCAGCAGATAGTTAATTTCCTGCACTGCCCAATGGCTTGCCGAAACATCTGTAAATGCAGCCTTAGCCAGCATTACCGTATACTTACTGAAGTGTCCTCTCGGTGCTGTCACTGTCCGGGTAACCGGGTCATATTTTCCTCCGACAGCCTCCCATGTAAGACTCTCCTCATTAAGTAAATACACTGTCAGATTCTCCAGGTTCGCTTCAGAGTATTTGGATGTATCAATTGCCGACACATCAAATGTCACATCGATTGGTTTGTTGAAGCTCTTCACCTGCTCAGCCCCTACAAATGCACTGAATTCCATTACCGGAATACTTGCCAGCGGCTCAGCCTTGCTTGGTTTGGTAACGACAGCATTTTCAACAACCTCTGCCGCCAGCTTAATAGTCTGTCCTGCCGCAAGCGGACCGAAGGTATCTGCTTCAATAGTGAAGGCTGTCTGGTCCATCTCTATTTTCAGGCCGGAAATACCATTGTCTTTAACCAGTGTAAGGATATCCGACGGAAGGGAAGTATTCAGCTTGTGAATCCCTTCTTCTACTGCCGGCACCTTAACGGTAATACCTGCCTTCAGATCCGCGGCACTTCCTGCTCCCAGCTTGCTGGTCAGATTCTTGGAGAGATCCGTCAGGGCCAGCTTCGCAGATTGGATCTGTGCACTGATCAGCGACTCATTAAGCTGTGAAGAAACTGTATTGCCTTCAACTGTTACGTTGGCTTTGGCAATCGTAACCTCTCCTGCTTTGTTCAGCGCTGACTGGCTTGAGGTGATAACATTAGCTTTCAGCTTCTGCAGCTCTTCTGCCGACACTCCCTGCGCATTGTTCAACACGGCCGCTGCATTGTCGATTAGTGTGTTCGCCAGCGTAACTGCCTTGTCAGAGCTGTCCATTTTGCTGAGCAGATAAGGTGCACTTCCAACAAGCCCTGCAATCGAGTCAACAATCTTTTGCTTGGCCGCAGGATCCTGAATGGTTGCCAGCAGGTCTGATGCTGTATTCATCGCCTGCGAGAGACTCTTGCTGCTCTGCTCAGCTTCTGCTGCGGTTGCCGCAGCCTTGAACGAATCGGCAATGCTGCTGATAGCCGTTTGTGCCGCCGCCGCTTTATCTGCTGCTGTTCCTGTAGTACTGGTCAGCAAGTCCTGCAGCTTGTCGTTCTGCTTCTGTACGTTCTCGGAATTACCCGCTGTTGGAGCCGGAGTCGGGAGCGGTGCAACCGGACCAGCACCAGGGCCGGGGCCGCTGTTATTACCGTTGTTGCCACTATTGTTGCCGTTGTCTCCGTTGTTGTTGCCATTGTTGCCGTTTCCGTTATCGGTGCCCGGATTTTCCTGTCCAGGATCTATAACAGTACCTGTTGTTGTTTCGAGCATAACCTTTTTATTCAGGGTATACTGCTGCCCGTCAATTGTCACCGAGGCTTTGATTACATACGTACCGGAAGGCAGCGCACGATAACCATCATAAGCGTCAAAAGTATATGCGGATACGTATAAAGGATAACCTCCGGATACATCTGAAATCAGGGTTTTACCGGACTCATCCTGTATTTCGTAGGAAGCTGCTTCAGGAGTAACGGATCTGTACCAATTGGTCCAGCCTCCGTTGGTAACCAGAATCTGCGGCTTCTTGATCTGTCCGATCTGATTACCTGCAGTATCAACCAGTCCAATCTTGAAATAACTTGTTCCTGCAGCTATCTTCACCTTGCCTTCCTGAAGCCCTACAATATCAAGCCCTTGCAGCGCCTGTGTTGTAAGCTCAGTGAGCGTTCCGGCTTTCAGTGAACCCGGTGCAAAATGAATATTAAACTGATATTCTTTAGCTCCGATAGACTGATCCATTTGGATGGTCACATCACCAGGTGTCAATTGAATCTGATCCGTATTATACACATAGCTGCCCAGCTTCGATTGATTAGGTGTCGTATATTCGACTCTGTAAATCGTAGCCGCTTCCGGTGCGACCACAGTCGCCAAGTCTGCCGCAGATTCATCGAGCGCCAGCGTGTTGTCTCCTGCACCGATAGCCACATTATCACGGTAGATAAAAGTACCGCGCTTTGTTTGGGCAAGCATACTGTACGTTCCCTGTGTAGCATAGAAGTAATTCTCATTCACTGCATTGCTGTCAACCACATAAGGTACATTTTCAACACCAGCCAGGTCTTTTCTTATAACCGAAAGATCTTCAGCAGGTCTGTCCAGAATTACTTTGCTGACTTCCTGCTGTTCTTGTCTGGCATCCAGCACAAGCGAATATTCTTTGCCCGGCTCCGTACGTACCGAACCGTACATATAGTATCCAAATTTAGATTCAATCCCTTCGTAGCTCCGGTTGTAGCGTATAAAGTCAACGCCTACCACAGAGGGAGAATCCACAATCAAAAGGGCTTGACTTCCGGAAGTATCAATAAAAGTGGATTGGTTGGTATAGGAACCGCTCGGGTTCTTGACCACAGCCTGAATACTTGCGTAATCCAGCGGCACACCGCCGGCATAGCTGCTGCCTTCAGCCTTGTCCAGCCCCCGGACCCTGACTACTGCCTGGTTCTCGGGATTAATAACCGCCACACTCACCTTCTTGAACATGAATGATGGCTTTTTGAACAGAAGCTCACCGAGATAAATCCCTTGATCTGCAGGGAAAATGAACTGTCCCTGTGCATCTGTCTCTCCCAGAAGCTGGCCATAGCGGTATACCTTAACGCCAGATTGCAGCGCTCCCTGTCCGCCGGTCACATGCTGCCGCACCGTAAAGCTAACCTGTTGAGCCTGGTCAACAGTCATGTACGGCTTGTCCACCAGATCAACCAGTTTGCCGTCCTTGTCTCTGATTTCAACATCCAGCTCATTCTTGGGCAGAACCTTGAGCTGTGTTTCGGCAAGCAGAGGCCCTTTTACAAGTTGTCCATTGATGTAGCCTGAAGAAGAATACAGCTGAATTTTATAGTCACCCACTGCTGTCGGCTTCCAGTCACGCTGGTTGATCCGCTGAAGATGGCCGTCCTGCTCCATGGCTGTCCAGCTGAGCGAATCATCCGCAATGGTAGCTCCCTTGCTGTCCACAACGACCAGCCTGTGACTACCCAGATCAAGGAGATTACCGTATTCATCCTTCATTACTACACGGTTAATTACATTCTCACCCAGTACAAGCTCATTGCGTGCTTCGGGCTCCCCATTGTAGTTAGGATTAGTAATAATCGTATCAATCTGCGCCGTATAGCTGCTGCCGGCCTTCAGAGAATATCCGCTTTCGGATGGAGTGAAGAAGTTTTTTAGCAGAATCTGGTTCGCGTTATAGCTGTACTGACTGGTTTCAGTAGCCGGACTTGCTGTCAGGCGGTGGATCTCTTCATTCTTTTGGACATACAGCTTACCATTACCTGCAGGAATTGCAGTGCTGATCTGGCTGTAATTGTACTTGCTGTTAAGATAGGACAGCTGCACCTGTCCAGCACCGTTATAGGTAACCGGAACCTGAAGTGTGAGTGCACTGAAATCAGCCGGTTTGGCAGCATATGTAACCTCTTCTGCCGCTGCAGCCGGTTGAATTCTTTGACGCATTACAACTTTGCCGTCCACACCCTGCACCGTTCCTATTGCAGTAAATTGATATTCTTTATCTTTTTTCACATGGAGCACAGGGGTTGTAAGGATTATTCCATTGTATCCGGTATTAATCTGCTTGTACTGGTTATTGTCAATCAGACTAATGGACTCCAGCTTTACCGGCTTGTTGTCCCAAGTGTAATTGAAACTGAGCCGGCTGTAACTGCTGCCATCTTCGATAATTTCCTTATGTACACCGCTGACGGATGAATATAAGGCGGTCTGCCCGATCTGATACAGATAGGTCTCATTGCCGGATGTGAAGCGGGTTAACGCACTTCCTGTAACCTCGCCGGTTCTCAGCACAAGAACATCGATTCCCGGTACACTGAAGCGGTCTAAGTAGCCGTTCGGCACCATGGAGCTATCACTGTGCTTGGACAGCAGCTTGCCGTCTGTATCAAGATAACGGATAGCAGCGGTATATGTCCCCGGCTGTTCCAGATCCGTCACATAGAACGGTTTAGCTTCATATTGCTCACTGCCTTGTCTTAGCAGGACAAAGGACACTGCGGAGCGGAAAGCTAGACCGGTGTTATTTTTCAGCAGAATTTGGCCCTTGTCATCTGCCGTATAGTAAGTAGAGGAATAAGAATTCCAAATGGCGATAGATTCCCCGGCTGCAGGAACCCCATTATGTAGTACAGTAATTCTAATGTTCTTATCGTCGCTGCGGACTTCTGCACTGCCCGCATTTACATAAGTATCGGAATCCTTAGCCATCCGTTCCATGGTAATGTCAATTCCAGTCGATAATGGAACCCTAACCGTCTCAGACGGAGTGACAATCGTTCCCCCGGCACCTTCATATTCTGCCCGCAAGGTATATTCCCCGCCGGCTTCCAGACCTGCAAACGGAATACGGTTATATTCCAGTGAAGTATATACAGCGTCCATCACAGTGAGCTTGGCCTCTTGCTTAGGCTTCACAGCTCGTGCGATTTCAGTACCATCCTTACTAAGGATGAACCGGACATCCTGCAGCACCTTAAGATCGTAATAGGTAACATCTACTACACTGTTCACCGTAATGAATTGAGTGCCATCCTGAGCCTGTTCATTGGAAACCAGCCCGGCTTTTAAAGAAGCTGCTGAGGCTCCAAGCACATTCATGCAAGACAACAAAAATACTAATACCAGTGACACAGTCATGCGTAATCTCTTTGAATACATACCTAATCTCCTACTCCCCAGTGAATGATTGATAAATCTTCTGTTAACGCTCTAGTATACTTTCAATACCCCTCCCCAAGTGATACCTTCCCATAATTTAACTACAAGTTCCATGATAACTACTTTTGAAAATATTGTCTATTGCTGTCATGAAAGTTCATTGATAGCCATCGCTTGGCGATTAATGTACAAATGAAAACGGAGGCCCTTAGGCCTCCGTCAGGCTGTCGAGAAAGTCTCGACAGCCTTCTTTATGTGATCTTGGTTTCACACG